>NZ_JBIWAG010000002.1:397861-903587 GCF_044759965.1 Curtobacterium sp. NPDC098951
TGTGTTCATGCTCCACCGCCCCCTCTATGTGAACATCTTCACCCCCCATAACCCACCCCCCCCCCCCCCCCGGGGGGGGGGGGGGCGGGCGGCCCCCCCGCCTCCTGTCCGTCTCATGCACCGTCTTCACGCGCTGGGCGACACGTCACGGCCGCGCGACGGCGTGACGTGTCGCCCAGCGCGAAAGGTCCCCGCGCGCCGCGCGCCGCGCGCCGCGCCGCCGCGCCGCCGCGCGGCCCGGCCGGCGGGCGGCCCCGCTAGACCAGGTCCGGCGAGTCGAGCATCTCCGTCACGAGCGCCGCGATCGCGGACCGCTCCGAGCGCGTCAGCGTCACGTGCGCGAACAGCGGGTGCCCCTTCAGCCGTTCGATCACCGACGCGACCCCGTCGTGCCGGCCGACCCGCAGGTTGTCGCGCTGCGCGACGTCGTGGGTGAGGACGACTCGCGAGTTCTGGCCGATGCGGGACAGCATCGTGAGCAGGACGTTCCGTTCGAGGGACTGCGCCTCGTCCACGATCACGAACGCGTCGTGCAGGGAGCGCCCGCGGATGTGCGTCAGCGGGAGCACCTCGAGCATGCCCCGCTCGACGACCTCGTCGAGGACGTTGTCGGAGACCAGCGCACCGAGCGTGTCGTACACGGCCTGCGCCCACGGGTTCATCTTCTCGGCCGCGTCGCCCGGCAGGTACCCGAGCTCCTGGCCGCCCACCGCGTAGAGCGGCCGGAACACCATGATCTTCTTGTGCTGCTGGCGTTCGAGGACCGCCTCGAGGCCGGCGCAGAGCGCGAGCGCCGACTTGCCCGTCCCGGCGCTGCCGCCGAGGGACACGATGCCGATCTCCGGGTCGAGCAGGGCGTCGATCGCGAGCCGCTGTTCGGCCGAGCGGCCGCGGAGCCCGAAGACCTCGCGATCGCCGCGCACCAGCGCCACCGCGCCGGCGGTGTGCACCCGGCCGAGGGCCGAGCCGCGCTCGGAGTGGATCACGACACCGGTGTTGACCGGGACGCCGTCCAGCTGGGACGACCGGATCTCCTCGTTCTCGTACAGGTCGGACATCTGCTCGCCGGAGACCTGCAGGTCGGCGATGCCGGTGTAGCCGGAGTCGACCGCGAGCTCGGCACGGTACTCCTCGGCCGCCATGCCGATCGACGAGGCCTTGACGCGTAGCGGCAGGTCCTTCGACACGACGACCACGTCGAGGCCGTCGTTCTTGAGGTTCGACGCGACCGCGAGGATCCGCGAGTCGTTGTCGCCGAGCTGCAGCCCGGACGGGAGGACGGACTGGTTCGAGTGGTTCAGCTCGACCCGGAACGAGCCGCCGTCGCCGATCGCGATCGGGAAGTCGAGCCGCTCGTGCTCGATCCGCAGCTCGTCGAGGAGCCGGAGCGCCTGCCGGGCGAAGTACCCGATCTCCGGGTCGTTGCGCTTGGACTCCAGCTCGCTGACGACCACCACGGGCAGGACCACCGCGTGCTCCGCGAAGCGGAACAGTGCCCGCGGATCGCTGAGGAGCACCGAGGTGTCGAGCACGTACGTGCGCTGGGCGACCGATGTGGACGAGTCCGCGGTGTACTGCTGCTGTGTTCCGCGAGAGACGTTCTGAGAGGTCACGACCACTCCATCCCCGGGCCGCGCTCGGCCCGGTCCATGTCCTCGAACGCGGCCACTGGAGCGGTCCCGAAGCACCGACTGTGGCCGCTTCGATCGGGCGCGGTGCCCGATGCCGTCAAACTACGTCGGACCGCTGACACGGCGCGAGCGACACGCGGTTTCCGGAGTTACGGTCACGTGAACAGCGCGACCGCCCGCCGGTCTGGAGGCGCGGTGCGGGCCCGCCCCGCGCCTGGCGTCCCGCGTCTCCCGCCCCGCGTCTTCCGCCCCGCGCGAATTCACGGGCCCAGCGACACTTCTCGCGCTGTAGAGCGCGTGAACTGTCGCCCACCCCGTGAGGTCGCGGGCGCAGCGCGGCTGGCAGCGCGGCGCGCGCTGCGCGGGCGCGCCCCGCGCCGCTACTGCATCGTGGCGTAGGAGAGGCAGGCGTCGCGGAACATGTCGAGGGTCTCGTCCGTCGTGGACGCGAACACCGAGACCCGCGCGACCCCGAGCCGCGTCGTCACCGTCACCCCGTGGTTGTGGAACGCGGCGGACAGCGCGGTGAGGCGCCCCTGCGGCGGCCGGAGCACCACGATGCCGGCCCGCTCGCGCGGGTCGCGGCTGGACTCGACGGACAGGCCGAACTCGTCGGCGATGTCGAACACGCGCTCGACGCGGTCGGCGACCCGCTCCTGCACGGCCGGGACGCCCACGGCCACGAGCCGGTCCAGCGACACCGCCATGCGCGCCTGCGCCACCGGGTCGATCCGGGTCATCTGGAACCCGGCGGCACCGGGGCGGACGGCGGGGACCTCGGTGGGCCACCCGGACGTCCCGTGCGGGCCGGACAACGCGGGGCGCAGCCGGTTGAGCGCGCGGTCACTGAACGCCGTGAACCCGGTGCCCCAGCCGGCGTGCAACCACTTCTGCCCACCCGTGGCGACGACGTCGGCGACCTCGTACGGAGCGTCCACCACGCCGAAGCCCTGGATCGCGTCGACGATGAGGAGGCGGTCGCCGATGACCTCGCGGACGGCGGCGAGGTCGGCGAGGTAGCCGGTCTGCCAGTCGACGAGCGAGAGCGCGACCGCGGTGACGTCGTCGGTGAGGCGCGACTCGATGAGCGACGGGGTCATCCACCCGGCACCGGACTCGATCACGACCGGCTGCACGCGCCCGCCCGTCGCCGAGGCCGCACTCGCGAGTGCCAACGGCAGCGACGGGTACTCGTCGGCCGAGACGAGCACCCCGCCGGTCAGCCCGAACGCGGTGTGCAGGAGCCCGGGGGTCGTCGCGGTCTGCGAGACGACCTGGTCCTCGCGCCGGCCGACCAACCGGGCCGCGACGGTCCGGACGCGTGCGTCCTGCTCGTCGAGCGTCTCCATGGCACCGAAGCGCATGTGCTCCTGGATCGTCCCGAGCACGCGCTGCTCCTCGAGGACCGCGGTCTGCACGGGGCCGAACGCGGCGTGGTCGAGGTAGCCGGGCTCCTCGGCGAAGCCTGAGGCATACTCGGCGATGTTCACAGGGGCAACCTTCCGTGGGACGAAAACCCTGTGAGTCTACTGGGATCAGCGAGAACGGACCGCACCCGGTCCGATCCACGCACCGGTGCCAGCCGACGGCAGTGCCCGACGGCACCTGCCCGGGGACGGAGCGCGCGGTCCGGTCGTCAGCCGCCGAAGCGCCGCGACCGCAACCCGAAGTCGCGGACGGCCCGCAGGAAGTCGACCTCGCGCAGGTCCGGGTAGAACGCCTCGACGAAGTAGAACTCGCTGTGCGCGCTCTGCCACAGCATGAAGTCCGACAACCGCTGCTCGCCCGACGTCCGGATGACGAGGTCGGGGTCCGGCTGCCCCTGCGTGTACAGGTGGTCGCCGATGAGCTCGGGCGTCAGCACCTCGGCCAGGGTGTCGAGCGTGCCGCCGCCCTCGCCGTGCGCACGGACGATGCTGCGCATGGCGTCGGCGATCTCGCGGCGCCCGCCGTAGCCGACCGCGAGGTTCACGTGCAGGCCGGTGTGGTCGGCCGTCCGTCGTTCCGCGGCGGACAGCGCCTCGACGAGGGGTCCGGGGAGCCCCTCGTTCGCTCCGACGTGCTGCACGCGCCAGTCACGGTGGTCCGCGAGGGTGCCCGCGAGGTCGGCGATGATGCCGACGAGCTGCTCGAGCTCCTCACCACCGCGGCCGGTCAGGTTGTCGGAGGACAGCAGGTAGAGCGTCACGACCTCGATGCCGAGGTCGTCGCACCAGGTCAGGAACTCCGGGATCTTCGCGGCGCCCGCCCGGTGCCCGTGCGCAGCGGACTCGAGACCGAGCTGCTTCGCCCAGCGCCGGTTGCCGTCCACGATCATGGCGACGTGCTTCGGCATCGCCGAGCCGTCGATCTGCCGACGGATCCGGCTCTGGTAGGCGCGGTAGAGGATCCCTCGTCCTGCCCATCCCACCCTGCCGGTCACGGATCGAACATAGTGCACCCGACCTCGGAGCGGACCGCGTTCGCCGGGAGGTCCGGACGTGTTCGGCGTTCGTTCGGCATCTGGCCCTACGGTCGGACCATGCAGGCCGAGCACGACACCGGGACCCTCCCCCACGTCCCCTTCACCGACGAGGCCCAGAGCACGGTCGCCGGACCGTCAGCCGCCGGTCGCGCCGCCGGCACGCCCGAGCCCCGGCCCGCCTGGCGCGGGTGGATCCACCTCGGGGCGTTCCCGTTCGCGATCGCGATGGGCGTCGTCCTCATCGCCCTGGCTGGCTCCCCCGCGGCGAAGGTCGGCAGCGCGGTGTTCATGGCGACGTCGCTCGCCATGTTCGGCGTCTCGGCGACGTACCACCGCTTCCCGTGGGGCCCGAAGGTCAAGGCGGTGCTGAAGCGCATCGACCACACGAACATCCTGCTGCTCATCGCCGGCACGTACACACCCGTGGCGATCTGCGCCCTGCCGCACACCCTGATGGTCGTGGTGCTCTGGGTGATGTGGTCCGGCGCGGCCCTCGGCATCGCGTTCCGCGTCCTCTGGATCGGCGCGCCGCGGTGGCTCTACGTCCCGATCTACCTCGTCCTCGGCTGTGCGGCGCTCGGGCTGCTGCCGCAGTTCTTCGCGGCCAGC
This sequence comes from Curtobacterium sp. NPDC098951, assembly GCF_044759965.1. Taxonomy (NCBI): domain Bacteria; kingdom Bacillati; phylum Actinomycetota; class Actinomycetes; order Micrococcales; family Microbacteriaceae; genus Curtobacterium; species Curtobacterium sp. NPDC098951. Next base: position 402,566 of record NZ_JBIWAG010000002.1, read on the forward strand.
GTGCCGATGACGGTGCTCGTGCTCTCCGGCGGGCTCGCGTACGTGCTCGGCGCGCTCGTGTACGGCTTCAAGCGCCCGAACCCGTCCCCGATGGTGTTCGGCTTCCACGAGGTGTTCCACGCCCTCACCGTCGTCGCCTTCGCGGCCCAGTGGGCGGGCGTGCTCATCGTGGCGCTGGACCCGGTGCGCTGACCGCGACGGTCGGTCGGACAGGAGGCACGGCTCGCGCCCGCCCCGCCCCTGACGTCGCGCACGCGCGCGCGTCCACCGCACCGGTCCCGTCCACCGCGCCGGTCGCGCGGTCGCGTCAGCCGCGCTCGGTGTCGTCCCCGACGTCGGCCCGGCCGTCTTCGGCCGCGCGCCGCTCCGGCTCGTCCGTCGCGACGCCGTCACGCCCGACACCGTCGGGCCCCGTCGCGGTGCCGTTCGCCTCGGCCTCGAGCCGCTCCCGGATCTCGGCGCGGTAGCGCGTCCGCCGGATGCGGCGGGTCATGTCGATGACGAGCAGGATCGTCACGATCGCGACGACCGCGATCGCGATGAAGCCGGCGACGCCCGGCGTCACGTCCACGTCGGGGACGGTCGAGGTCGGGCTCGGGCTGGGGGTCGCGGCGAGTGCCGCGTGGATGGTGCTCACGCAGTGGTGTCCTTGTCGGCAGGGATCCCCGCGAACAGGTCGGACTCGGGGAGCTCGGTCGGCACGCGTGCCTCGACGAGCTGGTAGTCCTCGGTCGGCCACACCGTCGCGAGGAGGTCGTTCGGCCAGTAGAAGAAGGCACTGTCCGGCGGCACCTGGCTCGCGTGCGCCCGGAGCGCCGCGTCCCGCGCGTCGAAGTACTCGTGCACGTCGACGTGGGTGGTGGCGAGGTCGGGCCGGTCGGCGAACCGCTCGACCCACTCGCGGAGCTGCTCCACCGCGGGGCTGTCGGGATCGCGTTCCTGCAGGGCCGCGAAGACCGTCCGGAAGCGTCGGGGGTTCATCGTGCGCTCGTAGTAGAGCTTCGCGATCGACCAGGCGGGCCCGGCGTCCGGGTACGCGGTCGGGTCGGCGGCGGCCGTCCAGGCGGCGACCGAGACCTCGTGCGTCCGGATGTGGTCGGGGTGCGGGTAGCCGCCGTTCTCGTCGTAGGTGACGAGGACGTGCGGGCGGAACCGACGGATGACCCGCACCAGCGCCTCGGTCGAGTACTCGAGCGGCACGGTGGAGAAGGTCCCGGGTCGGACCGTCTCGCCCTTGTCGGCGTCCGGCAGCCCGGAGTCGTGGTAGCCGAGCCACAGGTGGTCAATGCCGAGCGCGGCCTGGGCTCCGGCCATCTCGGTGCGCCGGTAGCCGGCCATGTCGCGGTGCGCGCGGGTCGTGGCGGGCTCGCCGAGCTGCTCGTTGAGGATGTCGCCGGCCTCGCCGCCGGTGCAGGAGACCACGAGGACCTCGTTGCCCTCGGCCGCGTACTTCGCCGCGGTCCCCGCTCCCTTGCTCGACTCGTCGTCGGGATGGGCGTGGACGGCCAACAGGCGGTACGGCACTGGGGTTCCTCACTGGTCGCGTGGCAGCACACAGCATCACGTGAACTACCCTGGGATCAGGATAATCACCCCGGGAGCCCCGAACTGTCCGAACCGCAGCACCCATCGGCACCTCAGCCGTCCGCCGGCACCACCGCGACGCTGGACGACCGCTACGGCCGCACCCCCGGGCGTGCCCGCCGCACCCGGCTGATCGGCATCGTCGCCGCCGCTGCCGTCGCCCTCGTCTTCATCGTCTGGGTGATCTGGGCCGGCCCCGGGCAGACCAGCCACGGACTCGACACCGACGACGTCGGGTACCAGGTCGTCTCCGACCACGAGGTCGTGGTGCACACACAGATCTCGGTCGACCCCGGAACGGTCGCGAAGTGCGCCGTCCAGGTCCTCGACAAGTCGTACACGATCGTCGGGTGGCGCGAGATCCGGGTGCCCGCATCCGATCAACGCGTGCGCAGCATCAGCACCCCTGTGAACACCGTGTCACGGGGCGTGACCGGCTTGATCCACGACTGCTGGGTTCCCTAGACTGCTGTGATTCGCGGACGAGACCGGCCACACCGGCCGGTCTCGTTCCATGCTGAAGGGAATCACCATGAGCAACGACACCCAGGTCACGTGGCTGACGCAAGAGGCGCACGACCGCCTCACGGCCGAGCTCGAGACGCTGTCCGGTGAAGGTCGCCAGGAGATCGCGAACCGCATCGAAGCCGCCCGCGAAGAGGGCGACCTCAAGGAGAACGGCGGCTACCACGCCGCCAAGGACGAGCAGGGCAAGATCGAGGCCCGCATCCGTCAGCTCACCGAACTCCTGAAGCACGCCACCGTCGGCGAAGCCGACTTCGACGGCACGGTCGAGCCCGGCACCGTCGTGACCGCCGTCATCGCCGGTGACGAGTCGACGTTCCTCGTCGGCAACCGCGAGATCGTCGGCGAGGGCTCGGACCTCACCGTCTACAGCCCGGTCAGCCCGGTCGGCGCGGCCATCGTCGGCCTGCGCGCCGGCGGCACGACCACCTACACGGCGCCCAACGGCAAGGAGATCGCCGTCGAGGTCACCAAGGTCGAGCGCTACGAGCCGTAGACGCACCCTCTGCCATGACAGGAGGCGCGGTGCCAGCTGGCACCGCGCCTCCTGTCATGGGGTGACGGGTGTCAGTGCTCCAGCAGCTCCGGCCGGAAGCCCACCTCGCGGAGGCGCTGGATGACCTCCTGCGCGTGCTCCGGTCCGCGGGCCTCGATCGACAGGTCCAGCGCGACCTCGTTGATGACGAGCCCCTGGCCGTGGCGGGTGTGGAGGACCTCGACGACGTTCGCGCCGGCCTCCGAGATGACCTGCGAGACCCGGGCGAGCTGCCCCGGACGGTCCGGCAGCATGATCCGGATCCCGATGTACCGCGACGCCGCGACGAGACCGCGCGTGATGACGCGTTCCATCATGAGCGGGTCGATGTTGCCGCCGCTGAGCAGGACGACCGTGCGCCCGGTGTCGCGGACGGCGCCGGACATGATCGCCGCGACACCGACGGCGCCGGCGGGCTCGACGACGAGCTTCGCCCGCTCGAGGAGCACCAGGAGCGCGCGGGCGACGTCGTCGTCGGACACGGTCACGATGTCGTCGACGAGGTCGCGGATGATCGGGAAGTTCAGGTCGCCCGGCCGCGCCACCGCGATGCCGTCCGCGATCGTCGGCTTCGTGTGCACCGTGACGGGTTCACCGGCCTCGATCGAGCTCGGGTAGGCGGCGGCGTTCTCGGCCTGCACCCCGAGGACGCGGATGCTGCGACCGGTGCGCTCGGCGATGCCCTTGACGGCGAGGGCGATCCCGGAGATGACCCCGCCACCGCCGATCGGCACGACGACGGTGTCGGCGTCCGGCACCTGCTCGAGGATCTCGAGCCCGAGGGTCCCCTGTCCGGCGATGACCGCGGGGTGGTCGAAGGGCGGGATGAACACGGCGCCGGTCCGGTTCGCGAAGTCCTTCGCCGCACTCAGGGCCTCTTCCACGGAGTGCCCGCGCAGGACGACCTCGGCGCCGTAGTGCCGGGTGGCCTGGAGCTTCGGCAGGGCGACACCGACCGGGGTGAAGATCGTCGCCGGGATCCCGAGCTCGCGCGCGGCGAGGGCGACGCCCTGCGCGTGGTTGCCGGCGCTCGCGGCCACGACGCCGGCGGCCCGCTGCTCGGCGGTGAGCGTCGACAGGCGGTTGTACGCACCGCGGACCTTGTACGCCCCGGTGCGCTGCAGGTTCTCGCACTTGAGGTGGACCGGCGACCCGAGGACCTCGGCGAGGAACTGCGAGGTCTCCATCGGCGTGACACGAGCGACCCCGGCGATCGTCACGCGAGCCTTCTCGATGTCGTCGAGCGTGGGGATCAGCGGCGTGGTGGTGTCGGTCACGGGTCCATCATCGTCGTTCGGGGCGCTCCTGACGAACCCGTGACGTCAGTTGGTGCTGGCCGTTCCCTCAGCCGCAGTGGCCTGCGGCTTGCTGCCGGGTGCCGGGACCTCGTCGCCGACCTTGTGCCGACGTCGTCGCATGAGCTGCAGCTGCCCGTGCTGCCCGCGTTTCGGCGTGGCCTCGAGCACGTGCTCGGAGTCGAGTCCCCGCCAGCGACCGCTCGCGATCGTCATCACCATCGTGTTCACCGTCGCGATGAGCGGCACGGCGAAGAACGCCCCGGCGATGCCGGCCAGCCCGGAGGCCGCGGTGACCCCGAGGACCACCGCGAGGGGGTGCACCTTCACCGCGTTGCCCATCACGAGCGGCTGCAGGATGTGGCCCTCGATCTGCTGGACGAGCAGGACGACGCCGAGCACGAGGACCGCCGCCAGCGGACCGTTGAAGATCAGGGCGACGAAGACGGCGAGGAAGCCGGTGACGATCGCGCCGACCACGGGGATGAACGCACCGAGGAACACGAAGGCCGCGATCGGGATCACGAGCGGCATGCCGCCGAAGAACAGGCCGACGATGTACGCGCCGAGTCCGATGCCGACGGCGTCGACGAACGCGACGAAGATCTGGACACGGATGAAGCTCGTCAGGGTGATCCACCCGGCGACCCCGGCACCGTCGACGGTCGCGCGGGCCTTCTTCGGGAACAGCCGGACGGCCCACCGCCAGACGTTCTTGCCGTCGATGAGCAGGAAGATCGTGGTGAACAGGATGATGAAGAGCGCCTCGAACACGTGGGTGGCACCGGAACCCGCGCTCGCGACCCCGGACAGGATCGAAGCGCTGTTGTCCTGCAGCCACTTCGTGCCGTCGTTCAACCAGCCGTTGACGTCGCTCTGCGTGATGCCCAGGCCGGAGTTCAGGACGAGGTCCTTGATGTTCGCGTACTGCTCCACCGTGCGGTCGCGCAGCGACGGGTAGGACGCGATGATCTGGTCGACCACGAGCCACACCAGGGCACCGATCGCCGCCAGCCCGCCGAGCAGGCTGATCACGACCGCGAGCCACTTCGGCACGTGGTGGCGCTGCATCCAGTTCGAGATCGGCACGAGCAGCGCCGAGACGACGATGCCGACGAGGAACGGGATGAGGATCTGGCTGAAGATCGTCATCAGCCAGATGAAGACCGCGATCACGCCGATGACGACCAGGATCCGCCACGACCACGCGCCGGCGATGCGCATGCCCGTCGGGACGGCTTCCTCGACCACGGGGTCCGGATGCGTCGGTTGCTGCTTTCTGCCCCATGCCATGACCGCGAGTGTAGCGATGTGCGTCCTGACAGGTACCAGATGCGGCATACACGGGTCTCCCCGGGGTGTCGGCGGCGATCGGTAGCCTCGGTCCCATGGCCAGGACCACGCTCTCCGCCGCCGAGGCCCGCCGTGTCGCGCTGGCCGCCCAGGGCTTCGGCGTACCGCCGGCCGACCGGGTGTCGACGCGTGCCCTCACGGCGGGGTTCGCGCGCCTCGGCCTGCTGCAGATCGACTCCGTCAACGTCTTCGAGCGCAGCCACTACCTCCCGCTGTTCGCCCGCCTCGGCGCCTACGACCGCGCCACGCTCGACCGCCGCACCATGACGGCGTGCGGCCCCTACGCCGAGTACTGGGCGCACGAGGCGGCCTTCGTCGACCGTGCCGACCTGCCGCTCTTCCGGTGGCGGATGGACGCCCTGCGGGCGCGGGACGCCTGGCCGAACCGGATCGAGGGGGTCCGTCGGACGGAGGGCGTCCGCCGCGAACTGCGGGCGCTCCTTGCGGCCGAGGGGCCGATGCCGGCCAGCGCGGTCGAGCACGAGGCGAACGTCCGACGTGGGCCGTGGTGGGGGTGGAGCGACGTCAAGACCGGCCTCGAGCAGATGTTCCGCTGGGGCGACGTGGTGAGCGCCGGTCGCTCCGGCTTCGAACGGGTCTACGCCCTCCCCGAGCAGGTCCTGCCGGCCGGCACGCTCGAGGGGGCACCGGCACGCCCCGACGCCGTCCTCGAGCTCGTCCGGCGGGCATCGCGTGCGCTCGGCGTCGGCACCCGCGCGGACGTCGCCGACTACTTCCGGCTGCGGTCCGACGACACCGCCCGGGCGATCGCCGAGCTCGCGGCCGCCGGCGAGCTCGTGCCGGTGCAGGTCGAGTCCTGGGGCGAGCGGGCCTGGATGCACGCCGACGCCCGGGTGCCGCGTCGGATGTCGGCGGACGCCGTCCTCAGTCCCTTCGACCCGGTCGTCTGGTTCCGGCGACGGGCCGAGCGGATGTACGGCTTCCACTACCGGATCGAGATCTACACGCCCGCACCGAAGCGGGTGTTCGGGTACTACGTGCTGCCGGTGCTGCAGGACGACCGGCTCGTCGGGCGGGTCGACCTGAAGAGCGACCGGCAGCGCGGGGTCCTGCGGGTCCGCACGGCGTGGGAGGAGCCGGGCGAGCGACTCGATGCCGAACGGCTGGCCGAGACGCTCCGCCGGACGGCTGCGTGGCAGGGCCTCGACGGGGTCGAGGTCACCGACCGCGGGACGGCTGCAGCGGCGGTCGCCGGAGCGCTCGGCGTCGGGCTCGTGCCGCACGTGGCGGCCGACGACCCCGACGCGAGCGCGGCACCGGACCCGGCCGTCTGACGGGCCGCCAGCGCGGGACGGACTGGGCCCGCGCCTCCTGGCAAACGGACCGCTGACGCGGGACGAACCCGACCCGCGCCTCCTGGCCAACGGGCCGCCGACGCGGGACGGACTGGGCCCGCGCCTCCTGGCGAACGGGCCGCCGACGCGGGCGTGGGACGTCCGGTCAGAAGCGGTCGAGGCTCGCGCGGAGACGGGCGATCCGGTCCGGCAGCGGCGGGTGCGTCGAGAACATCCGGTCCATGAGTCCGGGGCGCATCGGGTCCGCGATCCAGAGGTGCGCCATCGACGAGTTCTGCGTCTGCATCGGCCGACCGTACGCACCGAGCTTCTCGAGCGCGCGGGCGAGTCCCTCGGGGTGACGCGTGGTCATCGCACCGGTCGCGTCAGCCAGGTACTCACGCTGCCGGGAGACCGCGGCCTGCACGCCCGCCGCGGCGATCGGCGCGACGATCACCGCCACGATGCCGGCGACGAGCAGCACCGGGTTCGTGCCGCCGTTGTCGTTGTTCCGGTTCCGACCGCCGGCGAGCCCGCTGAAGATCGAGATGCGGAGCAGGACGTCGGCGATGAGGCCGACCGCGACGACCAGGCCGAACACCATCGTCGAGACGCGGATGTCGTAGTTCCGGACGTGCCCGAGCTCGTGCGCCATGACGCCCTGCAGCTCCTGGTCGTCCATGATCGCGAGCAGCCCGGTCGTCGCGGCGACGATCGCATGGTCGGGGTCACGGCCGGTCGCGAAGGCGTTCGGCGACGGGTCCTCGATCACGAAGACCCGCGGCATCGGCATCCCGGTGGCGATCGCGAGGTTCTCCACGGTGCGCCAGAGCCGCGGCTCGGTGGTCCGGTCGATCTCGATGCCGCCCGCGATCGCGGTGGCCTGGCGTCCGGCGGCGAAGTACTGCACGACCGCGTAGCCGAGGGCGACCACGAGGACGATCACACCGATCGACACGTTGCCGGCGAGGTAGCCGCCGAGGAACCCGAGCGCACCGATGATCAGCAGGAAGACCAGGACGATGAGGACCGTGTTGCGCTTGTTGCGCGCGATCGCGCTGTACACGTCGCAGCAGTCTCCGGGCGGATCAGAACTGGACGCGCGGCGGTTCGGCGATGGCCGCGGGCTCGGCGGTCTCGAAGAACGACGCCTCGGAGAAGCCCCGGCTCTTCGCGAACGACGAGTTCGGGAAGACCCGGATCTTCGTGTTCAGCTCGCGCACGCCGCCGTTGTAGAAGCGTCGGGCGGACTGGATCTTGTCCTCGGTGTCGACGAGCTCGGACTGCAACTGCAGGAAGTTCTGGCTGGACTGCAGCTGGGGGTACCCCTCGGCGACCGCGAACACGCTCTTGAGCGCCTTCTGCATGTGCCCCTCGGCCGTGGAGGCGCTCGAGGCGTCCCCGGCGCTGAGCGTCTCGGCACGGGCCTTCGTGACGGCCTCGAACACGGACTTCTCGTGCGTGGCGTACCCCTTGACCGTCTCGACGATGGTCGGGATGAGGTCCGCGCGGCGCTTGAGCTGCACCGAGATGTCGCTCCACGCCTCGTCGACGCGGACCTTCAGCGTGACGAGCGAGTTGTAGGTGACCCACAGGTAGATCCCCACGACGACGAGGAGGACCACCACCACTCCGACGACGATCAGCGTCGTGATGAGTCCGGTGTCCATGAGGGCGTACTCCTTCTCGCGTCGGGATCGCGGTGTGACGGGGCCGTCGGGCCCGCGTCACGGCCGAGGACGATTGTACCGACCGTCCGGCTCCCCTCCCGCCCGCCCGGCGACGGTTCACGGTCGATTCCCGAGTCGCACACACCGCGCGCTCGGGCTGCCCGGCGTGTCGCTCGGCGGGCGGACATCATCCGTTCGACGTATTGACCCGAGCGTCCCGATCACGTGGGATGGACTCGGATGAACGCGCGCGGGGAGAACGTGGACGACCGGGCCGTCGGGGGCGACGGCCCCGTTCGGCGAACCCGGATCACGCTGGCGCTCGCGGGGGCCGCCGCACTCGTCGCCACCCTGCTGACGCTCGCCAGCGCGCCCGCCACCGCCGTGACCGACACCCCTCGGGCCACACCGGACACCGACCCGACGACCTCGTCGCTCGCGCTGTCGACCCCGGGGCCGACGACGACCCCGACACCGACGCCGGATCCGCAGGGCCACCTGACCCCGGCCCCGCCCGGCACCTCGCCGAGCCGACCCCCGGTCCGCCCGTCGATCGACGACCCCGGTGACATCACGACCGGGACCGTGCGGTTCAGCGGGTCGGGTACGCCGGCGCACACCCTGCGCGTGACCGGACCGGCCGCCACCGGGCGGACCGGCTGCACCGCCACCGTCGGCGACGACGGCTCCTGGGCGTGCCTCGCGACCGTGCGCAGCGGACCGCAGCAGGTCTTCACGGTCTCCGACGAGAGCTTCCCCGGGCTCGGCTCGGCGCGCACCCCGGCGTCCGACGTCGTCGTGCCGCCGGTGGTGACCTCGTCGCGCACCACGAACGGCCCGGTGAGCGGGACGGGCCACGCCGGCTCGACGGTCACGCTCTCGGTGTCCGGGTCGTCGGCGGACCGCACCGCCACGGTCGGCGTGGACGGGCGGTGGACCATCGTCCTCGGCGGCGCCGACGCCCGGCTCACGGTCACGGCGACGCAGACGGCGAGCACGGCCGACGGGTACCGCTCGGACCTCCGCAGTGCGGCCTCGGCGCCGGTGACCGTGACGCTCGACCGGACCGCGCCGACGGCCCCGCGGATCACCGAGCCCGGGTCCGGCGACCGCGTGCGGGTCCAGCCCGTCACGATCGGCGGCACGGGCGAGGCCGGTGCCGCCCTCACGGTCTACGCCGACCACGCGCCGGTGTGCCGGACCGAGGTGCGTGCGTCCGGGCGGTGGTCCTGCACCACGGACGGCTCGACCCTCCGCGGCGGCACGGTGGCGCTCACGGCGGCCCAGCACGACGCGGCCGGGAACTTCTCGCCGACGTCGGCGGCCGTGCGGGTGGTCCTCACCGGCACCACGCGCACGCCCGGCGACGGGTCGACGGGCAGCGGCACCGCGTCCGGCACCCCGAGCGCGCCGGGCGGCGGGGCCGGTACCGGGACCGGCACGGGCACCGGTGGGTCCGACGGCTCCGGCGGAGGCACGGGCGGCGCGGGGACCGATGGCGGAGGCACCGGCGGCGCGGGGAACGGTGGCGCGGGCACCGGCGGCACGGGGTCCGGTGGCGCGGGCAGCGGCGGCGCGGGGTCGGGTGGCGCCGGCAGCACCGGCGGCCGCGGCCTCGACTGGTCCGGCCCGGCCGGCGACTGGACCGCCTCGACGGAGTACGACACGACCGTCCCGACGATCCAGGCGGCCTTTTCGTGGCGCACCGTCATCGTCGCCTCGGCCGTCGCAGCCGGCTTCCTCGTGCTCATCGCCGGCCCGCTCGCCGTCGTCGGCGGGGTCGCCCGCGGCCGGATCCGTTCGCCGTTCGCCGGGCTCCTCGGTCGCAACCGTCCCCGAGCCGAACGGCGGCGCGGCGACGACGCGCTGCCGACCTGGGCGTCGATCACCGTCGCCGTGCTCGTGGTCGGGCTCGCCACCCTGCTCGGCGTCGGCGTCTCGCTCGAGGCCCGGTACGTCCGCCTGGCGATCGCGGTCCTGCTCGGGGCGGCGGTCCTGACGACGACGATCGTCCTCGCGTCGCGGTGGGCTGCGGGGACCGACCGGGACACGATCGGCTTCCGGTTCTCCCCGTGGCTGGTGCTCGCCGCCCTGGTGGCGTGCGGCATCACCCGGACCTTCGACCTCTCGCCCGCCGTCATCGTCGGGGCCGTCCTCGTCCCGGTCGGCCGACCGGACCTCGACACCCAGGCGCTCCGGCTCGGCTCCTCGATCGTCGCCGGTGCCCGCAGCGCCACCTGGCGGTCGATCGCGCTGCTCGTCGTCGCGGCGGCCGGCTGGGTGCTCCACTCGGTGACGCCGGGCTCCGGCTTCTGGATGTCCTTCGTGTCGGAGTTCGCGATCACGCTGTGCGTCGGCGGGCTCGGGGCCGTCGTGGTCACCCTGCTCCCGCTGGCCGGGTCCGCCGGGGCGTCCCTGCTCGCCCGCTCCCGTGGTCGGTACGCGGCGATCTCGGCGGTCGCCGTGGCGCTGGCCGCGGCCGTCTACTCCGGGCCGGCCGGCACACACGTCGCTCCGGTCGCCCTGCTCGTCGTCGCCGCCTGCTGTGCCGCGGCAGCCGTCGCCGCGGCCTGGTGGCAGCGCGCAGCCCGCGTCGACCAGCGCGCCTGAGCATGACTCAATCCGAGTCGCGCTCGGGCTGCCGCAGAGGCTCGCATCCCGGATACGCTGACGACCGGTGCGCGCGGCACCACGACCGGTGCGAGCAGCACCACGACCGCTGCTGGGAGCGACGATGACCGAGACCCGATCCGACTACGACCCGACCCGCTTCCGGGACGTCTTCGAGCACAGCTACACCTACGCCAACGGCTTCGCGCGCAACACCCACCGCTTCGCCGGGCGACCGGCGCTCCGCGACCCCGACTCCGACCGCTCGTGGACGTACGCCGAGCTCGGGGCGGACGTCGACCGCGTGGCCGGGTGGCTCGTGCGCCACGGGGTCGGTCGTGGCTCGGTGGTCATGGTCGAGCTCTTCAACTCCCCCGAGTTCGCGATCCTCTACCTCGCGGCACACCGCATCGGCGCCGTCTTCTCCCCCACCAACTTCCGCCTGGCGTCGGACGAGGTCGCCTTCATCATCGAGGACTCCGCGCCCGTCGTCCTCGTGTACGACGCCGTGCGCACGCCCGACGTCTCGGCCGCCCTCGCCACCGCCGACCACACGCCGGAGCACCTCGTGGTCGTCGGTGACGGGACCCGGGCCGGGGACACCGCGTTCGCCGCGCTCCTCGCCGGTGACCCCGTCACGGCGGACGAGCTCGCTGCGACCGAACCGCGCAGCACGTACGACGAGACGACCCGCCTCTACACGAGCGGCACGACCGGACGACCGAAGCCCGTCCCGCTCCCGAGCCTCGTCGAGGTCCTCAGCGCGCACGACGTGATCATGCACTTCCCGCTGAGCCCGTTCGACAAGACGCTGAACATGTCGCCGCTCTTCCACCGCGGCGGCCTGTACTCCGGCGGCCCGAACCCGGTGTTCTACGTCGGGGCCGAGCTCACCACCCTCCGGCACTTCGACGCCGACCGCGTGCTCGACCTCGTCGAGTCCGAGCAGCTGACCTTCCTCATCGGTGCCCCGCCGAACCTCGTGCAGCTCGCCAACGCGCAGGAGCAGCGGCCCCGCGACCTGTCCTCGCTGCACGGCATCGTGACGATGGGTGCGCCGCTCGACCGTGCCGCCGCGCTCCGCTACCAGGAGCTCCTGTCGCCGCGCATCTTCAACGGCTACGGGACGACCGAGACCTTCTGGAACACCTTCCTCCGCCCCGAGGACTTCCCCGACGGCGCCGGCTCCACCGGTCGCGCGTCCACCGACGACGACGTCGCCGTGGTCCGCGTCTACGAGGACCGCCTGGCCGACCCGAGCGACACGGTGCCGAAGGACGGCTCGGAGATCGGCGAGTTCGCGGTCCGCACCGTGAAGTCCGGGTACTCGTACCGGAACCCCGGGCTCGAGGCCGAGAAGTTCGCGAACGGCTGGTTCTACCCGGGCGACCTCGCCACGTGGGACGAGCACGAGCGCGTGACGATCGTCGGCCGCAAGGACGACATGATCATCTCCGGCGGCGAGAACGTCCACCCGGTGCAGGTCGAGGCCGCGCTGCAGGAGCACCCCGGCGTGGCCGACTCGATCGTGGTCGGCATCCCCGACGAGCAGTGGGGCGAGGTCGTCACGGCGTACGTCGTCCGTGCCCCGGACCGGCTGCCGGAGGACGACGTCGCGGCTGCCGCTGCCCTCGAGGAGTGGACCGGGTCGCACCCCGGCCTCGCCCGCTACAAGCGACCGCGGCGCTACCGCTTCGTCGCCGAACTCCCCTACAACGCGACGGGCAAGAAGGTGCACTACCTCGCCAAGGCGACCGCTGCCGAGGACCAGGCCGCCGGCCGCCTCATCGAACCCTGACGGGGTCGGACCGCGCCGACGCGTCGCCCCCGGCGCAGACGCACCACGGGTCGGCCGGGAGGCGCGGTGCGGGCCCGCCCCGCGCCTCCCGGCCGGTGGGTGGCGGGCACGCACCGGCCCGACCCACGCTCTTCGAGCCGCCGGGTCAGACCTGGCCGCGGTGCGGCGCGTTCCGCCGGAACAGACCGGGCAGCAGTCCGCCGATCTTCGTGCCGACGCACAGGCTGACGAAGGTCGCCAGGGGCGTCGCGAGCGCCACCGGGTCGAAGGTCGCCACCGCGACCAGACCGACCGTGCCTGGTACCAGGAGCAGGAACGCGGGGAAGAACGACACGTTGGCCGGGATCGCCGGGACGATCCGCTCGAGCACGCGCGTCGCGATGAACAGGAGCGCGGCGGTCGCCCCCGTCGCGACGACGCTGCCGCCCAGCGGGGTGATGCCGGTGAGCAGGCCGTACGCCGACGTCATGACGATCACCGAGACGAGGGTGAGTCGCCACCCGGACTGGAACACCAGTCCCAGTCCGACGGCCAGGATCACCACCGCCACCCAGGACACCCAGTAGGGCGGGACGGCCTCCCACCCGCCGCGATCGGTGCCGACACCGGCGACCTCGCCGACGAGCGCCGCGGACGACGGGTCGACGTGCAGGCCGGTCAGCGCGCTGCCCGCGGCGATGCCGGCGGCCATGAAGCCGAGCATGATGATGCCCTGCATGAGCCTCGACGACCCGGTGACGATGTCCGCCGCGGTGAGCTCGAGCAGCGCGTTCGTGATGAGCGCCCCGGGGACGAACACGGCGACCGGGGCGCAGACGGCGAAGAGCGGGACGTGGTCGAACCCGGTGCCCGCGGCGACGAGTCCGACGATGGTCGTCGACACGAAGGCGGCGAGGAACGGGACGATCGCGAGCGCCTCGCGGAAGCGCCGCAGCACGATGCTGATCACGCCGACGAGGGCACCGACGCCGAGCGCGACGAGGACCGCCCACCACGGGCAGCGGAACACGACCGCGAGGCCCGCCGAGGTCAGGGCGTTGCCGAGGATCCACGGCACCGGTGCCGGCAGACGCGTGCTGGCGCGGATCGCACGGACGCGTGCCGGGATCTCGGCGAGGGCGATGGAGCCGCTCTCGAGGCCGAGCACGACCCGGTTGGCGCGGGCCGACTGCCGCGCGGAGAGCTCGATGCCCTCGGCGTTCACGATCGTCGCGGCACCGGTGGCGGTCTCGCTGACGATGACGAGTGCGGGCAGGACGCCCACGGCGAGCTCCGGGCCGATGCCGGCGGCGTCCCGGGCCTTCTCGAGCGCCGAACGGACGTCGGTGACCGAGCTGCCGGCGTCGAGGAGGAGCGCTCCGAGGGTGCCGAGGAGCATGCCGACCGGGACCGCTTCGCCGTCGATCACCTCGACGTGCGGTTCGGGGCGGCGGAGCGTGTTGCGCAGCTGGGCGATGGCGCTTCCGAGTCCGACCACGAGTGTCGATGCTAGCTGGCGCCGCGGCCCGGCCGCGCGCCCGCGCGGCGGGAGGCCGCGCGCCCGCGCGGCGGCGGCCCGGTCCGCGCGGACCGGCCGTGGGAGCCCGAGTCTCGGCTCCGCGGACAGTTTCGTGGTGCCGTGGCCGCGAAACTGTCCGCCTGGCCGAGTCTCGGCGGCGCGCCGGACCGGCGCGCCGGCGCGGCGGACCGGCGCGGCGGACCGGCGGACCGGCGCGGCGGACCGGCGCGGCGGCGCGACCGCGCGGTGCGTACCCCCGGTGGGACTCGAACCCACAACTCGGCGATTTTAAGTCGCGTGCCTCTACCGGTTGGGCCACGGGGGCGGGCCGCAACAGCCTACCGACGAAGACGAGGCGGCCACCCGTCAGGGTGACCGCCTCGGTCGTCGTGCGTGTCGCTACTTGGCGTCCGCCTCGGCCTTCACCGGCTCGGCGTCGTTCGAGACGTCCTTCGCCGGCTCACCGTACGCGGGGCCGGCCGCACCGGCGGGCTTGCCCTCTTCCGGAGCGGTGGTCGGCTTCGACGCCTCGATCGGAGCCGCCGGGGACTCGGCCGCGGGCTTCGGGCGCGACGCGAACGCCTCGAACGCCGCGCGCGGGGTCTCACGGTCGTCGAGCGACGCGATGTCGCGGCCGAGGAAGAAGCCGCCCACCCAGTCGCCGATGACGCGCCACTTGCGCTCCCACGACGGCATCGCCAGACCGTGGTAGCCGCGGTGGGCGCCCCAGGCGAGGAAGCCCTTCATCGCGAACTTGCCGGACTGGAACACACCGATGCCGAGACCGAGGCCTGCGACGGCGCCGAGGTTCTCGTGCTTGTAGTCGGTCGTCGCCTCGCCACGCATCGTCGCGACGAGGTTCTTCGCGAGCTGCTTCGCCTGGCGGACGGCGTGCTGGGCGTTCGGCACGCAGAAGCCACCCACGCCACCACCGGTGAGGTCCGGCACGGCCGCGACGTCACCACAGGCCCACGCGTCGGCGATCACGCCGTTGTCGTCGACCACGCGCAGGTCGGGCTGCACGCGGATGCGGCCACGCTGCTCGAGCGGGAGGTCGGTGCCCTTGACCATCGGGTTCGCCATGACGCCGGCGGTCCAGATGATGAGGTCGGACTCGATCTTCTCGATCGCACCGTCGTTGGTCTTGAGCTCGCAGACACCGCCGACCGCCGAGGCCAGCTGGGTCTCGAGGTGCACCGTGGCACCGCGCTGCGCGAGGTTCTCGAGCACCCAGTGCGACGTCTCGAGCGAGACCTCGGGCATGATGCGGCCCATCGCCTCGACGAGGTGGAAGTGGGTGTCGTCGAAGGACAGCTCGGGGTAGCTCTTGAGCAGGTCCGAGGCGAACGACCGGAGCTCGGCGAACACCTCGATGCCGGCGAAGCCACCACCGACGACCACGACGGTCAGCAGACGGTCGCGCTCCGGGCCGGCCGGCAGGGTCGCGGCCTTGTGGAAGTTCGTGAGGATCTTGTCGCGGATCGCCGCGGCCTCTTCGATGGTCTTGAGACCGATCGCCTCGTCGGCGACACCCGGGATCGGGAAGGTGCGCGAGACCGCGCCGGCGGTCATGACGATCTGGTCGTACGACTCTTCCCAGGCATCGCCCTCGGCCGGGGTGATCGTCGCCGTCTTGTTCGCGTGGTCGACGTTCGTGACCTTCGCGGTGACGACGCGCGTCTTCTTGAGGTGACGACGGTGCGAGACGACCGCGTGGCGCGGCTCGATCGAGCCGGCGGCGACCTCGGGCAGGAACGGCTGGTAGGTCATGTACGGCAGCGGGTCCACCATCACGACCTCGGCTTCGCCCTGACGAAGGTGCTTCTCGAGTTTCCAGGCGGTGTAGAAACCGGCGTAACCGCCGCCGACGACGAGGATCTTGGGCACGGGGGATGATCTCCTTGGATGGGGGTTCGGGGAGTCGAGTCAGACTTCGCCGCCACCCGCCCCGACTCCAGCGTCTGCACCGCCATCATACGCCCGGCACTCGCACCGGGAGGGCGACCAGTCCGCGCGCTCGAGCGCGAGGTCGCCGATGGGGTTGACGCCGGGTCCGGCGGCGAGGGCGTGGCCGACGAGGGCGTGCAGGCACTTCACGCGGGTGGGCATGCCACCGGCGCTGATGCCGTCGATCTCGTCGACGTGCTCGATCGACTCGCGATCGGCCAGGTAGGACTCGTGCGCCGCGAGGTACGCGGCCGCGGTGGTGTCGTCCTCGAGCAGGGCTGCCAGCTCCGGCATCACCTGGTTCGCCTCGAGGGTGCTGACCGCAGCGGTGGCCGCGGGGTGGCACAGGTAGTAGAACGTCGGGAACGGGGTGCCGTTCGACAGGCGGGGCTTCGTGGAGACGACCGTGGGGTTGCCACAGACGCAGCGTGCCGCGATCCCGATGACGTCACGAGCCGGTCGGCCGAGCTGCGCCGACACGACCTGGACGTCGCGGTCGGAGGGCGGGTCGAAGGGAGGGGTCGTCACGGGAACGTGAGCCTACCGGAGTCCCGCGCGTCGTCCTACTTCGTGTCGCCGGTGCCGGAGACGTCCGGTGCGACGAGCTGCTGCGTGGTCTCGTCGGTGAGCCCGGAGGTGAGCACCGACGACAGCATCGCCTGCAGCCAGTCGACCTTGGGCGTCTGCACGGTGGAGCTCACGGGGGTCCCGGAGTCGGTCGTCGGGCGCCCGTCGTCCTTCTGGTCCTGGTTGCCCATCACGAGGTAACTTTCCTCGCCCGGGTACACGTAGAGGAGCCGGTCCCTGGCCTGCGCCTCGATGTAGGCGGGGTCGTCCCAGCGCGCGACGTCCTTCTTCTTCTGGGTGACGTCGGCCTTCTGGCTCGCGACCTCGCGCTGCTGCTGGGCGATCTGCTCCTGCTGCTGGATCAGTGTCCGCAGCGACGGCGCGAGCACGACGACGAAGAGCACGATGATCGCGAGCATGAGCAGGCTGAACCCGGAGAACCGGATCGAGCGGTACCACGGCTGCTCGGACGCGCCGCCCTCGGGCAGCGCCACGGGTACGCGGCGGACACGGGGCTTCTGGCTGGGCACGCTCCGACGATAACCCGCCGGCGGCGTGGGGCGCGGTCGGCACGCGGCCGTTCGGTGCCCTCCCAGCCCGCGGGCCAGGAGGCGCGGCTCGGCCCCGCCCCGCCGCGTACGCCCGGCGCCCGGTCGCGTCCACCGCGTACTCGCCCCGGGCGAGCCGTCGACGTCGCACGATCGGCCGCCCGCGTCCGGCCGAGGTCGCACGATCGGCCGCCCACGTCCGGCAGAGGCGGCAGGTCGTGCGACCTCGGCGGTCAGCGCCCGGCACGTCGTGCGACCTCGGCGCCCGGACGACGAGACGCCGCCCTCCCCGAGGGGAGGACGGCGTCTCGTCGGAACGCTGGTTACAGCGCGGCCGAACGCGGGAACGCCGAGCGGCCGGCGTAGACCGCCGCGTCGCCGAGCTCTTCCTCGATGCGGAGCAGCTGGTTGTACTTCGCGACGCGGTCCGAACGAGCCGGGGCGCCGGTCTTGATCTGGCCGCCGTCGACCGCGACCGCGATGTCCGCGATCGTCGTGTCCTCGGTCTCGCCCGAACGGTGCGAGAGGATCGAGGTGAGCCCGTGACGGTGCGCGAGGGACACGGCGTCGAGCGTCTCGGTAAGGGTACCGATCTGGTTCACCTTGACGAGGATCGAGTTGGCGGCCTTCTCGTCGATGCCCCGCTGCAGACGCTTCGGGTTCGTGACGAACAGGTCGTCGCCGACGATCTGCACCTTGTCGCCGAGCTCGGCGGTCAGGTGGCTCCAGCCGGCCCAGTCGTCCTCGGCCAGCGGGTCCTCGATCGTCGCGAGCGGGTAGTCGCGGACGAGGTCGGCGAAGTACGCGGTGAACTCCTCGCCCGAGAGCTGCTTGCCCTCGAACGCGTACTTGCCGTCGTGGAAGAACTCGGTCGAGGCGACGTCGAGGCCCAGCGCGATGTCCTTGCCCGGGGTGAAGCCGGCCTTCTCGATCGCGGCGAGCAGGAAGTCGAGCGCCGCGCGGTTGGACGCGAGCTCCGGCGCGAAGCCGCCCTCGTCGCCGAGGCCGGTCGCGAGGCCCTGCTTCTTCAGTTCGCCCTTGAGTGCGTGGTAGGTCTCGACGCCCCAGCGGAGCGCCTCGGAGAACGACTCGGCGCCGTAGGGCACGAGGAAGAACTCCTGGATGTCGACGTTGGTGTCGGCGTGGGCGCCACCGTTGACGACGTTCATGAGCGGGACCGGCAGCGTGTGCGCGTTCGGGCCGCCGAGGTAGCGGAACAGCGGCAGGTCGGCCGAGTCGGCAGCGGCACGTGCCACCGCGAGCGAGGCGCCGAGGATCGCGTTCGCACCGAGGCGCGACTTGTTCTCGGTGCCGTCGAGCTCGATGAGCGCGGCGTCGACGAGGCGCTGGTCGGTGGCGTCGAAGCCCTCGAGCGCCGGACCGATCTCGTCGAGGACTGCGTCGACCGCCTTGAGGACGCCCTTGCCGCCGTAGCGGGAAGCGTCTCCGTCGCGGAGCTCGTACGCCTCGAACGCGCCGGTGGAGGCACCGGACGGGACGAGCGCGCGCGAGACGACGCCGTCGTCGAGGAGGACCTCGACCTCGACCGTCGGGTTGCCTCGGGAATCGAGGACTTCGCGTGCGCCTACGGCATCGATCTGGGCCACGGGGTACTCCCTACACGTTCGGTTGTGGTGATTGCGGAGTCGATCCTAGCGAGGCGCAGGTGAACACGAGGCGTGCATGACGGGCGACGGTGGAGAACTCACGCCAGGGGACGGAACTCCACACCCTCGAGCGTGTGCGTGTCCACCCCCACGGTGGCGAAGGCGTCGAACCCCTGCGCGACGAGACCGGCGAGCAGGTTCTTCATGTTCTTCGTGCGTCGTTCGAGCCGGACACGACGGTGCCCCGCGAGCGCCTCGGCCTTGAGCGCCGCGAGCCGCACCGGGTCGACGTCCTTGTCGTACACCAGCACGACCGAGTCGGACTCGGCCGACTCGGGGAGGGTCACGAGGTCGACGAGCCGCTCGAAGCCGAGCGAGAACCCGACCGCCGGGACGTCCTGCCCGAGGAACCGGCCGATCATGCCGTCGTAGCGACCGCCGCCGCCGAGGCTGTAGCCGAAGTCGGGGTGCGCGACCTCGAAGATCGTGCCGGTGTAGTAGCCCATGCCACGCACGAGCGTCGGGTCGAAGCGCAGGTCGACGCCGGGGAGCGCGGAACGGAGCTGCTGCAGGTCACCGAACGCCTCGGCGTCCAGCCACGGTGCGCCGTCGACCGCGTCCCAGTCGGCGGTCTCGAGCGTGCGGATGGTGTCCTCGAGCCCGGGCAGGTCGACGCCGACGGTCTCGCGGAGTTCCGCCGCCACGCCGTCCGGCCCGATCTTGTCGAGCTTGTCGATCGTGATGAGCGCGCGGTCGGCAACGGCCGAGTCGGTGACACCCCACGAGGCGAGGAGCGCCAGGAGGATCCGTCGGTCGTTGATCCGGATGGTGGTGTCCTCGACGCCGAGCGCGTCAAGGGCCG
This sequence comes from Curtobacterium sp. NPDC098951, assembly GCF_044759965.1. Classification (NCBI taxonomy): domain Bacteria; kingdom Bacillati; phylum Actinomycetota; class Actinomycetes; order Micrococcales; family Microbacteriaceae; genus Curtobacterium; species Curtobacterium sp. NPDC098951. The sequence continues at coordinate 422,260 of NZ_JBIWAG010000002.1, forward strand.
CCGTCGTCGCCCGGATGAGCTCGATCTCGGCCAGCTGCCCCGGCTCGCCGAGGATGTCGATGTCGCACTGCACGAACTGCCGGTAGCGCCCCTTCTGCGGCCGCTCCGCGCGCCAGACCGGAGCGATCTGCACCGACCGGAACACGGACGGCAGCTCGGCGCGGTGCGTCGCGTAGAAGCGGGCGAGGGGCACGGTGAGGTCGAACCGCAGGCCGAGGTCGGCGAGGTCGAGCGGTGATCCGGCGGCCTGGAGGTCCTCGGTGGAGAGCCCGCGCTTCATGACGGCGAACGCGAGCTTCTCGTTGTCGCCGCCGAGGCCCGAGTGCAGCCGTGCGGCGTCCTCGACCACCGGCGTCTCGATCTCGTCGAAGCCGTGGTGCGCGTAGACACCCCGGATGACCCCGAGGACGTGCTCGCGCCGGGCCTTGTCTGCCGGGAGGAAGTCACGCATGCCACGGGGAGCCGTCACGGTCGGAGCCATGCGTCGATTCTGGCAGATCGACCCCGCCGACTTGCACACCCGCCGACCTGCTGATATTCTTCATCCAGAACCTCGGTTCGGCAGGTGCCTGATCCACCTGTCGGATCGTTCGCGAGGGCAACGTGCTGCAGTGTGCCCCGCGGTTCGAGCGGGCTGGTCCCTCGGCACCTCTTCCCTGGCGGTGCCGTCCGCCCGCTGGCGGGTGCCCTCCTTTTTTCGGGTTGGGAGGGCACCCGCTCACTCCCCGACGCGTCCCACCGACTCCAACTCCACGACCGCTGCCCGCAGACTCGCGATCGGGTCGATCCCGGCCTCCCGAGCGTCGGCGATCATCGTCAGCACGTCGGTCCCCCACCGCGGGTCCACCAGGTCGACGCCCGTGCCCGAGTCTGCGTTCACGCCCACTTCCGTGCCCGCGCCCGCTTCCGCACCCGCTTCCGTGCCCGCGCCTGCTTCCGCACCCGCGCCCGCTTCCGTGCCCGCGCTCCCGCTCGCGCCCGTCCCAGCGGAGGCGACGACGGACGCGACGACCGTGTCGGCGTCTCCCCGTTCCTCCAGGCGTTCCAGCAGCTTGACCGCCCGTTCCATCGGGGGCATCGCCCGCGGGACCCCGTCGAACACGCTCCGCCGCGAGGACTTCTCGGCCGCCTTGGCCGCGCGCCAGACCCGCACGACGTCCTCGACGGTGTCCGCCCGCTCGTCGCCGAACACGTGCGGGTGTCGGCGCACCATCTTGTCGCGGGCCCCGGCGGCCACGTCCTCGAGGTCGAACGACTCGGCGAGCCCGGCGTGCAGCACCACCTGGTAGAGCACGTCGCCGAGCTCCTCGCGGAGTTCGACCTCGTCGCCGGAGTCGATCGCGTCGACGAGCTCGTACGACTCCTCGACCGCGTAACGCGCCAGCGACGCATGGGTCTGCGCGCGGTTCCAGACGCAGCCTCCGTCCGGGTCGAGCAGGCGGTCGACGACGGCGACGAGGTCCGAGACGGCGGTCATGCGGTCATCGTGCCACGCACCGCACCGTGGACGCCGCCGGGGCCCACCCGGTATGCTGTACGTGGCGTGTCGGGAAGTCTGGTCGACGGACCATCACCCGACCCCTCTCCGACGGAGCTCCATGCCCGCACTCTTCCGCTCCCCCAGGTTCAGCGCCATCGCGTTGCTCACCGCGGCCGTCCTCGGCCTCGTCGTGGCGAACTCGCCGCTCGGCCCCGGGCTCGAGCACCTCCTGCACGTGCACGCCCCGTGGGGAGCCGTCGGACTCGACCTGTCCGTGTCGCACTGGATCAGCGACGGCCTGCTCGCGGTGTTCTTCCTGCTCGTCGCGATCGAGCTCAAGCACGAGCTGGTCGCCGGCGAACTGTCCAACCCGAAGACGGCGGTCATCCCCGCCATCGCGGCCGTCGGCGGCGTCCTCGTCCCTGCGGGCGTCTACCTCGCGGTCACCGCCGGGACCCCGTACGGTCACGGCTGGCCGATCCCGACCGCGACGGACATCGCCTTCGCGCTCGGCGTCCTCGCGATGTTCGGACGCGGCCTGCCCTCGACGCTCCGGGTGTTCCTGCTGGCGCTGGCGGTGCTCGACGACCTCATCGCGATCATCATCATCGCGGTGGTGTTCGCCCACGACACGAACTTCCTCGCCCTCGCCGGGGCCGTCGCCGTGCTCGCACTCTTCTGGCTGCTCGGCAAGGCCCTGCGCCCCGGGCGTCCCGGTCAGGCCTGGGTCATCGCGGGCATGGTCGTGCTCGGCGTCGTGACGTGGTGGCTCGTCTACCACTCCGGCGTGCACGCGACGATCGCGGGCGTGGCGCTCGGACTCGTCCTGCCCCGCCGACCCGGCCACACCCTGCACGAGAACGTCGAGCCGTGGTCGAACGCGATCGTCCTGCCGGTGTTCGCCTTCGCCTCGGCCGCGGTGGTGGTGCCGGCCGTCGGCATCGGCCAGCTCTCCCCCACGTTCTGGGCCGTCGTCCTCGCGCTGCCGGTCGGCAAGGTCATCGGCATCACGCTGTTCGGTGCCGTCGCGACCCGGATCTTCCGCGCGCCGGGCCGCTCGACCCTGTCGTTCTGGTCGATCGTCACGGTGGGGGTGCTCGGCGGGATCGGGTTCACGGTCTCGCTGCTCATGAACGAGCTCGCGTTCGCCCGGAACGAGGAGATCCTCGACGAGGGCGTGCTCGCCGTGCTGGTCGGCTCGGGCATCGCGATCGTGGCGTCCGCCGTGGTGGTCAGCCTGCGCGCGCGGCGGTACCGGGCGCGCAGGGAACTCTCCGAGGCCGAGGCGACCGAGTAGCGGGGCGCCGCGAGCCCGCGGGGCGCCGTCTCGGAACGACATTGTCGCCGTCGTACGACGACCACGATGTCCTACGTTGCACGCGCGCACCGTTGCACGCGCGCTCAGGCGACGTTGTTGCTGTCGTACGACATCGACGATGTCGCATTGAGTCCACACCGCACGCCCGCACGCACGCAAGCGAGCGCGCGACGCGACCGCCGCCGGACGGGAGGCGCGGTGCCAGCCGGCACCGCGCCTCCCGTCCGAGCGGACGCGCCACCAGGGCGCGCTACGCGGCCGGCGTCGACTCCGCCGGCGCCTTCGACGCCCCGTACACGGCGGTCAGGATGCTCTCGACCCACTGGATGAGCGCGTCGTCCGGCAGGGTCTCGCCGTGCGGCTTCGGCAGCGGGATGCTCGCCGCGTCCTGCTGCGGGAACCACCGAGCGCCCGGGAACATCCGCTTGAGCCGCACCTGCGCCGAGTCCGCGAGCTCCTTGCCCGCGACCCGCAGGTTGGAGCCCATGACGACGACGTCGGACAGCCCGACCTGCTGCGCCATCCGGCGGAGGCGCGAGACCTCGACGAGGGTGAGCACGGCCTGCGGCGGCTGCCCGTACCGGTCGGTCAGCTCGTCGAGGACCATGTCGATGCCCTCGGCCTGCGCCGCGGGAGCCGAGGCGGCTGAGAGCTTCTGGTACGCCTCGAGCCGGAGCCGCTCGGACTCGACGTAGTCGTCCGGGATGTGTGCGTCGACGGGGATCTCGAGGCGGAGTTCGGTCTGGCCCTCGGCGACGTCCCCGCGGAACTGCGAGACGGCCTCGCCGATCATGCGCAGGTACAGGTCGAACCCGACGCCCGCGATGTGCCCGGACTGCTCGCCACCGAGCAGGTTGCCCGCGCCGCGGAGCTCGAGGTCCTTCATGGCGACCTGCATGCCCGCACCGAGCTCGTTGTTCGCCGCGATCGTCTCGAGGCGGTCCTGTGCGGTCTCGGACAGGGGCTTGTCGGCGTCGTAGAGGAAGTACGCGTAGCCGCGCTCGCGACCACGGCCGACGCGACCGCGGAGCTGGTGCAGCTGCGACAGTCCGTACTTGTCGGCCTTGTCGATGATGAGGGTGTTCGCGTTCGCGATGTCGAGGCCGGTCTCGATGATGGTGGTCGAGACGAGGACGTCGAAGCGGCGCTCCCAGAAGTCGACCATCACCTGCTCGAGCGTCGACTCGGACATCTGCCCGTGCGCGACGGCGATGCGGGCGTCCGGCACGATCTCGGCGAGGTGCGCGGCGACGGACTGGATGTCCTTCACCCGGTTGTGCACGTAGAACACCTGCCCCTCGCGCAGGAGCTCGCGACGGATCGCGGCGGCGACCTGCAGGTCGGACTGCGGTCCGACGAAGGTGAGGATCGGGTGTCGGTCCTCGGGCGGCGTGGCGAGGGTGGACATCTCGCGGATGCCGGTCACGGCCATCTCGAGCGACCGCGGGATCGGCGTCGCGGACATCGCGAGCACGTCGACGTTCGTCTTGAGCTTCTTCAGCTGGTCCTTGTGCTCGACGCCGAACCGCTGTTCCTCGTCGATGATCACGAGCCCGACGTCCTTGAACGCGATCCCCTGCGACAGGATCCGGTGGGTTCCGATGACGATGTCGACGGTGCCGTCGGCGAGCCCGGCGATGGTCTCCTTCGACTCCTTCTCGGTCTGGAACCGGCTGAGGGCGCGCAGGTGCACCGGGAAGCCGGCGAAGCGCTCCTGGAAGGTCTCCATGTGCTGGCGGACGAGCAACGTCGTCGGGACGAGCACGGCGACCTGCTTGCCGTCCTGGACCGCCTTGAACGCTGCGCGGATCGCGACCTCGGTCTTGCCGTAGCCGACGTCGCCGGACAGCAGCCGGTCCATCGGGATCGGGCTCTCCATGTCGCGCTTGATCTCGTCGATGGTGGTGAGCTGGTCGGCGGTCTCGGCGAACGGGAACGCCTCTTCCAGCTCGCGCTGCCACGGGGTGTCCGGGCCGAACGCGTGCCCCTTCGACGCCATGCGCGCCGAGTAGAGCTTGACGAGGTCGACGGCGATGTCGCGGACCGCCTTGCGCGCCTTGCTCTTCGCCGAGGCCCAGTCGGAGCCGCCCATCTTCGACAGCGTCGGGGACTCGCCGCCGACGTACCGCGACAGCTGGTCGAGCTGGTCGGTGGGCACGAAGAGCTTGTCGCCCGGGAACCCGCGCTTCGACGGCGCGTACTCGAGCACGAGGTACTCGCGCTGCGTCTTGACCGCGTTGCGGCCGCCGCTCGAGACCTCGCGCGAGACGAGCTCGACGAACTTGCCGATGCCGTGCGTGGCGTGCACGACGACGTCGCCCGGCTTGAGCTGCAGCGGGTCGACGACGTTCTTGCGCCGGCTCGCGAGCTTCTTCACGGTGCGGGCGCCCTGCTGGACGCTGCGACCGTAGAACTCGGCCTCGCTGATCACGACGATGCGCGGGTCCGGCACGGCGAAGCCCGCCTCGACGGCGGCGGTGGTCACCAGGGCGACCCCCGGCTCGGGAGGCGCGGTGACGGCCTCGGCTCGGGCTGCGACACCGGCGTCGGCGAGCACCTGCGCCGCCCGTTCGACCAGTCCCTGGCCCTGGGCGGTCACCACGACGGCCCACCCGTCGTCGGTGAGCTGCTTCACGTGGGCGATCGCACCGTCCGCGCTGCCGGCGAAGCTCGGCACCGCCTCGGCCCGGACGCGGATGTACTCCCCCGCCTCGGCTGCGGCCTCGGCGTCGGTGAGCACCCGGTCGGAGTCGCCCTCGTCGAGCCCGGAGTCGAACGGCGACACCGTCCACCAGGTGCGCTGCCCCCGCCCGTTCTTGAGCTGCTGCACGGTGAGGAAGTTGCCGGCGTCGAGGTCGATCGGCGCCTGGGCACCGGCGACCGCGGCGCTCCACGCGGCCTGCAGGAACTCGGTGTTCGTCTCGGCGAGGCTGTGCGCCCGACCGCTCACCCGCTCGGGCGAGAGGACCGCGACGACCGCGTCGGCCGGCAGGTAGTCGGTGACGGGCACGAGGTCCTGCACGAGGGCCGGGGCGAGGGACTCCATGCCCTCGACCGGGATGCCCTCGGCGATCTTCGCGAGCATCTGGGACAGGTTCGGGAACTCGTGGAGCATCTCGCGCGCCCGCTGCCGGACGTCGTCGCTCAGCAGCAGTTCGCGGGAGGCCGTGAGCTCGACGCGGCCGAGGTCGTCGTCCGTCGTGCGCTGGTCGGCGACGGAGAACGCCTTGATCGCCTCGATCTCGTCGCCGAAGAAGTCGACGCGGACGGGGTGGTCGGCGGTCGGTGGGAAGACGTCGAGGATGCCACCGCGCACGGCGAACTCCCCGCGCCGGGTGACGAGGTCGACCCGGGCGTAGGCCATGTCCACCAGCTGCCCGGCGATCGTGCCGAGGTCGTTGCCGCGGGAGTCGGTCGCGAGGACGATCGGGGCGAGTGAGGTGAGGTTGCCGGCGATGGGCTGCAGCGCCGCGCGGACGCTCGCCACCACCACCGTCGTGCGGCGCTGGGCCGCGGGGGCGTCCTGCCAGGCGGCGAGCTTGCGGAGGGTCGCGATGCGCGTGCCGACGGTCTGCGCGCTCGGGCTGAGCCGTTCGTGCGGCAGGGTCTCCCACGCGGGGAACTCGAGGACCTCGGCATCGGGCAGGTAGCTGCCGACCGACGAGCGGACGGCTTCCGCCTCGCGCCCGGTGGCCGTGATCACGAACAGGCAATGCGGCCCGTTGCGTTCGGCCAGCAGGGCGCCGAGCAGGGGCACGCGCAGGCCGTCGACGACCGAGAAGTCGGCGTCGCGGGGCGCGGCGCGGAGGACGCGATCGAACGCGGAGGCGCGCGAGAGCGCAGGGATGATGCCCGAGATCGTCACTCAGGAGATGGTACCGGCCACGACCGACAGCGCCCGCGTTCTGCGCGAACGGCGAACAGCGGACGGCGAGCGGCGGACGCCCGGAGGCGCGCGGCGCCGGTCAGGACGGGGCGTGCACGCGCTGCTGCGCGGCGAGGAGCCCGAGGTCGGCGATCGCCTCGACCGCGTCCGCACCGTCGGCCAGCAGGTTCGGCAGCGTCTTCTTCTCGGTCGGCGAGAAGTCGCGCAGCACGTAGTCGGCCGGGTCCTGGCGCCCCGGGGGACGGCCGATGCCGATCCGCACGCGGGTGAACTCGTTGGTCCCCGTGGCCTTGATGATGTCGCGCAGGCCGTTGTGCCCGCCGTGCCCGCCGCTGCCCTTGAGGCGGACGGTGTCGAACGGCAGGTCCAGCTCGTCGTGCACGACGACGAGGTCGGCCGGGGTGGCGCTGTAGAACCCGAGCACGCTCGAGACCGGGCCACCCGAGGTGTTCATGAACGACCCCGGCTTCGCCAGCACCAGGCGGGGTCCGCCCGGGACCAGGCGCCCCTCGGCGACCTGGTTCGGCGTCTTGTGCTTCTTGAACGTCGCTCCCATGCGGGCGGCGAGTTCGTCGAGGACCATCTGGCCGACGTTGTGACGGTTGCCCGCGTAGCCGGGCCCGGGGTTCCCGAGCCCGACCACGACGAGCGTCCTGCCTGTCATCAGCGTCGGCCAGATGTCCGCGAAGGGGTGTTACTCGCCGTCGACCGGGGCGGAGCCGCCCTCGGCACCGGCCTCGGCGCCCGCCTCGTCGGCGGCGTCGTCGTCGGCGGTGCCACGCGGGGTGACGATCGCGACGACCAGCGCCTCGCCGTCGGTCTCGAGCTCGGCACCCTCGGGGAGCTGCAGCTCGGAGGCGTGGATCTGCGCGCCGTCCTCGAGGCCCTCGACGTCGACCACGACGTGCTCGGGGATGGAGGTGGCGAGCACGAGCAGCGAGACCGTGTTGAGGTCCTGCACGTGGATGGTGCCGGAGAAGGACTCGCCCTCGACGACGACGGGCACGTCGACCGTGACCTTCTCGCCGCGGCGGAGGACCACGAGGTCGATGTGCTCGATGATCTGGCGCACCGGGTCACGCTGGACGTCCTTGACGAGGGCGAGCTGGGCCGCACCCTCGATGTCGAGGTCGACGACCGCGTTCGCCGTGCGGACGAGCAGCATGGTCTCGTGACCGGGCAGCGTGATGTGCTTCGGCTCGGTGCCGTGGCCGTAGACGACGGCCGGGATCTTGTCGGCGGCGCGGAGCTTGCGGGCAGCGCCCTTGCCGAACTTGGTGCGGACTTCCGCTGCGAGCTTGGTGTAGTCGGCCATGGTGTCTCCTGGTCTCGGGGACGACACCGGGGTGCCGGCATCGTGGGGGTCTGTGGTGTTGCGACTCGAACGCGTGCACGCGTGAGGAACGCTCCCAAGCTGGGCCGGGTCTCCCACCGCGTCGATCACGGCCGCGCGTACGCGGCCCTCGCCGAAGTCAGTCACCGAGTCTAGCAGGACCGATCCGGGCGTGTCGCACCGCGTCCTGGACGTCGGTACAGGAGGACGGGAGGCGCGGTGCGGGCCCGCACCGCGCCTCCCGTCCTGCAGGGGGTACCGTCAGTGACCGGCCGCCTCGGCACCCTCCGGCACCTTGAGGAGGGAGAGCACCACGAATGCGAGGGCGTAGAGCGCGACGAACGTCCAGACGACGCCGCCGGGGCCGCCCCACGGCAGCACCGCGCTGACGACGGCGTTCCCGAGGAAGGTCGCACCGCCGGCCGCGGTGGCGTACATCGCCATGGCCGCGCCGCGACGCTCCTCGCCGGCGAAGGCGGGGACGATCGCGCCCATCGGGGTGAACCCGGCGAGCATGATGCCGAACACGGTGCCGGCCGCGGTCGCGAGCCAGAAGCCCCACTCGGAGCCGGCCGGCACGAGGTGCGGCACGTACCACCAGGCGAGCAGCCCGATCGCGGAGGCACCGATGCCGAACCACTTGACCGTGCGGATCCACCCGATGCGGTCACCGAGGGCGCCGAAGAACGCGTTGAACAGGATGTTGCCGGCGTAGACGATCACCGTCATCGTGAGCCACTTCGACTGCCCCCAGCCGAGCTCGGTGCCGATGATCGCGGGCATGATCACGAACATGCCGAACTCCGGCGCGGTGTTCACGAGCCGGATGAGCACCGCCAGCAGGACCTTCGGCCGCTTGATGCAGACCTCGATGCCGGAGGCGATCACCCGGGCGGCGGAGTGCGAGCGCGGTGCGATCCGGCCGAGCCCGGTGGACTCGTGCACGCCGAAGCGGACGATCGCCCACCCGACGACGACGAACACGAGCGACAGGGCCATCGACCACGTCTCGCCGAGCGATCCGCCGCCGAACGCCGGGATGCTGCCGATCGCGATGAGCGAGCCGAGCGTCGGCAGCCCGCCGGTGAAGACCACGTAGAACCAGCCGACGGCGGTGGCGTTCCGCTCGCGGGCGACGGTGTGGTTGATCCAGCACAGGAACGAGAACGCGAAGAGCGGGAAGCCGAGGCCGCGCAGGAAGTACGTCAGCGCGATGAGCCCGACCGACGCCGTGGGCAGCGCCGCGAGGAACGCGACCTGGAACACCACCCAGAGGACGGCGCCGATGGTCATCACCCGGCGGGGACCCCAGAGGTCGGAGAGCACACCGGCGAAGTACGAGGCCACCAGGACGGCGACGCCGTAGATGCCGATGATCATCGCGGCACTGTCGGTGCCGCCGCTGCCGAGGACGCCGGCGATGTGCGGTGCGATGAAGTTCGACTCGATGCCGTCGCCCGTCATGAAGACGAGGACGCCGAGGAAGCCCCAGCGCAGGGCGTGTGGGATGCCGAGGCGGGCGAGGAGCCCCTCGCGTGCCGTGGACGGTGGCGGTGGGGCGGCGGGTCCGGTCGCGGTTCGGGTCGCGGGTTCGGCCGCGGCTCCGGCGGCGGTTCCGGCCGCGGCTCCGGCGGCGGTTCCGTCGGCGGGGACGTGGGTGCCGCTCGGCGGGGTCAGGGTGCTGGTTCGGTTGGTGCGGGGTTCCGACATGCGTCGTCTCTCCTGGATGGCGCCCCGGAGTGCTCGACCCGGCATCGCGGCATGTCTCCGGGGTGCGCCGCGCGCCGCGCACCGACCGTCCGCGCAGGGGCTGCGGGCGGGTGGTGCGTCGGCGATGATGCGAGTCCTGTACCCGGGCCGCCCGGTGCTGCTGCGGGGGTCGTGCCCGGCGGACCATCGCCGGCCCGAAGCATGGTGCCCGAGATTAGACCGCTCCAACGCATCCCGTCAAGAACGACAACTGTTGGGTAACGATGTGGCCCGGCAGGCCGCACGCGGGGTATCGCGGCGTACGCGGTCGTTCCGGGCGTACCCGGTCGATTCTTTCGACCAGGTACGCCCGATCCTGCATTCCACGTCACGCGCCATGGGAAGGAACGTGCAGGTGGCGCCGGGCCGCTCAGTGGCCGAGGCCGCGCCGGTGCTCCTGGGCGGCGTGGAGGACGTCCCGCGCCCGGTCGCTCGCCGCCTCCGCCTCGTCGCGCGCCGCTTCGAGCCGGGCGACCTCGGCGTCAGCCCGGTCGAGGGCACGTCGCAGCTCCGAGCGATGTTCCTCTGCGCGTTCGAGGTCGCCCGCTGCTGCGTCGAGCGCGGCGTCGGCGTCGCGCGACTCCGAGCGGGCCGCGGTCTCCGCCTCGCGTGCCGCCTTCCGCTCGGCCGCCAGGTAGCGCTCCGGTTCGGGGTCGCGCTCGGGCTCGGGGGCGGCGTTCGGGTGCGGTACGTCGCGCGAGGCCGTCGCCGTCGGTCGGGAGGCACGATTCCCCTTCCGGGCACCCCTCGCGCTGGTGATGGAGATGGGTGGTGCGTCGCTCCCGGACCAGGCGTCCGGGACCGCATCGGGATCGGCGAGCGCCCCGTCGAGGTCCACCTCGTCGAACCCGGCGCTCTCGAGCGCGCGGACGAGGAGCCCGGAGCGCACGGCGGCACCGGCGTGCGGATCCGCCATCGCCGCCTCGATGGTCGCCCGCACCTGGTCGAGCACGGCCCGGGTCACCGGGTGGCCGGCGTCCGAGGCGAGGTCGGCACCGGCCTGCGCGAGCGCGTCGACCACACTCGCCCGCTGACGTCGGAGCTGCCGGATCACGGCCGGGTCGGCGTCCGCCTGGGCCTTGCGGATCGCGGGCCCGAGGTCGACCGCGTCGTCGAGGGCGCCCTCGTGCGCCAGCAGGTCGATGACCCACGCGGCGGGTGCCGGCTTCCGGAGTCTGCCGATCGCCGTGGCGAGGGCACGGTCGTCCTTGCGGACCGAGCGCTGACGAACCGTGCGCTCGGCGGCGAAGTCCGCGGGCGCGACGAGGAGCAGTTCCCTCGCCACGTCCGCGAACCCCATGCGGCACAGCTTGCCTGCTACCAGTCGTGGACGGTGCCGTCGGCGAGGCGGTTGAACGGCAGGTACGCCTGCTCGTACGGGTACTTGCCGGCCTCGTCGACGTCGAGCGAGACCCCGAGGCCCGGCTCGTCGCCCGGGTGCAGGTAGCCGTCGGTGAAGGTGAACGTCTGCCGGAACACCTGGTTCGTCTTCGGGCCGTGCTGCATGTACTCCTGGATGCCGAAGTTGTGGATCGCCAACCCGAGGTGCATCTGCGCCGCGAGCCCCACCGGCGAGATGTCGGTCGGCCCGTGGAACCCGGACTTGATCTGGTACATCGCCGCGTAGTCCATCGTCTTCTTCAGCGGGGAGATGCCGCCCATGTGCGTCACGGCACCGCGGACGTAGTCGATGAGCTGGTCGCGGATGATGTCCTTGAAGTCCCAGATCGTGTTGAAGACCTCGCCGATCGCGAGCGGCGTCGTGGTGTGCTGTCGGACGAGCTTCAGGGCTTCCTGGTTCTCGGCCGGGGTGCAGTCCTCGAGCCAGAAGAGGTCGTACGGCTCGAGCGACTTGCCGAGCTTCGCCGCCTGCAGCGGGGTCATCCGGTGGTGGCCGTCGTGCAGCAGCGGCAGTTCGGGTCCGAACTCGTTCCGGACGGCCTCGAACACGGTGGGCACGTGCCGCAGGTAGGCCCGGGTGTCCCAGTCCTCCATCGCGGGGAAGGCGCCGCGCTGCGCGGGCTCGAAGTCGTAGCGGACGCCCTCGTTCCCCGAGGTCGTCTTGTTCGACGCGATCCCGTAGATCGACTCGAGGCCGGGCACGCCGGTCTGCACCCGGATCGACCGGTAGCCCTCAGACTGGTGCTCGCGGATGGAGTCGAACAGCTCCGGCAGCTCCTTGCCGGACGCGTGGCCGTACGCCATGAGCCCGGTGCGGGAGGCCCCGCCGAGCAGCTGGTACACGGGCATCCCCGCGACCTTGCCCTTGATGTCCCACAGCGCCATGTCGACGGCGGCGATCGCGGCCATCGTGACGGGGCCGCGGCGCCAGTACGACGAGCGGTAGAGGAACTGCCAGGCGTCCTCGATCCGGCTCGCGTCACGACCGACCAACAGCGGGACCACGTGCTCGGACAGGTACGTGGCGACGGCGAGCTCACGACCGTTCAGCGTCGCGTCGCCGAGGCCCGTGACCCCGTCGACCGTGGTGATCTTCAGCGTGACGAAGTTGCGGTTCGGGCTCGTGACGATGACCTCGGCGCGGTCGATCAGCTGACCGCGGTCGGCCGACGCCCACGTGTCCGGGCGTCCGGCGGTCGGGTCGGTCGCGGCTGCCTGGTCCGTCGCGCCCGGCACCGGGGCCGCGGGGTTCGTGGTCGTGTCGGTCATGCGGGGACTCCTTCGTCGGCGCCCGTGCGGGCGGGTGTGGTGCCGGCAGCGGCGCGGGCTGCCCGGATGCGGTCGGCCGCCGCGGTGATCGCGGCGACCACGCGGGTGGTGTCGAGGTCGGGGGCGATGACGCGCAGCACGTCGTGCACGTCAGAGTCTGGCCCGGGGGCTCCGGCGTCGTCCACGAACTCGGGCTGGTCGGTGCAGTGCAGCCACCACGCGGCGAGGGCCGTGGCGGCTCCGGGGCCGATGCCGTCGGAGGGGCTGCGGTCGAGCCGGTGGCGCACCAAGTCGACGACGCGGACGGGCAGCTTCTGCGACCCACCGGACGCGATCTGCCGCAGGGTGTGCCGGATGCGCGGGTTCCGGAACCGGTCCACCAGGGCATCCCGTGCGGCGGTGACCTCGTCGGCCGGGAGCGGCAGTTCGCGAGCCGCATCGTCCCACAGCTGGTCGACCGCGGCGCGGCACACCGGGTCGTCCATCGCGGACGCCACGGTCTCGTGGCCGAGCTGCAGGCCGAGGTACGCCAGCAGCGAGTGGGACCCGTTCAGCAGCCAGAGCTTCCGCTGCTCGTACGGCGTGACGTCGTCGACGAGCCGCACGCCCGCGGTCTCCCAGGCGGGACGGTCGATGCCGTCGAAGGCGTCCTCGAGCACCCACTCGGCGAACGGCTCGGTGACCACCGGCACCCGGTCACCGTCGAGCGCACCGGAGAGCCCGGCGAGGTCGCGCAGATCGGCGTCGGTCGTGGCCGGGGTGATCCGGTCGACCATCGAGCTGGGGAACGCGACGTTCGACTCGATCCAGGCACCCAGGCCCTCGTCCCCGACGGCGTCGAGCACCGCCTCGCGGAGGACGTCGCCGTTGTGGGTCAGGTTGTCGAGCGACATCAGCGCGATCCGACCGCCGCCGGCGGCGCGCCGGGCATCGAGCCCCGCGACCAACCGCGCGGGGACGTCGGAGCCGGACCGGTAGCCCTGCTCGGTGACCGTCAGCGTGACGATGGTCGTCTCCGGGGACGCGACCACGTGCCTCCAGGCCGTGTCGTCGCTGCCCGGGTGGGCGGCCGCGATCGTGTCGACCACCTCGGCGACGTCGCCGTCGGCCGCCCGGGTGACGAGCGTGTACCGGCAGCCCTGGGCGTTCAGCGCGTCGGCGGTGTCCGGTGAGCGTCCGGTGAAGGCGGTGATGCCCCACGGCTCACCGTCCGCGTGCGCCGTGTACCAGGCGAGGTGGGCGCGCGCGAACGCACCCACCCCGAGGTGCACGATGCCGGGTCGGCGGTCGGTCATGCCGACACCGGTACGAGGGACCGCAGGTACGCCAGGTTGTCGGCGGTGCGGGCCTCGAGCGGGAGGTCGGTGGAGAAGTCCTCGATCGTGACCCAGCCGTCGTACCCGTGCTGGCGCAGGGCGTCGAGGTAGTCGGCGACGGGCGCCTGGCCGGCGCGCAGGGGCGCCCACTCGTTCTGCCAGATCGCGGACCCGTCGGCGCGGGTGTCGCCGGTGTCGACCCACCGGGCGTTCTTCACGTGGGCGTGGGCGAGGTACGGGCCGAGCAGCTCGAACGCCGCGAGGTGGTCCTCCTGCCCCTCGATGACGAGGTTGCCGAGGTCGTGGATGACGCCGACGTGCGCCGGGTCGAGGCCGTCCACGAGCCGGAGCGCCGCCGACGCCGACGGCGTGATCGTCATGTGGTGCAGCTCGACGAGTGCCTTCACGCCGAGCTCGGTCGCGCGGGAGACGGCCCACTCGAGGTCCGCGCGGGTGCGGTCGAAGATCTGCGGGTAGGTCTCGCCGGTGCGCTCGCGCTCCTGCCGGTAGTGCGGCATGGTCACCCGGACCTGCCGGGCGCCGAGCTCGCTCGTGACCCGGAGCATCGTGTCGACGCCGTGGTGGTCGGACGCCTGCTGGTAGCCGCCGATGCCGGAGTACTCGAGCCCGGCGGCGTCGGTGATCCGGGCGATCTCGCCGACCTGGTCCTCGATTCCGGTGAACTGCCACGTCGACTTGTTGCCGGCCCAGAACGAGCGGCTGGCGGGCACCGTCGCACCGGGTGCGGGACGGTCGTCGACGACGCGCCACTCGATGCCGTCCCAGCCCTGTTCGGCCAGGGTCGACGCGGCCTCGGACGGGGTCCAGTCGGGGGTGGAGGCGGTGAACACGGAGAACTTCATCGGGTGGCTCCTTCTGCTGCGTGGGCGCCGACGACGGGGACGACGTCGTCGTACTTGCCCTCGATCACGTCGTCGATGCGGACGGGCTCGCCGAGCGTCGCGCTGACGTAGAGGCCGCGGACGGTGGCGAGGGACACGAGGGCGGCGTCGACCGTGACACCGGGGTCGCGGCCGTCGCGGATCGCGGCGACGATGTCGGTGTACTGCCGTGTGTGGCCCGCGGCGAAGTGGTCGGGCTCGGCCGGGCCGCCGACGACGTGCTCCGGCGGGACGACCTCCTCCTTCTGGTCGACCGCGCCCTCGACCGCGGACGCGTTCGCCGTGGTGGAGGCCGACTCGAGCGTCGCGGTGTCCGGCGCGATGTGGAAGTAGGCCAGCCGGTCGTCGTCGACGATGGCGGACCCGTGCGTGCCGTAGACGGCGTACCGGGCGGAGAGCCCGGGGTAGGCGGCCGTCGTGCAGTGGATGACGCCGAGCGCACCGCCGGCGAACCGGACGGTGGCGACGGCGGTGTCCTCGACCTCGATCCGGTCGTGCGCGAGCAGGCCGGTCTGCGCCGAGATCTCGACCGGACGGCCGAGTACCCAGACGAGCAGGTCGACGGTGTGCACGCCCTGGTTCATCACCGCGCCGCCACCGTCGAGCGCCCAGGTGCCGCGCCAGTCGCCGGAGTCGTAGTAGCCCTGCGACCGGTACCAGGCGACGCTCGCGAGACCCGAGGTCACCGTGCCGAACCCGCCGTCGTGCGCGGCCCGGGCCACGGCTGCCGACGCCGGGTCGAACCGGTGCTGGCTGATGACGCTCGTGACGAGCCCGCGGTCGCGGGCCGAGGCGGCGAGCGCGGCGATCTGCCGGGCGCGGGGCATCGTGGTGTCGAGGGGCTTCTCGATGACGACGTGCTTGCCGGCGGCCAGGGCGGCCTCGGCGAGCTGCACGTGCATGCCGGACGGCGAGCAGATCGCGACGACGTCGATGTCGGTCTGCGCGATCGCCTCCTCGATGGTCGCGGTGGTGACGGGGCGCGTCACGCCCATCGCCTCGATCTCGTCGGCGGCGCTCGTGGCGGCGGCGGAGATCGCGTCGACCAGGGCGACGACCTCGAGGTCGGGGTGGTGGACGGCGACCTTCGCGTGGTGGCGTCCGATGACGCCGGCGCCGACGACTGCCAACTTCAGTGGGGTGGTCATCGCAGGGTGACTCCGATCTGGTCGGTGAGCTTCCGGAGGGCGCGACCGGCGCGACCGAAGGCCGCGGGGCCGGAGAACCCGCCGAGGTGGGTGAAGTCGCTGAGGTGCGGCTCGAGCGAGGCGTAGCCGGAGTACCCGGCGTCGCGCAGCGCGGTGAGGGTCTGCAGCAGTTCGCCGTCGCCCTCGCCCGCGGGGACGACCGACGAGTCGGCGGCCAGGGCGTCCTTGACCTGCAGGTAGTCGACGTACGGCGCGAGCTGGGCCCACCCGTCGGTGAACGGCTTGACGCCGCACTGCACGTAGTTCGCGTTGTCCCAGGCGAGCCGGAGCGCGGGCGAGCCGACGCTCTCGACGATGTCGAGCACGCGTGCGGGGACGTCGCCGTAGATGTCCTTCTCGTTCTCGTGCAGCAGGGTCACCCCTTCGCGCTCGGCGAGGTCGGCGAGCGCCCGCATCCGGACGAGGACGTCGTCACGGACGTCCTCGGGCTGCCGCCCCGCGAAGTAGAAGGAGAAGATCCGGATGTTCGTCGTGCCGAGAGCGTGCGCCGCAGCGATCGCGCGACCGAGTCGTCCGACCTCGTGCTCGACGGGCTCGTCGACCGACACCTTGCCGATCGGCGAGGCGATGGCGGACACGGTCTGCCCGCGTTCCTCGAACAGGCGGTGGAGGCCGGCGAGCTGGTCCTCGTCGAGGTCGACGACGTTCACCCCCCAGGCGCTGCGGACCTCGATGGCGCTGGCGCCGAGCGCCTGCAGCACCGCGACCTGGATCGCCGGGTCGGCGTCGATCTCGTCGCCGAAACCGGAGAGCTCCCAACTGGGCTGGGTCATTGCATTCCCTTCATGGAGGCAGTCTGGAGGCGCGGGGCGGGCTGGCACCGCGCCTCCAGGCAGACTGTGGACAAGTCGGAAGACTGCACAGCGCTACTTGACGGAACCGGCGGTGAGACCGCCGACGAGGTAGCGCTGGAAGATGAGGTAGAGCGCGACGACCGGCACGGCGCAGACGATCGACGCGGCCATCATCTGACCGTAGATCGGGACGGCGCCGCCCTCCTGCGTGGTGCCGAGGACCTGCAGGACGACCGCCACCGTGCGCGTGTTCGGGGTCGTCATGATCGTCGAGAACAGGACGTCGTTCCAGCCGAGCAGGAAGGCGAAGATCGCCGACACGACGATGCCGGGCCACGAGAGCGGCAGGACGATCTTGGTGAGGATCTTCGTGCTCGAGGCACCGTCGATGCGGGCCGCTTCCTCGAGCTCCTTCGGGAGGCCACGCAGGTAGGTGACCATCACCCAGGTCGAGAACGGCAGGGCGAACGTCAGGTAGGTGACGAACAGGCCCCAGCGGGTGCCGATGATCTGCATGCCTGTGGCGCTCGCGATGTTCGAGAACACCACGAAGACGGGGAGCAGCAGGAGCGTGCCCGGGATCGACTGCAGCGCGAGCAGTCCACGGAGGATCGTCAACCGCCCGAGGAACCGGAACCGGACGAGGACGTACGCGGTGGACACGGCGAGCGCCGCACTCGCCACGGCGACGGCCCCGGCCGTGAGCATCGAGTTGACGAGGCCCTGCCCGAGCGCGACGGTCGACCAGATCTCGACGTAGTTCGACAGGGTGAACTCCGAGGGGAAGTACTCGCCGCGAGCGACCGCGACGTCGGAGTTGACCGAGCCGAACAGGATGTAGAGCACGGGGACGGCGATGAACGCGATGATGACCGCGATCACGGTCACGAGCAGCCACCGGGGCAGCAGTCGGGTGACGTCGGTGTCGTACGGACGCTTGTGCCGGCGGCCGCGGTCCCCGGCGGTGATGCTCTCGGTGAGCGTCGCGGTGGGGCGGGTCCGGGTAGTGGTGAAGGCGCTCATGCTCGGGCTCCGTCGATGTCTGCGGCGGCGGCCGGGGTCGCCGCGGCGAGGGTCGCCCGGTCGGCCCGGCGCTGCCGGCGGTCGGGTCCGGCGTCGTCGCCGGTGTCGAGCTTCACGGCCCGCAGGTAGACGAAGAGCGGGATCGCGACGATCACGAGCGAGCAGATCGCCATCGCGGCGGAGAGCCCGAAGCGGAACGACTGGAAGCTGGCGATGTACGTGAGGACGGGCATCACCTCGACGCTCGACGGCAGCGGGATCCCGAAGAGCACGAACGGCAGGGTGAAGTTGTTGATGTTGTGCAGGATCGAGATGATGATCGCGAGCGAGAGCGGTCCGCGCAGGTACGGGAAGATGATGTAGCGGAGCTTCGCCCACCAGGTCACCCCGTCGAGGGCGGCGGCTTCGTGCACCTCGTTGTCGACCGCCTGCAGTCCGGCGAGCGAGAGCAGGTAGACGAACGGCCAGCTCGTCCAGATCATGACGCCGGCCAGCGCCCAGTACGACGCCGAGCCGTTCAGCCAGAGCACGTCGGTGTGCAGGATCGAGTTGACCACGCCCTGCGGCTGCAGCATCGTGCGGAAGAACGTGCCGACGACGAAGGCGGGGAGGACGTAGGGGACGAGGTAGATCGACCGGACGAGTCCGCGACCCGGGAACCGGTTCTGCGTGGAGATCGCCGCGGCGACGCCGATCGGCACCGTGACCGCGGTGACGAGCACCGAGATGGACACCGAGATCCAGATCGAGTGGAGCAGGGGCGAGTCCGTGAACGCCTCGGCGAAGTTCTGGAACCCGATGAACGGGGCGCTGAACCACTGACGGAGCGT
Source organism: Curtobacterium sp. NPDC098951 (assembly GCF_044759965.1). Classification (NCBI taxonomy): domain Bacteria; kingdom Bacillati; phylum Actinomycetota; class Actinomycetes; order Micrococcales; family Microbacteriaceae; genus Curtobacterium; species Curtobacterium sp. NPDC098951. The sequence continues at coordinate 440,769 of NZ_JBIWAG010000002.1, forward strand.
GTACTGGTCGAGGTCGAGCATCGCGATGAAGACGCCCACCAGGAGCGGGACCACGATGACGGCGAGCATGAGGACGCCGCCGGGCAGGAGCATCCAGAGCGGACGCTCCCGCTTGTACAACGGCGTCTTGCCGACGGGGCGGACCTCGTGGGGCCGCGAACGCTGCGCGTCGGGCCGGGTCTGCGTGGCGGTCATCACAGGCCTCCGTTCTTCTGGCGGTTCAGCGTGGACTGGGCGTCCTGCTGCGCGTCCTGCAGACGCTTCCGGAGCTGGTCGTCGGAGACCGAGCCGCTCTTGAGCTGCGGGATGGACTGCACGACGACGTCGACGAGCGACAGCTGGATGTCGGACCAGGCGCCGGTGAAGGCGGTGGGCTTCGAGAGCTTCCCGGCCTGGATGATCGGGGCGAGTTGCGGGTTGTCGGCCGCCAGCTGGGCCGCGGCGTCGGCGTTCGTGGGCAGGTTGCCGAAGAGCCGGTAGTACTCCAACTGGGCCTTCGGCGTGCTGAGCTGCTTGATGAAGTCGAACGACAGGTCCTGCTTCGTGCCGTAGTCCGCGACGACCCAGTTGTCGCCGGAGAGGATGCTCGCGGCCTCGATCCCGTCACTCGGACGCGACGTCGCTCCCGGGGGCACCGTCGGCAGCAGTGCGAACTCGTACTTGCCGTCCACGGGGGTGTTCGTGAACGAGTTGATCGCCGTGGTCGTCGTCATCGGGAAGAACGCCGCCTTGCCCTCGGTGAACTGCGCGAGGGCCTGGGCGTTGTTCCACCCGATCGCGGCCTTGTCGACCACGCCGTCCTTCGTGACCCAGTCGAAGTAGGTGCGGTAGGCGTTCTGCACGGCCTTCGTGTCGATCTCGGCCTTGCCGTTCTTCGACACGATGGTGTTGCCGGCGTTCTGCGCCATGCCCCAGATGAACTTCCACGGGTCGAAGCCGTCGGCGTAGGCGATCGCCATGCCGTGCACGTCACCGCTGGTGGTGGCCTTCGCGTCGGCGGTGAGCTCGTCCCACGTCGTCGGCATCCGGGTGATGCCGGCCTTCGCGAGCAGGTCCTTGTTCACGGCCATCACGAACGGCCGGCTGGCGAACGGGATGCCGATCTGCTTCGAGGTGCTCGGTCCGGAGATGCCGAAGGACGCGGGGTCGAACTGGTCCTTGCCCCCGACGGCCTTCCACTCCTTCGACCCCATCTCGACGAAGGCGCCGGTGGCGTACGCGGTCGGGGTGAACGTGCTGCCGATCGCGTACACGTCGGGGCCCTGCCCGGAGATGACGCTGGTCTGGATGGCGGTCAGCTCCTCCTGCGCGGAGGAGTACGTCTCCCACTGCACCTTCGCGCCGGTGGTCCGCTGGAACTCGGCGGCGACGTCCTGCTGCCACTGCTTGCGTTCCTTGGGGTACGTGGTGTCCGCGCCCATCATGACGCGGAGGGTGTTGGGGTCGTCGCCGCTGCCGTTGACCACCGCGCATCCCTGGAGGGACAGTGCGGCGAGGGCGATCACGGCCGCGGCACCGATGACGGTGCGGACATGGAGTCTTCGCGTGTTCACGGGGGTTTCCTCCTCGAGACCTCCTCCGGGCGGCACTGCCCGGTGGCACCACTGTCGCGCCACTGGCAACATGCGGCAATCGGTTGCCACTTGTTGCCAGACCGGTTTACGGTCGCTGCACCGGCGCATCGAGGCACCGGCAGACCGCACCGGTGCACCCACGCCCCGGCCCGGACGACGGAGGAACCGTGACCGACACCGACACCGCGCGGCGGGTGACCGTGCGCGAGGCCGACGCCGCCCGGCGGGAGACCGTGCGCGAGGCCGACACCGCCCGGCGGGTGACCATCCGCGACATCGCCGACGCGACCGGCGTCGCCCCCTCCACCGTCTCGCGTGCCCTCTCCCTGCCGGACCGCGTGAACCAGGCGACGCAGCAGCGGATCCAGCGCGTGGCGCGGGAGCTCGGCTACGTGCCGAACTCGCAGGCCCGCGCCCTGACCTCCGGTCGCACCCGTGCGGTGGCCGTGCTCGTGTCGGACATCACGAACCCCTTCTACTTCGACGTCATCCGCGGCACGCAGCACCAGCTCGCCGGCGCGGGGTGGACCCAGCTGCTCGTCGACACCGAGGAGTCCGCCGACGCCGAGATGGCCGCCCTCAGCGCGATCGCGGGCAAGGCCGACGGCGCCGTGCTCACCGCGTCCCGGTTGACCGACGCGCAGATCGCCCGGTTCGCCGAGCGCACGCCGCTCGTCGTCGTGAACCGTCGGCCGGCCGGAGTCCCGTCGGTGCTCATCGACACCCCCGGCGGGGTCGAGCAGGCCGTGCAGCACCTCGTCTCGCTCGGGCACCGGGACGTCCTGTACGTCGCCGGTCCGGACAGCTCGTGGTCGAACGAACGGCGGTGGCGCGCCCTCGTCCGGGTCGCGAAGCGCCTCGGTGTGCGGGTCGCCCGCGTCGGACCGCACGCGCCGTTCGTCGACTCGGGTGCCGCGGCCGCCGACGCCGCCGTGCACGCCGGGGCCACCGCCTGCATCGCCTTCAACGACCTCATCGCCATCGGCATGCTCGCCCGCCTGCGGGAGCGCGGGGTACGCGTGCCCGAGGACATGAGCATCGTCGGGTGCGACGACATCTTCGGCGCCGACTTCTGCAACCCACCGCTCACCACGATGACCTCGCCGATCGAACGCGCCGGACGGGTCGCGATCCGGATGCTGCTCGGACGGCTCGGCGCGATCCCCGCCGAGGAACTGCCCGGCGAGCACATGAGCGGTGCGGTCGCGCTGCCGACCCACCTCACCGTCCGCGAGTCCACCGGTCCCGCACCCGTCCCCCACGCGTCCTGAAGGAGTCGACGATGACCCAGACCACCACCGCCACACCGCTCGCCCCGCACCCGGACCGGCTCTTCGCCGCAGAACCGGGAGCGCGAGCGGTCGCCCGCACGGTCCACGACGCCGTCAAGGACGCGCCGATCATCTCGCCGCACGGACACGTCGACGCCACGCTCATCGCGGACGACCAGCCGTTCCGGGACCCCGCGTCGCTGCTCATCACCCCGGACCACTACGTCCTGCGGCTCCTGCACGCGAACGGTGTCGGACTGGAGGCGCTGGGTCGCGTCGACCTGTCGGGAACCGGTGCCGTGCCTACCGGTCGCGCCGTCTGGCGGAACCTGGCCGAGCACTGGGACGACTTCCTCGGCACCCCGGTCCGCTACTGGTTCGAGACGGAGCTGCACGACGTCTTCGGCCTGACGGAGCAGCCGTCGGCCGCGAACGCGGACGCCCAGTACGACCACATCGCCGAGCTGCTCACCACGCCCGCGTTCCGTCCCCGCGCCCTGTTCGACGCCTTCGGCATCGAGGTGCTGGCGACCACCGACGACCCGACGGCCGACCTCGCCGCGCACGCGCGGCTCGCCGCCGACCCCACGTTCACCGGCCGGGTGGTCCCCACGTTCCGCGCGGACGCCGTCTTCGACCCGTCGCGGTCGGACTGGAGGCACGTGGTCGCGTCGATCGGGGAGGCCGCCGGCATCGACACGGGGACCCACGACGGGCTGCTGGCGGCACTGCGCGCACGTCGCCAGTACTTCGTCCAGCACGGTGCCACCGCCACCGACACCGGCGTCCTCGACGCCGGGTCGACGCCGCTGTCGGCCTCGGAGCGCTCGCGGATCCACGCGGCCGCGATGCAGGGCCCGTCCGGGGTGACCCCGTCGGAGGCCGTCGCGTACCGGCACGACATGCTCTACCGCTGGGCCGAGATGAGCGTCGAGGACGGTCTCGTCATGCAGCTCCACCCCGGTGTGCTGCGGAACCACCACGCGCCCACGCTCGAGCGCTTCGGACCCGACACCGGGCACGACCTGCCCGCCGTCGGCTCGTTCACCGAGCCCCTGCGTCCCCTGCTCGAGTCCTTCGGCACGGCGCCTGGATTCCACCTCGTGCTGTTCACCGTCGACGAGACCGTCTTCTCGCGCGAGATCGGGCCCCTCGCCGGCTTCTACCCCGCCGTCTACGCGGGCGCTCCCTGGTGGTTCATCGACACCCCCGCAGCGATCGGCCGCTACCGGGCGGCGATCACCGACTCGGCGTCGTTCACGAAGACCTCGGGGTTCATCGACGACACCCGCGCCTACTGCTCGATCCCCGCGCGGCACGACATGGCCCGACGGGCGGACGCGGCCTACCTGGCGTCGCTCGTGGTGACGCACCAGCTGTCGGAGGAGGACGCCGTGCGGACGGCACGTCGGATCGTGTCGGACATCCCGAAGGCGACGTTCAAGCTCTAGAGCGTCTGCCGCACGAGCACGCGGGGGAAACCGTTCAGCACCGAGGTGGTGTCCGCCGCGTGCTCGAAGCCCGCGTGCTCGAACAGGGCGCGGGTGCCGACGTACGCCATGGTGAGGTCGACCTTCTCGCCGCGGTTGTCGACCGGGTACCCCTCGAGCACCCGGGCGCCGTGGTCGCGCGCGAAGTCGACCGCGCCCGCGAGGAGCACGTGCGAGATGCCCCCGCCCCGGTGGCCCGGTCGCACCCGGATGCACCAGACACTCCACACGCTCCGGTCGTCCGGATCGTCGAGGTGCGGGACCTTCCGGTTGCGCGCGAACGTGGTGTCCGGGCGGGGGTGGACCGCAGCCCAACCGACGACCTCGTCGCCGTCGTACGCCAGGACACCGGGCGGCAGGTCCTCGTCGAGCAGCGCGCGGACGCGATCCCCACGGGCCGTGCCGCCGAGGGCCCGGTTCTCCGCCGACGGGATGCGGTAGCTCAGGCACCAGCACACGGTCGCGTCCGGGCGCTTCGGACCCACCATCGTCCGGACGTCGTCGAAGGACGTCGCGGGGCGCACCTCGATCGTCATGCCCCGAGCATGGCACCCGATTGGCGGAGGAGTCCGAGCGATCGAGCGATCTCCTGCTCGGCGGTCGCGGTGTCGCCGGACCAGGTGCACTCCAGCGACACCGAGCCGCGGTAGCCGCCGTCGTGCACGGCGGCGAGGAAGTCGCGCCACACGTCGTCGCCGCCCGCGGCACCGAGTGGGCGACGGTCACGATCGCTGACGTGCACGTGGCCGATGCGGGTGCCGAGCTCGCGGAGGACATCGAGCGACTCGCCCTCGTTCCGGATGTGGAAGAGGTCGGCGACGACCTCCACACCGTCGACGCCGGCCTCGTCGAGGAACCGGACGGTCTCGGCGACGGAGTGCAGGACGTTCGTCTCCGAACGGCTCAGCGGTTCCAGGACGATGCGCAGGTCGGACGCGGCAGCGGTGTCCCGGGCCGTGCGGAGCACCTCGGCGAACCGGCGGAGGGCCTCGGCGCCGGACATGCCGTCGGGCGCCGTGCGGGCGGCCCCTGAACCGAACACGATCTTCGCGCCCGGTTCGGCTACGGAGCGGACGATGGGGAGGACGGCCGCGAAGTACGCGCGCACCGCATCGGGGTCGGCCGTCAGCAGCCGGAGGGCACCGGGGACGAGGATCGCGAACGAGCCGAACCGGCCTCCGGCGTAGGCCTCGTTGCGCGTCCAGCCGCAGATGTCGTCCGACGGCACCGCCAGATTGCCCGCGATCGTCGGCTCCACGTGGTCGGCGCCCGCGCGACGGACGGCCTCGGTCAGTGCTGCTCCGGCGACGACGCCGAACCCGGTGAAGGACATGGGGTCCATGCAACCCGGGGTGCCGCGGTCCTGCAGCCGTTGCCGTCCGTTGCCACGGTGTCCGCCGTCAGTCGGCGGACTCGACGAGCTCGGAGAGGACTCGAGCGATCTCGGGCACTGCGTCGAGGCGCCCTTCTGCGACGGCGATGATGAAGTCGTAGGCCTGGTCGTTCGTCGCGGTCAGCCGTCGTCCGTTCATGCCGAGGAAGACGACGAGGAGCATGAGTCCGACGCGCTTGTTGCCGTCGACGAGGGCGTGGTTCCGCACCGCCGAGTGCACGAGCGCCGCAGCCTTCTCCACGATGGTCGGGTAGGCGTCAGTGCCGCCGACCGAGGTCGCCGGCCGTGCGACGGCAGCTTCGAGCAGCCCGACGTCGCGGAGGAGGAACCCGTCGCCGAGCGTTCGACGAGCGATGTGCAGCGCTTCGTCGGTCGTGAGGTGGATCACCTGCCGAGCCGGTCGAGCGCCTCGGCGTACCGCGGGAGTTCGCGGTCGAGGATGCTGTCGATCAGGTCGCTCCGGCTGTGGTGCTCGATGTACTCACGGATCGCGGCCCGGGCGATCTCCTGCATCGAGCGCGCTTCGAGATCAGCGCGCTTCCGCAGCGCGCTGGCTTCGTCGTCGTCGAGTCGGAGCGTCATGGCCATGCAGTTGATGGTATCACTCGTGATACCTGCCACGAGGGTGTTCACGGGCGCCAGCCCGGGGTGACGAGGCCGGTCTCGTAGGCGAAGACGACGAGCTGGGCGCGGTCACGGGCACCGAGCTTGATCATCGCCCGGGAGACGTGGGTCTTCGCGGTCATCGGGCTGACGAAGAGGTGCTGGGCGATCTCGGCGTTCGTCATCCCGACGGCGACGAGCTGCATGACCTGGCGCTCGCGATCGGTGAGGACGTCGAGCTCCGGCGCGAGGGACGACGGTTTCGCGTGTGTGGCGTACGCCTCGACCAGGGAGCGGGTCGCCCGGGGCGAGAGCAGGGACTCCCCCGCGACGACCGTCCGGATCGCCCGGAGGAGCTCGGCCGGTTCGGTGTCCTTCACGAGGAAGCCGGCGGCCCCACCACGGATGGCCTCGAACACGTAGTCGTCCTCTTCGAAGGTGGTGAGGACGACCACGTGCACGCTGGCCAGGTCGGGATCGGCCGAGATCCGTTGCGTCGCCGCGAGCCCATCGGTGCCCGGCATCCGGATGTCCATGAGGACGACGTCGGGGCGCTCCCGCCGTGCGACGTCCACCGCGGCGTCGCCGTCACCCGCCTCACCGACGACGGTCATCCCGGGTTCGGCGTCGACGAGCGCACGCAGTCCGGCGCGGACGAGCACCTGGTCGTCGACGAGGAGCACGCGGATCGGGCCCGGGGCGGTGGGGTCCGTGGTCATCGGGGGTCCTCTCGGTCGGGACCGACCACCGGGAGGCGGGCGGCCACCCGCCAGCCGCCGTCGGTCGTCGGGCCGGCGGACAGGGTGCCGTCGACGGCGTTCGCACGTTCCCGCATCCCGATGATCCCGTTGCCGGTCGGGGCGAGCGGTCCGCTCGAGCCGACGTCGGCCGATCGGGGTCCCGACGGGCGGTCGGCGACGACCAGGTCGACGACGTCCGGACCGATCGAGATCGTCACGTCGGCTCGGTGCCCGGGGGCGTGCTTCATGACGTTGGTCACCGACTCCTGCACGATGCGGAACGCGTTCCGGTCCGTGATGCCGTGCACGGTCGAACGATCGCCGTCGATGGTCAACCCGACGTCGACACCGGCGGCTCGCGCGCGTTCCACGAGGTCGGCGACGCGGTCGAGGCCGGCGGTCGGGGTGCGCTCGGCTCCGTCGGAGGCTCCGTTGGTGGTTCGGTCGGGGGTTCCGTCGACGGAGCGCAGCACGCCGAGGATGGTGCGGAGTTCGACGAGGGCTTCGCGGCTGGAGTCACGGATGTTGGCGAGAGAACCCCGCGTCTGGTCGGGCAGGTCGGCGCCGAGGTGGAGGGCGACCCCGGCCTGGAGGTTGATGAGCGACATGCTGTGCGCGACCGAGTCGTGGAGCTCGCGGGCGATCCGCACCCGCTCGTCGGCAGCGCGACGCCGGTCGGCCTCGGCACGCTGCCGTCGGCGTTCCGCGACCCGTTCGAGTCGGACGCGCACGAGCTCCGACACCGCGAGGGTGACGGTCGCCCAGGCGACCGCGAGCAGCACCGCGCCGAGGTCGAGGACCGGGGAGCGTCCGAGCACGGGCTCGGCGGACGGGAGCAGCACCACCGCCGCCCCGGCCGCGGCGGTCGCCCACCACCGGTGTCCGCGCAGCCACGCGTTCGCCAGCGCCATGGTGAGCGCGGCGACGAAGGGGCCCCGCGGGCTCACGAGGGCGGCGTACCCCACGGTCGTCGCGAGGGTCACGAGGAGCACCGAGCGGGGGAACCGCCACCGCCACGGGAGCACCACGACGCCGACGACGAGCAGGGCGAGGGCCGCCGGACCGATCTCGACGGGCTGGAGGCCGCCCGCGACGCCGCGCGCCCAGGGCGGACCGCCCGCGGACCCGTCGGCTGCGCCCGATGCCCACCGCGATGCCACGAGCGTCCCGGGGACCTGCAGGAACGCCACCGGCAGCACTCGTCCGACCCGGGCGAACCGACGGCGCCCGCGCCAGCGGGGGTCGTCGGTCGCCGGGTCGGCGAGGGTCCGGTCGGTGTCCATGGCTCGAGCCTAGGGTCGGCTCCCGCCCGCGGCATCGGGCGGGAGCACGACCTGTGGACTACTCCCGCGGGAGCAGCCGGGTGTGGAGGAGAACGGGCACTACGACGGCGGGAGCAGACGGAAGTGGGGCTGCGGGACGGACGCGCACCGCGCCTCCGGTACCGAGTCTTGGAGGGTCGTGACAGCGACGCCGAACCGACCACAGGAGGTCACCATGCTCACCACCGCGCCCTACTGGCACGGCGGCGGGTTCCCGTTCTTCGTCTTCCCCGTGTTCTTCTTCGTCGCGTTCCTGGTCGTGTTCCTCGTGTTCGGGGTGTTCCGGCGGGGCAGCTGGCGGGCGCGGTCCGACGCGCGGTCGGTGCTCGCCGACCGCTTCGCCCGGGGTGACATCGACGCGGAGGAGTACCGCTCACGCCTGTCCGAACTCAGCCGGAAGTGACCGACAGCGCGGCGAGGATCGCCGCCACCGTCTCGTCGACCGATCCCTCGATCGACACGGTGACGGCGGCCTCGTCCGGCTGCGGTCGCTCGAGCGTGGCGAACTGCGAGTCGAGCAACGAGCTCGGCATGTACTCGTGGTGGCGGTGCGCCTGACGGTCGGCGATGAGGTCGTGTGACCCGTCGAGGAAGGCGATCACGAGCGTCGGTGCCGATCCGCGCAGCCGGTCCCGGTACGCGCGCCTGAGCGCCGAGTTCGCCATCACGCAGCGGTGTCCGGAGTCCTCGACCTCGGCGATCCGGGCGGCGCAGGCGTCCAGCCAGGGCCAGCGGTCCTCGTCCGTCAACGGGATGCCCTGCCGCATCTTCTCCTTGTTCGCGGCGGGGTGCAGATCGTCCGCGTCGACGAAGACCGTCGGCTGCCCGTCGGCGGCGAGGGCGTCGGCGAGGGCCCGCCCGATCGTCGACTTGCCGGAACCGGAGACCCCCATCACGAGCAGGGGCGGGAGGACAGCGCGCTCGGTCATCCCTCCACCGTATTGGGCCGGTGAACAGTCGTCCCCAGTTGCCGTAACACCCGGGCGGTCCCAGGCTGCGGACCGTAGGTTGGTGCCGAACGACAGGACGAAGGAGACCTCGTGGCAGAGAACAACGGACAGGCGAACATCGGCGTGGTCGGTCTGGCGGTGATGGGTTCGAACCTCGCTCGGAACCTCGCCTCGCGGGAGGGCAACACCGTCGCGGTCTACAACCGCACGTACGCCCGCACCGAGGAACTGCTGAACGAGCACGCCGACGCCGGCTTCATCGCGTCCGAGTCGATCGACGACTTCGTGGCCTCGCTGTCCAAGCCCCGCACCGCGATCATCATGGTGCAGGCGGGCAAGGGCACCGACGCGGTCATCGAGCAGCTCGCCGAGCGGTTCGAGGACGGCGACATCATCGTCGACGGCGGCAACGCGAACTTCCACGACACCATCCGCCGCGAGCACGACCTGCGCGAGAAGGGCCTCAACTTCGTCGGCACCGGCATATCCGGCGGCGAGGAGGGCGCGCTGAAGGGCCCCTCGATCATGCCCGGCGGGTCGAAGGAGGCCTGGGAGACCCTCGGTCCGATCCTCAAGTCGATCGCCGCGGTCGCCGAGGGCGAGCCGTGCGTGACCCACATCGGCTCCGACGGCGCCGGCCACTTCGTGAAGATGGTGCACAACGGCATCGAGTACGCCGACATGCAGCTCATCGCCGAGTCGTACGACCTGCTCCGCCGCGTCGGCGGGCTGAGCGTCGAGGACCTCGTCAAGGTCTTCGACGAGTGGAACAAGGGCGACCTCGAGTCGTACCTGATCGAGATCACCGGCGAGGTCCTCAAGCAGCGCGACGCCGACACCGGCAAGCCGCTCGTCGACGTCATCCGCGACGAGGCCGGGTCGAAGGGCACCGGCGTCTGGACCGTGCAGAACGCCGTCGGCCTCGGCATCCCCGTGTCCGGCATCGGCGAGGCCGTGTTCGCCCGGGCGGTGTCGTCGAAGCCGACGCAGCGCGCCGCGGTGCAGCAGGCGTTCCCCGACCGTCCCGACATCGCCCGTGTCCCCGACGGGTTCGAGGACGACGTCCGTGCGGCGCTCTACGCCTCGAAGGTCGTCGCGTACGCGCAGGGCTTCGACCTCATCATCGCCGGGGCGAAGGAGTACGACTGGGACATCGACCTCGGCAACATCGCGAAGATCTGGCGCGGCGGCTGCATCATCCGTGCGCAGTTCCTCAACCGCATCGTCGAGGCGTACGACAAGAACCCGAAGCTCGAGAGCCTGCTGGTCGACCCGTACTTCGCGAACGCCGTGCAGGAAGGCGAAGCCGCATGGCGTCGCATCGTCGGCATCGCCGCGGCTTCGGGGATCCCGGCGCCCGGCTTCTCGTCGGCGCTGGCGTACTTCGACTCGCTCGCCTCGGACCGGCTACCGGCCGCGCTCATCCAGGGACAGCGCGACTTCTTCGGCGCGCACACCTACCAGCGCATCGACAAGGACGGCACCTTCCACACGCTGTGGTCGGACGACGACCGCCGCGAGGTCGAGCAGGAGCCCTCGACCCACTAGCGCGCTCCACACGGAAGGCCCCGTCGGTCGGCGGGGCCTTCCGTTTTTCGTCCGTCCCGCCGCTCGCCGTGTCGTCCGTCCCGCCGCTCGCGGTGTGGTCCGTTCCGCCGCTCGCGGTGTGGTCCGTTCCGCCGCTCGCGGTGTGGTCCGTTCCGCCGCTCGCGGTGTGGTCCGTTCCGCCGCTCGGTGTCGTCCGTCCCGCCGCTCGCGCTCCCGTCTCGCGGTCAGGCCACGATGCGCTCGCGCGCGAGGTCGGCCACGAGCCGCTCCATCCGGGGCCCCCGGCCGAGCATCCGTCTGGAACCCGGTGCCGAGCGGACGAAGAAGGTCGCCACCGCGGTCGTGTCGTCGGGCCGGACGTAGTGCATCGCGATCGCCCACGAGCGGCCGTCGCCGTGCACGTCCTCGAGCCCGACGTGCACCATCCGGCTCCACCGGATGACGAGCAGTCTGGTGGCTCGGCGTTCCTCGAGTTCCCACAGTGACGCCTCGGTCGCGCCGAAGGCCCAGGTGACCCGGTGCCCGAGGGCGACGTCGGGACGCACGGCCGCGACGGAGGCTCGCAGTTCGGGGGTCGGCGCTGCCGGGACGAGCCACACGGTCGGGTCGATCCGACGGATCGCGAGTGCAAGCGCCTCGTCCTCGTGCCGGCGGCGGAGCGTCCAGCCGCGCAGCACGGCACCGGCGATGACGAGGAGGCCGGCACCGATCACGGCGACCTCGGCGACACCGAAGTACGTCAGGTCGGCGTCGGGCGTGGTGGAGACGACGATGATGCGTGCGGTGAGCAGCGCGGCCCAGACCCCGACGATGACCCAGCGGAGCACCAGGAGCCGCCGTGCCTGCGACATCGGGTGGCGGTTCCGCCGCCAGGCGCGACCGAAGCCCGGGACACGGTCGGGACGCCTCAGCACACCCCGATCCTCGCATGGTCCACCTGCCGTCGGCTGGCCGGTGCCGGTGAACGCCCGACGAACCGGTGGACGGGGCGGTCCGGTGGTGGGGTGGGGTGCGGGCCGGTGGTGGGGTGCGGGCCAGTGGTCGGGATGCGGGCCAGTGGTCGGGGTGCGGATCGGTGGTGGGGTACGGGTCCTCCACAGGCGGTGCCGCCGCCGGTCCCGTCCACCGTGTGCGCGACTGTCAGCACACACGCGGTGGGGTCGACCTACGCTCGGCTCGTGACCATTGATCTCGCGCCCGCCCCCGCGGCGGTCCCGCGCCCCCGACTGCTCGCTGCCGCGATCGGCATCGTCGCCGCGCTCGCGTTCTTCGCCGCCGCGGAACTCGGAGCCCTCGTGCTCAGCGGTGCAGGCAGCCCGCTCGTCGCGGTCGGGTCGGCGGTCATCGACCTCGCCCCGCCCGGCGCGAAGGACCTCATGGTGTCGCTGTTCGGCACCGGCGACAAGATCGCCTTGTTCGTCCTGATGTCCGTGATCGTCGCGGCGGTCAGCGCAGGTGCGGGCGTGCTCGAGCGTGCGCGCCCGCCGTTCGGCGCCGTCGTGTTCGCCGTCGGCGGTGTCCTCTCGCTCCTGGCCGTCACCACCCGCTCCGGCAGCGGCACGTTGGACGGTGCCCCCTCGGTCCTCGGCGTCGCGGCAGCCGTCGTCGTGCTCCGACTCCTCACCGCCCGGCTCCGTCGGTGGGAGTCCGCCGCAGCCGTGCCGTCGGCGGCCGCGCGGCCCGCGTCCGCCGAACGGCGCGCGTTCCTCGTCTGGGGCGTCACGGCGGCGGCCGTCGCGGTCATGGTCGGTGGCGCCGCACGACTGGGGACCGCCGCCGCGCAGGCCACCGCCGCGGCACGGCGGGCGATCCGGTTGCCTGCCCCTGCCACCGCGGCGCCCGCGGTCCCGGCGGGAGCGTCCCTCGACGTACCCGGCATCACGCCGTACGTCACGCCGACGAGCGACTTCTACCGGATCGACACTGCGCTGCGCGTGCCGTCGGTGGACACCGCCGACTGGAAGCTCCGCATCCACGGCGCGGTCGACCACGAGGTCGAGCTGACCTGGGACGACCTGCTCGCCCTCCCGCTCGAGGAACACCACGCGACCCTCAGCTGCGTCTCGAACGAGGTCGGGGGTGACCTCATCGGGAACGCGCTGTGGCTCGGCTACCCGATCCGGAAGCTGCTCGAGCGGGCCGCGCCGCACGCGAGCGCCGACATGGTGCTGTCGCGCAGCGTCGACGGGTTCACCGCGGGGACGCCGCTCGACGTGCTGCAGGACGCCGGGACGGCGGCGCTCCTGGCGGTCGGGATGAACGGCGAGCCACTGCCGCCGGAACACGGCTTCCCGGTGCGCATGGTGGTGCCCGGACTCTTCGGGTACGTCTCCGCCACGAAGTGGGTCACCGAGCTCGAGATCACCCGCTTCGCCGATGCACAGGGCTACTGGACGCCTCGCGGCTGGTCGGAGCGTGGCCCGGTCAAGCTGGAGTCTCGCATCGACACCCCGCGTGCCGGTTCGACCGTCGACGCAGGGACGACCGTCGCGATCGCCGGGGTCGCCTGGCAGCCGCACACCGGGGTGAAGGCCGTGCAGGTCCGGATCGGTGACGGGGCGTGGGAGACGGCAACCCTCGCGGACTCCGTCTCGGCGGACACGTGGCGGCAGTGGGTCTACCGCTGGACCCCGACGAAGGGATCGCACCGGATCCAGGTCCGAGCCGTGAGCGCGGACGGCGAAGTGCAGACGAGCGTGGAACGGCCGCCCGCACCGAACGGCGCGAGCGGATGGCACACGGTCGAGGTCCGCGCCGCCTGACCGCCTGTCCGGCTGACCGGCTGTGCCGCAGACGGCGGCGCGGGTCGGACCGGAGACGTGAGGCAGACCGGAGACGCGGGTCGGACAGGAGGCGCGGGTCGGCCCCGCGACTGGCGTCGCGTCAGGCGGGACGCGTCGCCACGACGCAGGTGCCGTCGACCTCGTCGTCCGACTCCACCGACACCTGGAACCCGGCCGCCGCGAAGGCAGCTGCCGACGCCTCGGACTGCCCGGTGGAGACCTCGATGACGAGAGCGCCGCCCGGGCGGAGCCACTCCCCCGCACCCGCGGCGATCCGCCGGTGCAGGTCGAGGCCGTCCGTTCCCCCGTCGAGCGCAACCCGGTGCTCGTGGTCGCGGGCCTCGGACGGCATCGTGGCGATGGACGCCGTCGGCACGTAGGGGGCGTTCACGGCGATGACGTCGACCACGCCACGGAACCGGTCCGGCAGCGGCGCGAAGAGGTCGCCGGCCACGACGATGCCGCGGTCGCCGATGTTCTCGGCCGCGACGTCGACCGCCGCCGGATCGACGTCCGACGCGACGAGGTCCAGCGCACCCACACGCTGGAGCAGGGCGATCGAGATCGCCCCGGCACCGCAGCAGAGGTCGACGACCCGGTCGTAGCGGCGCAACCGCCGAGCAGCCTGTTCCACGACCACCGTGGTGCGGGCACGCGGCACGAAGACACCCGGCGTCACGCGCAGACGGTGCCCGTCGAAGGCCGCCCAGCCGAGCACGTACTCGAGTGGTTCGCCGCCGAGCCGCCGCTGGACGAGCGCGCGGAGGCGGACCGCGTCGCCGTCGCCGGCCTCGAGCAGCAGGTCGGCCTCGTCCTCGGCGAAGACGCTGCCCGCGGCCCGGAGTCGGGCCGCGAGCGCGTCACGCACGGGTGCGGTCAAGCGGCGCCGTCGAACATCGAGGTGACCGACCCGTCGTCGAAGACCTCGTGGATGGCGCGGGCGATGAGCGGTGCGATCGGCAGGACCTCGAGGCGGTCCCAGCGCTTGTCCTCGGGCAGCGGCAGGGTGTCGGTGACGACGACCCGGTCGATGAACTCGCTCTGCAGCAGCTCGGTCGCCGGGTCGGAGAACACCGCGTGCGTCGCAGCGACGACCACGCCCGTCGCTCCGGCCGCCTTGAGCGCTTCGGCCGCCTTGGCGATGGTGCGACCGGTGTCGATCAGGTCGTCGACGAGCAGGCAGACGCGACCCGAGACGTCGCCGACGATCTCGTGCACGGACACCTGGTTCGGCACGAGCGGGTCGCGGCGCTTGTGGATGATGGCGAGCGGCGCGCCGAGCTTCTCCGACCAGATGTCGGCGACGCGGACGCGGCCCATGTCCGGCGAGACGACCGTCAGCGTCGAGGGGTCGAGCGTCTGCTGGAAGCGCTCGAGCAGGACGGGCATGGCGAACAGGTGGTCCACCGGGCCGTCGAAGAAGCCCTGGATCTGCGCGGCGTGCAGGTCGACGCTCATGATGCGGTGCGCACCGGCGGCCTTGAACAGGTCGGCGACGAGTCGTGCCGAGATCGGCTCACGCCCACGGCCCTTCTTGTCCTGGCGGGCGTAGGGGTAGAACGGCGCGACGACGGTGATGCGCTTCGCCGAGGCACGCTTCAGGGCGTCGACCATGATGAGCTGCTCCATGAGCCACTCGTTGATCGGTGCCGTGTGGGACTGGATGACGAACGCGTCGCAGCCGCGGACCGACTCGTCGAAGCGGGCGTAGAGCTCCCCGTTCGCGAAGGTCCGTGCATCGGTCGGGACGAGGTCCACGCCGAGTTCCTCGGCGATCTCGGCCGAGAGCGCCGGGTGTGCCCGCCCCGAGACGAGGACGAGTCGTTTCTGGCCGGTCGTTTTGATTCCGGACAAGTGCGGTGCTCACTCCCTGACCCCGCGGGGCCGTGTTGATCGGCCCGAGAGCCGTCAGATCTGTTCGCCGTTCGCGCGCCGAGCGGCCTCGGCTGCCGGCGAACCGGGTCGGTGTTCCTCGACCCATCCGTCGGTGTTGCGCTGTGGGGCGTAGCTGATCGCCAGCGACCCGGCAGGGACGTCCTTGCGGACGGTCGTACCCGCGCCGGTGTACGCTCCGTCACCAATCCTAACCGGGGCGACGAACACGTTGTGCGACCCTGTGCGCACGTTCGAGCCGACCTCGGTCCGGTGCTTGTGCACCCCGTCGTAGTTGGCCGTGATGGTGTTCGCGCCGATGTTCGAGTCCTCGCCCACCTCGGCGTCGCCGATGTACGACAGGTGCGGCACCTTGCTGCCCCGGCCGATCGTCGCGTTCTTCGTCTCGACGAACGTACCGATCTTGCCCCCGTCGCCGAGGATCGTGCCCGGCCGCAGGTACGCGAAGGGCCCGACGGAGGCACCGTCGCCGATGACCGCGAGGGTGGCGTCGACGCGGTTCACCACGGCTCCGACGCCGACTTCGGTGTCCCGCAGGGTCGTGTCCGGCCCGACGACCGCGCCCGAGGCGATCGCGGTGGCGCCGATGAGCTGCGTGCCCGGGAGGATCTCGGCGTCGGGTTCGATCGAGACGTCGAGGTCGATCCACGTCGTCGCAGGGTCCTGCACCGTGACGCCGGCGAGCTGGTGCCGACGGACGATGCGCGCGTTCAGCACCCGCGCGGCGTCGGACAGCTGCGCACGGTCGTTGATGCCGGCGACGAGCCACGGGTCGGTCAGCTTGACGACGTCGATGCGCGCGCCCCGGGCCCCGATGAGCGCCGGTGCGTCGGTGATGTACTTCTCGCCCTGCGCGTTCGCCGTGGTGAGCGAGGGCAGGACCGCACGGAGGTGCGTGACGTCGAACGCGTAGATCCCCGCGTTCGCCTCGGTGATCGTCAGCTGCTCGGCCGTGGCGTCCTTGTGCTCGACGACCCCGACGAACGTCCCGTCGGCGTCACGGACGATGCGGCCGAGACCGGTCGGGTCCGGGGCGATCGCGCTGACGAAGGTGGCGCCGTTGCTCCCGCCGACGTGGGCGTCCACGAGTGCTCGGAGCGACGCCGCGTCGAGCAGCGGGACGTCGCCGGAGAGCACCACGACGGCCCCCTCGAAGTCGGCGGGGAGGGCCTGCACGGCGACCTCGACCGCACGCCCGGTGCCGGGCACGTCGTCCTGGTCGACCACGATCGCATCCGGCGCCCGCTCGGTCACCTCGGCCGCGACGAGCTCCCGTTCGTGCCGCACGACGACGGCGACGTGCTCGGGCTCGAGGGACGACGCCGTCCGGAGCACGTGCGCGATGAGCGGCAGCCCGGCGAGGCGGTGCAGCACCTTGGGCGTGGACGACTTCATGCGCGTGCCCTGCCCGGCGGCGAGGACGACGACGGCGATGCGCTGGTCGGTCATGGCTCCATCCTGGCGCACGCGCGCTGCGGAGTCCGCCGGAACCGCCCGACCGTCGCAACCGTGCGCACAACCGCAGCGGGTGGACGGGCCCACACTGCGCCTCCTGGCCCGGGCGCGAACCCACCCGCGCGCCTCAACCGGGCTCCGCTGCGTCCCCGGCACCGCATCGTGAGACCGCCGAGATCGTGCTTCGGTGTGGCCCAGCGCCGAACTGCACACTCGCCACGCGTCCGCCGGTTCCGCTGACGACGTACTGCGGACTGCCGTCGTTGTAGGAGTCCGTCGAGTACTGCACGTCGAGCCCGTCCGCTGCCCACGCTGCGCCGACCAGCTGCTGCGTGGCCTTCGGGTCCGGCACTCCCCCACCGACCCGAGTGACGTTGAACAGGGCCCCGCGACTCCCGCCCGCGAGCACGCAGTCCTGCGTCCACGAGTTGTCCTGGGACGGGTTCCAGTCCACGGCGGACGCGCGCATCGTCTCCGCGACGAACGCTTCGGCGAGGACGCCCTGCTGCGGCGTGGTGGGGACGGTGGTCGTCGGCGCGCCCGCGCCTGACGGGTCAATCGAGCAGCTCGCCAGGGCGAGAGCGGTCAGGGCAGCGGTGAGGAGACCGGTCAGCCGAGGTCCGCAGCGTCTCCGGTTCCGCACTTCGACACCCCTCCCATGCTGGACTTCGTCGTCGCTGAACCGAACTGGATGCGCTCGGCCACGCCACCGCGTCCGTTCACCAGGTACCGCTTCGCGCCGGAGGTCATCTCGTCCGTCGTGTACTCGACCGTCAAGCCGTCGCGCGCCCAGGCCGTGCCCACCGACTTGGTCACGGCCTCCGGGTCGTCGACACCCGCGCCGGTCCGGACGATGTTGGAGAGGGCGCCCGCCGAGCCGTCCGCGAGCACGCAGTCCTGCGCGTACTCCTCGGACTGGTCGGCGTCCCAGTCGACTCCGGAACGGCGCATCGTCTCCTCGACGTAGTCCGCTGCCTGTCGGCGCTGGTGCTCCGCGGTCGGTGCAGCCCGCACGGTGTCCTCCTTGGTCGGGGTGCCCGCCGCGCAGCCCGCGAGCAGGAACGCGGCGAGCAGCACCGTCCCGATCGCCGTCGGTTCTCTGGTCGTGATCCGCGTCGAGCGAGACCGCCGCCCCTGACACGGACTGAACCGGAGATCCCTCCACGGAGACCGCTCACTGCGGACGCACGCTTCAGCCGAGGTCCGCTGCATCACCCGTCCCGCAGTGCGACACCGCGACGAGCGAGCTGCGCCCGATCGCCGCCCCGAACTGGATGCGTTCGACGTCACCACCAGCCCCCTTGACGACGAACTGCCGGCTGCCGTCGTTGAGCGAGGACTCGGTGTACCGGACGGTCAATCCGTCCGCAGCCCACGACCTGCCGACGGTCCGCACCGCAGCCTCGGGGTCCGAGACCCCCGAGCCGATGCGGGCGAGGTTGTAGAGCGCTCCGGACGTGCCGTCACCGAGGAGACACTCCTGGGCGTACTCGTTCGCCTGCGAGTCGTCCCACGTGACGCCCGAGGTCTGCATGGTCGCGTCCACGTACGCGGCAGCGAGATCGCGCTGGTGCTGGACGCTCGGTGTACTCGGTGTGCTCTGCACAGCGGTGCCTCCTGTCGGCGGACCCGAACACGCGGCGAGCGCCAGTGTCAGGGTGAGGGTCAGTGTCACGGCGAGTGAGGGCCCGGCGGCCTTGCCTCGGGGGCGTCCGCTCACAGTGTCGGTCCCATCAGGTTGTCGAAGTAGTCCTGCTGCAGGGCGCTCACCCCGGCGTCGTCGGCTGGCGTGAGGTCCTCGCCTCCGACGAACGTAGCCTGCGCGACGTTGTCGAGCGACTCGGTCCCGAGGTTGAAGTACCCCTGGCTGCCGCCGTACCCGATCGGGTCGTGCGTCGTCACGCCGGCTCCTTCGCCGGGATCACCGCCGTTCGTCCCGAAGGTACTCGCGCCGAAGGAGTCGTCCATGGGGTCCTGGCGACCGCTGCCTGCTCGGCCGACCCAGGCCCACTGGTCCCGCGGGTCGTCCGTGAACGGGATGCCGGGGCTCCCCTGGCCGGCGTAGACGTGGTCGGCTGCGATGCCGGACGCACCTCCGATGTCCTGCTCGATGCCTGCCGAGGCGACGCTGACGAAGGCATCGACGTGCACACCGTGATCGTGGAGCGCATCAGACGCCACGGTGGTCCCGTAGGAGTGCCCGACCACGTTGAGGGCCGGTGCGTCCGGACGCGCCGCTCGGAAGCCCAGGAGGTCGGCACTGAGCCGGTCCGCCCCAGCCCGGGCTGCGTCGCCGTGCAGCACGCCCATCGTGGTGAGCCCACTCGGAACCGGCGGTGCCTCGTAGTTCATCCAGGCGACGACCGCGTGCTCGGAACCAGTGGCGTTCTTGCCTTCCTGCGCCGTCCAGAGGTTCTGGGCCGCGGTGGTCCACCCGGAGGTGTCCTTGGTCGTCGTGCCCATCCCCGGCACCATGTACGAGACGTTGGTGGCGGTGTCGAGGTCGCCGACAGCCACCGCAGCGAGCGGCGGCCGGTGCTCGGTGTCGAGCGTCAGGAGCGAGCGACCCGGCTTCGCCGTCGACGCCAGGGTCTTCTCGATGTTCCGGTACGCGTCGAGGTTCGCCTGCGCCGCCTCGATCCCATGGTCCGCCGCCTGCGACGCCGGCCACCCGAGCCCCTCGCGCCGCTCCTTCGCGTCGGCGAGGTCCTGCTCGGCCTGCGCCACGGCCGACACGAGCGTCATCCGGTTCGCCCGGTCCCGCGCCCAGGCGGGCAGCCCCGCGAGGTTGCCGACGACTGCGGGCAGCGATGCGATGAGCGCGTCCTGCGCGGCGGTGTGCTCGGCGCCGGTCGTGTCCTTCCCGCCGCCCAGGGTCTTCCAGAGCGCAGCGACCTCGTCGGGCGACATGCCGGCGATGCGGTCGGCGAGGGTGCGGTCGAGCATCAGGAGCGCGCCGAGCTCGGTCGGCGACAGGCTGGCGAGCATCGACGCGAGGTCGTCGTCGGACGCGCCGACGCCACGTCCCTCGATGCTGCCGAGGCGTCCGAGCGTCTCGGGGCCGGTGATCACCCGGAGCAGCGCCTGGTCGGCCGTCGTGCGGTCCTGCACGAGCTGCTCCCACTGCGCGTCGAGGGCCGCGGACCGGTCGCCGGCATCAGCGATCGCCCGCTCCGCGTTCGCGAGGCTCCTGGCGTCCGCCTCGGTCGCGTCGTAGGCCTTCGCGGCGGAGCGGAGCGTCGGCAGCGTCAGCTGCTGTCCGGCGAGCTCGGCCGCGACGGTCCCGCGCTGCAGGCGGATCGCGTCGGCGTCGTCCTTGATGCGCTGGACGTCCTTCGCGTACTGGTCGAAGGCGTCCCCGGCGGCGTCGAAGAGCGCCACGAGGCCGGACGCGCTCGGACGCATCTCGTCGAGCAGTGCCGCGAAGCGCGTCTGCGCGTCGCCCTTCCACGTCGGAGAGGCGGTGACGTCGGACGCCGAGGCGATCTTCGCCAGGGCGTCCTGCACGGCGTCGGCCCGGTCGTGCCAGTGCTTCCCGAGGGCGGTGATGCCCGCGGGGTCGCCGACGTCCGGCTCCTCGCCGCTCACTTGCCGTCCGCCTGCTTCGCGAGGGCGGCTTCCTGCGCGTCGACCTGTGCACCGAGGTCGTGGGGGAACGTCGCGGCCTGCTCGAGGGCGGCGTCGACGGCGTCGATCATGCCCTGGTGGGCGAGCGAGAGACCCGCGGTGCGGCTGATCACGTCGAGCACGCCGAGGCAACCGGTGCTGAGGCCCGTGAACCGGGCGGTGTCCGCCCCGAGTGCGGTCCGGGCGTCGGTCAGCGCGGTCGCGACCGCTGCGAGCGTCTCCGACTCGATCCGCAGTGCTGCGGCCCCCATGTGTTCCCCCGTCGTTCCCCCTGGACGTCCGCGACGATAGCACCGCCACGACCGGCGTGCACGGGATCAGCGCGCGACCACCGGCTCCCGCTTGACGAACGCCATGAGCACGAGCCCGGCCACCAGCACCACGACGACCCCGAGGATCCCGTACCGCGTCGACCCGCCGACCGTGACGGCGACCCCGAACAGCGCCGGGGCGAGGAACGACGCCGCCCGTCCGGTCGTGGCGTAGAGCCCGAAGAGCTCGCCCTCGCGGCCGGGCGTCGCGAGCCGCGCCAGGTACGCCCGCGACGACGACTGCACCGGCCCGACGAACAGCGCCAGCGTCAGCCCGAGCACCCAGAAGCCCGCGGTGACGTTCCCGACCGCGAAGACGCCGATGCCGCACACCGCGAGCCCGATCAGCGAGACGGTGATGATCGCGCGTGAACCGAACCGGTCGTCGAGCCGGCCGGACAGGAACGTGGCGATGCCCGCGACGACGTTCGCCGCGATGGCGAAGAGGATGACCTGCGAGGGGCTGAAGCCGAACACCTGCGCGGCGACGATGCCGCCGAAGGTGAACACCGCGCCGACACCGTCACGGAACACCGCGCTCGCGAGCAGGAACGCCAAGACGTTCCGGCGCTCGCGCCAGAGCCGGGCGATGTCCCGCCCGAGGTCCCGGTACGCCCCGAGCAGGCTGCCGCTGCGCGAGCGGTCGGGTGCGGCCTCGGGGACGGTCACGAACAGCGGGATCGAGCTCACGGCGAGCCACACGGCGGCGATGCCGATCGCGACACGGACGTCCCACTGCCCGGACGCCACGGTCGCGGGCAGCTGCAGGAGCCCCGCGACGTCGCCGCCGCCGAAGTCCTGGATGCAGAGCACGAGCAGGACGACCAGCAGCACGATCCCGCCGAAGTACCCGGCCGCCCAGCCGATCGCCGAGACACGTCCGGTCTGCTCCCCCGACGCGACCTGACCGAGCATCGCGTTGTAGCCGACGCTGGCGATCTCGTACGCGACGGTCCCGATGCCGAGCAGTGCCGCTCCGAGCAGCAGGTACGGCTGGCTCGGCGCGACGAACACCATGCCGCCGATCGACAGTGCGATCCCGATCGTGGCGATGAGGACCGACCGGCGTCGGTGTCCGGAGGAGTCCGCGAGCCGGCCCACGGCCGGAGCGACCAGGGCGACGACGATCCCGGCGATCGTGAGGGCGGTGGAGACCACGGCCGCGTTGTGGGCGAGCTCCCGCTCGACGAGCGCCTTCCCGGCGGCGGAGGTGTCGCCGACGAGCGCCGGGTCCACGAACGCGCGGCTCGCCAGGTAGGTGCTGAAGACGAACGTCGTGACGACCGCGTTGAACGCCGCCGAGCCCCAGTCCCACAGGGCCCACGACACGAGGGCGCGCCGGTCGGTGCGCTGCGGCACTGCAGCCGCGGGTGAAGCCGTCATGCGCGAACCGTAGCGCGTCCCGGTGTCCGGACGGTGGCCCCAGTGGTGGCGTCCCGACGCGCGTCGCGTGCCCTGGTGGGGACCACGGGACGGACGGGAGGCGCGGTGCGGGCCCGCCCCGCGCCTCCCGTCCGTCGTCCGGTCACGCTCCGGACGGCGCACCGCCGGGGTAGACGACGGACTTGAGGGACGCCGGGTCGGTGTCGCTCTCGAGGGCCTCGCGGACGTCGTCGAGGCCGAAGCGACCCGTGACGAGGGAGTCCAGGTCCACCTGGCCCGAGGCGACCAGCTCGATGGCGACCGGCCACGTGCCGGTGTAGCGGAAGATGCCGGTGACGGTGACCTCGAGGTTCTGGATGTGCTCGACCGGCAGCGTCATCTCGGAGTTGCCGAGCCCGACGAGGACGGCGGCACCGGCCGGTCCGACCGCCTTGATGCCGTCGGACACCGCGCGGGGTGCGCCGCTGGCGTCGATGAAGGCGTCGAAGGGCGGCAGGTCGGACGCGACCGAGACGACCGTCGGGTCCACGGCCTCGGTCGCACCGTAGGACAGCGCGCGCTCGCGGCGCTCCGGGACGAGGTCGCTGATGACGATGCGCGACGCACCGAACGCCCGCGCGGCCTGGGCGCAGATGATGCCGATCGGGCCGGCGCCGGCGATGAGCACGCTCGACCCGGGCACGATGCCGGCCTTGCGGACGGCGGCGATCCCGACCGAGAGGGGTTCGAGCAGCGCCCCGGCCTCGAACGACACCGAGTCGGGCAGGGTGTGCGCGAACTCGGACTCGATCGTCACGAACTCGGCGAACGCCCCGTCCACCGGCGGCGTCGCGTAGAAGCGCATGTGCGGGCAGAGGTTGTACCGCCCCGCGAGGCACTGGGCGCAGCGGTGACAGGGGCGCTGCGGCTCGATCGCCACCCGCTCCCCGACGCGCGACGGGTCGACGCCCTCGCCGACCGCGGTGATCGTGCCGGAGAGCTCGTGGCCGAGCACGAGGGGCTCCTCGACCACGAAGTCCCCGATCCGGCCGTGCCGGTAGTAGTGGACGTCGGAGCCGCACACGCCGACGGCGGCGACCCGGACGAGCACGTCCCCCGGGTCGACCGCGGGGACGGGGCGGTCCTCGACGGTGAGGTCCTGCGTGCCGAGCAGCACGCTCACGCGCTGGGTGGAGGTCATGGGGTTCTCGCTTCCTCGGCCGCGTCGTCGCGGCCGGACGGGTGGGTGGTCGTGCGGTCGTGTGGGGCGGTGGCGGTGGCGGGCGGCACCGGGGCGGCTGCCCGCACTGCGGCGGTCGTCGGGACCGCGGTGGCAGTCGACACTGCGCCGACTGCCGACACTGCGCCGACTGCCGGCACGGCGTCGCTGATCCGGTCCGGGTCGCCGAGCAGGGCACCGAACGCGATCTCGGCGGCGCCGTGCACGAGCACGTCCGCCCCGAGCGCCGCGGGCACGATCCGGAGCCGGTCGGCGGTCCCGGTCATCGACTGCGCGCGGACGTCCTCGAGGATCCGGTCCCCGACGTGGTCGAGCAGGACCCCGAGGAAGCCGCCGAGCACGACGATCGACGGGTTCACGGTGTGGATCGCGTTGCGGAGCGCCGTGGCCAGGGCGGCCACCTGGCGGTCCACGACCCGCTCGACCTCGGGTCGCTCCTCGGCGAGCGCCGCGGCGAGGGCGACGAGGTCGTCCGGAGCCGTCCCGGTCGCCGCGGCGAGGGCGTCGCGTGAGGCCTCGGTCTCGAGGCACCCGACCGCCCCGCAGTGACAGCGGATGCCGTTCGCCGCGACGAAGGTGTGGCCGAGCTCACCCGCGTAGCCGTCGGCCCCGCTCAGCGGCCGGCCGGCGGTGATGACCCCGCCGCCGATGCCGCTCGCGCCACCGTTGAGG
Source organism: Curtobacterium sp. NPDC098951 (assembly GCF_044759965.1). NCBI lineage: Bacteria > Bacillati > Actinomycetota > Actinomycetes > Micrococcales > Microbacteriaceae > Curtobacterium > Curtobacterium sp. NPDC098951. Next base: position 465,003 of record NZ_JBIWAG010000002.1, read on the forward strand.
TACACCAGGTCGTCGACCCCGCGGCCGCTGCCGGCCAGTCGTTCGGCCCAGGCACCGAGGTTGGCGTCGTTCGCGGCACGCACCGGCAGCCCGGTCCGGTCGGCGAGCGGCCGGGCGAAGGGTGCGTCGTGCCAGCCGAGGTGCGGTGCGTACTGGACGGTCCCGTCCTCCACCCGGACCGTCCCCGGCACGGCGACCCCGATCCCGACGAGTCGGAGGGTCGCGGAGCCCGCCGACGCCGGACGGATCCGGTCGAGCATCGAGGCGACGGTCTCGACCGCTTCACCGGGCGTCGGCGGACGGCGCTGTGGTTCGACGAGCCGGGTGCGCACGGTGCCGTCGAGTCCGACGAGGGCGACCGACACGGCGTCGACCTCGACCGTGACGGCGGCGGCGACCACGTCCGCCGCTGCCCGGACGACCGGGCTCGGGCGGCCGACCCCGCTGCCGGGAGTGCCGGCGGTCGGCAGCTCCTCGTGCAGGAGGCCCCGCTCGACGAGCTCGCCGACGAGGGTGAGGGTGGTCGAGCGGTTCAGGCCGGTGCGCCGGGTGACCTCGGCACGGGTGATCGGCCCCTCCTCGTGCACGAGCCGGAGGACGCGCGCCGCGTTGCTCGGCACGGGTGTCGTGCCCGGCGTTGCGGCGGTCGTGCTCGTCATCGGTCCCTCGTGGTGGTGGTTGGTGTGCGGCCGAGTCTCGGGCCGGCGGACTGTTTCGCGGCGTCACGGCCGCGAAACAGTCCGCCCAGCCGAGTCTCGGGGCCGCGGGCCGCGGCGCGGCGCGGCGCGCTACCGCGAGCGCGAGAACGCGGCGTCGAACGCGGCCTCGGGCGGCGCGATGGACCCGAGCCGCCGCACGAACGCCAGCGCCTCCGGTCCGCCGACGAGTCGGTCCATGCCGGCGTCCTCCCACTCGACGCTCGTCGGCCCGGCGTACCCGATGTGGTTCAGCACGCGGAACACCCGCTCCCACGGGACGTCGCCGTGCCCGGCCGTGACGAAGTCCCACCCGCGCCGGGGGTCGCCCCACGGCAGGTGCGACGAGAGTCGTCCGTTGCGGCCGTCGAGCTGCTTGACCGACTCCTTGCAGTGCACGTGGTAGACCCGGTCGGCGAAGTCGAGCAGGAACGCTGCCGGGTCGAGGTCCTGCCAGACGAAGTGCGACGGGTCGAAGTTGAACCCGAACGCCGGTCGGTCGGCGAAGACCTCGAGCGCCCGCTTGGCCGTCCAGTAGTCGTAGGCGATCTCGGACGGGTGCACCTCGAGCGCGAAGCGCACGCCGACCTCCTCGAACACGTCGAGGATGGGCGACCACCGGTCGTGGAAGTCCTGGTACCCGGCGTCGATCATCGACGGGGGCACGGGCGGGAACCCCGCGACCGTCTTCCAGATCGACGAGCCGGAGAACCCGGTGACGGTGTCGACGCCGAGTGCCGCTGCGGCCCGTGCGGTCCACTGCAGTTCCTCGGCGGCGCGCTGCCGGACGCCCTCCGGATCGCCGTCGCCCCAGACGTGCGGCGCGAGGATGTCCTCGTGCCGCTGGTCGATCGGGTCGTCGCACACGGCCTGGCCGGTCAGGTGGTTCGCGATGGTCCAGACCTGCAGCCCGTTGCGCTCGAGGATCGCCTTGCGGTCCGCGACGTACCCGGGGTCCGTCGCGGCGCGCCGGACGTCGAGGTGGTCGCCCCAGCAGGCGATCTCGAGCCCGTCGTAGCCCCACTCGCCGGCGAGGCGCGCGACCTCCTCGAAGGGCAGGTCGGCCCACTGGCCGGTGAAGAGGGTGACCGGCCTGGAGGCGCGGGTCGTCCCCGTCTCGTCGGTTCCGTCCGTCGTCGTCATCGTCGTCGTCCTTCCTCGCGGTGTGCGGTGGTCACCATGATCCCGGGTCCGACCCGGCGGGCACGGTGTCGGGGCGGTCGACGCGCGACTCGACCGCGACGACCGTGTGGTTCCTCGAGGCGGTCTGCACGGCCTCCATGATCTCGAGGACGTGGAACGCGAGGTCACCCGACGCCCGGTGCGGTCGGTCGGTCGCGATGGCGTGCGCCATGTCCGCCAGCCCGTACCCGCGGCCCGCGTCGGCGTAGCCGGCCGTCACGGGCAGTTCCCGCCACTCGCGGTCGTCGGCCGTCGCGATCGACACCGGGTCGGAGAACCGGTTCGGGTCGGGGACGGCGAGGCTGCCGGCGGTGCCGTGCACCTCGAACAGCGGCGCCCTGGTCGCCCAAACCTCGAACGAGACGGTGACCGTGGAGACGACTCCGCGCTCGTGTTCGAGGACGGCGACGACGTGGGTGTCGACGTCGACGGGGATCGGCGCTCCGGCGAAGGGCCCGGTCGCGATGGTCCGCTCGCGGGTCGACCGGGTGGCACTGCCGCTCACCCGGACGACGGGGCCGAAGAACTGCACGAGGCTCGTCAGGTAGTACGGCCCCATGTCGAGCAGTGGGCCGCCGCCGGGCTGGTAGTAGAACGCCGGTGCCGGGTGCCAGAGCTCGTGTCCCGGGGCGCTCCAGGACACCGCGGCGCCGACCGGGTCACCGATCAGGCCGTCGTCGATCGCGGCGCGGGCGGTCTGGATGCCGGTCCCGAGCACGGTGTCGGGCGCGCTGCCGACCCGCAGGCCCGAGCGTCCGGCCAGCTCGAGCACCGGCGCGGCCTCGGCCGTCGCGAGCGCGAGCGGCTTCTCGCCGTAGACGTGCTTGCCGGCGTCGAGGGCCCGGGTGGCGACCTCGGCGTGCGCGGCCGGGATCGTCAGGTTCAGCACGACGTCGACGTCGTCCGCGGCGAGGAGCTCGTCGACGCTCGTGCCCCGGACGCCCTGGGCCTCGCCGACCGACCGCGCACGCTCGACGTCGAGGTCGGCCACGGCGGTGAGCGCCAGTCCGGGCAGGGCCGGGAAGTGCTCGAAGTACTGCTGGCTGATGTTGCCGACGCCGACGACGCCGACGCGCATCGGTCGGTCGTTCACCGTGCTGCCCACAGGAGTCCCCGTTCGATGATGGTGCGGAGCGGCTGCGACTCGACGACCTCGAGCCGGTGCCCCGGTGCGGAGACGAACACGCGTCCCTCGCCCCACTGGCGGGTCCAGATCGCCGGCGCCGTGACCGGACGGTTCCAGGCGTCGAAGTCCCTCGCCGCCTGCGTGGTCGTGGCCAGCACGTCGTTGTACTCGTCGGAGAGCACCCAGTACTGCTCGGTGACGAGGTCGAAGTCCTCGATGCCCTCGGTGATCGGGTGCTCGTGCCCGAGGTCCGTGATGTGCACCGTGTACGGGATGTAGTTGTCGGACTGCTCGCCGGTGCGCTCCGACGGGTGCTTCCCGGCGTGGTGCGTGAACTGCCCGCCGACCATGTGCAGGTAGTCGGCGGTGTTCCGGAACGCGTCCGCGATCCCGCCGTGCCAGCCCGCGAGCCCGGCACCGCCGAGCACGGCCTTCTGGAGTCCGGCGAACTCGTCGTCGGCGATGGTCGACATCGTGACGACCTGCACGATCAGGTCGACGTCCGCCATGACCGACTCGTCGGCGTACACGGCGGTCGAGTCGGACACGCGGACGTCGAAGCCGTTGTCCTGCAGGAACGGGACGAACAGGTCGGTGGTCTCGACGGGCATGTGCCCGTCCCACCCGCCGCGGACGACGAGTGCCTTCCGGTCCGCCACTCAGATCACCGTCCAGGCACTGCCGTCGGCCGCGCTCCGCTCGACGGCGTCGAGGACCCGCTGCACGTGCAGCCCGTCCTCGAACGACGGCGACGGGTCGGTGCCCGCGACGATCGCCTCGACGAAGTCCTTCACCTCGTGGCTGAAGGTGTGCTCGTAGCCGATGAGGTGCCCGGTCGGCCACCACGCGGCCATGTAGGGGTGCTCGGGCTCGGTCACGATGATCCGCTGGAAGCCGTGCTCCCCCGCGGGCGCGGTGGCGTCGTAGAAGCGGAGTTCGTTCATCGACTCGAGGTCGAACTGGATCGCACCGTCGGACCCGCTGATCTCGAGCGTGAGCCCGTTCTTCCGGCCGGTCGCGTAGCGCGTGGCCTCGAACGTGCCGATCGCGCGGTCGGCAGCGCCGCCGCTGAGGCGCGCGGTGAAGAACGCGGCGTCGTCGACGGTGACCTGCCCGCGTTCGGAGGACGCGGTACCCGACAGTCCGACGCCCTCGGCCATGAGCGGGCGCTCGGTCACGAACGTCTCGAGCGTGCCGGACACCGTCGCGAGGGACGCTCCCGTGACGTGCTCCACGAGGTCGATCGCGTGCGCACCGATGTCGCCGAGCGAGCCGGAGCCCGCGAGCGACTTGTCGAGCCGCCAGGTCATCGGGCCCTCGGGGTCTGCCAACCAGTCCTGCAGGTAGAGCGCGCGGACCTGGCGGACGGTGCCGAGCCTCCCGGCCGCCACCAGCTGCTTCGCGAACGCGATGGCGGGCACCCGACGGTAGCTGAAGCCGACCATCGAGCGGACGCCGTCCGCGCGGGCGGCCGCGGCCGCCGCGGTCATCGCCTCGGCCTCGGCCACGGAGTTCGCGAGCGGCTTCTCGCAGAGGACGTGCTTGCCCGCCCGCAGGGCCGCGATCGCCACCTCGACGTGCGTCGACCCGGGCGAGCAGATGTCGACCACGTCGATGTCGGGGTCCTCGACCACCGCACGCCAGTCGGTCGACGCCGCCTGCCAGCCGTACTGCCGACGGGAGGCCTCGGTGCGTTCCGGATCCCGTCCGACGATCACCGCCATCTCCGTCTCGACCCCGAGGTCGAAGAACCTGGGGGCGGTCCGCCACCCCTGCGAGTGGGCGGCCCCCATGAAGCCGTGGCCCACCATCGCCACACGCAGTCGATCCTGCGCCTGTCGGTCCGATGCCATTCGTTCGCTCCTTTGCGATCACGCTTGCCAGAGTCAACACTACCGCTTATGTTGGGCGCGGCAACATTTTGTTTCGACGACGAACGGTGATCCACCATGGCAACGACGCCCACCCGTGACGACAAGTTCTCCTTCGGTCTCTGGACCATCGGCTACAACGGCTCCGACCCGTTCGGCGGCCCGACCCGTCCCGCGCTCGACGTGGTCGAGGCGGTCGAGAAGCTCGACGAGATCGGTGCCTACGGCCTGACCTTCCACGACGACGACCTGTTCGCGTTCGGCTCGACCGACGCCGAGCGCCAGGGCCAGATCGACCGGCTCAAGGGTGCGCTCGAGTCCACCGGGATCACCGTGCCGATGGTCACGACGAACCTGTTCTCGGCGCCGGTGTTCAAGGACGGCGGCTTCACCTCGAACGACCGCCAGGTCCGTCGCTTCGCGCTCCGGAAGGTGCTCCGCAACATCGACCTCGCCGCCGAGCTCGGCGCGAAGACCTTCGTGATGTGGGGCGGTCGCGAGGGCTCGGAGTACGACTCGGCGAAGGACGTGCAGGCGGCGCTCGAGCGCTACCGCGAGGCCGTCAACCTGCTCGCCCAGTACGTGACCGACAAGGGCTACGACATCCGCTTCGCGATCGAGCCGAAGCCGAACGAGCCCCGCGGCGACATCCTGCTGCCGACGCTCGGCCACGCGATCGCGTTCACCGAGACGCTCGAGCGTCCGGAACTGTTCGGCATCAACCCCGAGGTCGGGCACGAGCAGATGGCGGGCCTGAACTTCACCGCCGGCATCGCCCAGGCGCTCTACCAGGGCAAGCTCTTCCACATCGACCTCAACGGCCAGCGCGGCATCAAGTACGACCAGGACCTCGTCTTCGGTCACGGCGACCTGCAGAACGCGTTCTCGCTCGTCGACCTGCTCGAGCACGGCGCTCCCCAGGGCGGCCCGGCGTACGACGGCCCCCGCCACTTCGACTACAAGCCGAGCCGCACCGAGGACATCACCGGCGTCTGGGACTCGGCGGCCGCGAACATGCGCATGTACCTCCTGCTCAAGGAGCGGGCACAGGCGTTCCGCGCCGACCCCGAGGTCCAGGCCGCGCTCGAGGCGTCGAAGGTCGGCGAGCTCAGCACCCCGACCCTGAACGACGGCGAGACGTACGACTCGTTCCTCGCGGACCGCTCCGCGTACGAGGACTTCGATGCCGACGCGTACTTCGGCGGCAAGGGCTTCGGCTTCGTGAAGCTGCAGCAGCTCGCCATCGAGCACCTCATGGGCGCTCGTTGAGCTCGCAGCTCGTCGCCGGGGTCGACTCGTCGACCCAGTCCTGCAAGGTCACGATCCGCGACGCTGACACCGGCGCCGTCGTCCGGGAGGGTCGCGCGACCCACCCGGACGGCACGTCCGTCGACCCCCGCCACTGGTGGGACGCGCTCGGCAGCGCGATCGCGGACGCCGGCGGTCTCGACGGCGTCGGGGCGATCGCGGTCGCCGGGCAGCAGCACGGCATGGTCGCGCTCGACGCCGACGGTCGCGTCGTCCGCGACGCGCTGCTCTGGAACGACGTGCGGAGCGCCGACGCGGCCGCGCAGATGGTCGAGGAGCTGGGCCAGGAGGCATGGGTCGCCCGGACGGGTCTGGTCCCGGTGGCCTCGTTCACCGGCACGAAGCTCCGGTGGCTCCGCGACGCGGAGCCCGAGAACGCGGCCCGCGTCGCGGCCGTCGCGCTCCCCCACGACTGGCTGTCGTGGCGGTTGCGCGGGTACGGCCCGGCCGACGAGAGCCCGCTCGGACCGGACCTCGACGCGCTCGCGACCGACGGCTCGGACGCCAGCGGCACGGCCTACTGGGACCCGGTGCGCCGCGAGTACGACGCCGAGCTGTTCGAGCTGGCGCTCGGCCGTGGGCTGCGGGTCGCGGGTGCCACCGGCGGCGCTCGGGACGACTCCGTCGTGGTGCCGCGGGTCGTCGCGCCCGACGAGGCGACGGGCTCCCTCGGGGTCGACGTGCCGCTCCCCGGCGGTGCGACCGCTCCCTCGGGCCTGGTCGTCGGCGCGGGACTCGGCGACAACGCCGGGGCAGCGCTCGGCCTCGGACTCGGTCCGGGTGACGTCGCGGTGTCCCTCGGGACGAGCGGCACGGTCTTCGGCGTCACCGACGCCGAGGTGCGCGACCCGAGCGGGACCGTGGCGGGCTTCGCCGACGGGAGCGGGTCGCGCCTCCCGATCGTCACGACGCTCAACGCGGCCCGCGTGCTCGAGGTGATCGGCGGCCTGCTCGGCGTCGACCACGACGCGCTCGGCGAGCTGGCGCTCCAGGCGCCGGCCGGTGCCGACGGTCTCGTGCTCGTGCCGTACTTCGTCGGCGAGCGCACGCCCAACCGTCCGGACGCGACGGCCTCGCTCGTCGGCATGACGCCGGGGACGACGGACCGGGCGCACCTGGCCCGCGCCGCCGTCGAGGGCATGCTCTGCGCGCTCGCGGACGGCCTCGCGGCCGTCGAGGGGACGGGTGTCGTCGTCGAGCGGCTGCTGCTCATCGGCGGTGCGGCCCGCAACGAGGCCGTGCGCGTCGTCGCGGCGCAGGTGTTCGGCCGGGACGTCCTCGTGCCGGAGCCGGGCGAGTACGTGGCGGCCGGCGCGGCGAAGCAGGCCGCGTGGGTGCTGACCGGGACCCTGCCCGCGTGGGACACCGCCACGACGGTCGTCGCCGCGGATCCGCACCCCGAGGTGCTCGAGCAGTACCGAGCCGCCGCACGCTGAGCGGTCGCGCCACCCGTCCGTCCGTCCGTTCGTCCGTTCGTCCGTTCGTCCGTCCGTCCGTTCGTCCGTTCGTCCGTTCGTTCGTTCGCGGACACACCCGCCCCCGACGCCGTCCACGACGGTGTCGGGGGCACCATCGTCCCCGGAGGAGACCACATGCCGTTCACCGACCTGCCACTCGACGCCCTGCGCGCGCACCGCTCGGACGCCCGCCGTCCCGACGACTTCGACGCCTTCTGGGCCGACACGATCGCCGCGTCCCGGGCCGCCGGCGCGGGCACCGACCCCGTCCTCGTCCCGGCGGACACACCCGTCACCGGCCTCGTGGTCGAGGACCTCACCTTCCCGGGCTTCGCGGGCGACCCCGTGCGCGCATGGGTCGCTCGGCCGCTCGCCGCCGAGGAGCCGCTGCCCGTCGTCGTCGAGTTCCTCGGCTACAACGGCGGTCGCGGGCTGCCCGGCGAGCGGGTCTCGTGGGCCCTCGCGGGGTACGTGCACGTCGTGATGGACACGCGCGGCCAGGGCAGCGGGTGGGGCTCCGGCGGCGACACCCCCGACCCGCACGGCTCCGGCCCGCACGTCGGTGGCTGGATGACGAGCGGGATCGGCTCCCCCGCCGACCACTACTACCGCCGCGTGTACACCGACGCCGTCCGCCTGGTCGACGCCGTCCGGACGCTCCCCGGGGTCGACCCGGCACGCATCGCCCTGACCGGCGGGAGCCAGGGCGGCGGGATCACCATCGCCGCGGCCGCGCTCGTCGAGGCGCACGTCGGACCGATCACCGCGCTGCTGCCCGACGTCGCCTTCCTCTGCGACTGGGAGGGCGGGACCGCGGTCGCTGTCGGTGGCCCGTACCTCGAGCTCGCGACGTACCTGTCGGTGCACCGTGACCAGGTCGACACCGTGTGGCGCACCGCCGCGTACTTCGACGGCGTGCACTTCGCCGCGGGCATCACGGCGCCGGCCCTGTTCTCCGTCGCGCTCATGGACGACGTCGTGCCGCCGCGGACGACGTTCTCGGCCTACAACGCGCTCGGCTCGACCGACACGGCGATCGAGGTCTACCCGTACAACGGCCACGAGGGCGGCGGCTTCGCGCACTGGGAACGCCAGGTGGCGTTCCTGCGCGCCCGCGACTGACCGGGCACCCGGGTCAGTACCAGCGTCGGACGAACTGCTCCAGCACGTTCTTGACGACCTGGACCGGGCCGGGCGCCGGGTCCCCGCTGTCGCGGCCGATCCGTCGGAGCAGGTCGGCCTGGGCGTCCTCGTACTCGGCGACCTCGTCGGCGGAGTAGTCCGACGGCGGGACCGTGCGGATCGTGCTCACCGCCTCGAGGCGCTCGAGTCCCCACCGGAAGCCGACCGGCTCGGGACCGGCGTCGATCAGGGCGACGATGGCCGCGTCGGACGAGGTCCCGTCGGGGTCGGCGGCGGCCGAGATGAAGTCGACCAGGCCGCGGAGCGCCGGCTCCGAGCCGCCGGTGCGCTGGTGCACGCGTCGCGCTCGAGCACAGAGGTCGTAGAGGAGTCCGTCGTCCACGCACCGAGCGTGGCACACCGAGGCGCCCGGACGCCACCAGGACTGGGTACTCCCGTCCCGCGGCCGACGCTCGTAGGCTCGGGGGCCGTGACCGACACCGCCCCCGGCCTGCACACTCCCGCCGCCGATGCCGCACCGTCCACGCTCGCCCCGCTGAGCCTGCTGGCCGTCGTGGCCATCGCCCTCGCGTTCGTCGCCCCGATCGGTGGCGTCGTGGTCGGCTGCATCGCCCGTCGCGAGGTCCGGCGCACCGGGGAGCGCGGCGACGGCCTCGCCTTCGCGGCCGTGCTGATCGGGGCGACCCTGACGCTGGCGACGGTCGTGGTGCCCGCGGCGATCGCTGCGTCGGGCTTCCTCGGGCTGGGCGTGCCGTTCGGGCTCGGCCTGACCGCTGGCCTGGGGTCCTGACCGTCAGCCGCCGACGAGCGACGTGACCGCGTCCACCACGACCTGCCGACGGCGCGCCGGCACGACCGCGCGGGTCAGCGCCTCGGACTCGGGACCTGCCTCGCTCCAGAAGGCCGCGAGGTGCAGCACCAGGCCGAGCAGGACGGCCGGCCGGTAGCTGCGCGGCAGGACGCCGGCTCGCTGCGCCCGCTCGACCTCGGCCACCATCGCGGCCTGCCGTTCGAGGACCGCGTCGAGCGGCACCGCCGAGGCCCGGTCGAGCCGGTGCCAGGTCGTCAGCCGCTGGGCCCACGGACGCTCGGCCCAGGCGTCGTGCAACCGGCCGGCGAACCCCGGGAGGTCGTCCGTGTCGAGCGGGACCTGCTCGAACGTCTCGGCGACGGTCTGTTCGACGAGGGCGTCGAACAGCCCCTCCTTGCTGCCGAAGTAGTGGAAGACCTGGGCCTTGTTGCTCGAGGCGGCCGCGGCGATCCGTTCGACCTTGCCGCCGACGAGCCCCGACGCGGCGAACTCGTCGCGCGCGGCGAGTAGGAGTCGTGCACGGACGGCGTCGGCGGCTGGGGGCGTGAACGGTGCCATGCCGTCCACCGTACCGATCCCGACGACGGGCACGGCCGCGGGTCACCAGCGCGCCGGATCGGTCCGCCGGTCAGGACGACGCCACCGTGACGAACAGGTACCCGGCGAGCGCGACCGAGCAGCACGCGATCGCGACCCGGAGGACGCCGTGCGGCACCCGTCGGGCGACGGTCGGTCCGATGAGCCCACCGATCACCGCCCCCGCTCCGAGGGCGACGGCGGCGGACCACACGACGTGCCCGGACACCGCGAACACGACGGCGGGCAGGAGGTCCGCAGCGAGGAGCAGCACGTTCTTGACGGCATTCGCCCGGTGCAACGACGGCGACCCGGTGAGCAGGAGCACGGCGATCATGAGCACACCGGACCCCGCGCCGAAGTAGCCGTTGTAGACGCCGACCCCGGCGATCCCGGCCGACGCAGCACCGGTGGACCGAGCACGGGCGTCGGCGGTCGTCCGTGCACGACGACGGTCAAGGAGCGGCTGCAGCAGGAGGAGCAGTCCCCCGGCGAGGACGAGGAACGGGACGATGCGGTCGAAGAGGTGCGCCGGCGTGACGACGAGGAGCACCGCGCCGGCGAGCGAGGCGACGACGGTGGTCGGCATCCAGCGTCGCACGACCGCGGGATCGGCACGCACCTCGTGCCGCGCGCGGAACGCGGAGCTCGCACCGCTGCCGATGAGCGCGACGGAGTTCGTGACGTTGGCGGCGAGCGGCGGGATCCCGACGGCGAGCAGCGCCGGGTAGGCGACGAGCGAGGTGATCCCACCGGCGGTGCCGATCACCCCGGCCACCACGCCCGCGACGACGAGGATCCCGACGGTCAGCACGCTCCATGCTGTCACGACGCGGCGGCCCGGGGCGCGATCGGTCGCTGCAGGGCCCCCGATCGCCTGCCGTCGCGAGCACGCCGCCGATCGTCGGGGAACCGGTCCGGGCGGGGCCGTCAGGCCGCGGGGGCGACGGGTCCCTCGTAGCGGACCGCGAGCAGGGTCACGTCGTCCTCGTGGTCGACCGACCCGCCGAGCTCCTGGACCGCGGCCACGAGTTCGTCCGGGTCGCGGTGGGTACGGAGGAAGTCGCGGAACCGCTCCGGGGCGTCGAGGTCGCCGCCGAACAGGTCCAGCACTCCGTCGCTGACGCTCACCACGACGTCACCGGGGCCGAGCACCGTCCGCTGCGGGGCCCACTCGGTTCCGACGCCGATCGGCAGGTCGTCGGAGCGGAGCCACTCGTCGTCGCCGTCGGCGCGGAGGAGCACGGACAGCCCGTGACCGGCGTCGACCCAGTGGGTCGTTCCGTCGCGGGCGATCTGGAAGTGGAAGCAGGTCGTGAACTGGTCAGCGCCCGGGCCGGACCGCATCCCCTCGGCCGCCGAACCGATCGAGGCCTCCGGAGCGCCGGGGCTCGACGCCGTCCGCACGAGGGACCGCACCACGGCCGCGATCATGCCCGCGGCGACGCCCTTGCCCATCACGTCGCCGAGGGTGAAGGCCGCACCGTGCGCGGTCGGGTACCAGTCGTAGAAGTCGCCGCCGACCGTGCGGGCAGGCAGGCAGATCCCCCGCGTCGTGAGCTCGACCGGGATGTCGTCGTGGGAGTCGGGCAGCAGGGACCGCTGCACGAGGGCGGCCTCGCTGATCTCGCTCTCCGCCTGCCGCCGGCGCTGCTGGGCGAACCGGAGTCGCAGGTCGGCCTGCCGTGCGAGCTCGTTCGTGACGCCGGCGACCGCGGCGAACACCAGGATCACGAAGACCAGGCGCACCATCTCGCTCGCGATCAGGTCGTCCGGGTCGAGCACGATCGGCACGGCGAACGTGATCACCGTGCCGACGAGCGGGTAGACGATGTGCTGTCGACCGGGCTTCGCCGCGATCCACACCAGCGGCAGCAGGACGGCGGCGAGGAACGGCGACCGGGCGTCCCCGGTGCCGAAGCGCAGCAGGCCGATCGCGATGAAGTCGACCGCCGGGACCAGCAGCTCGGCGCGCGCCAGACCCGGCCGCCACACCATGAGGGCGGCGAACCCGAGCCCGGCCAGGGCGAGCACGACGCCGCCCCAGACGCTGGCGACGTCGGTGACCGCGAGGACCGGGACGACGGCGCTGCTGACGGCGGCCACGATCGTGAGCCCGGCGATCACCGCCTGGTTCACGAGCGGGGCGGACCGGGCGAGGCGCCACCGGGCGACCGGAGCTGCCCGCGGGGCGGTGGCGGCCTCGGGCACGCTGATCCGTGCGATGACCGGGCCGAGCGTGTACTGGGTCATGACTCGTTCACCGTACCGTCGCCACCGGGATCCGGCCGCGCCGTGGACCTCGGCGCGCCACCGGACGCCGGGTGGTGCCCCCTTCGCACCACCCGGCGTCGTGCCGGGTCCCGACACGCTGGTCGTGTCCCGGCGCAGCCGCCGTCAGCAGCGCTCCCAGGTGACGGTGCGCCGGTCGGACGCCCGGACCTCGCGGACCGGACCGGTGACGCGGACCACCGCGCGCCGGGTGGCGGAGCCGGGGACGGGCGGTGGACCGGTGCGGTCGCCCGCCGCGACGATCCCGTCCGCGCGCACCGTGCCTCCCGGCTCCGACGCCGCCGCGTGGGACGCGACCCACACCTGCACGTCCCCGGGCTCGACCACCTTGCGGAGGGCCCGGTCGGTGAAGGCGAAGCGCTGGACGGGCACGCTCCAGCGGAGCCGCGCGGTCTCCCCCGGTCCCAGCGCGACCCGGGCGTAGCCGAGCAGCTGCACGACCGGGCGGGTGACGCTCGCGTGCACGTCGTGGCCGTAGAGCTGCACCACGTCCTCGCCCGCGCGCTCCCCGGTGTTCCGGACGGTCACCCAGACCTCGAAGGCGTCCGCGCTGGACACGGTCGGGTCGACGACGAGGTCCTCGTGGGCGAACGACGTGTAGGAGAGCCCGAACCCGAACGGTCGGACCGGGGTCGAGTCGGTCGCGGTCACGTCCGACGGCCCACCGAGGCGCGGGTGCAGGTACGTGTACGGCTGCGCCCCGGCCGCCCGCGGCAGCGAGACCGGCAGACGACCGGACGGTGCGGCGACCCCGGTGAGGAGGTCCGCGATCGCGGATCCGCCGCCCTCGCCCGGGAAGAACGCCTGCACGACGGCGTCCGGTCGACGTCCGACGGAGCCGGTCCGGTCCGGGACGCCGTCGAGCGCCCAGCCGATCGCGTACGGCCGACCGGTCAGCAGCACCACGACGGTCGGGGTGCCGGTGGCGACGACGGCCTCGACGAGGCCGCGCTGGACACCGGGCAGGTCGAGCGACTCGGTGTCGTTGCCCTCGCCGACGGTGCCGCGGCCGAACAGCCCGGCCTGGTCGCCGACCACGACGACCGCCACGTCGGACCGCTCCGCGACCGCCACCGCGTCGGCGAACCCGGACCGGTCGTCGCCCGTCACGGCGCAGCCCGCGGTGAAGCGGACCGCGTCGCTGCCGAGGGCGTCGGTCAGGGCCTCGCGGACGGTCGGGATGGCGAACCCGAGCGGCAGGTCGGGGTGGGCCGCGAGCACGTGGTTGGCGAAGGAGTAGCAGCCCTGCAGCGCCTCGGCCCGGTCGGCGTTCGGGCCGATCAGGGCGACCGAGGCACCCGGCCGGAGGGGAAGGACCGGGGCGTCGCTGCCGTCCACGGACCCGTTCGACAGCAGGACGAGCGACTTCGCGGCGAGCTCCGTCGCGAGTGCCCGGTGCCGGGGCGTGTCGAGGTCGATCCGGGTCGGCGGCTCGTCCTCGAACGCGTCGGGGTCGAGCAGTCCGAGCCGCTCCTTCTGGCGCAGCACGCGGAGCACCGCGCGGTCGACGAGCGCCTCGTCCACCTCGCCGGCCCGCACGCGGTCGACCAGCGGCTGCAGGTAGGCGTCACCGGACGGGAGCTCGACGTCGATCCCCGCCGTGAGGGCCATCGCGGCCGCCTCGCCACGGTCGGCGGCGATGCCGTGCATGACCTCGAGGAACGCGACCGAGAAGTAGTCGGCCACCACCGTGCCGTCGAAGCCGAGACGGTCGCGGAGCAGGTCGGTGAGCAGTTCGCCGTTCGCCGCGACCGGGACGCCGTCGACCTCGGCGTACGAGTTCATGACGCTCCGGGCGCCGCCGTCGCGCAGCGCCATCTCGAACGGCGGCAGGAAGACGTCGGCGACCTCACGCGGGCCGGCGTGCACCGGGGCGTGGTTCCGGCCGGCCTGCGACGCGGAGTACCCGAGGAAGTGCTTGAGCGTCGCGTCCACACCGGCGCGCTGGAGTCCGCGGACGTACGCCGTGCCGATCGTCCCGACGAGGTACGGGTCCTCGCCGATGCACTCGTCGACCCGCCCCCACCGCGGGTCGCGGACGACGTCGAGCACCGGGGCGAGGCCCTGGTGCACGCCGAGCTGGCGCATCGAGTCGCCGATCGCCTCGCCGACCTGGTCGACGAGGTCCGGGTCGAACGCGGCACCCCACGCCAGCGGCGTCGGGAACGTGGCGGCTTTCCACGCGGCGAGCCCGGTGAGGCACTCCTCGTGCACGAGCGCCGGGATCCCGAGTCGCGTCTCCCGCTTGAGCCGGCGCTGCTCGGCCCAGAGCCAGGCGGCGCGCTCGTCGGGTTCGACCGGCCGGGTGCCGTACACCCGGGTGAACTGCCCGAGACCGTGTCGGGTGATGTCCGCGAGCGTCCGGCCGCCGTCGGCGTCCTGGTCGCCGGCCATCTCGCCCTGCATCGGGGCGACGAGGCCGTTCTGGTCGAGCCAGTAGCCGACGAGCTGGGCGGTCTTCTCCTCGAGCGTCATCGCGGCGAGCAGGGTGGTCGCTCGGTCGGCGGCGGTCCCGTCCGCCAGCTCGGTGCGTTCGGACTGGAGGCGCGGTGCGGGACCGCCCCGCGCCTCCCGTCCGTCACCGGTCGCGCTGGTGACGTGCTCCTGCGTCGCGGGGCGCGCCTCCTGGCCGTCCGTGGTCTCGGCCGTCGGGCCGAGCGTGCTCACCCCTTCACCGCCCCGGTCAGACCGCCGACGATGCGCTTCTGGAAGACCGCGAAGAACACGAGCGCGGGGATCATCGACAGCGACGTGAACGCGAGCACCCGGGCGGTGTCGACCGAGTACTGCGACGAGAACGCCTGGACCCCGAGCGGCAGCGTGTACGCCGATGCGTCGTTGAGGATGAACAGCGGGAGGATGTAGCTGTTCCAGCTGCCGATGAACGCCAGGATGCCGACCGTCACGACACCGGGCAGCGACAGCGGGACGACCATCCGGAAGAAGAACCCGAGCCGGCTGGCCCCGTCGATCGACGCCGCCTCCTCGAGTTCGTCGGGGATCGCGCGGAGGAACGGCACGAGGATGATCACCGTCGTGGGCAGGGCGAAGGCGATCTGCGGCAGGATCACCCCGGCCAGGCTGTTGGTCAGCCCGAGGTCCTTCACGAGCAGGTAGAGCGGGGTGATCGCGACGGTGATCGGGAACATCAGGCCGGCGGCGAAGAGCGAGTAGAGCGCGTCGCGCCCCCGGAACCGGTAGCGGGCGATGACGAAGCTCGCCATCAGTCCGAGCACGACGACACCGACGGTGGTGGTGACGCCCGCGATGACGGAGTTGCCGAGCTGCTGCCAGAACACGCCGCTCGACAGCACGGAGAGGTAGTTGTCGACCTGCCACGGGCTGGGGAGTCCCGCGGGGCTCGCGGTGATCTGCGAGTTGCTGCGGAACCCGCCGAGCACGATGTACAGGACCGGCCCGACGCAGACCGCGATGAAGAGCAGCGCGATGAAGTACGTGCCGAGGTTGCGCTCGCGCCGGACGGGCCCGGTGTCGCGGGGTCGACGCTTCGGTGCGACGAGGGAGGCGGTGGCGGTCATCGGTCGGCCTTCTCGGTCAGGGCGGTGGCGGTCATCGGTCGGCCTTCTCGGTCAGGGCGCCGGCGGTGTCGCGGCGCAGGACGAACCGCTGGTAGACCAGGGCGATCACCAGCGAGATGAGGAAGATGACCACGGCGACGGCGTTGCCGTACCCGTAGTTGCCGGAGAGGCGGCCGTTGGCGACCATGTACGTCGCCATCGTCGAGGTGCCGGCCGTCGAGGCGATGTACTGCCCCCAGATGATGTAGACGAGGTCGAACAGCTGGAGCGACCCGATGATCGACAGGAACGCCCAGATGCGCACGGTCGGGCCGAGGAGCGGCAGCGTGATGCGCCGCTGGATCTGCCAGTAGCTCGCGCCGTCGAGCTGCGCGGCCTCGAACAGTTCCTCGGGGATGCTCTGCAGTCCGGCGAGGAAGAGGATCACCGCGAAGCCGATGTACTTCCACGAGATGATCGCGAGCAGCGTCCAGATCGCGATGTCGGGGTTCGACAGCCAGTCGGCGCGGAGCGCACCGAGCCCGACGGTCTGGAGCAGGTCGTTCACGGCGCCGCTCGACTGGAGCATGAGGCTCCACCCGGTGCCGACGATGACCTCGGAGATGACGTAGGGCAGGAAGATGAGGACGCGGATCAGGCCACGTCCGCGGATGCGCTGGTTGAGCAGCAGCGCGAGGACGATCGCGATCGGGCCCTGCACGAGGAGCGACCCGACGACGATGATCAGGTTGTGCCAGAGCACGCCCCGGAACGCGGCGTCGGTGAAGATCACCGCGTAGTTCTGCAGGCCGACGAAGTCGGTGGGGGTGCCGTAGCCCTGCCAGCGGTAGAAGCCGTAGTAGGCCGCGAGCACGACGGGCAGGATGACGAACCCGACGAACATGATGGTCGCGGGCCCCGCGAGGACGGCGATCTCGACCCGGGTGCGGACGTCGGTCCCCTTGCGGACCCGGCGGACCGGGGCCGACGGCGAACCGTCGGCCCCGCCCGTGCGACGCCCCGTCCCGGACCGGGCCTCCTCGGGACGAGCCGAGGAGGCGCTGGTGACGGAGGTGGTCATGGGTGTCAGCCCTTCGCCGCGGCCTGGTTGACGGTGGAGATGATGTCGTCGACGGACCCCTTGCCCGCGAGCAGGTTGACCACGCTCGTGTTGAGCGCGTTGCCGACGTTCTGGCCGTAGACCGTGTCGAGGTAGTTCGACACGAACGGGGCCTTGTTGTACGACTCGAGCACGGTCTTCAGGTACGGCTCGGTGACGACCGACTGCGCCGACTCGTTCGCCGGGATCGCGTTGAAGGCCTTGTAGTAGGCCTCCTGCACGGGCTTCTCGGTCATGTAGTTGAGGAAGTCGGTGCACGCCTGCTTCGGAGCCTTGGCCGAGCAGGAGTACCCATCGACCGCGCCCATCATCGAACCGGGTGCGCCCTTGCCGCCGGAGACCTCCGGGAAGGGGAAGAAGCCGAGGTCGGACAGCGGCTTGCCGTCCGGGGTGAGCGAGGAGATCACGCCCGGGTCCCACGCCCCCATGAGCTCCATCGCGGCCTTGTGGTTCGCGACCAGTCCGGCCGAGCTGCCGGCGCCCTGCTGCGCAGCGGTGGTCAGGTAGCCGTCGTTGAACGGCTTCGTGTCGAAGAACGCCTTGGTGTCCTTGCCCGCCTGGGTCCAGCAGGAGTTCGTGAACTTCAGGTCCTGCGCGGTCTTGACGAGGGTCTTCTCGCTGCAGGCGCGGAGCGCGAAGTTGTAGTACCAGTGCGCGGCCGGCCAGGCGTCCTTCGCACCGACGGCAACCGGCTGGATGCCGGCGTCCTTGAGCTTCTGGATGTCGTCGTTCAGCTCGTCCATCGTGGTCGGCGTGCCCTCGATGCCGGCCTGCTTGAAGAGGTCCTGGCTGTACCAGATCCCCTCCGGGTTGACGTCGACCGGCATGGCCCAGGTCTTGCCGTCCTGCTTGTACCCGCCGAAGGCACCGTCGCTGATCTCGCTCTTCGCCGTCTTCCCGATCGAGTCGGAGATGTCCATCAGCTGGCCGGCGTTCACCATCGCGGACATCTTGCCGCCGCCGCGCTGCAGGAAGACGTCGGGTGCGGACCCCGAGTTGAGGGCGGTCTGGAGCTTGCCGTCCAGGTCCTCGTTCTGGATGGCCTGGATCTTGATGGTGACGTTCGGGTTCTTCGCCTCGAAGTCCTTGACGGTCTTCTCCCAGAACGCCTTGCCGGGACCGGTGGTCGAGTTGTGCCAGAAGGTCATCGAGACCTTCCCGCCGTCGCCGCCGGCCGCGTCGCTGCCGGATGAGCAGCCCGCGGCCACCAGTGCGGTCGCCCCGATCAGCGCGATGGCTGCCGCGGCACGGATCTTCCTCGTCATCGTGGATCTCCTGAAGTGTCGTCGTTGACAAACAGCGACATCGACTGCCGCTGCGGAGAGCGTGCCAGCTGCTCCGGACGCTTGTCAATCGATATCGATAACGTTTTCTTTACCGATTCGGCGCGGGGTCAGCGGTACGGTGTGCACATGGACACGGCCCTCGGCATGCGTCCCGGAGCCGGCCGGGTCACCATCGCGGACGTCGCACGTGCCGCCGGGGTGTCCATCCCCACCGTGTCGAAGGTCATCAACCAGCGCGACGGCGTGGCCGCGGCGACGATCCTGCGGGTGCAGGAGGTGGTCGAGCAGCTCGGCTACGAGACCTCGCTCGTCGCACGGAGCCTCCGCAGCTCGCGGACGAACGTCATCGGGATCCTCGTCACGGAGTTCGAACCGTTCTCGACCGAGCTCCTGCGCGGGGTGTCCGGCGCCACCACCGGTACCGGCTACGAGCTGCTCGCGTACGCCGGCCTCGTGACCGGTGCCGAGCAGAAGGGCTGGGAACGCCGGTCGCTCTCGCGGTTGTCCGGGACCCTCATCGACGGCGCGATCGTCGTCACGCCGAGCACCGCGCTGTCGAGTTCGTCGATCCCGGTCGTGGCGATCGACCCGCACACGGGCCCCGAGGGACACGCCACGGTCGACTCGGACAACGAGGCCGGGGCCGTCCAGGCCGTCGAGCACCTCGTCGCGCTCGGACACACCCGGATCGCACACCTGCGCGGCCGTCCGGACCTGGCGTCGGCACAGCTCCGCGAGGCCGGCTACCGGCGCGCGTTGGCCGCGGCGGGCCTGCCCGTGGACGAGTCGCTCGTCCGCGACGGCGGCTACCAGGAGGACCGCTCGGCCGAGGTCGCCGCCGACCTGCTCGCCGGCGCGGACCGTCCGACCGCGGTGTTCGCGGCCAACGACTCGTCGGCGGTCGGAGTGCTCCGCGCCGCCGCCGAGCTCGGGCTGCAGGTCCCCGGCGACCTGTCGGTGGTCGGGTTCGACGACGTGCCGCAGGCCGCGACGACCACGCCGCCGCTGACCACCGTCGCACAGCCCCTCGTCGAGCTCGGCGCGCGGGCGGTCGACATGCTCCTCACGATGCTGCGTGGTGAGCGGGCGTCGGACCACGTCCGGCTGCCCACGACGTTGCGCGTGCGCCGGAGCACCGGCCCGGTGCCCGCCGGTCGCTGAGCCCGGCCTGGCACTGCCCGGCGCTGCCCTGCCCGGCGCTACCAGGCCCGGCCCGGCCTGGCCTTGGGCCGTCAGCGCCGCAGGGTCTGCTTCGGGTACTCCCCGAACCGCTCGACGTACGCCGCCGAGAACCGCCCGAGGTGCGCGAACCCCCACCGCCTGGCGACGTCGCCCACGGCGCCGGCGAGCGGGTCGGCGTCGAGCAGCTCCGCCCGCACACGGTCGAGTCGCACCTGCCGCAGGTACGTCAGCGGGGACACGTCGAACACGCGGCGGAAGGACTCCTGCACGGACCGGACGCTCAGCCCCGACGCCGCGGACAGGTCGGCGATCGTGACGGGTTCGGCGGCGTGGTCGTGCACGTACTCGACGGCGGCGCGGAGCCGGGCATTGCGCGGCTGCCCGAGCACCCCGGGCAGGTCGTCCACCATCGGCGGGAACAGCTCGAGGAACAGCTCGGCGACGACGACCTTGGCCTGCTGCCACGCCACGGACTCGGTGCCGCCGGCCCGGAGCGACCGGACGAGCGCGGTCAGCGCCCCCTGCCACCGCCGTGCGGCCTCGGGCTCGGGCACGTGCTGGTCGTCGAAGCGGAGCGAGTGGTCGCCGACGGTGCTGCGGGTCGCGGCGACCCGGTGGACGAAGGCGCGGTCGAGGTGCACCATGCGCTGGTCGTGGTCCGTGACGAGGAAGGCGTACTCGTGGTCGGGCGGGAACAGCGCCGGTGCGCCGAGCGGGAGCACGAGCCGTTCGCCGAGCCGTTCGACCTCGGCGGTGCCGGAGCCGATCCAGGTGACGACGTAGTCACCGCCGGCCGGCACCACTCCCGAGAGCGCACCGCGCAGCTGGGACCGCCGAACGGTCAGCTCGGCGTCACCGATCGCCGTGTACCGGTACTCGAACGGCGTCTCGGTCACGCGCGCGACCCACCGCTCGCCGCCGTAGACCGCGCCGAGGTCCCGCGCGGCGTCGGCAGGGAGCTCACCGGACACCTCGAAGCGGACCGTCGCCGGTGTCGGGGCCGGTCCGTCGGCGAAGTCGTCCGTCAACGGGTCGGCCACGCGCATCCCCGTCTGGCAGATGTCCAGAACCCGCTGTCTCCCTCGTTATCTGGATACGCTGTCCCGGTGAGCGCAGCGTATCGTTGCGCGGAACCGATCCGCACCGAAGGGGCGACCGCGTGAGTGAGATCGACCTGACGGCCGCCATCACCCGGCTCGAGGCCGCGATGGGCGCGCTGCGCGGGCGACTGCGGGTGCGCCTGGACGTCTCCGGCTCGGACCTCACGGTGCTGCAGTACGTCGCCCGCGCGGAAGCCGCCGAGCGGAAGGTCCGGGTGAAGGACCTCGCGTCGCACCTCGGCCTGAGCGGCCCGGCGGTCACGGGCGCCGTCGACCGTCTCGAACGGGCCGGACACCTGTGCCGCGTGCCGAACCCGGACGACGGGCGGAGCCGCTACATCGAGTTGACCCCGGAGACCGAGCGCGCCTACGCGAGTGCGATGGACAGCACCAACGAGCATCTGCACGAGCTGGTGTCCTCCTTCACTGATCGCGAGCGGGCGAAGTACGTCCGGGTCATCGACCGCGTCATCGAGGCGCTCGAGTTCGGCGCCCCGTCCCCGTGACGGCAGCGTACGGGCGGTGGCGGACGCACCCCGAACGTTTGTCCACCAAGCGCAGTTAGGTAACTTCCCTATCTATCTGGCCGGACGGGAGCCAGCGGCGGCCGTAGCGTCTCCGGAGGATGCCCCCGATCGGGGGTACCAGACGACGGGGAGGGAACCATGGGCACGTACGAATCCCAGCAGGGCGTCGATCCGGTGCGCATCGAGACGTTCCGTCGGATGCGCAAGCGCTGGAAGTACGGCGAGCTGCAGGACGGCGCCGGCCTCTACGACGACTTCTTCACCGACACCGCCCGCGACCCGCGCGGCCGCTGACGAACCGACGGGAGGCGCGTGGCGGATCCGCCACGCGCCTCCCGTCTCCACGCGCTGAGCGACACCGCACGGGTCACGCAGCGCGTGACGTGTCGGTCAGCGCGAAACGGCGGCCGGTGGCGGCGGACGGGAGGCGCGGTGCGGGGCCGACCCGCGCCTCCCGTCCGCCCGGACGCGGCGCTGCCCCGAGACTCGGCCACGCGGACACCTTCGCGGCGTCGGAGCCGCGAAGGTGTCCGCCCAGGCGAGACTCGGCCTGCGCCAGACGGGCGCGGGAGGCGCGTGGCGGATCCGCCACGCGCCTCCCGTCTCCACGCGCTGGGCGACACCGCACGGGTCACGCAGCGCGTGGCGTGTCGGTCAGCGCGAAGCGGCGGCCGGTGGGCGCGGGACGGGAGGCGCGGTGCGGGGCCGACCCGCGCCTCCCGTCCGCCCGGACGCGGCCCTGCCCCGAGACTCGGCCACGCGGACACCTTCGCGGCATCGGAGCCGCGAAGGTGTCCGCCCAGGCGAGACTCGGCCTGCGCCAGACGGGCGCGGGAGCCGTCGACTCGGCTTCCGTGTGGGCGCTGATTCTCGTCTCCACGCGCTGGGCGACACCGCACGGGTCACGCAGCGCGTGACGTGTCGGTGGGCGCGGGACAACGGCCGACGGGCGGACGGGAGGCGCGGTGCGGGGCTGACCCGCGCCTCCCGTCCGCCCGGTGGTCGCGTCCGCGCGGCAACGCGACCCTTCGCGCTGGGCGACAGTTCACGGGTCCCGCCGCGCGTGAACTGTCGTCCAGCACGAAACCTCACCCGCCTCGCGCTTCGCGCGGGGCGGGGCGGGCGCCTCAGGCGGGCGCGGGAGCCGTCGACTCGGCTTCGCGGAGGGTGCAGGGCAGCAGGAAGTGCGGCAGCTCGTCGGACTTCCCGTCGAGCTGGTCGATGAGCGCATCGGCGGCGCGGGTACCGAGCCGGCGGCCAGGGGCCACCATGGTCGACAGTCGCGGGTAGTGCTGGTCGGCGTTCGTCTCGGACGAGGCGATGCTCAGCACCGAGACGTCCTCGGGCACGCGACGACCGGCGGCGTACAGCCCGACGAGGAGCCCCGCCGACGAGTCGTCCTTCATCACGAGCACCGCCGTCACGTCGGGGTCGAGGGCGAGGAGCTCGCTCGCGGCCGTGCGCCCACCGTCGCTCCCCGGGCCAGCCGTGACCACCGTGCCGACGAGTCCCCGTGCAGCGGTGACCCGACGGAAGGTGTCCTGGGTGCGGAGGTGCGGGGCGTAGCCGGCCATGGGCGTGCCCTCGAGGTCCTCGAGCACGAGGGCGAACCGCCGGTGCCCGAGCGCCTCGAGGTGGTCGATGCTCGACTCGATCGTGGTCTCGAAGTCGATGTCGACGAACGGCAGACCACTGCTGTCCCGGGTGCGCCCGATGAGCGTGAAGGGGACGTCGAGGGCGGTGAGGACGGCGACGCGCGGGTCGTCCATCCGCACCTCCATGAGGATGACGCCGTCGACGAGCCCTCCGGAGACGAGGTCGTCGAGGTCGTCCCCTGCCGGGTCCACCGGCCAGAGCACGAGGTGGTAGCCGCGCTCGGACGCCCGCTCGGCGGCGCTCATGAAGAACTCCGACGTCGTCGGACTGAACCGGTTGCCCGTGGTCGGGAACAGCAGCGCGATGATCCGGGTGCGCCGGCTCGCCAGCGCACGGGCGACGACGTTGCCGCGGAACTTCAGTTCGCGCATCGCCGCCTGCACCCGGGCAGTCGTCGCCGGGGTGACGTACTTCGTGCCGTTCACCACGAAGGACACGGTGGCGATCGAGACTCCCGCGCGATCGGCGACCTGTTGCATCGTGGCCATGCCGTCCAGCCTACCGTCCGGGATCCGAAAAAAGCGCTTTACAGGTGAAGCGCTTTTCTGTTAGCTTCTCGCCCCAAGGACACAGCGACGATGACGTCAGCGGATTCGTGGTTGCGTGCCTGCCCCTGCATCCGCACAGAGAAGAGCTCTGCAATGAAGCAAAGATTCCCCTCCACGACGCGCCGGACCCGAGCCCTCGTCGGCGCGGTCGCCGTGCTCGCGACGATCCCCCTGGTCCTCACCGGGTGCTCCGGTTCCGGCTCGGCCTCCTCCGGCGGGAGCAAGGCCCTGACGATCGAGGACTACTACGACGCGACCTACAACCCCGTCTACAAGCAGTGCGCGAAGCAGGTCGACGCGACCGTCACGATCAACCACGTCGCCGGCGCCGGTCTGATCTCGAAGGTCCTGCAGCAGGCATCGTCGCGGACCCTCCCCGACGTCCTCATGCTCGACAACCCCGACGTGCAGCAGATCGCGGCCTCGGGTGCGCTGTCCGAGCTGAGCGACTACGGCCTGAGCGCCGAGGGCGACGTCCCCGGCGTGAAGGCGGCGAGCACCTACAAGGGGAAGCTCTACGGCCTGCAGTCGAACACGAACTCGATCGCGCTGTACTACAACAAGAAGCTGCTCTCGGACGCCGGCGTCCAGCCGCCCAAGACGTGGGACGAGCTGAAGGCCGCCGCGAAGAAGCTCACCTCCGGGTCGACGTACGGCTTCGCGATGAGCAACATCAACACCTACGAGGGCACCTGGCAGTTCCTGCCGTTCTTCTGGTCGAACGGTGGTGACGAGAAGGACATCGCGACACCCGAGGCGGCGCAGGCCCTGCAGCTCGTCGAGGACCTGCAGAACGACGGCTCGATGTCGAAGAGCTCGATCAACTGGGCCCAGGCCGACGTCAACAACCAGTTCCTCGCCGGCAAGGCCGCGATGATGATCAACGGCCCGTGGCAGCTCCCCGCGCTCAACGCGAAGAAGGGCCTCGAGTTCGACAGCGTCCCGATCCCGACCCGCACCGGTGAGGCGACCGTCGCACCGCTCGGCGGCGAGGCGTTCACCGTCCCGCAGACCGGCGACAAGGCGAAGATGCAGCTGGCCGCCAAGTTCGTCGGCTGCCTGCACTCGCAGAAGACCCAGAAGGCCCTCGCCGAGGTGAGCGGCAACGTGCCGACGAACCTCGAGGCCGGCGCCGCGTGGGCGTCCGACCACCCGCAGGTCGCCTCGTTCGTCACCACGGTGAAGACCGCCCGCGCCCGCACCGGTGAGCTCGGACCCGACTGGCCCAAGGCCGCGACGAAGATCTACACCGCCGTCCAGCTCGCCCTCACGGGCAAGGCCGACCCCGAGGCCGCGCTCAAGCAGGCGCAGTCGCAGAGCCAGTAGTGCACGAGGGAGCCGGCCGCCCGGTCGGCTCCCTCCCAACCCTCGGAAGGAGCGGTTCCGGCATGAGCGCCACGACACAGACCCGACCACGGACCACGGCGTCCGTCCCACCACCACGACCCGGCCAGCGCCGAGCGCGCATGCGCACCGGGCTCACCCGATGGCTCTTCGTCATCCCGGCCGCGCTGTTCGTGGCCGTGTTCTTCGGCTACCCGGTCGTCAAGAACGTCATCATGTCCTTCCAGGACTACACGACCAAGACCTTCTTCACGGGCGAGGCCCCGTGGGTCGGGCTCGGCAACTACATCCAGGTGTTCCAGAGCTCGGTCTTCGCGACGAGCGTCGTGAACACCGCACTGTTCACCGCGGGCTCGATCGTCCTGCAGTTCGTGATCGGCCTCGGTCTCGCGCTGTTCTTCCGGCGGCACTTCCCGCTCTCCGGCTTCCTGCGCGGGCTCCTCCTGCTGCCGTGGCTGCTGCCGCTGATCGCGTCGAGCGCGGTCTGGAAGTGGCTGCTCGACCAGGACAGCGGAGCGCTCAACCAGCTCCTCGGCCTGGTCGGCATCGCACCGGTGCCGTGGCTCGTCAGCCCGAGCCTGGCCCTCATCGCCGTCATCGGCGTGAACGTGTGGCTCGGCATCCCGTTCAACACGACGATCCTCTACAGCGGACTGCAGTCCGTCCCGCCGGAGCTGTACGAAGCCGGCGCACTCGACGGCGCCACCGGCTTCAAGGCGTTCTGGTACATCACCTGGCCGAGCATCCGGAGCGTCGTCAGCGTCGTGATCGTCCTGGGGGTGGTCTACACGTTGAAGGTCGTGGACATCATCCTCGGCCTCACCGGCGGCGGACCGGCGAACTCCACGCAGACCCTCGCCACGAACGCGTACCACCAGTCGTTCATCAACTTCCAGTTCGGCATCGGAGCCGCGGTGAGCAACGTGCTCATCGTCGTCTCGTTCGTCTTCGCGATGGTCTACATCGCGATCTCCAGGAAGGCGGTCGACGAATGAGCGTCGGAATCGCGAACCAGACCGTCACCGCCACCCGGGCGATCACGACGAAGCGCAGCGCACGGGTCCCCGGGCCGAAGCGCGGCGTCAAGGGCATCCCGCTCACGATCCTCGGCTGCGTGTTCCTCGCGATCATGGTGTTCCCCGTCTACTGGATGGTGAACACGAGCCTGCAGGCCACGTCCGGTGCCGCGACCGCGACCTGGTTCCCGTTCTCGCCCACCTTCCGCGGGTACGAGACGGCGTTCGCGCAGCAGGGGCAGAACTTCCTGTCGAGCATGATCATCGGCCTCGGCACCGTCGTGCTGACCCTGGCGATCGCGACCCCGGCCGCGTACGGGCTGGCCCGGTTCAAGATGCGCGGCACCCGGGTGTTCCTGCTCGTGCTGCTCATCACGCAGATGATCCCGGCGATCGTCATCGCGAACGCGCTCTACACGCTGTTCAACAACGTCGGACTGCTGAACAGCTACATCGGGCTGATCCTCGCCGACAGCGCCGTCCAGGTGCCGTTCGCCGTGCTGCTCATGCGCGCGTTCATGGAGTCGATCCCGCCGAGCCTCGTCGAGGCCGCGCTCGTCGACGGCGCGAACGACTTCCGGGCGTTCGTCTCGATCGTCCTGCCCATCAGCCGGAACGCCATCGTCACGGCGGCGCTCTTCACCTTCCTCGGGGCCTGGGGCGACTTCCTCATCGCACTGACCCTGACGTCGACGACCGCGGTCAGGCCCATCACGCTCGGCATCTACAACTACATCGGTTCGAACGTCACCGACTGGGGGCCCGTCATGGCGACGTCCGTCCTCGCGTCGCTGCCGGCCGCCGTGCTGCTCATCGTCGCCCAGCGGTACATCTCCGCCGGTGCGCTCGGCGGCGCCGTCAAGTGACGGCGACCGACCCCACGGCGACCGACCCCGCGGCGACCGCGGCGACCGCGGCGACCGCGGCGACCGCGGCGACCGCGGCTGTCGACCCCGGGGCAGCCGTCCTGTGACGACCGGCGACACCCACGAACCCCAGCCAGAAAGGCACACCATGACCACCACCCCGCTGCGCATCACCGTCTGGGGCGAGAACGTCCACGAGCAGGTCGAGCAGCACGTCGCCGAGCGGTACCCCGACGGCATGCACGGCGCGATCGCCGACGGCATCCGCGAGAACCTGCCGGACGCCGTCGTCCGCACGGCGACGATGCAGGAGCCCGAACACGGACTCACCGACGAGGTCCTCGCCGAGACCGACGTCCTCACCTGGTGGGGGCACGCCGCGCACCACGAAGTGGACGACGCCGTGGTCGACCGCGTGCACAAGCACGTCCTGTCCGGCATGGGGCTCGTCGTGCTGCACTCCGGCCACTGGTCGAAGATCTTCGGGAAGCTCATGGGGACCACCTGCACGCTCCGGTGGCGCAGCGAGCACGACCAGGAACTCGTCTGGACCGTGAACCCGCAGCATCCCATCACGCGCGGCGTCCCGAACCCGATCGTCATCCCCGAGCAGGAGATGTACGGCGAGTACTTCGACGTGCCGACCCCCGACGAGCTGGTCTTCATCTCCGGCTTCACCGGCGGCGAGGTGTTCCGGAGCGGCATGACCTACCGCCGCGGCCTCGGGAAGATCTTCTACTTCTCCCCCGGCGACCAGGACTTCCCCGTGTACCACCACAAGGACGTCCGCCGCGTGATCGCGAACGCGACCGAGTGGGCCCGGCCGGAGCGCGAGCGGGAGATCCCGACGCTCCGCCGGTACGACCTCGGCGAGTACTTCGACGGCCAGCACTACCGCGGCCCGTTCGACGACGCACCGGTCGACGAGGAGGTGTCCGCGTGACCGCGCCGCTCCGGGTCGTCCAGGTCGGTGCCGGTGGCATGGGCCGGGCGTGGCTCGCGACCGTCGCCGCGGACCCGGACGTCGAGCTCGTCGGCATCGTCGACCTCGACCTCGACGCCGCGCGCGCCGGGGCGGAGGTCGCCGGCGACCCGACGATCCCGGTCGGCCGCGACCTCACCGCACTCATCGCCGAGACCGGTGCCGAGGCCGTCCTCGACATCACGGTCCCCGTCGCGCACCACCCGGTCACCCTCGAGGCCCTCCGCGCCGGGCTCCCCGTCCTCGGGGAGAAGCCGGCAGCGCAGACCGTCGCCGAGGCGCTCTCGCTCGCCGCGGCCGCCGAGGCCACCGGCAAGCTGTTCATGGTCTCGCAGTCCCGTCGGTACAACGACCACCTCGTCGCGTTCCGGCAGCACGTCCGCGGGCTCGGACAGGTGGGCGGCCTGAGCACGCGCTTCGCCAAGGCCCCGCACTTCGGCGGCTTCCGCGAGGAGATGGACGACGTCCTCCTGCTCGACATGGCGATCCACGCCTTCGACTCCGCCCGGTACGTCCTCGAGCGCGACCCGGTGTCGGTGTACTGCGAGTCGTGGAACCCGTCGTGGTCCTGGTACCGGGGCGACGCCGCGGCCGCCGCGGTCTTCACCTTCGAGGACGACGTCCGCTACGTGTACGACGGCTCGTGGTGCGCGCCGGGCGCCGAGACCTCGTGGAACGGCGACTGGCGGGCCTCCGGGTCCGACGGGACCGCGCTGTGGGACGGCGACCACGACCCGTGGAGCGACCTCGACGGCACCCCGGGCGCTCCGGAGGCGGCACCCGGCGTCGGCAACGAGATCGCCGGCGCCCTCGCGTCCTTCGTCCGCGCGGTCCGCTCCGGCGAGCGCCCCGACGGCGAGGTGCACGGCAACGTGATGAGCCTGACGATGGTGGACGCCGCGATCGCGTCCGCCCGCACCGGACGGCGCATCGTGATCGACGAGGTCCTCGAGCAGGCGCACGCCACCGCGCTCGAAGCCGAGCAGGACGAGTCGATCCGCGAGCGGCTCGCCGCGTGGGGATCGGTCCGGAGCGCGCTCGCGACGGGGTCACCGGACACGGCCGCGCTCGGCTGAACGAGGCGAGTGGGCCGGGAGGCGCGGTGCGGGTCGGACCCGCACCGCGCCTCCCGTCTGTCCAGCGTGCGTCACCGTCACCACCGGTCATCGGCGCGCACCCACCGGACCCGGGCCGGCACCGTTACGGTGGCCCTGTGCGTGGACACCGGTCGTCGGACACCGAAGCGGCGGGGACCCCGCTGGTGCTCGTCGCGGCCGACCAGCGTCGTCGGACCGGCCGGACGCCCTGGGGCAGGGTCCTCGTCGGGGTGGTGATCGCCGCCCTCGTCGGGGGCGCGGCCGTCGCAACGGCGGGCGCGCTCGTCTCGCAGCGCATCGCCGAGGGCTTCGCCGTCCGTGACGCGACGTCGGACACGGCCGCACTGGCGCGGGTCGTGGTCGAGCCCGCCCTGGTGGACGCGATCGCCGACCCCGACGCGCCCACCTCCGAACGGGCTGCGGCCCGCGCACGACTGGCCGATGCGGTGGCCGGCGAGCTGCGGGCGGGGTCCGCGGTGCGGATGAAGCTCTGGGCCGCCGACGGCACCGTCCTCTGGTCCGACGAAGCCCGGCTCGTCGGGGAACGGTTCCCGCTGGGCGCCGAGGACCTCGAAGCGCTGGAGACCGACCGGTCCGACGCCGAGGTGTCCGACCTGTCCGAGCCCGAGAACCGCTTCGAACGGGGGCACGGCCCGCTGCTCGAGGCGTACCAGGCGGTGCACACCCCGTCGGGCGAGGCGCTGCTGTTCGAGGCCTACCAGCGCTACGACGAGGTCGTGTCCCGCGCCGCGGACCTGCGTGGCGCGTTCGCCGCCCTCGCGTTCGGCACCGTCGGCGTCGTGCTCGCCCTGCTCGTCCCGCTGCTGCTCTGGCTGCTGCTCCGGATCCGGTCGGGGCAGCGCGCGCGGGAGCGGCTGCTCGGTCGTGCGCTCGACGCCGAGGCCGCCGAACGCCGACGGATGGCGGCCGACCTGCACGACGGCCCGGTGCAGGACGTCGCCGGGCTCGCCCTCTCGCTCGGGGCGGACCCGGCCACCCGTGACGCGGCGGCGGCCCTGCGCGGTGCGGTGTCGTCGCTGCGCGGCTCGATGTCCGCGATCCGTCCGGCGGCTCCCGAACGGGACGGCCTGGGCGCGGCGCTCGACGACGTCTGCGCACGGGCGCGCGCCGCCGGGCTCACCACGAGCGTCCACGTGCCGGACCCGGTCGAGGCGTCGTCCGCGGCGCTGCTCGCGGTCGTCCGGTTCGTCCGCGAGGCGGTCGCCAACGTCGTCACGCACGCGAACGCCTCCGTCGTCGACGTGCAGGTCGCGGCGGCCCCGGGTGCCTCCGGCGCCGGCCGCGGTGCCGTGCTGGTGGTCACGGTCTCGGACGACGGCGTGGGCTTCGACCCGGTGCGTGCGACGGCCCCGGACCGTCCGGGGCACCTCGGCACCACGCTCCTGCGGGAGATCGCCGAGGACACCGGCGGCTCGCTCGAGCTCGAGACCGCTCCGGGTGCCGGGACGACCTGGCGACTGCGCGTGCCGGTCGACACCGAGGCGCTGCGGTGAGGGTCCTCCTCGTCGACGACCACGCCCTCGTCCGGAGCGGGCTGCGGGCCGTCCTCGCGGCGACCGGTGACTGCGAGGTCGTGGGCGAGGCCGCCACCGGCGAGGAGGCCGTCGCGCTCGCGCCCGGACTCCGGCCGGACGTCGTCGTGATGGACCTGTCGATGCCGGGGGCCGGTGGGGTGGCTGCCACGGCGGCGCTGCGGTCGGCGATGCCCGACGTCCGGGTCCTCGTCCTCACCACGTTCGCCGACGACGGTCGGGTGCGCGCCGCACTCGCTGCCGGGGCGACCGGGTACCTGCTGAAGGACGCCGCCCCGGACGAGGTCGTGCGTGCCGTCCGTGCGGCCGCCCGCGACGAGACACCGATCGACCCCCGGGTCGCCCGTGCGCTGCTCCCCGGCGGCACGTCGACCACGTCGACCACGGTACCGGACGTCCAGTTGCCGCCCCGGGAGCGCGACGTCCTCGTCCGGATCGCGCGGGGCCTGTCGAACCGGCAGATCGCGACCGAACTCGGCATCGCGGAACGGACCGTCAAGGTCCACGCCGGCAGTCTCTTCCGCCGCATCGGGGTGGCCGACCGCACGAGCGCGGCGCTCTGGGGCAGGGACCACGGGTACTAGTACCAAGGTCCGATGGTGCGGCCGCGGCGGGGCGGCGACGATCGGTGTCGAGGGGTTCTCACCCCAGCACACCAGGAGGCACACCATGACCAGCACGCACCAGCGCCACGGACGGCGCATCGGCATCGTCGCCGCGGTCACCGCGGGCGTCGTCGCCGCGGTCGCCCTCGCCGGGGTCGCCCCCGCGAACGCGTCCGGCAAGACCTCGACCGGCGGGGACTACGCCGTCACCCTGAACGGCACGACCACCAACCCCGCACCGGGCAAGGACTTCAAGGTCAAGGACGTCGCCGTCTCCGGCACCATCGCGGTGCGCGGCAAGCACAACGGGTTCGACATCCGCACGGCCGACCTCGGCGTGTACGACTACACGCTCACCGGCGCGCCTGACACGCAGCGGATGGTGACGAAGCCGACCGTGGTGTTCGCCTCCAAGGTCCCGTCGCTGACCGCCGCGCAGCTCGCCGGCGCGACGCTGTCGTCGCTCGAGGTGCGGGACGACACCCTCGTCGCGATCTTCGCCACCGGGGCCGGCAAGCTCAAGGTGCAGGCGAAGGACGGCGCGCAGGGAGGCATCTTCCAGATGGAGACCGAGTTCGCCCAGCCGGTGACGTTCACGCACACGCTCGGCGCCGGCCTGTTCTACTTCACGAACCCGTACACCGGGAAGATCAACTTCGGCGACGGCAACCCCGCCGTGACCTCGGGCAGCGGAGCCCACCAGATGCTGCTCGGCAAGGACAGCCCGCAGGTCGCGACCAAGACATCGCAGACCGCGACCACGACGACGTGGACCGTCCAGCCCGGCGGCCGGATGGGCGGAGTGCTCGGCGAGGACGCCGTCGAGCTCTCGCAGGGGGCGACGAACTGCACGAGCCAGTGCCAGGCGCAGAACCAGATCCGCGGCTCGCTGCCGGTCCCGCCGGACCCGGTGGACCCGCAGCCGCTGCGCGTCGCGGTCCGCTGACGCGGACGGACAGCGCACACCGTGTCAGGAGGCGCGGTGCGGGTCGGACCCGCACCGCGCCTCCATCGCGTTGGCACGGCGACGGTTCCATGGTCCGATCTTCGCGCGTTCACTGCTCGACTGCTCGCTCGCGAGGGCGGTGCCGGTTCACCAGCGAGGCGTCCGGTCACCGATCGCTCGCCGAGACGGTCCGCGCAGTCAGGGACGCACGAGCACACGACAGGCGCTCCGACGTCGCGCCGACTCGGATCGCAACGCAACGCAACGCGACCACTGCACGGACTGGAGGCGCGGTGCCGGCTGGCACCGCGCCTCCCGTCCGTCAGTCAGCGCGTCAGCGCGGGATGACCGAGAACAGGAACCGTTTCCGGACCATGTACCAGGCCAACAGGATGAGCAGGGTGTGGGTCGCGAAACCGATCCACGCGTTGCCCCAGTCGATGCCCGGGATGGACGCGATCGCCAGCGCGAAGAACACCTGCCACACGAAGACGTAGAGGCTCGCCTGGCCGATCGGGATCCACAGCCAGCCGATCACCGTCGAGATCGGCTTCCAGAACACGGTGAGGATCGCGTAGGAGACGATCGCGAAGAAGGCGATGTCCACCAGGCGTCCCCACTGCAGGTCGACGCGCTGGTAGGCGGTGTTGTACAGCTGGTCGTACATCGACGCCGAGAACGGCGCGGGCGTGAACCCGAAGTGGTTGCCCGCCCACACGTACACGAGGAACAGGGCGTAGCCGCCGATGCCCACGCCGATGAGCACCTTGCCGAGTCGTCCGGTGAGGGCGGCGATGATCTGGCGACGGTAGTACCCGAGCACGAGGCCGTGGGTGAACACCACCTGCCAGGTGAGCAGCGGGAACACCGCCTCGAACTGGGAGTTCAGCGGCCGGAACTCGGGGTTGAGCGCCTGGAACAGGTACAGCGCCCAGCTGACGACGAGCAGCGCCCACCAGAAGCCGCGACGGATCACCCACATGAACGCCGGGATGAAGAGGCTCAGCACGACGAAGAGCCCCATGATGTTGAACGGCCACGGGCCCATCTCGAGCAGCAGGAACTGCCGGATCGCGTACCAGGGCGGCGGGTAGGCCAGCAGCTGCATCGCGTTCGGGTAGAGGTCGTACACGCGCCCCTCGGCCCCGACGCCCCCGGTGCCGGTCCCCCGGTCGGTGAACGTGGTGATCGCGTCGGTGTTGAGGAAGGGCACGAAGCTCAGCGCGAAGACGACGAGGATCACCGCGAGCGTGACGAGGTACTGCTTCCGCGCCCGCTTCCACGCCCCGATCGCGGCCGCCCACTCGCCGAACTTCTTGATGGCGAACGGGTACGTCATGCCGAGCACCATGCCGGACAGGAACACGAACATCTCGGCGCCCGTGATCGCACCGACGGCGTGCAGCGTGATGTACGAGTACGGACCGCCGATCTCGATGTGGGTGATCACCACGGCGAGGATGATGAAGCCGCGGAACAGGTCGAGCCGGAGGTCACGCCCGGGCTTGCCGTCGTCCGGGTACCGCCAGCTCGGCAGCAGGCGGCCGAACAGCCCGCTCAGCAGGAAGACCACCGCCAGGCCGACCGCGCACCAGACGATCCACGCCATCTGGTCGCCGCCGGTGTCGTACTGCTGGTCGGTCGCCGCGGCCCCGGCCTCGGGCGTGACCCGTTCGGTGACCGGTCCGAAGACGAAGTCGCCCGCGCGTTCGAGGTCCGTCCGGAAGGAACCCGCGATGCCGGGGACCGCGGTGTCGCGCCAGTCGGCGACCCGGTTGCCGGCCTCGGGCTCACGGCGGTTCGTCTCGAGGAACGTCACCCCGCGGATCAACGGGCGGTCCTGCACGGCGGCGATCACCTGTCGCCACCAGCCCTGCTTCACCGGGAGTTCGTCGTCGCCACGGAGCGAGTGGTCGTACAGCGCCCCGGTGTCGAGCAGCATCGGCCGGTCGTCCGCCACGGCGAAGCGGTCGTAGAAGCTCCCCCGCTGTCGCTGCTCGTAGCCCCAGGTCTCGTCGAAGCGAGCGGAGACCTCGCCGGCCTCGGGGACGTCGTTCCGGGTGAGCGGGACGTCCCGGCCGGCGGCCTCGGTCGCCTTGCCCTTGCCGAAGTACAGCATCGACAGCCCGACCCAGTCGACGGCGGAGTCCCCCGGCCAGTACGGCGCGTAGGGGTCGTCGGCGGCGGTGAGCCGCCCGTCGCCGTTCGTGTCGAGCTTCGAGACGTCCGTCGCCGAGAGGTCCTGCAGGCGTCCCGCGGACTCGCCGAAGGGGTACCCGGCGCCGTACGACGGGGACCACACCATCAGGGCGTCCGAGCTGCCGGCGTGCACCGCCGTCGCGAGCGCGCGGAAGGCCTGCACGAACTGGGTCGGCTGCTGCCCCCACCGCACCCACGTGCCGTTCATCTGCGGTGCGAACCGGACGAGGACCTGGGTGTAGTACTGCCGGTGGACGTCCTCGAGCAGGGTGTTCGCGGCTCGGGCGTCGGCGGCGGTCAGGGACCCGAGCGACCGGTCGGGCTCGAAGCTCACGACGAGGACCGCGCCCTGCGTCGCCGCCGCTCTGGTCGCGCGGAGGAACTCCTTGCGGGCGCTGCGGTCGAGCGGGTACGGGATCTCGACGCCGTACATCGACGGTGTCGCGCCGAGGCGTCCGGCGTAGCCGTCGGGGGCGTCGTCACCCCAGTCGATGTCCGGGCCGAACCAGGTCGTCCCGGAGCTCGGTCCCGCCGCGGCGGCGGTCGTCGCAGACGCCGCTGCGGCGGTCGTCGCAGACGCAGCTTCGGCGGTCGTCGCCGACGCCGCTGCGGTGGTCGTCGCCTGCACCGCGGACGCCGGCAGCGCACCGCCCAGCGCGAACGTCGCGAGGACGACCAGGAACGCGAGGAGCCGGGCGGCGGGTCGGCTCACCGCGTGCACGCCAGGGTCCACACGTTGTGCCCGCCCTCGTGCCGGTGCTCGAGCCGGTCGAGTGCGGCGATCGCGAGGGCGAGGCCGCGGCCGCTCTCCTCGTCGACGTCCGCCATCGTCACCGCGGCGAGGTCGATGTCGACGGGCAGCCCGTTGTCGGTGAGGACGGCCACGAGTTCGCGGTCGGTCACGTCGAGTTCCACGGTGTAGCGCCTGCCTGCTTCCTGGTCGGCACGACGGGTGTGCTCGACGATGTTCGCCGCGATCTCGGCGACGGCGGTCTCGAGACCGAACCGGAGTCGGAGGTCGTCGATGCCCAGGGCGTCCCACCACGAACCGAAGCGGTCCTGCACCTCGTCGAGCGACTCGGGGACCGCGGGGACGTCGAACTCGATGCGCTCCGGGCTCACAGGGGTCCTCCGACCGTGCTCGATCCGTGTCCGGACCGTGCCGTCCCGGGCCCCCGGTACAGCACCGCACGGATGACGATGCTGAAGATGAACAGGTCGAACACGACCCACGCGGTGTTCACGAGGGGTGCGATGCCGGATGCCTGACCGGTCAGGTACCGGATGCCGATCAGCACGAGCGCCGCCACGAGGGCTCCCATCGCGACGAGCTGCGGCTTGACGAGGTCCCACCGCGGCCGCTGCTCGGACTCGTCACGGACCTTCGGGGTGACCCGGAAGCCCAACGGCTTGCCGCGGAACACGTTCTCGAAGGCGCTCGTCACCGACTCGATCCACACCGGGAACAGCGCCAGCGAGTACTGCTGTCCGCGCCACGTCGGTCTGCCGGCCGCCACCACCCAGAACAGCAGCTGGTTCAGCACCAGGAACGGGATGAGCCGGGCGAAGAAGTCCACGCTGTACGCCTGGACCGGCACGACGCCGAACGACAGGCAGAGCACCGGCGCGGCGATGTAGACGATCGCGGCGAAGCCGGACAGGTAGCTCCACATCGTCGAGAAGTACATGAGCCGCTGCCCCCACGAGAGCCCCTTCTGCACGAGGGGGTTCTCGCGGAAGAAGACCTGCATGGTGCCCTGCGCCCAACGGAGCCGCTGCACGAGCATGGTCGGCAGGTCTTCGGGGGCGAGGCCCGTCGCGAGGATCTCGTCGTGGTACGCCGACTTCCAGCCGAGGCCGTGCAGACGCATCGCGGTCGCCATGTCCTCGGTCACCGAGATCGTCGCCAGGGGCATGATCGGCTGGGCCTCGTCGTCGCGGTTGACGTCGAGCGCGCGGGTGAGCACGGCGATGGACTCGATCGCGGCGACCGGCGAGGCGTCGCGACGACCGAGGACGTCGAGCGCCGCGTCGTCGAGGCCGGCGAAGGTGTTCGCGTCGGTCGACATCGCCGCGAGCTCCTGCAGGTCGTTGCGGACGGACTCGAGGTCGGAGGCCGCGAACCGGTAGGAGATGGCGTCGATCCCGCGCTGGAAGTCGTAGGTCACGTCGCCGAGGGGCTCGCCGCGCTCCACCTGGTCGCGAGCCCGGTCGATCACGGCCTCGGCCTCGTCGAGGGCGCCGAGCACCCGCTCGTCGGTCTCGGTCTCCCGCGCACGGGCGAGGAGCTTCCGCGAGGTCTTGATCGTCCGCGCGACCGACGCCTCGACCTCGCGCACGTAGCGGGTGACCCCGAGCTGCATGAGCGCTTCGCGGCGGAGGATCGCGTTCGAACCGCAGAAGAACGCGGCGTTCCAGCCGTCCTTCGACTGCTGGATCGGGCCGTAGAACAACGGCGCCTGGCTGCCGAGCAGATCGGCGTCGGGGACGTTCTCGAACCACTGCGGCGTCTGCACGAGCGCCATCTCGGTGTCCTTGAAGTACCCGAGCGTGCGGTCGAGGATCGCCGGGTCCGGCACCTGGTCGGCGTCGAGGATGAGCAGGAACTCGCCCTGGGTCGCGAGCAGTGCGTTGTTGAGGTTGCCGGCCTTGGCGTGCCGGGGCCGATCGACCCAGTCGGCCCCACGGGTGATGATCCCGATGCCGAGCGACTCGGCGGCCGCACGCATCTCCGGACGGTTGCCGTCGTCGAGGATCCACGTGGCGTGCGGGTGGCGGATGGCCTTCGCGGCGCGCGCGGTGCGGAGCACGAGGTCGACCGGCTCGTCGTAGGTGGTGATGAACACGTCGACGGTGACGTGGTCCCCCGGCGAGGTCGGTGGCTCGCCGCGTTCACGGAGCCGCCAGGCCCCGAACGCGAAGAGGAGCGAGTCGATCACGCTGTACGTCTCGGCGAGGATCAGCGGCACGGCGATCCACCACGAGTGCCAGTTCACCGACGCGGCCCACCGCCACACGACGTAGTTCACGCCGGCGATCGAGGCGAGCAGTGCGACGGTCCGCACCGTGACGAGTCGACGCCGGGACGTGCCGGTGGTGAGGCGGCGGCGGTCCTGCCGGCTGACGTCGAGCGCGGTCACCGGGTGCCCCCGACGGCGTCGCCGAACGTGCTGCGTCGCAAGCGTGCCTCCCTGATCCGTCGGCCCCGGCCGCGGCGCGCGCCCGAGGGTGGTGGTCCGTCCGGGGTGACTCCAGGTGTGCCGTCCCGGGCGAGGGCTGCGCCGTCGGGTACGGCCGGGGCCCACGACCTGTCTACCGCAGGGAGCACCCTCCTGCCAGACCGGCGCCCCGGTCTGGGGACAGCCCGCATCCGTCCACCGGCGTGGGACGGACAGCACTCAGTCGAACGCGGCGACGATCCCGAGCCCCTCGGCCAGCCGGGCGACGACCTCGTCGAAGAAGGCCGCGCCGTCGGAGACCGACCCGACGTAGTGCCCGAACAGCTCGAACGACACCGTGCCGAACACCGTCGTCCAGGCCATGAGCGTGCGGGCGAGGACCTCTTCCGGTAGCCCCGTTCCGAAGGCCCGGAGCGACTCCACCCCGTCGGCGACGGCGGGCGTGAGCCGGCCCGGGCCCGACCGGGGCGCGTCCGGCGCCCGGTACCCGGGGTCGGCCACGGCATCGGCGACCACCCGCACGATCGTGAGCGTCGTCCGCGACGCCGGCTCGACGGTCGATCGCGGCGCGGCGTACCCGGGCACCGGCGAGCCGAACAGGAGCGCGAAGTCCCCCGGGTGGGCGATCGACCAGGTGCGGATCGCTCGGCAGACCGCGACCCACCGTGCCCCCGGGGCCGGACCCGCTGCCGCGTCGGCCGCCTCGACCGCGGCCCCGAGCTCGTCGTAGTCGGCGATGAGCAGCGCCGTCAGCAGGTCGTCGCGGCTCGGGAAGTACCGGTAGACGGCCGACGACACCATGCCGACGTCACGGGCCACGGCCCGCAGGCTCAGCTGCGATGGACCTTCGTCGGTGAGCCGCACCCGGGCGGCGGCGAGGATGCTCGCGTGCACCGCCTCGCGAGCGCGGGCTCGGGCGGTCGGGGCCGTGTCGGTCATCCCTCCACCATGCCACGCGAGAGCACTGCACACAAACGAGAGCACTGCTCTTGCAATTCGACGACCGGGCGTGCATCCTGGACACAGAGAGCGGTGCTCTCGCTCACGAACGAAAGCAGGAAGTCATGTCCCACCAGCACGTCGTCGTCGGCGCCGGTCCCGTGGGCCGTCACGTCGCCGCACTCCTCGCCGAGCAGGGCGAGCGGGTCGCCGTCGTCACCCGGTCCGGCCGGGACACGGGTGTCCACGGCGTCGAACACGTCGCACTCGACGCGTCCGACGCCGACGCGCTCACCCGCGTCACCGACGGGGCCGCCGTCCTCTACAACTGCGCGAACCCCGGCGACTACACGCAGTGGGAACGGACCTGGCCGCCGCTCGCGACCGCACTGCTCACCACCGCCGAACGGACCGGCGCCGTGTACGCGATCACCGGCAACCTCTACCCGTACGGTCCGGTGGACGGCCCGATGCGCGAGAGCCTGCCGGACGCCGCGACCGACCACAAGGGCATCCTGCGGGCACGCCTCTGGGCCGATGCGCGCGCCGCGCACGAGGCCGGACGGGTCCGCGCCGTCGAGGTCCGCGCGTCGGACTACGTCGGCCCCGGCATCGGCCAGAACGGGCACGTCACCCGCGTGCTCCCGGCCGCGCTCGAGGGCCGGTCCGTGTCCATGGTCGGACGCACCGACCTGCCGCACACCTTCACCGACGTGCTCGACGTCGCACGGATGCTCGTCGCCGCCGGTGCGGACGAGGGCACCCACGGGCGCACCTGGATGGTGCCGAGCAACGCGCCCCGGACGCAGGTGCAGGCGCTCACCGAGGTCTTGGCCGCGGCCGGGAAGCCCCCGGTGCGGGTCGGTCGGATGCCCGTCGGCGTGTTCCGCGCGATGGGCCTGGTGTCACCGATGATGCGCGAGATCGCCGAGATGGGCTACCAGTGGACCGCGCCGTACGTGGTCGACGACTCGGCGAGCCGCGCCCGGTTCGGGATCGAGCCGACCCCGTGGGACGAGGTGTGCCGACGGACCGTGACGGGTGTGGTGTGACCGCCACGCACGGCAGGACGCCAGGCGCGGCACCCGCTGGCACCGCGCCTGGCGTCCGGCGTCCGGTCGGGTCCGACCTCAGATCACCAGCAACCGCGTGAACGCTCCGGCGGACAGCCGCTGGGCGACGCCGCCGGCGGCGTCGAGCCGCCAGAGGCCCGGTGTCGCACCGGCACGCACGTCGATGAACAGGTCGCCGGCCTCGTCGGCGGCGCCGATCCACAGCCCGCGCCCCTGGGCCTTCACGCCGCTCGTGACCCGCTCGGCCACGGAGCCGTCGGCGTTCCGGGACACGACGCTCGTGATCGTCTTGTCCGCCGAGCAGCCGGTCGGGCTGGAGTCCGCCGGGGCGGCGCACCACTCCGCAGACTTGGCGATGAGCAGCGAACGGGTGGTCGTCGCCGCGTAGTCGAATGCGAGCCGGTCGTCGGCGGCGGTGAGCGTCGACGAGCCGGCGGCCAGGAGCACCCACCCGCTGGCGCCGGAGGCACCCGTCGCGGTGTAGTTCAGGTAGAGGTTGCCGTGGCCGTCGGCGAGGACGCCGGCGAACACGCGGTACCCCGTCTCCGGGAAGCTCCGCGTGGTGCGCGCACCCGAGGGTGACACGGAGACGACGGTGCTGTCCGCGCCCGCCCGGCCGAACGTCACCGCGGAGACCGTGCCGTCGCGTCCGACCGCCCACCCGGTCCCGGCCGAGGGGATGATCGCCCTCGGCGCGGCACCCGTCACCGGCAGCTTGGTGATCGCGCCGGTCGACGAGTCGACCCAGTACAGGTTGCCGGCGACGTCCGAGCGCAGGTCGGCGCCGAGGTGCAGACCCGTCGCCACCGTCCGGGGAGCGGCGCCGCCGGCCGGGTACATCACGATGGACGTGCGGTCTCCCGAGGGCACGAAGACGTCGCCGACGTCGTCCGCCGTGAAGCCCGCGCCGTTCGGCGCGATCGTGGTCGGTGCGCCGGTCCCGCTGACCGGGAAGCGCACGACGGAGCCGGTGCCGTCGAGGGCGTACAGCGACTGCACGGTCCGGACCGACCCGGGCGCGGTGTAGCGCACCGAGACGGCCTTGCCCGCGCCGCGGGACCCGACCGCACGGACCGAGAACGTGTAGGTCGTGCTCGCGGTCAGGTCGCCGAACCGGTCGGAGCGGGCGGTCGCCGGGAGTCGGTCGACCCCGCCGTCCGGCTGCTGCTCGGCGGGCGACACCGTGACGCGCCAGCCGGTGACCTTCGCACCGGACCCCGGCCGTCCCCAGGTGACGGTCGCGCTGTCGGCGGCACCCGTGACGCGGACGGAGGTGGGCGCACCCGGCACCGACGAGGGTGCGGCCGTCGCCGGCGCTGCTCCCCCGATGACGAGCGCCACCGCTGCGGCGGCGGTGACTACGGCTCTGAACACGTGCGTTCCCCTCGGTCGTCCCGTGGTCCTGCGCCACGGCTAGGGGTATCAGACCACCGCTCGGGCGCCGCGGACCCGTCGGCACGGGGATCGTGCGGGCAGCGCACGCCCTCGTGCGTCATCCCGCAAGGCGGCACCCGGACGGCGGGGCGTTCCGTGATCCGCCGCGCGGGCAGCCCGCGCCCGGTCGTGCCTCAGTGACGCGGCTTGCGCTCCGGACGGTCGTCGCGGTCGTACCGACGCGGGCCGCGGTCGTCGCGGTCCCGACCACCGGCACGCGGCCCACGGTCGTCGCGGTCGAACCGACGCGCACCACCGGCACCGCCACCGCGGCGGTCCGGCTTGATCTCGATGAGCTTGCCGCTGATGCGGGTGTCCGTCAGCCGGTCGAGCACCCCGGCGTCCATGTCGGTGGGCAGCTCGACGATCGAGAAGTCCGGACGGATCTGGATCGCCCCGAAGTCGTCGCGGCGCAGGCCGCCCTCGTTCGCCAGGGCCCCGACGATCTGGCGCGGCTCGACGCGGTGCCGACGCCCGACCTCGATGCGGTAGGCGGTCATCGGCTGCGAGCGGCGCGGGCCACGGTCGGACCGCTCGCCCCGGGCGCCGCGGTCGTCGTCGCGGTCGCGGCGGTCGCTGCCCCGGCCGTCGCGGTCGACGCGGTTCCGCAGCTCGTCGGCCTTCGGGTCGAGCAGCAGCGGATCCTCGCCCTGCGCCACGACGGCCAACGCGGCGGCGACGTCGTCCGCCGGCACGTCGTGGTGCTCGACGTAGTGGGCGATGATGTCGCGGAACGCGGTGATGCGGTCCTGCTGCTCGAGCGCCGCGGTGATGGCGTCGTCGAAGCGGGTGAGGCGCGTCTCGTTGACGTCCTCGATCGTCGGCAGCTGCATCTGCGTGAGCGGCTGCTTGGTGTGCCGCTCGATCGCCGAGAGCAGACGACGCTCACGCGGGGTGACGAAGCTGATCGAGTCGCCCGAGCGGCCGGCACGCCCGGTGCGGCCGATGCGGTGCACGTAGGACTCGATGTCGACGGGGATGTCGTAGTTCACGACGTGCGTGATGCGGTCGACGTCGAGGCCGCGGGCGGCGACGTCGGTGGCGACGAGGATGTCGAGCTTGCCGGACTTCAGCTGGTTGACCGTGCGCTCGCGCTGGGCCTGGGCGACGTCACCGCTGATGGCTGCTGCGGCGTACCCGCGGGCGCGGAGCTTCTCGGCGAGGGTCTCGGTCTCGCTCTTCGTGCGGACGAAGATGATCATGCCCTCGAAGTCCTCGACCTCGAGGATGCGGGTGAGCGCGTCGACCTTCTGCGGGTACGACACCATGAGGTACCGCTGCGTGATGTTCGCGGCGGTCTTCGTCTTCGTCTTGACCGTGATCTCGGCCGGGTCGGTGAGGTACTGCTGAGAGATGCGGCGGATCTGCGCGGGCATCGTCGCCGAGAAGAGCGCGACCTGCTTGTCGTCCGGGGTCTCGGCGAGGATCGTCTCGACGTCCTCGGCGAAGCCCATCTTGAGCATCTCGTCGGCCTCGTCGAGCACGAGGTACTTCAGCTCGGACAGGTCGAGCGTGCCCTTGGCGATGTGGTCCATGATGCGACCGGGGGTCCCGACGACGACGTCGACGCCACGGCGGAGCGCGGACAGCTGCACACCGTAGGCCTGGCCGCCGTAGACGGGCAGGACGTGCACGTGCTTCATGTGCGACGCGAACTGCTCGAACGCCTCGCACACCTGCAGGGCGAGCTCACGGGTCGGGGAGAGCACGAGCGCCTGCGGCACCTTGGCGCCGGCCTCCATGCGGGACAGGATCGGGAGCGCGAACGCCGCGGTCTTGCCGGTTCCGGTCTGCGCGAGGCCGACGACGTCGCGCCCCTCGAGCAGCGTCGGGATCGTGGCCTCCTGGATGGCGGAGGGGGTCTCGTAGCCGATGTCCTTGACGGCCTTGAGCACAGCATCGCTCAGGCCGAGGTCGGCGAAGGTCACCACTGGCCCGTCGTCGAGGGTCTCAGTGGTGGTGGCGGTGTCCGTGCTCATGCGGAAACGGTATCTCGAATACGGCGTCAGCAGTGACGGTGTGGCGCGTCTCGCTCAGCGGTGACGCGCCAGCGGCACGCGAGACGCGCCGACCGAGCCTGCGAGGGAGGGCGGGGCGGGCCCGCACCGCGCCTCCCGTCCGCCCCGTGGTCACGTCCAGGACGCGTGCCGCGTCGTCAGGACGCGTCGCGCCGGTCCGTGGCGCCGATCCCGAG
The DNA here is from genome assembly GCF_044759965.1 of Curtobacterium sp. NPDC098951. Lineage (NCBI taxonomy): Bacteria > Bacillati > Actinomycetota > Actinomycetes > Micrococcales > Microbacteriaceae > Curtobacterium > Curtobacterium sp. NPDC098951. The sequence continues at coordinate 507,828 of NZ_JBIWAG010000002.1, forward strand.
GACCGCGTCGGCGCGGTCGTTCAGCCGGGCGAGGAGCCCCGCGAGGGTGTGCAGCTCCCCGGTCGCGAAGGCCCCGGTGAGGTCGTCGAAGACCTCGGCGCCGGCGACGTCGAGCGTGTCGAGCAGCGTGCGTCCGGCCGGCGCGATCGAGACGAGGCTGGCGCGACCGTCCGCCGGGTCCGGTTCGGTGCCGAGGTACCCGGATTCGACGAGCGACGCCACGCGACGGCTGATCACCGGGCGCGAGAGCCCCGTGGCGTCCGCGATGGCCATCGACCGCACGGCCCCGAAGTGGTCGACCGCGCGCAGGATCACGCGTGCCGTGGGGTCGAGTCCCCCGCGCGACTCGATGAGCGATGACCGAAGGGTCTGCCGGACCCACAGTCGGTCGAGCTGGGCACGCAGCAGCCGCTCGGCGTCGTCCCGGTCCTCGGTCATGCCGCACAGCGTAGTGGGCGGAATTAGTTGCTTCCCGGAAGCAATGGATGTATCGTTGCGCGGTCTGCAAACTTTCACAGCAGGAAACACAGCACGAAGCAAGGAGCTCGATGACCGCCACCGCACCCGTCCCGGTGCAGCACGGCCGACGCGCAGCCGGGGTCCCCACGGACTCCGCCGCAGCCGGTCAGCAGCCGCTGATGACCCACCGCCAGATCCTCCTCGTGATCTACGGGCTGATGGCGGGCATGTTCCTGTCCTCGCTCGGCCAGACGGTGTTCGGCACGGCCATCCGGACGATCGGTGACGACCTGCACGGGCTCGACCAGCAGGCCTGGGTCACGACCGCGTACCTCATCACCTCGACGATCGCAACGCCGATCTACGGCAAGCTCTCCGACATCTTTGGACGCCGTCCCCTCTACATCTTCGGCATCGTGGTGTTCATCCTCGGCGCCGTGCTCTCGTCGATGTCGACCTCGATGCTCATGCTCGCCGGCTTCCGGGCCGTGCAGGGCATCGGCGCCGGTGCGCTGATGTCGCTGCCGCTGGCGATCATGGGTGACATCCTCGCCCCGCGTGAGCGTGCCAAGTACCAGGGCTACTTCCTCGCGGTGTTCGGCATCTCGAGCGTCATCGGCCCGCTCATCGGCGGTCTGCTCGCCGGTTCCTCCGAGATCCTGTGGATCACCGGCTGGCGCTGGGTGCTCCTCATCAACGTGCCGATCGGCATCGCGGCCCTCGTCATGGTGCTCGTCTTCCTGCACCTGCCGAAGGTGCACGGCGGCGACGGTGCGAAGCCGAAGGTCGACTGGTGGGGCGCCACGGCGGTCATCGTCACGCTCGTCCCGCTCCTGCTCGTGGCCGAACAGGGCCGCACCTGGGGCTGGGGGTCGCCCGCCGCGATCGCCTGCTACGTCATCGGTGTCGTCGGCCTGGTCGTCCTGCTGCTCGTCGAGTCGAAGATGGGCGACGCCGCGATCATCCCGCTCAAGCTCTTCCGCTCGGGCACGTTCTCGATGGCGACCGTCATCGGCTTCCTGGTCGGCTTCGCGATGTTCGGCGCCATGCTGACCATCCCCCTCTACCTGCAGATCGTCGTCGGCCTGACCCCCACCGAGTCCGGGTTCGCGACGCTCCCCCTCGTCGGCGGGCTCATGATCGCGTCGATCACGAGCGGCCAGATCGTCGCCCGCGTCGGCCGCTACCGGATCTTCCCGGTGATCGGCACCGCGCTGGTGTCCTCCGGCTACGTCGTGCTGACGTTCATGACGATCGACAAGCCGCTCTGGTTCCTGATGATCGGCATGTTCCTCATCGGCCTGGGGCTCGGCTCGGTCATGCAGTCGCTCACCCTGGCGTCGCAAGGCTCGGTCGAGGCCCGGGACATGGGCGTCGCCACGTCGTCCGCCACGTTCTTCCGCCAGATCGGTGGCACGCTCGGCACCGCGGTGCTCCTGTCCATCCTGTTCTCGGTCATGCCGTCGAACATCCTGCACGCGACCGCGGACCGGACCGACCTGCGCCAGGCACTCGAGGCGGCGACGAACCCGACCGTCGCCACGGCGCCGGCGAACCGCGGCGTCATGGACGAGATCTGGTCGCCGATCATCACCCCGCTCGAGCAGAACGTGCAGGCGTCGCTCGACGACGTCACCGCGCAGGTGCAGCAGGCGACCGCGAGCGCCCCGGCAGCCGTGCAGGACCAGGCCCTCGCCGCAGCGGCCGAGAAGGCCCACGCCTCGGTGCAGGACGGCAGGCTCGTCGTCGACTGGTCGGACGCCTCCGAGCGGTCGTACTGGGTGGGCGAGCTCACCCCGGCCGTCGCGAAGCAGGTCTCGGACAGCAGTGACTCCGGGTCGAGCACCATGAGCACGAACGACACCTCGTTCCTGACCGGTGCGGACAGCCGGCTCACCCGGCCGTTCATGGCGGGCTTCAACGCCTCGTCCGTGACGATCTACTGGGTCGGGCTCGGCGTGATCCTGCTCGCCTTCGTCCTCACCTGGTTCTTCCGGGTGCCGCCGCTGCGTCAGCGCTCGGCCCTGCAGGAGCAGGCGGATGCCGCCGATGCGAAGCGCGACGCCGACGACGACCGGCTCTCCGCCGAGGACGAGCTCGAGGCCGCCGCCGGTCTCGCCGCCGCCGAGGCGGGGTCCTTCACCGGCCCGATGACCGGATCCACCCCGACGCAGCCCGCGCGGCGTCGGTGACCGACCGGGGCGTCCGTCCGCTGTCCCCCTTCGTGGACGGGCGCCCCACACCACCACCCCAGGAGCGACCGTGACCACCATCCCCGCGACGACGGCGACGGAGCCGTGCTCGCTGCGTGAACGGAAGAAGCAGCAGACCCGCACGGCGCTGCACGACGCCGCGCTGACGCTCGTCTCCGCGCACGGCCTCGACGGGGTCACCGTGGAGCAGATCTGCGCCGATGCCGACGTCTCGCCGCGGACCTTCTTCAACTACTTCTCGTCGAAGGCGCACGCCGCCCTCGGCCTCGACACCGTCGAGGTCCCGGAGGCTGCCGCGACCTGGTTCGCCGCCGCCGAGGGTCGGTTCATCGACGACCTGTGCGGCCTCGTCGCCGCCACCGTGCCCCTTTCGCAGGACCGGCGCCGGATGAAGGAGCTGCTCGTGCTCCGCCCCGAGATGTCCGCGATGGTCATGCAGTGGATGGCCGAGTCCCGGCAGTCCCTGCTCGCCACGGTCGGGGCCCGGACCGACGAGCAGACCGCCCGCACCGCGGTGGCGCTCGTGATGTCCGCGCTGTCCGAGGTGGCGCACCGTGAGACCGTCAGCGGCCCGGAGGAACTCGCCACCAGGCTCCGCGCCGTCGTCGCCGAGATGGGCGCGCTGGCCTCCGCCTGACCGGACGCTCGCCTGCGTGGACCCGCAGGGCGTGTTCGGCATCCCGCAGCACTCCGCCACGGCAGCCCCGATCCTGCGTACGCTCCTGACACCGGCCGGACCCACGGTCGGGACCGCACGACCAGCCCCTGCCGCCCCGCGGCCGACGGACTCGCGTCGCGGCGCGCAACGGCGCGTGTCGCGACGTGACCACACCACGACGCACCGTGTACCCGCACGGTGCGTCGTGCACGCGGGGGGCGGGTGCGCGTGCAGGGGACGTTTCGCGCTCACCGACACCTCACGCGCTCCCCGCCCCGTGAACTGTCGGCCAGCGCGTGACGACGGCACCGTTCGCGGACAGGAGGGACGGTGCCAGCTGGCACCGCGCCTCCCGTCCGGCGGGTGGTCACGACTCAGGCGTGCGCCAGCGGGTCCAGCTGCTCGGGTGTCGCGTCGGCCGCCTGCGTCGACCGGCTGAGCGCCTCGTGCCGCTCGTCCTCGGCCAGGAGCGCGCGACCGGCGGTCGTCCCGTGCTCGAACGCGTCCGGACCGACGAGCAGGCGGAGCGGCGGCTCGTCCATCGCGACGACCTGCAGGACGAGCTGGGCGACGAGGTCCGGGTCGCTCGCACCGATGCTCGTGCCCCCGTGCATCCGCGCGGACACGCCGACGGTCGCCTCGTACTCCGGCCGGACCGGAGCGACCGACATGGACGAGCCGGCCCAGTCGGTGCGCATACCGCCCGGCTCGAGGACGGTGACGCGGATGCCGAGGGGCCCGACCTCCTTCGCGAGCACCGAGGAGAACCCGCCGACGGCCCACTTCGCGGTCTGGTACGCGCCGAGCCCCGGCGTCGACATGCGGCCACCGACGGACGAGACCTGCACGATGTGCCCGGAGCCCCGCTCGCGCATGACGTGCACGGCCTCCTGGCTGAGGGTCACCACGCCGAACAGGTTCGTCTCGACCTGGGCGCGGAAGTCGGCGGGGTCGACGTCCTCGATGCTGGCGAGGTTCGCGTACCCGGCGTTGTTCACGAGCACGTCGAGCCGTCCGAAGCGCCCGACCGCGGTGCGGACGGCTGCACGGGCGGCGTCGGGGTCGGTGACGTCGAGGGCGACCGGGACGAGCTGGGCGCTGGCCGACGTCGGCTCGGTGCCGGCGATGAGGTCGTCGAGGGCGTGGACGTCCCGGACCCCGGCGACCACCTGGTGACCGGCGGCGAGGGCTGCGGTGACGATCGAGCGGCCGAGGCCCCGCGAGGCGCCGGTGACGAGGAAGACGGACATGGTGTTCCTAACTGACTGGTTGGTTGACAGGCCCCATGGAACACCTTCGTCGCTCGCTTGTCAACCGCCCGGTTGATAACGTGGGCTGATGCCGATGCCCCGCGACGCCGACGCCACCCGCGCCCGACTCCTCGTCGCCGCCCGCGACGAGTTCGCGGCGGTCGGGATCGCCGGCGCGCGGGTGGACCGGATCGCCGCCGCCGCTGCGAGCAACAAGGCGCAGATCTACCACTACTTCGGCAGCAAGGACGGCCTGTTCGACGCGGTCTTCGACGCGATGGTCGCCGAGACGCTCGACGAGGTCACGATCGACGCCGACGACCTCCCCGAGTACGCCGGACGCCTGCACGACTCGTACGCGCACCGGCCGTGGGTGCAGCGCCTGGCGACCTGGTACCGGCTCGAGCGGGGCGACACCTCGCACCCGATCGATGCCGTGGTGCAGAGCAACGCCGCGAAGCTCCGGGCTATCGAGGACGCACAGCGGGACGGACGGCTGCCGACGGCGTTCTCGGCGGCGGAGCTCCTCGGGGTCGTGATCCACACCGCGGCGCTGTGGAGTGGTGCGACACCGGAGTACGCCCGACTGACGGACGAGGTGGGGGCGGCGCGGCGGCGGGAGGTCGTCGTGGCGACGGTTGCGGCGGTGGTACGGGGCTGACGGGGTCCTCCGGTGGGCACGGAGGACTGCCAGCTCCCTCCCCGCTGACTCGACCGAGTGGCGGCAGTGTCGCGCTGAGGTCATGGCAGCACAGGGAGAGCTCCATGTGCGTGAGCATCGCCCTGACGGAGACCGTCATGGGGCCCAGTGGGGTCGATGTGTCAATGATGCCCGACCGGGGTTGAGAACGCAGAGGCCCGCCCCCGATCACCCAGCTGCACGGTGAAGCTGAGCATGTCGATCGGGGACACGCCAAGCCGATCAAGTGTGGTGACGACCAACGTGTCACCGTCATGCAGTGTGTCGAGTGCCTGGTCGAACGCTGGCCGGGAGGCGCGGGCCCCGGACACGCCGTAGTCGATGTAGAGGTCATCCCGCCGGACACATGCGGCGAGCAGGTCCTGATCTTGCCGATCGGCGCCTTGCCGTTGGGTCGATACGCGCGCATAGCCGATCAGCTTCACCACGATGCTGCTTCTGTCTCGCAACCAACCGCCATGGCGGGGATTCATGGCGGATGCTTGCGACACATGATTGCGAGACTCGCACGTCGCGGAACTGGCGGAAGCGTTCGCGTGACTACGAGACGTCTCGCAACCGTAGGGATGTAAGTCGGAGACCCAGAACGGCCACTAACGGGACATTGCGGTTAAGTGCCAGTCACACGGCTCGTTGCGGATTTCTTTTGGGCGAGCGCAGCGATGCTGGCCAGCGCGCTCTTGCGGTGCTGGACTTCCAGCACCCGCACTGCGTCAGCCACACAACAGTCGTCGCCTGCGCACTGCCCGCACCGCACCGCAGAGCTCCCCACCCTCCACGAAGGTGAGGAGCTCTGCACACATGGCCCGTGTCGAAGTGCCTTTCGTGGCACCAAACAGCGGATCGCTACTCGTAGATCTGCACTAGGTCCGCCGGCACAAGCAGCAGCGGCAGGATCGTCGGAACATTCAAAATCGCAAACGCTCTTGAAAAGACATCTCGAACCTCGCGCAGCCACCCACTTCCAGACCGCTCAGTGTTGGGGCAATGCAACCTTGAGGAAGACAACAGCTATTAAGGTGACCAAAACAACGACAACTACTGAGCCAAGGACGAATAGCGCACCACGACGACCAGTTCGGTGCCGACGCACACCGAGGAGCAATCCACCCGCCACCGCCCCAAATCCGATTGCAAGAGATAGAGCCATGCTGCCGTACCACCCCACACCGGAGCATGGGACATTTTGCCTCTCCGCACAAAGCGCGTAGGCAGTCAGGTTCGAATCGAACACATAACCAGCCCCAATAATTGCCGCGAACAAACTTATGATAAAGAATACCCAAATCATTACTAAATCGGCACGCAAGCTCGGTCGTTTACGATCGTCGTTGGTTAATGTGTTCATGCGAACTGCCTCAACCACTTCTCTTCATTACTAGGAGTAGGCTCATTCTTATACGAATTGTGGACGGGCAGCGACGTGCCGAATGTTTGACAGAAGAGGTCATTCGGGAAACAGTAAGATCGAACTTGCGTTACCTTCTTTCCCTTATTGTTCTTGGCCTTGAGGAAGTCAACGCTATGGTGCCACGGGTAAAGCTTCCCGTTGAGGCCGCCATGGCCCGGTGCGTCCACGTACTCACCCCACCTGTACGTGGGATTGCCTGCGAGCACGCCACCCCGGAAATTAGCTTGCGCTGTCTTGGAGAATTTCTTACTCGCGAGGGTATCCTCGACGACCTGAGCCCCCTGGGAATGTCCGCCAATCCAAATCTTCGTGGAAGAGCAGCTCTTCGCTACGGCGTTAACCTCGGAAATGAGATTTGCTTGCCCCTTTGCTTCGCTATTCCAGTACACCGGACCAACGGACCCGCTCCAACTGGCAGGGTAGTTTAGGGACTCTACAGTGGCGCGAACATCGTTCCTGAGCTTTCGGGCAACCTGCTCCATCTCGCCGTACCCTCCGGATGTCCATCCGTGGCCCCATCTGGATTTTCCGGAGCCAGCCTTTTCATTTGTGCCACGCACGCCAATGAAAAGCCATGACGGACAGCTAGATGCTGCAGACGCCTGCGTCGACTCGGTTTGCGAGGAGTTCGTAGTGTCCTGAGTCGTGGCGCCTGTAATCAGGTTCGAGTCTGTGGTTGCGGTGAATGACCAAGTTGGAGTGGTCACGTCTGCGATAGTCGAGCCATCGTTCAGCGGCCCTCTTGCCTCAGCGTGCCAGAAATATGTGCGCCCCGTTGTGAGGGTTCCTGACTCGACAGACAACGGGTGGGAGGACCAGTCCGACTGGGCGACGACACCGCTTCCGTCCCTATTAGCACTGACTGTGTATTGAAGTTCGACGTCATCACTGAACGGAGCACCGTCGGTGTCGACAAAAAGTGTGGGCGCAATATCCGCAGAATCCCCTCCATCCTTGATCGACGGTACGTAGTCCGCGTTCGACCACAGTCCCGAGCCGAAAGCAAAGGTCGCGTCGGTGCTAGCGTTTGTCGCATCAATTGACGTCGTGGCAATGATTGAGTGCGCCGCAGCCCCCGATGGGATTGTCACAGTCATTTGCGTGGGATCTCCAAGACTGAGAGGCTGGCTGCCGACATCGTTTCCGTCGAGAGCAACGGAAAGCTTTGCCGCGTCCGTGTACGCCGGCGGCGCCGTAACCGTGCACGTCACGGGCGCATCGAGGGCGTCGTGTTGCCAGCTACCGTCCTGATACGGAGAGGGGCAGGAAATAGCAGCGGTCGGTGCCGTGCTCGCTACGAACGACCATGTCGGCGATGTGACGGTCTTGACGGTCGTGGAGCCTCCGCTTGTGCCACGCACCGACACAGACCAGAAGTAGGTGTGCCCTGGCGCCAAGGCAGTCGCTGGGATCGGGAAATCACCCGCGACCCAGTCGCTGTCGGCCACCAAATTGCTACCGTCGGCGTCGCTTGTGATGACGTAGTGGAACTGAGCGTCAGGGCCGAATGTGTCGTCGGCAGGAGCGACTGAAAGCGATCCGGCTGTATTGGTCTCCGCCCCGTCAGCGGGAGCCGGAGTCAGCGACTTCAACGACCAATCACCGAGGCCAAAGGAGTAGATATTCGCTGCAATAAAGGCGCCACTTGCGGTATCAACCTCTACCGAAATCGTGTGGACACCCCCGTGCGCCGGGACGGCAACGGAGGTCGTCGTCGTGCCGCTTTCGGACAAGTCATTGAGACTGTCAAGATCGCCGTCGAGGGTGACGGCGAGCTGTTGGCCGCTGCTCGATTCCGTGGGTGTCACGACGGTGCACATGATGTCAGCAGATGGAACCGCTGTTGCCCAGCTGCCCGCGAGATATGGGCTCGGGCATGAGATAGTCGGCGCTTGCGGGTTTGCGTACCAGCCTTGGACGTCGATGAGGAAGTTCGTTGCCCCGTTGCCGATGTTATGGAGACTGATCTTCCCGTTCGCGCCAATCGGGACGGTGATGGTGTTGGAGCGAACCGTTCCGTTGTCGTAGCGGAGCGAAGCAGTGTCGGGCTCGCTGGTGCCGTTCGCCCAGACACGACCCCAACCGGACCCGTTGGCGGCGTTCGCGGTCAAGGTCAGGACGACGGAGTTGATGCCGGAGCCCATGACGGGGACACCGGCCTGGCCGGCGACGGTGATCGCGCGGGTCTCGTTCCCGGCGAGGATCGTGCTCCCAGTCGCGCGAGAGTCGAAGATGCGGCCCGAGCCCGGCGTGAACACCGCACCGGAGCTACCGGTGGCGGTGAAGTAGCCCTGCACGTCGATGGCGAGGTCCATGGTGCTGTTGGCGTTGTAGATCGTGATCTTGCCGTCAGCGGAGAGCTTCACCTGCGCCTGCATGGTGGTGGTGGTGCCGCCGGCGTAGTTGAACGAGTTCGCCGGCCGCGCCGCACCCGTCGGGTACGGAGTCAGGAACCCCACGTTCGATGTCGCGTTCATCGCAACCAGGTTCACGATCACCGCGGACGCGCCCGCCGGGACACCGGCGGTGCCGGTGACCTGCAGCACGGCGCTCTTGCCGGTGGTGAGCTGCGCCTGCGGCACGCCGGTTCCGGAGCGGGTGTCCGCGACGCGCTTGCCATTCAGCGGGACGAACCCGCCCGGGGCGGTGCCGTCCGTGTTCGCGGTGTAGTAGCCCTGCACGTCCAGGATCAGCCGGGCGCTGGTCTCCGCGTACACCTGGATGGTGCCGTCGGCGCCGACGGCGAGGACGGACGAGAACGACGTGTTCTGCTGCTGCTCGCCGCCGTAGATCCCCATCAGCGTGTACTTCGTGTCCGCATCCGGACGACCGAACAACTGCCCGGCCGTGGTGATGTCAGCAACCGTCGCAACCATGGACACGGCACCAACCGTGCCATCGTCAGGGACGCCGGCAAGGCCGGTGACCTTGACGGTGCGCCAGGTCTTCGCAGGCATCGGCGTCGAGTAGCCGCCGATGTTGTTCTTCGTGTCCAGGATCCGGCCCGTGGTCGGAACGAACACACCACCGGTACCGGTGTCGTTGTGGCGGCAGCGATGCTGCGCCTCCTCGAGCGCGGAGCGTGCAGCAACGTGCGCACAAGACCCCCTAGGCCCAGCGACAGCACGGGTTGCTGTCAGTTCTCGGAGCATAAGAGAAAGCTGAAATCCGCTCGGTGACCCCCATTCGGGGACAAGAAGAAAACCCCAGTTCACAGGCTTAGTTCCGCCATGGGCTTAATGAACTCTCAGATCCGAACGGTCGGACGCGTGACCGACGGCGGCAGCGGTGTACATCGGCGCCCGAGCCCCGGCGAAGCAGGGCAAAACGTGGTCGCGTTTCACAACTCCGGTCACCATGGTCGATCTACCGCGCGGGAGACGATCCCGCGCAGAGCCATGCGAATAGGACGACACCGAGCGAAGCTGCCCACAGCGTGTCACGACCCAGGAGCTACCTGCTCAGAAACGATCGTTTCCGGTGAAGTTCTTACAGAGGTGATGAACTACCGAAAACGGTAGGGGGGGACATGTACGACGAGAACGGCTGAGCGAACCAACACGAGACGCGGACGCCAGTCGCCCGCGGGCACGTCCGACATGATCCCACCTCCCTCCATCGCGTTCGTGGTCTCGGTGTTGTGTGGCCGGGGTCAAGCGATGGTTTCCTACGCTTTGTCCGGTGGGAGCTGTTCTTCCTGATCGGACCGGCACTACCAACTGCAACAGGCGGGTGCGGGCACCCTGAACAGGCACTTGTTCTCGTGGTCGTTCGCGGCTCGGTAGCGACGGTCGGCGCCACGATCTGCGGCGTTGTATGCATTCCATCTCGTCGTGAATCAGCGCCCGTCGCGGCGACCGCACCGTACGGTCTCCGCGGTGGAGCCGACGTGACTACGGCTGCGCGTCGACGGCGACCCTCGGGCGCGGCGGCCGGTGCCAGACGAGCGCCGACCGTGCAGCATCCCGCGCGACCCGGAGAACACGGAGCACCACGATGTCGTGGTCGCCAGCGCGGTGGACACCCTCGACCGAGCACTCGAACCACGAGTGGGCACCGTCGAGGAACACCGCACCGGACCCGGCGGTGGCGTACTCGATGCCGCGCAGACGGCGCGCGCGGTCCCGGGACGCCAACTGCGCCGTGTGCGGCCCGTGTCCGTCGCCGAGCACCGAGATGCCGAGCGTCGGCGCTGCGGCGAGATCCGGCCACGTCGTGGACGAGTGCTGCACGGCGATCGTCGCCAGCGGCGGGTCGTAGGAGACGCCGACGGTGAACGACGTCGCCACCATGACCACGGGGGAACCGTCGACGCACGCGGCGATGGCGGCCACGACGGAGGGCACCTCGGCGATGGCCTCACGGATGTCGAGTGGGTCCTCGATGAAGTGGTCGTGCACGATGGGGTCCTCCTCGGGGAACGAGCGGTCGGGGACGAACGGTCAGGGCCGATCGGTCAGGAGCGTGCGAGCACGGCGCGCGCACGGCGTTCGTCGGACCGCATCGCGGCGACGAGCGCGTCCGGCCCGCGGAACGTGCGCTGGCGTCGGATGCGTCGTCCGACGGTGAGCTCAACGACCGAGCCGTACAGGTCGCCGTCGAAGTCGAGCACGTGGATCTCGACCGTGCGCGGTCGGTCGGGGAAGGTGCTGTTGCTGCCGATCGACACGAGCGCATGCCGTGCCGGAGCGCCGACGGGAGCAGCGAGCCACCCGACGTAGACCCCGTCGACGGGGACAGCAGCAGCAGCGCCACGCTCGGGCCGGAGGTTCGCGGTGGGGAACCCCAGGTCGTGCCCGACCCCGGCGCCGTGGACGATCTCGCCGGTGAGCACGACCGGGGCCCCCGGACGGCCGGACAGCGCACGCGCGGCGACCACGGCGCCGCAGGCCACGAGCGCGAGCGCACCGAGCGCGACCGCGTCACCCGCCGTGGCGAGCATCACGGCGGTAGCGGTGCTGCCGAGCACGGCACCGAGCTGCTTCACGGTGTTGAAGACGCTCGAGGCCGCCCCGACCGTCGCGGGGCCCGCTCCGAGGACCGCGGCGAGGGAGAACGGCGACCAGACGAACGCGTTCGCGATCCCGAACCCGGTGAAGGCCGCGGCGATCGTCCAGAGTGGTGCCGCTGCACCGACGAGCACCGCGGTCAGTGCCACCGACACGACGAGCAGGACGGCGCCGACCGTCGCGGTCGCCCGGGGGCCGGCGGTGTTCGTCATGCGACCGACGAACGGCGCCGAGGCGAGGCACGCGATCCCCATCGGCACGAGGACGAGGGCCGCCGATCCAGCGCTGAGCCCGCGGGTCTGCTGCAGGTCGAGCATGAGCGGGATCGGCGCGGACCCGACGCAGAACGACGCGGCCGTGGCACCCCACGACCCGGTGACGAAGCCGCGGTCACGGAACAGCGCGAGCGGCACGAGGGCGCGGTCGCCGGCACGCCGCTGCCGGACGATGACGGCTGCGACCACCGCGGCGCCGAGCAGCACCGCTCCACCACGGGCGACCGGGTCGGCGAGCAGCCCGGTGTCCGTGCCCTGCACGCCGACGACCACCCCGAGGACCCCCACGGTCACGCCGAGGACGGCGAACAGGGGCAGCGGGACCGCGATGCGCTGGGAGACCGGCACGAAGCGGAGGACCGCGATCGCCGTGACGATCCCGACGGGCACGTTCACGAGGAACACCGACGGCCACCCCCACGCCTCGACGAGCAGCCCGCCGACGATCGGCCCGGCGACCGTCGCCGCCCCGCCGCCGGCGCTCCAGACGGCGAGCGCGACGGCGAGCCGCGGCGGGTTGAACAGTGACCGGATCACGGTCAGGCACTGCGGGGTGAGCAACGCGGCGCCGAGGCCCTGCACCGCACGCCAGGCGACGAGGGCGCCGATCCCCGGCGCGGCCGTGCACCCGACCGAGGCGATCGTGAAGACCGCGAGCCCGACGAGGTACACGCGCCGGTGCCCGAACCGGTCGCCGAGCCGGCCCGCCACGAGCAGCGGGACGGCGAACGCGAACAGGTAGGCGCTGTTCACCCACACCGACGTCGACGCGTCGGCACCGAGATCACGCCCGAGGTCGGGCAGGGCGACGGACACGATCGTGCTGTCGAGCAGCAGCATGAAGAAGCCGAGGCAGAGCCCGCCGAGCGCGAGCCACCGACGGGCCAGGGTCACCTCACACCGCCAGGTTCTCGCGGAGCGTGGTCCCCGGGTACCGCGGCGCGAGGGCCCCGCGACAGCGGAGTTCCGGCACGAGCAGTTCGCTGAGGTCGGCGAACCCGGACGGCATCCCGAGCGGGCTGGACAGCATGTAGCCGCCCCGCCCACCGGTCACGGCGAAGTTCTCCTGGAGGGCGTCGGCCACCCCCGCGGCGTCGCCGACGAGCATGTGGTCGAGGCCGGTCGCGGCGCGCCACCCGTGCTCGAAGAAGTCGTCGCGGTCCATCGTGTGGTCCTCGCCGAACTCGGCGACCAGGCTGCCGACGAGTCCGGCCGGGCTCGCCTGGGCGGCGATGATCTCGTCGCGCAGGTCCCCGAGCCGGAAGGACGCGGGCAGCGTCGAGAAGTCGTACCCGGCGTTGTGCGAGATGAACGTGCCGACCGCCTCGCGGTTCCAGAACGACAGGAGCGAGTCCCGTCGGGCCTGGGCTTCGGCGAGCGTCGCGCCGACGATCACCTGGGTCGCCCAGAGGATCCCGACCCCGGCGGGGTCCCGGCCGGCGTCCTCGAGTGCGGCGTCGAGGGCGCTCCGGTGGCGCAGCTGCCCGGCGACGCTCGCCCCGAACCCGAACACGAGGTCGGCGAACGACGCGCTCGCGGCGATGCCCCGCGATGAGTTGCCGGCCTGCACGACGACCGGGTGACGCTGCGGACTCGGGACGCTGGCGAGCGGCCCGCGCACCTTGAAGAACCGGCCGTCGTGGTCGATGGGGTGCACCTTCGACGGATCGGCGAACCGGCCGGTCGCCCGGTCACGGACGATCGCGTCCGGCGCGACGGAGTCCCAGAGCGCGCGGCAGACGCCGATGAACTCCTCCATCCGCTCGTACCGGAGGTCGTGGTCGACCAGGTGGTCGGAGCCGTAGTTCGCGGCGTCCGCGCCCCGCGACGAGGCGACGACGTTGAACGCCATCCGGCCGCCGGTGACGTGGTCGAGCGAGTTCAGCAGCCTGGCGGTGGAGAACGGGTGCGTGAACGTCGACGAGTAGGTCAGTCCGAACCCGATGTGCTCGGTCACCGTCGACATCGCCGCGATGACCGGCGACATGTCCTGTCGAGGCCACTGGATCCCCCACTCGACCGCGGGGTCGATGCTGCCGCGCCAGGTGCTCGGGACGCCGGAACCGTCGCCGAAGAAGAGCATGTCGACGCCGGCGCGTTCGGCGGTCCGTGCGACCTCCATGTACATCCGGACGTCGGGGAAGTCCTGGCCGACCCAGCTGCCCGGCGCGGCCCAGCGCCCCTCGGTGTGGGTGAAGGACAGGTCGTAGGCGATGTGCATGCCGCTCACGGGGCACCCACCTTCGCCGCCGCCCACGCCTGCCACAGCGCCGTGGTCTCGGCAGCGTCCGTGACGACACCGATGTTCAGCTCGATCATCGTGAGCGCGGCGTCGTGCACGTCGATGTCGTAGGCGGCGGTGGCGTCCGACGGCACCACGACCGGCCAGCCGAGCTGCATCGCGTCCTGCGCCGTGGCGAAGACGCAGCACTCGGACGTGAGTCCCACGACGGTCAGCCAGCCGATCCCCGCGGTGGTGAGCCGCGCCTCCAGGTCGGTGCCGAGGAACCCGCTGTATCCGCGCTTGACGACGCGGGTCTCGCCGGGTGCCGGCGCCGTGCGGTACCACTCGGCGCCGGCGGTGCCGATCCGGCAGGGCTCGTCCTCCGGCATCGGCCCGTCGAGCGGACCACCACGCAACCACGTGCTGCTGTGCCAGGGGACGGACGGGTCGCTGCCGAGCTCCACCCAGACGACGGGGACGCCCGCCGCCCGTGCCGCCTCGACGAGCTCGCCGATCCGGGTGATCGCGGCCTCGACGGCGGCGGAGGCTCGTTCGTCGAGGCCGTACCCGGCGATGCGAGCGGGTTCACCGAAGTCGCGCTGCACGTCGACGACGACCAGCGCCGGTGAGCGGCCAGCCGCCGGGCCGGACGCTCCGTCCGGCAGCAGGGCGAGCCTCGGGTCGAGCCCGCCGGTCCCGCCGGTCACCGGACGACCGCCGCGTCGTGCTCGCGGAGTGCGGGCAGGACGGTCTCGCCGAAGCGCACCATGTCCTGGTCGTACTCGGGGAAGATCAGCATGAGGCCGTCGAGCTCACCCCGGTCGACGATGTACTCGATGTGCTCGGTGACGGTCTCGGCGGAACCGGCGACGTACGCGGTCTGGAACGCGTCCTCGCCCGCCGCGCCGTCCGCCCACGCACGGGCCTGCTCGGCGGGGACGCCCCACGACGCCCGCATCGAGGCCAGCGCCTCGCGGTCGACGCCGGCGCCCCACGCGCGCACCTTCTGCTGCGCGGCCGCGTCGGTGTCGTCCTGCACGACGGTGAGCATGGAGTACGTGCGGCACTCCCGGCCCTCGGCGGCCGCACGGTCGTGGACGTCGCGGGACAGGTCGCGCATCTCGTCGAGGCTGTCCGCGGCGAGGAAGGCACCGTCGGCATACTTCGCCTGGAACGCCCGAGCGGCCTCGGACTTGCCGGCGCTGATGATCGTCGGCCGGCTGGCCGGGTGCGGGCGGGACTCGCACGCGTCGAGGTCGAAGTAGGGCGTGTGCATCGTGACGCTGTCCTCGGTCCAGAGGCGGGTGACCGCCTCGGTCCACAGCTCCGTCATGCGGTAGCGGTCGGCGTGGCTGAGGCCCGCGTCCCAGATCCCGAACTGCTCGAACTCCGCCGCGTAGGCCCCGTTGACGATGTTCATGCCCGCCCGGCCCCCGGAGAGGTCCTGGAGCGTCGTGTACATCTTCGCCGCGACCGCCGGGTTGTGGACGTTCGCGTGCATGGTCGCCCAGACCTTCACGCGCTCGGTCGCCTCGGCGATCCCGGCCATCATCGTCATCGACTCGAGGGAGCGCCCCCAGTGGTCGGTGCTCCCGCCGAAGCCGCGCCACTTCGCCATCGACATGACGAAGTCGAGACCGATCGCCTCGGCGTGCAGGGCTGCGCGCTTGTTCCAGGCGTAGGTCGCCTCGGGGTGGGGTGCCGTGGTGGAGAGCATCCACCCGCCGTTGCCGATCGGGAGGAAGATCCCGTACTCCTTCGCGGGCATGGTGCGCCGCCTCTCTGGTCGTTGCTCGGTGCTGGTCACGTCGTGCCGGGTGGGTCGCGCGCCCGCGCGACCCACCCGGGTCACGGTGCGGGCCAGACGGTCTCGCCGTCCTTCGTGATCGCGTCGATGTACTCGTTCGTGAACCAGCGCTTCGCGTCGTCCGCGGTGACGGAGGTCTTCACGATGTCGAACTGGTGCAGCATGTCGACGAGCTTCGACACGTTCTCGGGGTCGATGCCCCCGAGCGGCTGGCCCGGCGTCGGGTTGTCCGCGATGACCTTCGTCTCGGTCGTCCAGATCTTCGCGTTCTGCGCCTCGTCGTAGGTCGCGCCGGAGAGCTTCGCGGCGTACCCGACGCACTGCTTCGTCTTCGCCGTGCTCGAGGAGCAGAAGTCGTAGGCGTGCAGGGCTGCGCGCAGGACGTCCTCGACGGCGGTCGGGTGGGCCTTCGCGAACGCGGGGTTCACGGCCATGGCGCCGATCGACGAGGGGATGCCGTAGTCGACGGGCTGCCACACGGTGACGTCGTCACCGGCGGCCTTGAGCAGGTTCGGCTCGTTCGACACGAAGCCGGTGAGGGCCTCGAGACCGTTCTGCTTGCGCGGCAGGACCGAGGGGTCGTAGCCCTCCTTCACGAGGGTGAGCGAATCCCACTCCACCCCGGCCTTCTCCATCATCGCCCGGACGGACGCGGGGACGTAGCCCTTGTGGCCGACGACCTTGCCGTCGAGCTGCGGGAGCTTCGTGATGTCCTTGTTCGTCATCAGGATGTCGAGCCCGGCATTCGAGTACGACGAGATCCCGGTGATGTCGATGCCGTTCGCCCGGGCCTGGATGAGGTCCTGCTCTGCGACGGCCGACACCGTCGCCTGGCCGCTCGCCAGGAGCTTGGTGTTCTGGGCGGTGTCGCCCGAGCCGGGCTTCAGGGTGACGTCGAGGCAGAGGTCCTTGAAGTAGCCGAGCTGGTCCGCGGCGATGTACTCGAGGATCGACGCCGAGGACTGGTACTGGTAGCCGGACAGGTAGGTGATCGGGCCGGCGGCCTTGTTCTCCTTGCACCGTTCGGCGGAGATGGCGCTGCCCTCGGACGAGCCGGTGCCGGCGCTCGATCCGGTGCTGCAGCCGGAGAGGGTGAGTGCCACCGCGGCGGTGGCGGCGAGGGCCGCGAGGGCGGCCGTGGTGCGGTGCGGACGGGTGCGGTGCGGGCGGGTGCGGTGCTGCATGGTCACTCCTGTGGGAAGGGATGGGTGGTGCAGGGCGGGGCGGGGGCGGGGCGGGATGGGTGCGGGTCAGGGGGCGGCTGGGGTCGTCCTGGAGGCGCGGCCGGCGTCGCGTGGGCAGGCTCGCGCCGGCAGGTGGTGCTGCTGGCCGCGGGGCGGCGTGCGGTGGCCGGGCGGTGCGGTGGCGGGGCGGGTCGGCGGTCGCCGTCAGTCGTTCGCGGTGCGGTGCCAGCGCAGGACGCGTCGCTCGACGAGCGAGATGACGCCGAGCAGGGCGACGCCCATCACCGCGAGGATCGCGATCGCGGCGTAGACCACGTCGAGCTGGTTCATCGACGACGCCGTGCTGATCACGGTGCCGAGGCCGCCGGTCGACCCCGAGGCCGACAGCTCGGCGACGACTGCGCCGATGATCGACAGCGGGAACACGATCCGGAGCGCGGCGAACACGAACGGCAGGGCGTTCGGGATCCGCAGGTGCACGAGCATCTCGATGCGGGACGCGTCGATGGTCCGGTACACCTGCAGCACGGGCTGCGGGACGGACCGCAGCCCGGTGGCGGTGTTGATGAGGATCGGGAAGAAGCAGATGAGTGCCGTGATCACGAGCTTCGGCAGCGGACCGAACCCGAACGCCACCACGAGGGCCGGGGCGATCGCGACGAGCGGCGTCACGTTGAGGACGATCGCGATCGGCATGACGGCGCGACGGACGATCGGCAGCTCGCTCGTCAGCACGGCGAGCACGAACGCGGCCACGAACCCGATGCCGAGGCCGACGAGCGACTCGACGAGGGTGATCCCGGCGTTCTGCAGGTAGTAGGGCAGCTGCGTGGCGAGGGTCTCCCCCACCGCGGGCAGCGGCGGGAGCAGGTACGGCATCGTCACCGCGCCGATCTGCCACAGCGCGGCGAGCACGGCGAGCATGACGACGAGGGGCGCCCAGACGGTCGGGCGGATCCAGCCGGGCAGCGGGCGGCGGACGAGCGCGGCCTCGGACTCGGCAGTGGTCGACGTGGCGGAGGCGGTGGAGGTCGTGCTGGTGGTGGTCATCGTGTCGTCTCCCTCACGCCGCGTCCGTCGCGTGCCACGCGCTGTGCAGGCGCGTCCGCACGAGGTCCTCGTACTCGTGGAACCGGCGTTCCTCGAACAACCGCTGGTTCCGCGGTCGCGGCAGGTCGATGTCGATCACGTCGACGATCCGTCCGGGCCGGGGCGCCATGACGACCACCGTGTCCGACATCCGGACCGCCTCGGAGACCGAGTGCGTGACGAAGAGCACGGTCGTCCGCAGCTCGTCCCAGAGGTCGAGCAGCTGGTCCTGCAGCGACTCGCGCGTGAACTCGTCGAGGGCTGAGAAGGGCTCGTCCATGAGCAGCACGTCGGGGCGCAGGCCGAAGGCCCGGACGATCGCCGCACGCTGCTGCATGCCCCCGGAGAGCTGTGCGGGCAGCTTGTCCATCGCCTCGCCGAGCCCGGCCATCCGGAGCAGCTGCCGCATGTCCGGGCCGCCGTCGGCTCCGCGCTCCTCGAGGTCCTCGATGGCGGCGCGCCGACGCCCGGCACCGGGGTTGACCCGACCGGCGAGGGAGACGTTCTGCAGCACGGTGAGCCAGGGCAGCAGCGCCGGCGTCTGG
Organism: Curtobacterium sp. NPDC098951; assembly: GCF_044759965.1. Taxonomy (NCBI): domain Bacteria; kingdom Bacillati; phylum Actinomycetota; class Actinomycetes; order Micrococcales; family Microbacteriaceae; genus Curtobacterium; species Curtobacterium sp. NPDC098951. The sequence continues at coordinate 526,652 of NZ_JBIWAG010000002.1, forward strand.
GGCACCAGGCCGATCAGCTTCGCCGCGCACGCCTGTGCCGGGGTGACGCCGTGCACCTGCACGGCGCCGCGGTCGGCGGGCTCGAGGCCGGCGACGAGGCGCAGCAGGGTCGACTTGCCGCATCCGCTCGGGCCGATGAGCGAGACGAACCTGCCGGGTTCGATCGTCAGGTCGACGTCGTCGAGGGCGACCATGGCGCTCGGGCCACCGCCGTACACCTTGCGCACCGCGTCCACCCGGACCGCTGCTGTGGTCATCCGTTCCTCCATACCGTCGGCGAGCACGCAGGCTCGATCTCGTATGGCGGAGAGCGTGCGTCGCGAGCTCGGGTTCGTCTGCGACGCGGAAATCCGCTGCTGGTGACGAGGCTAGGACGCTCGTGTTACGGAGTCGGGCCACATGTGTTGCGAACGTGTGAACGGTCGCGCGGTGTCAACGCCGCGCCGGTGCCGCCGCGTGCCCGTCCCAGACGAGCACCTCGACGCCGAGGTCCTCGGCGGCCACCGAGACCCACCCGGCGAGCGCCCGTGCAGCCGGCTCGGCGACGACGAGGACGGCCCGCTCGACCCCGGGGACGGACTGCCGCAGCCAGAGCAGCTTGAACAGGTCGGCCATCACCTTGTTGCGCCAAGCGGGCTTGTAGGCACCCTGGTTCGCGACGAGCTGGACGACGACGCGGTCGTCGGCGTCGATGCCCTCGACCTCGACCCGGGCACGGTCGAGCACGACGGTGCGGGGACGGAGGACGAGCCCGAGTGCGGTCCCGGTGTCGTCGAGCATCCGCCGCTCGACGGAGTCGGGGGCGAACCGGCCCCAGTCGGAGCGGGCGTCGGGGACCTCGGTCATGTCGGCAGTGTAGGCGGCCGCTCAGACCACCGACCACCCGCCGTCGCTCGGCAGCACCGCGCCGTTCACGTTGGCCGAGTCGTCGCTGAGCAACCACGTGATCGCCGCCGCGAGCTGCTCGGGCTGCGCCACCGGCGGGATCGTCGTCTGCATGATCGGGCCCACCCGCCCGGCCGCGTACTCGCTGCGCATCGGTGCCTCGATGTTCGTCGCCACCGCACCGGGCGCGACGGCGTTGGCACGGATGCCCTGCGGTCCGTGGAAGAAGGCGACGCTCTTCGTGAACCCGGCGATCGCGTGCTTCGACGCCGTGTACGCAGCACCCGCGGCCGACGCCCGGAGCGCCGCCTCGGACGCCACGTTCACGACGACGCCGCGTCCGGCGGCGATCATCAGCGGCAGGACCGCGCGGGTCAGGCGCATCGGCCCGGTCACGTTCACGCTGAACACGCGGTCCCAGGTGGCGTCGTCGACCTCGCTCGGCGGGAGGAACGCGTCCATGATGCCGGCGACGTTCGCGAGCCCGTCGACCCGGTCCCCGGCGGCTGCGAGGAGCGCGGCGATCGTCTCGGGTGCGGTGACGTCACCGACGACGGTCTCGAGATCGAGGCCGTCGAGTTCGGTGCGGAGTGCGTCGAGCCGCTCGGCGACGACGTCGGTGCCGATCACCCGCCCGCCCTCGTTCGCGATGCGCGTCGCCGTGGCGCGTCCGATGCCGGAACCCGCCCCGGTGACGATGATGGTCCTGCCGGTGAACCGTCCGGCGGTGGTGTCGGTCATGTCGTCTCCTCACTGCGAGGCGCTCGCTGCGCCACCACAGTTGTAGCACTCAGTGCCGAAAGGAACCCATGCCCTCCACGACGGACCGGCCCACCGGACGTCCACGGACCATCGACCCGGACGCGGTCTCCCTCGTGGCCCTCCGGCTCTTCGACGAGCGGGGGTTCGACGAGGTGTCGATGGACGACGTCGCGGCCGCCGCAGGGGTCAGCCGTCGGTCGTTGTTCCGGCTCTTCCCGAGCAAGGCCGCGCTCGTGTGGGGCGGCCTCGACGAGTTCGCGGTCCGGTTCACCGACGCACTCGCCGCACGGCCGGCATCGGAGTCCGCGTGGGTCGCCCTCCGCGCCGCGTACCGGGTGGGCGCCACGTTCCCGGACGACGTCGTCGAGGTCACCCGGCACCGCCTGCGGGTGATCCGGGCGAACCCCTCGCTCGAGCGCGGTGGCGAGGCCGCGGTCAGCGCCCTCACGGGCGTGATCGAACGGTTCGTGGCCGAGCGGGACGGCGGGTCGGTCGACGACCTCGCGACCCGGGTCCGGGCACACGCCCTCGCGGCGGCGGCGAGCGCCGCCCTCACCTGGTGGGCGACCGACGGCGCGGGTCGCCCCGAGGACGTCGTCGACGAAGCACTCGGGCTGTTCGGCTGACGGAGCGGTCCCGTGTCGGACGGGAGGGGGGGGGGGGGGGCCCCCCCCCCCCCCCCCCCCCCCCAAACCCCCCCCCCCCCCCCCCCCCCCCCCCCCCCCCCCCCGGCCCCCCCCCACCCCCGGGGGGGGGGGGGGCGCGGGGGGGGGCGGGGGGGGGGGGGGGGGGGGGGGGGGGGCCCCCCCCCCGCCCCCCGTCCGACGATCGGCCGGCTCTCGAGCCCCACTCACGACGGCACGAGCGGTAGGGTCCGAGCATGAACGTGAACGGGCCCTCGCCCTACTTCCAGTTCGACGGCACCGCGCTGCAGGCGCTCGGGCGCTGGCAGGACGTCTTCGGCGGCGAGTTGCGCATCGCCACCTTCGCCGACTTCTCGCGGGAGGACGGTCCCGCCGACGCCGTCGCCCACGGGCAGCTCACCGGCGGCGGCATCACGCTCTTCGCCGCCGACGCCCCGGCCGGCGAGGACGCGTTCTCGGCGACCGGGCTGTTGTTCTCGTTGCTCGGCGCTGCCGAACCCGACGTGCTCCGCGGCTGGTTCGACGACCTCGCCTCGGACGGCGCCGTCATCGACCCGCTGCAGGAACGACCGTGGGGCGACTGGGACGGCACGGTGCGCGACGCGTTCGGCGTCACGTGGCTCATCGGCTTCGAGGCGGGAGCGCTCTCGTGAGCGGTCTCCCCACCGTCCTGTTCGTGTGCGTGCACAACGCCGGCCGGTCCCAGATGGCCGCCGGGTACCTGCAGCACCTGGCGGGTGACCGGGTCCGAGTGTTCTCGGCCGGCAGCGAACCCGCGGACCAGGTCAACGCCGTCGCCGTCGCGGCCATGGCGGAGGAGGGCATCGACATCGCCTCGGCCGTGCCCGCCGTGCTCGAGACCGACACCGTCCGGGAGTCCGACGTCGTCATCACGATGGGCTGCGGCGACGCCTGCCCGGTGTTCCCCGGGAAGCGGTACGAGGACTGGGCGCTCGACGACCCGGCCGGGCAGCCGCTCGAGCGCGTCCGTCCGATCCGCGACGCGATCCGCGCGCGGGTCGAGGAGCTCGTCGCGAGCCTCTGAGCGGAGTGCTACCGCTCGTCGAGCGCGAGCAGTGGTGCCCAGTAGGCGTCCGGCCCGTCCGCGACCACGGCGTCCGGCTCGAAGCGGAAGCCGTAGCCGCGGACGAAGTCGAGGGCCGCTGCCTGCTCCCCCGCCGCGTCGTCGTCCGCCTCGTCGAAGAGGTACTCGCCGTGTCCCATGCGGACGCCCGAGTCGCTGATCACCGTGAGGTCCCAGCGGCCTTCCTCGGCTCGTTCGATCCGCACGACGGCGGCCTGGTCAGCGGTGAAGTCAGCCATGCGGCGAGCATACGGGCGCCACGTCGGTGACGTTCAGCCTAGGGTGGCGCCATGACGGCGACGGTGCGGCAGGTGCAGGTGACGTTCGACTGCGCGGAACCCGAGCGCGTGGCGCGCTTCTGGTGCGAGGTCCTCGGGTACGTGGTACCGCCACCGCCGACCGGCTTCGACTCGTGGGACGCCTTCGACAGCGCACTGCCCCCGGAGCACCGCGGCTCGGCGTTCGCGTGCGTGGACCCGACCGGCGTCCGCCCGCGACTGTTCTTCCAGCGCGTGCCGGAGGGCAAGACGGTGAAGAACCGCGTGCACCTCGACGTCCGGGTCGGCACCGGCCTCGTCGGCGCCGACCGGCTCGCCGCCCTCGACGCCGAGAGCGACCGACTCGTCGCGCTCGGCGCCACGCAGTTCCGTCGCATGCTCGCCGACGAGGTCAACGAGTCGTGCATCGTCATGCAGGACGTCGAGGGCAACGAGTTCTGTCTCGACTGAGGTCGCCTCGGTCCGCCGACGACGGAGTACGTCGAGATGTGACCGATCCGGCTCGGGATGCGCGAGACTGGACGGACATGTCCCACGATGCCGCGCCGATCCACGTCGATCGCCGGGGGTGCACCCTCGACGACGCCGTGGCGCTGTACGAGCGGGTGTACTCGAGCCGTGACATCCACATCGGCGAGGCGGTCCACGACGGCTTCTCCTTCCGGTTCCGCGCGGTCGGCGACCACGACGTCGTGGTGGGCACGTCGGACGTCGCCGCACGCCGGTGGGGCACGATCGTCCCCGGGCACGACTACGTGCTGGCGTGGGCGACCGCTCCGGGCATGACGATCGACACCGGGGCGCGTGATCCCGTGCAGCTCCTGCCCGGCATCCCGGTGATGTACCCGGTGGGCCGCGACTTCACGTTCGACGGGCTCCCGTCCGGACAACACTCCGTGCGGTTCGGCGGCGCCTTCCTCGAGTCGATCGCCGCGGCTCGACGCGGCGACGACGAGCCGCGGCAGCTCGCGTTCCGCCGCTCGCTGGGGGTGGACGCGCTGCGTCTGCTCCGCACCCGGATCGGCGAGGCCGCACCGCGCCTCCTGGACCCGTCCGCGCCCGCCGCGGTCCGCGCGCACTGGAACCAGTCGATCGCGGACGCCGTCGTGGCGGCGTTCGACGCCACGCCCCGAGCGGCGCACGCCGTCGGGTCGTCGACCATCCGGTTCGCCAAGGAGTGGATGGTCGCCAACGCCCGCCGGCCGCTCACGATCACCGAGGTGAGCGCCGCCGCCGGGGTGAGCGCGCGCGGACTGCAGGCGGCGTTCCAACGCCACGTCGGCATCCGGCCGATGCAGTTCCTCCGCGAATCACGCCTGCACGGCGTCCGGGCCGATCTGCTCGCCGCGGATCCCGGCGGCACGACCGTCGCCGAGGTCGCGCTGTCGTGGGGGTTCAACCACCTCGGGCGGTTCTCGGGGTACTACGCCGAGGTCTCCGGGGAGTCGCCCTCGCAGACCCTGCGCCGACGGGACGCGTCGAGGCCCTAGTCTGAGCGCATGTCAGTCGGTCTGCTCGCCATCGTCGACGACGTGCTCTCCGCGGCCCTCAAGGCCAGCGCCAAGACCGCTGGTGTCGTGATCGACGACGCCGCCGTGACGCCGCAGTACGTGCAGGGGCTGTCCCCCGCTCTCGAACTGCCGGTGGTGGGACGGATCGCACTCGGCAGCCTCTTCAACAAGTTCGTCATCATCATCCCGCTGGCGCTGCTGCTCACGGCGTTCGCCCCGGGGGTGCTCCCGTGGCTGCTCCTGCTCGGTGGCACCTACCTGTGCTTCGAGGGGGCCGAGAAGGTCACCGAGTGGTTCGGCGCCCACCACGAAGCCGGGTCGGACGAGACCGTCGCGGAACCCAAGCTCGTCTTCGGGGCGATCCGCACGGACCTCATCCTCAGCACCGAGATCATGCTCATCGCCCTCGCCGGGCTCGACCCGGACCTCGGGCTCTGGCCGACGCTCGGCGCGCTCATCGTCATCGGGCTCGTCATGACCGGGGCCGTCTACGGCGCGGTGGCCCTGCTCGTGAAGATCGACGACATCGGTCTGCAGATGATGAAGCACTCGGTCCGCCGGACCCGCCGGGCCGGCGCGCGGATCGTGCGGGCGATGCCGACGGTGTTCCGCGTGATCGGCGTGGTCGGCACGGTCGCGATGCTCTGGGTGGGCGGACACCTCGTGATCGCGAACCTCGCGGAGACGTTCTGGCACGCGCCGTACGACCTGCTGCACACGATCGAGCACGGCATCGAGGCGGCCGGGCCGGTCGTCACGTGGATCGTGGACACCGCGGTGTCGGCGGTGGTCGGACTCCTGCTCGGCCTGGTCGTCGTCGCCGTCGTCCTCGGCATCGGCCGGCTGCGGGGCCGCACGCACTGAGCGCCGGCTGCGGAGCCGCGCACGCCGAGCACGCGGTCCCCGACCGGCTCAGTTCCAGATGGCGACCCAGTCGATGCTGACGTGCCCGACCGCGCTGGCCGGGATCTTCCCGCCGTTCGTCGTCGTCTCCGCCTGCAGCGTCACGCGGAAGGCCGTCTTCGGCACCGCCTTCGTGGTCGAGGAGACGAGCTTGCCGTCCCAGTAGAACCGCACGATGCCCTTGTCCCACTCGGTCGTGGCCACGTGCCACCCCGTGCTGTCCGTCGGGGCGAAGGCCTCCTTGCCCGGCTCGAACCGCATGCCGAGGGGCGACCAGCTGCCGGGGACCGCCGACGCCGGGCGGGGCCGGGCACCGAGGTCGGCCTCCGGCCAGTCGATCTCGCCCTCGTTCCAGTCGTCGCTCGACGGCCAGAGGATCGTGGAGAACTTGTAGCCCTGCGTCTTCGTCGTCTTGTACCGGATGGACACCCGGCCGGTCGTGTGGGGCGCGTACCCGTCGGGCATGATCGCCGCGACGAGGGGCTGGCCCTTCTCGGTGTGGAGGGCGAAGTCGAGCACCCCGTCCTTGACGCTCAGGACCTTCGACGGTGCGTACTTCCCCTTGCCGGTGGTGTCCTTGAACCCGTCGTAGAGACCGATCTTCGGGTACTTCGACGCGAACTTCCCGACCGGGACGTAGCTGTCGAAGCCGGTGCGGAAGGTCTGCTTCCACGTCCGGCCGTTCGACACGACGTTCGTCTTCGGGATCGCCCGGCCGTCGGGCACGGTGGCGGTCGCCCTGGACGAGGCGGGGAGCGCTGCTGCGCCGGCCGGAGCTCCGGCGGCGAGGCTGGTGGCCGCGACGAGAGCGATCGAGAGCGCGGCGACGACGACTGACGGGGACCGCATGCGAACTGCCTCCTGTGTGGGACGGGCGTGTGGTGCGATGGCCGAGGTGCTTGTGCGTTGGAGTATCGGGCGTCAGCGTCCGGCGGTTAGCCGATTCCCGGTCTGGATGCCCCGGCACCCAGGTTCGCTGTACCCGACGTACCCGTCTACCCCTGCTCGGATCCCCCGAGCAGGGGGCACGGGACCACGCCGGACGCACGGACGGGAGGCGCGGTGCCAGCTGGCACTGCGCCTCCCGTCCGTCGACCGGTCACGCGCGACGGTCGTCAGATCTCGACGTCGCTGCCCATCGTCACGGTGCGTTCCGCCGGCAGGCCGAAGCGGGCAGCCGGGTCGGCCGCGTTGTGCGCCAGCCCGACGAAGAGCTTCTTCCGCCAGCTCACCATCCCGCGGTTCCCCGGCATCGGTCGCAGGGCACCCCGCGAGATGAAGTACGACGCGTTCGCGATCTCGTCCGGATCGATCTCGAGCACCTCGGCCAGGCACGCGGCGTGCAGTGCCTTCGGCAGGTCCTGGTCGTCCGAGAACCCGAACTTGATCGTGATGTGGTCGATGCCGTCGTCCTCGTACCCGAGGTCGTCCCGGAAGAAGGCCTTGGCGTGCGGGACGTGGGGCACGTTCGCGGTGATGACGGACACGATGACCACGGTCCGGTGCACGACGTGGTTGTGCTCGACGTTCGCCCGGAGCGCGAGCGGGGTCGTCTCCTTGTTCGGGTGCGGGAAGATCGCGACGCCCCGCACGCGCGGGATGCCCTTCGTGTTGATCTTCTCGATGAAGTCGGCGAGGGACCCCTCGCGCTCCTTGCGCTCCTCCTGCACGAGCTGCCGACCGCGGCGCCAGGTGGTCATCAGCGTGATCACCGCGAGGGCGATGAGGAGCGGGACCCACCCGCCGTGCAGGATCTTCGACAGGTTGCCGGCGAGGAACGTCAGCTCGAGTCCGCCGAAGGCGATCGCGGCGACGACGAGCTTCCACGTCTTCCACTGCCAGAGCGGCTTCACCACGAGGAGCAGCAGGAGCGTGTCGACGACGAGCGCACCGGTGACGGACACCCCGTAGGCGGTGGCGAGGCTCGCCGAGGACCGGAACGCGAGCATCACGGCCAGCACCCCGATGAACAGCAGGAGGTTGACGGCCGGCAGGTAGATCTGCCCGCCCTCCTGCCGTGAGGTCTGGCGGATGGTCAGGGGCGGCAGGAGGCCGAGCTGCACGGCCTGGCGGCTCAGCGAGAACGCCCCGGAGATGACGGCCTGGCTGGCGATGACGGTCGCCATCGTCGCGAGGATCACGACGGGGATCTGCAGCGCGCTCGGGAACAGCAGGAAGAACGGGTCCTTCGCCGCCCCCGGCTGGTTCAGCACGAGCGACGCCTGGCCGAGGTAGTTCAGCACGAGCGCCGGGAACACGACGAAGAACCAGGCCCGCAGGATCGGCTTCCGACCGAAGTGGCCCATGTCGGCGTAGAGGGCCTCGGCTCCGGTGATGACGAGCACGACCGCACCCATCGCGACGAACGTGATGTACGGGTGGGCGATGAGGAAGGCGATGGCCCAGGTGGGCGAGAGGCCCTGCAGGACACCCGGGTGCGCCAGGATGTGCGGGACGCCGGCAGCGGCGATGACGACGAACCAGAGCAGCATGACCGGGCCGAACAGGTTGCCGACCTTGCCGGTGCCGAACCGCTGCACCGCGAACAGCAGCACGAGGATGACCGCGGCGATCGGCACGATGAGGTGTTCCACCGAGGGGGCCGCCGTCTGCAGCCCCTCGACGGCGGAGAGCACGGACACGGCCGGGGTGATGACCGAGTCACCGTAGAAGAGCGAGACGCCGACGATCCCGATGACGAGGAAGATCGTCGCTCCCCCGCGCCGCTTGGCGTACAGCCGCCGGGCCAGCGCGGCGAGCGCCATGACCCCGCCCTCGCCGTTGTTGTCGGCGCGCATGAGCACGAGGACGTACTTGATCGACACGATGACCGTGATGCTCCAGAACATCATCGAGATCACCCCGTAGACGTCCTCCTGGTTCGCCTGCACGATGCCGCCGTCGATCGTGAACACGGTGCGCAACGCGTACAGCGGGCTCGTGCCGATGTCGCCGAAGACGACACCGAGCGCGGCCAGGGCGAGGGCGGCGATGCCCTTCGCTGGGCCGTGCGTTCCGGCGTCGTCGGTGGTCTCGGTCGTCGGGGTCTGAGAGCGGGTCTCGGTCACGCTCGTCACTTCCGTCTCCTCGCCGTCCGGCGACGGCGTCCTCGCCGTCGGGGCGACGGCCGCGGATCATCATCGCACCAGCGCGGCCCGGGCGCTCGCAGCGCACGCACATGCGCACGCCGGTGGGACCGGATGCGCACACCCGACGACCCTGTGCGACCCGGAATGCGGACGGACCCGGGTCACCGCACGCGTCGAGCGACACGGTCGTAGTGTCGGGGCGACACATCGGGAGGAACGATGAACTTCGACGGCTTCGACCCCGCGGGACTGATCGTCTTCTGCGTGGCGGTGGTGCTGGTGTTCGGCGGGCTGCTGTCCACGCGACGTCGGCGCTGACGCCCGGCCGTCAGGTGCCGGTCGGCCCCTGACGGTCCAGCTCGTCCGCGACCGCCCCGGCGAACGCGTCCGCGCCGAGGTGGTCGTCGGCCGTGACGGTCACCACCGTGTCCCCGTCGAAGAGCAGCATCTGCCCGTACGCGCCGTGCAGCCGCCAGAGCCGCCCGGGGCCGTCCCACCCCGCCATCGCGTGCCGCTCGTAGCCCGGCCCCGCGCCGTCGCGCTCGACCCAGTCGGTGTGCATCGCGTCGCACCAGCGGGCACCCACGACCAGACGGCCGTCGTGTTCGCCGCGGTCGCGGACGAGCCGCCCGATCCGAGCGAGCTCACCGGTGCGCATCGCGAGCCCCTCGCCCCCGGCGACGTGGCCGTTCGCACAGCGGGCCCAAGAGACGTCGTGGATGCCGAGCGGGTCGAACAGGCGACGAGACACGAACGTGCCGACGTCGCCGACGTGCGTCTCGAGCACCCGCATCGCCGTGTAGGTGCTGGCGTTCGCGTACTGGAACACGCGACCGCGTGACGGTCGCCCGAGGAACTCCAGCGCGAGGTCCGGCCAGTCGTGCAGCTCGGTCGACGACCACGGCATGTCGACGCCGCTCGTCATGGTCAGCAGGTGGCGCAGGGTGACCGCGTCCGTCCCCGGGCCGTACCGGACGTCGGGGAGCGAGACCGACACGGGCGCGTCGACGTCGACCAGCCCGTCGTCGGCGGCGATCCCCGTGGCGAGGACCGCGATCCCCTTCGCGACCGAGTGCACCTCGCGCCGGACGTCGGGCGTCCAGTGGTGCTCGGCGGTGTCGTCGCCGACCAGGACGTGCAGACCGTGGGCGGCGAAGCCCGAGGCGTCGACGTGTCGGACGAGGGCGTCGAGCAGGCTGGTCGCGGTGCGCACCCGCCCATCCTCTCGCGGACGGTGCCGACGACCCACGGGAGGCGCGGTGCGGACCCGCACCGTCCCTCCAGTCCGTCCCGCCACGGCCGTCGCCCCGCACTCGCGTCGCGACCACGGCGCCCGGGAGCGGGCGGAGCACGGCCTGGTTGGCTGGTCCCATGCCCCCTCCGGACACCGTCTCCGTCGTCGTGCCGTGTCTCGACGACGCGGACGAGCTCCGCTCGTGTCTGGAGGCGCTGGCTCGGCAGACCCGGGCACCCGACGAGGTGATCGTCGTCGACAACGGCAGCGCCGACGACAGCGTGGCCGTCGCCACCCGGTCGGGCGCGCTCGTGCTGCACGAACCCGTCCGGGCGATCACCGCCGCGGCTGCGCGGGGGTACGACCAGGCGACGGGGACCCTGGTCGCCCGGCTCGACGCGGACTCCCGCCCGGACCCCGACTGGCTCGAGCGAGCACTCCGGCACTTCGACGACGACCTGGTCGTCGCCGTCACGGGGCCGGGCGAGTTCCGCGGGCTCGGCCGGCTGGAGCGCGCGTTCTGGCGCATCGCGTACATGCGCGCGTACTTCGCCCTGATGGGGGCGGCGCTCTGGCAGCCGCCGCTCTTCGGTTCCAACATGGTCATGCGGCGTGTCGCGTGGCTCGCCGTGCGGTCGCGCGTGCACCGCACGGACCCCCGGGTGCACGACGACGTCGACCTGTCCGTCCAGTTCGATCCGGCCTGGCGGGTGGTGCTCGACCGGTCCCTCGTGATGAGCGTGTCCGGCGGACCGGTCCGCGACCTCAGGGGGTTGGTCGTCCGGACCGGCAAGGCGCTCCGGACCCTCGCGCTCGGCGGGTTCCGGATCGTGCCGGTCGTCCGGGCGGTCCGGCGATCGTCGGCGGGTCCCCGTGCGGTGCCGGTCCGGCGTCCCGAGGTCGGGCATCCGCACGCGGACGCGCTCCGCCCGGTGCGCGGATGATCTGGGACTGAGCGGTCGTACAGGCTCGTCCGCGGGCACGATGGGTGCATGGCAACGACCGACCCACCCACGACGACCCCACGACTCAAGACCTGGGTGTTCTGGCCTGCCGCCGTCATCGTGCTCGCCTTCGTCGCGTGGACGCTCATCGCCCCGTCGTCGGCCGAAGCGGCGTTCTCGGCCCTGCAGGACGGCATCGTCCGGAACTTCAGCTGGTACTACGTGCTCATCGCCGCGTTCTTCGTCGGCTTCTCGGTCTTCGTCGGCTTCAGCCGGTTCGGCGACATCAAGCTCGGCAAGGACCAGGACGAACCCGAGTTCTCGACCGGTTCCTGGTTCGCGCTGCTGTTCGCCGCCGGCATGGGCATCGGCCTCGTGTTCTACGGGGTGTCCGAACCGCTCAGCCACTTCGCGGACCCGCGCCCGGGCGTCACCGGCGACGAGGCGTCCCTCGCCCAGCAGGCCATGACCCAGACCTTCCTGCACTGGGGCCTGCACGCGTGGGCGATCTACGTCGTCCTGGGCCTCGCCCTCGCGTACGCGATCCACCGCCGTGGCCGCCCCGTGTCGATCCGGTGGGCCCTCGAACCGCTCCTCGGCGCACGGGTCAAGGGCGGATGGGGCAACCTCATCGACGTCATCGCACTGGTCGGCACCCTGTTCGGCGTCGCGACGTCGCTCGGGCTCGGCGTGATCCAGATCGGTGCCGGACTCGAGAGCGCCGGGATCGCCGAGAGCAGCACGGTCAGCCAGATCGCCATCATCGCCGTGATCACCGCCCTCACGATCGTCTCCCTCGTCACCGGCGTGACGAAGGGGATGAAGATCCTGTCGAACTTCAACCTCCTGCTCGCGGCGGCGCTGCTGCTCTTCATCCTCATCGTGGGCCCGACGCAGTACCTCCTGCGCGACTTCGTCCAGTCGATCGGCGCGTACCTGCAGGACCTCGTCGGGCTCTCGTTCACGGTGAGCGCGCAGCAGGGCGCTGCCGGTGAGGCGTGGCAGGCGGCCTGGACCACGTTCTACTGGGGCTGGTGGATGTCCTGGGCACCGTTCGTGGGCATCTTCATCGCCCGCATCTCGAAGGGCCGCACCGTGCGGCAGTTCGTCTTCGGTGTCCTGCTCGTGCCGACCGCGCTGACGATGCTGTGGTTCGCCGTGCTCGGTGGCGCGGCCATCCACCAGCAGATGAACGGCGGCGGTCTGATCGGGGCCGACGGGTCGGTCGACGTCGAGGGGTCGCTCTTCACCCTGCTCAGCGACCTGCCCGCAGGCACCGTCCTGACGTTCGGCGCGATCCTGCTCATCGGCGTCTTCTTCGTGACCTCGTCGGACTCGGGTTCGCTCGTGATGGCGATGATCGCGTCCGGCGGTGACATCGAGCCGAAGAACTGGCTCCGGGTCTTCTTCGCCGGCGTCTCGGCACTGCTCGCCGTCGCCCTGCTGCTGACCGGAGGGCTCAACGCCCTGAAGACGGCCGCGATCACCACGGCGCTGCCGTTCAGCATCGTCCTCCTGCTCACCTGCTGGTCCACGGTCATCGCCTTCACCCGCGAACGACGCGCGTACGACCGCGCCGAACGGGCGCTCCTGCTCGAACGCGTGGGCGAGTACTACGGGCTCGAGGTCGACGGCCCCGCCGACCGTGGCGTCCACACCGGGATCGGCCGACCGTGGCAGGCGCTGCGCCACCGGCTGCGACCCGCTCGCTCGTCGGAGGAACGCGGGCGGTCCGACCGCCAGGCCCGTCCGGACGTCGCGCTCGAGCCGGACCCGCTGATCCACACCGAGGCGGTCTCCCCGGATCCGGCGCTCGATCCCCGCCTCGACGTCGCGACCGCGCGCGAGGACGAGGACGAGGACGCGACGGGCGGTCGCTGACGCGACCACAGGCGGACTGGAGGCGCGGTACCGGCTGGCACCGCGCCTCCAGTCCGTCTCCGCGGACGGCGCGGCATTCCGATCGCGCAACGGTCCGGCCGACGGGCGCCCGTGCCGCCCGGGGACCGGGCAGGGTGGAGGGATGCCGACCTTCCGCATCAGACAGGGATCCGACCGGCTCGATCTCGAAGCGGTGACCGAGATGGAAGCTCGCGCCCGTGCCGTCGTCTCCGGGCGGTTCCGCGACGACCCCTCCCTCACCGTGACACTGTTCGACGGGGAGCACCCGTCGGCGGCACCCGACCCGGTCCGTGCCACCGGCGCGGTCGCGCCGCGGCTCGACGCGGCGGTGCACCGACCACGTCCGGGCATCGCGGCGCGCCCGTCCATGCGTACGACCGGCCGCACCCTGTCCGCTCCGACGCAGCTCTTGGCGCTGGTCGCACTCGTCGCGCTGCTGTTCGCGGTCGTCGCCTCCGGAGTCGCCGCGATCACGTGGCACGCCACCCGGCCGGGTCCGCTCGGTGAATGCGCACGGATCGGCCTCTGCCGGGCCACCCCACTGTCGACGGTCGAACAGCGCACCGGAGTGCACTTCCCCGACGGGACGGTCCGCATCCGGTCCTCGGCGTCCCGGGACGGGTCGTACGCGGCAGCGCTCGTCCGTCTCCCCGTCGGGTCCGACGTCCCCGCACTGGCGGGCGCGTCCTCGGCGGACGTGACCGCGAGGGCCTCCGCAGCGCTCCACAGCGCGTCGGCGACGGACCTGCGAGGACGTGTGGCAGGGCACGTCGGCGAGTACACGGGCGAGGTCGACGGACGAACCGTGGTCTTCGTCCGCTACGACACCCGGCTCGGACCGGCCTGATGACGGACGCAACGCACACCCGGATGATGACGGCGGTGGTCACCACGGGGATCGGCGGCGTCGAACGGCTCGAGCATCGACGCGTTCCCGTGCCGGCCGTCGGACCGGGCGACGTCCTGGTCCGCGTGGCCGCCGCCGGTGTGAACAACACCGACATCAACACCCGGATCGGCTGGTACAGCTCCTCGGTCCGCGACGGCACCGGCAGCGCGGCACCGCTCGCGGACGGAGAGTCCGGTGGCTACGCCGGACCCTCGCCGTTCCCGCTGGTCCAGGGCGCCGACTGCTGCGGCACCGTGGTCGAGGCGGGGTCGGCCGGATCCGAGCAGCTGCTCCGGCAACGGGTCCTCGTCCGGTCCTGCATGACCGGCCTGGCGGACGGGGTGGTTCGATGGCTGGGTTCCGACCGCGACGGCGCCTTCGCCGAGTACGTGGCGGTGCCCGTCAGCGAGGTGTTCCCCGTGGCGTCCGGGTGGTCGGACGCCGAGCTCGCCACGATCCCGTGTTCCTCCGGCACCGCCGAGAACATGCTCGAACGGAGCGGCGTCGGCGCGGGGACACGGGTCCTGGTGACCGGAGCCTCCGGCGGTGTCGGCTCCGCCGCGGTCCAGCTGGCGCTCCGTCGGGGTGCGCGGGTCATCGCGGTCGCGAGCCCGGCGAAGCACGACCGGCTGCGTGCGCTCGGCGTCACCGAGGTGATCGACCGGAACGTCGACCTCGCCGAGGCGATGGACGGCGAGCGGGTCGACGTCGCGGTCGACAACGTCGCGGGCCCCGGGTTCGGCGACGTCCTCGGCCGGCTCGTCCCCGGCGGCACCTACGTCACCTCCGGTGCGATCGCCGGCCCCGTGGTCGAGCTCGATCTGCGGAGGCTGTACCTCGACGACCTCCGGCTGATCGGCACGACGACCTGGGACGACGGCGTGTTCCCACAGGTCGTCTCCGCCGTCGAGCACGACGAGATCCGGCCGCTGCTCGCCGCGACGTTCCCACTGGACGACATCGTCGCCGCGCAGGAGGCGTTCCAGGACCCGGGGAGGTTCGGGAACATCGCACTCGTCCCGCGACGGCTGCCGAGCCGAGGGCGCACGCGCGACCGGCGCTGATCGGGTTGGACCGCGTCCAGCAGCCCCGGCGGATCATGGCACTGCCCACGACCCCCGAGCGAGAGACCGCGCATGACCACACCCTCCACCACCGACGGCCCGACGTCGTCCGGCCTCCGCGCCGGGGCGGTCTTCGCCGGTCGGCTCCTCGTCATCGCGGCCGCCATCGGACTCGCCGGGTACGTCGCGTTCGCGCTCGCCAACGTCGTCGTCCCGCTGCTCATCGGGCTCGTCGTCGCGGCACTGCTGGTCCCCTTCAGTGCGCTCCTGCAACGGCACGGCGTCCCGAAGTGGCTCGCGATCACGGCCGCGTTGCTGACCCTCGTCGCCGGGATCGCGTTCCTGGTCTTCCTCGTCGTGTGGCGGGTCAACGAGCAACTGCCCGACCTCGAGCGGCGGAGCGTCGCGCTGATCGGTACGGTCCAGGACCTGCTGCGGCACCCGCCGTTCGGACTGCCGTCGGTCGACCTCGACACGATCTCGACCGACGCGAGGACGTTCATCGAGCAGCACAGCGCCGAACTGCAGCAGGGCGTCGCGGTCGCCGGCGCAACCCTGGTCCACCTCGGAGAGGGCCTGTTCATCGTGACGTTCGTCACGATCTTCGCCCTCACCGGTGGCCGGCACATGTGGGACTGGATCGTGTCGCTCTTCCCACGTCGGGCACAGCACCGCCTGCACGTGGCGAGCGAAGCCGGCTGGACCACGCTCACGCACTTCATCCGGGTGCAGGTCGTCATCGCCGCGACCGACGCGATCGGGATCGCCCTCGGCGCGTTCCTCCTGGGCGTGCCGCTCGCCGGACCGATCGGCGTCGTCGTGTTCGTCGGCGCGTTCATCCCGGTGGTCGGGGCGTTCGCGGCCGGAGCGGTGGCGGTCCTGCTCGCGCTGCTCTTCAAGGGCTGGGTCGTCGCCCTGGTGATGCTGGGCGTCGTCGTCCTGGTGCAGCAGCTCGAAGGGCAGGTCCTGCACCCGTTCCTGACCGGCTCGGTCGTCGCGGTCCACCCGCTCGCGGTGCTCGTCGCCGTGATCGCCGGCACCACGGTCGGCGGGATCGCCGGCGGGTTCTTCGCGGTCCCGCTCGCTGCGACGGCCAACTCCATGATCCGAGCCGCGCGCGAGGGCGACCCGGACGTCGAGATCGCCCTGCCGATCCCGCGGGCCGCCGAACCGTCGTCCTGACGGCTCGGCGTGCGACCCCGCTGTCAGCTCGCGGTGCCGGTGCCGGTGCCGTCGTGACGTCGACGCTGCAGGAGGTCCGCGGTCCGCACGAGCCGCAGCGCGGTCACCAGGACCACGCCGCCGATCACGTTGAACAGGAGCGTGTACCCGAACCACGCGAGCCACTGACCGTACGTGATGGACGACCCCGCCAGGATCGCCCCGAACACGAGCAGCGAGTCGAGGATCGAGTGGAAGAGCTGCAGCCCCGAGAGCAGGAAGCCACCGACGACGGCGGCGACGATCTTGGCCGGATCGGAGTCCGTCCCCTGCTGCATCCGTGTCACGAGGGTGATGGTGCTGCCGCCGATCACCGCGAGCACGGCGGTCTGCAGGCCGAACGGCGCGTCGACGTAGTGCCGGGCGGACTCCTCGAGCACCGTGTGCCACTGCGGGAACGCCTGGACGACGAGCCACATGAACAGCCACCCACCGGCGAGGTTGCTGAGCAGGGTGCCGACCCACAGCCGGACCAGCTGTCCGACCGTGCCCTCGCGAGCGATCAACGCGGTGATGGGCAGCAGGAAGTTCTCGGTGAAGAGCTCGCTGTGCGCAAGGTACAGGGCGATGAGTCCGACGCTGAACGCGAGACCGGCGAGCAGGTGGCTGTCGGTCTCGTGCAGCACCGCGAGGTAGCCCATGACACCAAGCCCGATCTCGAGGCCGCCGGCGAAGCCCGTCGTGAGCACCACCCGTGTGGTGCGCTGGAGCCGCTCGGCACCCTCCTCGACGATCGCGGTGAACGACTCGTGGATCTCGTCCTCGACCGGGGCGTCGCTGTCGCCCAGTTCCCTGCGTCGCTCGTCGTTCACCTGCCCGAACGTAGTCGCCGGTCCGTCTCGTCGCCGCGTCTGGGACGCCAGGCGCGGTGCAGGTGAGCCGATCGACTCCACCCGCACCGCGCCTGGCGCAAAGGGCCCCCGGGCGCCGCGTCAGCTCCGGAGGAACGCGAGGATGTCCGGGTTGACGACGTCGGCGTGGGTCGTCAGCATGCCGTGCGGGTAGCCCTCGTAGATCTTGAGCGTCGCGTCGCTGAGGAGCTCCGCCTGCTTGAGCGAGGCGTCTTCGTACGGCACGACCTGGTCGTCGTCGCCCTGCAGGACGAGGACGGGAACGGTGATGGCGCGCAGGTCCTCGGTCTGGTCGGTCTCCGAGAAGGCCTTGATGCCCTCGAGGTGCGCGAGGGCGCTGCCCGTCATGCCCTGACGCCACCAGTTGGCGATCACCGGCTCGGACGGCGTGACGCCGTCACGGTTGAAGCCGTAGAACGGACCGGAGGCGACGGCCTGGAAGAACTCGGCACGGTTGGCGGCGAGCGCCTCGCGGAACCCGTCGAAGACCGAGATGTCGGTGCCGTCGGGGTTGGCCTGGGTCTTGACCATGAGCGGCGGCACCGCCGCGACGAGGACGGCCTTGGCGACCCGGCCCTGCGGCTGGCCGTACCGGGCGACGTAGCGGGCGACCTGACCACCGCCGGTGGAGTGGCCGATGTGGATCGCGTCGTGCAGGTCGAGGTGTTCGACCACGGCGGAGACGTCGCTCGCGTAGTGGTCCATGTCGTGCCCGGTCCCGATCTGCGACGAGCGGCCATGGCCCCGACGGTCGCTGGCGATGACGCGGTAGCCCTCGGCCAGGAAGTACAGCATCTGCGCGTCCCAGTCGTCCGAGGACAGCGGCCAGCCGTGGTGGAACACGATCGGCTGCGCGTCGGGGTCCCCCCAGTCCTTGAAGTAGATCTCTGCACCGTCGTCGGTGGTCACGTATCCCATGGTCGTCTCCCTGTGTTCGATCGTGGTGGTGTGTGGGTGCTCGTTCGTCAGTCGCGTTCGCCCGCGGTCTCGCGGACGGCGGTCTCGATGACGTCGGCGACGTCCGCCGGGTGGGTGTGCATCACCAGGTGCGGAGCGGGCAGCTCGACGACGCCGCGGAGGCCGGCGCGCTCGTAGCCGAACCGTTCGACGTCGGGGTTGATCGTGTGGTCGTCCGCCGAGACGATGCCCCACCCCGGCGTGGTCTTCCAGGCGGCGACCGATGCCGGTTCGCCGAACGCCGCACCGCTCAGCGGGCGCTGCGACACCGCGAGGACCGCCGCGGTTCCCGGATCGACGCCCTCGGCGAAGACCGGCGGGAACGCGTCGATCTTCACGGACACGTCGGTGCCGTCGTCCGCCCCGGCGATCGGGTAGGGCGTGTACACGAGGTTCGCGGCGAGGTCGGAATCCGGGAAGCCGCCCTGCAGCTGTCCGAGGCTCTCGCCCTCCTCGAGGACGTACCCGGCGACGAAGACGAGTCCGACGACGTTCTCGGCGGCACCCGCCACCGTGACGACCGCCCCGCCGTAGGAGTGCCCGGCGAGGACCACGGGACCGTCGACCGCCTCGGCGACGGCGCGGATGGAGGCGGCGTCATCGGCGAGGCTGCGGTTGTAGACCGGCGGCACGATGACGGTGTGGCCGCGGTCGAGGAGCTCCCGGGTGACCGGGGCCCAGCTGGCGGCGTCGGCGAAGGCGCCGTGCACGAGGATGATGGTGGGCGATGGCATGGTGTGGTCCCCTCCCCGATGGTGCGGTCCGCTCGCTTCTGATCGGACGGTCAGGCACCATGGTGTTGCACCTCATGGAACGGCAACCCGGGGACCCGACACCAGGAAGAAAGCATGAAGAAACCCCGCGTCGACACAGATCCCGATGACTGACCCGCTCGGTGTGCGGTTCCGCCGCCACCGACTCACGGCGGGCCTCACGCTCGAAGCGCTCGCGCACGCGTCCGGGATCAGCGACCGGACCATCAGCAACATCGAGCGTGGCATCAGCGCGGCGCCACAACGACGGACCCTCACCGCCCTCCTCGACGCGCTCGGGCTCCCCGAACACGAGCAGCAGGCGATGCTCAGTCTGGCGCGCGCGCCGCGCATCGCGGCTGACGGCTTGCTCCGCTCCGCGATGCTCGCGCCCGCACTGGTGACGGACTTCACCGGTCGACCCGACGTGATGCGAGCTGTCGCCGAGTTCCTCGGTCGTCCCGCCACTGACCTCGCTGCGCCGATCCTCGTCATCTGCGGGCCCGCCGGTGTCGGCAAGACGACCCTCGCCCTCGAGGCGCTGAGCCGGCACGGGTACGACACCGGCAAGCGCGCCTTCGTCGACCTGAACGGCATGCACTCGCTCCCCCTGTCGCCCCTCGACGTGCTCCAGTCGCTCATCGCGCAGACGTCGGAGATCCGCGACATCGCGACACTCGACGAGGCCATCACCGAGTGGCGACGCATCACGGCTCGGGAGCGGATCGCCGTGGTCCTGGACAACGCTGCGAACGAGGAGCAGGTCCGTCCCGTGCTCGCCGCGACGAACACCGTGGTCGTCGTCACGTCCCGCCGCAGCCTCGCCGGCCTCGTGAACGTGCACCGTGTCACCCTCGAACCGCTCGACCGCGCCGAGAGCGTGCAGCTGATCGGTCGGATCGTGCCCGCGTCGCAACGCACCGACGCCGATGCGGATGCCCTCGCCAGCGCGTGCGGTGACCTCCCGTTGGCGCTCCGGATCGCCGCGAACCGCGTCGCCGCGCAGCCCCGCTCCACCGTTCGAGACTTCCTCGACACGATGACCGCGCGGCGCGACCCCCTCCGCGCGCTGGTCGCCGGCGACCTCGCCGTCGAGCCGGCCCTGACGCTCTCCTACGGCCACACCGATGCCGCGTCACAGCACCTGTTCCGCAGCCTCGCGCTCATCGACGGAGCCACGTTCGACGCGGACCTCGCCGCAGCGGCAGCGTCCGCCGACGTCGACGAGACCGCCGAGCGCCTCGACGAGCTCACCGACCTCGGACTGGTCGAGGCGCGCGGCGGGAACCGCTACCAGCTCCACGACCTCGTCCGGCTGTTCGCCGCGGCGCTCTCGCGACGCGACGAGCCGGCCACCGCACGGCAGCGACGGGCGCTCCGGCACTGGGTGCTCGCCACCGCGCAGAACGCCGGGCTGTGGTTCGAACCCGACCGCGAGCCGGATCCCGCCGCCCCCGGACGCCACTTCGACTCCGCCGAACAGGCTCGGACGTGGCTGCGCATCGAGGGGCCGCAGTGGGCGAGCGCGGTGACCCAGGCCTTCGCGCTCGGCGAGGACCGGCTCGTGCTCGACGTCGCCGAAGCCCTGCACTGGTTCTCCGACACGTGGCCCGCGTGGGACCTCTGGCGGATCCTGTTCCTCACGTCGGCCGACGCCGCCGAGCGGTCCGGTACCGACCGGGACGTCGCCGTGCACCGGGGCTACGCCGCGTGGCTCCACCTCACCCAGGGCGAGTTCGACGTCGCCCTGCGCGACGCCCGACGCGCCGTCGCCGCGGCGGACCGGACCGACGACGACAAGGAACGGGGATGGGCGTCGTTCTACCTCGCCTGGGCGCACGGACGCCTCCTCGACCACGACGCCGCGCTGCGCGAGGCGAGCCGCGCCATGGAGCACCTCACGCGCGCCGGTGACGAGGAGGGCACCACCCAGGTGCTCGCGATGATCGCCAACTTCCTGATGCACACCGGCGACCTCGCCGGCGCGGCCCGGCACTACGAGGACGTCCTCAGGCTCCTCGAACGCCGCAGCGGTTCGGTCCCGCCGAACCTCGTCCTCGTGACCGGCGTGAACACGAGGGCCCTCCTCGCGAAGGTCCTCAACCGCGACGGGCAGCCGGCGTACGCACTCGAGACCATGCCCGGGGTGATCGAGGAGGCGACGGCGGCGCAGTTCCCCGACGGCCTCGCTCGCGCACACCTCGAGCTCGCCCACGCGTTGCACCTCACCGGGCGCTCCGGCGACGCCGGAGTCCACCTCGAGATCGCCGACCGGACCGCGACGGAGCACCGTCTCCTCGGGGTCATCCCCGAGATCGAGAAGCTCCGGTCCGGATGGAGCGGTTCCGACGTGCCGGGAGATCCGACGCCGACCGGTCCGTGACCTGCGTGTCGGGCGGGTCGACGGTCGGCTCCGATCCTCACTCGACGATGGAGACGACGACCTTGCCGCGGGTGCCACCGCGACGGGCTGCCTCGACCGCCGCAGGGGTCTCGGCGAAGGGGAAGACCCGGCCCACGACCGGACGGATGATGCCGGCGTCGACGAGGTCGGCGATCTCCGACAGCTGCGGACCGGATGCGCGCATGAAGAGGAACGAGTAGTCGACTCCGAGTCGTCGCGCCCGTCGTCGGATCGCAGCGCTGATGACGCCGATCACCGTCCGGAGCACCGGGTTCAGCCCGGCGGCCGCGGCGAAGGTCGGGTCGGGCGGTCCGACGATGCTGACGGCGGTGCCGCCACGACGGAGGACCGTGAGTGAACGCTCGAGGTTCTTCCCGCCGACGGTGTCGACCACGACGTCGAAGTCGGACAGGCGCTCGGCGAAGTCCTCCGTCCGGTAGTCGATGACCTCGTCCGCGCCGATCGAGCGGAGCCACTCGGCGTTCGATCCGCTCGCGGTCGTCGCCACGTGGGCACCCAGGTGCCGGGCGAGCTGGATCGCGATCGACCCGAAGCCTCCGGAGCCGCCGTGGATCAGGACCCGGTGTCCGGGCCGGACGTGCGCACGCTCGACGAGCGCCTGCCACGCGGTCAGCGCCACCAGGGGCAGCGAGGCCGCCTCGGTCATGCTCACCGCGGTCGGCTTGCGCGCCAGGTCCGCCTCGGCGACCGCGATCCGCTCGGCGAAGGTCCCGATCCGGTGGTCACGGACACGTGCCATCACGGCGTCGCCCACGGCGAACCTCGTGACGGCCGACCCCACCTGCTCGATCACGCCGGCGACGTCGTGCCCGAGGACCAACGGCGTCCGGTAGCGCAACAGCGCCGTGAACTCGCCGTCGGCGATCTTCGCGTCGAGCTGGTTCACGCCCGCCGCGTGCACCCGCACGAGCACGTCACGTGCGCCGACGGTCGGCTCGCTCACCGTCGCCGCGTGGATCGGCGTCTTGTACCGGTCGATCTGGAACGCCTGCATCGTGTTCTCCGTCCTCATTTTTCTGAGCGTACTCATTTCCGATCACACTCGCAACTGAGTGCGATGCGGGAGGCGGTACGATGCCCGCATGAGTTCTTCGGACACGGCGCCGGTCGGCCGTCGCGAGCGGAACAAGCAGGAGAAGCTCGCCCGCATCACCGCGGCAGCGTCCGACCTGTTCGACCGGATGGGCGTCGACGAGGTCACGACACAGCAGATCGCCGACGCCGCGGACATCGGCACGGGCACGCTGTTCCTCTACGCGCGCAGCAAGGCCGAGCTCCTCCTCCTGGTGCAGAACGCCCACTACGAGGACGCAATCGCGACGGGGCTCCGCGCCTCCACCTCGGACCTGACGACCATCGATGCCGTCATGGCGCTCATCGAACCGGTCGTCGTCTGCAACCGGCGGCACGTCGGCAACGGCCGCACCTACCTGAAGGAACTGATCTTCGGGGACCCGACCGAGCCGTTCCACCAGCGCGGACTCGAGCTCATCCAGCAGGTCGACCTCGCGTGCGCCGACGTCCTCCGACGGAACGGCTCCTCCGACGACGATGCCCGCGTGCTCGCGCAGACCGTCTCCGCGGTGCTGTTCGTCCACCTGGCGTCACCGGAGCGCACCGACGCCCCGACCGACGCGGTGCTGGACGCGATCCGCCGGAACCTCGACCTCGTCCTGCCGGTCCGGGGGGCCTGAACCCCGACCGGGAACCTCCACCAGCGGCGGAGGATCGAGACCGCCACCGGGACGAGTGTCCCCCCGAGCTCCGCCTCCAGGATTCGAACCCGGACCTAACGGCACCAAAGGCCGTCGTGCTGCCATTACACCAAGGCGGAACGCGCACGGAGGCGCCAGACCATCCTCCCATGACGCGGCGACTGGTCGTGCAGCCCCGGCTTCCGCCAAGATGGTCAGATGCCGCATGAGGACGAGGTCGACCGCATCGTCGCGGCGTGGGGTCGCGAGCGCGCCGACCTGGACTTCGGTCCGCTCGAGGTCCTGTCCCGCGTGGACCGGCTCGCGCGGCACCTCGACCGTGCCCGACGTGCCGCGTTCGACGCCGGGGACATGGAGCCGTGGGAGTTCGACGTCCTGTCGGCGCTGCGGCGGGCGGGCGAGCCGTACGAACTGAGCCCGAAGTCACTGCTGCAGCAGACGCTGGTGTCGAGCGGCACCATGACGAACCGGGTGGACCGGCTCGCGGCGCGCGGGCTGGTCGGCCGGCGCACGGACCCGAGGGACGGCCGGGGCATCCTCGTCTCGTTGACGGCGAAGGGCCGGGTCGCCGTGGACGCGGCGATCGCCGACCTGCTGACGGCCGAGCGGGACATCCTGGCCGGGGTCTCCGACGACGAGCAGGACCAGCTCGCCGGACTGCTCCGTCGGCTCATCCTGGGGCTCGGGGACTGAGCCGTCCCCGCGGCGAGACCGGGCGTAGTCTCCGGCCCATGCACGCGATCACCCTGGCCGTCGCCGACGTCGCACGATCGGCGGCGTTCTACCGCGCACTGCTCGGCATCGAGGGCAGCGGGATCATCGGCACCGAGTACCCGTCGACCGAGACCGAGGCGGGCGGCACGACGGCGATGTTCACCCTCGACGACGGGCTCATCGTCAGCGTCTACGGCCGCGACGACATGGTGAAGGACTCGGGTGTCGACCTCGCCGACGGCCCTGCGGCGACGATCGGGCACTTCGTCGAGAGCCAGGCCGACGCCGAGGCGTTCCTCGACCGGGCCCGGGCCGCCGGCGCCACGATGCTCGCGCCGCCGTACACGCGCCCGTGGGGGATGTGGTCCGGCTTCTTCCAGGACCCGGACGGCCACCTGTGGGAGGTCGTCGCGAACCCCGGCGGCGGTGCACCGTCGGAGGCACAGCCGGCCGAGTAGACCGTCTCAGACCCCGAGCTGCTCCGCGACCTCGAGCCAGCGCTCCTCGAGCTGCTCGATCTCGGCCTCGTGCGCCGCGAGCTTCGCCTGGAGCTCCCCGAGACCCGCGTAGTCCGACTGGTCGTGCGTCGCGAACTGGTCGAGCAGCTTCTTCCGGTCGTCCCCGACCTTCGCGATCTTCCGGTCGAGCGCCGACATCTCCTTCTCGGCGGTCCGCCGCTCTGCGCCGGACAGGCCGGAGGCGGCCGCAGCGGACGCGCCCGGACCGGCCGGCGCCGTGGACCCGGCCACGGGACCGGCCGAGCCGGTCCCGCCTGCGGTGTCGGGCCTCCCGGCTGACGCGGCGGCAGCCGCAGACGCGGTCCCGCCACCGGTGCCGGCTGCACGGAGTCGCATGTACTCGTCGACGCCACCCGGCAGGTGCCGCAGGTGGCCGCCGAGGACGGCGTACTGCTGGTCCGTGACGCGCTCGAGCAGGTACCGGTCGTGGGAGACGACCAGCAGTGTGCCCGGCCAGGTGTCGAGCAGGTCCTCCATGGCGGCGAGCATGTCGGTGTCGAGGTCGTTGGTGGGCTCGTCGAGGATGAGCACGTTCGGCTCGTCGAGCAGGATGAGCATGAGCTGCAGGCGGCGCTTCTGCCCACCGCTCAGGTCCTTGACCGGCGTCGACAGCTGCGCCGACGTGAAGCCGAGGCGTTCGAGCAGCTGCGACGGCGTCATCTCCTTGCCGTCGGCCACGTAGCTCGTCTTCTTGCGGGCGACGACCTCGCGCACACGGTCGTCGGCGAACTGCGCGAGGTCGGCGAGCTGCTGGTCGAGCACCGCGACCTGCACGGTCTTGCCCGTCTTCACGCGGCCGCTCGTGGGCTGGAGCCGTCCGGACACGAGACTCAGCAGGGTCGACTTGCCGGCACCGTTCGGACCGAGGATGCCGGTGCGCTCCCCCGGCGCGATCCGCCACTCGATGCGGTCCAGGATCTCGGTGCCGTCGAACGAGACGCTGACGTCGAGCAGGTCGACGACGTCCTTGCCGAGGCGCGCGGTGGCCGTCTTCGCCAGGGCGACCGTGTCGCGGATCGGCGGCACGTCGTCGATGAGGGCGTTCGCCGCGTCGATGCGGAACTTCGGCTTGCTCGTACGGGCCGGGGCGCCGCGGCGGAGCCACGCGAGCTCCTTGCGGGCGAGGTTCTGCCGGCGCTGCTCGCTCGCGGCGGCCTGCCGGTCGCGCTCGACGCGCTGCAGGATGTACGCCGCGTAGCCGCCCTCGAAGGGGTCGACGACGCCGTCGTGGACCTCCCACGTGTCGGTCGACACGGCGTCGAGGAACCAGCGGTCGTGCGTCACGACCACCATGCCGCCCTGGTTCGCCGACCACCGGCGGTTGATGTGCTCCGCGAGCCACTGGATGCCCTCGACGTCGAGGTGGTTCGTCGGCTCGTCGAGGAACAGCACGTCCCAGTCGCCGACCAGCAGCCGCGCGAGCGCCACGCGACGCCGCTGCCCACCGCTCAGCTCGTCCACCGAGACGTCCCACGGGATGTCCGACACGAGGCCGCCGATGATGTCGCGGATCTTCGGGTCGCCCGCCCACTCGTGCTCGGCCAGGTCCCCGACGACGACGGTGCCGACGGTCTCCCCCGCTGGCAGGATGTCCCGCTGGTCGAGGTAGCCGACGGTCAGCCCGCGGCGGTGCGTGACGCGGCCGCCGTCCGGCTCGAGGCGCTGGGACAGCAGGGCGAGGAGGGTCGACTTGCCGTCGCCGTTCCGGCCGACGACGCCGATGCGGTCACCCTCGTCGATGCCGAGGGTGACGTTGTCGAAGACGACCTTGGTGGGGAACTCGAGATGGAGGTTCTCGGCGCCGAGGAGATGAGCCACCCGTCAAGGGTAGGCGGCGCGGCGGGGTGGTCGGTGCGGGGCATTGAGGGAGCGCGGGCGCGCACGGTGCGGGGTTGGTGAGGGAGCGCGGGCGCGCACGGTGCGGGGTGGCGATGCAGCGCGGGCGCGCACGGTGCGGGGTTGATGAGGGAGCGCGGGCGCGCACGGTGCGGGGTTGTCCACTGGGTGCGGCGCTGCGCGCTCGGTGCGAGCTTGTAACGCCGCACGAAGCGGTCAACCTCGCACCGGCCGACGCACTGCGCACCGTGCGACGTCCAGGAAGCGCGACCCCACTCCCCACGCCGGCCCGCGTCGCGCGGCGCGGCACCGCCGGGTGCGCACGGTGCGCGGTTGTTCAGCGGGTGCGGCGCTGCCCGCTCGGTGCGAGCTTGTAACTCCGCACGAAGCGGTCAACCTCGCACCGGCCGACGCACCGCGCACCGTGCGACGTCCAGGAGGCGCGACCCCCTCCCCACGCCGGCCCTCGCCGGGCGCGGCGCGGCCAGGAGCGCACCGTTCCGGCTCGGAAGGCGGCACCGCCCGATGCGCACCGTGCGGAGTTGTCCAGCGGGTGCGGCGCTGCCCGCTCGGTGCGAGCTTGTAGCGCCGCACGAAGCGGTCAGCCTCGCACCGGCCGACGCACCACGCACCGGCCGACGCACCACGCACCGGCCGACGCACCTCGCACCGGCCGACGCACCACGCACCGGCCGCCGGACCGCGCACCGTGCGACGCCGACCGGACGCGCGCGTCAGCTCGACGGCGCGACGTCGCTCTCGCCCGCGGCTTCCTTCGCCCGCTTGAGGCGCGCCTGGGCCTCCCAGTACTCGATCTCGCGCTCGAGCTCGGCGAGTTCCTGCTCCGTGCCGCTCACGCGCTTGTCGCCGTGGGCGTTGCGCGCGTCACCGAGCGTGGCGTAGCGGTCCTCGTGGCGGTTCGGCTCGATGTACCGTCCGTGATTCCGGTCACCGGGGGCCCAGTCGTGCCCGACGGCGAACCACACGATGCTGCCGACCACGGGCACGAGGACCACGAGGAGCACCCACGCGAACTTCGGGAGTCCACGGACCTGGTCGTCGCCCTTGGTGAGGATGTCGATCAAGGCGAAGACCAGCAGGACCACACCGGCCCCGTACAGCAGCACGCTCATGGTCCCGGATTCTATGGATCCGCTCGGAACCCGCGCTACGCCCCGAACGCGTGGCGCGGTTGCGATCCGGCAACGGTCAGCTGCGGAGTCCCACAGGGTCGGATCAGAGGGCGGCGACCCACTCGTCGGAACCGTCGGTGAACCGCTGGTGCTTCCAGATGGGCACCTGCTCCTTCACGAGGTCGACGAGGGCCCCACAGGCAGCGAAGGCCTCGGCACGGTGCGGCGACGACACGGCTGCGGCGAGCGCCACGTCCCCGATGCCGAGCGCGCCGACGCGGTGCAGCACCGCGATGCGGACCTCGGGGTGGGCGGCGGCGATCGTCCGGGCCACCTCGGCGATGACCTCGCCGGCGCTCGGGTGCCGTTCGTACTCGAGGGCGGTGACCCCCTTGCCGTCGTCGTGGTCGCGGACGACCCCGGCGAAGGTGACGACCGCGCCGTCCTGGTCGGTGGCGACGACGGCGGCGACCTCGTCGACGGTGATGGACCGGTCGACGACGTCGGCGAGGACGACGCGCTCGGGGGCGTCGGCGGGGCCGTTCACGAGGCGCTCCGCGGTGCGTGGCCCTCGCCCGAGACCTGGGCGAGGACGTGGTCGAGCAGGCCGTCGAGGACCGCGAGCCCGTCGGCGACACCACCGCGCGAGCCGGGGAGCGCGACGATCAGGGTGCCACCGGCGATCCCCGCGACGCCCCGGCTCAGCAGCGCGGTGGGGCCGGCGCCGGCGAGCCCACGGCGGCGGATCTCCTCGGCGATGCCGGGCAGCTCGAGGTCGATGAGCGGCGCGATCGCCTCGGGCGTGCGGTCGGTCGGGGTGACGCCGGTGCCGCCCGTGGTGATGACGACCCGGGCGTCCGACAGGAGCTCGGCCGACACCGTCTCGGCGATCGGGCCGCCGTCGGGGACGATGATCGGCTCCGTCACGGTGAAGGCGCGTTCGCGGAGCCAGCCCGCGATGACGGGGCCGGTCCGGTCGAGGGCCGGGTCGACGGAGGCCTGGGTGGACACCACCACCACGGCCGCTCGTCCCCGTGTCGGCTGCGAGGTCATCGGTTGCTCCAGTCCCCGGAGCGCCCGCCGTGCTTCTCGAGCACCCGGACGTCCGTGATCACGGCCGCGCGGTCGACGGCCTTCACCATGTCGTACACGGTCAGTGCCGCGATGCTCGCGCCGGTGAGGGCTTCCATCTCGACGCCCGTCCGTGAGGTGGTGCGCACGGACACCTCGACGACGACGCGGTCCTGTGCCCCGGTGATGTCGACCTCGACCCCGGCGATCGGCAGTGGGTGGCAGAGCGGGACCAGGTCGGAGGTCTTCTTCACGGCCATGATCGCGGCGATCCGGGCGGTGCCGATCACCTCGCCCTTGGGGAGCGACCCGTCGAGGATGCGAGCGACCACGTCGGGACGGGTGACGAGCGTCGCCGTGGCGGTGGCGGAGCGTGCGGTGACGTCCTTCTCGGAGACGTCGACCATGTGCGCGGTGCCGTCGGCGCGGACGTGCGACAGGTCACCGCCGGGCAGGGTCGGGTCGGGCATCGGTTCGCCGGTCAACGGAGGCTCCAGACGGTCAGGGGGTCGCCGGGTTCGACGGTGGTGGTGCCGACCGGGACGTGGACGAGGTGCGTGGCCGCGGCGTAGTGCGCGAGCAGGTGGGAGCTCGGACCGCCCACGAAGTGCACGCGGCCGCCCTCGACCCGGCCGCGACGGACCTGGTGCTTGGCGGACGGCGAGGTCGCCGACTCGGCTGCGGGGAGCTCCTGCGCCGGCCGGTCGTCGGGCAGGCCGGCGTCTTCGGCGAGGAGCGGCCGGAGGAACAGCTCGAACGAGACGAGCGCCGAGACGGGGTTGCCCGGGAACGAGACCACCGGCACGTCCCGGCCCGCGAGCTCGACCGTGCCGGACGCCTGGGGGCCGCCGGGCTGCACGGCGACCGGGGTGACCACGAGTCCGCGCGGTTCGAGGGCCTGCCGCACGACCTCGTACGCGCCGGCGCTGATCCCGCCGGTGGTGAGGACGAGGTCGGCCCAGTCCCCCACCGCCTCGTCGAGGGCACTCGTGAACGCGGGGACGTCGTCCGGCACACGGACCGCCCGCGTCTCGACCCCGACCTGGGCGAGGGCGGCCCGCAGGGCGATGCCGTTCGCGTCGCCGATCGTGGCGTCACCGGCGCCGCGGAGCTCCGACCCGGTGGAGACGACGAGCACCCGCAGCCGCCGCACGAGGTCGACCGCGGTGACCCCGGCGGACGCCAGCGTGCCGAGCAGTGCGGGCGTCACGGCGGTGCCGGCCGGTGCGAGTCCGCCGCCGCGTGCGAGGTCCGTGCCGGTCCCGCGCACGAACGTCCCCGGGGCGAGGTCGTCCGGCACCGTGACCTCGGTCAGGGACAGCGCGGCCGGGAAGGAGCCGGGTCCCGTCGCCTCGACCGGGAAGACCGCGTCGGCGCCGTCCGGGATCCGCGCTCCGGTCATGATGGGCGCCGCGGTCCCGGGGTCCAGCGGAGCGGGGACGACCCCCGCGGGGACGGGCTCGACCACCCGGAGCAGACGACCGGCGTCGGCGGCGCGGACGGCGAAGCCGTCCATCTGGCTGTTGTCGAACGGCGGGAGCGGCACGGGTGCGACGACCGCACGTGCCAGCACGCGGTACCCCCGACCGCTGCCGGCACCGGTGGCGAGGTCGTCGATGTCCCGCGCCTCCGGGACGGACGTACGCCTGCCGGACAGGACCGGCGCGACCAGGGCGGCGATCTCGTCGCGGTGCTGACCGATCGTTCGCACGTGCGCCTCCGAACAGGTGAGATGTGTGCCCGCTCCCGGTTCGACCGAGGGCGGTCCCAGTAGCGTAACGAGCGCGCAGAACGCGCCGAGGACCATTCGGAGGACCTGTGGAGGACGACGTGACCACGACCGGAGCTGTGGACGAGACGCGTGTGGGCATCGGGGTGATCGGCGGTTCGGGACTCTACGAGCTGTTCGAGCCCGGCACCGCGGACGAGGTCGACGTCGACACCCCGTTCGGCGCCACGTCGAGCCCGATCAGCATCGGGACCATGTCGGGCAAGCGGGTGGCGTTCCTCACCCGGCACGGCCGCGAGCACTCGGTGGCGCCGCACCGCATCAACCACCGGGCGAACCTGTGGGCACTGCGCTCGCTCGGCGTCCGTGCCGTGGTGTCGTCCAGCGCGGTCGGTGGCCTGCACCCCGACTACGCCCCCGGGACGTTCGTCGTCACCGACCAGCTCATCGACCGGACGTGGGGCCGAGCGGACACGTTCTTCGAGGACGCCGTGCAGCACCTGTCCTTCGCGGACCCGTTCGACCCGGTGCTCCGACGCGTCGCGATCGGTGCGATCGAGCGCCTCGACGTGCCCTTCCGGCCGACGGGCACGTGCGTGGTGATCCAGGGGCCGCGGTTCTCGACGCGTGCGGAGTCCATCTGGATGCGCGAGGCCGGCGGCCACACGATCAACATGACGATGACGCCCGAGGTCCCCCTCGCGGCCGAGCTCGGCATCGGGACGGTGAACCTCTCGTTCGTGACCGACGCCGACGCTGGCCTGGCCCCGTCCGAGGCCGAGGCCGAGGCGCAGGCCACCGCCGGAACCGGCGAGGCGCCGGTCACCCACGGCATGGTGATGGAGCGCCTGGCCCGGGCGAACGAGGTGATCGTCCGTGCGATCGGTTCGATCGTCGCGGCGATCCCGGACGACTACACCCCCCGGGAGCTCGTCCCGGCCGCGGCGAGCGCGAGCGCGATGACGAGCGCACGGCCCGCAGCAGCGACCACGGAGGCCTCCGCGTGACCCGCCTGCTCGTCACCGGCGGCGCCGGCTTCATCGGGTCCGCGATCGTCCGCCGTGCCCTGGCCGACGGCCACGAGGTACGCGTGCTCGACTCCCTCCGCGACGACGTCCACGGCGACCCCGCGGAGATCGTCACCGCGCACCAGCAGCAGGGCATCGAGTTCGTGCACGGCGACGTCCGCGACCGGATCAGCCTCGACGCCGCCCTCGACGGGGTCGACGTGGTCTGCCACCAGGCCGCCAAGGTCGGACTGGGCGTCGACTTCCAGGACGCCCCCGACTACGTCTCGTCGAACGACGCCGGCACCGCCCACGTCCTCGCCGGCATGGACCGCCACGGCATCGGCCGCCTCGTGGTCGCCAGCTCGATGGTCGTCTACGGCGAAGGCGCCTACACGACGGCGTCCGGCGAGCCCGTGCGCCCGCCGGCCCGTCGTCGCGCCGACCTCGACGCCGGGGAGTTCGACCCGATCGGACCGGACGGCAAGCCGCTCCTGCCTGGGCTGATCGACGAGTCGGCAGCGCTCGACCCGCGCAACGTCTACGCGCAGACGAAGGTGGCGCAGGAGCACCTCGCGTCCTCGTGGTCGCGAGCGACCGGTGGTCGGGCGATCGCGCTCCGCTACCACAACGTCTACGGTCCGGGCATGCCCGCGAACACCCCGTACGCCGGGGTCGCCTCGCTGTTCCGGTCGGCACTCGCCCGGGGCGAGGCGCCGCGCGTCTTCGAGGACGGCCACCAGCGGCGCGACTTCGTGCACGTCGACGACGTCGCAGGGGCGAACGCCGCATCGATCGCCGCGACGGCGGACCTGCCCGCCGAGACGTTCCGGGCGTACAACGTCGGGTCCGGCATCGTGCACACGATCGGGGAGATGGCCGCCGCGATCGCCGGGCCCGAGGGTCCCCAGCCGGTCGTCACCGGCGAGTACCGGCTCGGGGACGTCCGGCACGTCACGGCGTCGTCGGACCGGATCGCCGCCGAGCTCGGGTGGCGTGCCGAGGTCGACTTCGAGCGCGGCATGCGGGAGTTCCAGTCGGCGCCGCTGCGCGCGGCGGTGCGGTAGCCGCCACCACCACCCTGAACCGGCGACCGCAGCGGACGAGCCGGCGAGCGCACGACGCGTGACCGCTTGGAGGCGCGGTGCCGGTCCCGGGGACCGGCACCGCGCCTCCAGGCCCTCGCCACCACGTCGACGCGCCCGCACCCGTCCGCCGGACGCCGGACCGCCGTGTCCCCCACCCGGGGGTACCCGACCCTCGCGAGTGCGCGGATCGTCCACCGGGGGACGCCGAACCTGTACCCCGCCGATCGATCTCGTGTTGTGTCGACGGTATGGAACGACAGCCGGCCGACGAGACCGACCGCCCGACACCGCCGACGCGCGCGGCAGACCCCGCGACCAGTCGTTCCGTCGACCCGCACCGAATGGCCGACATGAACGTCGACGTGATCCTCCCCTGTCTCGACGAGGCAGACGCCCTCCCCGAGGTCCTGGGTCGGCTCCCGCGTGGCTACCGCGCGATCGTCGTCGACAACGGCTCCACCGACGGATCGGCCGACGTCGCCCGTGCCCACGGCGCCCTCGTCGTGACCGAACCGGTCCGCGGCTTCGGGTCGGCCTGCGCCGCCGGGGTCGCCGCCGCCACGGCCGAGTACGTGGCCTTCTGCGACGCCGACGCCTCGATGGACCCCGCCGAACTCGTCCCGCTCGTCGCCCGCGTGGCGACGGGCCACACCGACCTGGCGCTCGGACGCCGCGTCCCCACGACGCCGGGCGCCTGGGCCCCGCACGCCCGCTTCGCGAACCGCGTGCTCGCCGTCCTGATGCGCCGCGCGACCGGCTACCGACTCCACGACCTCGGCCCGATGCGGGTCATGCGCCGCGAGGACCTGGTCGCACTGGACCTCCGCGACCGCCGCAGCGGCTACCCGCTCGAGATGGTCCTCGCCGCGCACGCCGCCGGGTGGCGCGTCGACGAGTCCGACATCGGCTACGCCCAGCGCATCGGCGACAGCAAGGTCACGGGCACGCTGCGCGGCACCGTCAACGCCGTCAAGGACATGTCGCGTCTGCTGCGCGAGTACCGCCGGGAGGCGCGACCCACCGTGGTCGCCCCGGCTCCGGTCCGCCACGTGGCCGGTCCCGTCGAGACCGAGGAGGTCCACTCATGACGACGTCCGACATCACCGTCGCGGTGGTCGCGAAGGAGTGCCTCCCGGGCCGGGTCAAGACACGTCTGACGCCGGCGCTCACCCCCGAGGGGGCCGCGCGCGTCGCCGCCGCGAGCCTCGCCGACACGCTCGCGACGGTCCGTGCCCTGCCGGCCGCCCGCCGGGTGCTCTTCTACGACGGCACGGTGCTGCCGGACGGCGCCGAGGGCTTCGACGTCATCCACCAGACGACCGGCGGGCTCGACGAGCGCCTCGGTGCGCTGTTCGACGCGGTGGACGGCCCGACCCTGCTCGTCGGCATGGACACGCCGCAGGTCGGTCCGGCCGACCTCGCACCGGTCTTCGACGACCCCGAGCGGGACGCCTGGTTCGGTCCGGCCGAGGACGGCGGCTTCTGGTCCCTCTACCTGCGGGACCCGGACGGCGCGCACCTCCGCGGCGTGCCGATGTCCCAGGACGACACCGGCGCGGTCCAGTTCCGTCGCCTGACGGACGCCGGCCTCGACGTCGGCACCCTCGGGGTCCTGCTCGACGTCGACACCGTGCCGGACGCCGAGCGCGTCGCGGCACTCGTGCCCGACTCCGGGTTCGCCACCGCACTGCACGCCGAGACGGTGGGGAGCCTCCGATGACCATGCACGCACCCGTCTCCTTCGGCGCCGGCGGCGGCGAGCCCTACGCTCGCGCCCTCCGCACCGACGGCCGGATCCGGCTCACCGACACGTCCCGACCGGACCGGGCGGTGACGCTCGACGTCGGCCGCTGGAGTGCGGCGGCGGACCGGATCGACCGATCCCTCCTCGACGGCGCCGACGGTCCGGTGATCGACATCGGGTGCGGGCCCGGCCGGATGCTGGTCGCCGCGCGCACCCTCGGGATCCCGTCCCTCGGCGTGGACGTCTCCGCCGACGCCGTCGCGATCGCACGACGCTCCGGCGGCACGGCGATCCAGGGGTCGGTCTTCGACACCGTCCCCGACGAGGGCCACTGGGACACTGCGCTCGTGATCGACGGCAACATCGGCATCGGCGGCGACCCGGCGGCACTGCTCGCCCGGTGCCGCGAGATCGTGCGCGACGGCGGCAGGATCATCGTCGAGACCCACGTCGACCACACCGCGGACCGGGTGTACACCGCTCGCGTGGTGGATGCCGACGGCCACGAGAGCGCCGGCTTCCCGTGGGCCGAGGTCGGGGTCGACGCCCTGCTCGACCACGCCGAGGCGGTCGGCCTCGTCGCGAAGCAGAGCTGGACGGCCGAGGGTCGGACCTTCTGCGAGCTGGTGGCCTGAGCGCTGTGGGCGGCTCGCCTGAGCGATGTGGGCGACTCGCCTGAGCAATCCTTTTTTTGCTTCATGCAAAAGAAGCGCGTAGTGTGGGCGTTCCAGCCGACGGCGTCGTGGTCGCCGGCCCGGTGACCGACGATCCTCGGCACGACGACGAGGAGCATCCATGCAGAACCGTCAGAACCCCCTGGGCGGCGCGTACGTGTCCGGCCTCGAACACCGCGACGAGCTCGGTGGCTACGCGGTCCAGGCCGCATGGCGCCCGATCGGTACCTTCACCGGCACCGGGACCGGGCGCGCGCTCGGCCGGTTCGTCGACACGCAGTTCCGCCGTCCGGGCACCGCGACGTCCTCGACGCGCACGGCCACCGGCTCGCTGCGCACCGCGACGGGATCGTTCCGCACGGCCTGACGCCGCCTCCAGACCGCGAGCGGTCGTCCCCCCGGGAAGTCCCCCTTTCTTCCGCGGTGGGACGGCCGCTCGCTCCTCGTCCACAGGCACCTCCGCCGTCCACAGGCGTCACGTTCCTGGGCGTGCCGACCGGTGCGATGCCAGGATGGACGCATGAACGACCGCGCCGGCACCCCTGCCACTGCAGACGACCTCGTCGACCTCGACGCCCTCATCGCCGCGTACCACGAGCGGGTCCCGGACGTCTCCGTCCCCGAGCAGAAGGTCGTCTTCGGCACCTCGGGCCACCGCGGGTCCTCGCTGGACTCGGCGTTCAACGACACGCACATCGCCGCGATCACGCAGGCGATCGTCGAGTACCGCACCGCTCAGGGCACCGACGGACCGCTGTTCATCGGTCGTGACACGCACGCACTGTCCGGCCCCGCGGAACGCACCGCGCTCGAGGTGCTGGCCGCCAACGGCGTGCACGTCCTCGCCGACAGCGAGAACGGCTACGTCCCCACCCCGGCGCTCAGCCACGCGATCATCGCGTACAACCGCGCCGGCAACCCGGACACGGCGGACGGCATCGTCATCACGCCGAGCCACAACCCGCCCCGCGACGGCGGCTTCAAGTACAACCCGCCGCACGGCGGCCCGGCCGACAGCGACGCGACGAGCTGGATCGCCGAACGCGCGAACGCGATCATCGCCGGCGGCAACACCGAGGTGCGCCGCACCGAGCAGGCGTCGCCCGACCACTACGACTTCCTCGGCGCGTACGTCGCCGACCTGGCGAACATCATCGACATCGACGCCATCAAGCGTGCCGGCGTCACGATCGGGGCCGACCCCCTCGGTGGCGCGTCCCTGCCGTACTGGAACCGCATCCGCGACCACTACGGGCTCGACCTCACGGTGGTCAACCCCGACGTCGACCCCACCTGGTCCTTCATGACGCTCGACTGGGACGGCAAGATCCGGATGGACCCGTCCAGCCCGAGCGCCATGGCCTCGGTCGTCGCGCGCAAGGACGAGTACGACGTCCTCACCGGCAACGACGCCGACTCCGACCGGCACGGCATCGTCACGCCCGACGGCGGCCTGATGAACCCGAACCACTACCTCGCGGTCGCGATCGAGTACCTGTACGCGCACCGGCCCGCCTGGCGCGACGACGCCGCGATCGGCAAGACGCTCGTGTCCTCGAGCATCATCGACCGCGTCGCAGAGTCCCTCGGGCGTCGCCTGTGGGAGGTCCCGGTCGGCTTCAAGTGGTTCGTGCCGGGGCTCATCGACGGGTCCGTGGCGTTCGGCGGCGAAGAGTCCGCAGGTGCGTCGTTCCTCCGCATGGACGGCACCGCCTGGACCACCGACAAGGACGGCATCATCCTGGCGCTCCTGGCGTCCGAGATCATCGCGGTCACCGGCAAGACCCCGTCGCAGCTCTACGACGAGCTGACCGAGCGCTTCGGCGCTCCGGTCTACCAGCGCGTCGACGCCGCGGCGACCAAGGAGCAGAAGGCCCGCCTGTCGAAGCTCGACGGCGACGCCATCACCGCCGAGACGCTCGCCGGTGACCCGATCACCGCGAAGCTGTCGAAGGCGCCGGGCAACGACGCTGCCGTCGGCGGCGTGAAGGTCGTCACCGACAAGGCGTGGTTCGCAGCGCGGCCCTCCGGCACCGAGGACGTCTACAAGATCTACGCCGAGAGCTTCGTCGGACAGGAGCACCTCGAACAGGTGCAGCGTGAGGCCAAGGAGATCGTCGACGCCGCACTCGGGGCCTGAGGTCCCACCGGATGGGGTGGTTCGGCCGGAAGCAGGACGACGGGCGTGACGGACACGCCCCGTCCCTCGTCGCGCTGGCGCAACGGGCCCTCGCCGAGCGGGGCTTGGAGACCACCGTCGAGGCGCCGGTCGGTGAGCAACCACGGCTGGTCGGCACCGACGGCCGGGTCTTCCTGCTCGAGAACCTCGCGTCGCAGGTGCACGGCGAGTCTCCGTCCGTGCAGGCGGACATGGTGGCTGAGCACTTCGACCGCATGATCCAGGCGTACAGCGAGCCGGCGGTAGAAGACCTCAGCGCGGACGAACTGCGACAGCGCATCCGGCTCCGGATCCTGTCCGAGCACAGTAGTGTCGCGTCCGACCCGACCGATCTCGACTACGCCAGGCCGTTCGCGCCCGGTCTGGTGCTCGGGTTGTGCGTCGACTACCCCACCATGGTGAGCACGCTGTCGGGTCCGACGCTGCTCCGGCTGCCCCTCGGCACCGACGAGCTCTTCGCCCTCGGGCAGCTCAACACCGACGACGAGCCGGTGGACGAGCACGCCGAGATCGCTCCGGGCGTGTTCCTCGTCGAGGGCGAGTCCCTGTTCGTGGCCTCGAAGGCCGTGAACCTGCCCGCACTGTTCGGCGCGGCCGGCTTCGGCACCGTGTTCGCGGTCCCGCACCGACACCTCCTGCTCGCCGTCCCCATCCGTGACGCGTCGAGCATCACCGCGGTGCAGACCCTCGCCGGCCTGGTCGTGCAGGTGCTCGCCGACGGTGCGCACGGACCGCCCGGCGGAGTGCTCAGTCCGCTGCTCTACTTCTCGCGCCACGGCGAGGTCAGCGCCGTGTCGGGCTTCGACGACGAGACGGGCGCCATGCGGATCGAGGTCGACGAGCGGTTCAGCGCGGCGCTCGAGCAGGCGGCCGCAGCAGTCTGACGGACGTCCTCCACCCGCGGGCGTACTGTGACGGCGTCGGGCCTCCTCAACTCGACGGACACCT
Organism: Curtobacterium sp. NPDC098951; assembly: GCF_044759965.1. Taxonomy (NCBI): domain Bacteria; kingdom Bacillati; phylum Actinomycetota; class Actinomycetes; order Micrococcales; family Microbacteriaceae; genus Curtobacterium; species Curtobacterium sp. NPDC098951. The sequence goes on from NZ_JBIWAG010000002.1 coordinate 564,403, forward strand.
CCCGAAACCGGCGCCGACGCTGCCGATCCACTCAGGAACCGGTTCCGGCGCGACCCACCACCTTGCGGCAGATGTAACTTTGCAGCCAGCGCAAAGTTTCCGGGAGACCCTGCACATGACCCAGACCGCGACCGCACCCGTGGCACCCACCACGTCGTCGAACACCGTGATGAACCACCGGCAGATCCTGCTGGTCATCTACGGCCTGATGGCGGGGATGTTCCTCGGCGCCCTCGACCAGACGATCGTCGGCACCGCGATCCGCACGATCGGTGACGACCTGCACGGGCTCGACCAGCAGGCCTGGGTCACCACGGCCTACCTGATCGCCTCGACGATCACCACGCCGATCTACGGCAAGCTCTCCGACATCTTCGGCCGCCGTCCGCTGTTCCTCACGGCCATCGGCATCTTCATCGTCGGGTCCTTCGCCGCGTCGTTCTCGACCTCGATGCTCATGCTCGCCGGCTTCCGCGCGCTGCAGGGCCTCGGCGCGGGCGGTCTCATGTCCCTGCCGCTCGCGATCATGGGCGACATGCTCGCCCCGCGCGAGCGAGCCAAGTACCAGGGCTACTTCCTCGCCGTCTTCGGCATCTCGAGCGTCATCGGACCGCTCGTCGGCGGCGTGTTCGCCGGGGCTGACCAGCTGCTGTTCGTCGCCGGCTGGCGCTGGGTCTTCCTGATCAACGTGCCGATCGGCATAATCGCGCTCTTCATGGTGCTGACGTTCCTGCACCTGCCGAAGTTCGGTGACCGCGGCAAGCCTCGCATCGACTGGTGGGGCGCCACGCTCGTCATCGTCACACTGGTGCCCCTGCTCCTCATCGCCGAGCAGGGCCGCGAGTGGGGCTGGAGTTCGCCGGGCGCCTTCGCCTGCTACGGCATCGGCGCGGTGGGACTCGTCGCCTTCATCCTGGTCGAGCGTGCGATGGGCGACGACGCGATCCTGCCGCTCAAGCTCTTCGGTTCCCGCGTCTTCTCGATGTCGGCGGTGCTGTCGGTACTCGTCGGCTTCGGCATGTTCGGCGCGATGCTCACCATCCCGCTGTACCTGCAGATCGTGAAGGGCGTCACGCCGACCGAGTCCGGCTTCTCGATGCTCCCGATGGTCCTCGGCCTGATGATCTCGTCGATCGCATCCGGCCAGATCATCTCGCGGACCGGCAACTACCAGGTCTTCCCGATCACCGGCACCGCGTTCACCGCCATCGGCTTCCTGGTCCTGACGTTCCTCACCGCCGACAGTCCGCTGTGGTTCCTGATGCTCGGCATGTTCGGCATCGGCCTCGGACTCGGACAGCTCATGCAGACCCTGACGCTCGCGGCGCAGAACTCCGTGCGCCCGCGGGACATCGGCGTCGCGACCAGTGCCGCCACGTTCTTCCGCCAGATCGGCGGCACCATGGGTACGGCCGTGCTGCTGTCCGTCCTGTTCACGCTCATGCCGACCAACATCACGACGGCGATGCAGAACGAGGGCGACCTGAAGAGCGCCCTGAACGCTGCCCTCACGCCCTCGGTCGCGAACGCGTCAGCGAACAAGGGCGTGATGGACCAGATCTGGAACAAGATCGTCGACCCGGTGCAGCAGAAGGTCCAGGACGGCCTCGACGAGGGCGCCACCCAGGCCGAGCAGGCCGCGGACGCCGCCGTCACGAAGCAGGTCACCGCAGCGGTCCAGCAGCAGGTCGCCGCCGGTGCCGTCCCCGCGACGTCGGCCGACTCGATCATCGCCGAGAAGGTCGCCGCGGCGACGCCCGCCGCCGAGCAGCAGGCGCTCGAGACCGCCGCCTCGAAGGCCGGTGCCGAGGTCGTGGACGGCTCGCTGCGGGTCGACTACTCCAACGCCGACCAGCGTCAGAACGTCGTGGACGAGGTCGCGCCGACCCTCGTCAAGCAGCTCGAGCAGGGTGATTCGAGTGCGAGCTCATCGAGCAGCTCCGCGACGAGCGACACGTCGTTCCTGAACGGCGCGGACAAGCGGCTCACCCGCCCGTTCCTCGTCGGGTTCAGCGACTCGGCCGTGGTCGTGTACTACGTCGGCCTCGCCGTGATCCTGCTCGCGTTCGTCCTCACCTGGTTCTTCCGCGTGCCGCCGCTCCGCAAGGTCTCGGCGCTGCAGGAGCAGGCGAACACCGAACGCGCCGACAACGAGCGCGCGAGCGCCGACGCGGACCGTCTGACCATGGACGCCCAGCACGCGGCGGCCCGGACGGGCTCGCTGGTCTCGCCGGACACCGGCTCGACGTCGGTCGTGCCGACCTCGCCGGACGTCGTGTCCCAGCCCCGTCCCGCCGGTTCCGCCGTCGGGAGCGGTCAGCTCGGAGGCACGGCCTCCCCCGCCGGCACCGCCCGGTCCGACGCGTCCCCCCGCCCGGCGACCGGCGCTGCCCGGACCGCCACGCTCGAGGACACCCGCGCACCGCTGCCCGACGCGACCACCCACGGCGCACACTCCGCCGCCGCCCCGGTCGACGAGCCGCCGACCACCACCGGGACGATCCGCACCCGGGCCGCCCACGCACTGCCGACCCTGGTGGACGCGGTGCCGGACGCGACCAGCGACCGGGCCGACACGACACGGTTGGCGGACCTGCCCACGAACACGACGCGGGCCGACGGCGGCGAGGCGAGTCGTGCCTCCCGTCCGGACACCCACGGGCACGGCCGCCACTCCGCCGAGTAGCGCCCGGCCACGCGGCGCCACCCGCGTCCGCGTCCGACGACCCGGAACGACGGGGTCGATGTCGTACGACGTCGACCCCGTCGTTCCGAGTCGACACCGCCAACGCCACCGCCACCGCCACCGGCGCCGACACGCGTCAGCCGGCCGAGGCCTCCGGCCCGACCACCTCGAACGCCGCCCCCGGCAGCCGCCGACGCATCACGTCGACCGCGACCGGGTTGTCGTCGACCAGCACGAACCGCCGGCCGAGCGCCCGGGCCACCGCTCCCGTCGTCCCGCTGCCGGCGAAGAAGTCGAGCACCCAGTCCCCCTCGCGCGACGAGGCCTGCACGATCCGGCGCAGCACCCCCTCGGGCTTCTGCGTGGGGTAGCCGGTCTTCTCCTTGCCGGTCGGCGACACGATCGTGTGCCACCAGACGTCGGTCGGGAGCTTCCCGCGCTCGCGCTTCTCGGGGGTGACGAGGCCCGGCGCCATGTACGGCTCGCGGTCGACCGCCTCCGAGTCGAACCAGTACCGCGACGGATCCTTCACGTAGACGAGGATCGTGTCGTGCTTCGTGGGCCACCGCGACCGGGACTTCGCACCGAAGTCGTACGCCCAGACGATCTCGTTGAGGAAGGCATCGCGGCCGAAGAGCGCGTCGAGCAGGACCTTGGCGTAGTGCGACTCGCGGTAGTCGAGGTGGAGGTAGAGGGTGCCGTCGTCGGCGAGGAGCCGCCACGCCTCGAGCAGCCGGGGTTCGAGGAAGGACCAGTAGTCCTCGAACCGGTCGTCGAAGCGCATCAGGTCACCGCGCACCCGCTCGTACGAGCTCCCCCGGAAGCCCGTCACCCGCTCGCGACGACGATCCGCCGCGACCGGCTCGGCAGTTGCCGACGGCTCAGTTGCTGCACCCGGCTCCCGCACCGCCGCGCTCGCGTGGCGACGCTGGTACCGACCGGTGTTGAACGGCGGGTCGAGGTAGACGAGCGTGAACGAGCCGTCCGCCAGGGTCGGCAGGACGTCGAGGTTGTCGCCGAGCACCACCCGGTCCGGACCCCGATCGTCGCCGCTGTGCACCCGACCATTGTGGTCCACGCCGAGCGACGGGTCAGCCGCAGGTCACCCGGGTGATGCGGGCGTCCTCGTCCGACATCCACGCGCCCCCGGCCCAGACGTCCACCGGCTCGCCGGCGTGCAGTGCCGTCGTCACTACGAGGTCGTGCGGACCGGTCACCTGGGCGACCTCCTCGTCGACGGAGAACTGGACGGTCGCCGAGGCGCAGCTCGTGTCCGCGGTGACCTCCCACCCGGCACACCCGTAGTCGACGCAGCCGTCCGGCCACGACCCGTCGGCGTCCTCGTCGTCGGAGTCGAGCGGCGTGCGGGTCAGCGCGACGGGCTGGTCCGGCGCGGCGGAGCAGGTCACGTCGCGGATGCCGCCCCACTCCTCGGAACCCTGCTCGGTGAGGATCAGCGGCGTGCCGGAGGTCAGTACGACGGTGCGGGTGTCGGTGCGCACGTCGTCCCCGCTCTCGGTGTCCGAGAAGCCGACCGTGACCTCGGCGGGACCGTCGCACTCGGCGTCGATCTGCCACGCCCAGCAGCCGTCTGCGAAATCGATCGCTCCGCAGGTCGCCTGCCACGTCTCGTCGTCGGCGATGAACGACGCGGTGACCGTCCCGTCGTCGGACGTCCACGGCTCCTGGTCGCCCGCGTCCGGTGCGGCGTCGTCCGTGGCACCGCCGCCGGGTGCGCCATCGTCCGGGATGCTGCCGTCCGGCCCGGTGTCCTGGAGCCCGACCGCGAGCGTCTGCCCGCTGTCCTGCACGGCGCGCACGACGGGGTCGACAGCGGCCGTCGCACCGACCACGAGCAGGAGCGCCGCTGCTCCGGCCGTGACGGCCACGACGGTCCGGCTGCGGTGCCGCAGCGGCGAAGGGACCCCGGGCCGGTTCGGCGAAGGGACCCCGGGTCGGTCCGGCGAAGGGACGTCGGGCCGGTCCGGCGAAGCGGTGGTGTCGTCCGCAGTGGCGAAGGGCCGCGCGCTCGTCATCCCCCACGCGGCGGCCTCCCAGGCCGCCAGCGCCCGGTCGTCGTCGAGTCCCGGGGACGCGGCCCGCGCCCGTACCGGGACCTCGGCCGCCCGCCATGCGGCCGCGTCGTCCCGGATCGAGGCCGCGGTCCGTTCCGCGGTCTCGCCGAGCCGCGCGGAACCCACCACCAGTACCGCGACGCCGGCCACCAGCGGTACCAGGGCGACCGCGCCCGGACCGCCGAGGGCACCGACGACGAAGACGGCGGCGAGCGAGAGCGCCGCCACGGCGAGGGCGATCCACCGAACGGCACGCAGGCGACGGGCCGCCGGCGGCAGGAACCGCCGGAACGAGCGCGGGACCGGCTCCCAGAAGCGCCACCCCTCGGGGGCGGACGGGACCTCCGGCGCGGGCGACCAGCCCGGAGCGGGCTCGGCGGCCTGGTGGAGTTCCGCCCACTCGGCGGTCGGCGTCGGCCAGCCGGGAGGCGTCCGGAACCGGAAGGGCGGGGTCGACTCGTCGCGCACGATCAGACCGTACCCGAGCGTCCAGCGGGTTCACAGACCCTTCTTCGGGAGGGGCGTAGCGTCTGCCGCATGGCGACACCCGAGGTGCGGAACGACACCGACAAGCAGCAGTACTCCCTCGTCGAGGACGGCGAGGTCATCGGCTTCGCGGCGTACGAGGTCGACGACGACGAGATCCGGTTCGTGCACACCGAGGTCGATCCCGCGCACCGTGGTGGCGGTCACGCGTCGATCCTCGTGGAGCACGCGCTCGACGACGTCCGGTCGGGATCGTCGCGCCGGGTCGTGCCACAGTGCAGCTACGTCGCCGCGTGGATCGAGCGGCACCCGGACTACCAGGAGCTCACGACCCGCTGACCGGGCTCAGTACGTCCGGTCGTGCGTGCCGGCCCGGACCGCGTGCCGACCGGCGCTGCGCACCGCCGGCACCTTGATGAGGACGCTGCCGCTCAGCAGGTCGTGGTCGTCGTCCGCCGGGGTCGGTGCCTCCTTCGGGAGGCGCGACTGCCGTTCGTACTCGGCTTGCGTCTCGTGACGGGTCGGCGCGAACACCTCGTCCATCATCGAGACCACGCCGCCGGATCCGCCGCTCCGCGTGGACTTGTTCGACAGGTCGATCCACCCCACGCGATCGGCGATCCACATCACGACGGCCGCCGCGGCCACCGCCCCCAGGAAGATCAACCAGTTCACGCACACGACGCTACGTGCGCCTGCCGGAGGGGACATCCGCCGCGCGGAGGATTCTCACGATCCACATGGCTCGTTCTTCAGGACGACACCCACACTGGTCCTGCGGCCGCCCGGAACCCCCCTCTCCGGGCGGCCGACCACGTGCGACCGACGACGTGCGGCCGGTCGCGTTCCAGCGCTGCGTGCCAGGATGGCGACGTGCTCGACGACGCAGACCGGGACCTCATGCGGGCGTTCGCTCGCTACATCGAGAAGGCGAACGAACTCGCCGCCGCGGAACAGCAGGCGGTGACCACACCGATCGGTGAACGGATCGGCGCCCACCTCGGCGTCGACCCGCAGTCGGTCCCCGTGGTCACCGAGGAGTTCCCCGACCACCGCCTCGTCGACGCCGACATCGCCCTCGAGGAGCTCGCCGGCACCGACCCCGATGCCCTCGTCGGCATCGCGGGCGACGACAGCCGGTTCCACAGCTCGGTCAGCGAGTTCATCGCGAACCCGCACGTGCGGTGGGCGCCCGGCCCCGTGAGCTTCGCCACCCGGGCCACCGGTGCCGACACCACCCGTCGGGTCGTGTCGTTCGGGCTCCGGTTCCTCACCTTCGACGGCGCTCCGGTCGCGGTCGTCCAGCGGTCCGCCAAGCCGGAGTACGGCCGTGGCCGCGCCAGTCTCGAGATCCTCTCCCCCGACCAGGACGCCGCCACCGCGTTCCTGCTCCGCCTCCGTGCCCTCATGATCGAGCGGAGCGTCCTGCGCGGGCAGGTCCTCTCGTTCGTGCAGTCCGAGTACGGGGCCGATGCCGGGGCGACGTTCCTCCGCCGACCCGAGGTCGACGCCGACGACGTCGTCCTCGGCGCGGGCGTGCTCGACGAGGTGGTCGACCACGTCGTGGGGATCGGCGAGCAGCGTGCGGCGCTCCTCGCGGCCGGACAGCACCTCAAGCGCGGTGTGCTCCTCTACGGCCCTCCCGGGACGGGCAAGACGCTCACGATCCGGCACCTCCTCACCCGGACGACCGGAGTCACCGCGATCCTGCTCACCGGCTCGAGCATCGCGGCGATCGGTGCCGCGGCCGAGATCGCCCGGACCTTCCAGCCGTCACTCGTCGTGATGGAGGACATCGACCTCGTCGCGATGGAACGCCACAGCTCCCCGCAGCCGCTGCTGTTCGAAGTGCTCGACGCCCTCGACGGGCTCGACGGCGACGCGGACGTCGCCTTCGTGATGACCACGAACCGGGTGTCCGTGCTCGAACGCGCCCTCGCGGACCGTCCCGGCCGGGTCGACCTCGCCGTGGAGATCCCGCTCCCCGCCCTGCCCGAGCGCGTCCGGCTCTTCCGCCGGTACGCCGGCTCGCTGCCCTTCTCCGAGGCCGCCCTCGCCGAGGCGGCCGAGCGTGCCGAGGGCACGACGGGCTCCTTCGCCAAGGAGCTCATGCGGCGGAGCGTCCTCGGTGCGGCCCTGCGCGGTGCCGAACCCGCGGACGTCGACCTGCGTGCGGCCCTCGACTCGCTGCTCACCGAGCGGAGCGCCCTGACCCGGAAGCTGCTCGGCACGCGCTCCGCCGAGGACACCGGTGAGCCCGATGACGACGAGGAGGAGGACGACACAGCTGCAGGCGAGTGGGTGGCCTTCGCCCCGCTCGCGCGAACCACGTTCACCCCAGACGGCGTGGGTCGGACGATCGCGACCGGGATCCAGTCCGACGACGGAGCGGGAGACGACGAGGACGACGACCCGTCGGCGGAGCGCTGATCAGGGGACGCGCTCGAGCCACTCCCGCGTGGCGAACTTCGACGCCACGAGCTCTTGCGCCCGTCGACGCTCGTCCTCGGTCACGTGCCCCTCGTGCGCCCCGTACAGCTTCGTGAACGTCGCGATGAGCCGGTCGATGATCTCGGCGCGGGTGAGCCCGGTCTGGGAGCGCAGCGGGTCGACCCGCTTGGCGGCCGACGTGGTGCCCTTGTCGCTCATCTTCTCGCGGCCGATGCGCAGCACCTGCACCATCTTCTCGCCGTCCATGTCGTAGCTCATGGTGGCGTGGTGCAGCAGCGACCCGGTGCCGAGCCGCTTCTGCGCGGCCCCACCGATCTTGCCCTTGGTCGACGAGATGTCGTTGAGCGGCTGGTAGTACGCCTCGATGCCGAGGGACTTCAGCGCCTCGATCACCCACTCGTCGAGGTACGCGTAGGAGTCGGCGAAGGTCATGCCCTGCACGAGGTCGGTCGGCACGTACAGCGAGTACGAGATGATCGCGCCGGCGTCCATGAACATCGCGCCGCCGCCGGAGATCCGACGGACGACCTCGACGCCGTACTTCGCCGCGCCCTCGGGGTCGACCTCGTTCTTCAGGGACTGGAACGACCCGATGACGACCGCCGGCTGGTCCCACTCCCAGATGCGCAGGGTGGGTCCGCGGCGACCTGCCCCGACCTCTTCCGTGAGCACCTGGTCGAGCGCGAGGTGCTCGTTCGGGCTGATCGGCCCCTCGTGGATGATCTCCCAGTCGTACTCCCGCCAGGTCGACGCACGCGAGAGGGCTCGGCGGACCGCGACCCCGACGGACTCGGGGGTGAAGCCGAGCAGGACGGCGTCCTCCGGCAGGGCGGAACGCACGGCGGCGGCGATGCCCGCGGCGTCGGTCGTGGCCGGCAGGCCGTCCACGGCGGCGTCGATGAGCGGCAGCGCGTCGTCCGGTTCGAGGAAGAAGTCCCCGGCGAGCCGGAACTGGTCGATCACCCCGTCGACGACCTCGAGGTCGACGACGACCAGCTTGCCTCCCGGGACCTTGTACTCACCGTGCACACGGTGAGCCTACGCCGCGCAGGGCAGGACGGGAGGCGCGGGGCGGCGCCGACCCGCGCCTCCCGTCCGACAGCCGGTACCGTCTCAGGCCGTGCGCGCGACCGCCCGGTCCAGCCACCTGACCAGGTCCGCGACGACCTCGTCGCGGTTCGTCTCGTTGTAGACCTCGTGGCGGGCCCCCTCGTACACCCGCACGGTGACGTCGGAGAGTCCGCCGCGACGCCGGTAGGCGTCGGCCAGCCGCTCGACCGAGCGTGGTCCGCCGAGGGAGTCCTCGGAGCCGACCTGCAACAGCATCGGCAGGTCGTGCGGGATCCCCCGACGCGGGACCCCGAGGAGCCGCAGGGCGTCGCGGAGCCCGAAGAGCCCGATGACGTCCGCCTCGACCGCGAGCGGGTCGGCCGCGACGGCTTCGATGACGGACCGGTCGCGTGTCAACCACTCGAACTTCGTCGGGCCGGAACCCGCGTGCCGGGCGTTCAGGTCACCGCTGTTCATCCACCCCGGCAGCCGGTACGCGCTCGCGGACAGGACGACCCCGTCGTACGACCCCGACGAGGTGTTCACGATCCGCTGGGCCATGAGCGAGCCCCACGAGTGTCCGAGCAGTACGAGCGGGACGCCGGGGGTGTCCTCACGCGCGACGGCGCTCATCTGCTCGACGGCCGCGATCGCCGCACGGAGTCCACCGGGGCCGAGCCGTCCGAGCTTCGCGTGGTCGCCGTCCCACTGCGCCAGCCCGGTGCGACCGTGCCCACGGTGGTCGTTCGCGTGCACGGTCCAGCCGGCGCGGACGAGGTCCTGCGCGAGCGGCTCGTAGCGGAGCCCGTGCTCACCGACGCCGTGGGCGATCTGCACGATCCCCTTCGGTCGCGCCGCACGCCAGGTCGAGTAGACGATCTCGACGCCGTGCGCGTCGGTGAACGAGGCATCGCCTCGGGCTGCGGAGAACGTGGGCACACCCGCATCCTCGCAGACGGGCGCGCCCGCGCGCTGTTCACCCGGCGTTCACGCAGTGGGCTCGGAGCGGGCCTACCGTCTCGCGCATGGACGTCCTCGTCACCGTCGTGCTGGTGATCGTGGTGGCCCTCGTGTTCGACTTCACGAACGGCTTCCACGACACCGCGAACGCCATGGCCACCTCGGTCGCCACCGGAGCACTGAAGCCCCGGACCGCCGTGCTCATCTCCGCCGTCCTCAACGTGGTCGGCGCGTTCCTGTCCACCGAGGTCGCGAAGACCGTCTCGCAGGGCATCATCCGCGAGGGGCAGGACGGCATCCACATCTCGCCGACGATGATCTTCGCGGGACTCGTCGGCGCCGTGCTGTGGAACCTCGCCACCTGGTACTTCGGGCTGCCGTCGTCCTCGACGCACGCGCTCTTCGGCGGGCTCATCGGCGCGTCGATCATCGGCGCGGGCCTGAACTCGGTCGACTGGGCGACGGTCGTCTCGAAGGTCGTCCTGCCGGCCCTGCTCTCCCCCGTCATCGCGGGCGTCATCGCCCTCGTCGCGACGTACCTCGCGTACACGCTGACGAAGAACGCGACCACCCACGGTGCCGCGACGGGCTTCCGGCACGGCCAGACGATCTCGGCGTCGCTCGTGTCGCTCGCGCACGGCACGAACGACGCCCAGAAGACGATGGGTGTCATCACGCTCACCCTGATCGCCGCGAACTACCAGTCCGCCGGGACCGGACCGGCACTCTGGGTGATCCTGGCGTGCGGCCTGGCGATCGGCCTCGGCACCTACATGGGCGGCTGGCGGATCATGCAGACCGTCGGCAAGAAGATCTCCGACGTGCAGTCGCCGCAGGGCTTCGCGGCGGAGACCAGCTCGGCGGCCACGATCCTCGTGTCGTCGCACCTCGGTTTCGCGCTCTCGACCACCCACGTCACGAGTGGCTCGGTGATCGGCTCGGGCCTCGGCAAGAAGCTCGCCGACGTGCACTGGTCGGTCGTCGGTCGCATCGTCGTGGCGTGGGTGATCACGCTGCCCGCGGCCGCGGTCGTCGGCGCCCTCGCCACCTGGGTCGCGTCGACGTCGACCATCGGGCTCGTCCTGGTCGCGGTGCTCGCCCTGGCCGGCGGGCTGACCTTCTTCTTCCTCGCCGAGCGCAAGCCGATCTCCCGCGACGACGTCGCGGCCGGATCGACCGGACCCACCGACCGGGCCGAGCCGCAGCCGGCCGGCGCGACGAACTGAGGGGCACGGCGATGGAGATCGACTTCACGAGCATCGGCCTGGTCGCCGGCGTCGGGTTCGTGGCCGCGGTGGGCATCGTGCTCGTCTACACGCTCGGTCTGCGGCTGCTCGGCCTCGGCCAGCCGGTCGACGCCGGCGGCGAGCGCACCCGGTACTCCGAGGAGACCCCGCGGTCCGGGCACACGCCCCCGGTCGCCCTGGCGGGAGCCGTGGTGTGCTTCGCCGTGTGCGTCGCCGCGGTCCTCCTGGGCATCTGGCTGACCATCCCGCAGTTCCACTGACCGACGCCGCGAACCGCCTGCGATGATCGAGCGGTGACCCACCACCACCTCGACGCCACCGTCGACACCGCGATCGACGTCCTCACCGCCGAGCGACGCCCGGTCCTGACCGTCGCACCGGGCGACACCGTGACCGTCCGGACGCTGAGCGCCGCGGGCTACACCGAGCCCCAGTCGGCCCCGGGGGTCGAGGCCCCGACCCTCGTCGACCCGCGCCGGGGGCACTGCCTGGTGGGCCCGATCGCCGTCGCGGGGGCACAGCCGGGGGCGGTCCTGGCCGTGCGGTTCGACGCGCTCGTGCCGGACGACTGGGGGTACACCGGCTCCGGCGGCGTCGACACCCCGGTGAACCGGGCGCTCGGCCTGACCGACCCGGCGGCACGCGGACCGCTGCTCTGGGACATCGACCCGGCGGCCGGCACGGCGGTGAACCAGCTCGGCCTCGGCGTGCGCACCGCACCGTTCCTCGGGGTCGTCGGTCTCCCGCCGGAGCCCACCGGCGAGCACTCGACGATCCCACCCCGAGAGGCCGGCGGCGGCAACGTCGACTGCCGCGAACTCGTCGCCGGTTCCACCCTCTACCTGCCCGTGACGGTGCCGGACGCCCTCCTCTTCGTCGGCGACGGCCACGCCGCCCAGGGTGACGGCGAGGTCTCCGGCACCGCGGTCGAGTGCGGCATGACGACCACGATGACGCTCTCGCTGCTCGACGCGGCACCCGTCGCCGGCGTGCACGCCGACACACCGGCCGGCCGGGTCACCCTCGGCTTCGACGCGGACCTCAACACCGCGACGACCACCGCCCTCGACCGGATGGTCGACTGGATCGCCGGACTCCACGGCATCGGCCGCGCCGAGGCGCTCGCCATGGCGAGCGTGGCGGTCAGCATGCGGGTGACGCAGGTCGCGAACCGCACGTGGGGTGTGCACGCACTGCTCCCCCACGACGCGATCCTGCCGTCGGACGCACCCCGCTGACGGACAGGAGGCGCGGCTCGGGTGCGCAGATCCGCTCGCCCACGCCGCGCCTCCCGTCGGCGGTTCCTTCCCATGGCGCCCGCGCTGGGAAGCAGGAACGGGCGTACCTGGTCGGAAGTTCCGACCAGGTACGCCCGTTTCCGGTAGGTACGCCCGGTTCCGCCAGGCACCGGCGCGGGCGGGCGCGGGCGGTCAGTGCGCGCTGTAGCCGCCGTCGACCAGGTGGTAGCTGCCGCTGATGAAGGACGCCTTGTCGCTCAGCAGGAAGAGCACCAGGGCGGCGACCTCGCTGTCGGTGCCGAGGCGCTTCGCGGCGTGCTCGGCCTCGAGGGCGCTGAGCTCCTCCGGCGAGAGCGACGCGCGCACGAGCGGGGTGTCGATGAAGCCGGGGCCGACCGCGTTCGTGCGGACACCCTGCGCCGTGTACTCGAGGGCTGCCACCTTCGTGAGCCCGACGAGCGCGTGCTTCGACGCGACGTACGCGGCGTTCTGCGCGATGCCGACCGACCCGAGCACCGACGCCATGTTCACGATCGCGCCACCGCCGGAGGCGAGCATCGCCGGGATCTCGTAGCGGAGGCCGTAGAACACCCCGTCGAGGTCCACCGCACGCACGCGGTCCCACGCGGTGACGTCGTACTCGCCGATGGGCTGCGGTGCGGCGCCGATGCCGGCGTTGTTCACGGCGAGGTGCAGCGCGCCGTAGGTGTCCACGGCGAACTGCACCATGCCCTCGTCGTCGGCTGCGACGGCGGAGTTGGCCTCGAACGCGCTCGCCGTCCCGCCGGCCTGCTCGATCGACGTCACGACCCGCTGTGCGGCGTCGAGCCGGATGTCGGTGACGACGACCGACGCGCCCGCCGCGGCGAGCTCCTTCGCGATGGCCGCACCGATGCCGCTGCCGCCACCGGTGACGATGGCGACCTTGCCCTCGAACTCGGACATGATTCCTTCTCTCTCGACAACACCTGTTGTTCACCAGCACGATACACCCAGAAACCAGTTCGTTCGCTGAACTAATTTGCTAGGCTAACGACCTGTGACCGACGCCACCGACCTCCGCATCGCGGTGAACCGCCTCTCCCGCACGCTCCGCGCGCAGAAGGCCGACACCACCGTCAGCGATGCCCAGTTCTCCGCGCTCGCTCGACTGCACCGCGACGGCCCGATGACCCTCGCCGAACTCAGTCGGCAGGACGGCGTCACCCCGCCGTCGATGACGAAGACGATCGCCGTCCTCGTCGAGCGCGGCCTCGTCTCGAAGGGCGACCACGGCGACGACCGCCGCAAGGTCCTGCTCGGCGCGACCGGCGCCGGCGCCGCGTTCGTCGAGGAGACCCGGCGTCGTCGGGACGGCTGGCTCACCCCGAGGCTCGCCGAGCTCACCGAGGCCGAACGACGCACCCTGGCCGACGCCACCGAGATCATGAGGAGGCTGGCCCAGCAGTGACCGCCATGTTCCGCTCCCTGTCCGCCCGCAACTACCGCATCTGGTTCGCGGGCGCCCTGGTGTCCAACGTCGGCACCTGGATGCAGCGCACCGCCCAGGACTGGATCGTCCTGACGAAGCTCTCCGACAACGACGCCATCGCCGTCGGCATCACCATGGCGCTGCAGTTCGGTCCGCAGCTGCTGCTCCTCCCGCTCACCGGACTCGCCGCCGACCGGTTCGACCGGCGGAAGATGCTCATGCTCACGCAGGGGCTGATGGGCGCTCTCGGCCTGGGGCTCGGCATCATGGTGCTCACCGACACCGCCACGCTCTGGTCGCTGTACGGGTTCGCGCTCGCGCTCGGCATCGTCGCCGCGTTCGACACCCCGATCCGCCAGGCCTTCGTGTCCGACGTCGTGCAGGGCGAACACGTCGCCAACGCCGTGGCGCTCAACTCGGCGTCGTTCAACGCCGCCCGGCTCATCGGCCCCGCGGTCGCCGGTGTGCTCATCGCGGCGATCGGCTCCGGCTGGGTGTTCGTCATCAACGCCGGCTCGTTCCTGGCCGTCCTCATCGCGCTGCGCTTCGTCGACCCGGCGCAGCTCGCCGAACGGATCCGGGCGAAACGGGGCAAGGGACAGATCCTCGCGGGCTTCCGGTACGTCCGCACCCGACCCGACATCATCGTCGTGCTCTGCATGATCTTCGTCGTCGGCACCTTCGGCGTGAACTTCCCGATCTTCACCTCGACGATGGCCCGCGTCGAGTTCCACAAGGGGGCCGGCGAGTTCGGCCTGCTCAACTCGGTGATGGCGATCGGCTCGGTGGCCGGCGCCCTGCTCTCGGCACGCCGGGACCGCCCGCGGATGCGCACGCTCGTCATCGCCTCCGCCGGGTTCGGACTGGCGTGCGTCGCGGCGGCCGTCGCCCCGACGTACTGGTCCTTCGCGATCGTCCTGGTGCTCGTCGGACTCGCGTCACTGACGTTCATGACGACCGCGAACGCCCTGGTGCAGACCACCACGAAGCCCGCGATGCGCGGCCGCGTGATGGCGCTCTACATGGCGATCTTCGCGGGCGGTACCCCCATCGGCGCCCCGATCGTCGGAGCCGTCGCCGATGCCTGGGGTCCCCGGTGGGCCATCGCCGTCGGCGCGGCCTCGGGGTTCGTGGCCCTGGCGATCGCGCTCGTCTGGCTCATCCGGTACGAACGGTTCCGGGTGCGGTACGACGCGGACACACGACTGCACCTGGCGATCACGCACGCGATGCCGGTCGTCGGGACCCGCGCCTCGCGCGCGGCGCTCCGGCAGGACCTGGAACGCGACGAGGCGGTCGCCGACCGGTCCAGCGCCGTCTGACGTGACCGCCTGACGGCCAGGAGGCGCGGGTCCAGCCCGCCCCGCGCCTCCCGTCCGCCGCGCGCCGGGTCGCGCCCGCCCCGAGCCGATCTCGCCTGCCCGCGCGGGTCTCGCCTGCCCGAGCGGGCGGAAAAAGTCACGCTCGGCGCTGCGGAGCGGCCGATTCCGCGCGCTCGGCGGAACCCCGCGGCGTGTCCTGCCCGGTCGTCGGGCGGGCTGTCGCGGCGTGTCGTGCCCACTCAGCGGGCGGCTGCGGGCGCGGCTCAGCGAGCGGCCGCGGGCGCTGCTCAGCGAGCGGCCGCGGGCGCTGCTCAGCGAGCGGCCGCGGGCGCTGCTCAGCGAGCGGCTGCGGGCGCGGCGAAGACACGTTCGTCGAGGGCCTGCACCACCCGGTCGGCCGCCGCGGCGAGCCGCTCCCCCGCGGCCCGCGCCGCGAGCACGGCGGCGTCGCCCGACACCGACTCGAGTCCCGCCCGGGTGTCTGCGAAGGCACGCACCTCGTCGGCGATGCACGACGGGGCGACGTCGGCCAGGCACTCGTCGGCACGCCGCGCGAGGAAGCGGAGCGACCTGGGACTGTGCTCGTCGAGGAGCAGGAAGGCCGCCGCGTCGTCCGGTCCGGGCGAGTGGTGGTCGCGACCGCGCTGGAACGCCTCACCGGCGCCGCACGCTCGCAGTGCAGTCGTCCACGACGGGCCAGACTCGGGGTCGAGCAGGGCCGACGCCAGCAACCGCGACGTCACCGAGCACCGCTGCAGCGCCCGTCCGAGGGTGAAGAACTCCCAGACCTCGTCGTGGCTCGCATCCGCCTCGACGACCCCGATCGCGAGGGCGCTCCGCTCCCGGACCCAGGCGAGGAACTCGTGGGCGCGCTCGGGACCGACCTTGCGGGGCATCCGGGACCGCGTGACGTTGAGGCAGTCCCACAGTTCGGTGGAGACGACCTCGCGGGCACGGCGCGCGTTGTCCCGGGCGACCGCGACGGCGGACGCGATGGAGGCGGGCTCGTGGCGGTCGAGCGCGAGGGAGTCGATCGTCGCGGCACGGTCGGGGTCGTTCGCCGGGCCCGCGGCTCCGACGACCGATCGGAGCTCGGCCGCGACCACCCGGTCCTGGTCGACGCCGGCCGGTTCACCACGGGCGACGTACACGTCGAGCATGCGTGCGACGACCTCGGCGCGTTCCACGGCGCTCCCGACGTGGAACACGCTCCCCGCGAGTCGGCTCAGCACGTCGGCTCCTGCATGCCGTGAACCTACTGACCGGGGATTGCGAGGGTGTTTCGTCGCCGCGTCACGGGTGTTGCGGGTCCGCCAGGGACGCTCGGAGGGGTCATTGAAGGACCGTCCCGACCGATCCGGTCCCCGCACTCGCTAGACAATCTAACTAGAGCGTCTAGCATTGTGTTCATGAGTACCGAGGTGACGACGAGCGCCGCGGGGTTCTGGTACGGCGAGGATTCCCGGGTCGACGCGGTGGATGTGCTGAACGCACTCCGCAGGTACCGCAGCGCCGAGAGTGCTGCGCAACGCCGTGCGCGCGAGGCACTGGGCATCGGTGAGAACGCCCTGCTCGCCCTCCGCGCACTCATCGACGCCGAGGAAGCCGGTCGGACGGTCAACGCGAAGGACCTCGCCGAGCGCCTCGACATCACCCCTGCTTCGACGTCGGCCCTCGTGGACCGACTCGTCCGCAGCGGCCACGTCGAACGCCACGCCGACCCGAACGACCGCCGCGGCGTCATCCTCACCGCGTCGGGCGGATCCATGCGCCAAGTGCTGCAGGTGATCGACCAGCTCGACTCCCGCGCGGTCGAGGCGGCGGAACACCTGTCGACCGACGACATGGCCGTCATCGTGTCGTTCCTCGATGAGATGGTCCGCGTCGTGGACGAGGTCGACGTGGACGTCCGCGACCACGACCGCGGGATCAGCCGGTCCGCGTAGCCTGCTGCCATGGCAGACACGGGCACCGGTGGCACTGCGGTGCCCGCGCCGCACGACCCCGAGGACGACATGCCCCTCGCCGAGCTCGACGCCCGAGCCCGGGCGGACGCGGCACTCCGTCGGATCCGGGCCGGGGCCGACCCCGCGCGTGAGGCGTTCGACCTCGCGAACACCATGAACGACGAGGCCGTCGGGCGCGTGACGAACGCGCTCCGACGGCTCCTCGGTCGCGACGGACGCCGCTAGAAGGCCGTGCCGACCGCCGCGATGTCGTCCCCGCCGTGGCCCGCGGCACTGGCATCCGCGTAGACCCGTCCGAGAGCGTCCAGCACGACCGTCGACACCCCCGTGGCACGTGCGGCGTCGGTGATGAGCCCGATGTCCTTCCGCAGGCCGTCGAGGGCGAACTGCGCCGGGAACGACCCGTCGATGATCGACTTCCCCTTCGTGTGGGCGTAGGCGGAGTCGCTGGCGCTGCCGTCGATCGCCTCGAGGAAGAGCGCCGGGTCCAGGCCGAGCGACCGGGCGAGCGCGAGGGACTGCCCCGTGGCCGCCGTGATCGACGCGATCCAGGCGTTCGCCGCGAGCTTGAGCGCCGTCCCCGCCCCGACGTGGTCGCCGGCGCGGACGGTCTTCGCACCGATGGCGTCGAGGACCGGGTCGATGCGCTCGAGCACGTCGGCGGGTCCGGCGGCGAGCATCGTCAGGGTGCCCTGCTCCGCTGGCGCCTTCGTGCCGAGCATCATGGCCTCGACGAGGGTGATCCCGTACTTGCCGGCGAGCTGGACGACGGTCTCGGTGCCGGCGACCCCGATCGTGGAGCACTGCACCCACACGGCGTCGGTCGGCGCCTCGCCCGCGGCTGCCTCGAGGACGTCCACCACCGCGTCGGTGTCGAAGAGCGTGAGGAGCACGACCTCCGCTTCGGCCACGGCAGCACCCGGGTCGTCCGCGACGGTTGCACCCCGGTCCCCCAGCGGAGCGGCCTTGTCGGCACTCCGGTTCCACACGGTCACCACGTGGCCCTCGCGGAGCAGCGACCCCGCCACCCCGGCACCCATCGCCCCGGTCCCCAGCACACTCACCCGCACGCGCGTCTCCGTCCCTGCGCCGCACCGTGCGGCAGCGGGTCCGACGCTACGCGCCGCAGGTCAGAGCAGTCCGCGATCCCCCAGCCACACCGCCGGGTCGATCGCCACCCCGCCGCGGAGGACCTCGAAGTGCAGGTGCGCCCCGGTCGAGACGCCGGTGTTCCCGACGGCGCCGATGCGCTCGCCCGCCGTGACATTCTGCCCGACCCGGACACCGATCTGCGACAGGTGCCCGTACCGGGTCTCGGATCCGTCCGGGTGCTGCAGCAGGACCTGGTTGCCGTACCCGCCGAGGGGCCCGGCGGCGACCACGCGGCCGGGCATCGCCGCGACGACCGCGGTCCCTTCGCGCGCCGCGAAGTCGAGCCCGCGGTGGTTCGTCGAGCAGGCCCCGCACCCACTGACCGACCGGGTGCCGAAGCCGCCCGCCACCGGGATCGTCCCGACGACGGGCCGTGCCACCGCGGTGCCGGCCGGCCGACCGGACGCCGAGCCCGACGCCGGAGCCCATTCCGGCACCCGCCCGATCGCGAACCCGTCCCGCTCGGCGCGGACGGCCTCGGTCGCCGAGGTCGTGTACTCCTGTGCGTCGAGCACGGCGGCGGACGACGTCACGCCGGTAGCAGCGCTGGCCACGGCGGTCTGCGGCGTCGCGACGGTGACGACCAGGCAGGTCGCGACGGCGATCGCGGTGAGGGGCACGGCACGTCGAGGACGCGACGGCAGCGCGATCGAACGGGTGACGGGCCGCGCTCGGTGCGTCGACCGGCGACCGGACCGGCGAACACGGGTGGAGACCGGGGCGGCAGGACGGTGCACCGCCGCCCCGGTGGTCGGGTGCGTGGCCGGACGAACGGTCACGGGGGCGAGCGACGCGCGGCGAGCGGCACCGCGCGGGCGCAGCGGCAACGGGTGGGACGTCGTGGACGACGGCATCGACACGGGCGCGGTCAGACGTGGACGGCGTCGGCGCGGGCACAGGCGCAGGCGCAGGCGCAGGCGCAGGCAACGGAGTGGACGAGCGGGGTGGAGGACATGCTGCTGGCCTGCCGATCAGGTGGTCGGGCACCCCGTTCTCGGTCGGGATGCGGTCGGAGCGTGCCCCTGGCACCCCTCCATTGAACCACCGGTATTTCAGATGTGCAACACCATGTCCTAGGTGTTGGGACTCAGTCCGGTTCGACCGAGTCCGTCGGGTCGTCACGACGAAGGACCTGCCGGACCCGTTCGACGATCGTCGCAGGCGGGTTGTTGTAGGCGTTCGCGGGCTCCTGGCCGCTGAGCTCCTGGATCGCCGCCATCACCGCGTCGGTCGCGTGCCGACGCGCACGGCCGGACGATGCATCGCCGAACCCGGAGAGGTCGATCGGGGCGCCGAACTCGATCGTGACCCTGGCGAGCTTCGGGACGCGGGACCCGACGGGCTGGACGTCCTGGGTGCCGGTGAGGGCGACGGGGACGACGGGAGCACCGCTCGTCAACGCCAGCCACGCCACACCGGTGCGCCCGCGGTACAGCCGGCCGTCGAGCGATCGGGTGCCCTCGGGGTAGATCGCGAAGGCCTCGCCCGCCTCGAGTCGCTCGAGCCCGAGGTCGAGGGCGTGCTGCGCAGCCGAACCCGCACCGCGCTCCACGCCGATCGCACCGATGCCCTCGAAGAACCCGCGGGACACCGCACCGCGGAAGCCCGTGCCCGTGAAGTACTCCTTCTTCGCGAGGAAGAACACCTTGCGCGGGGCCAGCAGCCCGATGGTCGGCGAGTCGATGAAGGAGCGGTGGTTGCTCGCGAGGATCACCGGACCGTGCTTCGGCACGTTCTTCCGGCCGATGACCCGCGGTCGCCACACCAGGCGCGCGAGCGGTGCCACGAAGGCACGGCTCAGCGTCGTGTACTTCGACGAACCGGACACACGTACCTCCTCGTGACGGGAGTCTCCGAGTGTAGTGATCGCAACCCCGATCACATGCCCACCTCGGAATGTGTCGCCGCTACTCCGCTCGGGCGACCACGTCGAGCACCGCGCGGCCGTACCGCTCGAGCTTCGCGCCGCCCACGCCGGAGATCTCGGACAGCTGGTCTTCGTCGGCCGGCTTCACGGCCGCGATCCCCCGCAGCGTCGCGTCGTTGAACACCACGTACGCCGGCACGCCCTGTTCACGCGCCTGCGCAGCACGCCAGGCACGCAGCTCCTCGAACAGGCCGAGGGCCTCCTGCGGCATGTCGGTCACGACGGTTCGACGGTTCCGGGACGCCCGCGGGGCCTTGACGGGGTCATGCCGCATCCGGACCTCGACGCGGCCGGCGAGGACGTCGGCGCTCGTCGGGCTCAGGACGACCGTGCCGAACCCGTCGCCGGACACCGCCGCGTACCCCTGCGCGAGGAGCTGTCGTGCGACCGTCCGCCACTCGGCCTCGCCGAGGTCGCTGCCGATGCCGAAGGTGGCGAGGGACTCGTGCCGCAGTTCCTGCACGCGCGGCGACTGCTTGCCGACGAGGATGTCGACGAGGTGCGAGACGCCGTAGCGCTGCCCGCGTTCACGGTCGAGCCGGACCACGGTGGACAGGAACTTCTGCGCCGGCACGGTGCCGTCCCACGACTCGGGCGGGGCGATGCACGTGTCGCAGTTGCCGCACGCGGTGGACTCCTGCCCGAAGTACGCGAGCAACCGGACGCGTCGGCACTCGATGGTCTCGCACAGGGCGAGCATGGCGTCGAGGTGCGCGCTGAGCTGCCGACGGTGCGCGGCGTCGCCCTCGGACTGGTCGATCATCCGCCGCTGCTGGACGACGTCGTTCAGGCCGTAGGCGAGCCAGGCGGTCGAGGGGAGCCCGTCACGCCCGGCGCGACCGGTCTCCTGGTAGTACCCCTCGACCGACTTCGGCAGGTCGAGGTGCGCCACGAACCGGACGTCCGGCTTGTCGATGCCCATGCCGAACGCGATGGTGGCGACCATGACGATGCCGTCCTCGCGCAGGAAGGCGGACTGGTTCCGTTCACGCACCTTGGCGTCGAGTCCGGCGTGGTACGGCAGCGCCGGGATCCCCTGCTCGGACAGCGCGGCGGCCGTGCGCTCGACCGAGTTGCGGGACAGGCAGTACACGATGCCGGCGTCACCGCTGTGCTCGGTGCGGATGAAGGTGAGGAGCTGCTGGAGGGCCCCGGTCTTCGGTTCGATGCGGTACTGGATGTTCGGCCGGTCGAAGTCGGCGACGAAGTGCGCGGCGTCGTCGAGGCCGAGCCGCGCGGAGATCTCGCGGTGGGTCTGCGGGGTCGCGGTCGCGGTGAGGGCGATTCGCGGGACGGTCGGCCAGCGTTCGTGCAGGACGCTGAGCTCGAGGTAGTCGGGCCGGAAGTCGTGGCCCCACTGGGCGACGCAGTGCGCCTCGTCGATCGCGAAGAGGGCGATGCGGGCGCGGTCGAGCAGCGCCCGGGTGGACTCGAGCCGGAGTCGCTCCGGCGCGAGGTAGAGCATGTCGACCTCGCCCGAGACGACGGCCCGCTCGACCCGGGCTCGCTCGTCCGGTCCCTGCGTCGAGTTGAGGAACGCGGCCTGGACACCGTTCGCCGCGAGGGCGTCGACCTGGTCCTGCATGAGCGCGATGAGCGGCGAGACGACGACACCGACGCCGTCCCGCACGAGCGCGGGGACCTGGTAGCAGAGGGACTTGCCGCCGCCGGTCGGCATGAGGACGAGCGCGTCGCCGCCGGAGACGACCTGGTCGATGATCGACGCCTGTTCGCCCCGGAAGTCGTCGTACCCCCACACCCGGTGCAGCACGTCGAGCGCGGCGGCACGCGACGCGGACGCGGCAGCGGGCGCGGGCGTGGTGCTCATGCGACGAGCCTACGGGCGACCGGAGACACCCACCGCACTGTCCACAGGCTCCGCCGACTCCTCGCCGGACCCGGCCACCTCGTCCGGCCCGGCCGGCGCGTCCGCCCAGCCCGCGCCTCCTGGACGGAACCAGCGCGCGCCACCGGCCCAGACCGGCACCGGACCGCGGAAGCGGGGCGCGGGCGCCCCGGCGAACCGCCGGTCGAGCTTCCGCCACCACGCGAGGAGCTCGATCATGCCCCAGTAGGCGAGCGAGGTCCCGAGCGTCACGAGCCAGCCACCGACCGTGCCGTTCGCGTCCTGCGACGCGAGGTCGATCCGCGACCAGCCCGGTGCCTGCAGCACGAAGATCATGATGTTGTTGAAGGCGTGCTGCAGGACGGTGGCCTCGAGCCCGCCGGTGCGCAGCACGATGATCGCGGCGACGAGCCCGAACGAGCCGACGTCGAGGATGCCCCAGACGTTGTAGCCGTTCGGGATGTGCAGCAGCGCGAAGACGACCGTCGAGACCGCCACCGCGAGCACCGTGCCGATGCGCGCCGGGATCCACGAGCCGATGGTCTGCATGAGGAAGCCACGGAAGATGTACTCCTCTGCCGCGCCCTGGAAGGGGACGAGCACGAGGACGAGCACGATCGTGAGGGTCAGCGTGCCGAGGGACACGGTCGACTGGCCGATCACGGCGTGGTTCCACCCGAGCCCGCCGTCGGTGGTGAACATGCCGTCGGCCGAGAACAGCCCGGTCTGCGCGATGAACATCGCGACCGCGATCACGAGTGTCGGGAGCATGCACCACGCGGTCCAGCCCCACCGCACCCGGAAGCGCGTGGACGTGAGGATGCCCGCCGGCCCGATGCGCGCGATCTTCACCGCGAGCAGGATCCCCGGCAAGAGGACCACGAGCGAGACCAGGGTCAGCGAGAGCACCACCGGGTCGGTGGGGTCGAGCGCGCCGTCCTGCAGGGTGTCGAGCAGCCCGGTCAGGCCCGATTCGCCCTTCGTCGCCGCGATCGGCACGAAGTAGGCGATGGTGATCAGGACCTGCGAGGCGACGTACCAGCCCGCCAGGAACGCGATGGCCACCAGTGGGCGCCACCACCTCCAGCGTGCGTCGACGCGGGGCAGGCGGTGGTAGGGAACGCTCACGTCACGCAGGGTACCGGGCCGGGCAGGATGGGACCCGTGCTCACCGTCGTCCTCGGCCTCTCCGGCGCCCTCGTCTACGGGTTCGCCGACTTCCTGGGCGGCCTCGCGTCCCGGCGGGTCCGCGCGGTGACCGTCGCCGCGGTCGCCGCCGCGGTCGGTGTCCTGCCGCTCCTGGCCGGGCTCCTGCTCGTCGGGGGCGTGTTCGCGACCGAGACGGTCCTGTGGGGTGCGGCCGCGGGCATCTCCGGTGGCGTCGGCGTCCTCCTGCTCTACCGCGCGCTGGCGATCGGCCCGATGAGCGTGCTCTCCCCGCTGACCGCCGTGTTCGCCGCCGTCGTGCCGGTCGTGGTGGCGGTGCTGCGCGGGACGGCGTTGTCGGGCCTCGCGGTCGTCGCCCTGGTCGTCGCCGTCGTCGCGGTGGTGCTGGTGGCCGCGGTGCGCGACACGTCGGGAGCGCGGGTGACCACGGTGGGACTCGTGACGGCGGCGGTCGCGGGGTGCGGGTTCGGCGGGATCGTGCTCGCGTACGACATGACGCCGTCGGACTCCGGGGTCGTGCCGCTGGTCGTCGCGCGGGCCCTGCAGGCGGTGCTGCTCGGGACGGCGGCGGTCGTCGTCGCCCGGCGGGCGGCCCCGGTGCGGGGTCCTGGAGGCGCGGCAGACCCCGGGACGTCGGCCGACGTCGCGGGGTCTGCCGCGTCTGGCCGCATCCGGGTCGGCGGACGCTGGCCGGCCCGCCTGGTGTGGACGGTGGTCGTCTGCGGCGTCCTGGACGCGGCGGCGAACGTGTTCATCCAGGCGGGACTGCACTCGAGCGACGACCCGGCGACGCTCCCCGTGGTCAGCGTGCTCAACGCGCTCTACCCGATCGGGACGGTCGTGCTCGCCGGGGTCGTGCTGCGGGAACGGCTGACGGCCGTGCAGTGGACCGGGATCGTGCTCGCGTTCGGGGCGTCGGTGGGCCTGGCGCTCGCGTAGCGGGGCGCGTGCGCGGGCTGCGGCGGCGCGGGCTGCGGCGGCGCTGGCTGCTGCGGCGGCGCTGGCTGCTGCGGCGCCGCTGGCTGCTGCGGCGGCGCGCGCGGCGCGGGACGTTTCGCGCTGTGCGACAGTTCACGGGCGATCGAGCGCGTGAGGTGTCGCTCAGCGCGTGGAGTCGTCCGGGCCGGGCGGCGCCCATTGCGGGTCAGTCGTCGGGGATGAGCCGCTTGCCGAGCGAGACCGCGTGGTCGTCGGCGTACCCGAGCGACTCGTAGAAGCCGATCACCCGCTCGTTGCCGGCGCGGACCTGCAGGCTGAGCTTCGGGCAGCCGAGGTCCGTCAGCAGTCGCTCGAACTCGGCCATGAACGTCCGTCCGAGGCCCGTGCCCTGCACGTCGGGCCGCACCGCGAGGTAGTTCACCCAGCCCCGGTGCCCGTCGAACCCCGCCATGCCGGCCCCGACCACCGGGCGTGCCGGATCGTCGACGTCCTCGGCCACCAGGAACAGCTCGGGCTGCACGGTCAGCTTGCGCGCGATGTCGCGTCGGGGGTCGTTCCAGGGACGGACCAGCCCGCACTCCTCCCACAGGGCGACGACGGCGTCGGTGTCGGCAGGGGCGAACGGTCGGAGGACGTGCTGCATCACTGCACCGTAACGGTGCTGTGGACAACCTCGTCTCCGGTTCGTCGCCGTGATCTGATAGACCTGTCCGACCACCCCATCCGGATCAGGAGCCCCGTGACCGCACACGAGACACTCTCGTCGCGCCGAGACCGCCGCGACGGTGCCGTGGGTGCTGCGCGTCGGGCTCCGCGGCGGCGTCAGACCGTGGGTGGCGCGATCGTCTCGCTCATCGCGGAGCTGCTCATCATCGCCGGCGTGGGGACCGGGCTGTACGTGGTGTGGACGGCGTGGTGGACCGACGTCGTCGCCGTGAACGAGCAGACCAAGCTCGTCGACGGCCTCGGGCAGCGCGACACCGCCGGCACCGGGACCGAGCACCGCGGGCCGGCACCCGTGCTCGCGGAACCGCCGGCCGTCTCCGACGTCTTCGGGACCATGCAGATCCCCCGGTTCGGCAAGGACTACGAGCGACCGATCGGCGAGGGTACCGACCGCGAGAAGGTCCTCAACACCATCGGCCTCGGTCACTACGTGGACACCGCCATGCCGGGCGCCGAGGGCAACTTCGCCGTTGCCGGACACCGGGTCACCTACGGCAAGCCCCTCAACCAGATCGCCGAGCTCAAGACCGGCGACGACATCGTGGTGCGGGTCACCGACGCGAAGACGAAGTTCGACGTCTGGTACGTCTACAAGGTCACCGACTCGCAGATCGTCACGCCCGACCACGTCGAGACCATCGCCCCGGTGCCGAACAAGCCCGGCGTCGAACCGACCGCCGACGACCGGTGGCTGACCCTGACCGCGTGCCACCCGATGTGGTCGGCCAAGGAACGGTACGTCACCCACGCCAAGCTCGACTACTGGATGCCCGCGTCGGAGGGCACCCCGAAGGAACTCTCGGAGACCGTGCAGTGATCTTCCCGTTCGTCTGGCGCATCCTGCCCGGTCCCACGGCGCTCAAGGTGATCGAGTTGCTCGTGCTCCTCGCGGCGATCGTGTGGGTGCTCTTCACCTACGTCTTCCCGTGGGTCGCGGCGGACATCCTGCCCCCGCCGGACGGCACGGTGGACGTCTCACCGTCGCCCTGACCCAGGTCGGCGGGCGACCCGTCGGCGTCGCGCGTCAGACGGTGGTGGTCACCCGCGAGCCGCCGTCGGCCGTGCGCCGCACCGCGATCCGCTCCGGGATCCGCTGCTTCAGTTCCTCGACGTGACTGACGATCCCCACCTGGCGTCCGCCCGCCGTCAGGCGCGACAGCTGCCCGATCACGTCGTCGAGGGTCTCGGGGTCGAGCGTGCCGAAGCCCTCGTCGACGAACAGCGTGCCGAGCGACACCCCGCCCGCCTCGGCCTGGACGACGTCGGCGAGCCCCAGCGCGAGGCACAGCGACACCGTGAAGGTCTCGCCGCCCGACAGGCTGCGGGGATCGCGGACCGTGTCGGTGGTCTGGTCGTGCACCGCGAGTGCGAGCCCCGTCCGTCGCGACCGTGAACCGGACTCCCGCTCGTCGGAGGTCTCGAGCGTGAAGCGACCCGCGAGCATCGCCCGCAGCCGGTCGTTCGCCGCCGCGACGACGTCCTCGAACCGGCGCATGAGCACGTAGGTGCCGAGGGTGATCCCGGTGGGGTTGGCCGAGGCGACACCGGCAGCGACGTCCGCGAGTCGCACGACGGCCCGGCTGCGCGCCGAGGTGTCGTCGCGCGCACGCACCGCCGTCGCCAGATCCACCGCGCACCGCTCGGAGGCGACCGCACGGTCGAGCGCCGAGGTGGCCGC
This sequence comes from Curtobacterium sp. NPDC098951, assembly GCF_044759965.1. Taxonomy (NCBI): domain Bacteria; kingdom Bacillati; phylum Actinomycetota; class Actinomycetes; order Micrococcales; family Microbacteriaceae; genus Curtobacterium; species Curtobacterium sp. NPDC098951. The sequence goes on from NZ_JBIWAG010000002.1 coordinate 590,791, forward strand.
GCGGACGGCGGCCTCGGCCGCGGCTGCGGTGGCGTCCCGCGCCGCCCGGGCGCCGTCGAGGTCGAGCGTCTGCGGGTCGTCGTCCGCCGCGGCGACCACGGCCGGTTCGGCGAGCCCGGCGTCGACGACCGCACGGGCCTGGTCGGCGCGGGCGACCTCGGCTCGGAGCGCCCCGGCCGTTGCCTGGTCGAGCACGTCGGCACGGGCGGAGGCGACGTCGTCGAATCCCTGGGCGCTGAGCACCCGGTCGATCTCGGCCGCACGTTCGTCGACGTCGGCCGCCGCCGAGGCCGCCCGGACGTCGGCCTCGATCACCGCGTCCAGACGCCTGACGAACGCGTCGAGGGCCTCGACCCCGCGGCCGAGCGTCTCCGGAGCGGCGCCGAGGTGCTCGGTGACCCGATCGACGGCGAGCGCCACCGCGGCAGTGTCCTGGTCGAGGCGTTCGGTGTCGGACGTCACCGCGGCGGCGAGCACGGCCCGTTCGGCGTCGACGTCGTTCCGCTGCCGTTCGAGGCTGCGTGTGGTGTCGTCGTGCGTCGCGCGCTGCTGTTCGAGCTCGCGCACGCGGACGGCGGCGGCGTGCGCAGCGGCCACGGCAGCGTCGGCCGCCGCGGCGAGGGCGTCGACGGTCTCGTCGTCGGTGTCGCCGAGGGCATCGGTGAGCCGATCGAGCTCGGCCCGCTCGAGCGCGAGGGTCGTCGCTGCGTCGGCGAGCGACCGCTCCGCCCGACGGGCACGCTCGGCGGCGGCCTCGATCGCGTCGGCGGTGGGGTGGTCGTCCTGTGGGGTGGCGACGACGGGGTGTTCGGTCGCGCCGCAGACGGGACACGGGTCACCCGGCTGGAGCGCGGCACCGAGTTCCCCCGCGAGACCGGCGATGCGGCGCTCCCGCAGGTGCTGCTCGGCCCGGACGAGTTCGTGGGCGGTGGTGCGCGCCGCGGCGACGGCCTGTTCGGCGCCGTGCACCCGTCGCTCGGACCCGGCCCGTGCGACGAGTTCGGCCCGGAGCACGCGGACGCGGTCCACCTCGAGCCGCGCCGCCTCGGACCCGGCGGCCAGGGCGGCAGCGGCTCGGGCGTCCTCGACGATCCGGGCGCGCTCGGCTGGGCGAGCGTCGAGCGTGGCGTCGAGTTCGACGAGCCGCTCGGCCAGGAGGGCCCCGCGGGCGACGGCGTCCGCGATCGAGCGACGCCGGCCCGGGACGGCGGCTTCGAGGTCGACGCGGTGCCGGACCGCGGCGAGACAGTCCGTCACGGCGGTCCGCCGTCGTGTGAGTGCGTCGTGGTCGGCGGTCAGACCGTGCTGGGAACGGAGGGCGTCCGTCGACGCGCGGGCACGGTCCGCCCGCGCCCGAGCGGCGTCGAGGCCGTCGGCGACGACCGCGACCCGGCCGGCACGTTCGCTGGACGCCACACGGGCCCGGGCGTCCGCGACGGCGTCGGCACCCGCGTCGAGTTCGGCACGGCGCGCGAGCAGGGCGGTCCGTCGCTCGGCCGCGGCAACGCGGGCCGTGACCGACTGCTCGTGCGCGGCCGCCGCCGCAGCGGCACGCGTCGCGTCGGCGCGCTCGGACTCGGCGGCGTCGGCCGTGGCACGGAGCGCGGCGACGGTCTCGGGCACGGCGGCCTCGTCCGGGTCGTCGGCGCCCGCCGCCTGGGCGAACCGGGCGAGCGCGTCGCGGACGGCGGCGTCGGCACCCTCGACCTCGGCGAGGACGGCGCGGCGTCGGGCAGCGAGCTCGTCGGCCGTCCGGTCGTAGACCTCGGTGCCGAACAGCGACTGCAGCAGCTTCCGGCGCTCTTCGCCGGGCGACCGCAGGAACCGGGCGAACTCGCCCTGCGGCAGGACGACGGTCTGCAGGAACTGGGCCTTGTCGAGTCCGACGATCCGCGCGACCTCGATCGCGATCTCGGGGATGCGCGAGGACATCGGCTCACCGATCGCGTCACCGGGACCGGCGAGCCGGAACAGCTGCGCGGACGCCTGCTGCTTGACGGTGCCCGTCCCCCGCTGCTTCGGGCGGTGGTACTGCGGTGTGCGTCGGAGGCGGTACACCCCGGCACCGGTCTCGAACACGAGCTCGACGAACGGCTCGACCGCGGGGTCGGCGTGCTGGCTGTGCAACCGGTCGTCGCTCGCCTCGGCACCGGCGAGTCCGCCGTACAGGGCGAACACCACGGCGTCGATGATCGTCGACTTGCCGGACCCGGTCGGCCCCTCGAGCAGGAACACCCCCGAGGCGGCGAGCGCCGCGAAGTCGATCGACACGAGGTCCGGGTAGGGACCGATCGCGCGGAGGTCGAGTCGGTGCAGGTACATCAGCGGTCCCCCTCGCGCTGGAGTGCCGCGGCGGCGGCCTCGTACGCCTCGGTGAGGATCGCACGGTCGGCGTCGTCGGGGGTGGTGCCGGTCGCGAACGACACGAAGTCCGCCGCGACCTCGACCGGGTCGGAGGTCGCCGTGACCGCGCGTGCGGCGGCGCGCTCACCGCGGTCGGTGGGTTCGTGCGTGACGGCGAGTGCGAACGGGAAGCGGTCCTTCACCCGCGCGTACATGCGCTCGGGGTGCACGGTGTCCGTGACGGCGACCCGGACCCAGGCGTCCGTGGCGGCCTGGTGCGCCCCGGACTCGATCTCGTCGATCGTGGCGCGGACGTCGACCAGGCGGCGCGGCACCGGCGTCGGCACGAGCTCGGCCGTCACCCGGCCCGCGTCGTCGAGGTCGACCACGGTGACGGACTTCCGCTGGTGCCGCTCACCGAACGAGAACGCGAGGGGCGAGCCGGCGTAGCGGAGGCGGTCGTCGTCACCGACCCGCTGCGGACCGTGCAGGTGCCCGAGCGCGACGTAGTCGATGCCGTCGAACACGGAGCGCGCCACCCGGTCGACACCGCCGACGCGGATGTCCTGCTCGCTGTCGCTCGGTTCGGTCCCACCGACGAACGCGTGTGCGACGACGACGCTGCGCGTGCCCGGGCGTCCGGCGAGGTCGGCACGGACACGGTCCATCGCGGCACCGACCACGGCCTGGTGGGAGCGGGCGAGCGGTTCGTCGGGGACCGCGGCGAGGGCGTACCGCGTCAGGTCGGGGTGCAGGTAGGGGATGCCGTAGACGGCGACGGGACCGTGAGCGTCGTCGACGAGGACGGGCGTGGCGATGCCGGCGGGTTCGGCGAGGATCCGGACCCGCGCGTCCATCACACCGGCGCCGAAGCCGAGCCGGGCGGCGGAGTCGTGGTTGCCCGGCGTGACCACGACCGTGGTGGTCTCGGCCAGCCGTTCGAGCACCCGTGACAGCATCCGGACGGCGTCGACCGGCGGGACGGCACGGTCGTAGACGTCCCCGGCGACGACGACGAGGTCGACCGCGCGGGCGCGCACCTGTTCGACGAGCCAGTCGAGGAAGGCCGACTGGTGCGCGAGCAGGTCGGCACCCAGCAGTGTGCGGCCGAGGTGCCAGTCGCCGGTGTGCAGGATGCGCATGCGGTCACGGTAGCGCCGGCCGGGGACATCGCCGGGTGCCTCGCGGCGGCCTGTGGAGAACTCAGGCGCAGCTGAGGCTCGTGCCGACGAGGGCGGTCTGGATCCTGGCGGTCGAGGTGCTCGTCGACGTCCAGTTGCCGAGGAAGTCCACGCGCACGACGACGGTGTACACCTGTCCCAGGTTGAGGAGACCGGAGCCGGTGACCCGCACGGGTGAGGTCGTCCCGGTGGCGAGGACGGTCGTCCCGCTGAGCACCGAGAACGAGGTCGCCGCGGGCCCCGGGTAGGTGAAGCCGATGTTCACCGTTCCGTCGCCGTTGGCGGTGCAGCCGAGGCCGGTGGCCTGCGGCACCGTCAGGGCACCGAACGAGGACGCCGTGGCGGTGGTCCGCGTCCACGGTCCCGCGACGGCCTCCGCGGGCAGCAGCACCCCGGCACCGCCGGCGAGGACGAGCACGGCTGCTGCGCCGCCGAGCCGGCGGGTCCGACGCATGCGACGGGCGGTCCGACGGACGGTGCGGCGCGATGCGACGGTGGACGGGTCGGGCGCACGGTGTCTGGCGGGGGTGCGCCGCGCCTCCTGGCCGTCGTCCCTGCCGGTCCGCGGGCCGGTGGCGGTGCCGTCGGCGTCGTCCGGTCCCGTGGGCGGGTCGTCGTCGGACGGACCGTCCGCGGGGTCGGTGTCGACCAGGCGGCGCAGCGATCCGTCGACGGTGCAGAGCGCGAGCAGCGCGACGAGGCCGATCGAGAGGATCCCGACCCTGCCCCACGCGCCCTCGCGGAGCCAGAGGATCGGGGTGCCGACGACGGGGACCCGCAGGAAGGCGACCCCGTGCACCGCCGACCGCTCGACGGGTGTCGAGTCCTGCTGCGGGTTGGCGTCGCCCTTGGTGACGATCGTGCCGTCCGGGCCGTCGTCGACGTAGCGGTGCATGCGCAGGTGGCCGGGCTGGTCGGGGTCGTCGGCGAGCAGGACCCTGCCCGCCCGGAGCTCGGCGGGCGCCACGGGGCGGGAGACCACGACGTCCCCGGGGACGAGCCGCGGTTCCATCGAGCCGGTCACGACGGTCGTCGGCTGCCAGCCGATGACGGCTGGCGCGGCGGCCCAGAGCGCGAGCCCGAGCACCGTCGCGACGACGCCGCGGGCGATCGTGGCGACGACGACGCGCCCCCAGTCCACGGCGTCGCGGAGCGCGTCGTGCGGTGTGGGTCCACCGTGCACTTCGATGCTGACCATGACTGCCTTCGACCGGGGGCGCGTTGATCGGGCGGTGACGGACGGGGCCGCATCGGGCCCGGTCCCGGCCGTCACGCTGGGCGGGGATGGGAGCGCTCACGCTGCTCCCGCTCGGCCCGCTCAGCTGTTCTGGGCCTCCCAGGTGAAGCCGAGGGCCGCGGTGCCGCCCTGCACGGTGTTCGGCGCGGTGCTCGACACGGTGTAGGTGAAGCGGAAGACGCGCGACTCCGAGCCGCTGCCGGTCGGCGCCCAGGTGCCGACGCCCGAGGCGAAGTTCGTCGAGGCCGAGCCGAAGCCCCCGACGGTGCCGCTGTAGAGCGTGCCGCTGGTCGACGCGGGGGTGAAGCCCGTGCAGGAGCCGAAGCCGCCGCCCGTGCCCTGCTCGACGGTGAGGTTGATGTTCGTCGCGAGGGCGTTGGTCGTCGCCGGGTTCGTGCCGTACAGCTTCACCGTCGAGGGCAGCGTGCCCGTGGAGGTGACCGTGATGCAGTTCGTCCCCGTCGAACCGGGCTTCAGGCCGGTCGCGGTGAAGAGCGCGGTGTTGTTGTCGTCGTCGGTGAGGGCGACGGTGCCGGCGCTCCAGTTGCTGGTGGGGTTGACCGTGGTGGCGGAGAACGCCGAGTAGGACGCGGTCGAGACGACGACACCCGAGGCCACGAGAGCGGCGGGGACGGCGATCCAGGCGGCGAGACGAGCGGCGCGAGGGGTGACACGGGACATGACGGAGCTCCTGATCCATGGTGTGCCGGGTCCGCGGTGGTTGGTCGCTCCGGCACGGTGGTTCGTACGACGATCAAGCTACTTGGTCGCCGTGTGACTCACAATGGAAGCTACACCCCCACAGTTGGGGGTAGTTCAATCACTGAGATACTTGTTCAATGAGCATCACGGCGTCGTACCCCAGTCGTCCCACCGATCGCCACGACGATCACCACCCGAGAAGAGCCGCCCGATGACGGACACCGTCCCCGCGCTCGCGCAGCGCCCGCACACCGCGCAGCTCCCCCCTGCACCCGTGTCGCCGACGATCGGCGTCCCCGAGGGCGACCCGCGCGGGGACCTCGCGGCGCTCATGACCGCGTTCCGGATGCTGCAGACCCAGCACGCACGGGTCCTGCACCACGAGAGCGCCACCCACGGCCTGAACGCGACGGATTCCCGGTTCGTGTTCTTCCTCGCCTCGGCCGACGGCGAGGGCGTCACCCCCAAGCAGGCCGGCGAGTACCTCGAGCTCTCCACGGGCGCCATGACGAGCCTGATCGACCGGCTCGAGCAGCGCGGGCACATCGAGCGTCGGCCGAACCCCGCCGACCGGCGCAGCATCCTCGTGCACCTCACCGCCTCCGGCTCCGAGGTCGCCAGCGAGATCGGCAGCGTCTACACGGCCGCCTTCCGCGACGTCATCGCCCCCGGCGACCGTCGGCGGCTCGCCGACGCCTTCGACCGGCTCGGCACGGCGCTCGAACACCACTCGCGGAGCGTGTCGGTGGCGGCGACCGTCGCCGGCATCACCCCGTGACGAACGGGGTCGGTCGCCGCGCGTAGCGTGGCCGGCATGACCCCCTCAGAACTCCTCATCGAAGCGTTCTCGCGCGTGCCGGCGACCGTCGAGCGGGCCGTCGGCGGCCTGTCGGAGGACCAGTTGGCCGCTCGTCCGGCGGCGGGCGCGAACACCCTCGCCTGGCTCGCGTGGCACATCGCGCGCGGGCAGGACGCCCAGGTCGCGGACCTCGCGGGCACCGAGCAGGTGTGGACCGCGGACGGCTGGGTGGACCGCTTCGGCCTGCCCTTCCCCGCCGAGGCGCTCGGCTACGGCATGTCGCGCGACGACGTCGGACGCGTCCGCGCCTCGGCGGACCTGCTGGTCGGCTACCTCCGCGCGGTGCACGAGCGCACGGTCGCCTACGTCCGCACGCTCGACCCGGACGACTTCGACCCGGTGGTCGACGACGCGTGGGACCCGCCGGTCACGCGGGGCGCGCGACTCGTCAGCATCCTCGACGACTGCACGCAGCACGCCGGACAGGCCGGGTACGTGCGCGGGTTGCTCTTCTTCAACCGCTGACGCGGTCACGACGGGAGGCACGGTGCCAGCCGGCACCGTGCCTCCCGTCGTGCGTCCGCTCGCGACTACCGCGCGGCGAGCTCCGCGACGATCCCGTCACCGGGTGCGGCGTCGACGAGGTCCGCCTCGATCTCCGCGTGCTCGAGGATGCCCTCGATCTTGCGACGACGGCTGCGCGGGACGATCGTGACGACGGTGCCCTCCTTGCCGGCACGACCCGTGCGGCCCGAGCGGTGCATGTACGCCTTGTAGTCGTCCGGGGCGTCGGCCTGCACGACCAGCGAGACGTCGTCCACGTGGATGCCACGGGCCGCGACGTCGGTCGCGACGAGGACGTTCACGCGACCGCTCGTCAGCAGCTGCAGGTTGCGCTGGCGCCGCGACTGGTTCAGGTCGCCGTGGAGCGAGGTCGCGCGGATGCCGGCGTCCTCGAACTGGTCGGCGAGCCGCTCGGCGTAGGCACGGGTCCGGGCGAAGACGATGGTCTTGCCGTCACCCGCGACGAGCTCCTCGAGCAGCTGGTCCTTCTGGCGCTGCTCGACCACGAGCACGCGGTGGTCGATCGTCGACGAGGCCTGGTCCTCACCGGCGACCTCGTGGACGCTCGGCTCGTGCAGGAACTGGGCGACGAGCGACGCGACCTGGGCGTCGAGCGTCGCACTGAACAGGAGCTTCTGCGCACGGTTGCCCTGGGGCGTGACCTCGGCGGTGGCGGAGAGGATCTCCTGCACCGGCTCGAGGAAGCCGAGGTCGCACATGTGGTCGGCCTCGTCGAGCACGGAGATGACGACCTCGCTGAGGTCGAGCTTCCCCTTGTTCATGAGGTCCTGGACGCGGCCGGGGGTGCCGACGATGATGTCGACGCCGCGCTCGAGGGCGCCCTCCTGACGGCCGTACGGCACGCCGCCGTAGATCTGCGTCGTGAAGAGGCCGACCGAGCGGGCGATCGGCTGCACGGTGCGGTCGATCTGCAGCGCGAGCTCGCGGGTCGGCGCGAGGATGAGCGCACGCGGAGCGCGACCCATCTTCCGCTTCGTGCCGCCGCCGTGCTCCATGAGCTTCTCGACGAGGGGTGCACCGAACGCGATCGTCTTGCCGGAGCCGGTGCGGCCTCGGCCGAGGACGTCCTTGCCGGCGATCACGTCGGGGATGGTCGCCGCCTGGATCGGGAACGGGCTGGAGGCGCCGAGCTCGGCCAGGGCACGGGTGATGTTGCCGCCGATGCCGAGGTCGCCGAAGGTCACGCCCTCGACGTCGGCCGCGACGGTGGCCTCGGCCTGGAGCTTCTCGAGCTTGACGTCGTCCGCGGGGACGAAGTGCCCACGGGCGCTGTCGTCGCGGTCGAACGAACGACGCGGACGGTCGTCGTCGCGACGGGGTGCGCGGTCGTCACGGTCGAACCGACGCGGGGCACGGTCGTCATGGTCGAACCGACGCGGGGCACGGTCGTCACGGTCGAACCGACGCGGGGCGCGGTCGTCACGGTCGAACCGACGCGGGGCGCGGTCGTCGTCGCGACGGGGAGCCCGGTCGTCACGGTCGAACCGACGCGGGGCACGGTCGTCGCGGTCGAACGAACGACGCGGGGCACGGTCGTCGTCGCGACGAGGTGCGCGGTCGTCACGATCGAACCGACGCGGGGCGCGGTCGTCGCGGTCGAACGAACGACGCGGACGGTCGTCCTGGTCGCGGCGCGGAGCACGGTCGTCACGGTCGAACCGACGAGGCGCTCGGTCGTCGTCGCGACGGGGGGCGCGGTCATCGCGGTCGAAGCGACGCGGGGCACGGTCGTCACGGTCGAACCGGCGCGGGGCACGGTCGTCGCGGTCGAACGAACGACGCGGGGCACGGTCGTCGTCGCGACGAGGTGCGCGCTCGTCGCGGTCGAAGCGACGGGGAGCGCGGTCGTCGCGGTCGAACGAACGACGCGGACGGTCGTCCTGGTCGCGGCGCGGAGCACGGTCGTCACGGTCGAACCGACGCGGGGCACGGTCGTCGCGGTCGAAGCGACGGCCACCGCGGTCGTCGCGCTGCGGGCGGCCCTGGCCACCGTCGCGCGGCTCCCAGTTCGGCCGGCTCGGGCGCTCGCCCTGTGCCGCACGGCCGCGACGCTCTTCGGCGTCCCAGCGCTGCTTCTGCCGCGGAGCCGACGGGTCGGCGGCGCGGAACCCGCGGTGCTTGCTGCTGCGAGCGGCAGGGGTGCCGTTCGGGTGACGGACACGGTCGGAGGCGCGGTTGTCCGCGCCGCCCTTGTTGTACGGGGCCATGACTACTTCCTCGGGTGCGCAACGTACCGCAGCGCCCGGCAGCGACATCGGCGGGGGCTTGCGTGCGGAGAGGGGGTTCTTCCCGTCGCGGATCGACGTGAATCCAGCCCTCGAGCAACACACACCCAGAAGAACACTCCGTGATCACAATGTCACGGTGTCGAAGGCCGACCGAGTGAGTCTACGCGATGGACGCGTCGCTGGCCAGCCCACCGCCGGGCCGGGGCCGCGGGGCGGGGGCGATGCGTGCCTCCTGGACGGACCCCGGGTCAGGACTCGGCGAGCCGCTGCCGCTGCTCGGCCACGTCGAAGTCCGCTGCGGGCCAGGTGAGCTGCATGTCCTCGAGCGTGCGGAGCAGGAGCTGCTGCACGGCGAGCCGCGCGTACCACTTGCGGTTCGCGGGGACGACGTACCAGGGGTTCGTCGCGGTCGAGGTGCGCTCGAACACCGTCTGGTAGGCGGCCTGGTAGTCGTCCCACAGGAGTCGCTCGTCGATGTCGCCCGGGTTGAACTTCCAGTGCTTGTCGGGGCGGTCGAGCCGCTCACCGAGGCGCTCGCGCTGCTCGTCCTTCGAGATGTGGAGCATGACCTTGACGAGGCTCGTGCCGGACGCGGCGAGCTCGTCCTCGAAGTCGACGATGGCCCCGTACCGGCGCTCGATCTCCTCGGGCGGAGCGAACGCCCGGACCTTCTGGATGAGGACGTCCTCGTAGTGGGACCGGTCGAAGACCCCGAGCTGGCCGGCACCCGGGAGCTGTCGTTCGATGCGCCAGAGGAAGTCGTGGTCGCGCTCCTCGGCGGTGGGCGCCTTGAACCCGGCGTAGTGCACGCCGTTCGGGTCCACCGCGCCGACGACGTGCGAGACGATGCCGCCCTTGCCCGCGGTGTCCATGGCCTGGAGCACGAGGAGCACGCGGCGCTGGTCGCCCGCGGTGGACGCGGCCCAGAGGCGCTCCTGCAGTGCGGACAGGCGGGAGGCGCCGGCGGCGAGTGCCTCGAGGCCGTCGATCTTCCGGCCGGGGAACCCCGGGGTGGCTTCCGGGTCCACCCGGTCGAGGCGGAACCCGTCCTCGACGCGGAGCAGCGGTTCGGGGTCGGCGTTCCAGGCCTTGCGACGACTCACGGGTCCTCCTGCGGGGTCGACCCCATCCTGGCACCGACGGGCGGGTTCGTCCGGCGTGGCCGGGGCGGGGTCGTCGGTGATGCGGGGTCGTCGGGGGCGGGGGCGTCGGTGGGGCGGGGCCATCGGGGCGGGGTGTCGGTGGGGCGGGGGCGCGTGTGGTGCGGAGTCCCCCCGTGGGTGGACGACGGCCCGTGGCGGCCGGGTTACCGTTGACCTGATGAGGTCAGGCCGTCGCACGCTGCTCGCGCTCGTCGCCGCGGTCGTGGCGCTCGGCGCGGTCGCGTCGTGCAGCACGGACCCGGTCGGGGACGACAACCGGACGGTGACCGCCGGACCCGTCATCTACCCGCTGTCGCTCCGGTACCACGGCATCGACGTCGTCGCGGACGTGCCGTACGGATCGGACCCGTTGCAACGGCTCGACGTGTGCCTGCCGGCGGACAGCGCGCCGGACACCACGACGACGCCGACCCCGGCCGCGTCGGCGTCGGCCTCGGCAGACCCGGATGCGGACGCGGTCGGCCTGCGGGCCGGAGACGCCGTCGCGGGCGATGCGGCCGCCGGAGGCACCGGCACGGGCGATGCGGCCGCCGGAGGCACCGTCGCGATCGATTCGGTGGCCGGGGTCGCCGAGCAGGCGGCCGGGGGCACGCGGCCCGCCGTCCTGATGATCCACGGTGGGAGCTGGTCGCACGGCGACAAGGCGACCGCCGCCTACCGGTCCGTCTGCGAGTACCTGGCATCCGAGGGCTTCGTCACCTTCAACGTGGACTACCGGCTCGCCCCGACAGACCCGTTCCCGGCCGGGCTCGACGACGTCCGACGGGCGCTCGACTGGGTGTTCCGGCCGTCGACGCTGTCCACGTACGACGTCGACCGGAAGCGGGTCGGGGTGTTCGGGGGCAGCGCGGGTGGGAACCTCGCGGCGATGCTGGCGGTGACGGACCACGACTCCACGGCGTACGCGCAGGGCGACCGGATCCGTGCCGTCGTCGACCTGAGCGGCCCCACGAACCTGACGTCCCGCTCGACCGAGGCGGACGGCGTCTCGGCGTCGTTCCAGCGGAAGCAGCTGCTGTACCTCGGCTGCCGGACCTACACGGACTGCCCCGCGGCGACCCGGGCGTCGCCGGAGTACCACGTCACCTCGGACACGGCGCCGTTCTTCATCGGCCACTCGACCGACGAGTTCATCCCGCTGTGGGAGTCGCAGGAGTTCGCCGCGACCCTCCGTCGGCACGACGTCCCGGTGACGTTCGTCGCGGTGGAGGGGTCGGCGCACTCGATCGCGCAGCTCGACGAGGCGATGAGCAAACGCGTCGTCGCCTTCCTGCACGCGCGCCTGGGCTGAGACGCGGACGCGGACGCGGACACGCACGCACGCGTGCACGCACGCGCCCCCGAGTCTCGGCTCGGCGGACGTTCCTCGGTTGCCGGCGGCGCGGAACTGTCCGCGGAGCCGAGACTCGGCACGGGCGGCGGCACCGGCACGGGCACCGGCACGGGCACCGGCACCGGCGACGTGCCCCGGCCGGGTGGCACCCGGAGTCGGGACTGCCGCCCGACGCCCACGGCGCGCAGACTTCGGGGGTGACCGACACCTCGACCCGCTCTGCGCACGCCACCGCCTCCCGTTGGGAGCGGCACTCCTCGCTGCAGACGTTCGCCGAGCTCCTGCTCGGCCTGTCGTTCACCGCCGCCGTCGCCTTCGGCGGGTACGCGGCCGTCACCGGCCGGATGACCGTGCTCTCGCAGGGCGCCGGCGTGGTCTTCCTCGTGACGCTGACCTGCGTGCTCGTGTCGTGGTTCCGGGCGGTCGAGCGCGAGGACGCACCCGCGGCGACGCGTCCCGTCGCCCCGGCGACACCGGCGCACCCGCTCTCGGCGATCGACGCCGAGTACCGCCGCTAACCCGCGGACCCCTCGCCGGACGCATCCCGGTCGAGCCGCGCCGCCCGCCGGTCGGCCCGCTTCTCGAAGAAGCCCTCGACGAGCGCGTACAGCGACGGCAGCACCACGAGGGTCAGCAGCGTCGACGACACGAGCCCGCCGATCACGACGAGCGCGAGCGGCTGCGAGATGAACCCGGACTTGCCCGTGAGCCCGATGGCCATCGGGAGCAGCGCGAAGATCGTCGCGAGCGCGGTCATCAGGATCGGGCGGAGTCGCCTCGTCGCCCCCTCGATCAGGGCGTCGTGCACCCGGAGCCCTCGGCGTCGGTACTGGTTGACGAGGTCGATGAGCACGATGGCGTTCGTCACGACGATGCCGACGAGCATGAGCAGCCCGATGAGCGACGCGACCCCGAGCGGGATCCCCGTGACGATCTGCAGGAGCACCGCACCGGTCGCCGCGAACGGCACGGACACGAGCAGCAGCAGGGGCTGTCGGAGGCTCCGGAACGTTGCGACCATGATCACGTAGACGATCAGGATCGCGACGAGCATCGCGAGCAGGAGCTGGCTGAACGCCGACGACTGGCTCGACGCGACGCCGCCGATCTCCGCCGAGGCACCACGCGGCAGGTCGAGCGCGTCGACGGCCGCCGTCACGTTCTGCACCGCGGCGCCGAGGTTCGTCGAGTCGGGCGTGACCGTGATGGTCGCCGTGCGGACCGCGTTCGAGGTCGTGATCGAGGTCGGCCCCTCCGCCCGTTCGACCGTCGCGAGGTCGGACAGCGGCACCGATCCCGTCGAGGTCGGGACCGACAGCGACCGCAGTGCCGCGGCGGTCGTCGGCGGCGCGGGGTCGGCGATGTAGACGTCGAGGGTCGCGTCGTCGATCTCGATCGTGCCGGTGTCACGGGGCGAGACGGCCGCCGCGACGATCCCGCCGACCTGCGTCTCGGTCAGCCCGCGTTCGGCCGCCGCCTTCCGGTCGACCCGGACGGCGAGGTACGGCTCGGACGCGGCGAGGTTGCTCGTCGCACCGGTCGTGGCGTCGACCTTCCGCATCTCGCGCAGCACCGACGCCGCGGCCGTCCGGAGCTCGGCCTGGGTCGGCGCGGTGACGTCGACCTCGATGTCGCTCGAGCCGCCGAAGCCGCCGCCGGCGGTCGACAGGCTCACCTCGCCGACCCCGTCGATCCGGTCGATGCGGTCGCGTGCGGTGGACTGGATGGTGGTCTGGTCGTCGCCGGCGTCGGTCGTGACGTTGTACTGCACGGACGCCGAGGCCCCGCCACCGAACGCCGCCTGGATCGACTGCCCGCTCGTCCCGATGGTGGTCTGCACGGTCTGCACGCCGTCGACGCCGCGGAGGACGCGCTCGACCTTGCGCGCCGCGTCGGACTGCTCGTCGAGGCTCGTCCCCGGCTCGAGGTCCTGCGTGACCGTGAACGTGTTCTGCCCGGAGTCGCCGAGGTAGTTCGTCTTGACGAACGGCACCGCCGCGCCGGTGCCGCCGAGGACGAGGACCGCCAGCACCACCACGAGCGCCGGTCGGCCGACGGCCCAGCGCAGCACCGGCTGGTACGCGCGCCGGAGCCGGTCGGAGGTCCCGGCGTCGTGCAGGTCCGCGGCGGACGACAGCGAGTCCGTCGCGGCGGAGGCGCGGGCACCGGAGCCCGCGGAGCCCGCGGAGCCCGCGGAGCCCGCGGGAGCCTCGGGCGCCGCGGTGTCCACCGACTCCGCGGACCCTCCGGCGTGCCGGTGGGTCTTCGGCGTCCGGAGGAACCAGTACGCGAGCACCGGGACGATGGTCAGCGACACCAGCAGCGACGCGACGAGCGCCATCGTCACGGTGAGCGCGAAGGGCCGGAAGAGCTCGCCGACGAGTTCCGCGACGAACGCCACCGGCAGGAAGACCGCCACGGTGGTGAGGGTCGAGGCGGTGACGGCTCCGGCCACCTCGCGGACGGCGTCGAGGACCGCCCGGGTCCGGTCCACGCCGGGCTGCAGGTGCCGCTTGATGTTCTCGATGACCACGATCGAGTCGTCCACGACGCGTCCGATCGCGATCGTGAGCGCGGCGAGGGTGATGACGTTCAGCGTGTAGCCCGTGGCCCGCATGCCGATCGCGGCGAGGAGCACGGACGTCGGGATCGAGATCGCGGTGACGATGGTCGACCGGACCGACAGCAGGAACAGCAGGATCACGACGACGGCGAACCCGAGGCCGAGCAGTCCCTCCTCGGCGAGGGAGTCGATCGACTGCTGGATGTACGGCGCCTGGTCGAACACCACGGTGAACCGGGGGTCGCCGGCGACCTTCGCCTCGATGCCGGGCAGGGCGTCGCGGACCGTCTTCGAGACGTCGACGGTGTTGGCCTCCTGCGTCTTCGTGATGGCGATCGTCACGGCCGTCTCGCCGTCGACGCGGCTGATCGAGGTGCGCGGGGACTCCTCGATCGCGACCTTCGCGACGTCGCCGATGGTGGTCGGCGTGGTCGCGGCGGTCGTGCCCGAGGCGGTGGTCCCGGAGGCGCTGCTCGCGCCCGTCGCGCCGCTCGCCGCCGTCCCTCCGGTCCCGCTGGTCCCGCCGGTCGATCCCGGCGCGCCCGTCGAGCCGGTCGCGCCGGCGCCGGTCGCACCGGTACCGCTCGCACCGGTCGCCGAGGCCGTGGACCCACTGCTCCCGCTGCTCGACGACGCGGTCAGCGGCAGGGCCTCGATGTCGTCGAGCGACGCGATCCGCTCCCCCGTCTGCACCGACAGCGTCGTGCCGTCCTGCGTGATCGTGCCGCCGGGGACGAGCGTGCCGTTGTCGTCGAGCGCGTCGGCGATCGACTGCGTCGTCAGCCCCCTGGACGCCAGTTCGTCGGTGTCCGGCGTGATCACCACGCGCCGGCCCGGGTTGCCGAAGACGTCGGCCTGCCGGACGCCGTCGAGCTTCTCGATGTCGGGGATCGCCGTCGCGTTCAGCCGATCGACGAGCTGTTCCTGGTCGCCCGTGCCGGACACGGCGAGCTGCAGCACGGGCAGGTCGTCGAAGGACCCGGTGACGATCTGGGTCTGCACGGTGTCCGGGAGCGACAGGGCGTTCACCGCGGTCTGGATCTTGTCCTCGGCGCTGGCGAGGTTCGAGCCGTAGTCGAACGACGCCGAGACGACGCTCTGCCCGGTCGACGACGTCGCACTCGTGGACTCGAGGTTCGGGACGACCTGGATCGCCTGCTCGATCTTCGTCGACACGTCGTTCGACACGACCTCGGGCGTGGCGCCCGGGTAGGCGCTGACGATGGCGACCTGGGGGAACTGCACGCTCGGGATGAGCTCCTGCTTGAGGCTCGTGAGCGCGATGCCGCCGAACACCGCGACGACGACGGTGACGAGCGCGATGAGCGCCCGGTTGCGGAGGCTGAAGACCGAGAGGAGGTGCACACCCCGATCCTTGCAGGGCGGAGCGCGACGCACTCAGCCGCCGAGGAGCAGGCGACGCACTCAGCCGCCGAGGAGCAGGTAGATGCCGAGCACCCCCACGGTCCCGAGCACCCCGGTCGCGAGCGCCAGGATCCGGCCGGTCGGGGTCCGGGCCGCGAGCACCGCGACGACGAGCACGGCGACACCGACGACGATCTCCACGACCCAGGTCGTCGAGCCGGTGGTCGCCGCGACCTGCAGCAGTGCGCGGACACCCTCACCGACGAGCACGGCGGCGGTCGCACCGAGCGCCGGCCCGCACCACCGGACGTCCCGCGTCCGGACGGCCACCGCGACCGCACCGGCGAGCACCCCCGCGGGGATCCCCATCAGGACCCAGAAGTTCGTGATCGACAGCACGTCCGGGTACCCGCGCAGGTTCGTCGTGGCCCAGTAGCCGACGTGCATGAGCTCGAGGAGCACGATGCCGAACAGCATCGCGAGCGGCAGCGCCACGCGGCCGGCGCGGACCCCGGTGAGCAGGCAGAGGGCGGTCGCGACGACGAACCAGGGTCCGGCCGAGTTGGCGACGCTCGAGAGCCCCGGGACGGCCTGCCCGAACGAGGTCAGCACCCCGGCGAGCAGGGCACCCGTCAGTGCCATCGACACCCGGGCGGCCGCGGGCACCCGGTGCTCCCGGGCGTCGGCGGTGCGGACGGTCGTGCCGGCGTGCATGGTCGTCTCCATGGGACCAGGATCCCCGCCGACGGGCGCCGGGCGCATCCCTCGGCAGGGCCAGATCGCGCGGTCGGCGTCACCCCCGAGGATGACCCGCCGGGCGACCGGGCGACCCGTCACACCACGGCGGCGAGCGATCCCCGCACCCCGGCTGCGTCGCCGCCGATCCGAGCCCACGACCGTTCGAGCACCTCGACGAGCCGGACCCGGTCCGCCGGGGACATCGTGAAGGGCACCCGCAGGAACCGCTCGAACCCGCCGTCCGGCCCGAAGACCCCTCCGGACGCGAGCACGACGCCCTCGGCCCGCGCGGCGAGCACCAGGGCGCTCGAGACCGGTCGCCCGAGCCCGACCCACGTCGTCAACCCGCCCGCCGGCGACGGCACGTCCCACTCCGGGAGCCGCGCGCGCAACGCCCCCACGACGTCGTCGCGACCCTGGCGCAGGTACTCGCGCCGCGCCTCCAGGACCGCCGCCGTGCGCGGGACGAGCTCCCGCGCGACCAGCTGGTCGAGCACGGGCGTGCCGAGGTCGCCCGTCGGGCGGGCGAGCAGCAGGCGCTGCAGGAGCTCGGGAGCGGCCCGGATCCAGCCGATGCGCAGGCCGCCCCAGAAGACCTTGTCGGCGGACCCGATCATCACGACCGACGCACCGGACGGGTCGGCCGCCGCCAACGGCAGGGACGGCGAGCCCTCGATCCGCAGCTCGCCCATGGTCTCGTCGGCGATGACCGTCGTCCCGGTCGACGCCGCCACGGACAGCAGCAGCTGCCGGGTCGACGCCGACATCGTCGCGCCGGTCGGGTTGTGGAGCTCGGGCATGACGTAGGCCACGGCCGGTGCCGTGCGGCGCATGGTCGTCTCGAGCGCCGCGGCGTCCCAGCCGGTCCGCGCGTCCACCGGCACGCCGACGAGTCGTCCGCCGGCCTCGCGGAAGGCCTCGTGCGCGTGCGGGTAGGTCGGGGACTCGACGACGACCGCGTCCCCGCGGCGGACGAGCACCCGGGCGAGCAGGGCGATGGCGTGCTGCGCCCCGATGGTCACGACGATCTGGGAGGGGTCGGTGGGCAGCCCCCGGTCGGCGTAGCGCTCCGCGATCGCCGCGCGGAGCCCGGGGTCGCCCACGGTGTCGTACCCGATGCCGGCGAGCGCGGCGGGCACGTGCCGCATCGCGTGCTCCACCGCCTCGGCGAGTCCCGGTGCGGCGTGCAGCGCCGCCTTGCGGAGGTCGAGCAGGTCGTCGTCGACCACCCCGCCGAGCCGTTCCGGGTCCGGACGACCGATGAGCCCGGCCGGCAGCCGGACCACGCTGCCGGAGCCGCGGACCGACACCAGGAAGCCGTCGGAGCGGAGCCGGGAGTACGCGTTCGCGACCGTGGTCCGCGAGACGCCCAGCGCCGTGGCGAGGCCCCGCTCGGCCGGCAGCCGCACGCCCTGCGGGACCCGCCCGTCGATGACGAGCACGCGCAGCGCGTCGGAGAGCGCCTCGTACGCGGGGGCGTCGGTGCCGGCGCGCCAGTCGGTGAGGAGGAGCGCTGCGGACCGAGCGCTGAGCAGGACCGGGGTCATGGATCCACGGTAGCCGAATTGGCTCTCGACCAGCAGTCCAATCTCCACGACGATCGAGCCATGCCCCGCTCGACCGCCCTCACGCTCCGCTTCGTCCAGCTCTTCGTCGGCCTGTTCCTCTACGGGGCCTCGACGGCCCTGCAGGTCCGCGCCGTGGTCGGTGTGTCGTCGTGGACGGTCCTCACCGAGGGGCTCGAGCACGTGGTGCCGTGGTCGTTCGGCGTCATCACCGTGGTGTCGAGCGGCGTGATCCTGCTGTTCTGGATCCCGCTCCGCCAGAAGCCCGGCATCGGGACGCTGCTGAACGCCCTCGCGATCGGACCGAGTGCCGACCTCGTGCTGTGGCTCGTCCCGACCCCGGCCGACCTCGCGAGCCGGGTCCTGCTGTTCGCCGCGGGGCTGGCGCTCCTCGCGGTCGCCACCGCGTTCTACATCGGCGCCGGCTTCGGCACGGGGGCGCGCGACGGCCTGATGGTCGGCCTGCACGAGCGGCTCGGGTGGCCGGTCTGGGTGGCGCGGACCGTCATCGAGGTGTCGGTGGTGGTCGTCGGTTGGCTCCTCGGCGGCGACGTCGGCGTGGGCACCGTGATCGCGGCGTTCGCGATCGGCCCGATGGTGCAGCCGCTCATGCCGCTGTTCCGTCGGTTCCCGTGGAGCCCGGAACGGACCGGTGCGGCGCCGTCGGCCCAGGAGGCGCGACCCGCCACCGCCGCATCGGCCCAGGAGGCGCGGCCCGCCGCGGCCTCGGAGGTCGCCTAGAACCGTTGCGCACCGCCACATCGCGATATAACGTGTCTTCCACAGACGCGATACATCGCGAGTTCGAGGAGGCAACATGGCCCAGGAGAAGTGGCTCGTCGAGGAGCCGAAGGTGATCGACACCGGGATCGTCCGCCGCTTGCGCGTCGGACTCGCCGGTGGTCAGGTCGACGTCGTCGCCCACGACGAGCCGACCGCGCGCATCGAGGTGCACAGCGTGTCCGGCAAGCCGATGAAGATCGAGCTCGACGGGGACACGCTCACCATCGACCACCCGCAGGTGCGCTGGGACGACCCGATCGGGTTCCTGAAGTCGTTCCGCGGCAAGGCCCACGCCGACGTCAGCGTCCTGGTCCCCCGCGACGCGATCGTCACGCTCGGCGTCGTCTCGGCCGGCGCCCTGCTGTCCGGCACCAACCGCGGTGCGACGCTCAACACGGTCTCCGGCGACGTGGTCGTCGACGGCGTGGCGGGCGACGTCACCGTGAACGCGGTGTCCGGCACCACGACCATCCGCGAGCTCGACGGCGCCCTCACCGTGCACACCGTGTCCGGCGACGTCGTGGCGACGGGTGCGATCCCGCGGTTCCAAGCAGACGGCGTCAACGCCGACGTCGTGCTCGACCTGCACGGCACCCCCGACCAGGCCCGCGTCAACACGGTGTCCGGTTCCGTGAGCGTCCGGCTCGAGGACGGCGTGCCCTACCGGTGCACCGTCAGCACGGCCTCCGGCAAGCTGCAGTTCGACGACTCGGAGATCCGCGGCGTGCGGGGGTCCTACGTCAAGCAGGGCGGCGAGCTGTCCGGACAGTGGCTCGACCTCAAGGTGAACTCGGTGTCCGGCGACATCGCGGTGCTGCACGCCCCGCCCGTCGCGGAACCGTCGGAGGGATCCGCCCCGACCACCCCGAGCACCCCCGCGGCTCCGACGGCCCCGGTCACCGACAGCGAGGTGCCCGAATGAGCCCCGTCTTCGCGCACGGCCACCTGCGCCTCTACCTGCTCGTGCTGCTGGCCGACCACCCGATGCACGGGTACGAGGTCATCCAGGCCCTCGGCGACCGCTTCGGCGGCACGTACGTCCCGAGCGCCGGCACCGTGTACCCGCGGCTCGCCAAGCTCGAGGAAGAGGGACTCGTCACGAAGTCCGCCGACGGCCGGAAGACCGTCTACGCCATCACCGACGCCGGCCGTGCCGAGCTCGACGCCCGCGCCGACGAGATCGCCGCGGTCGAGAACGGCGTGAACGACTCGGTGAAGTCGCTGGCCGACGGCGTCCGCGCATCGGTGGGCGAGGCGATGCGCTCCCTCCGCGCCGACCTCGCGGCGAGCGCACAGGCCCCGCGTGGGCAGACCGCCGACGAGCCGGAGGACGTCCCGTCCGAGGGTGCACGTGCCCTGCGCGAGGTCGAGATGGCGCTGTCGTCGTTCCGGCAGCAGGTCCGCGCGGACCTCCGCCGGCGTGCGACGCGCGGCACGCTCGGCTCCGACACCGTCACGCGCCTGCGCGACGGCCTGGAGGCCCTGCGCAAGTCCCTCTGACGACCGACGGCCGACGAACGGTCACGACCCGCGCCTCCAGGCAGACCGCCAGGAGGCGCGGGTCGTCCGTCACAGGCCGCGGTCGGCCAGCGCGTGCATCGCGTCCCGCAGGGCGCGTGCCGCACCCGCGCCCGCCCACTCGTAGGCGTGCGTGAACCGCTCGTCCTGCACGTACATGTCACCGAGCGTGCGGAACCGGTCGGCGGTGAGCTCGGCCGGGGGCGTCGCCTCGGCGAGCCACGCGAACTGGCGCTTCGCGAGTGCCGCGCCGGCCTCCGATGCCGGACCCGCGCCCGACGCGGCGAGCGCTGCGGCGTCCTGCGCGATCGCGCGCTGTTCCGCCTGGAACGCCTCCTTCGCGGCGGAGTCCTTCGACTCCCACCAGCGTGCGCCGCGGTCCCAGGCGTCGGCGCCCCAGCGCTCCTCGACCTCCTGCCGGAACCGTGTCTGGTCGAACCCGTCGAACGTGTCCGTGGTGTTCATGTCCACTCCTTCCTCGATCCTCGTGATGGTGGTCCGCACGGCCGCGAGCTGCCGGGCGAGCCGGTCGCGCTCGCGTTCGAGCCACGCGACGTGTGCGGTGAGGGCCGTGACGTCGTCCTGCTCCCCGTCGAGGACCCGGCGGACGTCGGCCAGGCCGAGCCCGAGGCCCCGCAGCAGCAGGATCCGCTGCAGCCGCACGAGCGCCTGGTCGTCGTACCGCCGGAGCCCACCCTCGCCGGTCGCCGTGGCGGGCAGCAGACCGATCGCGTCGTAGTGCCGGAGCGTGCGGCTCGACACACCGGCGGAACGCGCCACCTCGGCGATCCCGTGCGGCGCTTTCGCAGCCGGACTGCCCGTGTCTGTCGAATCCCTCATGCTGGAGAGGCTAGAGGTTGACGCAGCGTCAACCGCAAGCCCGATCCGGGGTGCGAACCTCCCGACCCGGTGCGGACCGGGAATACCGCCGGACCCGCCCGTGTTGACTCGCGCCCGGAAATGAGTAGGTTTGCCGCTCGTGACGAACGAGATCCGGTCGTTGAAAGCGCGACTGATCGGGGATCCCCTCCCCTCCGAGAAGCTCGAGGGACAGCTCCTCCCGAAGCACCTGGCACTGCCCATCTTCGCGAGTGACCCGCTGTCCTCCGTGGCGTACGCACCGCAGGAACTCCTCATGATCCTGCTGCTCGGCGGCATGGCGTTCCTGACCTTCGCCCCCTGGGTCGCCGCCCTCGTCGTGCTGCTGCTCGTCGTGGTCGTCGCGTCCTACCGACAGCTCATCAAGGCCTACCCGTCCGGCGGCGGCGACTACGAGGTCGCCCACCGGAACCTCGGCGAGAAGGCCGGACTCGTCGTCGCGTCCGCCCTGCTCGTCGACTACGTGATGACGGTCGCCGTGTCGGTCGCCTCCGGCGTGGACAACATCATCTCGGCCCTCCCCGTCCTCAACGAGTTCCGGGTCGAGCTCGCCCTGCTCTTCGTCGTGCTGCTCGCGGCGGCGAACCTCCGTGGTGTCCGCGAGTCGAGCAAGGCCTTCGCGGTGCCGACCTACCTGTTCGTCGCCTCCGTCTTCGTGATGGTCGTCGTCGGGTTGGTCCGCGTCGTCGCCGGCGACGCCCCCGTGGCGGAGTCCGCCACGTACACCGTGCAGAACGTCGAGCACACGACCCAGGCCGCGTTCGTCCTGCTGCTCCTCCGTGCGTTCGCCTCCGGCTGCTCGGCGCTGACCGGTGTCGAGGCGATCGCGAACGGGGTGCAGGCGTTCCGCCGACCGAAGGTCCGCAACGCGCAGATGACCCTGGTGTTCATGGGGTCGATCGCGATCGTCCTGTTCGTCGGGCTCATCACGCTCGCGCTGGTCTCCCGCGTGCACTACGCCGAGAGCGCCTGCGACCTGCAGGGCTTCGCGCAGTGCGCCACGACGCCGCAGCGCTCCCTGATCGCCCAGATCGCCGCGGCGACGTTCGGGAACAACACGATCCTGTTCTTCGTCATCCAGGCGACGACCGCAGCCGTCCTGCTGCTCGCGGCGAACACCGCCTTCAACGGGTTCCCGCTGCTCGGTTCGATCCTGGCCCGCGACTCGTACGCCCCGAAGGCACTGTCGACCCGCGGCGACCGGCTCATCTACTCGAACGGCGTGATCGTCCTCGCGCTCGTCGCGGCCGCGCTGCTGATCGTCTACCGGGCCGACGTCACGAGCCTCATCCAGCTCTACATCATCGGCGTCTTCGTCTCGTTCACCCTCGGGCAGACCGGGATGATCGTGCACTGGACCCGGCTGCTCCGCGACGACCGGGCCGGGACCGCCGCCGAACCGGTCAACCGCGGGCAGGTCATCCGTTCCCGGGCGATCAACGCGACCGGCGCCACCTTCACCTTCGTCGTCCTCGTCATCGTCACGATCACGAAGTTCACGCACGGCGCCTGGCTCGTGTTCCTCATCATGCCGATCCTGTTCGTGCTCATGCTCGGCGTGAACCGGTACTACCGCGACGTCTCGCACGAGATCGAGGCCGACGACCAGACGCAGTTCGGTGCGACCGGCGACCACGCGATCGTCCTCGTGAACAAGCTGCAGAAGCCGGTGCTCAAGGCGCTCGACTACGCGATCGCCGCGAAGCACGCGAGCTTCGAGGCGGTGCACGTCGCGATCGACGACGCCGATGCCGCACGCCTCCGCGCGCAGTGGCAGGAGTACGGCATCGAGGTCCCGCTGACCATCGTGCCGAGCCCCTACCGCGACATCTCGATGCCGCTCATCAAGTACATCAAGGCGCACCGGATGGAGCACGGCTCCGAGGTGGTGACCGTCTACACGCCGGTCTTCGTCGTGGGGCACTGGTGGGAGACCTTCCTCCACAACCACCGCGGCCGTCGCATCCGGAAGAAGTTGCTGCTCGTGCACGGCGTCACCGTCGCGCTCGTGCCCTGGCTGCTGGACTCCTCCGAGCTCCTGTACGGCCGCCGCTCCCGCCCCCTCCCCGGGCAGGAGCGCCGCGGCGAGCCGATCCGGCCCGCGCTCCGCCGGTCACCGCACGGTGTCGTCCACCACGAGGTCGAGGACGACCGCCTGCTCCGGTCGGCTGAGCGGAACAGCCTCCAGCCCCGCCGAGCGACCCGGCCGGCCGGTCCCGCCGAGGGCGTCGACCAGACCCAGTGCACCGGCGAGATGCACGTGCTCGTCCCCTCGCCGCCGCGCACCGACGGTCGCTCGTCGTAGCATCTGACGTCATGACGATCTCCGACCTTCGCACGTTCGCGACGTTCGACGGGCACGGGGGCAAGGTCTCGAAGCGCGTCGAGGTGCTCGACCACGAGCCGACCCCCGGCGGTCCGCACGAGGGACTCGTCGCCGTCCGGGGCCCGCACCCCCTCGGCGCCCTCGACGAGCGGGCGGCCGACGACGAGACGCACCGGATCGGCTGGGTCGACCCCGCCACGCTCCGCGACTGGTACCGCCCCGACCGCGTGGTGGTGTCCCGCCTCGAGGCGCGTCGGTCCGGCATCGAGCCCGGCACCTACGCCGACTCCCGCGGCCGCGGTCGGGTCCGGATCGACGGACTGGAGGCGCGGCTCGCCCCCGACGGTCGGCCCGCCTTCCGCGCGCTGGCCGGTTCCGCGGAGGCCCCGGTCGTGGACGTGGCGCTCCCCACCGACCAGGCGGTGCGGCTCGTGGTGGTCCGAGCGGTCGACGAGGGGATCGAGATCGTGACGACACCGGTGTCGCCGTTCCTGTCGCCCGGGCAGTACCCGGCCTTCGGTGACGACGTCGTGGGGCTGCCCCCGCGCGCAGCCACCGGGTCCGTGTCCGTCAGCGCTGCCGTCCTGATCGACGGCACCCTGCACGAGGTCGAACGGATCGACGAGCGGGCCGCGACGATCTGGATCCGCCGCGACGGCCGTTCGGTGCCGATCGCGGTGAGTTCGGTGGGGCCGGACCTGGTGCGGTACACCGCGGTCGCGGACTGAGCGCGCGGTCGTCTCGTCGCGTCGGGTGCGGGGCATGCGGTGGGTCCTGCGGTCGGGTCCGTCTCGTCGTGCGGGCCGGTGTCCGTGTCGACGTCCGGGTCGGGGTGCTGACCGGTGTCCGGGGGACGCCACCGTGGGCGTTCCGGTCGGCGGCGCGGCGTAGCGTCCGTGCCATGAGTGACGCAGCCCCGACCGACGACCGCACCGACCAGCCCGAGACGCTCGGCGGAGCCCGACCCGACCCCAGCACCGACGCCAGCAAGGACCCGGAACAGTGGGTCACCGGCGACGAGCCCATGACCGGGCCGCAGCGCAGCTACCTCGACACCCTCGCCCGCGAGGCCGGCGAGGAACTCCCTGCCGACCTCACCAAGGCCGAGGCCTCGGAGCACATCGACCGCCTGCAGCAGCAGACCGGGCGCGGCGCCGACTCCTGACGAAACCGCCCAGGCCCGGGTCCGCGTTTCGGCGGACCCGGGCCTGGGCATGTTCTGGCGATGTCCGGGAAGTCCCCCGCACGGGGGTGAACGATGACGCGTCACCGGTTACGGTCGGCGGCATGCGAACGACATCGACCTCCATCGGCCTGACCGCGCTCCGCATCGTCCTCGGCGTGGTGTTCATCGCGCACGGCGCCCAGAAGTTCGCGCAGGGACTCGGCTCCGTGTCCCAGGGCTTCTCCGGCATGGGCGTCCCGCTCGCCGACGTCGCGGCGCCCCTCGTCGCCGGACTCGAACTCGTCGGGGGCGTGTTGCTCGTGCTCGGTGTCCTGACCCGGGTCGTCGGCGTGCTCCTGGCCGTCGACATGGTCGTGGCTGGGCTGCTCGCGCACGCGTCCGCGGGGTTCTACTCGCAGGACGGCGGGTTCGAGTACGTCCTGGTCCTCGCGGTGGCGTCCCTCGCGGTGGCGCTGATCGGGCCGGGTCGCTTCTCGCTCGACGCCGTGGTCCTGCGGGCCTCGCGCCGGCGCCGCGGCGTCGAGGGCCCCCTCCCCGCCTGACACGCGCGTGCCGGCGGCCCGCGGGCCCGCGCGCCGTGCGCCCTTCCCCATCCCGTGCGGGGTTGCTCGCTCGGTGCGGCGCTACAACCTCGCACCGAGCGATCAGCGCCGACCCCGGCCAACAACACAGCACCGTGCCCACCACCGCCGCGAGCCCGAACCACGCCCGCGCGCCGTGCGACCTTCCCCAACCCGTGCGGGGTTGCTCGCTCGGTGCGGCGCTACAACCTCGCACCGAGCGATCAGCGCCGACCCCGGCCAACAACACAGCACCGTGCGCGGCCAGTTGGTGCGAGGTCAATCAGTTCGCGGCCAGTCCGTGCGCGGTCAGTCGGCGTGCGCAGCCTGCCCGTCGGGGTCGTCCGCGAGGACGTCCATCACCTGCCGAGCGATCCTCCGGCCGGCCCGGTTCGCGCCGATCGTCGACGCCTGCGGCCCGTACCCCGCGAGGAAGAGCCGCGGCTCGTCGACCGAGCGCCCGTCTTCGACCACGATCCCGCCGGCGGCAGTCCGCAGGTGCAACGGCGCGAGGTGCCGCAGGTCCGCGCGGAACCCCGTGGCCCAGATCACGGCGTCGGCGTGCACGTGCTCGCCGTCGGCCGTGACGACACCGGTCTCGTCGAGTCGCGCGAACATCGGCGAATCCCGGAGGACACCGCGGTCGAGTCCCGCACGGATCCGGCGGGAGATCGGGACCCCGGTACCGGACACGATGCTCGGCAGGCTCTCTCCCGCCCGGGCAGCCCGGTCCTGCTCGTCCACCGCCGCGACCGCGGACTCGACGTCGAGCGCCGCCGCCTCGGACCACGCCACCGGGCGACGCGTGAACCACCGCGTCCGCGCCGCCACGCCGTCGAGCTCGAGCAGGAAGCCGATGGCACTCGTCCCGCCCCCGACCACCACCACGTCCTGCCCGGCGAACTCCGCCGCGCTGCGGTACTCCGTCGTGTCCACCTGCCGACCACGGAAGACGTCCCGGCCCGGGTACCAGGGGACGAAGGGCGTGCCCCACGTCCCCGAGGCGTTCACCACGACGTCCGCGCCGATCCGGCTCGACCCCCCGTCGGCACTGCGGACGGTGACGCACAGTCCGGCCGAGGATCCGGCGGTGTCCGCGATGCGCGACACGGAGGTCACCGCGACCGGCCGCCGCACGCGCAGGTCGTAGTACTGCTCGAAGCGTCGGTAGTACTCGCCGACGACGTCCCGGGCCGGCCGCGACCGATCGGCGTCGTCGAACCGGAGGCCCATCGCGTTCATCCCCGGCAGGTCGTGCACGCGGTGCGCGGCTCCGAGACGGAGGGCCTCCCACCGGAACTGCCACGCTCCTCCGGTCGCGGGCGCCCGGTCGAGCAGCACCAGGTCGCTCCCCGGCGTCAGCCCGAGCCGACGGAGGTGGTATCCCACCGAGAGACCGGCCTGACCCGCGCCGATCACCACGACCCGGGCGTGCTGGTCGGCCGGGGCCTGCGCGTCGTCTGTCATCACTTCGATTCTGCTGTGGGCGGGGCCGTCGCGGCGACGTCCAGATCGGGGTACATGGTAGAGTGATCGGCAGATTTCAAACCACGAAACCGTTCGGTTCCCCGGGTGACTCCTCTCCCGCCAGGACCGGACCAGAGCCGATCACGAGGGGGTCACGCATGGGGCGCGGCCGTCAGAAGGCGAAGCACACCAAGGTCGCCCGGGAACTGAAGTACTTCAGCCCGGAGACGAACTACGGTGCGCTCGAACGCGAGCTCTCCGCCGGGCAACACTCGGATGAGAACTCCTACATCGACCGCTGGGCAGACCAATACGGTGATGACCAGCTCGAAGAAGACGACGAATTCGAACCCCAACAGGACCAGAACAAGTCCGCCTGACCCAGGCTCGATGACGACGCCGCGCACCCTCCGGGGCAGCGCGGCGTTTCGTCGTACGTGCAGGCCGGTGTCACCGTGCCGCCCGCTTCGATTCGCGAGCACGGTGCGGCGCTGTCCGCTTCGATCGACCGGCGCAACGTTGGCTCGTGCACGCACATCGGATGCCGGCGCATCATGCGACATCGCACCCGTCGATCGACCGGCGCGGTGTCGGAACATGCACACGCGGTGATCCCAGGCGCTCCCCGAGGTCGCACGACCCGCCGCGCGTGTTCCACCCCGGTCGCGCGAACTGCCGCCCGGAAGAAGTATGGGCGGCAGTTCGTGCGACCTCGAGCCCGCGCGGCGCGCTCACCCCGCGCCCGCGCGGCGCGCGCCCGCCTCAAGCCCGCGCGGCCCGCACCCGCGCGGCGACGCCCGCGCCCGCGCGCGCCCGCCCCGCGCCGCGGACTCAGCCCGCGTACGCCCCCACGAGCCGCACCGCGCCGCCGTCGACGCCCTTCGCACCCTGCTCGAACCCGGCGAGGTCCTCGCGCACAGAGGTCGAGATCGACCCGACCGCCCACGACGGCAGGCCGGCGGCGCCGAGCGACGCGATGACGTCCGACGCGGCAGCCGCCGAGACGACCGCGAACATGCCGATTCCGAGGTTCCAGGTGCCCTCAGTGTCCTCGATGGGGGTCCCGGCCATGTCGGCGAGGACCCGGAACACGGGCAGGGGCTGCCACGTGGAGCGGTCGACCTCGACCCAGGAGCCGACGGGGAGCACACGCGCCAGGTTCGCCGCGATGCCGCCGCCCGTGACGTGCGAGAGCGCGTGCACGGCACCCGGGTGCCGCTCGATGAGCGACAGCAGCGGCGTCGTGTAGAGGCGCGTCGGCTCGAGCAGGGCCTCCCCCACGAGCCCGCCGAGCTCCGGCAGGGAGTCGGTGTACGCGACGCCACGCGACGACAGGATGTGCCGGACGAGCGAGTAGCCGTTGGAGTGCAGCCCGGAGGACGCGATCGCCACGACGACGTCGCCGTCCTGCACGAGGTGCGCGCCGAGCTGCGATCCGGCCTCGACCGCGCCGACCGCGGCACCGGCCACGTCGTAGTCGTCCGGCCCGAGCAGGCCCGGGTGCTCGGCGGTCTCGCCACCGACGAGCGCGGTGCCGGTCTCCGAGCAGCCACGCGCGATGCCGGCGACGATGTCCGCGATGCGAGCGGGCACGACGCGTCCGCACGCGATGTAGTCCGTCATGAAGAGCGGCTTCGCCCCGACCACGACGATGTCGTCGACGACCATGCCGACGAGGTCCTGGCCGATGGTGTCGTGCTTGTCGATCGCCTGCGCGATCGCGACCTTCGTGCCGACGCCGTCGGTCGAGGTCGCGAGCAGCGGTCGTGAGAAGTCCTTCAGGAACGAGACGTCGTAGAGTCCGGCGAAGCCACCGACGCCGCCCAGCACGGACTGGTTGTGGGTGGCCGCGACCGCGGACTTCATGAGTTCGACGGCCAGGTCACCGGCGGCGGTGTCCACTCCGGCTTCGGCGTACGGGTTGGGCATGCTGAGTCCTTCGCGGTGACATGGCAGACTTGTTCGGTACCCCCCGATTCTACGGTCTGGAGCACACCCGCGAATGTGCGGCATCGTCGGCCTCGTTGCACAGGGCCCCGCCAACCAATCCATCTACGACGCACTGCTCCTGCTGCAGCACCGCGGGCAGGACTCGACGGGCATCGCCACGGTCGAGGGCCACGTGCACCACATGCACAAGACCCGCGGGCACGTCCGCGAGGCGTTCCGCACCCGTGACATGCGCGCCCTCCTCGGCACCATGGGGCTCGGGCACGTCCGCTACGCCACCAAGGGCGCCGCGAGCAACGAGGAAGAGGCCCAGCCGTTCTACGTGAACGCGCCGTACGGCATCGTCCTCGTCCACAACGGCAACCTCACCAACACGCGGGAACTCACGCGTGAACTGTTCGACATCGACCGTCGACACCTCAACACGACGTCGGACACCGAGCTGTTGGTGAACGTGCTGGCGCACGAGCTGCAGGGGCAGGTCCGCGGCGCGAACCTCGACCCGGGCCAGGTCTTCGACGCCGTCGAGCGCGTGCACGAGCGTGTCGAAGGCTCCTACGCCACGATCGCCACGATCGCCGGGCACGGGCTGCTCGCCTTCCGCGACCCGTACGGCATCCGTCCGCTCATCCTCGGGCACAAGTTCGACGAGGCCGGGCAGCCGGAGTGGGTCGTCGCGAGCGAGTCACTCGTGCTCGAGTCCGGCGGATACGAGATCGTCCGCGACGTCGCCCCGGGCGAGGCCGTGTTCATCGAGATGAACGGTCAGATGCACGCCCGGCAGTGCGCGAAGAACCCGCGACTGGTGCCGTGCTCGTTCGAGTACGTCTACCTGGCCCGACCCGACTCGGTGATGAACGGCATCTCGGTCTACGACGCACGCCTGCGCCTCGGCAACCGGCTCGCCGACACCATCGAGCAGTACGCGCCGACGGGTGACATCGACGTCGTCATGCCGATCCCCGACTCGAGCCGGCCGGCCGCCATGCAGGTGGCGCAGAAGCTCGGCATCGAGTACCGCGAGGGCTTCTACAAGAACCGCTACGTGGGCCGCACCTTCATCATGCCGGGGCAGGCGGAGCGCAAGCGGTCGGTGCGCCAGAAGCTCAACGCGATGTCGTCGGAGTTCAAGGGCAAGAACATCCTGATCGTCGACGACTCGATCGTCCGCGGCACCACCAGCCGCGAGATCGTCGAGATGGCCCGTGCCGCCGGGGCGAACGAGGTCACCTTCACGAGCGCCGCGCCGCCTGTCCGGTACCCGCACGTGTACGGCATCAACATGCCGACGCGCGCCGAGCTCATCGCGCACGACCGGAAGATCCCGGAGATCAACAAGGTGCTCGGCAGCGACCACCTGATCTACCAGGAGATCGGCGACATGCGCGACGCGATCATCGAGGGGTCCGACGTCACGGACCTCGAGATGAGCTGCTTCACGGGCGAGTACGTCACGGGCACCGTCAGCCCGGAGTACCTGTCCTGGGTCGAGGCGAACCAGCTCAGCTGAGCGGGGTCGCGAACGCGACCCCGCAACGGACTGGAGGCGCGGTGCCAGGCCGAGCCGCGCCTCCAGTCCGTCAGATGCGGACGACTACGGCGTCCGGTCGCCGTCCGCCCGGGCGTCGCCGTGGTCCTCGATCTCGCCGTCCACGGTCTCGGGCGGCAGCTCGACCTCGACGCGCTCCGCCGTGAGGCGGGCGGCCCGGCGCGCGAACACGCGGTCGAGCACCACGGCGACGACGGCGCCGACGAAGGCGCCGATCGTGACGCCCCACAGGCTGAAGTAGCCGACCAGGCTGCCGAAGCTCGCGGTCTCCTGCGTGTCCCCACGGTCGATGTCCATGGTGAGCGACACGACGATGAGCGTCGCGATGAAGCCGAGGACCGCACCGCCGACGATGAAGACCCCGAACTTCGGGGCACGACGGATCGTCACCTCGTCGGAGGAGGAGACGGCGTTCGGCGCCGGAGCCGGTCGTTCGTCGGGTCGGTCGGTGTTGCTCACACGTCCATTGTCCCCCACTGTGGGACGTGCTCCGGCCTGTCCGCCCAGGTGGATCCGGGAGAGGATGGTCGCTACCGATCGGTATCCCACGGTGAGGAGGTGCGGCAGATGCGCGAACGGACCACCCGCGGCGCCCGGACGCCGGCGCGGATCAGCTGGCCGATCCTGCAGCGTCGCGAGGAGGACCGGGCCGTCGCGGTCGTCGCCGAACACCGGTGGAGCGTCGCGCTCGTCGGGGCCCCCGGCCTCGGCAAGAGCTCCGCGGCCCTGCGGATCACCGACCGCGTCGCCGGTCGTGACGCCTCCGGCCGGACGCTCGTCGTGCCCATCACGGCCGTCGCCGCCAGCAGGTCGATGCCGTTCGGCGCGGCGTCGGAGCGCTTCGGCGAGCTGCCGGGCTCCCTCGCCGAGCTCGTCGGCGCGGGCGGGGCCGAGCAGCGCCTCCGCGAGAGCGAGGAGCTCACCGACCGCGACGTCCTGCTGCGCGTGGACGACGCCGACCACCTCGACGCGATCTCCGCACGCTACGTCGCGTGGCTCGTCCGCGAGCAGGGTGCCCGGCTGGTCCTGACCTGCCGCGACTTCACCGCACTCCCCGAACCGCTCCGGGCCCTCTGGCAGGACGACCTGCTCGAACGCATCGACCTCGAGCCGCTCGACCTGCACGAGACCTCGACCCTCATCGCGCGGGCGCTCGGAGCCCAGCTCGAGACGGCGTCGGCCGAACGCGTGCACCGGGCCACCGCCGGCAACCCGCTCTACATCCGCGAGGTCGTCCGGTCGGCGCTCGCCTCCGGGGCGCTCGACCACACCGCCACCGGCTGGTACTGGCGTGGCCGGGTCACCGCCTCGAACAGCCTCGCCGACATGTACCGCACCGAGCTCGGGTCGCTGCCGGAGGACCTCCGCGACGTCGTCGACATCGTCGCCCTCGCGGACCCGATCCCGCTCGCGCGGCTGATCGGGCTGGTGAGCGGCGGGGACGTCGACCGCGTCGTCGCGCTCGGCCTCGTCCGCATCGACGCCCTCGAGGACGGTGCCGCCGTCGTCCGCCCGTCGCACCCCCTCGTCGGCGAGGTCGTCCGTGCGCTCGTCCCGGTCGCCCGACGCACGGCGCTCTTCGCCCGCGCCAACGCCTTCCGCACCGACCGGCCGGAGGGCGCGCCGCCCGCCGCCCGTCTCCGTGCCGCGCTGTGGTCGCTCGAGTGCGGTGTACTGCCCCCGGTCGAGCAGCTCCTCGACGCCGCCCAGGTCGCGGTCGGGCTGCAGGAGCACGAGAGCGGGATCGCACTTGCCTCGGCCGCCCTCCGCACGACGCTCAGCCCGTGCGAGCGGGTCGCCGCGCACTGCCTGCGATCGCTCGCGCACTCGTACAGCACCGGGCGCGAGGCCGGTCGCGCCGACGCCGAGGCCGCGTGGGCCGTCGTGTGCTCGACCCCGACCGAGGTCGACGACCACGCCGTGATCGAAGCGTGCGAGACGCTCGCGAACATCCGGCAGTTCCACGACGACGACGTCCTCGCCGCGGTCGCCCTCACCGATGCCGCATCGCGGCTCGTGGGTCCGGACGCCGCCGAACGGCTCCGCCTGCTGCGCCTGGCACACCTCGGCTGGGGCGGCCGCTTCGACGAGGTCCGCGACGAGCTCGAGCGCTCCGGCATCGTGCAGGCGGCGACGGTGCCGTTCGCGTTCCTCTGCCTCGCGCCGTGCGCGGTGATGGCCCTCGCCACCGCCGGTCGGCTCGACGAGGCCCAGGCCTTCGGCAGGGCGTGCCTGGCGACCGCGGTCGAGCACCTCGAGGACGCCCCGTGGAGCGTCGGCGAGATCGTGTCCGTGCTGCACCAGCTGCAGGTGTGGCGGGGCGACATCGCCGACCTCATCACCGAGGTCCCCGTCCGCCGGTCGAGCCCGTACCTGAAGTACGACTTCACGCTCGAGCTCATCGGCGAGGGCAACCTCGCACTCGCCCAGCGCCGGTGGGACGACGCCGTCGCGGCGTTCTCCGCGGCCTGCGAGCGCTACGACGTGGCCGATCACGGCGGCTTCGCGGCCTACCCGTGGGCACGGCTGGCGATGTCGTACGCCTACGCCGGTCGCGGCGAGGAGGCCTCGGCGGCGCTCGAGCGCGCCCGGGCGACGCCGCTCCGGGCGATGCGGATCATCGGCGACCAGGTCGCGGTGACGATCGCGTGGACCGAGGCGGTGCTCGGCAACCCGGCGGGCCTCCGGCACGCGGACGACATCATCGAGCGCGGGACGGCCAGCGGGTCGTGGACGCACGTGATGTACGCGCAGACCCTGCACTACACGAACGACATGCTGAACGGGCGCGACTCGGCGGCGTCCCTCCTGCGGATGCGCGACGCCGCCGCCCGCGTGGACGGCCCGCTCGCCGGAGCGATCGTCGAGTACGCCGAGGCGGTCCGCACCGACGACCGGACCCGGATCATCGCGGCCCAGGGGGTGCTCGCGTCGCACGGGATGGCGGTCTCGGCCGGCCGGGTGAAGCCGCCGCTGACGAACCGCGAGTACGAGGTGGCCGAACTCGCGTCCCACGGCCTGAGCAACCGCCGCATCGCGGAGACCCTCGGCCTGAGCGTCCGCACCATCGACGCGCACCTGTCCCGGGTGTTCACGAAGTGGGACCTGCACGCCCGCACGGAACTCGCCGAGCTGCTCTGATCGGTCGAGTCCGCGGGCCTTCCGGCGCCGCTGCGAGCCGCGGGTGGGTTGCGGAATGCAGCACGACTCGCCGGAACGGTTGACAGGATGTACGGAATGTCGCGTACCTTGGAGCCTGTCGCCGGGTTCGGACCCGTTCGGGTCGGGTCCGAATCCCGGCGACTTCTACGGTAGCCGCCGGGTCGGTGACGTCACATCAGTAGGTACTACCTAATTCGCTGAGGCCGTCTAGGTACCCGAGTCCTCCTGTCCAGGAGGCGCGGGGCGGGCTGGCACCGTCCCTCCCGTCCGACACACGCGCCCGTCTCGGATCCGTCTGCGATCCCGCGACCGCCTCGTCTCCGTGCCGTCGCTCGGCCGGCCGTCTCAGACGGCCAGGCGCACCGGCAGGAAGTCCGTGAGGTCCGCGCGGGAACCGGACGCGCTGACGCGCGACTGCGCGACGGCCTCGTCCCAGCGCAGCTCGCCGGTGGCGAGCGCGAGCCAGGTCGTCGCGTCCGTCTCGACCACGTTCGGCGGCGTGCCGCGCGTGTGCCGGGGTCCGGGGACCGCCTGGACGGCCGCGAACGGCGGGACGCGCACCTCGACGCTGTTCCCCGGGACGTCCTCGGCGAGGCGCTGCAGCGACCACCGCACGGCGGTCGCGAGGGTCGGCCGGTCGGTGGCCCCCTGCTGCACGGCGGTGAGCGCGGCCCGTCCCGCTGCGTCCTCGATCCTCCTGGGTGGCATGTCCACAGGCTAGCCGCCGCATCGCAACGGGCGAGTCGGGATCGGTAGGGTGATCGGGTGCGAATCCTCGTCCTCGGTTCCGGTGCCCGCGAGCACGCGATCATCACGGCCCTCCTCGCGGAGCAGGCCGGTCACGTCATCACCGCAGCGCCGGGCAACGCCGGCATCGCGGCCGACGTCGAGACCGTCTCCATCGACCCGACCAACGGTGCCCTCGTCGCCGAGTACGCGCTCGAGAACGGCGTCGAGCTCGTCGTCGTCGGGCCCGAGGCGCCGCTCATCGCCGGCGTCGCCGACCCGGTCCGCACGCGGGGCATCCCGGTGTTCGGGCCGAGCAAGGCCGCCGCACAGCTCGAGGGCTCCAAGGCGTTCGCGAAGCGGATCATGTCCGAGGCGGGCGTCCCCACCGGTCGACCCGTGTACGCCGGAACCGTCGACGAGGCCGTCGCCGCGATCGACGAGCTCGGCGCCCCGCACGTGGTGAAGGCCGACGGACTCGCTGCCGGCAAGGGCGTCCTCGTGACCGACGACCGCCAGGCGGCGATCGACCACGCCACCTACTGGCTCCAGCACGGGCACGTCGTGGTCGAGGAGTTCCTCGACGGCGAAGAGGTCTCGCTCTTCTTCCTGAGCGACGGGCACGACGTCCGGCCGCTCAGCCCCGCGCAGGACTACAAGCGCCTCGGCGACGGTGACGTCGGACCGAACACCGGCGGCATGGGCGCATACTCGCCGCTCCCCTGGCTCGCCGACCGCTGGGAGTCCGAGCGGGCCTTCGTGGACGAGGTCACCGACCTCGTCGCGCTCCCCACCGTCCGCCGACTCGAGCACGAGGGCACGCCGTTCGTCGGCCTGCTCTACTGCGGTCTCATCGTCACCGAGCAGGGCGTCCGGGTGATCGAGTTCAACGCCCGCTTCGGCGACCCCGAGACGCAGGTCGTCCTTCCCCGCCTGGCGACCCCGCTCAGCAAGCTCATGCTCGCCGCAGCCACCGGGCAGCTCGGCTCCACGCCGGACCCCGTGTTCCGCGACGACGTCGCCGTCACCGTGGTCCTCGCGAGCGAGGGCTACCCCGAGAACCCGAAGACCGGCCGTCCGATCACCGGCATCGACCAGGCGAACGCGCGCGCGGGCGTCTCCGTCGCACACGCCGCCACCGGGGTGCTCGACACCGAGCTCGTCGCGACGGGCGGGCGCGTGCTGAGCGTCGTCGCAACCGGGGCCACCTTCGCCGAAGCCCGCGACCGCGCGTACGCCGGCGTCAGTGACATCGCGCTCGAGGGCGCGCAGTTCCGCACCGACATCGCCGCGAAGGTCGCCCGATGAGCGCGGCGCCCGTCCTCGACGGCTGGCAGCACGTCTCCTCCGGCAAGGTCCGCGAGCTCTACGTCCCCTCCGGCACCGCCGACGTCGCGAGCGCCACCGAGCTGCTCCTCGTCGCGTCCGACCGCGTGAGCGCGTACGACTTCGCCCTCGAGCCGCCGATCCCGGGCAAGGGCGAGCTGCTCACCCGGCTGTCCCGCTTCTGGTTCACCCGGCTGGCCGACGTCCCCAACCACCTCATCGCCCCGTCCGCCGGCGGGACCCCGGTGCCGGCGTCGGTCGCCGCGCGGTCCATGCACGTGATGCCGCTGACGATGTTCCCGGTCGAGTGCGTGGTCCGCGGGTACCTCGTCGGCAGCGGGTGGGCCGAGTACCAGCAGTCCGGCAGCGTGTGTGGCGTCCCACTCCCCGACGGGCTGTCGAACGGGGACCGGCTGCCGGAACCGATCTACACGCCGGCGTACAAGGCACCGCAGGGCGAGCACGACGAGAACATCTCGTTCGAGCAGACGGTCGAGCTCGTCGGACCCGAGGTCGCGTCGCAGCTGCGGGACCTCTCGCTCCGCGTCTACTCCGAGGCGGCGGCGAT
The DNA here is from genome assembly GCF_044759965.1 of Curtobacterium sp. NPDC098951. Classification (NCBI taxonomy): domain Bacteria; kingdom Bacillati; phylum Actinomycetota; class Actinomycetes; order Micrococcales; family Microbacteriaceae; genus Curtobacterium; species Curtobacterium sp. NPDC098951. Next base: position 626,593 of record NZ_JBIWAG010000002.1, read on the forward strand.
CGCGCTCGACCGCGGGGTGGTCATCGCGGACACGAAGTTCGAGTTCGGGCAGGATGCGTCGGGGCTCGTCCGGATCGCCGACGAGGTCCTGACGAGCGACTCCAGCCGCTACTGGGACGCCCGGTCGGGGAACCGGACGGAGTCGTTCGACAAGCAGATCGTGCGCGACTGGCTCAGCGCGAACTGGGACCGGCAGGGGACGCCTCCGGTGCTGCCCGAGGCGATCGTGTCGCGGACGGCCGAGCGCTACCGCGAGCTCATCGAGCGCCTGGGCGCGTAGGGGCCGGCCCCGCCGCGCCGCAGGGCCGTGGGGCCTCGCCGCCGCGGCCGGCCGCCCGCACGCCGGAAGCCGGCGCGAGCGGGCACAACACGCCGCTCACGTCCGCCGAGGGAGCACGATGTGCAGCCCGCCGGCGCCGAGCGCGACAGATCGTGCACTTTCGGCGCACCCGCCGGCCCTGCCGCCGCCGCGTTCGGCCGCACGACCGCCGGACGCGTGGCGCGAGCCTGGGTCGAGCCGCGCCTCCAGGCCGCCCGCGCGCCGGAAGCCGGCGCGAGCGGGCGCAATACGCCGCTCACGTCCGCCGAGGGGGCACGATGTGCCGCCCGCCGGCGCCGAGCGCGACAGATCGTGCACTCTCGGCACCCGCCGGCGCCGCGCGATGGGCCCGGCCGGCCGCACGACCGCCGGACATGAGGCCCGAGGCAGGCCGAGCCGCGCCTCCAGACCGCCCGCGCGGCGGATGCCGGCGCGAGCGGGCGCAACACGCCGCTCACGTCCGCCGAGGGAGCACGATGTGCCGCCCGCCGGCGCCGAGCGCGACAGATCGTGCACTCTCGGCAACCGCCGGCACCCCCGCGACCCGCCGGCGCCCCGCGTGCCCGCGCCGGCGCCCCCGCGCCCGCGCCCGCGCGTCAGTCGCGCGCGACGACGACGACCGTCAGGTCGTCGCCCGGGTCGTGCGTCACCGCACGCGCCCGGATGCGCCCGAGGAACACGTCGAGCTCCGGGGCGTCCCGCCACATCGCCCCGAGCGCACCGAGGGACGCGAGCGTCGAGTCCCACAGCTCGAGGGCCCCGTCGCTGACGACGATGAGCACGTCCCCGCGCTCGAGGTCGAGCGTGCCCGTGACCCGCTCGGCCCCGACGGGGTGCAGGCCGATCGGCAGGTCGAACGAGCGCAGGACGCTCTCGGTGCCGTCCGCGTGCAACTGCAGCACGAGGCCGTGGCCCGCGTCGGTGAACTCCATCCGCCCGGTGGCGGGCGTCAGGCGTCCGTGGAACATCGTCGCGAACGACTCGGCACGGCTGAGGTCCGGCCCGACCTGCGCCTCGAGTGCGGCCACGGCCCGGTCCGGGGCCTCGGAGCTCCGGGCGAGCAGGGCACCGCGGATGGTGGCGGCGAGGAGTCCCGCAGACATCCCCTTGCCCATGACGTCCGCCACGGTCAGCGAGAGGGTCGCGCCGTCGAGGTGCCAGTCGTGGAAGTCGCCGGACACGACGCCGTGCGGCAGCGACATGCCCCCGACGCGGTACCCGGGCAGCGTGACGCCACCGGGCTCGAGGCCGGCGAGCACGGAACGGAGCCGGTCCTCGTCGGCGCCGGCGGCGAGCTCGCGCTCCGCCCAGACGCCGAGCTCCTCGAGCAGCGCCAGCTCGTCGTCGTCGAGCGTGCGCGGCGTCGGGTCGATGAGGCAGAGCGTCCCGACCTTGACGTCGGCGTCGCCTGCACGGAGCGGCACCCCGGCGTAGAACCGCACGTTCGGGTCGTCGACCACCATCGGCATGTCGGAGTAGCGGACGTCGGCGCGGGCGTCCGGCACGACGACGGGTCCGTCGACCGCGAGGGTCCGACCGCAGAAGGTGTCCTGCAGCGGGATCGTCGGGCCGAAGGCGGTGTCGCTCTGCTGCGACTTGATGAAGACGTCGGACTCGCGTGCGAGGTTGAGGAACGAGCCGGAGACACCGAAGGCCTCGCGCGCGATCCGTGTGATCCGCTCGAAGCGCTCCTCGGGCCCGCCCTCGACGACGTCCAGGGCTGCGAGCAGCGCCGCCCGCCGGACGGCGTCCGTCGCGGGGCGGTCGGAGACGGCGGGCTCGTGGTGCATGCACCCACGCTAACGCGCACAACGGACAGTGACCGTCCCCAGAACGGAGGACGTGTGTCGCCCGTGACAGATGTCACGCCGGATCCGTGACGAACCGCAGAGGGAGCGGGGACCACTCCCCGGCAGGCTCGGAGCCATGAACGACACACCGGTCATCCAGCTCCGCGACCTCCGCAAGCGCTTCGGCGCCGTGGCCGCGGTCGACGGCGTCGACCTGACGATCCGTCCGGGCGAGGTCGTCGCCCTCCTCGGCCCGAACGGCGCCGGCAAGACCACGACGGTCGACCTCGCGCTCGGGCTGTCGACGCCGACGACCGGCGAGGCCCTGCTCTTCGGCGAGGAGCCCCGCGCCGCGGTCGTCTCCGGCCGGGTCGGCGCGATGCTCCAGGGCGGCGCGCTCCTGCCGGACATGACGGTCCGCGACGCGGTCGCCCTCGTCGGTGCCGCGCACCGTCGCCCGATGCCCGTCGACGAGGCGCTCCGCCGGGCGCGGTGCTCCGACATCGCCGGACGCCGCATCGCGAAGCTGTCCGGCGGGCAGCTGCAGCGGGCCCGGTTCGCGGTCGCGGTGGTCTCCGACCCCGACCTGCTCGTGCTCGACGAACCGACCGCGGCGATGGACGTCGAGGCCCGGCACACCTTCTGGTCGTCGATGCGGGACTTCACCGACGCGGGCCGCACCGTCGTGTTCGCGACGCACTACCTCGACGAGGCCGACACCTTCGCCGACCGCATCGTCATCATGCGCAGCGGCCGGGTCGTCGCCGACGGCACGCCGGCCGAGATCAAGGCGATCGCCACCACCCGCACCCTCCGGTTCGCGGGTGTGGGCGCCGACGCGCACGCCGCGTTGCGCGCGCTGCCGGGCGTCGTGGGCCTGGAGGCGCGGCGCGACGCCGTCACGCTCCGCTCGGACCGCAGCGACGACACCCTTCGCGCCCTGCTCGCCGCCCACCCCGAGGCGCACGACGTCCAGGTGGTCGCCTCGACCATGGACGACGCCTTCCTCGCCTTGACCGCCGACCCGGCGCCCACCGCCACCGCTCCCACCGCCGCTCCCGAAGGAGTCCTCGCATGACCACCGTGACCCCCTCCGGCCGGCTGCCGCTCGGCTACGTGTACCTCGAGACCAAGCGGCAGCTCCGCAACGTCCGCGCGATGGTGTTCACCTTCGCCGTCCCGGTGGTCATGCTGCTCGTGTTCGGCTCGGCGTTCGGGTCCGTGACGGACCCGACCACGCACCTGCAGTACCTCGTCGTCACGACCCTGCAGATGGCGTCCTACGGGGCGATGATGGCCGCGTTCAGCCAGGCGTTCGCCATCGTCAACGAACGGTCGATCGGCTGGAACCGGCAGCTGCGCGTGACGCCGCTGTCCGGGTGGGCGTTCATGGTGTCGAAGGTGATCGCCGCGATGGCCTTCGCCGCGATGTCGATCGTCGTCACGGTGGTCGTCGCGACCGTCGTGCTGCACGCGTCCCTCGACCCGTGGCACTGGCTCGCCGCCGGGTTCGGCATCTGGTGCGGCGTGGTGCCGTTCGCCCTCATCGCGATCCTCATCGGGCAGTTCGCGAAGCCGTCCTTCGCCCAGCCGGTGTTCATGGTGGTGTTCATGGGCATGTCGATCCTCGGCGGGCTCTGGGTCCCGCTGTCGGTGATGCCGAGCTGGATGGGGAGCGTCGCGCACCTCATGCCCTCGTACTGGCTGAACCGGATCGGACAGATGGGCGCCGGGGCGACCGGGTCCGCCGGCATGACCGAACCGGCGCTGGTCCTCGCCGGTTGGGCGCTCGTCCTCGGCGCGGTGATCGCGTGGCGCTACCGCCGCGATGCCGCACGAGCGTGACCGAGCGTCCTACGCTGGCACCGATGTCAGAGGCGACCAACACGACCGAGGTGCGTGGTGCGGGGAACGCACCGACGGGCTCGCGAGCTCGCCCGCGCTCGTTCCCGTGGGCGGTCCCACCCGGCGCGAGCGACGACGACATCCGGATCGGCCGGCGCCGCTGGTACGCCGGGGCGGTGTTCGCCCTGCTCTGGCAGGTCCTCGAGGTCATCGCCGTCTGGAACGACGGCCGGAGCCTCCGGGCGCACGTCGTCTCGACGATCGCCCTGGCGATCCTCTACGCGGCGTACCTGTTCGCTCCGGAGCTGATGTGGCGCCGGAGCCTGCGCGGCCGGGTCGTCGTCCTCGCGGGCGTCGCGCTGCTGGCCGGGCTGCTGCTGTTCGTCGTCGGGCCACTCGCGATCTGGACGTGGCTCCTCGTCGCGGCACTGTCGGGCTTCGTCGCCGAACGGTTCTGGGTGGCGGGATCGGTCGTGCTCGCGATCGTCGGTGCGCAGTTCCTCGTCGCGCTGAGCACGGGGTGGGACCGGGCCGTGGACAGCGGCATCCTGTTCGCCCCCGTGATCACCGTCTCCGTCGGTGCATCGATGCTGTTCTTCGGACGACAGCGCGAGGCGGAGCAACGGCTGGGCGTCGCGCAGGACGAGATCACCCGGCTCGCCGTGGTCGAGGAGCGCGCCCGGTTCTCCCGGGACCTGCACGACGTGCTCGGCCACTCCCTGACCGTGGTGGCGATGAAGTCCGAGCTCGCCGCACGACTGGTGGACGTCGACCCGATCCGGGCCAGGACGGAGATGCAGGACGTGGAACGGCTCTCCCGCGAGGCGCTGCAGGGGCTCCGACGCGCCGTCAGCGGGTACCGCGAGGCCGACCTCGACGCGGAGCTCGTGTCGGCGCGGGCAGCCCTCGCCGCGGCCGGGACCGACGCGTCGCTCCCGCACGACGGCGACGCCGCGGCCGACGACGTCCGGAGCCTGTTCGCATGGGTCCTCCGCGAGGGCGTCACGAACGTCCTCCGGCACGCTGCCGCGAGCCGGGTCCGGGTCACCCTCACCCGGACGGCACTGACGATCGAGGACGACGGGACCGGGGTGCTCGAGGCGTCCGCCGCCGTGACCCCGGGGAACGGGCTGCGTGGGCTCCGCGAGCGGGCCGACGCCGTCGGGGCGACCCTGACCACCGGCACGAGCGACCTCGGCGGCTTCCGGCTGCGGGTCGAGAGGAACCGACGATGACCGACACCATCCGGGTGCTGCTGGCGGACGACCAGGCGCTCGTGCGCGGGGCCCTGGCGTCCCTGCTGTCGCTCGAGCGCGACATCGAGGTCGTCGCGCAGGTGGCCCGGGGCGACGAGGTGCTCGAGGCCGCGCGGTCCTCCGGCGCCGCGGTCGCACTGCTCGACGTCGAGATGCCGGGCGCCGACGGGCTCACCGCGGCTGCCGCCCTCGCCCGCTCGCTGCCGTCGTGCCGATCGCTCATCGTCACGACGTTCGGCCGCCCCGGGTACCTCCGCCGTGCGCTGGAGGCCGGGGCCGCGGGCTTCGTCGTGAAGGACACCCCGGCGGAGCAGCTCGCCGACGCCGTCCGCCGGGTCGCGGGCGGCTTCCGCGTGGTGGACCCGGTGCTCGCCGCGGAGTCCCTCGCCGCCGGCCCGTCCCCGCTCACCCCGCGGGAGACCGACGTGCTCATCGCCTTCCGCACGACGCCGACCGTGGCGGGCGTCGCCGGCTCCCTGCACCTGTCGGAGGGCACGGTCCGCAACCACCTGTCGTCGGCGATCGGCAAGACCGCCGCCCGCAACGCCACCGAGGCGCTCCGGGTCGCCGCGGACAACGGCTGGCTGCTCGGGTCGGCCTGAACCGCGGCGTAGCCTGGTGCCCGTGCTCCGACGTGTCCTCCCCGTGTTCGCCCTCGGTGCGGCCGCCGTCCTCACCCTCGCCGGCTGCGGCGCACACGACTCCACCGGCCAGGTGTCCGTCACGGTGTCGTCGAACGCGGCGGACCACGCCTACGAGGTGCAGGTCTTCACCGCCGAGACCGGCAAGCTCTCCGAGCACCAGCGGGTCTTCCCCGGTGGGACGGCGGACTTCGCCGGCGTGCCCCTCGGCACGGTCAGGGTGCGGGCGGACGACCTCTGCCCGCAGGAGACCACCGTCACGGACGGCGAGGTCGCGACCGTCACGCTGACGACGACGGGCTGCTGACGCACCGGAGGCGCGGTGCGGGTCGGACCCGCACCGCGCCTCCTGGACGGATCCCGGCCGTCAGGCCTCGGACCGGCCCGAGCGCCGGAGCGTCTCGTGCGGGCTCTCGCCGAACCGTCGCCGGTACGCCGCCGCGAACCGCCCGAGGTGCGCGAAGCGCCAGCGCCGTGCGACGTCGCGGATCGTCACGATCCCGCCCCGTCGGGACGTGAGCTCGAGGTGCACCCGGTCGAGCCGGACCTCGCGCAGGTAGCGCATCGGCGTCACGGCGAGTCGGCGGCGGAACAGGTCCTGCAGCCCGCGCTCGCTGAGGTCCGCACCAGCAGCGATGTCCGCGACCTCGAGGTCTTCGCCGGCGTGCTCGTGCACGAAGCGGATCGCGCGACGGAGCCGGTGCTCGACGTCGGAGCGGGACCGGGTGAACGTCGAGAGCACGACCGTCGCCACCCGCCGGTCGAGCGCGGCCCGCTCAGCCGGGTCCAGGTCGGCGTCGAGGATGCGGTCGGTCACCTCGCGCAACAGGGTCAGCAGGGGCTCGACGCCCGGGTCGGCCGCGTCCGGTTGCACGAACTCGGACGGCTCCTCGGTGTCGCCGAGCATCGCGGGTGCGATGTGCAGGAGCGTCATCGCGGTCGCGTCGGTGTCGAACGCGTAGGCGACCGGGGCGGACAGCATCATCGGGCGTCCGGGTCCCACGTCCCACTCGCTGCCGTCGTCGGCGGTGAGGGTCGCCCGGCCGTTCGCGAGCACGAAGACGACGTGGTCCGGTCGTGGTCCGATCGTGCCGGACTGCGGGCCGCCGGTGCGGATCTGCCGCAGGGAGACGAACTCGTCGCCACCGGACCGGTAGTCGAACGCCTGCCCGTCGGGGGCCGACTGGTCCGGGACCGCCCGGTCCGGGACCGCCTGGTCCGGGACCGCCTGGTCGGACGCCGGGCGTTCGGACACGTCGTGGTCGGAGGACGTCATCCGTGCCTCCGTTCGACGTGCCGCGCGCCGGGTCCGGCGGGCCCTGGAACGCTACCGGGCCGGTCGTCCGGGCGCGAGGCCCCCGTCCGCGTCGCGCAGCTCAATGCGTCAGCACCACCTTCACGACGCCGATCACGAACGCCACGGCGGCGAGCACGATGCCGCCCCAGAGCCCGAGGAACGTCGGGCGCTTCCCGCTGAACCGCTGCATGAACACACCGACCATGCCGATGCGGACGACGAGGATGACGAGCGCGGCCGTCTGCGCCCACGGCGCCGGGAGCCAACCGGCCCAGGCGACGGCGTAGAGCACGGCGGGGATGAGCCCGGACGTGGCGATCGGGTTCGCGTTCCGCACGATGGTGGCGACGGACTCCCGCCGGACCTCGTCGGACGCGTCGTCGTCCCCGAGTCCGTGCGCGACGAGGTGCGACAGCACGTGCGCGAGGTACGTGAGGACCGCGGTGCCGAGCACCGCCCAGACGGCGGAACCGTGGTGGATCGCCGTCGGGTCGACCGCGATCGCCGCGGCGAGGACCGTGATATTGCCGTAGACGTACGAGGACATCCGGTCGCGCACCTGCTCGATCGGCAGGTCACGCCGGTCCGGACGGCCGCCACGGCGTCCGCCCGCTCGGTCCGGCAGTCGTCCTGTGCGTGGCATCTCCCCATCTTGGCCCCGGACGACATCGGCCCCGGCGGCGGGACACGCCGGGGAACGAACGCGGACGACCGCCACCGGGGTCATTTGGTTGACGCGTCAACCAAATGCGCGCACACTGGTCGCATGACCACGCAGGACCTCCTCGCCGCCGACACCTCGATGGGCGCCGTGACGCTCCGGGTCGCCGACCTCGACCGGATGATCGGCTACTACCGCGACGGCGTCCGGCTCACGCTCCTGTCGAACACCGGTGGCGTCGCCGTGCTCGGACGCGGCACGACACCGATCGTCGTCCTCGAGCACGCACCCGAGATGCGGCACGCCGCACCGCGCGAGGCCGGCCTCTTCCACACCGCGATCCTGTTCGACACGAGGGCCGACCTGGCCGCCGCGCTGTACTCCGTCGCGACCCGGTACCCGCAGACCTTCACGGGCAGCGCCGACCACCTCGTGAGCAACGCCTTCTACTGCACCGATCCTGAGGGCAACGGCGTCGAGCTGTACTGGGACCGCGACCGCAGCGAGTGGTCGTGGACGCACGGCATGGTCGACATGGCCACCCTCTTCGTCGACCCGAACGCCTTCCTGCAGGAGCACCTCACGCAGGAGGCCCTCGACGACGCCGCGGCACGCCCCGGACGCGTCGGCCACGTGCACCTGTCCGTCGGCGACGTCACCACCGCGAAGGAGTTCTACGTCGACCGACTCGGCTTCGCGACGACCGCCGGATGGGGCGAGGCGCTGTTCGTCAGCGCCGGCGGCTACCACCACCACATGGCGATGAACACGTGGAACTCGCGCGGGGCCGGACGGCGCCAGCTCGGACTCGGGCTCGGACTCGTCCGCATCGAGGTGCCCGGCGCGGACGACCTCGGCGCCCTCGTGACCCGCATGCACGACACCGGCGTGCAGACCGCCGACGACGGCCGGACGGTGGCGTTCGAGGACCCGTGGGCGAACCGCATCGAGGTCAGCACTCCGGGACGGGGCTGATCCGGTACAGCCACCCGGCACCTCCGACAGGATGGGGGCATGACTGACGACATCCGGTGGGAGGTGGTCGAGGAGAGCACGCTGTCGCTCCCCGACCACGAGGCGATCGCAGCACTGCTCGCGCAGGCGTTCCCGGACTGGTCCCACTGGTACGTGGGCGGCCGCAGCTGGTCCGGCATGCAGCCCGAGCGGCGGGTCCTCGCCCGCGACCCGGACGGCGTCGTCCTGGCACACGTCGGGATCCGCCGCATGTTCATCACGGTGGGCGGGTGCGACGTGCTCGTCGGCGACACCGGTCTCGTCGCCGTGTCGCCCAGGCTGCAGGGCTCGGGCAGAGGCCGGGAGCTCATGGAGCGCACGCACGCCGTGCTCGACGGGCTCGCGGTGCCGTACGGCTTCCTCGGTGCGGGCGAGAACCGCATCCCCTTCTACGCGAAGCTCGGCTGGCACGAGTTCCCCGAGGTCGTCGGCACCTTCTCGGCGTTCACCGCCGAGGGTGCCGGCATCACGAACACGGAGCAGGGCGGCTGGATGGTGCGGCCGGTGGCCGCGGCGCTCGAGGACTGGCCGGCCGGCCCGATCTGGCTGAACGGCCAAGAGGTCTAGAAGAGGACTGGGCACCTCCCCGAGGCGGCCCGACCTGGCTGAACGGCCAAGAGGTCCAGAAGAGGACTGGGCACCTCCCCGAGGCGGCCCGACCTGGCTGAACGGCCACGAGGTCTAGAGCGCAACGACAGACGGACGGGAGGCACGGTGCCAGCTGGCACCGTGCCTCCCGTCCGTCAGGTGGTGGAGCGGGGCTTACGCCTCGACCGCGACCTTCTCCGGGTCCTCGTTGGAACCCGGCGCGCTCGGCGCGACCGCCGCGCGCACGCGCGCGCCGAGGTCGGCGTCGACGTTCGTCCAGTACGCGAACACGCGCTCGCGCAGGTCGTCGCGCGTCACCTTCGAGACGTGCCCGGCGATGTTGCCGACCAGACGCTCGCGGGCGGCGTCGTCGAGGACCTCGCGGACGAGCGTGCCGGCCTGCCCGAAGTCGTCGTCCTCGGGGTGGAGGGTCGCGGCGGAGCGCTGCAGCGCGCCGTCGGACTCCCAACCGGGAGCCTCGTCGCTGGCGGCGGGGTCGGCGTGCGCACCACCGAGGGAGTTCGGCGCGTACACCGGCACCTCGGCCTTCTGGAAGTCGAAGCGCATGGCGCCGTCCTTCGAGTACGAGTGCACCTCGTTCTTCGGGGCGTTCACCGGCAGCTGCGCGTGGTTCGTGCCGACACGGTAGCGGTGCGCGTCCGCGTAGCTGAAGATGCGCGCGAGGAGCATCTTGTCGGGGCTGGCCGCGATGCCCGGGACGAAGTTCGAGGGCGCGAAGGTCGCCTGCTCGATCTCGGCGAAGTAGTTCTCCGGGTTGCGGTTGAGCTCCATCGTGCCGACCTCGATGAGCGGGTAGTCGCCCTTCGGCCACACCTTCGTCAGGTCGAACGGGTTGAAGCGGTAGCTCGCGGCGTCCTCGTACGGCATGACCTGCACCTTGAGGGTCCAGCGCGGGAAGTCCTCGCGCTCGATCGCCGCGTGCAGGTCGCGGATGTGGAAGTCCGCGTCCTCGCCGGCGATGCGGTCGGCGTCCTCCTGCGTCAGGGTCTTGTGGCCCTGCTCGGTGATGAAGTGGTACTTCACCCAGAAACGCTCGCCCGCGGCGTTGATCCACTGGTAGGTGTGCGAGCCGAAGCCGTCCATCTCGCGCCAGCTCGCCGGCAGGCCGCGGTCACCCATGAGCCACGTGACCTGGTGCGCGGACTCGGGCGACAGGGTCCAGAAGTCCCACTGCATGTCGTGGTCGCGCAGGTGCGAACCGGGCAGACGCTTCTGCGAACGGATGAAGTCCGGGAACTTGATGCCGTCGCGGATGAAGAAGACGGGGGTGTTGTTGCCGACGAGGTCGTAGTTGCCCTCTTCGGTGTAGAACTTCAGCGCGAAGCCGCGCGGGTCGCGCCAGGTGTCCGGGGAGCCCTGCTCGCCGGCGACCGACGAGAAGCGCGCGAGCATCTCGGTCTGCTTGCCCGGCTGCAGGAACGCGGCGCGGGTGTACTTGCTGATGTCCTGCGTGACGGTGAACGTCCCGAAGGCGCCACCGCCCTTGGCGTGGACGACGCGCTCCGGCACGCGCTCGCGGTTGAACTGGGCGAGCTTCTCGACCAGGTAGTGGTCGTGCAGCGCGAGGGGGCCGTCGGCCCCGACGCCCATCGAGTGCTCGTCGCTCGAGACGGGGGCGCCGGAGTTGGTCGTGGTGGTGGGGGCGCCGGACGGGGTGCCGGTCGTGTTCTGGTCGGACACGGTTCCTCCTTGGGTGGAACGGTTGGTTCGGTCAGGGGTGCTCGGGTTGCTCGTGGTCCCGGTTCGGTGCCGGGAGCGGGGACGACTGCGGATCGTCCCCGTGTCGGGGTGTCTGCGGTCGTCCCCGGGTCGGGGTGTCTGCGGTCAGGCCGGGACGGCCCCGGTGACGTCGCGCTCGGCGGCGGCGCACTGCTCGCAGATGCCCCAGTAGGTGACCTCGGCCGTGGTGACGGCGAAGCCGTGGGTCTCGGACGGCGTGAGGCAGGGGGCGTGGCCGACGGCGCAGTCGACGTCCTCGATCGCGCCGCACATCGTGCAGACGATGTGGTGGTGGTTGTCACCGGTCCGCCGCTCGTACCGCGCGGGGCTGCCCGCCGGCTCGATCCGCCGCACCAACCCGACGCCGGTGAGCGCCGCGAGGACGCCGTAGACCGCCTGGTGACTGGTGGTCGGCAACTCGGCGGTGAGCGCGGTGACGATGTCGTCGGCCGTCGCGTGCGGCATCGTCGCGGTCGCCCGGAGGACGGCGAGCCGTGGCGTCGTGACCCGCAGGCCGGAGGCGCGGAGCAGATCGGCGTCGACGTCCATGCTGGGCCTTTCTTTTGCAGGAATCAAGACAACACCGTCACTGTACACCAGGCGGCCCACCCGGCCAGCGCGACCGCACCGCCCAGACGCATTCCCGGAGCGGAATACGATGTGTCACGATCCGGTCGCGATCACCTGCAACACCCCTGGGAGTGCCCGATCCCGCGCTAGCGTCCCGCCATGTCCACGCAACAGGGCCTGCCGCAGCAGGCGAACCGTGCCGAGGACGTCCGGGGGATCATCGCGCAGCGGGACCTGGTCGTCGACCTCATCCGGACGGCATGCGTCGTCCTCGTCGTCTTCGTGCACGTCACGATGGTCGGGGTCGCCGTGGGGGCGGACGGCATCGCGGTGACGAGTCCGCTCCAGGAGCTCCCCTGGTACGTCGCCGCGACCTGGGTCGGCCAGGTGATGCCGCTGTTCTTCGTGGTCGGCGGGTTCGCCAGCGCCGTGGGGTGGCGCTCCACGGTCGCGCGGGGCGGCGGCGCGCGGGACTTCGTCGCGACCCGGCTCGTGCGGCTCTTCCGGCCCGCGATCCCCCTCTTCGCGGTGCTGGCGGTCGGCCTCGGCGTCGCCACCCTGCTCGGGACGCCGGCGGACCTGCTCGCCGAGGTGGCGTTCGGCATCGGCTCGCCGCTCTGGTTCCTCGCCGCGTACGGGATCACCCAGTGCTGCGTGCCGTTCATGATGCGCCTGCACGAGCGCGCTCCGTGGCGCACGCTCGTGGCACTGCTGGCCCTCGCCGCGGCCGTCGACGCCGTGCGCTTCGCCACCGGGACGGCCGAGGTGGGTCTGGTCAACCTCGGACCCGTGTGGCTCTTCGCGCAGCAGCTCGGGTTCCTCTGGGCCGACGGCTGGTTCGCCCGGCGCTCCCGCGTGCTGCTCGTCGCCGTCGCCGCGGCCGGGTACGGCGTGCTCGTGCCCCTGACGTCGATCGGGCTCTGGGCCCCGGACATGCTGCAGGACCTCAACCCGCCGATGCTGCCGCTCGCCGTGCTGGCGATCGCCCAGGCCTGCCTCGTCCAGGTCGTGCACGCACCGCTCGCACGACTCATGCGCACCCTGGCCGCACAGGCCACGGTGTTCCTGCTCGGCCGGGACGGGATGACGATCTACCTCTGGCACCTGCCGCTGTTCATCGCACTGAACGGCGTCGCCCTGCTCGTCGGCGTGCCGTTCCCGACGCCGGGCTCGCCGTCCTGGTGGGCGACCCGCGGCGTGGCCCTCGTCGTCCTGCTCGTGGTCGCGCTCGGCACAGCCCGCGCGCTCCGCCGCTTCGACCGGCCGCTCCCCCGGCTGGTCCCGGGCACCGATCGCCCGGCCTGGCCGGTGCTCGCCGTCGCGGCGCTCTGCACGATCGGTCCGGCCTTCGTGGTGATGCAGCTGCACCTGTCGTTGGCGGTGGCACTGCTCGGCACCCTCGCCGTCCCGGTCGGGGTCCACCTGTTGACCCGGACCGTGCCCGCTCGGAGCGCCGTCCGGATCTGAACCGGTTCTCACCGGCGGGGGACGGTCCGGGGCGCCGGGCGGGCGGAGGATTGTCGTCGGCAGCACGACCCGCAGGAGGCACCCCACGCCGTCGACACCCGAGTTCTGGAGCACGTGGCACCTCGATCCGCTCGCGGCCGTCCTCATCGCCGTAGCCGCGGTCACCTACGGCTGGTGGATGGTGGGTGCCGCCCGTCGGGGCACCCGGTGGCCGTGGTGGCGGACGCTCGCCTTCGTCGGCGCGCTGGTCCTGTTCGGGATCCTGCAGTTCGGCATCGTGGGCATCCACGACCGGGACCTCCGGTGGGCGTTCGTGCTGCGGCTGGCCCTGCTCTTCTTCGCGGTCCCCACCTTCGCCGCGTTCGCCGCGCCCGTCTCGTTGCTCCGCTCGGGAGGCCCGGCTCGCCTCGCGCGCGCCGCCTCGGCAGCGCTCGCATCGCGTCCGGCGCGGTTCCTCGGCAACGCCATCGTGTCGCCCCTGGTCGCCCTCGCGCTGTTCTGCGTGCTGCTCACCCCGTTCTCGGCGACCATCCGCGAGTCCCCGGTGTGGGCGACCGCCATCACGGTGTTCGTGCCGGTGCTCGGGTTCGCACTGCTGACCCCGCTGTCCGAGCCGGGGATCCTGCGCTCGTCGACCTTCGTCACGGTGGAGTTCCTGCTCGCCTTCGTCGAGCTGATGGCGGACGCGATCCCGGGCATCGTGCTCCGGATCACGAACCACGTGCTCGACGGCTCGGTCACGCAGGCGGTCGGACAGCCCTGGTTCCCGTCGCCCCTGCGCGACCAGCACCTCGCCGGGGACCTGCTGTGGTTCATCGCCGAGGTCGCGGACGTCCCCGTGCTCATCTCGCTGTTCATCCGGTGGCAGCGCTCCGACCGCCGTGAGGCCCGCTCCGTCGACGCGCTCACCGACGAGGAGATGGCCGAGCTCACCCGGGCGCACCTGCAGCGCCGCGGGTGACCGGGGCTCGACCGCGGACCGCCGGCCGCCGACGTCGACCGCGCACCGCCGGCCGCCGACGTCGAACGACAAGGTCGATGTCGTACGACGTCGAACTTGTCGCTTGCGGGCGGTCGCAACGATTGCGTTCGCGCACGAGCGACAACACCGCTGTCGTACGACATCGACGATGTCGCACCCGCACCCGCACCTGCCACCGCACCGCCGCACCGCCCCGCACGCGCACGCGCACAGGAGCCCCGCGCCGCACGGTGCGACGCGGGGCTCCGGCAGGACCCGGACTAGGCGTCCGCGTGCCGCCCGTGGTGGTCGGTCGCGGCGAGCTCGGCCTCGGCGGTCTCCGGAGCAGGGGCGGCGGCGTGCACACCGTGGCGCTGCTCGGCACCCGCCTCGTCACCCGCGGTCGAGGATCCGGTCGAGGTCGAAGTGGACGACGCCGGCGACCCGTCGGACACCGCACCGCTCCGCTGCCACGCCACCGTCTGCTTCGGCTTCGCGAGGAACAGCGCGGCGACGATCGCGACCACGAGGACCACGGCCGGCAGGACGAGCGACTGCCCCATGGCGGTCGCGAACGGCTGCTGCAGGAAGCCCGGGAGCGTCCCGACCTGCTGCTCGGCCCCACCGGACGACCCACCCGCACCGGACGGGAAGTTCGCGGTGATGCGCGCCTCGATCAGGGCCGCGATGCCGGCCGAGCCGAGGACCGCACCGATCTGCCGCGTCGTGTTGTAGACACCGGAGCCGGCACCGGCGAGCTTCGGCGGGAGGTTCCGCGTCGCCGAGACCGAGAGCGGTCCCCACATGCAGGCGTTCGCGAGCCCGAGGAGCGTCGACGGCAGGAGCACCCAGCCCCAGTCGGCGCCGGAGGCCAGGAGCGAGCCGAACCAGAACAGCGCACCCGAGAAGCACGCGAGACCGAACGCCGCGACCCAGCGGAGGCTCCACCGGTTGAGGTTCTTGCCGACGAGCGGCGCGAGGCCGGCCGAGAGCACGGCCTGCGGCACGAGGAGCAGCGCCGCCTCGGTCGGGCTGAAGGCGAGCACGTCCTGCGCCCAGAGCATGATCGGCAGGGCGAACGACGAGATCGCGACGCCGACGGCGGTGATGGCGATGTTCGCGAGCGTGAAGTTGCGGTCCTTGAAGAGACCGAGCGGCAGGAGCGGCTCGCCCTTCTGCACGCCCTGCCAGACCACGAAGGCGACCAGGACGACGATGCCGGCGATGATGAGCGACCAGACCGAGATGGGCCCGGTGATGGTGCCCCAGTCGTACGTCTCGCCTTCCTGGATGCCGAACACGAGCAGGAACATGCCGACGGCGCTCAGCACGATGCCGAGGGTGTCGAAGCGGTGTCCGTGCCGGTCGAACGTGGGGACGAACCGCTGCGCGAGCACGAACGCGACCACGCCGACGGGGACGTTGACGAAGAAGATCCACTCCCAGCCGAAGCCGTCGACGAGCAGGCCGCCGACGATCGGGCCGACGAGCGAGGCGACACCGGCGACGGCACCCCAGAGGCCCATCGCGGCGCCGCGGTTCTGCGGCGGGAAGATGCGGGTGATCACTGCCATCGTCTGCGGCGTCATCATCGCCGCGCCGAGCCCCTGCACGACGCGCGCCACGATGAGCAGCTCGATCGACCCGGCGAGACCGCACCAGAGGCTCGCGAGCGTGAAGACCACGAGGCCCGTCTGGTACATGACCTTCGGGCCGAAGCGGTCACCGAGCCGGCCGGTGATGAGCAGCGGCACGGCGTAGGCGAGCAGGTAGGCGCTCGTCACCCAGATGACGGAGTTGATGCTCGCGTCGAGCTTCGCGGCGATGGTCGGCGTCGCGACGGACACGATCGTCGAGTCGACGAGGATCATGAAGAAGCCGACGACGAGGGCCCAGAGGGCCGGCCACGGCTTCTTCTCGGTGGTGGTCGAGACGGAGGTCATCGAGTGGGTTCCTTGCTGTTCGTGGTGGTGTCTTCGTCGGTGGGGACGGCCGGGCCGTCCCAGGGGATGTCACCGCTCGCGATCCGGTCGGCCGCGGCGTCGAGCCACTCGATCTGCGCGGTGAGCATGGCACGTACGTACGACACGTCGAGCCAGAAGCGGCTCGCGAGACGCTTGGCCTGGAGGCCCGTGGCGGCTTCGTCGTACTGCTCGCGTTCCGCGCGGAGCGCCCCGGCACGGGCCCGCAGGGCGGTCGCCGCGTCGGGTGCGCTCAGGTTGTCGACGTGCGAGAGGGCGAGCTGGAACTCGGGGTACTCGTCGGCGGGCTCGGCGATCATCCGGCGGAGGCCGTCCTCGAGCGCGGCACGCCCGTGGTCGGTGATCGCGTAGGTGGTGCGTTCGGGTCGGTTGCCCGCACGCGCGGTGCCGAGCGCCTCGGCGTACCCGAGGTCCACCAGACGACCGATCTGGTGGTAGAGCGTGCCGGGTCGGACCTTGACGTTCTGGTCCTCGCGGCGCTGCAGCATCGTCTGGAACATCTCGTAGGGGTGCATGGGCGCCTCGGCGAGGAGCCCGAGCGCGGCGAACGCGAGGGGCGTGAGCGACGCCATCCGTGCCTCCTGGGTTGGTCCGTACCGATTATTCCAAATGGAATGTACGCCTTCGACGACTTCTCCACAAGCGGTCGGGCGCGGCGCGCCCGCCGCTTAGACTGTTCTCGTCCCACCCATCCCCGAAGTGCTGGAGTGAACACGTGCCAACGATCGTCGTCGAGGTCATGCCCAAGGCCGAGATCCTCGACCCCCAGGGCAAGGCGGTGGGCAACGCGCTCGCCCGTCTCGGCAAGGCCGACCTGACCAACGTCCGCATCGGCAAGCGCTTCGAGGTGGCCGTCGACGGCCCGGTCGACGACCAGAAGCTCGCCGAGGTCCGCGCGATCGCCGCCGACGTCTTCTCCAACGCCGTCATCGAAGACGTCGTGTCGGTCACGGTCGAGGACGCGTGACCTCGATGCGGATCGGCGTCATCACGTTCCCGGGCTCGCTCGACGACCGCGACGCCCAGCGCGCCGTCCGTCTCGCGGGCGCGGACCCCGTCGCCCTCTGGCACGGCGACCACGACCTGCAGGGTGTCGACGCGATCGTGCTCCCCGGCGGGTTCTCCTACGGCGACTACCTGCGCGCCGGCGCCATCGCGGCCAAGGCCCCGATCATGGCCGAGGTCATCCACGCCGCCGGCAAGGGCATGCCCGTGCTCGGCATCTGCAACGGCTTCCAGATGCTCGCCGAGGCGCGGCTCGTGCCCGGTGCGCACACCCGCAACGCCCACCAGCAGTTCATCCGGCGCGACCAGAAGCTCCGCGTCGAGACGACCGCGACGGCGTGGACGAGCGGCTTCACCGCGCAGCAGGAGATCACCATCCCGCTGAAGAACGCCGACGGCCGCTTCGTCGCGGACGCCGACGAGATCAAGCGCATCGAGGACAACGGCCAGGTCGTGTTCCGCTACGTCGGCGTGAACCCGAACGGGTCGATCGACGACATCGCCGGCGTCTCGAACGAGCGTGGCAACGTCGTCGGTCTGATGCCGCACCCCGAGCACGCGACGGAGCCCGGGTTCGGCCCGGACACCCCCGCGGCGATGGCCTCCGGGACGGACGGCCTCACCTTCTTCACCTCCGTGATCGAGTCGACGCTCGTCAAGTGACGACGACTCCGACGACCACGACTCCAGTGACAGGGAACGACAACACCGTGACGACCTCCGTTCGCCCGAAGCCCGACACCGTCCAGGACGCCGCAGCCACCCCCGACAAGGAGCAGCCGTACGAGGCGCTCGGGCTGAAGGCGGACGAGTACGCGAAGATCCGCGAGATCCTCGGCCGCCGCCCCACCTCGGGCGAGCTGGCGATGTACTCCGTGATGTGGTCCGAGCACTGCTCGTACAAGTCCTCGAAGAACTACCTGCGTCAGTTCGGCAAGAAGGTCACGCCGGAGATGACGAAGAACCTCATGGTCGGCATGGGCGAGAACGCCGGTGTCATCGACGTCGGCAACGGCTGGGCGGTCACCTTCAAGGTCGAGTCGCACAACCACCCGTCCTACGTCGAGCCGTACCAGGGCGCCGCGACCGGTGTCGGCGGCATCGTCCGCGACATCATCTCGATGGGTGCCCGTCCGGTCGCCGTGATGGACCAGCTCCGCTTCGGTGCGATCGACCACGAGGACACGCAGCGCGTCGTGCACGGCGTCGTCGGCGGCATCTCGTTCTACGGCAACTGCCTCGGCCTTCCGAACATCGGCGGCGAGACCTACTTCGACCCGGTGTACCAGGGCAACCCGCTGGTGAACGCCCTCGCGGTCGGGGTCCTCCGCCACGAGGACCTGCACCTCGCGAACGCCTCGGGCGCCGGCAACAAGGTCGTGCTCTTCGGTGCCCGCACCGGTGGCGACGGCATCGGCGGCGCGTCGATCCTCGCGTCCGACACCTTCACCGAGGGCGGCCCGACCAAGCGCCCCGCGGTCCAGGTCGGCGACCCCTTCGCCGAGAAGGTCCTCATCGAGTGCTGCCTCGAGCTCTTCCAGCAGGAGCTCGTCGAGGGCATCCAGGACCTCGGTGCGGCCGGCATCTCGTGCGCGACGAGCGAGCTCGCGTCCAACGGCGACGGCGGCATGCACATCTCGCTCGACGACGTCCTGCTGCGCGACCCCACGCTCACCGCCGAGGAGATCCTCATGTCGGAGAGCCAGGAGCGCATGATGGCGGTCGTCCGCCCCGAGAAGCTCGACGAGTTCCTGCGCGTCGTCGGCAAGTGGGAGGTCGAGACCAGCGTCCTCGGCGAGGTCACCGGCACCGGCCGCCTCGTCATCGACTGGCAGGGCCAGGAGATCGTGAACGTCGACCCGCGCACGGTCGCCGTCGACGGCCCGGTCTACGACCGCCCGGTCGCGTACCCGACCTGGATCGACGCGCTGCAGGCCGACTCGGCCGCGTCCCTCGACCGCCCGGCAGACGGCCCCGCGCTCAAGGCACAGTTCCTGCAACTGCTCGGTTCGCCGAACCTCGCGTCGAAGAACTGGGTGACGAACCAGTACGACACCTACGTGCTCGGCAACACGGCGCTCTCCTTCCCCGACGACGGCGGAATGATCCGCGTCGACGAGGAGACCGGGCTCGGCGTCACGATCGCCACCGACGCGAACGGTCGCTACTGCCAGCTCGACCCGAAGCAGGGCGCCCGCCTGGCCCTGGCCGAGGCGTACCGGAACGTCGCCGTCACCGGTGCCGTCCCCGCCGCCGTGACCGACTGCCTGAACTTCGGCTCCCCCGAGAACCCCGAGGTCATGTGGCAGTTCTCCGAGGCCGTCGAGGGCCTCGCAGACGGCTGCATGGAGCTCGGCATCCCGGTCACGGGCGGCAACGTGTCGTTCTACAACCAGACCGGCACCACGCCGATCCACCCGACCCCGGTCGTCGGTGTCCTCGGCGTGATCGAGGACGTCGCGCTGCGCGTGCCCTCCGGCTGGCAGGACGACGGCCACAACATCTACCTGCTCGGCACCACGAGCCTCGAGCTCGACGGCTCGGCGTGGGCCGGCACCGTGCACGGCCACCTCGGTGGTCGTCCGCCGGCGGTCGACCTCGCGCAGGAGAAGGCCCTCGCCGACCTCCTGCACGCCGCCGCGAACGAGCAGCTGCTGACGAGTGCCCACGACCTGGCGGACGGCGGCCTCGGCCAGTCGCTCGCCGAGTCGGTGCTCCGCTTCGGCCTCGGCGCTCGTGTGGTGCTCGACGAGGTCGAGGAGCGCGACGGCGTCGACACGGCGACCGCCCTGTTCTCCGAGTCGACCGGTCGCGTCATCGTGACGGTCCGGCGCGAGGACGACGTCCGGTTCCAGGGCCTCTGCGACGGCCGGGGCTTCCCGGTGCTCCGCATCGGCGTCACCGACGCCACGAGCGGGTCGCTCGAGGTCCAGGGCGCGTTCGAGGCGACGCTCGACGAGCTGCGCGGGACGCACGGTGCGACGCTGCCGAGCCGGTTCGGCGACGTCATCGTCGAGGACGTGACCGAGGGCTACGTCGGTCGGGGTCCGCTCGACGACCACGGCTCGTTCTCGCCGCGGACCGACTCCTGAACGGGTCGGACCGGAGCGCCACGACGACGGGTGCCGCCTGATGCCCGTCGTCACCCTGCCGTTCCGTGAACTCGTCGATCGCTTCGGCCCCGTGCCGGAGGGCATCGAGCTCGACGTGTGGGACGTCGAGGCACCGTACGGGCGCCCCGACGACGTCGCCATCGCGTTCCTGCCGTTCTACTTCGGCGGACGCCACCGGTGGCAGTACGTGCACGACCTGCCGAACCTGCGGCTCCTGCAGCTGCCGAGCGCCGGGTACGAGCACGCGATCCCGCACGTCCCCGGGCACGCACAGCTCGCGAACGGCCGCGGGATCCACGACGACGAGACCGCCGAACTCGCGGTGGGCCTCGCCCTGACGTCGCTGCGCGAGCTCGGGGCGTTCCAGGCCGACCGTGCGAACGGCGTCTGGGACGCCCGGACCACCCGGTCCCTGGCGGACCGGCGCGTCACCGTGGTCGGCTACGGCGCCATCGGGTCCGCCATCGCGACCCGCTTCGACGCGTTCCGCACCGAGGTCACGGTGGTCGCGCGCACGGCACGCGAGCAGGACGGTCGGCAGGTGCACGCGTTCGACGAGCTCCCGTCGCTCGCTGCGACGACCGACGTCCTCGTGCTCATCGCCCCGCTGACGGACGAGACCGAACGGCTGGTGGACGCCGACCTGCTCGCCGCGCTGCCCGACGGCGCCCTCGTGGTGAACGTCGCCCGCGGCAGGGTCGTCGACACCGATGCCCTCGTCGCCGAGCTGCGGTCCGGACGTCTGTCGGCAGCGCTCGACGTCACCGATCCCGAACCCCTGCCCGACGGGCACCCGCTCTGGACGACGCCCAACACGGTCCTGACGCCGCACGTCGGCGGCAACACGGACCTCAGCGTGCCGCGCTCGATCGAGCTGATGCGGCGGCAGGTGGCCGCGCTGGCCGAGGGCCGCCCGTTCGAGAACGTCATCGACGCCTGACACACCGGCCGGTACCGGCCCGTGGCGAGCCGAACCGTGGCGAGCCGGCCCGGCCGGTACCGGCCCGTGGCGAGCCGGCCCGGCCGGTGCCGGCTCGTGGCGAGCCGGCCCAGCACGGTCGTCAGACCGGCACGATGCAGGTCGGCGTGCCGACCGCGATCTGTGCGACGGCCTCCCCCGGGACGCCGTCCGCACCGAGCGGCAGGACCGCGATCGCGTCGGACATCTGGTTCGCCACGAGGAGGAACCCGGGCACCCGCGCGAAGTGCCGGGGCCACACCCCGCCCGAGGACGCCGAGCCGACGACGGTCAGCCCGCCGTCGGACGCGTCGAGCACGACGACCAGGTCACGCCCGCGCACCGCGACGTACACGCGCCCGGCGTCGTCGACCTCGATGTGGCTGAGGAGCGACTCACCGACCTCTCCGGTGAAGGTCGCCGCAGAGGCCACCGACACGAACGACCCCGACCCGTCGCGACGCAGGCGGTGGACCCGGCCGTCGAGTTCGCCGGCGACGAGGAGGTCGCCGTCGTACCAGGCGAGATGCCGTGGCCCGACGCCGGGGGTGACGTGGTGGACGCGGACCTGCTCGATGCTCGGTACATCGGTGACCCGGAACTCGTGCAGCGCGTCGCCGCCGAGGTCCGCCACGAGGACGGTGCCGTCGGGCGTCGCGACCGACTGGTGGGCGTGCGGACCCTCCTGCCGGTCCTCGACCGGGCCGGTGGTGTCCGGCAGGATCGCGGAGACGAGGGCGGAGGCCGGCGCCGTCACCCGGTCGTCGCTGCCGTGCGGCACGACGACGTCGTCGCCGGCGTGGGTACCGAGCACGCCGTCGCTGCCGAGCACCGACGCCGCGTGCGACTCGGCCGCCGCGAGTGCGACCGCCGTGACCGTCCCCGAGACGTAGTTCGTGACGACGAGCGTGCCGGACGGGTCGACCCGGACGTGGCACGGGGCGTCCCCGCCGGCCGGCGCGTCCCAGAGGTGCTCGAGCGAGGTGCCGTCCCGGCGGAAGGCCGAGACACCGCCGTCGGCCGTCTCGGACACGGCGTAGACCCGGTCTCCGGAGACGGCGAGGAACGAGGGGTCGTCGATCACCGCGACGGTCCGAACGGTCGGAGCGTCGCCGTCAGCGCCCCCGACCGGCCCGGCCGACACGACCGAGATGCCCGTCGCGTTCCCGCCGCCCGTGGCCGTGTACGAGCCGACGAGCAGGGTCGGGAGCGTGGCGCTCACTCGTCGCCGCCGGCGATCTGTTCGTGGTGGTGGATGACCTCGGCCACGATGAAGTTCAGGAACTTCTCCGCGAAGGCCGGGTCGAGGTGCGATTCGGCGGCGAGGGAGCGCAGCCGTGACACCTGGATCTGCTCGCGCCCGGGGTCGGCCGCCGGCATGCCCGCGGCGGCCTTGAGGTACCCCACGCGCTGGGTGTACTTGAACCGCTCGGCGAGCATGTGGATCACCGCGGCGTCGATGTTGTCGATGCTCTGGCGGATGCTGGCCAGTTCGGCGACGGCCGCCGGGTCGTACTGGGGCGTGGTGACGTCGTCGCTCATGTCACGAGCCTAACGGCCACGGCCGCGCGGAACGGCCCGGTTACGTGGGCGTCCGACGACCGCAACCTGAGGAAGACCTGAGCACGGCTTCGGAACTGCGAGAATGGAGTCCATGTCGGTCCTGCTCGTGATCTCGAGCGTGTTTGCGGTCCTCGCGGGCCTCGTGCACGTGTACATCTTCTTCCTCGAGTCCGTCGCCTGGACGAGTCCCCGGGTGCGCCGGATCTTCGGGCTGTCGTCGGAGACCGAGGTCCAGGCGACGCGCGCGATGGCGTTCAACCAGGGCTTCTACAACCTGTTCCTCGCGATCGGCGCGATCCTCGGTGTCGTGCTCGCGGTCACCGGCAACGGTGCCACGGGGTGGACGCTCGTGGTGTTCTCGACGGCGTCGATGCTCGGTGCCGCGGTGGTCCTGCTCGGGACGGGCCGCAAGTACCTCAACTCCGCGTTCTCGCAGGGGTCCTTCCCGCTGATCGCCCTGCTCTTCGCCTTCCTCGGCTCGACGTTCGGCGCCTGAGGCGGCAGCGTCCGGGCGGCCGGACGCCGACGCCGACTCGCGACGCGACCACACGACGACGGGAGGCGCGGTGCCAGCTGGCACCGTCCCTCCCGTCACGGCCGTCGTGCCGCTGGCGCGTCACGCCGGAACCGGCGGGTGGGGCCCTCCTCCCGTCTGCAGCGTCGGCGTCAGCCGAGCTTCGCCTGGAACTCGTCCGGCAGCTTCTGCAGCGCCCATTCGATCGCCGCGGTGGTGCCCATCGAGAACGCCGAGGACACGTCGGGGTCGTCGAAGACGATCGCGTGCCCGGCCTCGACCGACGGCACCTTCTGGAACAGCGGGTCGCTCTCGGCCTTCGACGCATCGACGTAGATCGGCAGGATGAGTGTCAGGTCGGCGTTCAGCAGGTCGAGGTTCTCGTCCGACAGGTGCACCGAGAACGCCGTGCCGGCCTGCTCGTCGATCGCCTTCGGGATCGTGAAGCCGAGGTTCCGCATGAACGTCGAGCGGCTGTCGGTCGAGGCGTAGGCCCCGAAGCCCTCGGACGTGTAGGCGCCGACGACCGCCGACTTGCCCTCGAAGTCCGGGTGCGCCTTGCGGGCGGCGGCGTAGGCGTCGTCGAGACCGGCGAGGAGCTTCTTGCCCTCGGTCTCCTTGCCGAGCGCCTTCGCGATCATCGTGGTCTGCTGCTCGGTCGACGCAAGGTAGTTCTCGCCGCCCTTCGGGATCGCCACGGTCGGCGCGATCGCGGAGAGCTTCGCGTACCGGTCCTTGTCGCCCGAGGACTTCACGTCGAGGATCACGTCCGGCTTGAGCTTGAGGATGTCCTCGTAGCTCGGCTCGAGCGTCTGGATGATCTTCGGCGACTTCGTGTACGCACCCTTGAGCCACGGTCCGACGCCGTCGCCACCGAACGCGAGCCAGTCGCTCGCGCCGACGGGCTGCACGCCGAGTTCGAGTGCGGTCTCGGCGTCGCCCCAGCCGAGGGCGACGACACGCTTCGGCTGCGAGTCGATCGTCGTGGTGCCGAGCGCGGTGGTGATGGAGACCGGGAACTGGCCGTCCGCCGTCGTCGACGACGATGCGTCGTCGGACGAGGAGCCGGAACCGGAGGCGCAGCCGGCGAGGACGAGGGAGGCGGCGACGACGGCGCCCGCGGCAGCGAGCACGCGGCGGAGTCGGGCGGAGGAACGGATCACGTAGGTAAGGCTACCCTAAGACTTCTGCCGGTGGACCCTGGATAGGCTGACAGCGTGCACCTCTCCGAACCGCGTCGCGTCCGCCTCGCGGTGCTCGGCTCCCCCATCGCCCACTCCCTCTCCCCCACGCTGCACGCGGCGGCCTACGACGTGCTCGGGGTGCCGTTCACGTACGGGAGGCACGAGGTCGCGTCCGGTGGGCTGGACGCGTTCGTCGCGGGGCTGGGTCCCGACTGGCGCGGCCTGAGCCTGACCATGCCGCTCAAGCGCGAGGTCCTGCCGATGCTCGACCGGACGACGCCGCTCGTGGACGAGCTCGGGGTCGCCAACACGATCGCGTTCCGGACCGTCGGCGACACCGTCCTGCGGGAAGGCGCGAACACGGACGTCGAGGGCATCGTGCGCCCGGTCGAGGCGCTCGGACACCGACCCGGCGATGCGACGGTGCTCGGGGGCGGCGCGACGGCGGCCAGCGCCCTCACCGCTGCCGTCCGGCTCGGATCGTCGCACGTGCGGGTGTTCCTGCGGGACACCGCGAAGGCCGGACACCTCGTCGAGCTGGCCGTGCGGCTCGGGGTCCCGCTCGAGGTGCTCCCATTGACCGAGCTGCCGGGGACCCGCCACGGCTTCGTCGTCTCGACACTGCCGGGCGGTGCGGCGGACGGGCTCGACCTCGTGCCGTCGGGGCCCGACGCGGTGCTGTTCGACGTGGCCTACGAGCCGTGGCCGACCGTCGTCGCCTCACGGTGGGCGGATGCCGGCGGGCGCGTGCTGAACGGGCTCGACATGCTCGCCGAGCAGGCGCTCGGGCAGATCCGGTTCTTCCTGAGCGGTGACCAGGACGAGCTCCTGCCCGCCGAGGCCGACGTGCGGCGGGCGATGCGCGCCTCCGTGGGCCTGCCGGAGACCATCGGGGCCTGAGCGGCCGCCCGACCGTCAGCGACGGGACCGTGCCTCGGCGTCGAGCAGCGCGACCGACACGTCCCAGAGTCGCTCGGCGGCGGCTGGGTCGAGCGCCCACGGCAGCACGCCGTGCAGGCCGTCGGTGATGCGGTCGACGACCGTCGCCTCGTGGCAGTCCTCGAAGTACCGGCCGGTGACGCCGTCGAGCTCGGGCGCCGTCGCGAGCAGCACCGACGTCGCCGCACCCTGCTCCGGGGTCTTCACGACGTCCGCGGCCGAGGCCTTCGTCGCCGCGAGGACCTCGGGGTCCCAGTGCTTCTGCAGGCCGGTCCAGATCCCGCCGGGCATGCACGCGTTCGCGGTGATCCCGTCGTCGGCCCACCGGCGCCCGGCCTCGACCGCGAAGAGGACGTTCGCCGTCTTGGACTGGGCGTAGGCGAGACCGGGCACGTACGGGCGTCGCCGGAAGAACAGGTCGTCGAACACCACCGGCGAGCTGCCGTGACCGCTCGACGACAGCGCGACGATCCGCGCCCGGGGTGCGGCGGCGAGCGCGCCGTGCAGTCCGAGCGCCAGGGCGAGGTGCCCGAGGTGGTTCGTGGCGAACTGCGACTCCCACCCCGCCGACGTGTACGACTCCGGGCTGTCCATGACGCCGGCGTTGGCCACCAGGACGTCGAGCGGCCCGGACCACGCGGCCGTGAAGGCCTCGACGGACGCCGGATCGTCGAGGTGCAGCTCCGCCACGACGGGGGCGGCGCGTCCGGTGGTGTGCGCGATGTCCTGGGCGACCCGGTGCCCCGCCGCCACGTCCCGGACCGCCAGGGTGACGGCTGCACCCGCGCCGGCGAGCGCCCGGGCCGTCTCCACGCCGATGCCGGACGCCGCGCCGGTCACGACGGCCGTCCGCCCGCCGAGGTCGAGATCCGCCACGACCTCGGCGGCGGTGGTGCGGGCGCCGAAGGCGGCGAGGTCACGGTCCGGCACGGTGTGCTCCTGTCTGGGGACGCGCGCTCAGGCCACCGTGCCGTCCACGTAGGACCACCGGCCGTGCTCGCGCACGAAGTCGCTCGTCTCCTCGAGTGTGCCCCGCTCGTCGTCGGTCCGCCACCAGGCACGGAAGGCGACCGTGCCGCTGGCGTCGAACGGCCCGCCGGCCCGCGTCGACAGGATGTCCAACCGTGTCCAGCGCTGCGCCGGGTCGAGCTCGAGGGTCGCCGGACGGGTGCTCGGGTGCCACGTCTCCAGCAGGTACGCGGGCAGGCCGAGGGCGAACGCGCTGAACCGGGACCGCATGAGCCGCTCGGCCGTCGGAGCCGCGGCGCCGGCGTGCAGCGGTCCGCAGCACTCGCCGTACGGGTTGCCGCTCAGGCAGGGGCAGCGCGTCGCGTCGGTGACCACGGCAGGGACGCTAGTCGACGACGGACAGCGAGACGGTGATGTTGCCGCGGGTGGCGTTCGAGTACGGGCAGATCTCGTGCGCGCGCTCGGCGAGGCGCTGCCGCTGCTCCGGTGCCGCGGCCGGCGCGTAGACGTCGAGCTCCACCGCGAGCCCGAAGGCGCCGTTGCCGGTGCCGCCGATGCCGACCTCGGCCGAGACCTCCGCGCCGGTGGTGTCGACGCCGAGCTCCTTGCCGGCGGCGTGCAGCGCACCGAGGAAGCACGCGGCGTACCCGGCGGCGAACAGCTGCTCGGGGTTCGTGCCCTCGCCGCTGCCGCCCATCTCCTGCGGCGGACGCGTGTCGAGGTCGAGGCGGTCGTCCTCGCTTCGCACGTGGCCGTCCCGGCCGCCTCCGGTGGCGTGGGCGGCGGCGGTGTAGACGATGTCGAGACTCATGACACGAGCGCACCGTGCGTTCCTGGACGATCCCTGGAGCGGCGCGGAACGGCGGGCGGTCGCTGCCCGCGGGTGCCAGCGCGTCGGGCGTGTCCGGGCCCTGCCGCTGTCAGCTTCGTGGAGTAGACGGAACCTCGTGTTCAGACTCGGGTGGCAGGTGTACCGCCGGCGTCTGCCCGATCCCGTCGACCGACGGGTGCACCGTCGTGTCGTACGGGTCGGGATCGTCGTCGCGCTCGTCGCGCTGGTGGGGCTCCTGGTGCTCGCGGCGGTCGTCGAGCGGTCGAGTGGTGACGTCCCGGTGGCCGCTGGGATCGTCGTCGCGGTGTCGGGCGCGGCGGGCATCGGCTGCGTGGGCGCCGCCCTCACGCCGATCGGCCCGCGAGGGTGGACGATCCCGCCCGTACCCGGCATCGGGTGGCGCACGCAGGAGGCGGTCGCCCGGTACTACCGGCACAGTCCGCCCCCGGTCGCGCCGGAGCATCGAGACGCGGTGCTGCAAGGCATGCCCGAGACCCGCGACCTGCTCGTCCGCTCGACGTACCGCTCACTGTTCCTCACGGGTGGGTGGATCGGCATCGTCCTCGGCACCCTGGTGTTGGACGTCGCATCCCCCGGGGACAGCGCCCGCGTGATCCTGTTCCCGGGCGTCTGGCTCGTCTCCATCATGGTCACGACCGGCACCGGCATCATCGGCATACGGACGCTCGGGCGCCAGGAGCAGCTCAGTGTCGAGGCCGAGGCGCTGCCGCTGGTCCCGCCGGCACCGCGCCGCGGGCGTCCTGACGGTCCGAACGGCAGCAAGCTGGCCCTGCCCGGCGAGTGAACGCGTGTCGGTGGCGCCGGGCACACTGGGCGCATGTGTGGAAGGTTCGTCGTCTCCGACACCACGGCCGATCTGCTGCCGGAACTCATCGGTGCGCTCGCCGATCGGACCGAGCACGTCGACGAGGACACCGGCGTGGTCGGCACCGGGTTGGTGCCGAGCTGGAACGTCGCGCCGACCGACCCGGTCTTCGCGGTCCGGCAGCGGCACGGGCAGCGCGAGCTCCCGCAGATCAGCTGGGGGTTCGTGCCGAGCTGGGCGAAGGACTTCCAGAAGCAGCGCCCGAAGCCGATCAACGCCCGCATCGAGACGGTCGCGACGAGCGGCATGTTCAAGCGGGCGTTCGCGACGAACCGGTGCATCGTCCCCGCACAGGGCTACTACGAGTGGGTCGTGCGTGAGGACGGCAAGGAACCGCACTTCGTGCACGAACCCGGCGGTGCCCTCGCGATGGCCGGGGTCGTGAGCGCGTGGCCCGACCCGACGAAGCCCGACGGGGACCCGGACAAGTGGCGGCTGTCGCTGGCGATCATCACGCGGGACGCCCACGTCGCCCCGGGTGAGGTGCACGACCGGATGCCGGCATTCCTCACCCCGGACGGCTACGACGCCTGGCTGGACACCGACCAGGGCGGTCTCGAGCAGGACGACCTGCTCGCCCTGCTCGACCACGAGTCGCTGACGGTCGCGGCGGGACTCGAACAGTACGAGGTCTCCCGCGCGGTGAACAGCGTCCGGAACGACGGCCCGCAGCTCATCGACCCGGTCGCGTAGTCACCGCGGTCAGCAGCTGTCGGACCGCGGTGTCGTCATCCCGAGCGTGACGTCGGACAGGTCCTGCGTCTGCAGCGTCCCGAGCGGCCCACGCGTCACGACCCGGAGTCCGGTCAGGTGCCCGCCGTGCGCCATGCTCACCGCCTGCATCTCGGCGACGACCCGGACGTCGTGGTGCGGTGCGATCACCGCGCCGTCCGCCCCGAGCACCCGGGCTCCCTCGATCACGTCCGCGGTGTTGCCGTAGATCGCACCCGTCCCGGAACCGCGGACCTTCTCCGCGAGGACGATGTGCACCGAGCGGATCCTGGCGTCCCACGTCGCGCTGACTCCCCGGAGCGTGACCGGACGGTCCATCGGGTTCCGGATCACGAACCCTGCGCTCATCCGGGTCTCGTCACGTCCGATCTCGTCGTCGGACCAGCCGCCGCACGAGCCGCTCGCACCGAGCGCGCGCAGCCGGTCCGGGGACGACGTGACGACCACGAGGCCGGCGAGCAGGACGAGTGCGGCGACGACGCACAGCGCGAGCACCGCGCGCGCCGACAGGCCGGTCCGCTCGCGGACGGTGGTGTGGTCGGTCGACGTCATGGTCCCCCCGGTCCGGACCGCCCATCGGTCCCTGTGGAGAGCATGACAGACAGGAGGCGCGGATCACGTCAGCCGGTGGGCTGACGCGATCCGCGCCTCCTGTCAGGGTCGTCAGATGCTGTCGTGCCGCACGTCCGGCAGGAGGACGTGGAGCCGCTCGGCGAGCCGCTGCTGCGCTTCCTCGAGCGACCGGAAGTCGCCGACGTACTGTCCGAAGGTGTCGGACACGAAGTAGTGGGCACCCTGCCGGTCGACCGTTCCGCCGTAGTAGCCGCCGTAGTTGGCCGCCCAGAGGCCGGTGTCCGGGCGAGTCCAGAGGATCCGCGGGTGGACGGGCTGGTCGACCGCGGTGTCGACCACGATCTCGGCGTGGTCGTCCATGCCCGTGATCGCGACCATCGTGGCGGTGTCGACGGTCACCTCGAGGTGCTGGTGGTGGTCGACGGGCGTGCTCATGGTCGTGCTCCTTCGTGGTGCGTGCTGCTGTGGTGCGGCGTGCCGTGGTGCAGGTGCTGGTGGTGCTGTCTGGAACTGGTGGTGCGGGTGGTCCGGAGACCGGTGCTGGTCGTGCCCGCGGTCCCGAGCGTCGCGCTAGTCGACCGGGCGGATCACGGACGGCAGCATCACGTGCAGCTGGTCCGCGAGCTTCGCCTGGGCCTGCTCGAGCGATGCGAAGTCGCCCACGACGAGTCCGAAGGTGTCCGAGGCGACGTAACGGTCGTCGCGCTTGTCCACCGAGCCGCCGAAGTACCCGCCGTAGTTGGCGACCCACTCTCCGTCGTCCTCCTGCGTCCAGGTGAGCTTGGCGCGGGCCGGGCGGGCGTGCGTCTCTGCCTGGGCCTCGAGGATCGCGATCGTGTCGACCGTCTCGGTGTCGAGCGTGACCTCGGCTCGGGTGTCGGTGCTGACGGTGGTGCTCATGTCGCTCTCCTTCGCGATCCGGGGTACATCTCCTGACACGAGAACGCTACGAGAACGACCCCTCCACCCGCCAGCGATGCCCGTCGATTCACGGGTTCCGCCAATGCACCCCTTCGGAGAAGCCCGGGTTTCCGGGGGGATGCGTCGCACATCCGGGGTACAGGGGACCGATCGGGGTACTCGTTCTCCGGCCATTCCGCCGGCGGGGCCGCGGGCGCCGGGGCCGCGGGCTCTGCCGCGGGTGCGGGCGCGGGTGCGCGAACGGGCGTTCGATGTTTCGCGCCCAGCGACAGCTCACGGGCGCGCGACCGCGTGAGGTGTCGCCCAGCGCGTGAAGTCGAGCACGCACCCGGGCCGCGGCGGGAGCCCGCGCGTCAGCGCACGGCGCGCAGCGCGTCCGCGATCACCGTCAGCGCCGCGGCGATCTCGTCGGCCACGCGCTCGTGCGTCGCCGTCGAGCGTCGGTACGGATCGTCGACGTCGTCGTCGGCCGGGTCCGCGGGCGGCGCCACGGTCCCCCGGAGTCGGGCGACGAGTTCGACGAGCGCCGCGGGCGAGGACACCCCGGCGAGGTCGGCCGGAGCGAGGCCGTCGAGCACCCGGGCGAACTGCGTGATGGTGAAGGCACGCTTCGCCGCCCGGGGTGCGAGGGACACCACGGCGGACCGGTGGGCACGCTCCGCGGTCAGCACGAGGTCGGCCGAGCCCGCGATCGCCTCGGTGAGGTACCGGGCCCGGTGGTCACCGGGCACACCACCGAGCCGCTCGGACTGCGCAGCGGCGGCGGGGTCCATCGGGGCGCCGTCCTGGGCGATGGTGCCGGCGGACTCGACCTCGAACGCGGGTGCGTCCGGGCCGAGTCGCGCCGTGAGGACCTGTGCGCCGAGCGGCGAACGACAGATGTTGCCGCTGCAGACGAACAGGACCCGCATGCTCAGGAGGCGCCGAGCAGGTCGTGCCGCACGACGATCGCGTCACGCCCGGGGCCGACGCCGATCGCGGAGATCCGCGCGCCCGACATCGCCTCGACGGCGAGCACGTAGTCCTGCGCGTTCTTCGGGAGGTCCTCGAACGTGCGGGCACCCGTGATGTCCTCGGTCCAGCCGGGGAACTCCTCGTAGACGGGCTTGGCGTGGTGGAAGTCCGACTGGTTCACGGGGACCTCGTCCACGCGGACGCCGTCGACCTCGTAGGCGACGCAGACCGGGATCGTCGACAGCCCGGTGAGGACGTCGAGCTTGGTCAGCACGAAGTCCGTCACGCCGTTGACGCGCGCCGTGTACCGGGCGATCGGGGCGTCGTACCAGCCACAGCGACGCGGACGACCGGTGGTCGTGCCGAACTCGAAGCCGTTCGCCCGCAGGAACTCCCCGGACTCGTCGAACAGCTCGGTCGGGAACGGGCCGGCGCCGACGCGGGTCGTGTACGCCTTGACGATGCCGATGATCCGCTCGAGCTTGCCCGGGCCGATGCCGGAGCCGGTCGCCGCGCCGCCCGCCGTCGCCGACGAGGACGTCACGAACGGGTAGGTGCCGTGGTCGACGTCGAGCATGGTGGCCTGGCCGGCCTCGAACAGGACGGTCTCGCCGCGCTCGAGTGCGCGGTGGATCTCGAGCCCGGTGTCGGCGACCATCGGGCGCAGGCGGTCGGCGAAGGACAGCAGCGACTCGACGACCTCGTCGGCGTCGATGGCGCGGCGGTTGAAGACCTTGACGAGCAGGTGGTTCTTCTGGTCGAGGGCCGCTTCGACCTTCTGCCGCAGGATGTTCTCGTCGAAGATGTCCTGGATGCGGATGCCGACGCGGTTGATCTTGTCGGCGTAGGTCGGGCCGATGCCGCGCCCGGTGGTGCCGATCTGCCGCTTGCCGAGGAACCGCTCGGTCACCTTGTCGATCGTGCGGTGGTAGTGCGTGATGACGTGGGCGTTCGCCGACACGAGGAGCTTCGAGGTGTCGACGCCGCGGGCCTTCAGCGCGTCGAGCTCCTGGAACAGGACCTCGAGGTCGACGACCACGCCGTTGCCGATGATCGGGGTGACGCCGGGCGTGAGGATGCCGGAGGGCAGCAGGTGCAGGGCGTACTTCTCGCCCCCGACGACGACCGTGTGCCCGGCGTTGTTGCCGCCGTTGAACTTGACGACGTAGTCGATGCGGGACCCGAGGAGGTCGGTGGCCTTCCCCTTGCCCTCGTCGCCCCACTGGGCTCCGATGATCACTGCAGCGGGCATCTGGTTCTCCTCACGTTGGCGGAGGACCTCACACGACCAGTCGGGCCGGTGGTCCACCCGAGTCTATCGGACGGCCACCGGCACGCTACCTGCCGGTCAGGTGCCGGCCCGGCGGACGGTCCCCCGGACGGACTGGAGGCGCGGTGCCAGCCGGCACCGCGCCTCCAGTCCCGCGATCGGGTCGCGATCCGGCGATCAGCTGCGGAAGAAGTCCTGGTAGGACGGGTCGCCCACCGGGGCCGCGTGACCCGGCTCGGCGAGGCGTTGCTCGATCATGGACTGGATGACGTCCGGCGGGGTGAGCCCACGGCGACGCCACTCCATCGGGTTGGCCCGGAGCTGCTTCAGGGTGGTCTGCGTCTGCATGCGGCAAGCCTCGCACTCGATAGGTAGTTTGTCTAACTACATGTCCTCTTGACGCACTGCGGGCCCCGTCACGAACGATGTGACGGGGCCCGCAGTGGTGGTGTGCGCTAGCGGCGTGCGACCTTGGCGGTCTGCTTCGACGTCGCCGTGCCGTCCTGGTAGCCCTTCGCCTTCGCGACGACCTTGACCGAGAACCGGTGACCGGCGTCGGACGTGCCGAGCTTGTACGACGAGCTCGTCGCGCCCTTCACGGCCTTGCCGTCACGGAGCCACTGGTACGAGTAGGTCACGCCCGAGCCGTTCCACTTGCCGTGGTTCGCCTTGAGCTTCGACCCGACCTTCGGCGTGCCGCTCACCGACACCCCGCTGCCCTTGACGAGCGTGAGGGTCGGTGCGACCCAGGTCGCCGCGGCGCTCTGGGCCTGGCTGCCGACCGCGTTGCCGAGGTGCAGCAGCAGGATCCGAGCACTCGCGACCCCGGAGCCGCGGGTGACCTGGAGCGTGCCCTTGTCGGCGAACAGCGTGCCGCCCTGGCCACCCTGCGCGAACGTGAGCGTCGGCTTGGCGAGGTTGAACTTCGCCGTCGAGGTCACGTCGACCACCGAGGACCCGCTGGTGGCCGCACCCGGCGCGTACGCCGACTCGGTCTCCACCCGGTACGAGATGGTCTTGCCCGCGGCACCGATCGCCGAGGCCGTCACCGGCAGCACCTTGACGGCACTGTCGAACGTGTTGACGTCCTGGCCGGGAGCGCCGCCGTTCAGCGGGAAGGCGTCGACGACCGGGTCGATGTCCGGGTCGTCGGCAGCCTGGGCGGCCTTGGCGAGGTCGATCGTCGTGACGAGCGTCGCGTCGACCACGGACGACTTCGCGTCGTACACGAGGTAGTCGTCCTTGCCGTCGCCGTTCGTGTCGATGAACACCTCGACGTTGGTCACGGCGCCGGGGTTGGCGTCGGGACCGGCCGTCTGCACACCGAAGGCGAGGGTGTCCGACGCCTTGTCGTAGCTCACGCCGTAGGCACGGACGTCAGCGGCCTTGAGCGACTGCGACGCCGAACCGGCCGGGAACGACTCCACGGCGTCCGTCCCACCGAGCACGAACGGCGCGACCGCGGCGTGGTAGCCCGAGGTCAGGCCGCCCTGGTCGACCGTGCGGCCGCTCAGTGCGAGGTTCGCGGTCTTCTGCGGGCCGGTGAACGTCACGCCCGAACCGCGCACGGCACTGACCGGCTTCGGCGCGACGTACGTGCCGAGACGGAGCGGGTCGAGCGTCTTGTCGGTCGGGGTGAAGGTCACGAGACCGGTGGCGGCCGTGACGAACTCACGCTGGTAGCCCTGCTGCACCGACTCCTGGGTGGGGTCGATGACGCGACGGAGCTGCGTGGGGTCGGTGACCGTGAACGTCAGGTCCACGACGGCACCGCGACCGGGGCCGACGGTGACGCGCTTCGTGCTGAGCGAGAACGCGACGCCCGGCTGGGCCACCTGCGGCTGGTAGGCCACGTCGTAGGTGTGGGCCGACGAGTCGGTGTTCTGGATGAGGAGCGACCGGGTCTGGCTGGTCTTGCCGGCGACCTCGACGACACCGAACGAGGCGGTGACGAGCTGGCCGTTCTCGACGCTCTTCACGGTGGTGTCCGCGGTCACGGCCTGCAGGGCGTCGACGCGACCGGTGCCCTGGCGCAGCAGGGTCGCCGTGCGGGAGCCGTCCTTGACGTCGTGCGTGGCCGTGTTCATGAGCGCGGCCTTGACGTCCGGCGCCGACCAGGTCGGGTGCGACTCGAACGTCAGCGCGGCGATGCCCGCCACGTCCGGCGTCGCCATCGACGTGCCGCTCATCGACATGCGGTCGTCACCGGTGCCGTTGGCCGCCGAGATCACGTTGACCCCGGGGCCGGCGATGTCCGGCTTGACGATGTCGCCGAACGAGCCGTGGACACCGCGGCTGGTGAACGACGCGAGCGTGTTCACGGCCTCGGGGTCGGTGGCGAGCTCGAAGCCCTTGAGCTCGTCGGCGAACTTGACGTGGAGGGTCCCCGCCTTGGCCGAGGCCGCGAGGCTCGTCACGCTGTCCTTGGTCAGCTCGGCACCCGGGATGGTCGCGTTGCCCGCGATGCCCGAGCTGAAGGTGTTGATGGTGCCCGCGAGGAGCACGCCGACACCGCCGGCTGCCTGGACGTTGTTGAAGCGTGTCCCGGATCCGCACTCGAGCGCGGCGTCGGTCCACTTCAGCCAGACGACCTTGCCGGAGATCGCCGCGGCGTCCGCACCCGTGAAGGGCGTGCAGCCGTCGACGTTCGTGGTCGGGACGACGACGTCGCCCTCGACCGGCAGCGTGCCCTGGAAGTTCTGGGAGTACTGCGCGCGATAGGTCTTCGCGACGGCGGACGGGGCGGTCACCTGGACGCCGTCGTAGAGCGACTGACCGGTGGCGCTGGCGGCGACCGTCAGGGCCCCCTCGGCGTTCCCGGGCGAGCCACCGATGTCGGTGAAGTCGTCGGCGTTGCCCGAGGCGATCACCGGCAGCACACCGCGGGCGGTGAGCGCGTCGATCTTGGCGTTGTCGGGGTCGTCCGGTGCGCCGTAGTCGGAGCCGAGCGACAGGTTGAGGACGTTGATGTCCTTGCCCTCGGTCAGCGCCTGGCCGACCCAGTCGAGCGCGGCACCGGTGAGGTCGGTCGAGCCGCCGCCGTCGCCGAACACCTTGAGCGCGTAGAGGCCGGCCTCGGGCGCGGTGCCCGGACCGATCCACATGTCCTGCACCTGCTGCGTCGTGAGCTTGGTGTAGTCGCCGTCGAAGGTCTTCTTGTCGGCGTCGAGCCCGTAGCCGGCGATCGTGCCGGACACGTGCGTGCCGTGGTCGCCGCCCTTGCCGTCGATCGGGTTGTCGTCCGGTGCGGGGACCGGCTGGTAGGTGTCCGGGTCGCTCGGGTCCGCGTTGTAGGTCGGACCGGCGAAGTCGTAGCCACCGAGGAACTTCTCGGGGTCGTAGGAGCCCGCCGCAGGTGCGCTCGTCGAGTCGAGCGCCGCCTGGTACGCGGCGGTGGTGCCGGGGCCACCGAAGTCCGCCTGCGTGTAGTCGAGGCCGGTGTCGAGCACGGCGACGTTCACGCCCTTGCCGGTGTGCCCGGTCTGCTGCCAGGCGTTGAGCGCCCGCGTGTAGACGTCGCTCGCCGCGTTCTTCGGGCTGACGCCGTCGGCACCCGGCTTCACGAGGCTCGGGTCGACGCCGGACGGGGCCGCCGAGGCGTCCTTGTTCACCGTCGGCTCGACGACCTTCTTCGGCGTGAGCGGGATGATGCTCGCGACGTCGGAGCGCTCGGCGACCTTGCGGAGCGCCTCGACGTCGGCGACGACGGCGATGCCGGGCACGGTGTACTCGGTCGAATAGAGCTCGGTGGCCTTCGCGTCGGACTGCTTGACGGCGGCGCGGACGGCGGCGACGGTCGAGCCGATCGCCTTGACGCGCTGCTTGGCGGCCGAGGACTGCGTCTTCGACCGCGTGAGGTCGCCGCCCTTCGCCTTCGCGTCGACCTCGAGGGCCCCCTGGCCGGTCGTCCGCACGAACGCGGCGATCGTCTTCTGGGGCTTCGCGTCACGCAGCGGTGCCGCGATCTTCAGGTCGGCGGGCGAGAGGCCGGACGGGGCCGCGGACGCCGCCCCTCCGACGGCGAGCCCACCGCACGCGAGGGCCGCGGCGGCGATCCCGGCGGTCAGCACGCGTGCGATGCGATGCGGGTTCGGGTTCGGGTTGTCGTTCGGTGTTGCACGGTTCAAAAGGCGCACTCCTGGCTCCGTCCGTGTTCTTCATGGAATTGCTGTGAAGTTATGCGTTCGCTCTCAGGGTGCGCAGTCCGCACTTTGGGGGACTGCCCCCGAACGGGGGTGTCGGATCGAATAACTTGCACACACGTGTGCACGTTATTACGATGGTGCTCGTGACCACTCCCGACCAGTCCGTCCGCGCCCCCCGCAGGGACGCGACCGAAAACCGGGCCGCCCTGATCGAGGCGGCCAAGACCGCGCTGCAGGCCGATCCGGACGTCCCGCTCGAGACCATCGCGTCCGCCGCCGGACTCTCGCGACGTGCGGTCTACGGACACTTCCCGTCGCGGGACGACCTCGTGCGCGAGGTCGTCACGGCCGGGGCCGCGCGGGTCGCCGGCGCGATGCCCACCGCCGCCGACCTCGAGGCACTCCCCCCGGCCGCCCGGCTCGCCGCCATCGCCGTGACGCTCTGGTCCGAGGTGTCCCACGTCCGGTCGATGGCCCGGGTCGCGATCCGCAGCCCGTTCAGCGAGTCCGTGGCCGAGGTCTTCGCACCGCTGCGCGCCCAGGTCCGCGAGGCCTGTGCCCTCGGGATCGCCGACGGCACCATGCGCGACGACGTCGACCCCGCCACCCTCGGCCGGCTCGTCGAGGGCGCGTGCATCGCCGTGCTCGACGAGGCCACCCGCTCCGGCACCTCCGACGAGGACGGACGCCGCATGGTCGTCCTCTCCGCGCTCGGGATGGCGGGCATCGACTGGCGTACGGCGTCCCTGTCCGAGCCCGCCGCACCCGCGACCACCACGAAGGCCTCCCCAGAGAAGGACCGCGCATGACCCTCGAACTCGACCACGTCGGCATCGGCGAGGAGCCCGGTGCCGCACTGCCCGTCGTCTCCGCCGTCGCCGCACCCGGCCGTCCGGGCGTCGTCGCCGTCGAGACCGAACAGGCACCGGTGCTCGCCTCGCTCGTCGCCGGCGGTCGCATGCGTCCGGAGACCGGTCGGGTCCTGCTCGACGGGCACGACGACGCCGCCGCGGTACGCCGCACCTTCGCCCTCGTCGACACCCCCGGCGTCGCCGAGCCCTTCCCCGTCATGACCGTCAAGCGCGTCGTGCGCGAGGAGCTCGCGTTCGCCGGGCAGCGGCCCTCCCGCGAACACGTCGACACCGTGCTCGACGAACTCGGGCTGCGGGAGCACGCCGACACCCCGGTGCAGCGCGTCCCCACCGACGTGCGGGTCCGACTGCTCGCCGAACTCGCCCTGCTGCGGGACGGCGTGACCGGGCTCGTGGTCACCTCGCCCGAGCGGCACGGCGGCGCCGTGGAGGGGTGGTTCGCGGTCGTGCGCGACGTCGCCCGCCGCGGTGTGACCGTCCTGCTCGTGACCTCCAAGGCCGCAGCCGCGACCGTCGAACACCTGCTCGACACGATCGAGCCGCTCGACACCACCCAGACCGAGGACCCCGAGGACGTGGCCCGACCCGACGGAGACGACCCGCGCCTCCAGTCCGAGACCGACCACCTGCCCACGGAGGCGACCGCGTGACCACCACCTCGCTCGTCCGCGCCGAACTGGCGCGACTCACCGCGACCCCGCTCGCACGACTCGCGTTCATCGCGCTCATGGTCGTGCCGCTGCTGTACGGCGGCGCCTACCTCTGGGCGAACCGCGACCCGTACGCGAAGCTCGACCAGGTGCCGGCCGCCATCGTCGACCAGGACGCCGGCGCGACGCTCGACGGCGACCGGGTCGACTACGGCAAGGACGTCACGAAGGAGGCCATCGACGGCGCCGACTTCAAGTGGACGGAGACGACCGCGGCCGACGCGCGCTCCGGCGTCCGGAACGGCACGTACGACTTCGTCGTGACGATCCCGCACGACTTCTCGGAGTCGCTCGTCTCCGCACAGTCCGACGACCCGAAGCGTGCCGAGCTCGTGATGACGACGGCGGACACGAACTCGTACCTCGCCTCGACCATCGCGGAGCAGGCGGGCAAGACGATGCGCACAGCCGTCGCCGAGCGGGTCGGCAAGCAGGCGGCGAAGACCCTGCTCGTGGGCCTCGCCGACGTGCGCGACAGCCTGGGCGACGCGGTCGACGGCGCGGGGCAGCTCGCCTCCGGTGCGAAGTCCGCCGCGTCGGGCGCGGCCACGCTCGCGGACGGCACCGGCAAGCTCGCTTCCGGCGCGGCGACGCTCGCGGACGGGACCGCCGCGTTGCCGTCGCAGACCGCTGCGCTCGACCAGGGCGCCCAGCAGGTCGCCTCCGGGGCGGCGACGCTGTCGTCGGGCCTGCAGACGGCGAAGCAGCAGACCGCGTCGCTGCCGGCGCAGACCGCGCAGCTGAACGCGGGTGCGCAGCGGGTCGCGGCCGGCAACAAGGCACTGGCCGACCAGACCGATCCGGCGCTCGACGCGCTGAACGGACTCTCCCCCGACACCGTGACGGCGGCGATCACGAAGGCCGCCGCAGACCGTGGGGTGGAACTGACGCCGGAGGTGCAGGCGGTCATCTCCTCCACTGTCGAGACGCAGCTCGGAGACGAGAAGACGAAGGCCGACCTCGCGAAGGCCAAGGCCGCGCTCGAGGGCGTCGACCAG
The DNA here is from genome assembly GCF_044759965.1 of Curtobacterium sp. NPDC098951. Taxonomy (NCBI): domain Bacteria; kingdom Bacillati; phylum Actinomycetota; class Actinomycetes; order Micrococcales; family Microbacteriaceae; genus Curtobacterium; species Curtobacterium sp. NPDC098951. The sequence continues at coordinate 665,862 of NZ_JBIWAG010000002.1, forward strand.
CTGCGCGACGGGTCCGCCCAGGTCGCGGCCGGCACCTCCGCCCTGGCGACGGCGGCCCCCACCCTGGCCGGCGGGGTCTCCTCCGCTGCGGACGGTGCCGCGCAGTTGGCGTCCGGCTCGTCGCAGGTGGCCTCTGGCACCTCGCAGCTCGCGTCGGCCGCGCCCACGCTGTCGTCCGGTGCGGCTTCCTTGGCGTCCGGAGCGGCCTCGGCCGACGACGGCGCGAAGTCGTTGGCGTCCGGGCTGACGAAGCTGCAGAGCGGCTCGTCCGAGCTCGCCTCGAAGCTCGACGAGGGCCGCACGAAGATCCCGGCCTCGAACGCCTCACAGCGCGAGGACCAGGCGTCGGTGATCTCGGACCCGGTCAAGGTCGGGGACGACAACGTCGCCGCTGCCGACAACTACGGGGCCGGCCTCGCGCCGTTCTTCATCTCCCTCGCGGCCTGGATCGGCATGTACGCGCTGTTCCTCATCCTCAAGCCGATCTCGAAGCGGGCGATCACCGCGGTGCGAAAGCCCCTCGCGGTGGTGTTCGGCGGATGGTTGACGCCGGCGCTGCTCGGACTCGTGCAGATGGTGGCGCTGTTCTGCATCGTCCGGTTCGCCCTCGACCTGAACGTCGTGCACGCCGGGGCGACGATCGGGCTCATGGTGCTGGCCTCGGCCACGTTCGCGGCGATCATCATGGCGCTCAACGTGCTGCTCGGCTCGGTGGGCCAGTTCCTCGGCTTGGTGCTCATGCTCGTGCAGCTCGTCACCGCGGGCGGGACGTTCCCGTGGCAGACGCTGCCGGGGCCGTTGGCGGCGCTGCACTTCGCGCTGCCGATGACGTACTCGGTCGACGCGATCCGGCAGACGATGTACGGCGGGAGCCTCGGGGCGGCGTGGTCCGACGCGGGCATCCTCGCGTGCTGGCTGCTCGGTGCGCTCCTGGTGTCGTTCGTCGTCACCGCACGGCAGACACGCTCGCGGACGCTGCGCGACCTGCGCCCGAGCCTGATCGGGTAGCGGGGCGCCGGGCGGGCGCCGGGTGGGCGCCGGGCGTCGGGCGTCGGGCGGGCGCCGGGCGCCGCCGGGCGCCGCTGCGCGGCTTCGTGAGCAGAAATGGTCGGGTGGCCTCAGGGAACCCGACCATTGCTGCTCACGAAGTGCTCCGCCCGAGCGGCAGCCCGACCATTGCTGCTCACGAAGTGCTCCGCCCGAGCGGCAGCCCGACCATTGCTGCTCACGAAGTGCTTCGCCCGAGCGGCAGCCCGACCATGTCGCCACCGAGGTAGCGGAGGTCCTCGGCGGGCAGGGCAGCACGGGCGTCGGGGTCGAGCACGCCCGAGGCGTCGTCGACCGGGACGAAGCCGATCCGCTCCCCCGCGGTGAGGTCGGCCGGGGAGCCGGTGTTCCGGGACAGCGCCCACACGACGTGGTGCCCGGGGTCACGGAGCGCGACCGTCGCCAGCACCAACCGCACCAGGTCGTCCGGCGAGCTCCACATCAGGAGCGCACGACCGGACGACGGCTGCTCGCCGAACGCCCCGATGCGCGCCGAGACGATCGACATCCCGAACCGATCGGCGAAGAGACTGCCGAGGAGTTCCATCCCGGCCTTCGTCACGCCGTAGTAGGTGTCCGGCCGGGGCAGCCGGTCTCCGGGCACGCTCCCCGGTTCGTCGAGCGGCTCGGGCACTCGGCCGACGGCGTGGATCGAGCTCGCCTGGACCATCCGGAGGACCCCGGCTGCGGCCGCTCGCTCGAGCACGTTCTTCGTCCCGGTGAGGTTCGCCGCGACGAGGTCGTCCCACGCGGCCTCGGTCGGGATGCCCGCCAGGTGGACCACGGTGTCGACGCCGATCAATGCGTCGTCGAGGGCATCGGCGTCGTGCACCGACCCGGGCACGAAGCGCTCACCACCGGTCGGTGGGTCGTCCGGGGTGCGCTCGTCGAACAGCACGAGGTCGTGACCGGCCGCGAGGAGTCGCGGCCGGAGCGCAGCGCCGATGCGTCCGGCGGCCCCGGTGATGAGCAGCGTCGCCATTGCCCGGACGCTACCCCCGGCGCGTGAGCACCGACCGCAGGTGTTCGATGGCCTCGCCGACGTACCGGGTGAGGTCCGAGCGCGACCACCGGACGACGACCCAGCCGAGGCGCTCGGCCTCACGGTAGCGCCGGAGGTCGCTGGCCCACTGCGCGGCATCCGTGCGGTGGTGGTCGCCCTCGTACTCGATCAGGACGCGGTGCCGCGGGTAGGCCATGTCGACCCGGCCGATGAAGGACCCTGCCTCGTCTCGGACCTCGACCTGCAGTTCCGGTTCGGGAAGGCCCGCGCGGACGATCGCGAGCCGTGCCCGCGTCTCCTGGGGCGAACCGGCACCGACCCGGACCAGCTCGATCGCCGTCCGCAGCTTCCGGACGCCCGCTCGGGCTCCGGCCCGGACGAGTGCGGTCCGGAGGTCGTCGATCGTCGTGCGACACCGTGGCTCGGTCACGATCGCGTCGCCGAGCACGATGAGCTCGTCGGTCGTCAGCATCGCGCCGCAGTCGACCCACAGCGCTGCGGGAGTGCTCGCGGGCATGCCCCACCGCTCGACGACGTCCGCTCGGTCGGGCGTGATCCGGTGTCCGACCACACCCGTGCGACGCGGTTGGGCGGTCGGGATCGGACTCGTGACGTGCACCGGCGCGCCGTCGTCGACCGGGACGGGCAGCCCCCAGAGCACGGCGGCGGAGACGTGGCTGATGAACTGTCCGGGCAGCAGGACCGGCCGGAGGGCTCGGATCCGCTGGACGGCGTCGGGTGGGCGATCGCGGGGCCACCGGATCGACCGGGTGGGCCGGACGAGGTCGCTCCGACGGAGTCGCTGTCGGGAGACTCCTGCGCGGTCCGCGGCGTGCACGTCGAACGCGCGGTCGCGGAGCGCGGGCGGAAGCGGTCGTGGTCGCATGCGGTCATGCTCGCGACCCGCGCTCCCGCACCACCCCCGACCGGAAGCACTCGTGCAGAACTCGCACCGCGCCTCCCGTGTGGAGGAGTGACCACGCGCAGATCGTGAGCAGGAGATGTCGGGTCGGGACCACGCACCCGACCGTTTCTGCTCACGAAGCGGCCCAGCGGCCCAGCGGCCCAGGGCCGCGCGCGCCGCGCGCGCCGCGCGCACACGGCCCCGAGCGTGCGCCCGCCCCGCCCCCGCTACCATCGACGGGAGAGCCACGGAGGTCGATGCAGATCATGGGAGCCGGCAAACCCGCGACCATCTACGACGTCGCCGCGCGCGCCGGGGTCTCGAAGTCCCTCGTGTCGCTCGTCCTGCAGCGCTCCCCGCGGGTGAGCCAGCAGCGGCGTGATGCGGTGCTCAAGGCGATCCAGGAGCTCGACTACCGCCCCTCCACGGCCGCGGTCTCGCTCGCGGGCACGCGCTCCCGGACGATCGGCGTCGTCCTCGACGACTTCCGGAACCAGTGGTTCGTCGACCTGCTGACCGGCCTCCGCGAGTCCCTGCAGGACCAGGGCCACCGGCTCGTCGTCGCCGACCGGTTCCTCAACACCGGGCTCGACGCCTCGCCCGTCGAGGGCTTCCTGTCGATGCGCGTCGAGGGGCTCGTGATCGCCGGTGAGCCCGACACCGACCTGGCCGTCCCGGCCTCCACACCCCTCGTCATCGCCGGCGGCCGCGTCGCGATCCCCCGTGCGGACACCGTGGCGAACGACGACCGCGCGGGCGGGGCGATGGCCGCGGAGCACCTGCTCGCCCTCGGGCACGCTCGGCTCGGGTTCATCGGTGCCTCGTCGGCCGCGTCCGACGAGCGGCGGATCGGCTTCGGGGCCGGGGTCGACGGCCGCGCCGAGGTCGCCACGGTCGTGCTCCCCGGCGAGCCCACCGAGGAGGCCGGTTCCCGCGCGGTCGCGCAGCTGCTCGACGTGCACCCCGACGTCACGGCGGTGTTCGCGGCGAACGACGTGATGGCCCTCGGTGCCCTGTCCGAGCTCGCCGAGCGCGGGCTGCGCGTCCCCGAGGACGTGTCGGTCATGGGCTACGACGACACCCCGCTCGCGGCGACGCGGTACGTCGGGTTGACCAGCATCGACGACCGCAGCGTCGAGATCGGGCGCGGCGCCGGCGAACGACTCCTCGCCCGGATCGCCGACCCGAGCACGGCGGCGACCGAGGTGCTCGTGGAGCCGCGGCTCGTCGCGCGGCGGACGACCGCGGCGCGCTGACGCGCAGGCGGACGGGAGGCGCGCTGACGCGCAGGCGGACGGGAGGCGCGGCTCGTCCCCGCCCCGCCGGACCCGCCACGCGAGCGGCGCGGCCCGGCGACACCCGCGGTCCGGCCCGGCGACGCCGCCGTCAGGGGAGCTCGGCGTGCTGGACCACCCAGCTGTGCATCACGATGGCCGCGGCGGCCGAGGCGTTGATGCTCCGCGTCGACCCGAACTGCGCGATCTCGAGGTGTCCGTCCGCGCCGGCGACGGCCTCGTCGGTCAGCCCGGGGCCCTCCTGGCCGAACAGGAACACGCACCGTTCCGGGATCGGCGCCGTCTCGATGCGGGACGCCCCGGGGGTGTTGTCGATCGCGATCACCGGACGGCCCTCGGCGCGCATGGCCTCGAGGAAGGCGGCGACGTCGGGGTGGTACCGGACGTGCTGGTACCGGTCCGTCACCATCGCGCCGCGCTTGTTCCACCGCCGACGCCCGACGATGTGCACCGTCCCGGCGAGGAAGGCGTTGGCGCTCCGCACGATCGACCCGATGTTGAGGTCGTGCTGCCAGTTCTCGATGGCGACGTCGAACGCGTGTCGGCGAGTGTCGAGGTCGGCGACGATCGCGTCCATCGACCAGTACCGGTAGCGGTCGACGACGTTGCGGGTGTCTCCGGTCGCGAGAAGCTCCGGGTCGAGCCGCGGGTCGTCCGGCCAGGGTTCCGGGTGCGGTCCCACCCCGTGCGTCGTCCGCTCGTGGGACGGTTCGGGGACGGCGGTCACGTCCCCAGCGTAGAGCCGGTCCCGGACGTCAGCGGACGCGGGCCTCGATCCCCGTGATGAGGACGTCGAGCCCGAGGGAGAACCGCTCCTCGTACGAGTGCGAACCGAGGATCTCCGCCACGAGTGCGTGCCGCTCCGGACGCCCGGCCGCGGCGGAACCCCGTCCGACCTGCACGCCCGTGTGCCCGACCACGAAGTCGTAGACGACGAAGAACGCGTACATCGCCTCGGCGTCGGGCAGGCCGGCCGACCGCAGCGCGCCGACGACCTTCGCCACGACGGCGTCGGACTCCGTCGAGACCAGGGCCCCGCGACGGCTGTGCGACTCGAGCACGAGGGGGTGGGTGAGCATGAGGTCGCGGAAGGTCGTGGCGAAGGTCCGCACGACCGCGTGCCACTCGTCCGGCCAGACGAACGTGGCGGTGAACTCGTCGACCGTGCGGCGCACGAGTTCTGCGTGCAGGTCGTCCAGGCCGCCGATGGTCCGGTGCACGGTCATCGGCGCGACGCCCAGGCGGACGCCGAGCGCACGGAAGGAGAGCCGGTCGAGCCCGTCCTCGTTCGCGATGGCGGTCGCGGCGTCGATCACCTGCTCGCGGCTGAGCACGTTGGGGCGGCCACGGCGTCGTCGCGGGGTCACCTCGGCCTGCTCCGGCGCCGAGGCGGGCCGGGGTGGAGCGGTCGGGGTTCCGGGTTCGACGAGCACGGTGCAGCCTCCTTGGTTCCAGTACGTGTCCCGAAAAGCCTAGGGCAAAGCCGACCGCCGTTCGGTGTCTCGACCATCCCGGGTCCGCGGCCTGCCCGCAAGGGCCGATCCGTTCCTCCCGGCCTTCTCCGAGCCGGCACCGAGCCGGGCCGTCACGGGCGCGCACTAGGGTGAGGGCATGGCATCCCGCGACGAGGTCGAGTGCTGGCTGACCGACATGGACGGCGTGCTCGTGCACGAGAACCAGGCGCTCCCCGGCGCTCCCGAGCTCCTCCAGCAGTGGCAGGACCAGGGCACCGAGTTCCTCGTCCTGACGAACAACTCGATCTTCACGCCGCGCGACCTCAGCGCCCGGCTGCGCGGCTCCGGCATCGACGTCCCCGAGGACCGCATCTGGACCTCGGCCCTTGCGACCGCCGATTTCTGCCGGTCCCAGATGCCCGGCGGCTCGGCGTTCGTCATCGGCGAAGCCGGCATGACCACCGCCCTGCACGAGGCCGGATTCATCATGACCGAGACCGCTCCGGACTACGTGGTCGTCGGCGAGACCCGCAACTACTCGTTCGAGGCGATCACCAAGGCCGTCCGGCTCATCCGCGACGGCGCCCGGTTCATCGTCACCAACCCCGACGCGACCGGTCCGAGCGCCGAGGGGGTCCTCCCCGCGACCGGCGCCATCGCGGCGATGATCGAGAAGGCCACCGGCAAGCAGCCCTACGTGGTCGGCAAGCCGAACCCGATGATGTTCCGGTCGGCGATGAACCGGATCGGTGCGCACTCCGAGAACACCGGCATGATCGGCGACCGGATGGACACCGACGTGCAGGCCGGCATCGAGGCCGGACTCCACACCGTGCTCGTCATGACCGGGATCAGCGACCAGGCCGAGATCGAGAAGTACCCGTTCCGGCCGAGCGAGATCATCTCGGGTGTGCACGAGCTCGTCCGCACCGAACCCTTCGAGGTCGAGATCTGACGATGCGCTGGGACCCCGCACGGTACGCCGCCTTCGCGGACGACCGCGCGCGGCCGTTCCACGACCTCCTCGCGCAGGTCGCGTGGCCGTCGGGTGCCGACCAGGAGGCGCCACGTCGCGTCGTCGACCTCGGCTGCGGTCCCGGGGCCCTCACCGCCACGCTGGCAGCGCGGTGGCGTCGGTCGACGGTGATCGGGATCGACAGCTCGGCGGAGATGCTCGCGTCGGCTGCGGCCGACCCGGCCCTGGCGGACGTGCCGAACCTGTCGTTCGCGCTCGGTGCGATCGAGGACTGGACGCCGGGCCCCACCGACGACGTGGTCGTGACGAACGCGGCACTGCAGTGGGTGCCGTCCCACGTGTCCCTGCTGCCGACGTGGCTCGACGCGATGCCGTCCGGTTCGTGGTTCGCGATGCAGGTGCCGGGCAACTTCGGGTCGCCGTCGCACGCGCTCATGCGGTCCGTCGCGGCCTCGGGGCCGTGGGCGTCCGCGCTCGACGGGGTCCTGCGCTCCGAGCCGGTGCTCGACCCGGCGGGGTACCTCGGCATCCTGCTCGACGCCGGGTTCGCGGCCCGCGCCTGGGAGACCACGTACGCCCAGCTCCTGACGGGCGTCGACCCGGTGCTGGACTGGGTCCGTGGCACCGGGCTCCGTCCGGCACTGCAGGCGCTCGACGCGGCGGACCCGACCGGAGCGACGACCTCCGCGTTCGAGGCCGAGTACGCCGCGGCGCTCCGGTCGGCCTACCCGGCTGGCGTGCACGGCACGGTGTACCCGTTCCGGCGGGTGTTCGCCGTCGGCCGCAAGCCCTGAGCCCCGGCCCGGCCCGGCTCGGCTCGGCCCGGCTCGGCCCGGCCCGGCCCGGCCCGGCCCGGCCCGGCCCGGAACGGAACGGAACGGAACGGAACGGAACGAGGATCTCCCGGCGGCGTGACCGTTCTGGTTCGCGGATCCCGGGTCCTCGGAACCAGGACGGTCAGCCCGCGATCGCAACCTCCGGTCGAGCCTCCGGCGGTCGTCGCCGCTGCCGCCCCGCCCGCTACTCGACCGTGACGAGGGTGCCGAGCGGCAGCGCGTCCACCGCGGCCACCGCCTCGGCGTCGAGCCGGACGCACCCGTGCGACACCGCCCCCGAGGTCGTCGCGTTCCAGTGCAGCCCGATCAGCCCACCGTCGTGCCCGCCGTACGGCTCGTCGGCCGCGCTCGAGTGCAACGAGGTCAGCTGGATCGGGTGGTCGCCGGTCCCCTGCGCCGGGTCGACGTACCGCTGCTCGAGGTAGCCGGTCACGCCAGTCGGCGTCGGGGTGTCCGCCGTGCCGACACCGGCGTCGAAGCGCTGGTCGACGTGCCCTGCCGCGTCGACGATCGACACCGACTGGTCCGTCGTCGAGATGACGACGCGCCGGGTCGGGGTCGACACCTCCCGGAGGGACGCCACCGGGACCCACGCCGAGGTCTGTGCCGCGGCCGTGCCCCCGGCCGCCGACGGCAGCTCCTGCCGTGCGGGGGTGAAGACGCGCTCCCAGTCACCGTCGCGCTCGAGCCCGACGACCGTCGTGGGCTGCCGGAGGAAGTCCGTGGCGGCGAAGCGCGCGACGGGCGTGGTCCGCGCGGCACCGAACAGGGGTGCGTCGCCGCGGAGTCGGAAGACGGTGTCGGCGGTGACGGTCCGGTCGAACGGCATGAGACCGCCGATGACCGCCGAGTACTGCGCCTCGGGCAGCGCGGCGAGCGTCGCCGCCCCGACCCGCGGCACGGGTGGCGCCGCCGACGGGGTGGGCGTCGAGACGGTGGTGCCGTGCGTCGGTGCCGACTCGGCCGACGGCGAGCCGACGACGAGCGGGACGGCGACGGCTCCGGCGACGACCAGGGCGCCGACGACCGAGGCGCCGGCCCAGAGGGTGCGCTTGCGCATGGGGACTCCGAGGGGGACGACCGGCCGGCGCACGGGGCGCCGGCCGGTCAGGGGTGGGTCAGCCGGAGACGACCGGCAGGTGGACACCGGTACCGGGGTCGACGGTCGCGCCGCCGGTGCCCGTGCCGCCGGCCGCGGGCGTCACGGTGATCGCGAGCGGTGCCACGAGCGTCGAGGCTCCGGAGGCGTCGACGGCGTCGATCGTGTGGGCTCCCGCGGGGGTGCCGGCGGGGATCCGCACGCTGCCGGACACCGTGCCGTCCGCCGCGACGGTGAGCGTGCCGACCGTGACCGGGTCGGAGTGCAGCACGATGCGCAGGGAGGCGCCCGGGGTGAAGCCGGTGCCGGCCAGGGCGATGGATCCGCCCGCGGCGACCGTCGTCCCCTGCGGCGCGGTCAGCACGCCGGTCACGACGTGGGCGGTGCCGCCGGTGGCGAGGACCGTCGCGGTGCCGTCGGCCGAGACCGCGACCGTGGCGCTCGTCGCGGCGGCGAGGTCGAGCCGCTCCCACGAGCCCGCAGCCGAGCCGGACTGGTCGAGCGGGTACCCCGAGGCGATCTCGGTCTGCGCGAGCACCGCGGTGCGCTGGGCGTCGGTCAGCGTCGGGAACGCGGTCAGGAGGAGGTTCGAGGCGCCGGTCGGCACCGACGGGGCGAGGCCGGTCTTCCCGGTCGCGGCGAACCCGTAGGTCATCCGCTCGCGGTACACCGCTGCGGCCGAGGCGCGGTCGGTCACGACCTGCGCGCTGCCGCCCGGCATGGCCGCGCCGCCGTACGGGTCGTCCGAGTAGGCCGCCTCGTGCGCGATGCAGTTCGCGAGCGTGTCGCCGCACTGCTGCTCGAGGTACGACACGAGCTCCTTCCGCGCGGGCTCGAGGACCTCGGTGCGGTACTGCGTGTCCGACCAGCGCGCGGCGAGCGCCGCCTCGCCGTCGATGCGCCCGCCCATGATGTCGAGCGGGTAGTGCACGCCGAGCACGATGCGGTCGTTGCCGGCCTCCGAGGCGCGGGCGAGGAGCTCCGGCGCGAGCTCGGGCACGAGCGTGGCGAGGGTGATGCCCGCCTGGTACGCCGTCGTGGTGTGGCCGCTCGGGAAGGACCCGCCCGTGCAGATGCCGGCGGTCCCGTACCCGGCGTCGAGGACGACGTCGTTCGGCGAGAACTCGTGCGACGTGTCGGTGGTGGCGGGCACGCGGGTGATGTCGAGCGTCCCGTCCGCCGAGGCCCACGCCTTGCCCGCCCGGTTCGCGGCGAGCGACGACGCGTTCACCTTCGACGGTGCGCAGCCGGTCTGGTCGTCGGTCGCGGGCAGCGTCGCCGTGGTGGTGCCCGGCAGGTAGGGCCGGGGGTAGCTGTAGTGCGCCTTCGCGGTGCCCGTGCTGACGTAGGCGCCGCTGGTGCCGTTCGAGGAGTTCACCAGCGCCGAGGTCAGCGGCAGCTTCCCGGCGCTCCGGCCCTCGACGTAGATCTTCTCGAGCGCCGGGCCGAGCCCCTGCGACACCGTCATCGACTGGTCGTAGGCGGTGTTCGTCGCGTTCTGGTACTCGGAGTCCTGCAGGGCCTTCCGCTGCTGCGCCGTCGTGGCGTGCTGGTTGATCCACGAGGTCAGCTGGTCGTTCTTCGCCAGCGTGGCCGGGTCGAGCACGGTGCCGTGCAGGTCGTTCGTGCCGCTCGACGTCCAGTACTGGTCGTACCCGTTCAGCAGCGAGACGAGGTCGGGCTTGTCGGTGTCGCTCGGGTACCCGGCCGCGGTGGCGGCGAGGGGCGAGCCGACGACGAGGGTGGTCGCGACGGCGGCGACCGTCAACCCGCGGAGTGCTGATCTGTGCATGCGCGGAACGCTAGGGACGGGTGGTGGCCGAGCGGGGAACGGTGCACCAAGCCGAGGTGAACCGGACCGCAGCCTGTGCGCACTCGCAGCACCGCGCCTCCAGGCGGACCATCGTCACCAGACCGTGGACGGGAGGCGCGGCTCGTCCCCCTGCACCGCGACGGCCCCCATGGGCGGGACCGCCCGCCACCGGCGCCGCAGGCGGCGCGGCCGGTCGTCCCGCCACGCGACCACCCCGCCGGCGACGACCCCGAACGCGAGGACGACGAACGAGAACAGCCCGATCGCGCCGACGACGACGATCTGCGACGGGTCCCGCACGTCCGTCGTCGCCGACAGGCCGATCGACCCGAAGTCCCAGAACGCGTGCAGCAGCACCGGGAGGAGCAGGCTCCCGGTCACCCGACGCGCGACGTACAGGGTCGAACCGAACGATGCCGCGAACACGACCTGCACGAGCGTCGCGCCGAGCCCGGCACCAGCGAGGGCGTTGAGCAGGTGCAGCACCCCGAACAGCACGCACGAAGCGATCCACACGCCGAACTCCGGCAGCCGCCGCCGCAGCCCGACGAGCAGCACCCCGCGGGTCATCAGCTCCTCGAACACCCCGACGAACAGCACCCCCACGGCGAGCAGCAGGAAGTACCGGACGGGGAGCGCCGACCAGTCCACGAGGGGCAGCCGCACCACGCAGACGACGGCGACGAGGATCGGCGCGACCGCGGTCCAGCGCAGGTGCGTGCGCGTCGGGTCGACCGTCGCGATGCGCCACCAGCCGAGCCCGGTCACGACGAGGCAGAGCGCGACGACGGCGATGCCCTCCGGGACGACGAGGGCCCGCACCACGCTGTCCACCGTCTGTCCGAGGGTCGGGTAGTCGTCGCTCGGCCGGGCCCGCCAGGCGCTGACCGCCGCGAACACCACGAGCGGCGCGAGGCCGATGAGCAGCGACGGCGGGACGGGCCAGCGGCGGCTCGGGGTGGGGGCGTCGTCGGTCACCTGCCGTTTGTACCATTGGGGCATGCGCTTGCCCTCCCTGTCCACGATGGCGGAGGACTACGTCAAGCTCGTGTGGAAGGCGAGCGAGCGCGGCGGGGAAGGCCTGGCCACCCGCGACATCGCTGCGGCCCTCAAGGTGTCCGCCTCGACGGTGTCCGGCAACCTCCGGAAGCTCGACCGCGACGGCCTCATCGAGCACACCCCGTACTACGGGGTCGTCCTCACCCCGCTCGGCCAGCAGGTCGCCGTGGCGATGGTCCGGCGGCACCGGCTGATCGAGACGTTCCTGGTGCAGCGCCTCGGCTACTCGTGGGACGAGGTCCACACCGAGGCCGAGGCGCTCGAGCACGCGGTGTCCGAGACCTTCCTCGATCGGGTCGACGCCGACCTCGGGCACCCGACGCACGACCCGCACGGCGACCCGATCCCGCGCGCCGACGGCACCGTGCCGGACTCCCCCGGCACCCTGCTCGGTGCGATCGAACCCGGGGCGTGCGGCACCGTCGACCGGGTGTCCGACGACGACCCCTCGTTGCTGCGGTACTTCGACGAGCTCGGCGTCGGGCTGGGGACACACCTGCGGGTCGAGCGGGTGCGGGACTACGCGGGCGTGATCGCGGTGTCCCGCCGGGGTCCGTCGGGCGAGGAGTCCCTCGTGGACCTGCCCGCGGCGGCGGCCTCCGCGATCTGGCTCGCCCCCGACGCCGACTGACGCCCCGCCCGCCCGCGCTGCGCCGACGCGGGTCAGCCGCGCAGCACGGGGGACGACGCCCGTCGGAACGGTGCCGTCACCGTCGGCAGGATCTCGCGGCGGTTGATCCAGAACACGACGAGCGCCGCGACGAGGTGCACGATGCTGAGCACCCAGCGCCCGTTCGTGTCCGTCACGAAGAACTGCACCGCGAACAGCGCCGCGAGCGCGATCGCCGACCATCGGTGGAACCGGAGCGCGATGATGATCGCCACGCCGAGGACGGTCTGCGACGCGGTGAGCATGAACTCCTCGATCTGCCGGCCGTCGAGCGGGAGCCCGCCGGACGTCCCGCCGCCGAGCACGTGCGCGATCGGCAGCGAGCCGACGAGCAGCGACCACTGGTTGACCTTCGACGCGATGAGCGTGCCGATGGCCGCGCCGCCCATGCCGCGGAGCGCGAAGAGCGCGGCGACGATGAACTCCGGCGCCTCGGTGGCGAGCGGGGCGAGCCACTGCACGAGGAAGTAGCTGTCGATGCCGAGCGCGCTACCGGACTGCACGAGGGCGTCGGCGAAGGGCTCCGCCGAGGACAGGATCACCGCGGCCGCGACGACGAACAGTGCCGCGATCGTCCAGCGCCGGGCTCGCTGCGGCATCGAGGCGATGTTGCCCGCCATGCCGACGAGCTCCTCGTCGTCGTCGCCGTCCTCGACCTTCGAGGCCCGCCAGAGGTACCAGACGAACGCGGCGAGCAGCACGAAGCCGAACCACATCGGGATCGAGCCCATCAGCGGGATGAGGAACGCGACGAGGGCGAGGAGCGCGAGGAACCCGATGTCGAGGCGCGACGACCGCTCGAGCTCGAGGACCCGGGTGGCCGAGGCCGGGAGCGACCCGGTCCGGACGAACCGGCGCGCCACGAGCAGCGAGATGATCACGACGAGCGGCCACCCGAACCCGAGCAGCAACCGGTTCGACCCGGTCATGTTCGCGGCGGCGAACTGCTCGTACGAGGGGTCGTACCCGGAACGGAACGCGTAGTACAGGTCGACCGCGTACTCGGGGAGCACGGCGATGAGGGCGAGGATCGCGATCGCGAGCGCGCCGGCGATGTCCTTCTGGGCGGCCTCGGCGGCCCAGGCGAGCAGGAACGACGCGGCCACGACGGCCCCGCCGAACACGAGCAGGTCGACGAGGGCGTTCGGCGCGAACCCGCCGATGCGGAAGACGACCGCCGGCAGGGCGATGGCGATGCAGATCGCGATGCGGCCCCAGGCGCTCGCGCCCATGCGGGGCGGTGCGACGGCGGGCGGCGCGGGAGAGAGGGTGGTCGACATGGTGGTCCTCGTGGTCGAGCCATGACGCTGCACACACTCGAGCGGCTTCGGCCATGGCGGAACGGCCGAAGGTCTCGCTCGCCTCGCGCGCCCCGGTGCGGGACGGGCGGAGGTGGTGCACCGGGCCGATCATCGTGATGGCCAGTGTGTCGATGCACGCGCTGGGAGCTACTCCCCTTCGCACACCAGCTTGGCGCGCTCCGATCCCCGTCCGCAAGCCGATCGGGCCTGTTCGGCATCCCGAATCCCGGTGTTCCCCGGCCCGCCCCGGAACGGCCGGGAGGCGCGTGGCGGGCCCGCCACGCGCCTCCCGGCCGTCATCCGGTCACGCCCACCGCACTCACCCCGTCGCGGAGCGCGTCCGGCCGAGCGCGACCTCGCGTCGGGCACGCTCGAGCGCGAGGCTGCTCGCGGCGTCCGGGTCCCGCAGCAGCCGTCGGACGTCCTCGACGTGCTCCCGGACGCCGTCGCCCTGACGCTGCTGCGCCTCGTCGAGCACGGGGGCGACGACGTCCTCGCCGAGGTCGACGAGTGCCCGGCCGAGGGCCAGGCGGGTCTCGCGGTCGCCGTGCCCGAGGTCCCGTGCGAGTCGTCGGGCGAGCGCGGGCCGTGCGTCGTCGGGGACGAGGCGGACCGAGGCGCGCCAGGCGGTCCGGACGACCCCGTGGTCGAGGTCGCCGAGGAGCTCCGCGACGGCCGGGTACACCGAGCGGTCCCCGATCTTCGACAGGGTGTGCAACGCCTGACTGCGTGCCTGCGGCTCGGGTCGTGCGAGCTGCTCGACGAGCCGCGGCACGACGAGCTCGGCCGGCAGCCGCACGAGCGCCCAGGTGAGCACCTCCCGCACCTGCAGGTCGGGTTCGATCGCGCACTGCTCGACGAGGACGTCGAGGTCGTCGGGGTCCGGGGTCGTGCCGGCCGTCATCACGGCACGGAGGCGGACGGACGGACGGGGGTCGCTGAGGGACGAGGTGAGCGTCGTCATGGTCCTTCCCAGCAGACCCCACGCACCTGGGAGCGGACCGGGCGAGCGGCATAGCGTGGACGGGACCGCTCCAGTCAGCCCCGGAAGGACCCCCAATGCCCCGCATCGGTACCAGCGACCTCACCGTGTTCCCCCTCGCCCTCGGCGGCAACGTCTTCGGCTGGACCGCCGACGAGCAGACGTCGCACCGGGTGCTCGACGCGTACACCGCGGCCGGCGGCGACTTCGTCGACACGGCGGACGTCTACTCCGCCTGGGCGCCCGGCAACTCCGGCGGCGAGTCCGAACGGGTGATCGGATCGTGGTTCCGGGCGTCCGGCAAGCGCGACGACGTCGTGATCGCCACGAAGGTGTCCCAGCACCCGGAGTTCCAGGGTCTGTCGGCGTCGAACGTCGCCGCGGCCGCACGCGCGAGCCTCGAGCGCCTCGGCACCGACCGCATCGACCTCTACTACGCGCACTTCGACGACGAGTCGACCCCGCTCGAGGAGACCGTGCGGGCGTTCGACCAGCTCGTGCGCGACGGCCTCGTGCGCTGGACGGCGATCTCGAACTACTCGAAGGAGCGTGCGGCGGAGTGGGTGCGCATCGCGCGGGAGCACGACCTCGCCGTGCCCGTCGCGATCCAGCCGCACTACAACCTGGTGACCCGCGAGCCGTACGAGTCGGACATCGCGCCGCTGGCCGCGACCGAGCACCTCGGGGTCGTCCCCTACTTCGCGCTCGCGGCCGGCTTCCTGACGGGCAAGTACCGCACGGCCGAGGACGTCGCCGGCAAGGACCGCGAGGGCCAGGTCTCGGGCTACTTCAACGAGGCGGGCCTCGCCGTGGTCGACGCCCTCGCGACGATCGCCGCGGACCGCTCGACCGAGGTCGCGACCGTCGCCCTCGCGTGGCTGCAGGCCCAGCCGGACGTCGTCGCGCCGATCGCCAGCGCGCGGAACACCGAGCAGCTGCCGGCCCTGCTGGCCTCGGCGGAGCTCGAGCTCAGCGCAGACGAGCTCCGGACGCTCGACGAGGTGTCGTCGAAGGTCTCCGCCCGCGCGTGAGCCGCTGGCCGCTGGCCGCGCCGGAACGACATCGTCGACGTCGTACGACGTCGGTGGTGTCGTTCCGGGTCGGCCAGCCCGCCGGGACCCGCAGCCCCTAGGCGTTCGGCGCGACCGAGCCCGTCATGGTGCCGCCCGACGACCGGGTCACGAAGCACGAGATGAACGTGTCGCCCTGGTCCCACGTCGCCTGGTCCGGCGCGTACGACCCCTGCACCTGCACGTCGCCGTAGGCCGCCGCGGCAGCCGTGTCGAGCGCCTCGGACGTCTGGCACCGCTCGGCCGCCTGGGACGCGAGGTCGTCCGGCCCCGGCCACTGGTTCGCCGACACCTGCAGGCGTGCGGTGAGCTGGGCGAGGTGCGGGCTCTGGCAGTCCACGACGGTGTAGGTCTGCGCCCACGCGTTGGTGAACGGTGACAGGCACTCGCCGCCCGCGAGGTCGGTCCAGGCGTGCTCCCCCGGACCCGCCGGGGTCGTGGCGAACTGCAGGGTCTGCAGGGTGTTCGACGACGGTGCCGCGGACGCCGGCGACGACGAGGCCGCCTTCGGGGACGACGACGCCGACGCGGCCGAGGTCGACGTCGGTGCCGGGGTGCGCTCCTCGATCGAGTTGCCGAGGATCCACTTCGTCAGGGCGAACACGGCGACGAGCAGCACGACGATGAGCGCGATCGACCCCCAGACGAGCAGCAGCTTCCCGCGTCGGCCCTCGTTCCGGAGCTTCGCGAAGCCCTCGTTGATGAAGTTGTCGCGGTCGCCACCGCCGTCGCCACCACCGGCGGACGCTGCGGCTGCCGCTGCGGGTGCAACCGGCGTGCGGCCTGGACCGGGTGCGTGCGCGGGCGTGGCCCCGACGGCCGGCATCATGCGCGTGCCGGTGTCGTGCGGGTCGTAGCCGGTCCCGCCGAGCTGCCCGACCGCCTCGGTCCCGAAGAGGTCCTTGATGGCGCTCGTGTCGCTCGTCTCGCGGCCGTCCCACTCGGACTGGTCGAGGTCGTCCGGCGCGGCCGCCGGGAGCGGTGCCGCGTCGTCCGCGTGCGCCGTCGGCTCGTGGCCACGGATCCCCATCACGGCGTCGAGGTCCTGCCCGACCGCCGGTGGCAGGTGCGCCGGGTAGGCGGCGGGCTCCGGTTCCGAGGTAGCCGGTTCGACGAGCGGCGGGGCCGCCGTCGGCGGGACGGTGCCGTCGGGCTCGGCCCACCACGGCGTCCCGGCGACGGGCAGTGCGGTGGTCGGCGCGTCGGACGGGAGGCGCGGGTCGTCCTCCGACCCGTCCGTCCGGTCGTCGAGGTGGCCCGGCACCACGGGGGCGGACGGCCCGAGGGCGTGCGGCGGTGCGGGTGCGGGAACGGGCGCGACGGTCGGTGCGGCAGCCGCCGCGCCGACGATGGGCGTCCCGTCGACCGGGGTCGGCAGCTCACCGGCGACGACGTCGTCGTCCGACTCGTCCGCCTCGTCCGCCAGGCTCCAGCGACCACCGGCGAGCGCCGTGGTGTCGAACGCGTTCGTCGTCAGCGTCGCCGGGACCTCGCCGGGCTCGTCGTCGCGGATGGCCCAGTCGAACGGTCGTTCGTCGCCGGCCGTGCCCTCGACGTCGCCGCCGGCGGTCCGGAGCAGCTCGGTGAAGCTCGGGGGCTCGTCGGTGGGCGGCAGGACGTTCTCGACGCCGAGCGGTCGGGGTACGACCGGGGCTGCCGGGACGGCCGGCGCGGCGGTCGGCTCGGCGGGAACGGCCGTGCGCGGACCGGTGGCCCGCCCGAGCCAGTCGACGTCCTCGCGCCCGGCGCCGAACGGGTCGGTGCGGCGCCGTTCCTCGTCGATCGCGCGGTTCTCGGCGGCGCGCTCGTCGCGGTGCGACCGGGCCGTCGGCAGGCTGATCGACGAGGGGTGCGGCGCGGTGGAGGGCGGCGGGACCGGTGCTGCGGCGGGGATGCGGTCGGAGAGCGTCGCCCGTTCGTGCTCGGCCTCGGCCTGGGGGTTCTCGGACGGCGCCTCGAGCTGTTCGGGCATCGAGATCGCCTGGGTGGCGTCGTCCTCGTCGGCGGACGACGGCGTCGCGCCGACCTCGGGCTCCTCGGCGGTCACCGGCTCGAAGGGCTCCGGCAGGGGCGCGCCGGTCTCGCGCGCGGACTTCTCGGCCTCGCGGCGCTCGCGACGCGACGGCCAGTCGTCGGCACCGCGCGGGGCACCGAAGATGTCGGCGGCGCTGCGGAGACCGTGGAACGGAGCGTCCGGGGCGGAACCGCGCCGCGCCTCCAGTCCGTCGTCCCCGTCTGCGGGTCCGGCGGTCTGGTCGGGCTCGTGCGCGTCGTCCGGACGCTCCTCGGTCATGCGGACAGCCCCAGGTCGGCCAGTCCGATCGCGGCGAAGTAGGGGTACCCGGCGGCCTCGATCTTCTCCTTGGCGCCGGTGTCGCGGTCGACCACGACGGCCACGGCGGCGATGATCGCGCCCTCGCGCTCCAGTGCCTCGGCGGCCTTGAGCGGCGAACCGCCGGTCGTCGAGGTGTCCTCGAGCACGATCACGCGCTTGCCCGCGAGTTCAGGACCCTCGACCTGCTTGCCGCGGCCGTGGTCCTTCGGCTCCTTGCGCACGACGAAGGCGTCGTACGCGAGCCCGCGGGCGGCGGCCTGGTGGAGCACGGCGCTGGCGATGGGGTCGGCGCCCATGGTGAGCCCGCCGACCGCGGCGACGTCCGGGACCTGGCCGATGAGGTCGGTCATGACCTGGCCGATGAGCGGGGCGACACGGTGGTCCAGGCTCACCTTGCGGAGGTCGATGTAGTACGTCGCCTTCTTCCCGCTGGTGAGGGTGAAGTCTCCGTGGAACACCGCTTCGTCCGTGATGAACTGGATGAGCTGGTCGCGCGCGTCGGTCACAGCCCACAAGGGTAGCCGGTCGTCCCCGGAGCGCGCTGCCCCGCGTGGGTGGGGCGCTCCGAGCCTCGGTCGGTACGCTCCGGTCATGCCCTCCGACGCGCGCCCCGTCACCGAGGTGACGCGCGGGACCGACGGCGCCGGGCGGCCCGCTCGGGGGCGTGCGGTCGGCCAGGAGGCGCTCGGTGCGCTGGTCGCGCTGGCCCTGTCCGTCATCGCCCTGCGTCACGTCGTCGCGACCCCGAGGGTCACCCTGCTCTGGTACGACGGCGACTCGGTGCTGCTGCCGCTCGTCCGCCGCTCGATGGAGCTCGGGCAGCCGTTCGAGTGGGCGATGTCCCCGGCGCTGTTCTTCTTCCCCGAGCTGCCGGTCTACCTGCTGTGTTCCCTCGTGACCGCGACGCCGCAGCAGGCCCTCGCGCTGAACGGCGTCCTCGTGCTGCTGGCCGTCTACGCCCTCGTGCGCGCGGCCGCGAACGAGCTCATGCCGGCCGCCCGGCGCTCGGCACGGATCGCGGTGTCCGCCGTGGCGCTCGGGTTCGTGACGCTCCTGGTCCTCACCGAGTCCTCGGCGACGGCGACCTCGCTGGAGCTCGCGTCCCTGCTCCTCACGACGACGTACTACTACGGGGCGGTCCTGGCGATGCTCGGCACCGCGGTCCTGGTGCTCCGCGCGGTGCGGACCGGGCGGGCGTCCGTGCCGGTCCTCGTCGTGCTGGGCCTCGTCGCCGCGTGCACGACCGCGTCGAACCCGCTGTACGTGCCGTGGTCGGCGGCGCCGGTCGTGGTGACGCTGGTGCTCCTCGCGCTCGCACGCCGACTGCCCTGGCGCCTGGTCGCGGTGCTCGCGGGCACGGTGACGGTGGGCTCGGTCGTCGGGTACCTGCTGCGGATCCCGCTCCGGCCGTTCGTCTCCCTCGACCCGTCGACCTACGTCCAGCCGTCGCGTGCCGGCGAGACCCTCGGGTTCTTCGCCGCGCTCACGGACGACCGCGCGGGGTCGGCCGCGGGGGACGCGGGTCTGCTCCTGCTGCTCGTGGGCGTCCTGCTGTCGGTCGGCGGGACCGTGTGGGCGTGGCGGGTCCGGACGTCACGGACGGTCCTCGTCGCCGCCGCGCTCCCCCTCGTCACCGTCGTGGCCGTGTCGGTCGGGGTGGTCGTCGCCGGTTCGGAGACCCCGCGGTACCTCGAGCCGATCGTGACGGCGCCGCTCCTCGCCCTGGTCGCGGTCGCCGAGCTCGCCCGCACCGCCGTCCGCCGCACCCAGGTGCACCGGCCGCGGCGCGGCATCCGGGCCGTGCTCGCCCTCGCCGCCGCCGGGGTCCTGCTCACCGGGGTCGCCACCGCGCCGAGCACCCTCCGCGCGGTCGTCGACGCGCGCTCGGACCCGGCCGCCTGCCTGGACCGCTGGGCCGGGGGACGGGACGTCGTGGGCGTCGGGCAGTTCTGGACCGTCCGCCCCCTCGCGACCTACGCGTCCACGAACGTGCAGCTGCTGCAGGTGCGGGACACGTTCCAGACCTACCCGTGGCTCGTCGACCTCGGCGCGTACCGCGACGCCGCACCGACCTTCGTCGTGATCGGGTCCGGCGACGTCTGGACGACCGCCGTCGAGGACTCCCTCGGGCCGCCCGCGACGATCACGCACTGCGCCGGGTTCGACGTCTACGACTACGCCGGGACCGCCGGGGCCGCCGTGCTGCAGCGGGACGTCGTCGACAGCGCCGACGCCATCCGGCGGGAACGCGGGTTCTGAACGCCCGCCCTGCGAAGTTCTCCACAGCCGCGCGGCGACGACCCGTCGTGCCTGAACGGATGTATAGGCTCGGGTGCGTGACTCGTCCCCCAAGCCACCCGCGTCGCCGTGCCGCCGTCCGCCTCCGTCTCGCCGCCACCGCCCTCGCGCTCGCGGGCCTGGTCGGCACGGTGGTGCTCGACGCCCCGGTGGCGAGCGCGGCGACCTACCCCTCGTGGGACGAGGTGATGGCCGCGCGCGGGCAGGAGTCCGCCAAGCAGGACCAGATCACCGAGATCCGGGGAATCATCTCCGGGCTCTCCAGCAAGGTGAAGGCGGCCGAGGCCGAGGCCCAGCGCCTCGGCACCGAGTTCTTCGAGGCGCAGGGCAAGGCGCAGGACGCCGCCGAGAAGGAGCAGCGACTCCGCGCCGACGCCGACGAGCACACCGAGACCGCCGAGCAGAGCGCCGCGCAGGCGGGACAGTTCGCGGCGCAGATGGCCCGGTCCGGCGGATCCGACGTCACGGCGTCGGTCATCTCCGGCGGCCAGGACGCCAGTGACCTCCTCTACAACCTCGGTGCGCTGAGCAAGCTCTCGGAGCAGGCCGAACGCGTCGAGGCGGCAGCCACGGCCGACGCCGCCGTCGCCCGCTCCCTCACCGACCAGGCCGACCGTGCGTCCGAGGCGCTCGCCGGCCTCGCTGCCGAGGCCGAGCGCCGCATGCAGGCGTCCCAGGCCGCGGCCGACAAGGTGCAGGCCGCCTACGACGAGCAGCAGTCGAACAAGGCCCGCCTCGACGCCCAGCTCGCGACGCTGACCTCCGGCCGCGTCCGGACCGAGGCCGAGTTCGCCAAGGGCGAGGCCGTGCGCAAGGCGGCAGAGGAGAAGGCTGCGCGCGAGGCGTACCTGCGCGCGCTCGCCGCTCAGCGCGCGGCCGCCGCGGCGAACAGCGGTGGCGGCGGCGGTGGCAGCACGGGCAGCAGCGGCTCCGGCGCCAGCGGATCACCCGGCTCCGGTTCGGGCACCGGGTGGGTCCGGCCGGCGAGTGGCTACGTCATCAGCCCCTACGGGTACCGCGTGCACCCGATCTACGGCTCCGTCATCAAGCACGACGGTGCGGACCTGGCGAGCGGCTGCTCGACGCCCATCGTCGCGGCGGCCGCGGGCACCGTCGACTACGCCGGCTGGTACGGCGGGTACGGCAACTACGTCCGGATCAGCCACGGCGGTGGCGTGCAGACCGCGTACGGGCACATCGTGAACGGCGGGTTCCGCGTCAGCCCCGGGCAGCGGGTCTCGGCCGGGCAGCTGATCGCACTCGTCGGCTCCACCGGCAACTCGACGGGTTGCCACACGCACTTCGAGGTGCACGTGAACGGCGCCACCGTCGACCCGGTGCCGTTCATGCAGGCGCGGGGCGTGGCCTTCTAGTCGTCCCGCCCGGCGGCCGTGTCGACGCCGTCGCTGACCGCCTCGACCCCGTCGCCGCCGTCCGCTGACGTCTCGACGCCGTCGTCGTCCAGGTTCCACAGCGCCCGGTACCAGGCGGTCCGCTCCTCGTCGAGCGGGACTCCGTACGCCTCGTGGAAGAGCCCCTCCCACCCGGGGCCGTAGTTCCAGCCGAGCGCCATCGTCGCCACGCCGAGGTCCGCCCACCGGTCGGCGATCCCCAGGGCGTCGAGGTCCACGTGCCCGGCGAACCGTCCGTCGGCACCGATCAGGGTGTTCGGCGTGCAGGGGTCGCCGTGGCACACCACGACGCGGTCCACGGCCGGCTCGGGGCCGAGCGCGTCCGGATCGGCCCCGGCGGCGCGGGCGCGTCCGGCCCGCTGCACGGAGGACCACTCGAACGGGCAGTCCAGCACGGGCAGCGTGTCGTGCAGTGCCCGGAGGCCCTCGCCGGCCGCGATGACGGCCGTCCGGGGCTCGTCGTGCCACCGCGGATCGACCGCGCTCCACCCGGGGAGTGCCCGCGTGCGCAGCCAGACCCCCTCGTCGTCGACGCCGTGGTCGAGGAGCTCCGGCACCGTCGCGTACCGGGACGCCCACGTCAGCCGGGCGGCCTCGCCGACGATCCACGACGCGTAGGCGTGCGGCAGGACCTTGACGTACTCCTCGGCACGCCCGTCCTCGCCGATGCGGAAGGTCCGGCCGCCGATCTCGTTGACCCACACGGCCCGCACCGGTCGCCCTCGCGCCGCGGAGCGGACGACCGACGGCACCACGACGTCACCCCGTGCACGGGTCAGCCCGTCGATCGCCCGGGGGCCGCCGCTGCCTCGTCGTGCGGCACCGCCGACGGTGGTCACCGGGCGCGACCGCGGGTGGCGTCCGTGCCGCCGACGTTCCGGTCGAGGACCGGGACTCCCACGTCCGCGCCGTCGACGTCCCCGTCGAGCGCCGGGACCCAGACGTCGGTGACCACGACGTCGACCGACACGACCTCGAGGCCGACGAACTCAGTGACGGCGGTGGCGACGGCCGTCCGCACCGCCTCGGCGACGGCCGGGATCGGCCTCGGGTGGTCCACGACGATCGTGAGCTCGATCGCGGCGCGCTCGTCGCCGACCTCGACGCGGACACCCTGTCCGAGCGCGCTCGACCCGGACCCACCACGGCCGAGTGCGCTCGATGCGATCGCGTCCCGGACCGCACCGAACGCCCGGGTCGCGGCGCCGCCGAGTGCGTGGACCCCGGGGACGGCGGCGGCCGCGATGCCGGCGACCTTCGCGACGACGCTGTCGTCGATGATGGTCCGTCCCTCGGTGGCCGCCCGCGTCGTCGTGGCCGTCGCGGACCCCGCCACGCCGGTCGTCGTCGTGGCCGCGGTCCCCGCCACGCCGGCCCGCGTCGTGGCCGCGGTCCCCGCCACGCCGGTCCGCGTCGTGGCCGCAGTCCCCGCCACGCCGGTCGTCGTCGATGCCATGCGTCCCTCCGGAGGGGTCTCGTCGTGCTCGTCGTGTCCGTCCACCGAACCCCATCGTGCCGTGCCCCGCCCGCCCCGTGGCCCCGGCACGCGGACGGCGCCCGGCTGGCCCACGGTAGGTTCGGACCCATGCGCGTGGCGACCTGGAACGTGAACTCCGTCCGCACCCGAGTGGGTCGGATCATCGACTGGCTGGTGCGCGAGGACGTCGACGTCCTCGGCATGCAGGAGATCAAGTGCAAGCCCGAGCAGTTCCCGTTCGAGGCGTTCGAGGCTGCCGGCTACCAGGTCGAGGCGCACGGCCTGAACCAGTGGAACGGCGTCGCCTTCGCCAGCCGGCTCCCGCTCGAGGACGTCACCCGCGACTTCCCCGGCCAGCCCGGCTTCCTCAAGGGGCACGAGGGACCCGACCTGCCGGTGGAGGCCCGTGCCATGGGCGTCACGGTCGACGGCGTCCGGCTGTGGAGCCTCTACGTGCCGAACGGCCGCGAGCTGGGCGACCCGCACTACACGTACAAGCTCGACTGGCTCGGACAGCTCGCCGACCGCACGTCCGAGTGGCTCCGTGCCGAGCCGGACACACCGCTGGCGCTCATGGGCGACTGGAACGTGGCGCCGCTCGACTCCGACGTGTGGGACGTCGCCGTGTTCGAGGGCCACACGCACGTCAGCGAGCCGGAACGTGCCGCGTTCCGGGCGTTCGAGGAGCGTGGGCTGCAGGACGTCGTCCGCCCGATCGTGCCCGACGGCTACACGTACTGGGACTACAAGTCGCTGCGCTTCCCGCGCGACGAGGGCATGCGCATCGACTTCATCATGGGTTCCGAGGCGTTCTCGGACGTCGTCACCGACGCGACCATCCACCGCGACGAGCGGAAGGGCGACGCGCCGAGCGACCACGTCCCCGTCACGGTCGACCTGGACCTCGAGACCTCACTCGACGACGACCGGCCGATGATCTTCTGACGCCGTCTGTTACTCCCCGCGTCCGTCGGCGTTGAGCCCGGCGGACCGGCCGACGTAGCGTTCCTGCACCGAACCCCTTCGAGAGCAGGTGAAGCCATGTCCCGCACGACCCCGTCGACGATCCTTCCGATCCAGCGCGTCATGGCCGACGCCACGCCTCGTGCCTGGCGTGACGGCATCGTCCTCGAGACCCGTCCGGCCGACCTGGTGGTCGCGTTCCTCGACGGCGACGTGACGCAGCTGCGGGTGGCGGACGCCGACACGCTCGTGTCGGTGGGCGCACCGGTCGCCCACCACCCCGCCGCGGAGATCCTCAGCGCGGGCGGTCGGAAGACCACCGCGCGCGTCGCGTGACGCGTCAGGCGGTCATCGAGGCCAGCATCGCCTCGCACTTCGCGACCATCTCGTCGCACGCCATCGCGCAGTAGCGGCACGTCTCGTCCATGTCGGCGTGCTTCCGGCACTCGGCAGCGCACATCGTGCCCATCGCCGTGACCGTCGTGAGCATCGCCCGCATCGACTGCGCGTCCATGCCAGCCGGACGCATCATCATCCGCATGCCGGTGTCGGCCATCATCGCCGTGTTCGAGCACATCGCGGCGCAGGTGGCCATCTCGCCGCCCGCACGCATGTCGCTCGCGGAGCACATCGTCGCGGCCATCGACGCGGCGTTCATCGCCATCATCGTGTCCTGCATCGCCTCGGCGTCCATCTGGACGGGCACGTCCGTCATCGACATGGTCTTCATCATCGCCATCGTGTCCATCGGGGACCTCCTCTTCCGTTCGGTGGCGCCCACGGTACGCGCCGACCTGCCAGGACACACCGCCCGTTCCACAGGCCCCACGGGACGGACGGGAGGCGCGGATCCGGCCCGCCCCATGCCTCCCGTCCGTCGTCGGGTCCCGACACGGGCCCCGAGCGGGCCGGACACGCCGCGCACCGCCCCGCGCCCGGGGAGGACACACCGCGCACCGCCCCGCGACCGGGCAGGACACGCCGCGCGTCGCTCCGCGACCGGGCGGAAAGCGCCGCTACCCGGCGGCGATCGGGACGTTCTCTGCCCGCTCGCGCGTCATCGGAGCCCGGGTCCCAGCGCGCGGCTACGGGTGGAGCAGGGCGGCCACCGCGACCAGCACGGGCACCGAGCCGATCGTCGAGACGAGCACCACGTCGCGCGCGATCGGCACCGCCGCCCCGTACCGCTGCGCGTAGTTGAACACGTTCTGCGCCGCGGGCAGCGCCCCGAGCGTCGTGAGCACGAAGACGTCCTGGTCCCCCAGACCGAACGCGTACCGGGCGAGCACGAACGCCACGGCCGGCATCACGACGAGCTTGATCGCCGAGGCCACGATCACGTCCGTCCGGATCGCGGGATCACGCAGCGGGGTCGCACCGTGCAGGCTCATCCCGAACGACAGCAGGACGACGGGCACCGCGGCCGCGCCGACCAACGAGAACGGCTCGAGCACCGGCGTCGGCAGGGCGGTGCCCGTCGCCGAGAATACCAGGCCGACGAGCGAGGCGATGATGATCGGGTTCCGGAACGGCCCCGAGACACGACGCGCCCAGCTGCCACCAGCCGAGGTCGCGGTGTCCAGGATCGTGAGCGCGATCGGCGCGAGCACGATGAGCTGGAGCAGGATGACCGGCACGACCGCGGTGGCCTGCCCGAGGACGTACACGGCGACCGGCAGCCCGATGTTGTTCGCGTTGACGTAGCTCGCGGCGAGGGCCCCGACCGTCGTCGTCGCGAGGGGCCGACGGAGCACCAGCCGGAACACGACACCGGCGCCGAGGGCCACGACGACCGCGCTGAGGAGCGACACCGCGAGCATCGGCGACAGCAGCACGTGGATGTCCGCCGTGGCGATCGTGTGGAAGAGCAGGCACGGCATCAGCACGAAGAACGCGAGCCGGCTCATCACGAACTGGGCGTGCTGGCCGAGCAGTCCGGTGCGTCCGACGACGTACCCGGCGGCGATGATCGCGCCGATGATCGCGAACCCGGTCAACACGCCACCCATCGCCCCCATCCTTGCACCATGTGACGTTGCTCAGGCCGGAAATGCGGACGCATCGAATACCGTTGACGCCACCATGACCTCGACGAACTCCACCACGCTGACGCGTTCGACCGACTCCAGCCAGCCCCTCGTCCCGCTGCTCGAAGAGCGGTGGAGCCCCCGTTCCTACGACGAGACCGCGACGATCTCGGACGAGCAGTTCGACGCCGTCCTCGAGGCCGCACGCTGGGCCGCGTCGGCCATGAACTTCCAGCCGCGCCGCTTCATCGCCGGTCGTCGGGGCACCGAGACCTTCCGGAAGATCAACGAGAACCTGCTCGGCTTCAACGCCGCGTGGGCGTTCCGTGCCAGCGCGCTCGTGGTCGGCGTGCTCGAGACGGTGACCGAGGACGGCGACGAGCGTCCGTTCGCGCAGTACGACCTCGGCCAGTCCCTCGCCGCCCTGACGGTCCAGGCGCACGCCGAGGGCCTGCACGTGCACCAGATGGCCGGTATCGACGCCGAGGGCCTCCGCGCCGCGTTCGACCTGCCCGAGCGTTTCCTGCCGTACACGGTCACCGCGATCGGCACCGTGGCGGACCCGTCGCAGCTCGACGACAAGGCCGCCGAGCGCGAGGTCGCCCCGCGCACCCGCCTCCCGCTCGACGAGGTCGTGCTCGTCAAGGAGTAGCCCTTCCCCACCACACGCGGCCGCATCCCCGCCGGGGTGCGGCCGCTGTCGTCTCCGGGCCCCGTCGTGCCCCGCGCGCGACACCGCACACATCGCGCACCGCGGCACGACGAGCCCGGTCGTGCGGCGTCCGGACCGTCGGCTCTGGCAGGATCGGGGCATGACCACGCCCCGCCTCGTCGCCTTCGACCTGGACGACACCCTCGCCCCCTCGAAGTCCGCGCTCGACCCCCGGATGCTCGAGACCTTCGCGTCCCTGCTCGAGGTCGTGCCGGTCGCGGTGATCTCCGGGGGCAACTTCCAGCAGTTCGAGCAGCAGCTCGTCGCACCCCTGCGCCGCCGGGACGGGCTCGTGCTCGACGACCTGCACCTGCTGCCGACCTGCGGCACCGCCTACTACCGGTGGGCCGGTGACGACTGGGCGCTGCAGTACGCCGAGGACCTCACCGACGACCAGAAGACCCGTGCCCTCGCTGCGGTCGAGGCCGTGGCGAAGGCCGCCGGGTTCTGGGAGTCCGAGACCTGGGGGCCCATCCTCGAGGACCGCGGGTCCCAGATCACGTTCTCCGCGCTCGGCCAGTCGGCTCCGGTCGACGTCAAGAAGCAGTGGGACCCGACGGGCGCCAAGAAGGACGAGCTCCGCCGCCTGGTGCAGGCCGAGCTCCCCGACCTCGAGGTGCGCTCCGGTGGCTCGACCAGCGTCGACATCACCCGGAAGGGCATCGACAAGGCCTACGGCATGCAGCGGCTCGCCGAGATCACGGGGGTGCCGCTCGACGCGATGCTCTTCGTGGGCGACCGGCTCGACCCCGAGGGCAACGACTACCCGGTGAAGGCCCTGGGCGTTCCGTGCCACGCGGTCGAGGGCTGGGAGGACACCGACGCGTTCCTCACGGAGCTGATCCCGACCCTGCGCTGACGCGCGACCGCGGTCGGCCAGGAGGCGCGGCGTGCGCCGTCAGGGGATGCTGCGGACCGCCTCGACGAACGCCCGGATCTTCGCGGCGTCCTTGACGCCGCGCTCGGACTCGACCCCGCTCGACACGTCCACCCCGTCCGGGTCGAGCGACTCGATCGCCGCCACCACGTTGGCCGGGGTCAGTCCGCCGGCGAGGATCCACGCCTCGTCGACCTTGCCGGTCACCGCACCGGGGTCGATGAGCCGACCGCTGCCCGGGACCGCCGCGTCGAGCAGGAGCAGGTCGTGGTCGTACGACGCGCGCTGCTCGGGCGTCTCGCGCAGGTAGTCCTCGGCCGCGACCGCACGGATCGTGAAGAAGCCGGCGTCGCGGGCCCGGGCGAAGTCGGTCGCCGATTCGCCGCCGTGCAGCTGCAGGGTCGTGAGGCCCACCGCGGAGGCGATGCCCACCACCTCGTCGATCTCCTGGTCGCGGAAGACCCCGACGGCGTCGATGCCGTCCGGCACACGTTCGACGAGCTCCTTCGCGAGGTCCGCCGTCACGGTCCGGGGGCTGCCGGCGGCGAAGACGAACCCGACCGCGTCGGCGCCCGCGTCGATGGCGGCGTCCACGGTGTCGGGCGTCGACAGGCCGCAGATCTTGATCCAGCGCTGGTCGGTCATGCGGTCCATCCTGCCAGGGACCCCGGACGCGCGGGCGGCCGGCGGTGCGCACGGCTCGGGGCCGCGCGCCGGACGCTAGTGCAGCGCGCCGGCGACGTAGGACGCGGCGCAGGCGACGAGGACGCCGAAGGCCGCGAACGACCCGACGAGGACGTTCCGGCGACGCCACCGACGCACGGTCACGAACGTGCCGCGCTTGGCGTGCCGGTGTGCGGCGCGGTGCAGTCGGTGGTCGCGCTTGTGCTTGACGCGCTGCGGTCCGAGCGGCACCGGACCGGTGATCTGCGTCGAGCCGCCGCGCAGGGCGTTCGCGATCGCCACCGCGGTCGGGCGTCGGTCGGGGTTCCGCGCGGTCATCTTCGCGAGGAGGTCCCGCCACTCCGGCGCGATGTCGTCGGGGATCTCCGGGTCGTGCCGCAGGCGTGCGAGAGCCGCCTCGATCAGGGTGCCGGAGTACTCCTGCTTGCCGGTCAGGGCCTCGAGCAGCACGAGGCCGAGCGAGTAGACGTCGGTGGCGAAGCCGATCGGCTCGCCGGCGACCTGCTCGGGGCTGAGGTAGGCGGCCGTCCCGATGATCGTGCCGTCGTTGGTCAGGCGGGAACCGTCGACGAAGTGCGCGACGCCGAAGTCCGTCAGCTTCACGGTGCGGGCGAACCCCGACGAGCCCTCGTCGCTGATCAGGATGTTCGCCGGCTTGACGTCGCGGTGGACGATGCCGCGCGAGTGCACGTACGCCAGGGCGTCGGCGAGCTGGGCGCCGAGGTCGGCCACCTCGTAGTTGTGCAGGGCGCCGCCCGCGAGTCGGCGCAGGAGCGTCGTGTCGGCGATGAGCTCCATCACGATGAAGCGGTGCGGGCCGTCCTCGAAGTCGTGGGTGCCGGCGTCGTACAGCGGGATGAGCCCCGGGTGCGACAACATGCTCAGCAGCCGGATCTCGCGTTCCTGGCGGACCCGGTCGGCCGTGGTCATCGACTCGGGCGTCGCGAAGAGCTTCACCGCGACGGCGCGGTAGGTGTGCTCGTCACGTGCTTCGTAGACCGACCCCATGCCACCCGTGCCGATGAGCTTCACGAGGCGGTAGCGGCCCGCGAGGACCGTCTCCGCCCGAGTGACGTTCAGCAGGGTCATGGTTGATGTCGTTCCGTCCGAGAGCCGGGTGATCCGGGGCAGTTGCCTCCGCGGTGGCTCATCCAGTACGGTACGCGTCCCACCGGCCTTTCGGGTACGTGTTATGACATCGTGATGGGGGACATTTCTGCCGTGACTTCCCCGAGATCATGCGGATGCATCGGGGTACGTTCGGCCCTTCCACGGGTGAGCGATCACTCGACGTCGACGTCAGGAGGACGCCATGGCACTGTCGAAGGGCGAGAAGGTCCACTGGAAGACCTCGCAGGGCACCACGACCGGGAAACTGGTCGAGAAGAAGACGAAGGACTTCCAGTTCGACGGGCAGTCCTTCAAGCCGACGGACGACGACCCGTACTGGATCGTCGAGTCGGAGAAGACGGGCAAGCAGGCCGCCCACAAGGAGTCCGCACTGACGAAGGCCTGACGGCTCAGTCGCCCGCGGCCTCGGCACGACGTCGGCCGCGGGCGGTGCCGTCGGCCCGTCCGGTGCCGGTGCGTCCCGCGCGGTCGGCACGGATGCGGCGCACCCGGCGGACCACGAAGGTCACCACGACCGCGGCGATCGCCACGTAGAGGACGCGGTCGATCCACTCGGTGTACTGCTCGACCTTGTCGTACTGGGTCCCGAACGCCGCGCCGAGGAGCACCAGGGCGCTGTTCCAGATCCCGCTCGCGATGATCGTGAACACCGAGAACGTCCCGAGGTGCATCCGGTCCGCTCCGGCCGGCAGCGAGATGAGGCTGCGGACGATCGGCACGAACCGGCCGAAGAAGACCGCGCTCCGGCCGTGCCGGTGGAACCAGTCCGCCGCCTTGCGGAAGTCGTCCTCGTCGACGAGGGGCAGCTTGCCGAGCCAACGCGTCGTCCGCTCGAAGCCGATGACGGCGCCGAGCCAGTACAGCACCAGTGCGCCGAGGTAGGAGCCGAACGTCGCGAGCAGCAGGACGAGCACGAGGTTCATCCGACCGGCTCCGGCCAGGAACCCGGCGAGCGGCAGGATCACCTCGGACGGGATCGGTGGGAAGACCGTCTCGACGAAGAGCATCAGGGCGACGCCCCACTCGCCCAGGGCGTCGATGAGCTGCAGCACCAGGCCGGACAGTCCGCCCATCTCCTGGTCGCTGGCGGAGTCGCCGGCGGCGACGGTCATGGTGTGGGCAGGCGCAGCCACGGCAGTCGTCATCCACCGATCGTGCCTGAACGCCCTGTCAGGACCCGGCACGCGACCTGGACGTCAGCCGAGTCCCATGTGCGACGTCCGGACGTGGGTGAGCGAACGCGCCAGGGCACCGCGGGCGACGGCGTCGCGGCCGACCGTCGACGGGACGATCTCGACGGGGTGCCGGAGCTCGGGCGTGACGAAACCGGTCAGCGCCTCGCAGAACACCTCGGCCGCCGGCAGGACCTCGCCGCCGACGACCACGACCTCGGGGTCGATGGTCGCGATGAGCTGGACGACCCCGGGGGCGACGTCCTCGGCGAGCGCACGGACCGCCGCGGCCGCCGCCGGGTCCCCCTGCCCGGCCGACGCCATGACGGACTCGACATCGGTGCCGGGGGCGATCCGCGCCTCCAGTCGGGCGGGTGCGTCGGGCCATCCCGTCGATGCCAGGCCGCCCATCTCGCCGGCGGCTCCGCGCGCACCGCGTGCGAGCGAGCCGTCGACGAGGTAGGCCGCACCGATCTGGCGACCCATCACGAGGTAGAGGCCGTCCTGCACCCCGCGGAAGCGTCCCCACATCGCCTCGGCCGTGGCGGCGAGCTTCGCGTCGTTGTCGAAGAACGTGGTCGACGTGGGGAAGAGGTCGCCGATCCGGCCGGGGACGCGTCGCTCCACCCACTGCGGGACCGCGACGGTGTAGTCGATCTCGCCGGAGCGGTCGACGACGGCGGGGACGCCGAAGGTCGCGGCGAGGAGCCGCGACGGGTCGGTGCCCTCGACGAGCCGCCGGACGACGTCCTGCACGCTCGCCCACGCCTGCTCGGCGGAGGCGAGGTCGGTGTAGACCTCCTCCACCCGGGCGAGCTGGCGGCCGCGCAGGTCCGAGCGGAGTCCCACGATGCCGTGCAGCCCGAGGTCGACGCCGAGCACGGACCCGGCCGCGGCGTCCGCACGGAACCGCTTCGCCCGGCGCCCGGCCTTGTTCGGCGTCGCGATGGCCTCGGCTTCGGTGACCCACCCCTCGTCGACCAGGTCGGCCAGGGCGGCCTCGACGGTGGGGCGGGACAGTCCGACGGTCCGACCGAGCTCGGTCACGGTGTGCGAGCCGTCGTCGCGGAAGAGCTCGGCGAGGATCGCGCGCGAGTTGATGAGTCGGAGCATCCCCGGGGCGCTGCCGACGACACCGTTCGGAAGCGTTGACACGGTCTCGTCCACGGCCATAGCCTCCATATTACGAAAGATCATTGAGGAATGGTGGACTCCGACATGCTCATCCCACGGCCGCGCCGCACCGAACCGGGTGTCGGCGCCTTCGCGATCACCTCGTCGACCCGCATCGCCGCAGACGCCGCGAGCGAGTCGGTCCGACTGTACCTGCAGCAGACGCTGCGGGGTTCGACGGGACTGCCGGTGCGCGACGCCGCGGACGACCCGGGGGCGTCGGCGGACGTGATCGCGCTCCGTGTGGCCGAGGACGACTCGCTCCCCACGGGCCCGGGCGGTGACCGCTCCGAGTCCTTCCGACTCGTGGTCGCCCCCGACGGCGTCGAGGTCACGGGCGGCGGCGCCGCCGGCGTGTTCTACGGCGTCCAGGCACTCCTGCAGTCCCTGCCGGCCGACGTGTACCGCAGGGGCCGGGTCGGCGACGGCCCGTGGACGGTCCCGGCGGTCACGGTCGAGGACGCTCCGGCCTTCGCCTGGCGTGGCGTCATGCTCGACGTCGCGCGGCACTTCCGGACGAAGCACGAGGTCATGCGGGTGGTCGACCAGCTCGCGGCCCACCGCCTGAACCGCCTGCACTTCCACCTCACCGAGGACCAGGGGTGGCGCATCGAGATCCGGAAGTACCCGCGCCTGACCGAGGTCGGCTCGTGGCGGAAGGAGTCCCAGGTCGGAGCGCACGTCGCCGACGCCGACGGCGTCCTCCGCCCGGCGTCGTTCGACGGTCGCCCGCACGGCGGCTACTACACGCAGGACGACATCCGCGAGATCGTCGCCTACGCGAGCGACCGGTTCGTCACGGTCGTCCCGGAGATCGAGACCCCCGGGCACGTCCGCGCCGCCCTCGCGGCCTACCCGTCGCTCGGCGTCTCGGGCGACCCCGTCGACGTGTGGACCGAGTGGGGCATCGCCGAGGACGTCCTCAACGCCGAGGAGTCCACGATCGCCTTCTTCCAGGACGTCCTCGACGAGGTCGTCGCCCTGTTCCCGTCCGAGTACATCGGCGTCGGCGGGGACGAGTGCCCCAAGGTGCAGTGGCAGGACGACCCCCGCACGCAGGAGCGCATCCGCGAGCTCGGCCTCGCCGACGAGGAACAGCTGCAGGCGTGGATCATCGGCCGGCTCGCCGCGCACGTCGAGTCGCACGGGCGGCGGGCCTTCGGCTGGGACGAGATCCTCGAGGGCGGCACGCTCTCGAAGTCGGCGACCGTGCTGTCCTGGCGCGGCCTGACCGGCGCCCGGACCGCGGCGAAGCGGGGGCACGACGTGATCTCCGCGCCGGACGACCAGGTGTACCTCGACTACCGGCAGAGCGACCTCGCGACCGAGCCGATCCCGGTGTCGATCGTCCTCACCGTCGACGACGTGTTCGCGTTCGACCCGGTGCCGGCGGACCTCACGGACGCCGAACGCGCGCACGTCATCGGCGGCCAGGGCAACATGTGGACCGAGCACGTGGACACCGCCCGCAAGCTCGACTACCAGCTGTTCCCCCGCGTCGCGGCACTGGCCGAGGCCCTCTGGTCGGCCGACGTCACCGGACCGCGGGACGTCGCAGAGTTCCGGGGGCGCCTCGCCGAGCACACGGCCCGGCTCGAGGCGATGGGCATCGAGTACCGACACGACGCCGGGCCCTTCCCGTGGGAGCAGCGTCCGGGCGTGCCCGGCCGTCCGCACTCGCGCGAGGAACGCGCCGCGTACATCGACGCGGTCACGGCGAACATCGCCGACTGACGAGCCGAGCGGGACGCCGGGGCCACCGTCGGCACCGAGAACGGGCGGCGCATGGTCGCTCAGCCGAAGGTGGGCACCGGCCGGACCTGCTCGACCTCGTGCCCGACGTCCGAGGTCCTCGCCCCGGTGACGACCGCGCAGCTCATCGACAGGCTCCAGAACGAGGTGGGCTCCTGCCGCGTCGGCGGACCCGGGGTGTCCTGCTGCGTCTGCGGCGCACTGCGGATCCGGATCGCCCGGTCGGCCGGGAGCGTGCGGCAGGCTTCGCGGGCGGCGGCCACCGCAGCCGTGTACCGCGGACCGTCCGTGCGCAGGACCGGCCCCAGCGGCCGGAACTGCACGACCACGAGGACGAGCAGGACCACGGCGACGGTCGACCGCACCGCCGTGCCGAGGGCGGGACGGCGGGGAACGCGCCGGGGCCGCAGCGATCGTCGCGACGGATCGGCGGACGCGGGCGCCGCCACCCCGACGGCGCTCCGGGTGCGACTCCAGCGTCGGGGCGTCACGAGCGCGAGCAGGACGAGCACGAGCCCGGCGGTGGCGGGGAACACCCCGTACCGGCTCACCCACGCGTACCGGAGGAACTCCGGCGACATGCCGGCGTAGGCGTAGGCGGGCTTCGGGTTGAGCACCACCGCCGCGCACCAGAGCACGACGGCGTACAGCGCGAGGACGACCGCGAGGGTCCGTTGCGTCCGGTCGCCGCGGACGAGCACCCAGACGAAGGCGACGACGAAGGGCACCAGGAAGAGCAGCCCCGCCCAGGGGCCGACGGCCGCGAGGACATCGCCGGACGCGGCCCGCGAGAGGAAGGTCGTCATCCCGGCGTTCAGTCCGAACCCGTCCGCGAGCGACGCGAGGTCGATGGTCGCGCGCCCGACCTGTCCGCGATGCCGGTCCGAACCGAGCCACACGGCGAGCTGCAGACCGGCACCGGCGAGGAAGGCGGCCCTGACGGGCCAGGTCCGACGAGCCCTGATCCCGAGGACGAGCAGCGGCGCGAACACGATCGCCTGCGTCTCGGTCAGGGTGCCGAGCAGGGTCACGACGGCCAGCCCGACGCTCGACGCCCAGCTGCGTGGCCGGTGCAGGAGCACGAACGGCATCATCCACAGGAAGTACGCGTGCACGTTCGCGAGGTTGCCGAGGACCTCGTTCGTCGCGATCGGGACGAGCACCACCGCGAGGGCGATCCCCGCCCGAGCGGCGAGCGCGGCGCTCGGCGTCAGTCGCGCGGTGGCGTCCCGCGTGCACACGAAGACCACCGCCGCGACGAGGCCGGTCCCGACGACGGCTCCGAACGCGGTGCCGGTCGCCCACCCCTCGACCGGCAGCACGTGCTGCACGACCCCCGCCACGAGCCGCGGGTACTGGTGCAGGTACCCCGCGTAGCTGCGGGTGAGCGTCCCGAGCGTGCCGTACTGCACGCCTTCGCCGAGGAACGTCCGGCCGTCCTCCGCCCAGAGCACGTCCCGCACCGCCGCGGGCATGCGCGACCAGGCGAGGACGACCGCGAGGACGAAGACCCCGGCGGCACCGGCCCGCTCCCAGCGGCCGACGCGGGACCCGTCGTCGCGGATCGGCGCATCGGGGGCGGGTGCTGGTCGCATCGGATCCGTTCGTCTCTCGGTCGGCGACCAGCGTACTGGGCGGTGGAGGACGCCGGGCAGAGCGCCCGCGGCTGCGCGGCGTGCAGTGCAGTACGCCGTCACGACGAACGTTGTCATTTCACATACGAGGTGTTACCGTGGGATGGTCGATCGAAACCGTCCCGAGGAGCGCCATGTCCGATCCCCTGTCCCAGCCCGACCTCCACGGTCTGGACCTGCACGACCTCGTCGGCACCACTCCGACCCCGACCGACCTCGACGGCATGGCGGACCTCGTCCGCGGGCGCCGCGTCCTCGTGACCGGCGCGGGTGGGTCGATCGGCAGCGAACTGTGCCGGCAGCTCGTCGCGCTGGCCCCTCGCGAGGTCATCATGCTCGACCGCGACGAGACCGCCCTGCAGCAGGTGCAGGTCTCGGTCGCCGGGCACGGCCTGCTCGACACCCGTGACGTCGTGCTCGCCGACATCCGCGACGCCGAGGCGATCGACCAGGTCATGCGGACCCGCCGCCCGGACGTCGTGTTCCACGCCGCGGCCCTGAAGCACCTCCCGATGCTCGAGCAGTACCCGGACGAGGCCTGGAAGTCGAACGTGCTCGGCACCCGGAACGTCCTCGCGGCCGCGGTCGCCGCCGACGTCCCGACGCTCGTCAACATCTCCACCGACAAGGCCGCGAACCCCACGAGCGTGCTCGGGTACACGAAGCGGATCGCCGAGCGGCTGACGGCGTGGACCGCAGCCGAGACCGGTCGACGCTACGTGTCGGTCCGGTTCGGCAACGTCCTCGGCAGCCGTGGGTCGATGATCCCGCTCTTCGCCGACCTCATCCGCGCCGGACGCCCCGTGACCGTCACCCACCCCGACGCCACCCGGTACTTCATGACCATCCCCGAGGCCTGTCACCTCGTGATCCAGGCCGCGGCGATCGCCGAACCGGGCGAGGTCCTCGTGCTCGACATGGGCCAGCCCGTCCGGATCCTCGACGTCGCGACGCGGATGATCGACGTCCTCGGTGGCACGTCCGACATCGTGTTCACCGGACTCCGCGCCGGCGAGAAGCTGCACGAGGAACTCATCGGCGCCGGCGAGGTCGAGCGCCGCCCCGTGCACCCGAAGATCTCGCACGCGTCGGTGCCGCCCCTCGCGCCGAGCGAGCTCGACGCCACCACCGATCCGCGGACGGCGCCGATCGAGCTCGCCGTGGCGGCCTGACACCCCGGACACGAACAGGAGGCGCGGTGCCAGCCGACACCGCGCCTCCCGTCAGCAGGTGGCGACTAGACCGCCACCGCGACCCGCTCGTCGGCCGTGACCACGGCGTCCTCCGACGCGGCCGGGGCCCGTCGGACCCACTTCTTCAGCCCGACGAGGACCAGCGCCGACACCACGGTGCCCGCCAGGATCGCCACGATGAACATCGCCACGTCCCCGATCGCGAAGAAGACGAAGATCCCACCGTGCGGCGCCCGGGAGGTCACACCGGCGGCCATCGAGATCGCACCCGTGACCGCGGCACCGATCATCGACGCCGGGATGACCCGCAGCGGGTCGGCGGCCGCGAACGGGATCGCACCCTCCGAGATGAACGACGCACCGAGCAGCCACGCGGCCTTGCCGTTCTCGCGCTCCGGCTTCGTGAAGCCCTTGCGGTAGAGCACGGTCGAGGCGAGCGCCAGGGCCAGCGGCGGGACCATGCCCGCGGCCATCACAGCGGCCATGATCTCGAACGGGACGACGTTCGTGGCGGAGCCGGCACCGAGACCGGCGACCGCGAACGCGTACGCCACCTTGTTCACCGGGCCACCGAGGTCGAACGCCATCATCAGGCCGAGGATGATGCCGAGCAGGATCGCCGAGGCACCGGACAGCGAGTTGAGCCACGCGGTGAGCTGCGTCATGACCCAGGCGATCGGGCCGCCGAGCACCAGGAGCATCAGGCCCGAGGCGATGATCGACGCGAACAGCGGGATGATCACGACCGGCATGAGGCCACGCAGCCAACGCCAGGTCGGGATGCGGCCGATCCAGTAGGCGGCACCACCGGCGATGAGACCACCGACGAGACCACCGAGGAAGCCGGCGTTCATGAACACGGCGATCGACCCGGCGACGAAGCCCGGTGCGATGCCCGGACGGTCGGCGATGGCGTACGCGATGTACCCGGCGAGCGCTGCCACGAGGAACCCGAGGGACACGCCACCGATCTGGAACGCGGCGGCCCCGAGGTAGTAGGCCAGGCCCTCCGGCGGCAGGTTCAGCAGCGTGTAGTTCGTGAGCGTGTAGACCGCGTTGTTCTGCCCGGAGTCACCGTGGGTCAGCGCGATGCCGTACCCGGCGAGCAGGAAGCCGAGCGCGATGAGGAGCCCGCCGCCCGCGACGAACGGGATCATGTAGCTGACACCGGTGAGCAGCCAGCGCTTGAGCGCCTGCCCGAAGTGCTCGTCCTTCGCGGTGCTGGAACCGGCCTCGGCAGCGGAGCCGTGCACGCGTGCGGCGTTGGGGTCGTCGGCGGCGCGGAGCGCCTCGGCGATCATCTTGTCCGGTTCGTCGACACCGCGCTTGACCGGTCCGGCCACGAGCGGCTTGCCGGCGAAGCGACCGCGGTCGCGGACGTCCACGTCGACGGCGAAGACGACGGCGTCGGCGCGGGCGATGAGCGCCGGGTCGAGGGGCTCGACCTGCGAGGACCCCTGCGTCTCGATGTGCATCTCGGCACCCGCGCGCTGCGCGGCGGCGACGAGGGCGTCGGCGGCCATGTAGGTGTGCGCGATGCCGGTCGGGCAGGCCGTCACGCCGACGAGCACCTTGCGGGCGCCGGTCGCGGACCCGGCCGCGCCCCCGTCCGCAGCGTTCGTGGCGGCGGCGAGTCGCGCCTCCTGGCTGGTCGCGGTCGCACTGGAGGCGCTGCTCGCGGTGCCGACGCCGGCCTGCGCGACCTCGCCGCTCACCTCGCGGTCGACGAGGTCGACGATCTCCTGCGGGGTGGTGGCGGCGCGGAGCGCGGCGGTGAAGTCCTCGCGGATGAGCGCACGGGCGAGGGTCGAGAGGACCGTGAGGTGGTCCTTGTCGGCCCCCTCGGGCACGGCGATCATGAAGACGATGTCGGCGTCGCCGTCCGGGGCGCCGAACGACACCGTCCGTGCGAGGCGGCTCATCGCCAGGGTCGGCTCGGAGACCGATGCCGACCGGGCGTGCGGGATCGCGATGCCGCCGGGGACGCCGGTACCGACGCTCGCCTCGCGCTTGATCGCGTCGGCGGCGAGGGACGCCCCGTCCGCCGCGCGGCCGGTCGCGGCCACGCGGTCGGCGAGGACGCGGATGACGTCGCTCGACGTGGCGCCGAGGTCCTCGTCGAGGCCGACGAGCTGGACGCTGATGAGGCGTGGACTCGTGTTGACGGACATGGGTTGCTCCTTTGCAATGGCGCGGGGGGCGCGGGTGCTGCGTGTGTGCGGGTTCGGTGGGCGGGGCGGGCGGCGTGTGCCGTCGTTCGGAGTCAGGCGGGTTCGGGCGCTCGCTCGAGCGCTCGGACCTCGATGCCCGACGGGTCGGTGTGGTCGAGGGCGGGGACGTCGCTGCCGGGGAGTGCAGCGGCTGCGGCTCCGGTGGCGACGGCCTGGGCGAGGCGCTGCTCGGGCGGGTGCCCGGCGACCTCGGCGAGCAGGTACCCGGCGAGGGAGGAGTCCCCCGCGCCGACGGTCGAGCGCGCCACGATCCTGGGTGCGGCGGCGGCGTAGCTCCCGTCCTCGGTGACGAGGACGGCCCCGGCGCTGCCGAGGGTGAGGAGCACGGTGCCGACGTTCTTGTCACGGAGCCGTTGCGCGGCGAGCGCCGCGGCGTCCACGTCCCGCTCGAACTCGTCCGGGTCGCCGCCGACGACCTCGGCGAGCTCCTCGGCGTTCGGCTTCACGAGGTCGATCCGCTCGCCCGACTGCAGCAGGGCGGTGAACGGCACGCCCGACGAGTCGACCGCGATCCGGACGTCGTCGCCGTGGCGCTGCCGGACGGCGCGGACGAGGACCGCGAGGGCGTCGTCGGGCAGCCCCGGGGGCAGGGAGCCGGCGAGGACGACCCAGCGGGCAGCCGGTCCGGTCGCGGTGGCGCCGGCGGCGTCCGCGACGAGGGCCGCGAGGTCGTCGAGGCGGCCGGCGAGCGACGGCCCGGGCTCGTTGAGCTTCGTGGTCGTCCCGGTCGGCTCGGTCACGGTGACGTTCGAGCGCAGCGGGGCACCGATCGGCAGGGCGGCGGTCGGGATCCCCCGCGTCGCGAGACCGAGCAGCACCGGGTCGAGCTCGTCGCCCGGGAGCACGGCGATGGTGTCGCCCCCGCTCGCGACGACGACCCGGGAGACGTTGACGCCCTTGCCGCCGGGCTCCGCCGTCGAACGGGTGGCGCGCTGGACGGCGCCGCGCTGCAGCTCGCCGGCGAGCTCGATCGTGCGGTCGAGGCTCGGGTTCGGGGTGACGGTGACGATGCGGGTGCTCACGATGGAGCCCGGCTCGGCGCTGGTGTTCGGGACCCTACGACTGTTCGAGGTCACGCTGCTGTTCGGGGTCATGCGACGACCACCTCGACGTCGGCCTCGGCGAGGGCTCCCGCGAGGTCGGCGGGCGGCGTCTGGTCGGTGACGACGGTGTCGATCTCGTCGAGCCGGGCGAACCGCATGAGCGCTTCGACACCGTGCTTGGCGGCGTCGGCCAGCACCACGCTCCGACGGGCCGCGAGGACGTACGCGCCCTTCACCCCAGCCTCGTACTCGTCCGGCGTGCTCAGGCCGAAGCCCGCCGACAGCCCGTTCGTCCCGACGAAGGCGATGTCCGGACGCAGCGCGCCGATCTGCTCGACCGTGGCGGTGCCGACCGCGGCGCTCGTGATCCCGCGGACGCGTCCGCCGAGCAGGTGGAGCTCGACGTGCTCGCTGTGCTGCAGGGTCGCGGCGATCGGGACGGAGTTCGTGATGACGGTCAGGGTCGCGCCGGCCGTGGCGGGCTCCCAGCGGACGAGCTCGGCGGCGACGGCGGCGCAGGTGGTGCCGGCGTCGAGGGCGATGGAGCCGGTGAAGGTCGGCGGGACCAGGCGCATCGCTGCTCGGGCGATGGCGGACTTCGCGGAGTTGTGCTGGACCTCGCGCTCGGCGACGGTGAGCTCGACGACGCTCGACCGGCCGACGGGGACCGCTCCCCCGTGCACGCGGCGCAGTCGGCCGGCGGACTCGAGGGCGTCGAGGTCACGGCGGACGGTCTCGGTCGTGACGTCGAAGTGCTCGGCGAGGTCGGCGACGGAGACCCGTCCTGCCGACTGCAGCGCGGCGGCGATGGCGTCGTGCCGCTCGGTTGCGTACATGCCCGAACTCCTTCGTTCCCGTGGGTTTCGAGAAGAGTACGTCCGGATGCCACAGAAACGCAACCGTTTCAGCGCGGAACCAACACGTTCGCAGGTCGGCGGCGCGTCTGCGGCTCGCCGAGCGCTCGCCGAGCGGGCCTTTTCCGTCCCGTTCGCCCGCCCCACGCAGCACCTTCCGCCCGCTCGACGAACGCGAGCGGCGTGTTCCGCCCTCTCGGCGCCGGGCCCCCTTCGGCGCCCACCCCGCGCCCGCCCGGGGTCGCCCCGCACCAGCCCGTGATCGCCCCGTCCCCGCCTGTGGTCGCACGAACTGTCGCGTGGCGCTCCGCCCGGACGCTGGTCGCACGAAGTGTCGCCGCCCCAGCCCGGCCGGCATGTTGCGCGACCAGCCCGCCACGCACGCGGTATGTCGTGCAACCAGGCGGCACGAAAGCGACGCCGAGCCCGGGAACGACGACGCCCCGACCGCCGGAGCAGGTCGGGGCGTCGTCGTCCGGAGCGCCGGGGAGCGTCAGCCCTTGACGGCCCCCGCGGTCATGCCGCTCACGAGCCGCCGCTGCACGATGAGGAAGAACACCACGACGGGGATGGAGAACAACACGCTCGCCGCCATGAGCCCGCCGAAGTCGGTGCCCTTGTCCGTCGAGAACCCCGCCAGCCAGACCGGCAACGTGTACATCCCCTGGTCCTTGAGCATGACGTAGGCGGTCAGGTAGTCGTTCCACGCTGCGATGAACGCGAAGACGCTCGTGGCGATCACCCCCGGCATCACCAACGGGAACAGCACGCTCCAAAGGATCCGGAAGGTCCCGGCGCCGTCGACCTTCGCGGCTTCCTCGATCTCGACCGGGACGGCGACGAAGAACCCGCGCATCACCCAGATCGAGAACGGCAGCACGCTCGCGACGTAGGCCAGGATCAGCCCGATGTAGCTGTTCAGCAGTCCGAGCGACTGGAACGACAGGAACAGCGGGATCAGCAGCGCACCCGACGGGATCATCTGCACGAACAGGATCGCCACGAGGATCGCCCGCCGCCCGCGGAACCGGAAGCGCGACAGGGCCGCCGACGCCAGGAAGCCGACGACGATCGACAGCAGCACGGCGGCCACGACGACGATCGCGGAGTTCCGCAGGTACACGAGGAAGCCGTCCTGCGTCAGCGCCCGCGTGAAGTTCTCGAGCGTCGGTCGCAGCGGCAACCAGATCGGCGTGAGGGTCGTGACCTCGTCGGCGGGCTTGAAGGCGGTGTTCACCATCCAGTAGATCGGGAACACCCAGACCAGGCAGAACACCACCGCGATGGTGTTCGCCACCACGCGCGGCTTGCGTCGCCGGGCACGGACCGGCGCGACCGGCGCGGTGGGCCCGGAGGCACGCCCCGCTCCGGTCACGTCGGGCTGCGCTTCGGAGGCGGTCACCCCGGTCACCCCGGGGGTGGTGGTGGTCGTCACAGGTCTTCCTCCCCGCTCCGGACGAG
The DNA here is from genome assembly GCF_044759965.1 of Curtobacterium sp. NPDC098951. Classification (NCBI taxonomy): domain Bacteria; kingdom Bacillati; phylum Actinomycetota; class Actinomycetes; order Micrococcales; family Microbacteriaceae; genus Curtobacterium; species Curtobacterium sp. NPDC098951. The sequence goes on from NZ_JBIWAG010000002.1 coordinate 707,800, forward strand.
CCGGCGGATGTAGTAGCTGGTGAGCGCCCCCAGGATCAGCGTCGAGATGACGGCGATCGCCGCTCCCTGCCCGTACGCGTTCGACACGAAGGACTTCACGAACGTCCAGATGCCGAGCGTGAGCGTGGTGTCCTCGGGGCCGCCCTTGGTGAGCAGCCAGATCTGGTTGAAGACGTTGAAGTCCCAGATCACCGAGAGGATCGTCACGAGCAGCAGCGTCGGCACGAGCGCCGGCAGCGTGATCGCGCGGTACATCGCCCACGCGGACGCCCCGTCGAGCGCGCCGGCCTCGTAGTACTCGGGCGCGATCTGGGACTGTGCGGCGTAGAGCGTCAGGGCGACGAACGGCACGGCCTGCCAGATGACGAGCGAGAGCACGATGGTCAGGGCCTGGCCGGGGCTCGACGCCCAGTTGTCCTGCGTGTGGTCACCGAACACGCCGAGCTGGGTGATGAGCCAGTTCAGCACGCCGTAGAAGGGCTGGAAGAGCCACTGCCACACCAGGCTCGAGGCGACGTTCGGCATCGCCCACGCCAGCACGAGCACGACGCTCACGACGGTGCGCATGACCACGCCGAGCCGGGTGAGGAGCTGGGACACCGCCATGCCGATGCCGATGGTCCCGATCACCATGGCACCGGTGACGAGCACCGTGCGGAGGATGACCGGCCAGAAGCTGGCGTCGGTGAGGACGTTCGTGTAGTTCGTGAGGCCGGCGAACCCCGCCTGTCCGGTGAAGATCGCCCGCAGCCCGTAGTCCTGGAAGGAGATGACCACCAGGCGGACGAGCGGGTAGACGACCAGCGCCAGGAGCAAGAGTGCGGCGGGGGCGAGCAGGACCAGCGGCGCACGCGAGGACGTGACGGACCGACGTCGCGCCGCCGGCCCGGGACCCTTCCCGCCCCCGGGACCCGATGCCGTGCCCGACCCGGTGGTCCGACGCCGTCCGAGGGCCCCACGCCGGGTCCCCGGCTCGGCCTGAGCCGAACCGGGGACCCGCTCCGTCGTGGAGGTCATCGACTACTGCTGCGCGTTGAGCGCGGTCGTGAGGTGCTCCGAGAAGCCCTCGGCTGCCTGCTGCGGCGACTTCCGACCGGTGGCGATGTCGGCGAACATCGTCTGGAAGGTCGAGTCGCCCTCGATCGTCGCCCAGCCCGGGGTCGCGGGCGTCGGACGGCTGGTCGACGCAGCCTCGAAGTACGGCTTGTGGAGCTCGTCCACGTCACCGGCGACCGAGTCGAGGAGCTCGGTCGAGTTCGGCTCCCATCCGTCGACCCCGAAGACCTGGTCCTGCTGGAACTTCTTCGAGGTGAGGATCTTCATGTAGTACAGCGCGAGGTCCTGGTTGGCGGACTTGGACGGGATGCCGAGGTCGGAACCGCCCAGGAACACCGGCTGCGTCTTGCCCGCGGTGCTCGACGGCATCGCGAACGTGCCGATCTGGTCCTTGAGCTCGGGCTTCGCCGTGGTGATCGATCCGATCTCCCACGCGGAGCCGAGGATCGCCGACGTGTTCCCCTGCGCGAAGACGTCGGACTCTGCCGGCTTGTCGGTGTTGATGTCCTGGGTGGACTTCGCCGAGTACGCGTTCTGGAAGTCCTTCCACGCGGTGAGGCCCTTGACGGCATCGTCCGAGTCGATCGCGCCCTTCCACTTGCCGTTCTTCTCGGTCGCGATCTGCCCACCGGCGTCCCACACCCACTGCAGCCCGCCGTACCAGTACTGCCCCGGCATGTAGAACGCCGAGAAGTCCGCCTGCGGGTTCTTCGCCTTGACCTTGTCGAGGTCGGCGGTGAGCTCGTCGTAGGACTTCGGGACGTCGGTCACCCCGGCGTCGGCCCACATCTTCTTGTTGTAGATCACCGCGCGGTTGCCGGCGAAGAGCGGGGCTCCGTACAGCTTGCCGTCCACCGTCGCCGGGCCCTCGAGCCCGGAGAGCCAGGTCTGCCCGTCCTGCAGCTCCGACTTGTAGGGCGAGAGGTCCATGAGGCCCCCGGTCGCCGCGTACACCGGCACCTGCGTGTTGCCGAGGTCCACCACGTCCGGGGCGTCCTTCTGGGCGAGCGCCGTCGTGAGCTTGGTCGTGATGCCGTCCCACTGCTGGAGCTGCAGCTTCACCTTGGCGCCGGTGGCCTTCGTGAACTGCTGCTCGGCGACGTCGAGGATCTTCGGGCTGAGGTCGCCGTTCATGATCCAGACGGTGATGGTCTTGCCCTTGCCATCGGGTGTGCCGATGGACTTCGTGCCGCTGTCGGAAGCTCCGTTGCTTCCGGCGGAGCACCCGGTGAGGGCGAGCGCGCCTGCGAGGGCGAGCGCACCGAGTGCGGCGAAACGCGTGCGTGTCACGTTGACTCCCTTGGTCCGACCTTTATGAAAGGACGTTGCGTAATGGTGAGTAAAGACCCATCACGCAGGGATGTCAACCACGGAACCGAAGGCTGTGGACAATCGCGATCCGCATGTTTCCGGGGGATCACGGATGTGGAACGGATGATCGACGACGCTTGACGAACTGGTCATGACCAGGCATGATCAGCACCCGCACTCAGGCGTCGAAGGGCACCTCTCCGTGCCGGCTCACACCGGCCCGCTGCCGGTACGCGAGGTGTCCGCCGAGGTACCCGCCGACGCCGACCACCGCGAGACCCGCGAAACCGAGGAGCTTGCCCGCACCGTGGTTCCCGCGCTTCCGCTGCATCCACGACAGCCCGTACAACGAGATGCCCACCCAGTTGACCGCCTGGTGCACCCAGCCCGTCCGGAGTTGCGCACCGTCGAGCTCGGACCAGTCGACGTAGCCGGCCACCGATGCGCTGCCGGACGACACGAGCCCCACGCCGACGAGGGTCTTCGCCGCGCGCGCGTTCCCCTTGCCGCCGATCAGGTCCAGCACCGCCGCCGAGGTCCACGCCCCCAGCGGCACCTGCACCAGGAGCGGGTGCAGCGGGTGCCCGAACGGCACGCCGTGCAGCAGCTGGCGCAGTGCCTTCGGCTTCGCGAAGGCCTTCACCACGGAACGATCGATGTCGACCGCCTTGTCGAGCACGCTGGCGTGCTCGACGGCGTCGGTGAGGCGACGGAACGCTCGGATCTCAGGCATGCCCTGGACCGTAGGCCGGGCGAGGCCGGAGCGTTCACAGCGCGCCGACGCTCTGAACACTCCGGTCTCGCCGAGCGAACCCGCGAACCCACGAACCGGCGAACCGGCGGACCCGCGAACGAGGCGCCGCCCCAGGAGCCGACACCGCGCCTCCTGTCCAGGGGTCCGGCCCGTCCGCGTCTACTCCTCGACGATCTCCGCGAGCTCGAACGGCTCCACCGTCAGCTCGTTGCCGCCCGGGGCGACGTCGACGCGGACCGTGTCCCCGTCGCGCACGTCACCGGCGAGGATCGCCCGCGCGAGCCGGTCGTCGATCTGGCGCTGCATGAGCCGACGGAGCGGACGCGCGCCGTACACCGGGTCGTAGCCCCGCTCGGCGAGCCAGGTGCGGGCGTCCGGGGTCACGGCCAGTTCGAGGCGACGATCGGTGAGTCGGCGGGCGAGCCGGTCCACGTAGAGCGACACGATCTGCCCGAGGTCCTCCTCCGTCAGCGCCTGGAACACGACGATGTCGTCGAGCCGGTTGATGAACTCGGGCCGGAAGGCCTGCTGGACGAGCTCACGGACGGCTTCCTCGCGCTGGACATCGGTGATCGACTGGTCGGTCATGAACTGCGACCCGAGGTTCGACGTCAGGATGAGGATGGTGTTCCGGAAGTCGACCGTCCGGCCCTGCCCGTCGGTCAGCCGGCCGTCGTCGAGGACCTGCAGGAGCACGTCGAAGACCTCGGGGTGGGCCTTCTCGATCTCGTCGAGCAGCACCACGGAGTACGGGCGACGCCGGACGGTCTCTGTGAGCTGCCCGCCGGCCTCGTACCCGATGTACCCGGGCGGGGCGCCGATGAGCCGCGCCACCGAGTGCTTCTCGCCGTACTCGCTCATGTCGATCCGGACGAGGGCCTTCTCGTCGTCGAAGAGGAACTCGGCGAGCGCCTTGGCCAGCTCGGTCTTGCCGACGCCGGTGGGGCCGAGGAACAGGAACGAGCCCGTCGGTCGGTCCGGGTCAGAGATGCCGGCGCGGGTGCGGCGGACGGCTTCGGACACCGTCGAGACGGCGGTGCGCTGCCCGATGATTCGCCGACCGAGCTCGTTCTCGAGGTGCAGGAGCTTCTCGGTCTCGCCCTGCAGCAGGCGCCCGAGGGGGATGCCGGTCCACTGGGCGATCACGGCGGCGATGTCCTCGTCGGTGACGCTGTCGTTCACCATGCGGTCGGCGGACTCGGCCTGCTCGGCCGCGGCGAGTTCCGCTTCGATGCGCGGCTTCTCCCCGTACTCGAGCCGACTCACGGTCTCGTAGTCGGCTTCGCGCTGCGCCCGCTGCGACCGCACGTTGAGGTCGTCGAGCTGCTGCTTGAGCTCACCGATCCGGTTGAGCGAGGCCCGCTCGGCCTGCCACCGCGCTTCGAGCTCGGCGAGCAGCCCCTCGCGGCTCGCCAACTCGGCACGCAGGGTCTCGAGGCGCGCCTTCGACGCGTCGTCCTTCTCCTGCTTCAGCGCGAACTCCTCGACGCGCAGCCGGTCGACGGTGCGCTTGAGCTCGTCGATCTCGACGGGGCTGGAGTCGATCTCCATCCGGAGCCGCGAGGCCGCCTCGTCGATGAGGTCGATCGCCTTGTCCGGCAGCTGCCGCCCGGAGATGTACCGGTTCGACAGGCTCGACGCGGCGACGAGCGCGGAGTCGTTGATGGTGACCTTGTGGTGGGCCTCGTACCGCTCCTTGAGCCCGCGCAGGATCGCGACGGTGTCCTCGACGCTCGGCTCCCCCACGAAGACCTGCTGGAAGCGGCGTTCGAGCGCGGCGTCCTTCTCGATGTACTCGCGGTACTCGTCGAGCGTCGTCGCCCCGATGAGTCGGAGTTCGCCGCGCGCGAGCATCGGCTTGAGCATGTTCGAGGCGGCCACGGAGCCCTCGCCCCCGCCGGCGCCCATCAGCGTGTGCAGCTCGTCGATGAAGGTGATGACCTGCCCGTCGGAGTCGTTGATCTCCTTGAGCACGGCCTTCAGCCGCTCCTCGAATTCGCCGCGGTACTTGGCGCCGGCGATGAGGGCGGACATGTCGAGCGAGACGAGGCGCTTGTCCTTGAGCGAGTCGGCGACGTCGCCCGCGACGATGCGCTGGGCGAGTCCTTCCACGACGGCGGTCTTGCCGACGCCGGGTTCCCCGATGAGCACGGGGTTGTTCTTGGTGCGGCGCGTCAGCACCTGGGAGACGCGCCGGATCTCGGCGTCGCGGCCGATCACGGGGTCGAGCTTGCCGTTGCGAGCGATCGCCGTGAGGTCGACGCCGTACTGCTCGAGGGCGGTCTTCTGTCGTTCTTGCGAGTCAGGAGCGCCCTGGAGGTTCGCCATGCGTTCCGTCCTTTCGTTGCGGTGGTCCTGAGGTTGAGTCTACTCCACTCAACTTGCGTCCGCGGCGGCAGATTCCCGCCGCGGGTTCCGGATACCGACGGCACTCACGAGGGCACCGGCGAGGAGCAGGAACGCCATCACCACCATCGCGCGGTGCAGTCCCCCGACGCTCACCGCACCGCCGAGCACGATCCCCGCGAGCGCGACCATGACGAGCCCGGCGATCCGCGCGACGGCGTTGTTCACGGCCGATCCCGCTCCGGCCTCGGACTGCGGGACGGACCCGAGGACCGCGCTCGTCAAGGGGGTGACCATCAGGGCGATCCCAGCACCGATCAGCACCAGCCCGGGCAGGACCGACCACCAGTAGCCCCGTGGATCGTCACCGGCGGCGAGCATCAGGAGCGCCCCGCAGGCGGCGATGGCGGGGCCCGCGGCCATGAACCACCGCGGCCCCCAGCGGCCGGCGAGCGCACCGACCGTGGTCGAGAGGACGAGGAGCATCACGGTCGGGGGCAGCGTCGCGAGACCGGCGAGCCAGGCCGGGAAGCGCCAGACCTCCTGCAGGAAGAGCGTCACCACGAAGAACACCATCCCGAGGGCGCCGTAGATGGAGAGCGTCGCGAGGTTGCCCACCGTGAAGTTCCGCGCCCGGAAGAGCTCGAGCGGGACGAGCGGCGCACCGTGCCGACGGGTGACGCGGAGCTCCCACGGCACGAAGGCCACGAGCGCCGCCCCGCCGAGCACCAGTGCCGTGAGGACGACCGGCGCGCCCCACCCGAGGCGCTCCTGCTCGATGAGCCCGAGCACGACACCGCCGACCCCCACGACGGCCAGCACCGCGCCCACCACGTCCACGTGGGCCCGCGGACCGACCCGGACGTCCGCCGAGATCCGCGACACGAGCGGGATGGTCACGGCGATGGGCACGGCGGTCAGCACGAAGATCCACCGCCAACCGATGCCGTCCACGACGAGCCCGCCAACGACCGGCCCGAGGATCGTCGCCGCACTCGACCACGCCGTCCACGTCCCGATCGCCTTGGCCTGCGCCGCACCACGGAACGCCGCAACGATGAGCGCGAGCGCACTCGGCGTGACGAGCGCCCCGCCGACGCCCTGAAGCGCCCGGGCGACGATGAGCACCTCGCCCGTGGGCGCGACGGCACACACGACCGAGGCGATCCCGAACACCACCAGCCCCCACGTGATGATCCGGACACGGCCGAACAGGTCGGACAGGCTGCCGGCGACGAGGATGAGCGACCCGAGCGTGACGAGGTAGGCGTCCACCGTCCACTGCTGGACGACGAGTCCCCCGCCGAGTTCGTCGCGGATCGCCGGGAGCGCCACGTTCACGACGCTCGAGTCGAGCCCGACCACGAAGGACGACAGGATTGCCACGACCAGCACGACACGGCGGTCGTCGCGGAGCGGAGCGGTGGCCGCAGGGGCAGGGGTCGTCATGTGCTCATCCTCCGCCACCCGGCGCGGTCCCGCCTGCCCTGGGGACGACCTGTGGACGACTCGTCCGACGTGCACGACGAAGCCCCCGCGACCGACGGGGTCGCGGGGGCTGCCGACAGGACGGGGCTGGGGTCCTAGTTCCTGGAGTCCGAGTTCGGCTGGACCGACGGGCCGGGGTTGACCACCGGCTGCGGGGCGGGCTCGGCCGCGGTGTTCGTCACCGTGGTGTTCTGCGCTCCGGCGTCGGTGCCCTTGGCCTTCTTGTCGTCGTCACCCATCTCCTTCTTGAAGATGTTGATCGACTGCCCGAGGCCCTTGGCGAGCGCCGGGAGCTTGGTCGCGCCGAACAGCAGGATGATGATCCCGAGGATGATCAGCAGGTGTACGCCACCGAGGTTTCCGAGCATCATGACTCCTTGGTATCTGGATCTGGTCGCCGTCTCCGAGTCACCGTCGACGCGTGCGGCGGAAGTCCGTCGTGCACCCATCGTAACTCGCACCGGTCAGGAAGCCCAGGCGGGCCCCGGAACGAACACCGTTCGCACAGGCAGGCAGGAAGGAAGCCAGGCGTACCGGCGGACAGACAGACGGCAGGCAGGGACGCGGTCAGTCCGTCAGCGTGCGAGCACCGCGTCGAGGGTCCAGGCCACCGGCGCTGCCGAGAGCGCCGGGACGTCCGCCTCGGTCACGCCCCGCAGGCGGTACGCGACGCACTCCCCGGGCAACAGCGTCATGAAGCCACGGTCGACGGTGCCGCCGGCAGCGACCCGGTCCGGCTGGAAGAGCAGGTCGCGGACGAGCCCCTCCGCCTCGACGACGAGGTCGAGCCCGTCGCCGTCCGCCGCGGGGGTGAACGCCGTGCGGTAGCGGGCGGGCTCCCAGCGCATCTCCTTGTCGGGTGCCGGCGTCCAGACCGCACGTCGCCAGTCCATGTCGGCGACGACGAGTTCGTTCGTCGGGTCGTCCACGACTCCGACCGACTCCGGCAGCGCCACGACGGCGACCCCGGCGGCGGACAGGTGGACGGGCAGCGAGACCTCGGCGAGGACGGTGCCCGCCAGGGTGACGCGCCGGACCCGGACGACGCTGTCGTGACCGGACCGGGTCGAACGGACCGCGATCTCGATCGGCGAACTGCCGAACGCCCCTGGCGACACCCCGAGGGAGAGCGTGTCCGCCAGGTCGCCCAGATCAGCCGTCTCCCCGACGGCGGCCGACGAGGCGCCGCGATCCGCGCCTCCCGGCTGCTCCGACCCGTCCACCGGACCGGACCCACCCGCCTGGCCGGAGCCGACACCGGAGCCGACACCGGAGCCGCCCCCGGACCCGACGCCGTCACCGACCGCAGCCGCGACCGACGAGACCGGACGGATCGTGAGCAGCACGTCGTCGTAGAGCCGCCGTAGCTCGTGCGCGAGCGGCTTCAGCCGCCCGGCCGAGTCGATCGCCGACCACGACGAGACCGGCCACAGGTCGTTCAGCTGCCACACGACGACACCCGTGTTCCGGGGCCAGTGCGTCCGCCAGTGCTCCACGCCCGTCGCGATCGCGCGTGCCTGCTGGAGCTGCGTCAGGTAGTGCCACCGGTCGAACTCGGCCGGGGCGACGGAACCGAACCGGGGTGCGAGTCCCCGCTCGAGCTTGCCCATGCCGTCCGCCGCCTTCTGGTGGTGGACGACGCCGGGCGAGTCGACGGCGAGCGGCGCGTCCCGAACGGCGTCGCGGAGCGTCCGCCAGGCGGGCGGTGCCTGCCAGCCGAACTCGGACACGAAGCGCGGCACCGACTCGCGGTAGGCGGTGTCCGGCAGGCGGTTCCAGACCTCCCACGAGTGGTGCGTCTCGTGGTCGACGTCGTTCGCGAAGAGCGACTCGGAGCCCGACCACGGCGAGGCGACCGTGTAGAAGCGGGACGGGTCGACCGCGTCGACGATGGTCGGCAGCAGGTCGAGGTAGTAGTCCAGGCCCCAGCCGCGGTCCCCGAGCTCGGCGGCCCAGCCGTCGACCTCGTGCAGCCAGATGTTCTCGTTGTTCCCGTTCCAGAGCACGAGGGACGGGTGCCGCGAGAGCCGGGCGACGTTGTCCCGGGCCTCGGCGATGACCTCGCTGCGGATCGGCTCGCCCTCGGGGTAGGCCGAGCACGCGAACGGGAAGTCCTGCCAGACGAGCAGTCCGAGCTCGTCGCAGACCTCGTAGAAGTCGCGCGACTCGTAGACGCCGCCACCCCAGACGCGCACGAGGTTGACGTTGAGGTCGGCGGCGGCGCGCAACCGCCCCTCGACGCGGTCCCGGGTGACCCGCGAGACGATCACGTCGTCCGGGATCCAGTTCACGCCCCGGACGTCGACGAGGGTGCCGTTGACGTGCACGTTGAACGGCTTCCCGACGCGGTCCGACGTCGTGTCGATGCGCGTCGAGCGGAAGCCGGTGCGGAAGGTCGAGCGGTCGAGGACCTCGCCGTCGACCGTCTGCAGCTCGACCACGACGTCGTAGAGCTCCTGTGCGCCGTAGCCGCGCGGCCACCACCGCTGGACCTCGGGCACGCGCACGGTGACGACCGTCTCGTCGTCCTTCGGCGTCAGCTGGGCGCGGGAGCGCTGCCGCGTGGTCCCGCCGTCGGCCGTCCCCCCGCTCACGGTGACGACGAGCACGAGGTCGTCGTCCTCGCCGTCCTGGTCGAGGTCGTTGAGTCCCGAGCGCTCGACGGTGATGTGCGCGTCGAGCACGCCCTCCCCCGCCTCGACGTCGACGAGCGGCCGGACGTCCCGGAGCCTCGCCGTGGACCACCGCTCGATCGCGACCGGTCGCCACGGACCGCTCGTCACCGCCGTCAGCCCCCAGTCCCAGCCGAAGTTCGACGCCATCTTGCGGATGTACGGGAACGGCTCGTCGTACGGACCGGGCATGCTGCCGGCCTTCGCGGCGACGCGTCCGGCCTCGCGGTAGGGCGACTCGAACAGGATCTCGAGCGTCTTGCTGCCGCGGCCGACACCGCCGGTGGCGTCGCGCGCGTCGAAGCGGTACCGCCGGTGCATGTTCCGGGTGGTCCCGACCACGACGCCGTCGAGGCTCAGCTCGGCCACGGTGTCGAGTCCGTCGCACACGAGATCGACGCGTTCGAAGCCGCGCGGGTCGACGTCGACGGTGCGCTGGTACGACCAGTCCGCCCGTCCCACCCACTTCCCCGCGTCCTCGTCGCGGTCGAACGTCGGGTCCGCCAGCAGGCCCGCGCGCTCGAGGTCGGTGTGGACCTGCCCCGGCACGGTCGCCGGGATGACGCGGCCCGCGACGCCGTCCGGCGCACCGGGGCCCTCGGCCAGGGTGACGGTCCAGTCGTCGCGGAGTTCCTCGCGTTCGAGGGTCATGCGGGTCCTTCTCTTCGGCGGAGGGGTCGGTGTCCGCCACGGTCGGGGCGCCGGCCGGCGGCCCGCCCCGGGGCCGGGGTCTCGGCCTGGAGGCGCTGCACCGGTCGGCCGGGCGTCGTCGCGTCGCGCGCGCGGACGCTGGTGCGATCGCGCGTGGGGGTGCCCGGCGATGCTAGTACGGCGACCTTGCAGGACCGCGAGTGGCAGGCTGGGGAGCGTGATCAGTGTTGCACTCGCCACCGCCCTGCGTGACGCCGGACTCCGGTGGCACCCGACGACGGGCGACCGGTTCGTGATCGACAAGCCGGGCGTGGACGACGACGTCTACACGGTGTCCGAGATGACCGTGGAGCGGCACGACTACCCGTCCGGCACGGTGCTCGGGTTCAACGGCACGACCGAGTGGGCACTCGACTCGGTGGACGCCGCCGAGTCGCTCTGGCTCCCGCGCGAGGACCAGCTGCGCGAGCTGCTCGGGCCGGCGTTCGTGTCGCTGTCGGCCGGCTTCACGGTGGTCGCGACGATCGACGGTGCTGATCGTTCGTTCACCTCGGACGACGCCGCCGAGGCCTACGGGCTCGCGCTGCAGGCGTACATCACGGCCGCACTGGCCTAGCGGGGTACGTCGGACGGGCGGCGGCCCGCCCGGCCTGAACGTTCCCGGAATGCGGGCTGGGCGCGCTTTGGTTGACTCGGACCATGACCGTTCCGAACATCACCCTGAACGACGGCAAGACCATCCCGCAGCTCGGCTTCGGGGTCTTCCAGATCGACCCGTCGGAGACGAAGGACGCCACGCTCGCAGCGCTCGAGGTCGGCTACCGCCACATCGACACCGCCGAGATGTACGGCAACGAGAAGGAGGTCGGCGAGGCCATCGAGGCGTCCGGCATCCCCCGTGAGGAGATCTTCGTCACGTCGAAGCTCAACAACGGCTTCCACGACCCCGAGGCGGCGCTGGAGAACGGGAAGAAGTCGGCCGAGCTGCTCGGCGGCTACACCGACCTCTTCCTCATCCACTGGCCGCTGCCCACCAAGTCGGACTTCGTGCCGACGTGGAAGGCGATGGAGGAGCTCTACCGCGGCGGCACCGCCCGCTCGATCGGCGTGAGCAACTTCCAGGCCCACCACCTCAACCGCCTCGCGGCCGAGACCACGATCACCCCGGCCGTGAACCAGATCGAGGTGCACCCGTACCTCACGCAGGACGAGCTCCGCGCCTACGACCGCGAGCACGGCATCGCGACCGAGGCCTGGTCGCCGATCGCGCAGGGACTCGTCCTCGACGACGAGACCATCACGCGCATCGCGGGCAACATCGAGAAGACCCCGGCGCAGGTCGTCCTGCGCTGGCACATCCAGCGCGGCGACATCGTCTTCCCGAAGTCGGTCACGCGCGCCCGGGTCGAGGAGAACTTCGCGATCTTCGACTTCGAGCTCTCGGACGACGACATGACCGCGATCTCGTCGCTCGACAAGGACCACCGCACGGGTCCGGACCCGGACACGTTCGACTACATCCCGGCGTAGGCGGGGCAACGAGAGCGGGGGCGGTCGCGCGAGCGACCGTCCCCGCTCTCGTGTCCGGTGTCCGGTGTCCGCGTCCGGTGTCCGCGTCCCGCGCGATGCGTCCGGCGCGAGGCGTAACGCGTCAGGCGCGACGCGTCAGACGCGTCAGACGCGACGGGACGCGGTGACCGTGAACTTCGGCGTGCGGACGACCTGCCTGGTCGTCCCGACGAGCCGCTCCAGGACCGGCCGGTAGCGCAGGTGCGAGTTCCAGACGCACCACAGTTCACCGCCGGACTGGAGGATCGTGGCCGCGTTCCGGAACATCGCCTCGGCCGCGTCGGTGGACACGGTGGTGTCCTCGTGGAAGGGCGGGTTGCAGAGGACGAGCTGCGAGGACCCCTCGGCGAGTTCGTCGCCGGCGTCCGACCGGACCACCTCGACCCGGTCCGTCACGCCGTTGGCCCTGGCCGTGGCGATCGTCGACGCCACCGCGATCTTCGAGACGTCCGTGGCGACCACCCGGATGCCCGGACGACGCCGGGCGAGCGCGGTGGCGATCACGCCGTTGCCGCACCCGAGGTCGACCGCCGTGCGGGCGGTGGGCACGGCGCCGTCCATCGCGTCGAGCAGCACCCGCGTGCCCTGGTCGAGCGAGGTCCCGGCGAACACGCCACCGTGTGCGACGAGGGTCATGCCGAGGTCGTCGACGTGCACGGACCGCGGCCAGGGGTTCGTCGCGTCCGCCCGTGTCGCCTGTGCGCGGAGCGGGTCCTGCGCGATGAGCAGCCGCGACTTGCCCCGGCCCCGGGACGCCGTGACCTCGCCGAAGTACCGGCGCAGGACGTCGTTCTGCGAGAGGTTCATGTGCTTCGACACCCCGCCGCACAGCAGCACGACGTCGGGCGCGGCGAACCGGGCGACGGCACGGGCGAGTTCGTCGAGCCGGTCGTTCGACTTCGACAGCCGGAGCAGGACGAGTCGCACGTCCCGGAACGCCTGCTCGAGCGTGCCCGGGTGGTGGAAGCCCCGCCGACCGAAGGTCCCGGCGTTGGCCTCGAGCGCGCGCACGCCGACCAGGGAGTCCTGCACGACCCGGACGTCCGAGGCGCCGTGCAGGGTGATCGCACCGAGCGTCAGCACGCCGTACCGGTCGTCGACCACCGCGACCTCGCCCGGCTGCCGGAGCGCGTCGCCGTGCACGTGCGGCGCCTCGTCGAGGATGAACCGGTCGGTGCCGTCGATCGCGATGAGGTCCGGCGCGTCGTCGTGACGGCGGCGGAAGAGGTCGGCGAAGTCGGGTGGCACGGCGCCAGCGTACCGGTCCGGCTGTTGCCAAGCGTTGCCAAGACTTTCACATACGGTGTTCCACATCGATATGTTGCTGAGGTCCTGTTCGACTCCGAAGGAGCCTCATGCAACTCACTGTCCCCACCGCCCGCGCGCGCTGGATCGCGGTCGGCGTCTGCGTCACCGCGGCCATCGCCGCCGGCGGCGCGACCTCGGCGTCCGCCGCGACGACCCAGGCCGACGGCGACCAGGTCGTCGGCCCCCTCGTCACCGAGACGTCGTCCTTCCAGGGCGCACCGGCGTTCGCCGCACCGCTGCCGGGCGCCGCCGGTCAGGAGATCGCCGCGAACCGTGCGGCGACGCTCGCCGGCGCCCTCGACCGCGCCGTCGACTGGTACCTGCCGGCGCCCGGCACCGTCGGCCCGGTCCGCCCGGTGTCCGCGCCCGACCTGTGCCTCAGCGCCGCGACCGCGACGGCCGGCATCAACTCCCGCGTCACGCTCGAGTCCTGCGTGGACGGCGCCGTCGAGCAGCGGTTCTCGCTCGCGAGCAACCAGGGGTCGAACAACCCGATCGGCACCGGTCTCCGTTCGGAGCGCAACGGCGGCTTCCTCGGGCTCTACAACAACGACCCCGTGATGCGACTCCAGGTCAAGGAGATCGCCGACCGGCTGCCGAACGTGGCGGACTTCCTGCCGGCCTTCGACGCCCGGATCGACCGCATCGACACCCTGGCCCGCACCGCGTTCCTCAGCGGCCGCGGCACCCCGAACGCGCAGGTCCTCGTCGACGGCGCGAACGCGGTGTCCATCGGCACCGACGGACGGTGGACCGCGGTCGTCACCGGCCTGGCGTTCGGCACGAACACGATCCGCCTCGAGCAGTACGTCGGGCCCGACCGCACCGGGTCGACCACCCTCACCGCCGTGCTGGCCGCCGACGAACTGACCTTCACGACGACGTTCTCCCCGATCCGCGACACCCCCGTCCAGGCCGCCGGTACCGCCCACCCGGGCGCGACCGTCCAGCTGCGGGACGCCGCCGGCACCGCGCTCGGCGCCCCGGTCACGGCGAACGCCACCACCGGACGCTGGTCGACGACCATCCCGGCACCGAACGCGGCCGGCACGTACGCCGTCACGGCGACCCAGTCGCTCGCCGGCCTGGTCGACTCGGAGCACGCGGTGACGCGCGACGTCGACTACGGCGCGGGCGTCGCCGTGGAGACCCCCGCCGACGGTGCCGCGCACACGGGCGGTCCGGTCGACATGTCCGGCACGGGCGAGCCCGGGTCGACGATCGAGGTGCACGACGTCACCGGCGGCGCCGACCGCATCGTGGGTCGCAGCACCGACGTCGTCGCGCCGGACGGTCGCTGGACGCTCACGACCGACGACCTCGACCGGGCCGAGCACGTGCTCCGCGTCGTGCAGTCCTCGCGCGGCGCGAACACGACCACCGCCCAGGTGACGATCAACCCCGGCTCGAACGGCAGCCTCGCGCCGGTCGTGCTCACGTCGCCCCGAACGGTGACCCCCGGACTCTCGAACACGTTCCGCGGCACCGCCGAGCCGGGTGCGACCTACCGGGTGCTCAACGTCTCCGGCACCCAGATCGTCCCGGGCACGCTGACCGTCGCCGACGACGGCACGTGGGAGTTCGAACGCGTCGTGTCGACCGGCGCCACGTCGTTCCAGTTCGCGGTCGAGCAGACGAAGGACGGGCAGACCGAGACCTCGGAGCTGTTCTCGATCGACGCGAACCAGGGGGTCGCCCCGGTCGTCGTGACGACGGACGCGGTCCTCCCCGGCTTCGTGAACACGTTCGAGGGCACCGGCCCCGCCGGCGCGACCTACGAGGTGCTCAACGCCTCCGGCACGGTCATCGTCCCCGGTCGCCACACCATCGGTGACGACGGCTCGTGGTCGTTCGACCGGACGGTGTCCGCCGGGTCGCTCCGCTTCGGCTTCAAGCTGCGGGTGACCGTCGACGGCTCGACCTACACGACGCGGCTCTACGACCTGCCCGCCGCGACGCGGTGACCCGCTGACGGCCTGACACGACAGCGGGCTCCGGGACATCATGTCCCGGAGCCCGCTGTCGTTCGGTCGTCAGCGCGGCGGCCGCCACAGCACGATCTGCGTATTCCGCTGCGGCCGCACCCCGGCGCGGAGCGGCACGGCTCCGCCGGTGGCCGAGGCCGCGAACACGCGAGCACCCGGCCGGTTGATGAGCTGGTCGGCGAGCGCCGTCTCGAGCTCGGAGATCCGTGATCGCAACGCCCGGTTCTCGTTCTCGAGCTCGAGCACTCGACGGATGCCCTCGAGCGAGACGCCCTCGGACCCGAGCTGTGCGATCTCGCGGAGCTGGGCGATGTCCCGCATCGAGTACCTGCGGGACCCGCCCCGGGTCCGCCCGGGGACGACCAGACCGAGCCGGTCGTACTGCCGCAGCGTCTGCGGGTGCATCTCGGCGAGCTCGGCGGCCATCGCGATCGCGAAGACGGGCGAGTTCTCGTCCATGTCGGTCATGGCGTGTTCCTTCCGTCTTCCGCGTGGTGGTGGAAACCAGCCTGGAGGCTCTGCGAGCGTCCGTCAGGAAGCCGCGCCGAGCCTCCAGGCTGGGTTCATCGCTGTTGTTGCGTGACGCTAGTCGCGCGCCTTGGCGAGGAGGTCCTCGCGCGGGTTCTCGTCGGGCAAGACGTCGGCGAGGGCCTCGACGGCCTCGCGCTGCTTGTCCGACAGGTGGGACGGCACCGCGACCTGGACCGTCGCGAGCAGGTCGCCCGTGCCGTTCTTGGTCGTGACGCCGCGACCCTTGACGCGCAGGACGCGACCAGACGGGGTGCCCGGTGCGACCCGGAGCTTGACGGTGGAACCGCCGAGCGTCGGGACCTCGATCGTCGCGCCGAGGGCCGCCTCGACGAACGTCACGGGGACGTCCAGCCGGAGGTGCTGCCCGTCACGCTCGAAGACCGGGTGCTTGCGGACCGTGACGGTGACCACCAGGTCGCCCGCCTCGCCGCCGTCGGGCGACGGTTCCCCGCGCCCGCGCAGTCGGATCTTCTGCCCGTCCGCGACGCCCGCCGGGATGCGGACGTTCACCGGACGGCCGTTGCCCTGCGAGAGCTTGACGGTGTCGCCCGCGATCGCGGTGGTGAAGTCGAGGGTCGTCGTCGCCGTGACGTCGCGACCCTTCGTCGGCCCACCGAAGCCCCGGTAGCCGCCGCTGGACTGGCCGAAGCCACCGCCACCGCCGGCTGTGCCTGCTCCAAACATGCCGCCGAGGATGTCTTCGAAGCCGCCGGCTCCGCCCTGACCGAAGCGGACGCGTTGCCCGCCGCCGCCCTGACCGAACATGCCGCCGAAGACGTCCTCGAAGCCCCCGCCCTGGCCCGGGCCACCCGCCGTGAAGCGGGCACCCGAACCCATGGCGCGGACCTGGTCGTACTCCTGGCGCTGCTCCTTGTCGGAGAGGACCGAGTAGGCCTCGCTGATCTCCTTGAAGCGGTTCTCGGCGGCGGCGTCGCCCGGGTTGGAGTCCGGGTGGTACTGCCGCGCGAGCTTCCGGTAGGTCTTCTTCAGCTCAGCGTCGCTCGCCGTCTTGTCGACGCCGAGGACCTTGTAGAAGTCCTTGTCGAACCAGTCCTGACTGGCCATGAATCCCTACCTCCTCCCCGCGCTCAGGCCGGGACCGCCACCGCGACCTTGGCCGCACGGAGGACCCGCTCGCCGAGCTTGTAGCCCGGCTCGACGACGTCCGCCACGGTCTGGCCGGTGGCACCGGGTGTCGGGAGCTGCACGATCGCCTCGTGGATGTTCGGGTCGAAGGACTCGCCCTTCTCGCCGATCTGCACGAGCTTGAACTTCTCGAAGCCGCCGCGGATCTTCTGTCCGATGACCTGCATGGGGCCCTCGGCGAGGTCACCGTGCGCCTCGGCGCGGGTGAGGTCGTCGAGCGCCGGCAGCAGTGCCCGGACGACCTCGGCGATGGCGACCTCGCGGTTGGCCTCGCGGTCGCGCTCGACGCGCTTCCGGAAGTTCACCAGCTCGGCCTGCGCACGGAGCATGTCCGCACGCATCTCGGCCACCAGGTCGCGGTCCTCGGGGCTGAGCTTGTCCTCGGCGATGCCGCGCGCGGCGTCGGCGAGGAGCGCTTCGTCCTCCGGCGAGAGGTCGTTCTCGGCGTCGGCGGCCGGGCCGCCGGCGGCGGGGCCGTCCGTCGGGAGTTCGACGTCGGGCCCCTCCGCCTCGATGAGGTCCTCGGGCTCGGCCGCGTTGGTGGCGTCGCCCTCGACCTGGGGTTCGTCCTCGTTCGGCACGTTGTCCTTGGGGTCCGTCATCTACTTCTTGTCCTTGTCGTCCTCGTCGTCCACGACCTCGGCGTCGACGATGTCCTCGTCGTCGGCCGGCTGCTCGCCAGCGGGCTGCTCGCCACCGGCGGCACCGGCTGCTGCGTCCTGCTGGGAGTAGATCGCCTGGCCGAGCTTGCCCTGCGACTCGTTGAGCTTGTCGAAGGCGGTCTTGACGGCCTCGTCGTCCTCGCCGGCGAGTGCCGACTTCAGGGCGTCGACGTCGGCCTGGACCTCGGACTTCACGTCCGCGGGGAGCTTCTCGTCGTTCTCCTTGATGAGCTTCTCGATCGAGTAGACGAGCTGCTCGGCCTGGTTGCGACGCTCGTTGGCCTCGCGGCGGGCCTTGTCCTCGGCCGCGTGCTCCTCGGCTTCGCGGACCATGCGCTCGATGTCCTCCTTCGGCAGCGACGAGCCGCCGGAGATGACCATCGACTGCTCCTTGCCGGTGCCCTTGTCCTTCGCGGACACGTGCACGATGCCGTTGGCGTCGATGTCGAAGGTGACCTCGACCTGCGGGACGCCGCGGGGGGCCGGGGCGATGCCGGTCAGCTCGAAGGTGCCGAGCGGCTTGTTGTCACGGGTGAACTCGCGCTCGCCCTGGAAGACCTGGATCGCGACGGACGGCTGGTTGTCGTCCGCGGTCGTGAAGGTCTCGCTCCGCTTGGTCGGGATCGCGGTGTTGCGGTCGATGAGCTTCGTCATCAGGCCGCCCTTGGTCTCGATGCCGAGCGACAGCGGCGTGACGTCGATGAGGAGGACGTCCTTGCGCTCGCCCTTCAGGACACCGGCCTGCAGCGCGGCACCGACGGCCACGACCTCGTCCGGGTTGACGCCCTGGTTCGGGGACTTGCCGCCGGTCAGCGACTTGACGACCTCGGCCACGGCGGGCATGCGGGTCGAGCCACCAACGAGCACCACGTGCGCGATGTCGTTGACCGAGACACCGGCTTCCTTGATGACGTCGTTGAACGGCTTCTTCGTGCGGTCGAGCAGGTCGGAGGTCATCTGCTCGAACTGGGCGCGCGAGATGGTCTCGTCGAGGTTGAGCGGACCGTCGGCCGTCAGCGTCAGGTACGGGAGCTGGATGCTCGCCGACATCTGCGACGAGAGCTCCTTCTTCGCCTGCTCGGCGGCTTCCTTGAGGCGCTGCTTGGCGATCTTGTCGGTCGACAGGTCGACGCCGTGCTCGTCCTTGAACTTCTTGACGAGGTAGTCGACGATGCGCTGGTCCCAGTCGTCACCACCGAGGCGGTTGTCACCCGAGGTCGCGCGGACCTGGATCGTGGAGAAGTCGTCGTCCTTGCCCACCTCGAGCAGGGAGACGTCGAACGTGCCGCCACCGAGGTCGAAGACCAGGATGAGCTCGTCTTCCTTGCCCTTGTCGAGGCCGTACGCCAGCGCGGCGGCGGTCGGCTCGTTGATGATGCGGAGGACGTTCAGGCCGGCGATCTCACCGGCGTCCTTGGTGGCCTGGCGCTCGGCGTCGTTGAAGTACGCCGGCACGGTGATGACCGCGTCGGTCACGTCCTCACCGAGGTACTGCTCGGCGTCGCGCTTGAGCTTGCCGAGGATGCGGGCCGAGATCTCCTGCGGCGTGTACTTCTTGCCGTCGATGTCCGTCGTCCAGTCGGTGCCGATGTGGCGCTTGACGCTGGCGATGGTGCGGTCGACGTTCGTGACGGCCTGGCGCTTCGCGGTCTCGCCGACGAGCACCTCGCCGTCCTTGGTGAAGGCGACGATCGACGGCGTGGTGCGCATGCCTTCGGCATTCGCGATGACCGTGGGCTCACCGCCCTCGAGCACGCTGACGACCGAGTTGGTGGTTCCGAGGTCGATGCCTACTGCACGTCCCATGTGTGGGTGCTCCTTCTGTTGGTACTCGTGATGCTGAAGTCGTTGGACTTGCGTCCGATGGACTCAACCTTACTCCGGTGCACCTGGACGTCAAGACGACAGCCCCGGAACTTGCCATGAGTCGGCTCAAGTCGCTGGCGATCGCGGATGTTGTATTTCAGCGTTCGGTTTGATATTCTGGTACGGCAGCGGGGTCTCCCGCGAACATCCACCGCGAGCCGCCGACGGCCCGATCGTCCGAGCGAGAGCACGCGGCCCGACCCCCTCGAAAGGGATCACCAACCATGTCATCCAAGAAGAAGCGTCTCGCGAAGGGCCTGGGCGCCGGTGCGCTCGCCGTCGCGACGATCGTCTCCGGTCTGTCGTTCGGTGCGGCTTCCGCGTCCGCCGCGCCGGTGTCCGTCGACGCCGCGAAGACCGTGCAGTTCGTCTGGCAGAAAGCGGCGAACGACTACCGGTTCGCCAAGTACGTCGTCCAGGACGTACAGGACAGCCCAGGCAGCAATGTCAACTACATGACCGAGTCCGCACAATTCCGGACTCTCGCTGCGGCAAAGGCCGCGGCTCCGAGCTACGCCGTTCATCCTTTGGGCGACGGCGCGTTTCAGCTGAAGATGTCCGACGGCGAATGTCTTCGCGATGCGCCGGGCGCACAGTATGTCGTGTGGGACTGCGACGATCCCGAAACGTTCCTTCGGCAGGACGCAACTGGAGCGATCTACCGCACGCTCGCCGGGCACAGGATCTATACGTCGACCCAGCTGGCACCTTGGGAGGGTGGGGGTGGTGTTTACACCTTGACATCGACGGGTGAACCTGACAGCCGCTGGATCGGTATTCCATCGAACCTCGGTTCCGACTACGCGGGCATCACGGCGAACGGGTCGTTCGACGCGGACATCGCGAAGAAGGCGACCGTGTCGGGCACCGCCGAGCCGGCAGCGACGGTCACCCTGAAGAAGGGCGCGACGACGCTCGGCACGACGACCGCGGCCGAGGACGGCACCTACTCGTTCGACGTGGATGCCCCGAACAAGGGCGGCGCCCTCGCCCTCACCGTCACGCAGACGATCGACGGCAAGGACGGCGGCTCGAAGGACGTCGAGCTCGACTACGGCAAGGCTGTGGCGATCACCGGCCCCGAGGACCAGGAGGAGGTCGCCGCCGGGTCCACCGCGATCACCGGTTCCGGTGAGGCCGGCTCCGACGTGCAGGTCTTCGACAACTCCGGCCGCAACCCGGTCATCTCGGCCAAGGTCCGCAGCAACGGCACGTGGTCGGGTACCGCGACGCTGACCGCCGGTGAACACACGCTCGAGGCGAAGCAGATGTCGAAGGGCGCCAACACCACGACGGCGACCGTGACCGTGAACCCGGGTCAGTCCGCGCTCACCGCGGCGGAGATCACCACCGACGAGTACACGCCGGGTCAGCGCACCACGTTCGCCGGTACGGCGACCGCCGGCGCGACCGTCGACATCCTCGACGGCAACGGGTCCGTCATCGTCGGCGGCGTGCGCGTGGCCGAGAACGGCTCGTTCTCGTTCCAGCACACCCCGGCCGCGAACAGCACCGAGTTCTCCTTCCGCGTCCGCCAGACGCTCGGTGACGCCACGCGCACCGACGGTCCGTTCACGATCGACGCCACGGTCGACGCGTTCGCTCCCGTCACCGTCAGCCGTCCGGCGACCGTGACCCCGGGTGTCGAGAACGTGTTCTCCGGCACCGCGACGCCGAACGCGACCTACCGGGTGCTGAACGCCTCGGGCAGCCAGATCGTCCCGGGCACCTTCACCATCGACGCGGACGGCAACTGGACGTTCCGTCGTGCGGTCTCGACCGGCGCGTCCAAGTTCGACTTCAAGCTCGAGCAGACGCTGAACGGTGAGACCCGTACGTCGCAGCTGTTCAGCATCCGCGCGAACGCCGGGTACACGGTCACGAACACGACCCGCTCGGTGCGTCCGGGCGTGAACAACACGTTCACCGGTACCGGTCCCGCCGGTGCGTCCTACCGCGTCCTGAACATGTCGGGCACCCAGATCGTCCCGGGCACCTTCGACATCGACGGTCAGGGCAACTGGACCTTCGATCGAGTGGTGTCGCTGGGCGCTCCGAACTTCAAGTTCAAGCTCGAGGTCACGACGGCGGACGGGGCGACGTTCACCTCGCCGCTCTACACCGTGAACGCCGCCTCGCTCACCCCGGTGACGGTCGACACGACCGAGGTCTTCCCCGGTCGCCAGAACACCTTCGAGGGCACCGGTGAGCCCGGCGCGAGCTACACGGTGCTGAACATGTCCGACACGGTGCTCGACCCGAGCATCGAGAGCACGTTCCGCGTCGGCCAGGACGGCAAGTGGGAGTTCAAGCGCGTCGTCTCGATGGGGGCTGCGAACTTCAAGTTCAAGATCCGTCAGACCCTCAACGGCCAGACCACGACGAGTGACCTGTTCACGATCGACGCCGCCACCTTCCAGGCCCCGACCGTCGACAACGAGTACGTGAACGCCGGCATCTGGAACACGTTCACCGGAACCGTCACCCCCGGCGCGACGATCCGCGTCCTGAACACCTCGAACAACGAGCTCTCGGGCGTCACCGACCTCGTGGTCGGCGCGGACGGCAAGTACTCGTTCAAGCGGATCGTCGGTGCGACGAGCACCAAGCTCGACTTCCGCATCGAGCAGACGCACCTGGGCAAGACGATGATCGGCGACACCGTGACCCTGCAGGCCCGCACCGCGGACGTCACCATCGACAACACGACGGTGACCCCGGGTCGCGTGAACACCTTCACCGGCACTGCGACCCCGGACGCGACCTTCCAGGTCTTCACCGTGGGCAACGTCGGCGACGCCCCGCTCGCGAGCGGCACCGTGTCGGCGCAGGGTCGCTTCGCCTTCGACCGCACGGTCGGCGCCGGCGCCACCTCGTACGCCTTCAAGATCGTCCTCACCAAGGACGGCAAGCAGAGCGTCTCGGCTCCGTTCACCATCACGGCCAGCACCCGCTGACCGAACCCCACCACGGCGACGGCGCCGCGGGACCCCCGTCCCGCGGCGCCGTCGCGCACGCCCGCAGCACCACCCGAAGGACCAGATCATGAACTCGACCGCAATCCGCACGCTCGCCGCCACCTCCCTCGCGCTCGTCGCCGCCGTCGGCCTCAGCGCCTGCACCGCGAACTCGTCCGGCGGGGACCAGAAGCCCACCGCTACCGCCTCGGCATCCACGAAGGTCGCCGAGACGCAGTACAACGACTGCATCGACGGATCCCTGCAGATCTTCGACGACAGCAAGGACGCCAAGCCCGCCACGTTCGGCGACTGCGCCGGCGCCAGCATCATCTCGTCGGGGCGCACCATCACGCTCGGGACGGTGCCGACCCTGACCGTCGAGGGGCAGAAGAACACGGTCGACGTGACCGGCGTCAAGTCCCTGACCGTCCTCGGCAACGAGAACACCATCACGTACCACGGCACCGCGCCGAAGGTCGACGACCAGGGCAAGGGGAACGCCATCAAGCCGGCCGGCTGATCCACCGATCACCGGCATCGAAGGGCCTCGCACGTGCGGGGCCCTTCGTCATTGTCATTGCTCATGTGATGTATTACACTGAGTACGTCAGCCCGAACGAAGGACCGCCATGAACGCCTTGATGATCGCCCGAGCCCTGCTCCGCAGCTGGTGGATCCTCGCCACGTGCGCCGTCCTCGGCGTCGCAGTCGCGGCCCTGAGCAGCGCCACCACGACTCCGACCTACCGCGCGTCGACCTCGTACTACGTGTCGGTCGCCGGCCAGGACGCGTCGACCGCCGGCGAGATCGCACAGGGTTCGACGGCGGCCCAGCAGAAGATCAAGTCCTACGTGCAGCTCGCCTCGTCCCCTCGGGTGCTCACGCAGGTCATCGACGAGCTCCACCTGAAGACCACCCCTGCCGAACTCGGGCAGCGGGTCACGGCGAGCGTCGGGACCGGCACGGTGATCATCTCGATCGCCGTCACGGACACGGACGCCGAAGACGCCGCCCGCACCACCGAGGCGATCGGCTCGACCCTTGCGTCGGTCGTCAGCCAGATCGAACCCGAGATCTCCGCGAAGACCCCGTCGGTGCGACTCGAGGAGATCACCCCGGCGACCACGCCGAGCTCCCCGGTGGGGCCGAAGACCGCGGCGAACATCGTGCTCGGCTTCGCAGCCGGTCTCGCCGTCGGTGCAGCGCTCGCCCTCCTGCGGAGCGGGCTCGACACCCGGGTCCGGACCGCCGACGACCTCGAGGAGGTCGGCCTGCCGCTCCTCGGAGACATCGCCTTCGACAGCGACGCCGCCGCGCATCCGCTCATCGTCCGCGACAACGCCGGGAGCGCTCGCAGCGAGGCCTTCCGGGCACTCCGCACGAACGTCCAGTTCCTGCGGTCCGACGGACCTCGGACGCTCGTCGTCACGAGCGCCCGCCCCTCCGAGGGCAAGACCACGACCACGGCGAACCTCGCGGTCGCGATGAGCCAGGGCGGCCTCCGCGTGGCCGTCGTCGACGCGGACCTGCGACGTCCGAACCTCGCCAACGTCATGGGCGTCGAGGGTGCTGCCGGCCTCTCCGACCTGCTCGTCGGTCGCGCCGAGCTCGAGGACGTCCTGCAGGAGTGGGGCGAGGACGGACTGCACGTGCTGCCGGCCGGCACCATCCCGCCGAACCCCAGCGAGCTCCTCGGGTCCGAGGCGATGGAACGCGTCCTCGACGTCCTCACCGACCGGTTCGACGTGGTTCTCCTGGACACCCCGCCGGTCCTCGCCGTCACGGACGCCTCGATCCTCAGCGCGCTCGTGTCGACGACCCTCCTCGTCAGCGCAGCCGGTCAGACGAAGCGCACCGAGGTGCGACTCGCGACCGAGGCGCTCGAACGAGTCGGACGACAGGCCAGCGGCGTCGTCCTCACCAAGACCAAGCACGCGCGACGTCAGGGCGGCTACTACCGCTCGGAGTACGCAACCGTCACCACCCCGTCCGCCTGACACGCCACCCGACAACCCGACAACCCGACAGGAGCCACGACCATGAACCACGACCGTCGTACGCGCGTGATGCGCACGAAGCGGATCCTCGATGTCTGCGGCGCCGTCCTCGGACTCGTCATCGCCGGACCGGTCATGCTGGTCGTCGCGGCACTCGTCGCGATCCGGCTCGGCCGACCCGTGATCTTCCGGCAGGAGCGACCGGGCCTGCACGGCTACACCTTCACGATCCTGAAGTTCCGGAGCATGCTCGAGGTCGACGAGGCCAAGGGCATCACGACCGACGACCAGCGGCTCACCCGGTTCGGCCGGCTCCTCCGTTCGACGAGCCTCGACGAGCTGCCGAGCCTCTGGAACATCCTGCGCGGCGACATGTCGTTCGTCGGCCCCCGGCCGAGCCTCTGCCGCTACCTCGACCTCTACACCGACGAGGAGGCGCGTCGGCACGACGTCCTCCCCGGCCTCACCGGGCTGGCACAGGTCCGCGGACGGAACGAGCTGCCGTGGCCCGAGCGGCTCCGGTCGGACGTCGAGTACGTCGACTCGATCAGCCTCGGCCTGGACCTCCGGATCCTCCTGCGCACCGTGGTCGTCGTCCTGCGCCGCGAGGGCATCACCGCCCCCGGCCACGCCAGCTCCGACGTCTTCACCGGCACGGACCGGATGACGGGGTCGACGGCATGAGGACGGTCTGGATCGTCAACCACTACGCCCACCACCACCTGCGGGACGGCCGTGCGACCCGCCACCAGTCCCTCGCCGAGCACCTCGCCGGGCTGGGCTGGCACAGCGTCGTCATCGCCGCCGGGACCGACCACCCCACCGGCCGCTCGCACCTCCGCGGCTCCCGTCTCCGGCAGCGCTGGTCCGGCGCCGGGCACGAGTTCCTCTGGCTCCGCGGCATCGACTACCGCGGCGCGGGCATCCGGCGGACGATCCGTCGCGCCGCGGACATCCTCCTGTTCACGCTCCTGCTGCTCGCCCCCGGGACGCTCGCCGGACTCCCCCGGCCGGACGTGATCGTCGGCGGGTCGTTCCACCCGCTCGCCGCCTGGGCGGCCGCCCGCCTGGCGAAGCGGCACGGGGTGCCGTTCGTCTTCGAACCCCGCGACCTGTGGCCCGAGTCCGCGCTGGGCCTCGCCGGCATGACCGAGCGGCACCCGGTGATCCGTGCGCTCCGCCTGCTCGAGCGGAGCATCGTCCGACGGAGCGACCACATCGTCTCGCCGCTCGGCGGGGTCGGGCGCTACTACGCCGACCGCGGGTACACCGGTGACTTCACCTGGGTGCCGAACGGCGTCGCGGTCGAGGAGCTCCCGGGCGAGCAGTCCGATGCGGTGGCACCGCGCGGCACCGACGGCCCGTTCACGGTCACGTACATCGGCTCGATGGGTCCGGCGAACGCGCTCGAGACCGTCATCGACGCGTTCGACCGTGCCGCGACGACCGCCGCGGCACGCGGGACCGGGCCGCTCGCCCTCCGCCTGGTCGGAGACGGCGCCGACGTGACGGCGCTCCGGGAACGCGCGTCGCGCCTCCCGTCCGCCGCCTCGATCTCGTGGGACGGCCGCGTCTCCCAGGGCGACGCCCGCCGGATCGGCCGGCAGGCCGACTGCCTCGTCGTCAACATGCACGACCTGCCGCTCTACCGCCACGGCGTCTCGATGAACAAGCAGTACGAGTACATGCTGCTCGGCCGGCCGCTGCTGGTCGGTGCCCCGGTCCCGCTCGAGTCGGTCGAGGCGTCCGGGTGCGGCGTGCACGTCGCCGCCGACGACGTCGACGCGATGGCCGACGGCATGCTCGCGCTCGCCGCCATGCCCGCCGCGGAACGTGACGCGATGGGCGCTCGGGGCCGCGACCACGTGCTCCGCGAGCACGACTACGCACGCCTCGCCCGCACGTACGCCGGAGCACTCGACTCCGTCACCGACCGCCCCTGACCCAGCAGCTCCTCGCCGCAGACCCGAACGGATCCGCCCATGCGCTACGACATCGTCCACGTCTCCTCCGCCCACCCGTGGGTCGACAACCGCGTCCACCTGCGCGAGGCCGCTGCGGGTGTCGCCGCCGGACGACGCGTGCAACTGATCGCCGTCGAGAGCGACCTGCGTGCGCCGCGGACCGGGGTCGACGTCGTGTGCATCCCCCGCCGACGTCGGGTCCGACGCATGGTCCTGTCGACCGTGCAGGCGCTGCGACTCGCGCTGCGCTCCGGAGCGCGAGTGGTGCACCTGCACGACCCCGAGCTCATCTGGACGATCCCGGTGCTCCGCCTCGCCGGTCGTACCGTCGTCTACGACGCGCACGAGGACCTCCCCGACCAGGTCTGGGGCAAGGACTACCTGTCGCACCGACAGCGTGCCGTGTTCGCGGCGCTCTCACACGTGCTCCTCCGGGTCGCCGGGACCGCGAACCGCGTCGTCGCCGCGACCGAGTGGACCGGACGTCGGTTCCCGGCGGACCGCACCGTCGCGATCCACAACTTCCCGCTCGAGCGCGCCGAGGACTCGGCGCAGCGCCCCCTCGCCGACCGCGCACCGATCGTGGCGCACGTCGGCGTGCTGAGCCGTGACCGGGGCATCGACGTGATCAGCGCGGCTGCGGTGCTCGATGCGTTCCCCGCGGACTGGCGCGTCGAGATGGTCGGTTCGATCGACGCCGCGACCGACACCTCCGTGCTCCGCGGCGCCGAGGCGACCGGGCGCGTGCGACACCGCGGCGTGGTCGGACCGATGGAGGCGCGGGACCTGCTCCTCGACGCGCGGATCGGGGTCGTGCCGTTCCGACGGACCCCCGTGACCGACCAGATCTTCCCCACCAAGCTCTTCGAGTACCTCGCCGCCGGCCTCGCCGTGATCGCCACCGACGTGCCGCTCTGGCGCCGGCTGCTCGACGGCGTCGGGTGCGTGACGTTCGTGCCGGCCGACGACCCCGGCGCGATCGCCGCCGCCGTCCGTCGGTACGCCGAGGACCCGGAGCTCCTCGCCGCGCACGGCGCCGAGGCCAAGGCCGCGGCGGCGCGGTTCTCGTGGGCACGGGAGGCCGACCGGCTGACCGCGGTGTACGACGAGCTGCTCGCGACGACCGGCAAGGCCTGACCCGTGGACCCCGTGCAGGCATCGAAGCGGTCCCGTCGCACCGCCCCCGGGACGATCGTGGTGCTCCGACGCGTGGTCTTCGTCGTGGGTGCGGTCGCCGCGCTCGCAGCGACCATGAACTGGATCTCCGCGGTCCTGGTGGCGCCGTTGTTCAGCTACCTCGGCTACACCTACGTCGGGGCGTCGCCGATGGTCATGCTGGCGGCGGTCCTGCTGACGAGCGCGGTCGCGCTGGCGCTGCCGGTGCGGATCACCCGTCCCTCGCACGTCGTGCTGTGGGCCCTCTTCGTCGTGTGCGTCGCCCCGACGATGCTCATGGGCGTCTCCGCCGGCTACCTCTCCGCAGGGACGGCACTGCTGCTCTCAGCCGCCGTGGGCACCGCGTTCATCCTCGTCGCGGCGGGCATCCCGCGCTCCGCCACCGTCGGGCAGTCGACACCGTCGGACGTCCTCCGGCTCGGTTCGCTCTCGATCCGGCGCAGCACGCTGACGTGGACGGTGTGCGCCGTCTACTCGCTGTTGACCTACGGGATCATGGCGGCGACCGTCGGGATCCACGTCCGGTTCCTCGCCCTCGACGACATCTACGACGTCCGCGCCGACTACACGGCCGACGTCGGCTCCGGCGGCACGCTCGGGTACCTGCTGACCGGTCAGGCCTACGTGGTGAACCCGCTGCTGCTCGCCCGTGGCATCTTCCGTCGACGTCCGTCCCTGATCGTCCTGGCGCTGGTCGGACAGTTCCTGCTGTACTCGAGCACGGGCTTCAAGGCCGTGCTGTTCTCCTTCGTCGCGGTGCTCGGCATGGCCCTGCTGTTCCGCGGACGGTCGACCAAGGGGTCCGCACCGTTCCTCGTCGCCCCGCTCGCGATCATGGTCGTCTCGGCCCTGGCCGACGAGGCACAGGGTGGCATCACCTGGACGTCGGTTTTCACCCGGCGGTTCATGCTCGCCCCGGGACTGCTCTCGTCGGTGTACGTCGACTACTTCAGTCAGAACCCGGTGGCGATGTACGCCTACTCGTTCCTCGACACCTGGTTCGACTACCCGTACGACCTCGCGCCGCCGAAGCGCATCGCCGACTACCTCGTCCCCGGATCGACCGGGTACGCGAACGCGAACCTCTTCGCCGACGGCTTCGCGAACTTCGGCTGGCTCGGCATCGGGATCGCGGCGTTCGCCCTCTGGGTGTGGCTGCGCGTCGTCGACCGGGCAGCTCACGGACTTCCGATGCGCGTGGCTGCCATGGCGCTCGTGATGCCGAGCATCATGCTCTCCAACACGTCCGTCTTCACCGCGATGTTGTCGCACGGGTTGCTGTTCGGCACGATCATCCTCGCGATCTGCCCGCGGACGGGATGGGAGCCCGAAGCCCCGGGGAGCACGACGCGAACGGAGCGGTCCGGAGCGCCGGTCTCCGCGGCCTCGCGGGCGCGACGTGTCGCCGTCGGGGCGGACCGGGTCCTGCGCGCCGCCCACCGGTTCGACGCCGCCCGGGCTGGTGCCGGCTCGGTTGGAGCGGCGTACCGTCTCGCGGGGCGGACCGCGCGACACTCCCGCGCACGGTCCACTGGTCGCCACAGTGCGCATCCGGTCGGCAGCGGCCTCCGCGTCGCCAGGTAGGTCGGCCGGGTCAGGGTCGATCACGAACTCGCCGCGCGCTCTGCCCGGCCACCCGTCGCGCGCTCCGGGCCTTCCGTCGGGTGTCGCATCCCTGGTCGGCCAGAGGGCCGAGAGAACGATGGACGCGAACCGGCCGAGCCCGGACCCAGCCGACCAGGCCGGGTCGGCCTGGTCGGCCTGGTCGGCCCGGTCGGCCCGGTCGGCCCGGTCGGCGTGGTCGGGGCTGGTCGGGGCTGGTCGGGTTCGGCCCGGTCGGCCGGGTCGGGCCTGGTCGCGGTTCGGCCCGATGAACCGGGCTGGGCCTGGTTGGGGCTCGGCCCGTCGGCCCGTCAGCTCCGTCGGCAGAACACCGCATCACCCGTCGAGGAACCGCAACACCGAGTCGCCGGCGGCCACCACGGGATCCATGCCCGCTCCGCCCCAGGTGTTGGCGACGCTGAGGAGCGCGTTCGGCGCCAGTCGGCACTGCAGCCCCACGTCACCCACCGACACCTGGTTGGCCGCCACGATCCCGGAGTTGGCGGTGGCGACGACCGCGATCCCGACGCTCCGCGCCGCCCCGAGCCGTTCCAGCCCGAGCACGGAGTTGCGTTGGATCGCCACGTCCGCGTTGGAGTGGTAGAGCGAGATGGCCCGACCGAACCCCTGCAGCTCGTTGTCGGCCACGATGAGGTCCCTCGTCAGGTACACGAGGATCGGCGCGTCCCGATCGGCGTCGCCGTACCCGGACACCGCGTTCCGCAGCAGGACGCCGGTGGCACGCTCGGCCGGCGAGTCGACGGTCTCCCCCGCTCCACGCACCACGATCCCGGACCCCGCTCCCCGCGTGGACCGGGTGACGCTGTTGCCGATGACCGCGCACGCGAGCGGCGCGTACTTGGTCTTCGACGCATCCGCTTCGTCCTTCGACGGGACGAGGGCGATGCCGACACGGCAGTCCTCGACCCGGTTGCGGAGGATGACGATCTCCTCACCGCCGTGCGTGTCGATCCCTTCCCAGGACCGCACGCCCCGCACCAGGTTGTCGCTGATGGTGATGCGCGCGCTGCGGGGAAACCGATCGGTCCCCGCGGTCGTCGCGCGGACCGCCTCGATGCCGTACGAGTTCACGTACGGGCTCGGCTGGTGCACCTCGTCGATCCGGTTGCCGCTGACGGCGCCGTCCGTGCACGAGAACATGAGGATCCCCGCGTATCCGACGCCGCTGATCGTGACGCCGCTCACGGCGAACCATCCGACGTGCTCGAGCAGCACGCCGTCGTGCGACTGGCCGCTGATCGAGCCGCCGCGGATCTCGATGTTCCGCAGCGGAGCGTCCGGTGTGCCGGCTGCGTGCACACCGCGACCGAGCCCGGAGACCGTCCCGTCGCGACCGCGGAGGACGGGCTCGTCGATACGCACGTCGGAGGAGCGCACCGTGATGACCGCGATGTGCGCGTCGGTCGAGATCGACCCGCCCGCGAACCGCAGGGTGATCGGCGACGTGAGGACCAGCGACTCGGTGACGACCCAGTCCCGGGTGATGGTGACCGTGGACCACGGGGCCGCCGCTTCGACGAGTTCGTGCAGCGACGCCGCGTCGACGTCGTCCACGGGGACCGCTGCCGCCGGAGCGGGCGCAGGAGTCGTCGCCACCCGCGCGAGCGTCGGAGCCGCGCCGAGCGCCGACGCCGTCGCGCTGACCGCGATCGCTCGCAGGGTCTGCCGCCGCGTCACCACGGGAGGCTCCCGTGGTGCGTCCGGCCGACCCGGGTCAGTGAACGGGGAGTGCGGGCTCCGGAGGAGTCAGGACGGTCGAAGTCGCGACGATCCGATGCGCCCGGACGGCGCGCCGCACCAGGACGAGGACGAGGACGTAGGCGACGACCATCGAAGCCGACAGCGCGGCGACCGTCACCCCGGGGCTCGCGCCTGCGGCGGTCGTCACGAGGACCGAGCCGGACGTCAGGACCAGTCGACCGCCGTCCCACCACAGTTGCGTCAGCTGTCGGCCGAGCAGGGAGAGCAGCTGGGTCACCGGCGACGCGACGACCTGCACGGCGAACGCCGGCACGAGGACCTGGGCGTAGGTGCCCGACAGCGTCCACTGCGAGCCGAAGACGACGGAGAACGCCGTCGGTGCGAAGACGAGGACGAGGAGTGTCCCGGCGGCACCCGCGACCGCCAGCCGCAGCACGATCCGTCTGAGCAGCCGGTCCACCGGTGTGCCGGAGCGGACCGAGCGCCCGAACACGCCGCCGGACCACTGCGCGACCGCGTCCGCGAGCATGCCTACGGGTGTACCAAGCACACGCATCGTGAGGGCGACGTACCCGGCCGACGTGCTGCCCAGGGCGAGGGCGATGAGGACACTGGGTCCCTGCTGCCCGAGGACGTTGAGGAGCGCGGACCAGGGCGTCACGAGCAGGAACCGCCGGTGTGCGCCGAGCGTCGCCGCCATGCGGTCCGATCGCGACACGGACACCGAAGCGGGTGCCGACGCCGACGCCGACGCCGACGCCGACGCCGACGCCGACGCCGACGCCGACGCCGACGCCTCGAGCATGCGGCGACGGGATCCGGGTAGGGAGCCGAGCACC
Source organism: Curtobacterium sp. NPDC098951 (assembly GCF_044759965.1). Taxonomy (NCBI): domain Bacteria; kingdom Bacillati; phylum Actinomycetota; class Actinomycetes; order Micrococcales; family Microbacteriaceae; genus Curtobacterium; species Curtobacterium sp. NPDC098951. The sequence goes on from NZ_JBIWAG010000002.1 coordinate 739,405, forward strand.
CCCGCCAGTCGGCCCACCGACAGGCCAGCGAGCAGGCCGACGGGTCCGAGTGGTGCGGCGAGCAGGTTCCACGCGGTCTGTGCCAGCCCCTGCACCGCGTTCCGGGTGGCCAGGTCGGTGTAGCGCTGCCGTCGCGCGACGGTCGCACTCACGATCCGGAAGGCACTGATCGCGACGGTCGTCAGGGGGAAGAGCCACCAGAGCTCCGCGAGCGACGGGGCGTCGAAGCCCGCGGCGAGGGCGTCCCGTAAGGACCAGGCCGCCGTCCCGACGGCTCCCGCGACGACGGCCGAGGTCGTCAGTCCGAAGAGCACGAGGTGCCGCACCGCGCGATCCGTCGGGGCGACCATCAGCGCGCGGTCCGTCCCCGTGGTGGCGAACGCGCCGAGGATCGAGCACAGGGCCGTGATCACCGCGAGCGCGCCGAAGTCCGACGGCCCGTACGCGCGCGTCAGCAGTGGCGACACGGCGATGACGGTCCCCTGCCCGATCAGCGTGCCCGACAGGATCACCGCGACGGCGGGCAGTCTCCGTGCCCTGACTCGGCGCGTCCTGATCCGGCGCATGGGTCGACCTTCCGTCCTCGACCATCGTTGCGTGGCCGTCGAGATACAGAATATCACATGCCATGGCAAAGGCCTCCGATCGGGTCCGGGAGGCCCAGGCGGCGGTAGACCCCTGTGAGCCGCCCCGACTCGCGTCCCCAGTGCAGCCGGGTGCGAGCGGCCTCGGCCGCCGCACGACCGTGTCGGTCGAGCAGCGCCGGGTCGTCGTCGTACGCCTGAACGGCGCGGAGGATCGCCTCCGGGTCATCCGGTGGGACCCACGTCACACAGTCGAAGCCGTCGACGAGCGCACGCCAGGCGGGGACGTCGGTCGCGATCACGGCCAGACCGGCCGCGAGGTACTCGAGGAGCTTCGTCGGGATCGAGGTCCGGAACGCCGGCGTCGGTAGGAGGGGGACGATCCCGATGCGCGCATCGAGCAACACGTCGCGTGCCGCATCGGGAGCGAGGACGCCGGCGTAGGCGATCCGCCCGGTCGCGATCTGTGCGTCGAAGGCGCGGCGATCGACGGCCGCATCGATCTGCCCGGCGACGACGAGCGACCACCCGGGTGCCCGGTGCAGGGAGTCGGCGAGCGCCGTCACGACCGACAGCCCGCGGTCACGGTTCAACGCACCGAGGTAGGCGATGCGTCGTCGGCGCTGGGACGGCGGGAGCCCGTGGTCGACCGCTCGGAGCCGGGGGAAGTTCCGGACCACCTCGGTCGACCTCGGATCGAACCGTTCCGCGATCGTCGGGGTCGCCGCGACCACGAACGAGGCTCGGCGTGCCACGGCGATCGCAGCGTGCGCGATCGGCACGGCGAGCCGTCGACCAGCCCGGCCGAGGTACTCCTTGCCGGCGACCTGGGCGGGGAGGTCTTCGTGCGCGTCGTAGACGACCGCGCGACCGGCCGCACGCAGGAGCGGTACCGACCAGAGGAGTTCCGGGTCGTGCAGGTGCACGACCCGGGCACGGGACGACCACGCCGCTCGGACGGCCTGGGCGGTCGAGAGCGTCACTCGGGCGGCGCGTCGTCGCCGTCGGAGCCGTCGGACGTAGACGCCCGTCGTCGGATCGGGGTCGTCCCAGTCACGATCGGCGCGGCCGTCGGTCGAGACGGCGACCAGAGCGGTCCGGTACCCGGTCGCGGCCGCGGTGGCTGCGGATCGGAGGTGCACACGGTTGTCCGTCCACGGATGGGCGCTCGACACGTGCACGATGTCGAACGGACGGGGCCTGGAGTCCATGACCGCAGGCTAGGTGCGCAGACCTCCCGGACGGCAGTTCTGCACATGTTGCATGTCAGTTCGCGGCAGGTGCCCCGATGGCGACGACGACGCAGTCCCACTTGGCCGTGTCGAGGACGCGTCGACCGTCGACGACGGTGCGGACGCCCGGCAGGGAGCCGTGGTCCATCGTCCGGTACTCGGCGTGGTCGGCCTGGACCACCGCTGCGTCGACCGGCTCCCCCGGCACGTGCGCCGTGAAGCCGAGCCGCTCGAGCTCCGACGAGGAGTACAGCGGGTCGGAGACCGTGACCGTCGCACCGCGCTGCTCGAGCGCGGTGACCGTGCCGTAGACCCCGGAGAACGCGGTCTCCTTGACGCCCCCGCGGTAGGCGGCACCGAGCACGACGACACGCTGGCCCGCGAGGTCGCCGTGGAGGCGCGCGAGGAGGTCGACCGCGTGGTCGGGCATCGCCTGGTTCCGCGCACGGGCGGCGCGCACCACGGTGGCGTCCGGGTCGTTCCAGAGGTAGAGCTGCGGGTAGACCGGGATGCAGTGGCCGCCGACGGCGATGCCCGGCTGGTGGATGTGGCTGTACGGCTGCGAGTTGCAGGCCTCGATCACCTTGGCGACGTCGATGTCGTTCCGCCCGGCGAACACCGCGAACTCGTTGGCGAGCGCGATGTTGACGTCGCGGAAGGTCGTCTCGGCGAGCTTCGCCATCTCGGCGGCCTCGGCGGACCCGAGGTCCCACACGCCGTTCCGGCGCGGCAGGTCGGACCGGTCGTCGAACTGCAGGACCGCCCGGTAGAAGTCGTCGGCGAGGTCGGCTCCGGCTCCGGAGAGCGCACCGATGAGCTTCGGGTAGCGCCGGAGGTCCGCGAAGACCCGCCCGGTGAGCACCCGCTCCGGCGAGAACACGACGTGGAAGTCGCGGCCCTCGGTGAGCCCGGAGGCGCGCTCGAGCATCGGCGCCCACCGGGTGCGGGTGGTGCCGACCGGCAGCGTGGTCTCGTAGGCGACGAGCGTGCCGGGGCGGAGGTGCGCGCCGATCGACTCCGTCGCAGCGTCCATCCAGCCGAAGTCGGGGGCACCGTCCTGGCCGACGAAGAGCGGCACGACGACCACGACGACGTCGGCCGTCGGGATCGCGTCGGCGGGGTCGGTGGTGGCGCGGAGCATCCCGGCGGGGACGACCTCGGCGAGGCCGGCGGCGAGCCCGTGCTCACCGGGGAAGGGTTCGACCGCGGCGTTCACCGACTCGACGACGGCGGGTGCCACGTCGAGTCCGGTGACGGTCGCGCCCGATCGGGCGTACTGGACGGCCAGCGGGAGGCCGATCTTGCCGAGGCCGACGACGACGACGTTCATGGTGTGCTGCTCTCTCCGGCGGGGCCGGGACGGGTTCTGGTGGTCCGGTGCGGACGGGTGCGGGCGGGTGCGGTCAGGCCGCGAGGTGGAGTGCGGTGCGGGTCTGCGCGGAACGGAGCACGGCCTCGGCGACGGCGACCGTGCGGGCACCCTCGGCGAGCGTCACGATGTCGTCTCCGCGTCCGAGGACGGCGTCGCGGAACGCCTCGTGCTCGACGAGCAGCGGCTCGCGCTTCTCGATCGCGAAGCGGGTGCTCGCCCCCTCGGCGACCCCGCGGAAGGCCGCGACCTGGTCCCAGGCGGTGGCGGTGGTCCCGTTCTCGTGGAACGTGAGGTCGGCGTGCAGCGTGTCGGCGACGAAGGCCCCGCGCTCGCCGGTCACGACGATGAGCCGCTCCTTGAACGGCGTCAGCCAGTTGACCAGGTGCGAGGTGACGGTGCCGTCCGCGAGCTGCCCGGTGACGGTCACGAGGTCCTCGTGCGGGCGACCGCTCTTGGTGCAGGCGAGCGCGCCGACGTGGACGAACGGCGACCGGGCGATCCACGCGGTCGCGTCGATGTCGTGGGTCGCGAGGTCCTTCACCACGCCGACGTCGGCGATGCGTGCCGGGAACGGCCCCTGCCGACGGGTCGCGATCTGGTAGACCTCGCCGAGCTCGCCGGCGTCGAGCCGGGTGCGGAGTGCGCGGAGCGCCGGGTTGTAGCGCTCGATGTGTCCGACGGCGCCGACGAGTCCGGCGGCGTCGAACGCGCTGACGAGTCGCGCGGCGGCCTGTTCGTCGACCGCGACCGGCTTCTCGATGAGGGCGTGGACCCCGGCGGCGGCGAGTTCGAGCCCGACCGCTTCGTGGAAGGCGGTGGGGACGGCCACGACGGCCGTGTCGATCCCGAGCGCGACGAGCTCCTGCACGGTCGCGACGACGGGCGCGCTCCCTGCTGCGCCGTGGCGGTCGCCGAGGGCATCGGCGGCGCCGACGAACTCGACACCTTCGACCGACTGGAGCACGCGGGCGTGGTGGCGGCCCATCATGCCGAGACCGATCACGCCGGCCCGGAGGACGCGGGCGGTCATCGGCCTGCTCCCACGAGGGTGTTGACGCCGTCGACGATGCGGTCGAGCTGGGCGAGCGTGAGCGTCGGGTAGACCGGCAGCGCCAGGACCTCGCCGGCAGCGCGCTCGGTCTCGGGCAGGTCGAGCTCGAGGCCGAACGAGGGCAGGCGGTGGACCGGGGTCGGGTAGTACACGCCGGTGCCGACGCCGAACTCCGAGCGGAGCGCCTCGGCCAGGCCGTCGCGGTCCTCGGGGACACGGACGACGAACTGGTGGAAGACGTGCTCGGCGTCGGGGTGCACCGTCGGCACGACCACGCCGCGGAGTTCACGGGCGAGGTAGGCCGCGTTGGCCTGGCGCTGCGCCGTCCAGCTGAGCACCTTGCCGAGCTGGACGCGGCCGATGGCGGCGTGGATGTCGGACATCCGGGCGTTGAAGCCGATGATCTCGTTCGCGTAGCGCTGCTCCATGCCCTGGTTGCGGAGGAGTCGCAGCGTGCGGTCGACCTCGGGCGAGGTCGTGGACACCATGCCGCCCTCGCCCGCCGTCATGTTCTTCGTCGGGTAGAGGCTGAAGGCGCTGGCGTCGGACGTGCTGCCGACCCGCCGGCCGGCCCAGCGGGCGCCGTGGGCCTGGGCCGCGTCCTCGACCACGAGCAGGTCGTGCTCGGCGGCGATCGCGGCCAGGGCCGTCATGTCGGCCGGGTGTCCGTAGAGGTGCACCGGCATGAGGGCACGGGTGGCCGGCGTGACCGCGCGGCGGACGGCGGCGGGGTCGACGCAGTAGGAGACCGGGTCGATGTCGACGAAGACCGGGGTGGCACCGACGAGCCGGACCGCGTTGGCGGTGGCCGCGAAGGTGAACGAGGGGACGATCACCTCGTCGCCGGGACCGATGCCGAGGGCGACGAGCGCGAGGTGCAGCGCCGCGGTGCCGCTGTTGACGGCGACGACGGAGCGTCCTTCGACGAGCACCTGGCCGAACTCGCGCTCGAACGCGGCGACCTCGGGACCCTGGGCGAGCCCGCCCGAGGCGAGGACGGCATCGACGGCGCGACGTTCGTCCTGGCCGATGAGCGGCTTGGCCGCGGGGATGAGGTCGGGGGTGGTGCGGAGCGGTGCGGTGGTCTGCACGGGGGTCATCGGGACACCTCGATCTGGTCGCCGGCTGCGGAGAGCCGGAAGCGGTCGCCCGTTGCGGGGCAGGTCAGTGCGTCGCCTGCGGAGGCGACGAGTCGGGCACCGGTGCGTCCGACCCAGCCGATGCGGCGGGCCGGCACACCGGCGACGAGTGCGTGGTCCGGGACGTCGTGGGTCACCACGGCACCCGCGGCGACCATCGCCCAGCGGCCGACGTGGACCGGGGCGACGCAGATCGCGCCGGCGCCGATCGACGCGCCGTCCTCGACGACGACGGCGGTGGGCTGCCAGTGGGACGCGTCCTGCTTGGTGCCGTCGGGGTTGACGGCGCGGGGCACGTTGTCGTTCGTGAGCACGGCACCGGGGCCGATGAAGACACCGGCGCCGAGGACGGCCGGGCCGTAGACGAGGGCGGCGTTCTGGATCTTGCAGCGGGCGCCGACGACGACGCCGGCGCCGATCGTCACCCCGCGACCGACGAGGGTCTCGGCGCCGATGACGGCACCGGCCTCGACGTGCGAGCCGTCCCAGACGCGGACGCCGTCGCCGAGCGAGGCGGTCGGCGCGATGGTCGCGGTCGGTGCTGCGGAGGCGTTCGGGTGCGAGGGCATCTGCTGTTCCTGTCTCTCGTGGCTGCCCTCCAAGATTACATATCGGTATGAGAAATATCAAGTGCGATTCCAAAGCACGTGTGATGCCCCTAAGGTCGACGTGTGCGATGGAGTCGAGTTGGCTGGCCCGCCGTCGGGTACGTCTCCCTCGAGGACGTCGACGGCTACCCCGAGCACCTCGCGCGCCTGGTCACCGACGCACCGCCCTCGATCGCCGCGCTCGCCTCGGTGACGTGGAGCGAGTCGCGCGTGCAGAGCTGGCGGATCGAGGAGGCCGGCCGGCACGGGGACGCCGGCGTCGACGCGACACCGACCCACACCGTGCACGCGGTCTTCGTCGTGCGGAACGACGAGGTCCTGGACACCCCGGACGGCCTCTGGCGGCGCTGGAACCACGCGCGGGTCTCGCTCCGGTTCGACCGGGCCGTGCTCGACCCCGGCGACACGGACGCACTCGACCTGCTGGCCGGTGACGTCCACGTCTCACGCGGCGAGATCGCGCACGTCGACGCGGACGTCTGGGAGCTCCGGCTGCTCGTCTCCCCGACCGGCGAGCTCGCCGTCCACTTCCGCGACGTCGTGATCGAGGTCCGGCCGGTGGACGAGGCGGTCTGGTCCGACCTCGAGCGTCGCCCCGTGCACGGCTGGCGGGGCCCGGTGCCGGACGGCTGGGTCGAGTGGGCGACCCCCGCGGTGCGTGCGGCAGCGCACGGCGACGTCGGCGGGCTCTCCCTGGCGCTGGACGGCATCGGTCAGGACCCAGCCGGGATCGACGAGGTCGACCCGCGGTGGGGCTTCGCGCCGTTGCACGCCGCGGTGTGGTTCGACAACCGCGGCACGACCGAGGCGCTGCTGGAACGCGGGGCGGACGTCCGGGTCGAGGACGCCGCGGGGCGGACCGCGATGGACATCGCCCACGAACGAGGTGCGCGGAAGGCGGAGGAGGTCCTCCTGGCCTGGTTCGACCGGCCGGCGCACGACACGGACCAGGGCGACTAGGGCGAGACGGGAGGCGCGGTGCCAGCTGGCACCGCGCCTCCCGTCCGCTGTCCGGTCGCTGCTCAGACGGTGAGCGCGTTGGCGGCGGCGACCCGCCCGTACCAGTGCGCCGAGTCCTTCGGCGTGCGCTCGAACGTCTCCGGGTCCCAGGCGACGAGTCCGAAGGTCGGGCGGAAGCCCGACGCCCACTCGTAGTTGTCGAGGAGCGACCAGTGCTGGTAGCCGAGGACTTCGATGCCGTCCTCGATGCAGCGGTGGATCCCCTCGAGGGCGCCCTGCGTGTAGGCGACCCGGCGGGAGTCGTCGGCGGTGGCGATGCCGTTCTCGGTGATCATCAGCGGGACGTGGCCGGAGAGCTCCCACGCGCTGCGGAGTCCGTCGGCCGAGGCCTCGGGGTAGAACTCCCAGCCGGTCAGGGTCGTCTCGACGTCGTCTGCCACGGGCAACGGGCCGGACGGGCCGATGAAGGTGCGGGTGTACGCCTGCACGCCGAGGAAGTCGTCCCCGGCGGCGTTCTCGAGGTACCAGTCGTCGCGCGGGTACCCGTACTCGCGGAGCATCTCGTCGGCACCCGGCTCCCCGTTCGACCGGAACGCCTGCGTCGCGATCGTCCATCCGGACTGCAGGCCGGACACCTGCGAGAGGACCTCTCGCGACCGCTTGTGCGAAGCGAGCAGGGCGTCGGCGACGCCGAGGTCCGGGTTCGGCAGGCCGTAGGCGACGAGGTTCCGGGCATCCTCTCCCCCGGCGAGCATCGCGGCGATGTTCGGCTCGTTGATCGTGCAGACGTAGCGCACGCCGTCCTGGACGACGGGGAGCGCCGCCTCGGTGTAGCGGGCGAACAGGTCGGCGGCGTCGGGGGCGCGCCAGAAGCCGTCGCGCTCGAACCAGCGGGGAACGGTGAAGTGCATGAGCGTGACGATCGGCTCGATGCCGAACTCGTGGCAGGCCTCGACCATGCGGCGGTAGTGGTCGATCTCCGCGCGCGACACGAAGCCCCGCTCGGGCTCGATGCGCGCCCACTCGATGCTGAACCGGTAGGAGTTCAGGCCGAGGTCGGCGGCGATCCGGATGTCCTCGCGGTAGCGGTGGTAGCTGTCCGCCGCGTCCCCGGAGGGTTCGACGATGGTGGTGTCGGGCTCGTGCTCGTGCACCCACCAGTTGCTGTTGACGTTGTTGCCCTCGATCTGGTGGGCGGCGGTGGCGGCGCCCCAGAGGAAGCCGTCGGGGAACTGCAGCGTGGTGATGATGGTGCCTTTCGGTGCGTGCTCGGTCAGGTCAGTGCTGACTCATGAAGGTGTCGAAGACCGCGAGCGTCGCCGTCGGGTTCTCGACCTGGGGACCGTGGTAGCTCTCCGGGATGACCTCGTAGGCGGCGCCCGTGTCGAGCGCCATCTGCCGCTGCCACGGGATCGGCCAGGCGCCGTCCCACTCGCCGTGCGTCACGAGCACCGGTAGCCCGGTTGCGCGGAGCTCGGCGGACGAGTCGGTGTGGTCCTCGAGGATGTGCCCGCCGGCGACGACGCTCGCGGGGTCGTGCGCGTCGAAGCGGTCGCGGACGAAGCGGGGGTCGTCGGGGAGCTCCTCGTCGGGCCGGTACGCCCAGAGCGGGTTCGTCGAGTCGAAGAGCTGGCGGAGGTTGCCGGCGGTGTCGTGCAGGATCGTCAGCTCGGTCACCTTGCGGTAGGGCCAGCCGTACGGACCGGAGCAGAACTGCACGACGTCGCGGAACGCGCTCGGGTCGGCGATCGCGGCCTCGCGCACGATCACGCCGCCGAGCGAGTGGCCGATCAGGTGCACCGGCGCGCCGTCGTCGAGCAGCCGTGCCACCCGGACGACGTCGGCCGCTTCCTCGTCGAGCGTGTAGCCCGCGGGTCCGGACGCCCGCGCCGAGTCGGCCTGCCCGCGCCGGGTGATCGCGACCGCGGTCCAGCCGGCGTCCCGGAGGAGCGGCATGAACGTCCGCCAGTCCTCCTTCGACCCGGTGTACCCGGGGACGACGAGCACTTTGCCCTTGCTGGGCCCGGACGGCACGACGCGGTAGGCGGTGAGCCGACCGACGGGGAGGTCGATCCCGACGACGTCGACGCCGTCGGGGGTGGGCAGGTGGCCGAACGGCGGGACCGTCGGGAAGTCGTGGAGGGTGCTCATGCCAGCAGTGTCCTCCGCGGGTTCGGCACGGCGTCGAGCAACGCCACGGTGTAGTCGTCCTGCGGGTGCTGCAGCACCTCGGCCGTGTGCCCCCGCTCGACCACGGCGCCGTCGTGCAGCACCATGATGTCGTCGGTGATGAGGCGCGCACTCAACAGGTCGTGCGTGATGTAGAGGAGCGAGACGCCCCACTGCTCGCGGAGGTCCTCGAGCAGGGCGAGCACCCCGGCGCGGAGCGTCACGTCGAGCATCGACACCGGCTCGTCGGCGATGATGACCTGCGGGTCGCTCGCCAGCGCCCGGGCGATGACCACGCGCTGCCGCTGGCCGCCCGAGAGCTGGTGCGGCAGCTTCTGCGCGAACTGCTCCACCGGGGTCAGGCCGACGGTCTCGAGCAGCTCGAGCACCCGCCGACGGGCATCGCGTCCGCGGAGGTCCGTGAAGTTCGCGATCGGCCGGGACAGCGTGTACTCCACCGTGTGCAGCGGGTTGAGCGCCGAGTACGGGTCCTGGAACACCATCTGGACCTCGGAGCGGAGGTCCTTGAGGCCGCGGCGCCCGAGCTTCGCGACGTCCGTGTCCCCGAACCGGACCGTGCCCGACGTCGGCTTCTCGACGCCGGTCAGCAGCTTCGCGATCGTGGACTTGCCCGAGCCGGACTGCCCGACCAGGGCGAGCGACTGCCCGGGCTCGAGGGTGAACGACACGTCGCGCACCGCCTGCACCGGCTGCTCGCCGCGGCGGGGTGCCGGGTACGTCTTCACGAGGTGGTCGACGACGATCGGGTTGCGTGCCGCACTGCGCTCACGGGACCCGACCGTGCTGAACGAGCTCGTCGTCTCCTGGCGCGTCGCCCCGTCGGACGAGCGCTGCGACCGATCGGGGAACCCGGGCAGGCTCACGACCTCGGCGCGCGGGTCGGCGTAGTGCGACAGCAGCATCTTCGTGTAGTCGTCCTGCGGGTCGCGCAGGATCTCCTTCGAACCGCCGTCCTCGACGATCCGCCCCTCGTGCATGACGAGCACGCGCTCGGTCGCCTCGAGGACGATGCCGAGGTCGTGGCTGATCAGGATGGCCGTGAACCCCTCGGACTGCTGCAGCTCGATGATCGTGTCCATCACGGCGTGCTGCACGAGGACGTCGAGCGCGGTGGTCGGCTCGTCGAACACCATGAGCTGCGGTTCGAGCGACAGCGCGAGGGCGATCGAGACGCGCTGCCGCATGCCGCCGGAGAGCTCGCCGGGGAACCGGGCGAGCATCGACGTCGGCAGCTTCACCTTCTCGATGAGCTCCTTCATCCGGGCGTCCCAGCGGTCCCGCGACACGTGGCCGTGCGCCTTGAACACGTCGATGAAGTGGTTGCGGATGGTCCGCACCGGGTTGAGCGCGTTCATGCCGGACTGCAGCACCATCGCGAAGCCGCCCTGGCGCTGCTGCCGGAGGGCTTCCTCGTCGAGGTCGCGGATGTCGTGTCCGCCGAAGACGATGCTGCCGCCGTTCGTGCGCGCCGGCGGCTTCTGCAGTCGGGTCAGCGCGTAGCCGAGGGTCGACTTGCCCGAGCCGGACTCGCCGACCAGGCCGACGAACTCGCCCTTCCGCAGGCTGAAGGACACGTGGTCGACGGCCTGGACGGCCTCCTGGCCGGCCGACTCGTACACGACCGACAGGTCGCGGACGTCCAGCAGGACGTCCTGCGTCACGCTCGTGGCGCGGTGCGGGTCGGACGGGAGGCGCGTGGCGGCGCCGTCCCGCGCCTCCAGGCCGTCCGATGCGTGCGTGGGTGCGCCGCTCATGCGGTGGCCTCCTTGCGCTTGCGACGCGCGCCGTCGCGCAGTCGCGGGTTGGACACGGCGTCGACGCCGAAGTTGATCAGGGTCAGGCTCATCGCGAGGAGGGCGATGCAGAGACCCGGGGCGAACAGCAGGATCCACTGGCCGGTGAGCAGCGCGTTCGAGTTCTGCGCCCAGTAGAGGATCGTGCCCCAGCTGACGATGGACGAGTCGCCGAGTCCGAGGAACTCGAGGCCCGCCTCGGCGAGGATGGCGCTCGTCGCCGCACCGAAGAACGAGCCGACGATGAGGCTCGTCATGTTCGGGAGGATCTCGCGGAACACGATGCGCGTCGCGCCGTCGCCGGAGAACTGGGCCGCGGTCACGAAGTCACGACCGCGGAGCGACTGCGTCTGGCTGCGCAGGACGCGCGCGCCCCAGGCCCAGCCGGTGACCACGATCACCGCGATGATGACCGCGATGCCGCCGTTCTGCAGGTACGCCGCGATGACGATCATGAGCGGGAGGCCCGGGATGACGAGGAAGAGGTTCACGATGAACCCGATGACCTCGGCGATCCAGCCCCGGACGTAGCCCCAGCTCAGGCCGATCGCGACCGCGACGAGCGTGGACAGCAGGCCCGCGACGGCGCCGACGAGGACCGAGATCCTCGCGCCGTAGATGATCTGGGAGAGGACGTCCTCGCCTGCGGCGGTCGTGCCCATCCAGTGCGCCCAGGTGGCGTCGGCGCTCCGGGCGAACCCGTTCTGGCTCGCGCCGTAGGGGGCGAGGAGCGGGGCGGCGAGCGCGACCACGACGAAGACGCCGAGGATGATGATGCCGATCCGGGCCTTGGTGTTCGACCACACGACGCCGAACTGGCGGGCGGCGGCCTTGAGCTTGGACGGGGCGGTGGGTTCTTCTTCTTGCGTGCGAACTGCGATCGTGGTCATCGGCGCGTCCTCGGGTGGTGGTTGTGGGCAGAGCACGCCGCCCATCGCGACGTTGTGGTCATCGGCGCGTCCTTGGGTCCAGGACGCCGTACAGGACGTCCACGATGAAGTTGGCGATGAGCACCGACACGGTGATCATCAGGAAGAGGGCCTGCATGAGGGGGTAGTCCTGCCCGATCACGGCGTTGAACAGCAGGTAGCCGATGCCCGGGTAGCCGAACACCTGCTCGACCAGGACGGACCCGCCGACCACGCCACCGAGCGCCAGACCGAAGCCGGTCAGGTTCGGCAGGATCGCGTTGCGCGCCGCGTACCGGACCGCGACCGTGCGCCCGCGCAGGCCGTTCGCCTCGGCGAAGGTCACGTAGTCGTCGCCGAGCGTGTTGATCATGGCGTTGCGCATGCCGATGATCCAGCCGCCGAGGCTCGTCACGAGGATCGTGACCGCCGGCAGGACCGCGTGCTGCAGCGCGTCTCCGAGGAACGCCCCGCTGAGGCCGGGGGTCGTCGTCGCGGAGTAGGCACCCGTGGTCGGGAACCAGTGCAGGACGTAGCCGAGGAAGAACAGCAGCAGGAGCGCCGTCCAGAAGTAGGGGAACGTCGACATGAACGATCCGGACAGCGTCGGCAGGGAGTCGAGCCAGGTGCCGCGCTTCCACGCTGCGCCGACGCCGATCAGGGTGCCGAGGACGAAGGCGAGGATCGTCACCACGCCGACGAGGATGAGCGTGTACGGCAGGGCCTGGGCGACGAGATCACCGACGGGCTGCGGGTAGAACGTGTAGCTCGTGCCGAAGTCGAGGGTGATGACCTGGTGCAGGTAGCTGACGTACTGGTCCCAGAGGTTGCCGCTCGGGACGCCGAGCTGCGCCTCGATGGCCTTCTTGGTGGCGTCGGTGACGGGCCCGTTCTGGCTGAGCTTCGCCAGCGCGGCGTCGGTCGGGCTGCCCGGCATGAGTCGCGGGAGCACGAAGTTCAGCGTGACCGCGGCCCAGAGGGTCAGGACGAAGAGGACGAGTTTCTGGAGGATGTACTTCACTGCTGGTCCTCCTGGGCCTTCTGCTCCTGCAGGATCTGCTTGCCCGCTGCGCTGTCACGGAGCCGCAGCTTCGAGAAGATCAGCAGCGGAGCCGAGTCGTAGTTCTGCGGTGCCATGTACGGGTCCTCGGCGCTCGGCCAGCCGACGAACTTGCCGGTGTTGAACAGGCCCCAGAGTCCGCCGTAGTACATGCCGATCACGGGCAGGTCGTCGTACACGATCTCCTGGAGCTGGTCGAGGATCTCCTGCTGTTTCGCGGTGTCCGTCGTCGCCTTGTACTCGTCGAGGAGCTTTTGGGTGTCGGCGTTCTGGTACCGCTCGTAGTTGTTCACCGTCGACTTGCCGACCGGCTGGTAGAAGTCCGAGCTCAGCAGCGAGTTGAACGCCTGGTAGACGTCGCCGTTGCCCATGCCGCCCATCGCCATGTCGAACTGACCGTTGTTGAGGTTCGACTGGTAGCCCGCGGGCTGCGGCGCCTGGATCGACACCTTGATGCCGATCGCCGTGAGGTTGCGCTGCACGGTCTGCGCGGCACGGAGCCAGTCCGAGTAACCGTTCGCGGTCATGATCGTGATCGTGAGCTGCTTGCCGTCCTTGACGAGCTTGCCGTCCTGCTCGGTGTAGCCGGACTTCGCGAACGCGCGCTTCGCGGCGTCGACGTCCTGCGTGACCATGCCCTTGTCGGGGATCGATCCGTTGAGGTACTGCTCCTGGTTCGGCAGGATCAGGCCCGTCTGGCCGGCTGCCGCCAGGTTGCCCTCGGTGGCCGTCTCGGCGATGTCGTCGCGGTCGAGTGCGAGCGAGATGCCCTTCCGGACGTTGACGTCGTTGTACGGCGCCTTCGTCAGGTTCGGGATGAGACCGATGACGCCGCCGGCGGGGAACCACCAGGTGTTGGTCTTCGACGCCGCCCCCCAGGTGCCCTTCACGTCGGAGATGAAGGAGTACGCCCAGTCGTAGCCGCGCGTGACCGTGTCGAGCTGCGTGTTCGTCGCCGGCAGGATGAGGTGCTTGATGGCGATCTTGTCGGCCTGCCAGTATCGCGGGTTCTTGTCCATCGAGTACTGCTGGTCGGTGTAGTTGCCGAGCACGAACGGGCCGGTCCCGATGGGGTTCGGGTCGCGCCACGTCGTCGGGTCCTGCACGCCGCCGTAGTGCTTCGCACCCAGGATGTACGTCGCGCCGATGATGTTGAGGCTCGGCACGTCGTCGCTCTTGAGGTGGAAGACGACGTGGCCGTCCTTGCTCTCGATGCGGTCGATGTGCTGCCAGGCGCCCTTGACGTCCATCGCCGGGAACTTCTTCAGCAGGTCGAACGTGAAGACGACGTCCTTCGCGCTGAACGGGGTGCCGTCCGACCACTCGACGCCCTTGCGGATCGTCATGTCGATCGTGCGGGCGTCCGGCTGGCTCCAGCTGCTCGCGAGCCACGGGGTGCCCTTGCCGTCGAGCGGGTTGATCTCGATGAGCGGCTCGTACATCCACTTGCTCGCAGTGCGGGCGTTGGCGATGTACGGGTTGAAGTTGCGGTCGAACAGCGGGTTGCCGTGGTCCGCGTTGATGAGCATGGTGTCCTTGCCGATGCTCGGGTCCGGCTGGGAGCGGACCTGGATGCTGCAGCCGGTGGCCGCGAGGGCCACGACCGCGATGCCGGCGATAGCCGCGATGAGGCGGCCTCGCCGTCCCCGGCGGGTGCCCGGGGTGCGCGCTGGGACGCGCTGTGGGGGAAGCGTCATTGCTCGGTCGACCTCCGTGTCGAGTCGGTACGGAGACAATGTATGCGCTTACATCGCGGCGCGCAACCGTGCGGGTTGTTTCTCGGGGCGGTACGTGTGCGGGGCGGAGGTGGCGGGCGCGGGGCCGGGTGGATGCGTGGGTGGGTGGGTGGGTGCGGGGCGGGCGCGGGTGGCGGGCGGGTGCGGGGCGGGCGCGGGTGGCGGGCGGGTGCGGGGCCGGCGCGGGGCCGGTGAGCGTGACGCACCGTGCGGGCCCCATCGGCCGGTGCGAGGTTTCACGCTGTATGCGGCGCGACAGGGCCGCACCCAGCGAGCAGCACCGCACGGGATGAGCACGGCGGCACGGTGCGGCGAGCGCGAGTGCGAGTGGGCGCGGTTGCGGACTTGGGTGCTGGCGCCCCGGCCGAGAGGCGCTCGGTGCGGCCGGTGCGGCTCACCGTGCGGGCTCCATCGGCCGGTGCGAGGTTGCACGCTGTGTGCGGCGCGACAGGGCCTCACCCAGCGAGCAACGCCGCACGGGACGAGCGAGGCGGCACGGTGCGGCGAGTGCGAGAGGCACGAGGCCGCGATGGGTGGACGGGTCGATCGAGACGCGAACGGGCAGCTGGGGCCAGGAGGCGCGGTGCAGCCCCGCCTCGCACCGTGCGCGGTTGCGGGGTCGAGTGGCGCGGCGGCGGTGCGGGCTTCGTCGGCCGGTGCGGGGTTGCGGGGGCGGTCGATGCGGCGCACGGTGCGGGACTCGCCGGCCGGTGCGGGGTTGCGCGCTGCGTGCGGCGCGACAAGGCCGCACCGAGCGGGCAAGGGCGCACGGGATGAGCAAGGCGGCACGGTGCGGCGCGCGGGAGGAATGGCCGAGCAGTACCCAGCGGCGCGCGGGAGGGACAGCCAGCAGGAGGACCGGCCAGCAGGAGGACCGGCCGGCAGGAGGCGCGGGAGGAGCGGCGGGCGGGCGGACCCGGCGGGCTAGAGCGTCGGGGGGCAGCTCTCGCGCAGCAGCACCTCGACCGGCAGGCGCACCGCCCGCGGCGGCCCGTCGCGCCGCTCCAGCCGGTCCACGATCGCCCGCACCGCGGCACGCCCGAGCTCCCCCATCGGCTGGTGCACGGTGGTCAGCCGGGGCGACGAGAACCGCCCCGCGTCGATGCCGTCGAAGCCGGTCACGACGAGGTCGTCCGGCACCCGGACGCCCCGCGCCCCCGCGGCGTCGAGCACGCCGAGCGCCGACTGGTCGTTCGAGCAGACGATCGCCCGCGGGACGGCGTCGCCGTCGAGCAGCTGCGCCGCGAGCTCCCGGGCCCGCGCACGCCCGAAGTCGCCGTGCACGACGCGCACCGACGACGCCGGGACCCCGTGGTCGTCGAGCGCCTGGCGGAACCCGGCCGAGCGCTCCATGTCGTCGGGTGAGTCGATCGGCCCCGCCAGGTACACGAGCGACCGGATGCCGAGCCGTCCGATGACGTGCGCGCCGAGCGTCCGCATGCCCGCGGCGTTGTCGACGCTCACCGAGTCGAAGCCGTGCGAGCGCCGGTCGTCCGCGAGCACGACGACCGGGATCCGGCGGGCGACGTGCTCGAGCAGGTCGTCCGGGACCGTCTGCGCGAGGACCGCGAGTCCGTCGACCCGGCCGGCGACGTCGTTGACGATGACGTCCCGGGAGGAGCCCCGCCCCGCCGCCACCATCAGCGCGAGCCCGCGCTGCCAGGCCTCGGTCTCGGCACCGCGCAGGACCTCGTCGAAGTACAGGTTGGAGGAGAACGGCTGCGTCACGTGCCGCCGGTCGTCGACGACCCGGACACCACCGTCGGTCACCAGGTCCGGCCGCTCGTCCGGCACGACGTCGAACCCCGGCAGCAGCAGGCCGACCACGCCGGTGCGCTTGCCCGCGAGCGCGCGGGCGTTGCCCGAGGGGACGTACCCGAGCGTCCGGATGGCCGCCTGGACGCGGTCGCGGGTGCCCTCACGGACGGCGTCGGGCGTGCGGAGCACGCGCGACACGGTGGCGATGGAGACGCCCGCCGCGGATGCCACGTCGTAGACCGTGGGAGGTGCGGTGCGCTGCTCGGCCAAGCCGTGCCTCCCGTCCGACGTCCGCTGCTCGCGTGCCGCGAGCCGCGCGGCCGGACCATCCTAGGCATGGAGCCCACCGGGACTTTCCCACATGTGCCGGAAACCCCTTGCGCGATCCGGACAGGGCGCGCCACACTGTCACGACCTCAGCACGTCCCGTGAGGAAGCGCACCGCCACGGTGCCCACACACACAGGAGAAGACGCGATGTCCCAATCGACACGGTCCGGCAGCAAGAGCGCGATCCGGCTCACCACCGACGAGGCCGAGGTGCGCGACGCACTGCTCGACCACTCCGACGGCGGCAACGCCTGGATCTTCGACCAGATCGACTCGGCCGAGGACGGCGCGACGAAACCGTAGCGGTCCGCGGAGGCGCGGTGCGGATCCGCCGCGCACCGCGCCCGACCGGTCGGTCGCGCCCACGGCAGGTCCGTCGCGTCAGCGCGCGGTCGGCAGGTCCGTCGTGTCAGCGCGCGGTCGGCAGGTGCGTCGCGTCAGCGCCCGGTCGGCGCGTCAGTCGCGTGAGCGCGCGGTCGCTAGATCCGTCGCGTGAGTGCGCGGTCGGCGCGTCAGCGTTCGGTGCTGCCCACGATCGCCATCCCGGCACCCCGCAGCCGCCGGCGCTCCTGCGCGATCCACGCCAGCAGTCGATCGTTCGTGCCCGCGACGTGTGCCGCCAACAGCTCGGCCGCGCGGTCGGCGTCGCCTGCGCGCACGGCGTCGATGATGGCGCTGTGCTCCTCCCACGCCGCGTCGCGTGCCTCGGGTGTGCGCACCTCGATCCACCGCGTGCGCTCCAGGCGGGTGAGCGCGTCGGCGATGGCGTCGGTGATGAACCGGTTGCCGCCGAGCGCTGCGAGGTCGAGGTGGAACGTCGAGCCCATCCGGATGCCGGCCTGCCGGTCCGGGGTCGGTCGGAGGCTGTCGAGGTGCGCGCGGACCTCGTCGAGCTGCGCGCCGGACGCCCGCGCCACGGCGAGCCGAGCGGCGGCGGGCTCGAGGACGCCCCGGAGTTCCGCGAGCGACGCGATCTCGTCGAGGTCGATCGGCGTGACCGTCCACGAGCGTCCCTCGTGCAGGATGAGCCCCTCGCGCTCGAGCCGGGACAGCGCCGCTCGGACCGGGGTCCGCGAGGCGTGGAACCGCGCTTCGAGCCCGCGTTCGGAGATGCGCTCCCCCGGGGCGATCTCGAGCGTGAGGATCGCGGCACGGAGGTTGTCGTAGAGCTGGCTCGTCTGCGACACGGGCGCTGGTTCGGTCGTCTCGGTCAGCCTAGCGGCGTTCGGGGCCGGATGGTATACCGTTGTGGTATACCAATCAGTTCCACGACGGGACGACTCCGTGACCTCCACCACGCGCGCCTGGACGATGCTCGCCCTCGGCGTCGCCGCCCAGGCGGCCGGCACCCTCGTGGTGTCCGCACCCGCCCTGCTCATCCCGTTCCTGCACGCGCACGGCACGCCGCTCGCCCTCGCGGGGCTCCTCGCCGCGGCACCGACGTTCGGCATGGTCCTCACGCTCATCGCGTGGGGTGCGGTCACCGACCGCATCGGCGAACGCGTGGTCATCGCGGGCGGGCTCGTCCTCACGACCCTGGCGGTCGTCGGCGCCTGGGCTGCCGCGGGCAACCCCGTGCTGCTCGGCCTGGCCTTCCTCGCCGCGGGCATGACGAGCGCCTCGACGAACGCCGCGAGTGGCCGGGTCGTCGTCGGGTGGTTCCCGAAGGAGCGGCGCGGACTGGCGATGGGGATCCGGCAGATGTCGCAGCCCCTCGGGGTGACGCTCGCGGCGGTCACGGTCCCGCAGCTGGCCGAGGCGGTGGACCTCCGTGCGGCCCTCGTCCTGCCGATCCTGCTGTGCGCCGTGCTCGCCGTCGCCTGCGCGATCGGCATCCGGAACCCGCCGAGGCCGTCCCGCGCCGACGCGGCGGTGGCGCACGTCGCGAACCCGTACCGCGCGGACGGCTTCCTCTGGCGGATCCACGCCGTGTCGGTCCTGCTGGTCGTGCCGCAGTTCACGCTGTCGACCTACGGGCTGGTGTGGCTCGTCGGCCTCGGCTGGTCGACCCCGGCCGCCGGACTGCTCGTCGGCGCCTCGCAGTTCGTCGGGGCGATCGGCCGGATCCTCGTCGGCGCCTGGAGCGACCGCGCCGCGTCCCGGGTCGGCCCCCTGCGGATCGTCGCCGTGAGCGCCGCGGCGGTGATGGGGCTGCTGGCCCTGGTGGATGCCACGCACCTCGCGGCCGCCGCGGTGTTCCTGGTCGTCGCGACGAGCGTGACCGTCGCGGACAACGGCCTGGCCTACACGTCGGTCGCCGAGGCTGCCGGGCCGTTCTGGTCGGGGCGGGCGCTCGGGGCGCAGAACACCGGGCAGTTCATCGCGGCGAGCGCCGTCGGCCCCGGGATCGGTGCGCTCGTCGGGGCGGTCGGGTTCGCGGCGTCGTTCGGGGTCGTCGGGGTGCTGCCGCTGCTGGCGCTGCCGCTGGTCCCCCGGCGCGACCGGTCCCTGCAGGACTGAGACTTCCCAGAACGCTTGCGATGGGGAGCCGGAACGGGCGTACCGGGTCGAACGGATCGACCAGGGACGCCCGTTCCGACCAAGGACGCCCGTTCCGACCAGGTACGCACGTTCCGACCGGGCGCGCCCGGGGCGGGCCCGCGACCGGGCCCGCCCCGGGCCGGGATCAGGCGGGGACGGCCGGACCGACCGGCCACCGCAGCAGCGCGGCCGCGGCGACCCCGCCCGGCAGCGACGCGGCGTTGACGAGCACGAGCTCCGCGTCGGTCAGGACGGCCGCCCGGACGAGCGCGCACACGGCCGGTACCGCGCCGATCACGGGCGTCCCGCCGGCCTGCTCCGGCGCGGTCGCGACCCACGGGGCTCCGGCGAGCGCGAGGAGCGTCTTGTCCCCGACGGCCACCGCGTCGAGCGCGACGACCGCGCCCTGCGCCTGCTGCAGCGCCCCGACGACGGCGCCGAGCCCCGTCACGGCGAGGTTGTCACCACGGCCGACGTGGGTGCGGAGCAGCTGCTCGAGGTCGTGCCGTCGGGTGGCCACCACACGGGCGAGAGCGGTCTCGACGTGCTCGACGAAGGCCTGCTTCGACGCGGCGTCCGCGCGGGGGTCTCCCGGGAAGACGGAGGTGAGTCCGCGGGTCTCCGACGACAGCGCCTTCACGAGGAGTTCGCGTGCGGTGACGTCCCCGGCCACCACGACGAGCCCCGGCCGGAGGGTCCGGACGGCCTCGTCGACGGCAGCGGCGGTCTCGGCGGAGTTCTGCTTCCAGATCTCCTCGGTGTGCTGCTGCCAGTGCGGCTGCTTCCAGCCCGTCCCCGCCTTGGCGTAGTGCAGCGTGTCGTTGTGTCCCTGCACCTGCTGCTCGTCGTGCGACACCGGTGCGTGGCCGAGTCGGTAGGCGCGGAACGCCCCGCCCTCCTTGCCGGCGTGGACCACCAGGAACGGCAGGTCGACCGGACGGTGGGCGACCAGCGGGACGAGGTCGGGGACGTCGCCGACCCCGACGGACTCCGGGCCGTGCAGCGTGCCGGGGAGCACCTCGCTGATCACGAGCGTGCCGTCGTGCACGAGGACGTACCGGGTGACGGGCGACGGGACCCCCGGTGCCTGCTCGAACTCGCCGGCGACGAGGTCGACCACGTCGTCGGCCGCGCCCTGCTTCCGGAGCGCCTCCTCGACGACACGGAGCCGCAGCGCCGCCTGCCGTCTCGGGTCGTCCACGTTGCCGGAGACGTCGGCGTACGCCCAGGCCCAGGTCCCACCGCCCTCCAGCCGCTGTCCCAGGATCTCGTGCAGTTCACTCGTCGCGTTGGTCGACGTCATGGCAGCTCCTCTCGGACGGTCGCCGGGGCTGTCACGAACCCCGACGTTTCGTGTGCGCCCACACTCCACCTGTTCGGTCCTCGTCGCCCACGGCCCGGAGCGAACACCCAGAGTCTGCGTGAAAGTACAGCCCTGCTCGGTTTTGTGGTTGGGTGGAGGGCACCCCGATCGACGACGAACCGGAGTCCAGGCAATGCGGCCACAAGCGAACCGAAGCGCGATATCGAGACGACAGCTGTTGGGCTTCGGCCTGGGCACCGCTGCCGCCGGACTCCTGGCCGGGTGTGCCGTGCCGGGCTCCACCAACGTGAACAAGGCGGCGCTCATCCCCGCCGCGGCGAGCGGGCAGAAGGTCGAGCTGACCTACTGGGCCTGGCTCAAGGACCTGCAGAAGGTGTGCGACGTCTGGAACGAGTCGCACCCGGACATCCAGGTCACGGCCAACTGGATCCCCGGCGGCAACAGCGGCGGCTACCAGAAGATGTACTCGGCGCTCGCGGCCGGCGGTGGCCCCGACATCGGCCAGGTCGAGCTCCGGCAGATCCCCGAGTTCATGCTCGCCAACGGCCTCACCGACCTCGCCCGGTACGGTGCGAAGGACTTCGAGTCGAAGTACGACGACGCGGCCTGGGCGCAGGTGTCGTTCGTGGACGGCATCTACGGCATCCCGCAGGACACCGGCCCGATGGGCTTCTACTACCAGACGGCGATCCTCGAGCAGGCCGGCGGCGAACCCCCGACGACGTGGGACGAGTGGCGCGACCTCGCCGAGAAGGTCCGGTCGACCGGGGCCCAGAACTACCTCGAGGTCTTCCCCGTCGCCGACGCCTCCCCCTTCGCCGCGTACGCGCAGCAGGCCGGCGCCCGGTGGTTCAAGGTCGACGGCGACGAGTGGGTCGTCGACATGACCGACGACAAGACCATGATGGTCGCCGACTTCTTCGACGGCGTCATCGACGACAAGCTCGTCGACACGAGTGCCGGTGCGTACTCCCCCGGCTGGTACGCCGCGGCGGCGAGCGGCAAGATCGCCGCCGTCACGAGCGCGAGCTGGGGCGACGCCCTCATCGAGTCCGTGCAGGGCGGCGAGGGCAAGTGGAAGGTCGCACCGATGCAGAAGTGGGGCGACACCGGGTTCGGGTCGAGCGCGATCGGCGGCTCGACGGCCGCCGTGCTCGCCAACGCGAAGCACCCGAAGGAAGCGCTCGAGTTCATCACCTGGATGACCACCTCGAAGGAAGGCATCGACGCGATGATCAAGTACTGCGGCATCGGGTGGTCGCCCGCCAAGGACTACATCGGCAAGCAGCGCGAGCAGCCGAGCAAGTGGTTCTCCGGCCAGAACTACAACGAGGACGTCTTCGTGCCCGCATCGCAGGAGCAGAACGTCGACTGGTCGTGGTCCCCGGTCACGCAGTCGGCGTTCACGAGCCTGCAGAACCAGTTCCGCCGCAAGCTCACCAGCGGCCTGAAGCTCACCGACGCGGTGGAGCTCGCCCAGAAGGAGATCGTCCAGTCCTTCAAGGACAAGGGCCTGAGCGTCAGGACGGCACGATGACCACGACACAGCCGAAGAACGGCTTCCGCACGAGCACGAAGGCCACGGTCGCCCAGAAGCGGGCCCCCTGGATCCTGCTCGCACCCTTCCTCGCCCTGTTCCTGCTGACGTTCATCATCCCGATCATCAGCGCGCTGTTCCAGTCGTTCACGACCGTCGACCGCGAGGGGCTCTTCGGCGAGGACGGCGTGGTCGGCCGGTTCGCCGGGTTCGACAACTACGCGATCGCGCTGCAGGACTCCGGCTTCGTCGCCTCGATCGGCCGCATGCTGCTGTTCGGCGTCGTGCAGGTCCCGGTGATGATCATCGCCTGCACGATCCTCGCGCTGCTGCTCGAGTCGGCGAGCGCCCGCTGGCCCGGGTTCTTCCGTGCGATCTACTTCATGCCCTACGGCGTCCCCGGGGTCATCGCGACGATCCTCTGGTCGTTCCTGTACGTGCCCGGCCTGTCGCCGATCGTGTCGCTGCTGCAGGGGATCGGCCTGCAGCCGGACTTCCTCGGCGCGAACAGCGTGCTGTGGTCGATCGCGAACATCGTCACGTGGACGTACACCGGCTACAACATGCTCATCATCGTGGCCCAGCTGAAGTCCATCCCCGGCGAGGTCTACGAGGCCGCCAAGGTCGACGGCGCGAACGCGTTCCAGGTCGCCTGCCGGATCCAGATCCCGCTGATCGCACCGGCGCTCGTGCTCACGACGGTCTTCTCGATCATCGGCACCCTGCAGCTCTTCGCCGAGCCGCAGATCCTGTCCACGGTCGCCCCGGCCATCGACACCGAGTACACGCCGAACTACGCCGCCTACACGAACGCGTTCGCGTTCAACGAGTACGGCGTCGCGAGTGCGCAGGCGGTCATCATCGCGCTGGCCGCGTTCATCCTGTCGTTCGCGTTCCTCGCGTTGACGAACCGTCCGCCGAAGAACGAGCGGGACCAGAGGAAGCGCGCCAAGCGCGACGGCCAGGAGGCGCGGCGCGCCCTCCAGACGCGCGTCGCCACCGCCGACGGGTCGCGTCCGGCGACCGGCGTCGCGAACCGCAGCACGACCACCGGGGCCGCACCGCGCCTCCGGGCCGAGGGGGACAACCGATGACCAGCGAAGCCGTCCAGGCACCTGCCACCGCGAAGACCGCGGTCCCGGTCGACACCACGTCGATCTCGGCGCACCAGCGCCGCAAGCTCGACCGCTCCGGCAGGTCGCAGATCGTGGTGACGGGCATCCTCGTCATCGTCGCGATCTACTTCCTGGTCCCGCTGTACTGGGTGGTGATCGCCGCGACGAAGACCACCGGGGCCCTGTTCGCCACGAACGGGTTCTGGTTCGGCGGCGACTTCGCGCTCTTCAGCAACCTGCAGCAGGTGTTCACGTACGACGGCGGCATCTTCGTCCGCTGGATCGCGAACAGCATCCTGTACTCGGGCGTCGGAGCGGTCCTCGCGACCTACTTCGCGGCCGCAGGCGGGTACGCGCTCGCGAAGTACGAGTTCCGCGGTCGGCAGGTCGTGTTCGGCACGATCCTCGGCGGCGTGCTCGTGCCGGGGACCGCGACGGCGCTGCCGCTGTTCCTGCTGTTCTCGACGCTCGGGCTGACCGACACGTACTGGAGCGTGCTCATCCCGAGCCTCGTCTCGCCGTTCGGCCTGTTCCTCTGCCGCGTGTACGCCGCGGCGTCGGTGGACACGGCGCTCCTCGAGCAGGCCCGCATCGACGGTGCCGGCGAGCTCCGGATCTTCCACACGATCGTGCTGCGGCAGATGACGCCGGCGCTCGTGACCGTGTTCCTGTTCCAGGTCGTCGGCATCTGGAACAACTTCTTCCTGCCGCTCATCATGCTGGCCGACCAGAAGCTCTACCCGATCACCCTCGGGCTGAACAACTGGCGCTCGCAGGTCGACCGGCTGCCGGAGTTCTACCAGCTCACCACCGGCGGGGTGCTCGTCTCGGTCATCCCGCTCGTCATCGCCATCATCGTCCTGCAGCGCTTCTGGCGCGGGGGCCTCACGGAAGGATCGGTCAAGGGTTGACCATCGCCGCACTCTCCTCCACCGCGCCCGGCTCCGACACCCGGCTGGCCCCTCGGGCCTGGCTGCACACGGACGCTCCCACCCTGTCGCTGAACGGCGAGTGGGACTTCCGGTGGTCACCGGTCGCGGACGTCCCGGACCCGGGTCCGGAGGACGAGTGGGGCACCATCCCGGTGCCGTCGCACTGGGTCCTGCACGGGCACGGCGCCCCGAGCTACACGAACCTGCAGTACCCGTTCCCGATCGACCCGCCGCACCCGCCGGAGGAGAACCCGACCGCCGACCACCGCCGCACGTTCACGGTGCCGTCGTCGTTCGACGCCGCGGCCCGGGTGCTGCTCCGGTTCGACGGGGTGGAGTCGCACTTCCGGGTGTGGGTGAACGGCGCCCTCATCGGATGGTCGACCGGGTCGCGGCTCGCGACCGAGTTCGACGTCACGTCAGTGCTGCGACCGGGGGCGAACGAGGTCCGTGTCCGCGTGCACCAGTGGTCGGCGGCCTCGTACCTCGAGGACCAGGACCAGTGGTGGCTGCCGGGCATCTTCCGTGACGTCACGCTGGTGGCGCGGCCGACGGCATCGATCGACGACGTGTTCGTGCGGGCCGGGTGGACCGCCGTGCTCGGGGACGCGGCGAGCGCCGGGACCGCGGCGTCCGGCCGGCCGGCCACCGGTACGGGGACGATCTCCTTCCCGACGCTGGACGCGGCATTCCCGGTGCGGTTCGCGGTGCCGTCGCTCGGCGTGGACGTCGTGTGGGCGGGTCCCGACGACGTCGCGCCGATCGAGGTCGACGGCGTCGAGCCGTGGAGCGCCGAGCTCCCGCGGCTGTACGACGCGACCCTGTCGACCGGGACCGCTGCCGGTGGGAGCGCCGGCGGTGAGACCGTGTCGCTCCGGCTCGGCTTCCGCACCGTCGAGATCGTCGGCGACCGGTTCCTGGTGAACGGCGAACGGGTCGTGTTCCACGGCGTCAACCGGCACGAGACGCACCCCGTGCGCGGGCGGGTCTTCGACGAGGAGCACGCGCGCGCGGACATGGCGCTCATGAAGCGGAACAACGTCAACGCGATCCGCACCTCGCACTACCCGCCCCACCCCCGCGTGCTCGACCTCGCCGACGAGCTGGGCTTCTGGGTTGTCCTGGAATGCGACCTCGAGACGCACGGCTTCCTCTTCACCGACTGGGTCGGCAACCCGTCGGACGACCCCACCTGGCGCGACGCGTACCTCGACCGCATCGCGCGGACGGTGGAGCGCGACAAGAACCACGCGTCGATCGTGATGTGGTCGCTCGGCAACGAGTCCGGGACCGGCCGGAACCTCGCCGCGATGGCGCAGTGGGTGCACGACCGCGACGACGAGCGTCCGGTCCACTACGAGGGCGACTACACGGGCGAGTACACCGACGTGTACTCGCGGATGTACCCGACGCTGCAGGAGACCGAGTCGATCGGCGGCGGTCCGGCCACGCCCCTGCTCGGCTGCGGCCCGGCCGAGGCCGCCCGGCAGCGGTCGAAGCCGTTCATCCACTGCGAGTACGTGCACGCGATGGGCAACGGTCCCGGGCAGATCGCCGAGTACGAGGCGCTCGTGGACACCTACCCGCGCCTGCACGGTGGGTTCGTGTGGGAGTGGCGGGACCACGGGCTGCTCGCGCACACGCCGGACGGACGGCCCTACTACGCGTACGGGGGCGACTTCCACGAGGTCGTCCACGACGGCAACTTCGTGATGGACGGCCTCGTGCTGCCCGATGACACCCCGACGCCGGGGCTGGCCGAGTTCGCCGCAGTCGTGGCGCCGATCCGACTGTCCGCGTCGGACACCACCGTGCTCATCGAGAACCGGTACCACTCGGCGTCGACCGCGGGACTGCGGTTCCACTGGACCCTGTCGCGGAACGGCGTGGTCGAGCACGAGGGCCGGTTCGCGCCCGGCGTCATCGCGGCACGCTCGTCAGCCACCGTCCCGGTGCCCGACGCCGTCCTCGACGCCCGCGCCCGGACGCTGGCTCCCGGCGAGGAGCTCTGGTTCGACGTGACCGCCGAACTTGCCGGCCCGACGACCTGGGCGGACACCGGCCACGTCGTGGCACGCACCCAGACGCTCGTCGCATCGCGCGCGGCGGACGTCCCCCGCGCCTCCCGTCAGGGGTGGGACGGCGACCGACTCGGCGACGGGACCTTCTCGGCACGGGGCGACCTGGTGTCCTGGAAGGGACACGAGGTCGAGGGTCCGCGCTTCGAGCTCTGGCGCGCACCGACCGACAACGACAGCCTGGCGTCGCAGGGCGGCTACGAGACCGCCGACCCGGTGCTGACGCACGGCGTCGGCGACCCGGACGCGCCGGCCTCGGCGACCCGCTGGCGCCAGCGCGGACTCGACCGGCTGACGCACCGGCTCGTGTCGGTGGACCGGACCGCCACCGGCCTCGAGCAGCGGGTGCGCGTCGCGGCGGCGAACAGCGGCTGGGGCGTGGACGTGACGCACCGCTGGACCCGGACGGACGAGGGGCTGCTGCTGCAGACCGACGCCGTCCCGTTCGGCGCGTGGGACGTCACCTGGCCGCGCATCGGGGTGCGGTTCGACCTGCCGACCGCTCTGACGGACCTGGACGCCACCTGGTTCGGGACCGGGCCGCTGGAGTCCTACGCGGACTCGTCGCACGCCGCACGGGTCGGCCGGTTCACCGCACCGGTCCGATCACTCGGTGTCGAGTACTCGCGCCCCCAGGAGAACGGACACCGTCCGGCCCTGCGGTCGCTGTCCGTCGGCGACCTGACCGTGTCCACCGTCGGGCGGCACCGCGCGGGCTTCACGCTGACGCCGTGGACCGCGCAGCAGATCGACCGCGCGGAGCACCCGTACGAGCTGCCGGCGTCCGACCACCTGTACCTGTACCTCGACTTCGCGCAGCACGGCCTCGGGTCACGCGCGTGCGGCCTCGACGTGCTCCCGGAGCACCAGCTCTGGCCGCAGGCGTCCTCGTGGAGCGTCGTCCTCGGCTGATCGCAGTCCGGAACTCACATATCTGATACATATTCCTTGCGCGCCCCGCGGGCGTCGGGAAGGGTCGTCTCCGCACCACCAGCAGAGAGGACCCCATGCCCAGCACTCCGAGGCGCGCCGTCGTGAGCGCCGCCCTGACCGCCCTCGTGGTGGTCGGCGGCGGCCTCGCGGCGACGGTCACCACACCCTCCCCCGCGCACGCGGTCGCGCCCTTCCCGGTGTCCGACCCGTTCGCCGGGTTGCCGCTCGGCACGACCATGCCCGCCGGATGGACCCGCATCGCCTCCGACGACGACCAGGCGACGATCGTCGACCACGGCCCGGCCGGGCGGTGGCTGCGACTGACCGACGACACGAAGCGGGTGAGCTCCGCGGTGTTCGACGAGTCGCCCTACGACTCCAGCCAGGGGCTGAGCGTCGCGTTCGACGAGCGGATGTGGAGCACGACGGACACCGGGTACGCCGACGGCATCGGGTTCTTCCTGCAGGACGCCGCCGTCCCGCTGGACTCGATCGGCCCCGTCGGCGCAGGACTCGGCTACCACGACGGGACCCGACCGTGCGCCGACGGCCTCGACGGAGGCGTCGTCGGGGTCGGCTTCGACCGGTTCGGCAACTTCGCCCGGCCCGACGTCGTGCCGAACGCGGTCACGATCCGCGGGGCCGAACGCGACTGCTACCCCGTCCTCGCGACCACCGGGGACCTCGGCGAGGGGTTCCTCGAGGACCGTGAGACCACCGCAGCGGCCGCGACCCACCGGCACGTGCAGATCGACGTCCTGCCGACCGACGCCGACGGCATCCGGGTACGGGTCGCGATGTCCGACCCCGTCGCCCCCGACGCCGCCCCCGGAGCGCTCCGCGAGATCGTCACCGCCGAGCTCCCCGGGACGTCGCTGCCCGACCGGCTGCGCTTCGGCTTCAGCGCGTCGACGGGCGGTCGGTCGCAGTTCCACGAGATCCGGGGGCTGCGGGCCACGCAGCCCACCGACGTCGTGACGACCGCCCGGACCCTCACGGACCAGCCGGTCCGCGCCGGCGCGGACGCCGTGTTCGAGGTGCGGTCCGAGAACCACGGCCCCGCCACCATCGGCGGTGCGGCCGACGCGCTCGCGCGCACCGTGGCGGTCACCGCCGGCGTGCCGCTGACGGACGTGCGGTGGACGTGTCGCGCGGACGCCGGGGCGACGTGCGCGTCCCCGAGCGGCACGGGCGCGGAGGACGCCGACTGGGCGGGGCCGCCCGGGAGTGGGATCACGCTCACGGTGCGGGGCACGGTGCCCGTGACGACCCGCTCGGGACGGTGGACGCTACCGTTCGAGAGCGTCACCGACTTCGACGCCGGCCGGCTCGACACGGCACGCTCGGCGATCGCGCTCGACGGGTCGGTGAGTGACGTCGACCTGACGAACAACGCCGACACCGCCGCGTTCGAAGTGGTCCTGCCCGAGGCTGTCGCAGTCGACGACGAGGGCACCGCGGAACCGGGTCGGCCGCTGACGATCGACGTCCTCGGCAACGACCCGCTCGACGGGAGCGCGGCGGACCCCGGCTCGCTGCGGTTGAGCGGCGACGGGATCGACGGGGCGGAGCTCTCGGCGGACGGCAAGCGGCTCCGGGTCCCCGGCGAGGGTGTCTGGACCGTCGGCGCCGACGGACGGGTGACCTTCACGCCGGAGCCGACGTTCTCCGGATCGGCCACCCCCGTGCGGTACCAGGTGACGACGGACGCGGGGCAGACCGTCGTGGCGACGATCCGGGTCGCCGTGGAGTCGGGCGGGTC
This sequence comes from Curtobacterium sp. NPDC098951, assembly GCF_044759965.1. Classification (NCBI taxonomy): domain Bacteria; kingdom Bacillati; phylum Actinomycetota; class Actinomycetes; order Micrococcales; family Microbacteriaceae; genus Curtobacterium; species Curtobacterium sp. NPDC098951. The sequence goes on from NZ_JBIWAG010000002.1 coordinate 768,287, forward strand.
GGTGGTCGTCCCGCCGACGCCGTCGCCGACCGCGGTGCCGTCGCCCGCGCCCGGGACCGGCACCGGTTCGGGCACGGACACCGGCGCGACGGGAGCCGGTGCGGGGACCGGGTCCGTCGTCCGAGGGGCGGCTGAGCCCGCGGGTGCCCGGAGTGCGCTGGCGTACACGGGGGCGTCCGGGCGGAGCGTCCTCGTGGCCGGCGCGGTGGCGGCGCTGCTGCTGGCGGCGGGCGCGTGGATCTCGGTCGCGCGGCGGCGGCGCGCGGCGGCGGCCGGGCGCTAGCGGCTGCGGCCGGCGGCGGCGCGCTGCGTCCCGGGGCCGCGCGCCCCGGGTGCCGCGCGCTCCCGGGGCCGCGCGCTCCGGGAGCCGCGCGCTCCGCACAACGCAAGTCACCCCGAACCAGTCGGAAACGCGGTTCGGGGTGACTTGCGTTGTGCGCTGGTCGCACGCACCAGCGCGGCGCGGCAGCGCGCGGCGCGCGAGCGCCGGCGGCGCGGCGCTAGGCGCTCAGCGCCGGGATCGCCGCCGGGTCGGACGCATCGAGGAACGCCGTCAGCCGCTCGGGCTCGCCCGGCTCCTCGATCGCCGAAGCCGCCCGCCGCAGCGCGAACAGCGCCCGCAGCACGCCCCGGTTCGGCTCGTGCGACCACGGGACCGGCCCGGCACCCCGCCACCCCGCCTTCCGCAGCGCGTCGAGGCCACGGTGGTAGCCCACCCGGGCGTAGGCGTAGGACTCGAGGGTGGCCCCGCGCTCCCACGCCTCGTCGGCGAGCATCGCCCACGCCAGGCTCGACGCCGGGTGCGACACCACCACGCTCGCGACGGGTGCGTCGGCGGCGAGGGCGGCGGTCACCTCCGGTTCGGCGGGGAGGAGCGTCTCGGGGTTCGCGGTCGGGTTCGGCAGCAGGTTCTCCGGCATGCCTCCAGCCTGTCACGGTCCGGGGGTCTTGCGCGGCGCGCGGCTCCCGGCGTAGCGTGATCGGGTCCTCGTCGTCATCGCGAGGCCACCGGTGCGGGACGACCGATCGGCGGTCCGGATGGCGGTCACGCAGGGCTCCCCGACGGAAGTGGACGAATTGCTGTCGATCACCGGATCTGCTCAGCCCTCGCGCTGACACCGTGATCGTCGCGCCCCGTCGGGCGCTCCGCCCTCCCGTGGCGGGTCCGGTGTCGTGCGCCCAGCATCGACCACCGGGGAGGCACCCGTATGCCCATCAGTCCGTCCGTCGTCCTGAACGACCTCAGTTTCGCCTGGCCCGACGGCACCGTCGCGCTCAGCCACCTCACCACCGCCTTCGGCCGTGGCCGGACCGGCCTGGTCGGGAGGAACGGTGCCGGCAAGTCGACGCTGGTCCGGCTGGTCACGGGTCGGCTCCACCCCACGTCGGGCTCCGTCACGACGTCCGGGCCGGTCGACCACCTGCCGCAACGGCTGCAACCGCAGAACGACGACGCGGTCGCCGACCTCCTGCGCATCCGCCCCACCCTGACGGCACTCCGGGCGATCCTCGGCGGTGACGCCGCCCCGGAGCACTTCGACGTCGTCGGGGACGACTGGGACCTCGAGGAGCGTGCGGCCGCGGCGCTCGACGCCATCGGGGTCGGTGCCGCCCTCGGCTCGGACCGGGACGTCCTGGAGCGTCCGGTGCACACGCTCTCCGGTGGACAGGCGGTGCTCGTCGCCGTCGCCGGCATCCGATTGCGAGGGCTGCCGATCGCGTTCCTCGACGAGCCGACGAACAACCTCGACCGCCGCGCCCGTGCGCTGCTGCTCGGCATGGTCGACGACTGGCACGGCACCCTCGTCGTCGTCAGTCACGACCGCGAGCTCCTCGAGCACGTCGACGAGGTGGCGGAGCTCCGCGCGGGCGGCATGACGGTGTTCGGCGGGACGTTCAGCGCGTTCGAGGAGCACCTCGCCGTGCAGCAGGCCGCCGTCGAGCGCGAGGTCCGGGTCGCCGAGCAGCGGCACCGCACCGAGAAGCGGCAGCGCATCGAGGCCGAGACGAAGATCGCCCGCCGGGCCCGGTCCGGGGTGAAGGCCGCCGAGGGCATGCCGAAGATGTTCGCGAACGAGATGCGGAAGCGCGGCGAACAGACCGCCGGCCGACTCCGCACCGGGTACGCCGAGGACGAGGCCGCCGCACTCGCCACCAAGCGCGAGGCCGAGGGGCGGCTGCGGGCGGACGAGTCCATCCACGTGACCCTCCCCGATCCGGCCGTCCCGGCATCCCGGCAGATCGCGACGATCCGGGTGCGGGGCCGCGAGTCGATCGTGCAGGGTCCCGAACGCGTCGCCGTCACCGGGGACAACGGCGTCGGCAAGACCACGCTCCTCGAGCAGATCGTCGGGGTCCCCGGTGCGCGGAGGCACCCGTTGCCCGACACGACTGCGGTCCCGCACGTCGACCGCGTCGGCTACCTGCCGCAGCGGAAGGACTCGCTCGACGACGCCGTGTCGGTCCTCGACAACGTCCGGCGTGACGCCCCGCACGTGCCGTCGGCCGAGGTGCGGAACCGCCTCGCGGAGTTCCTCGTCCGCGGGGACACCGTGGACCGCCCGGCCGGGGCGCTGTCCGGCGGCGAGCGGTTCCGTGTAGCGCTCGCGAGCCTCGTGCTCGCGGAGCCGCCGCCGCAGCTGCTGGTGCTCGACGAGCCGACGAACGACCTCGACCTGACGAGTGTCGACCAGCTCGTGGACGCGCTCCGGGCGTACCGCGGGGCGCTCGTGGTGGTGAGCCACGACGAGGACTTCCTGGACCGACTCGACCTCACGACCCGCATCGAGCTGGCGTGAGCCGTCCCGTCAGCGGCGACCCGTGCGCGGTCTCATCAGCGGCGACCCGTGGGCCGTCCCGTCAGCGCCGCCGCGTCGGCCGGATCGCCAGGGACTCGATCGTGCCGCGCTCCGGCAGGTCGACGACGGTCCGGACGGCGACGGCCACGTCCGACGGCGCGAGGTAGTACGCGGTGTCGTAGTCCTCGCCGAGCTTCTCGGTGAGGGCACGCTGCATGTCGGAGTCCGTCCGGCCCGGGTGCACGCTCGAGACCCGCACGCCGTTGCCCCGCTCCTCCTCGCGGAGGGCGTCGGCGAAGGCCCGCAGCGCGAACTTCGACGCGGCGTACACGCCGCCGCCGGGGCCCGCGGTGAACCCGGACCCGCTGTTGATCGGCACGATGATGCCGCGCGCGGCCCGGAGTGCCGGGAGCGCGAGCCGGGTCAGCTCGGCGACGGCGAACAGGTTCGTGGCGAAGACCTGCTCCCAGACGGCGCGTTCGGTGTCGGCGATGGTCGTCCCCTGCTCCACCCCGGCGGAGTGCACGAGGACGTCGAGGCGCTCCGGCAGCGGCGGGACCGCACCCGCGCCGAGGTCGCCCACGAAGGGCGCCGCGCTCGGCAGCTCGGCGACGAGCGCGTCGACCGCCGCGGCGGTGCGGCCGCCGACGAGCACGTGGTGCGTCCGGCCGAGGTCGAGCGCGATCGCCCGGCCGATCCCACGGGTCGCGCCCGTGACGAGGGCGGTCGGACGGACGGGAGGCGCGGTGTCGGTCATGCGTCCCACCCTACGGAAGCCGTCTGCCCAGGCCGAACCGCGCCTCCAGGCCCGTCGAGCGCATCACCGCGACGCCGCGACGGCGCGACGCCGCCGCGGCGACGCACCGGGTCGATCAGCTGCGGTCGGCGCCCTCGCGGATCTTGATGCCGTCGAGGACGTCCTGCGCCCGCTTCTCGTCCTGCTTCTCGATCTGCCGGGTGTCGCGCTCGGGGAGCTGGATGTCCTCCTCCGCGCGGATGCCGGCCTGCAGCTGCCGACCACGCTCGAGTTCGGCGTCGAACTCCGCCCCGAACAGCAGCGCGTTGTTCGTGATCCACACCCACAGCAGGAAGACGATCACCCCGCCGAGCGAGCCGTAGGTGGCGTTGTAGTTCGAGAAGTTGGCGACGTAGAACCCGAACCCGACGCTGGCCACGACGAGGATGAGGATGGCGAGGATCGACCCACCGCTCACCCACCGGAACTTCGGCTGCTTGACGTTCGGCGCCCAGTAGTAGAGCACGGCGACGACGACGATCGCGATGACGAGCAGGATCGGCCACTGCACGATGCTGAGGACCGTGGCGGCGACCTCGCCGAGACCGATCACGTCGCCGAAGCTCCGCGCGAGGGGGCCGGACACGAGCGCGAGCAGGCCGACGACGAGCAGCACCACGGTGAAGAGTGTGACGCCGAGCATGGTCGGGCGGAGCTTCCAGATCGGGCGACCCTCGCGGACGTTGTAGATCCGGTTCATCGCCCGGCCGAAGGCACCGACGTACCCGGAGGCCGACCAGAGCGCACCGATGACACCGACGACGAACGTGATCGGTGCCGCGGGCGACCGGACGAGTCCCTCGATGGGGTCGCGGAGGAGCTCGGCGACCTGCCCGCCGCCGATGCCCGTGACGATGTCGAGCAGGGTCTCGACGGTCTCCTTCGGGTCGGAGACGAGCCCGAGGATCGACACCACGGCCAGCAGCCCGGGGAAGAGCGCGAGCACCGTGTAGTACGTCAGGCTCGCGGCGAGGTCGGTGCACTGGTCGCCGGAGAACTCGCGGAGCGTCTTCTTCAGCGTGTAGACGAGCGTCGGCTTCGTGAGGTCCGACGGGCTGTCGGGCTTGCGGGGGTCGTCGGCGTCGGGCTTCTGCTGCTCGCGTGCCACGGGACTACCCCCTCGCCTTCAGCGCCTGCTTCGAGCGCTTCGCCGCCTGCTTGCGGTTCTTCGCCGCACGCCGCTGCACCGCGGCGATGCCGGCGCGCTGCTTGACGCGGGCCCGGTGCTGCGGGTCGCGTTCGAGCGACTCCTCGGCGGCCTTCGCACGGGCCTTGCGCCCCTTGCGTCCTGGCTGGCTCTGCTCGACCGCACCGGGGCCGTCGCCGCCGCGGGCGCCGAACGGCAGCAGCGCGGTGAAGGCCGACGACGCGGGCGGCCGGGCGAGGTGCCCGGCGGGGTCGTTCCGGATCGCGATGCCGACGATGATCGCCGCGACACCGGCGGCGGCGGTCACACCCATCGCGACGAGCGGAGTGGGGTCGCGGTGCCAGCGTTGCTTGGTCTTCGCGATCGCCAGGCGGGTGCGCGCCGGGATGTCCGCACGACGACGGATCTCGGTCACGGTGTCCGTGATGCCCTCACGTGTGCGGACGTTCGCGAGTTCGAGCTCGGGGAGACTGTCCTTGGCCATTCCCCATTTCGTACACGCACGAGCCGGGGTCTCGCCCAGTCCGGTCGTCCCCTCGCGCGCGTCGGACGATGCTGCCGCCGACGCGAGCGGGCTTTCGCGCTGGGCGACAGTTCACGCGCGTACGACCGCGTGAACTGTCGCTGTGCGCGTGAGAACGCGCCCGTGAGGGCGCGCGTGCGTGCGGGCGCGCGTGCGTGCGGGCGCGCGTGCGTGCGGGCGCGCGCACGGGACGGGAGGCGCGGGGCGGGGCCGCACCGCGCCTCCCGTCCGCCGGGTGTCAGGACGGGACGACGACGTCCTCGGGCAGGCCGGAGGCCGCGGAGCGACCGGCCGCCTCCATGAGCGCCAGGCTCCGCAGGTTGTCCCGCCCGCTCGTCGCCGGGGCCGGCCCGCCCTCGACGGACCGCGCGAACGCCTGCAGGCCGCCCTGCCGGTCGGTGTGCGGCATCGTCGGCAGTTCGACCGTCTCGGCGTCGTCGTCCTGGGTCCGGCGGACGGTCACCCGGTCGCCGGCCACCGCGTTCGGCTCCCCGGAACGGCTGGTGAACCAGACCTCGCCGTCCTCGCCCTGGATGCTCCACTCGCCCGCCCACGCCGTGCGGGGTGCGCGCGAGAGCCAGCTGCCGCGGTAGCTCACCACGAGCCCGTCGTCGAGCTCGATGATCATCGACGCGACGGCCTCGTCCTGGTACTTGCTGTACGACGGGTAGGACGACTTCGCGAACACCCGGACGGCCTCCTGACCGGTGATCATCCGGAGGAGGTCGAAGTGGTGGATCGCCATGTCGTTGATCATCGCGTGCGGGAACCGGTAGTGCGGGTGCTCCTCGAAGGCGAGGTCGTTGTCCCACTGCCGGAAGTCGATCGAGATGGCCGAGAGCTCCCCGACCGTCCCCGCGGCGAGCAGGTCGGTGACCACCCGGGGCGCCGGGTACCAGCGGTAGTTCTGGCTGACCTGCAGCACCAGCCCGAGTTCCTCGGCGCGACGGACCGCGGTGACGGCCTCGTCGGTGGAGTTCGCGAACGGCTTCTCGACGAGGACGTGCTTGCCGGCCTCGAGCGCCTCGAGCGCGAGCGGCACGTGCGTGACGGCGGGGGCCGTGATGACGACGGCGTCGGCCTCGACCCCGGCGAGAGCCTCGGTGAGGGACGCGAACGCCGCCGATGCCGGCAGCCCGAGGTCCGTCCGGACGGCGTCGAGCGTCGCCGGGACCGGGTCGACGATCCCGACCACCTCCACTTCGGTGACCTCTGGGATGGCGGTGCGGGCCCAGTTGCCGCCCCACCCTCCGAGACCGACGTGGATGATCCGGACCGTCATGCGTGCACTCCTTCGTGGCTGGGGCGCCACGACTCCCGCGGCGCGTGCGTCCAGTCTGTCAGGGTGCGACGTCAGTGCGTGAACGCGTAGGCGATGAGCGCCATCGTGACGATGAAGCCGGCCAGGTAGTTGATCCAGAGGAAGCGCTTCCACCCGGCGTTCGCGGACTCGGCCCCGTCGTCGGTGACGTTCCACCACGGCAGCACGTTCAGCGCGTACGGGATGACGACGACCGCGGCGATCGGCCCCGGGAACGCCGAGAACAGCAGGGCGACGCCGGCGACGAGGTACGCAACGAACGCCAGGCGCACGGTGGCCCGGGCGCCGATGACGGTCGCGACCGAGCCGATCCCGCCCGCGCGGTCGGCGAGCACGTCCTGCACCGCACCGAACGCGTGCGACGCGACACCCCACAGGAAGAACGCCACGCACACGGCGACGAGCTGCCCCGTCCAGTGCGGGCCGGCGAGCGCCAGGCCGTAGATCGCCGGCGACACGAAGTGGGTCGACGAGGTCAGCGAGTCGAGGAACGGCTTCTCCTTGAAGCGCAGCCCCGGGGCGGAGTAGGCGATGACCGCGAACACGCTGATCGCGAGGACGAGCCACGACCACGGCCCGTTGCCGGACACGGCGCCGAGCACGACGAGCGCGACGAGGAAGGGCACGTTCGTGACGACGACCGCCCAGAGCGTGGTGCGGTGCACGCTCTTGTCGAGCAGGGCGCCCTCGACCCCGCCCTTGCGCGGGTTGCGCAGGTCGGACTCGTAGTCGAAGACGTCGTTGATGCCGTACATCGCGAGGTTGTAGGGCACGAGGAAGTACACGACCCCGACGAGGAACGCGACGAGCGAGAACCCGCCGCCGCCCTCGACGCCGACCCCGCTGCCGAGCAGGTAGGCGGCGCCGAACGGGTACGCGGTGTTCACCCAGCTGATCGGGCGCGACGACACGAACAGCGCGCGCACGGTCGAGGGCCGGGAGGCGGTGCTGGCGTTCATCGGGTCGGTTCTTCTTCCTGGGATGGCCGGGTGGGGCGGGCGAACAGGACCCACAGGCTCGGCAGCAGCACGATCGCCGCGATCGAGTACGCGAGGTCCTCGATCGGGATCGCGCCGAGCTTGACGCCGCTGATGAGTGCCGGGTCGTACGCGACGATGCGCAGCGTGACGATGACGTTGTCGAAGACGATCGTCATCACGAGCAGGGCGATGCCGGCGGCCAGCCCCGTGACGAGGGCGATCCGCCGTCCGGTCGCGGACCGTCGGCCGGCGGCACGGGCCCGTCGTGCGGCGACGATCCCGGCGACGACGGCGACCACCGCCACCGCCGCGAAGAACGGGAGCGCGAGCAGCGCGTACGCACCGGACCCGGTCACGAGCCGCCTCGCTCGGACCGCCGGAGGCCCCGGGCGACCAGCGGCTGCACGAAGCCGACCAGGTTCATCGTCGTGTAGCAGAGCAGCAGCAGGAAGAAGAGCTCCTCGAGCGGGACCTCGGGGGCGAGGAGCACCCCGGTCAGCAGGTTCTGCGGCCCGATGAAGAAGATGCCGAGCGCGACCCCGAGGACGTCCCACAGCATGAAGAACGCGACGCCCACCACCATCACGGCGGCCGCACGCCACGGCGCCCGCCAGAAGAACAGGTGCAGGCGGGCGTCGAGGACCGTCATGCCCACGAGCGACACGAGCAGCCCGGCGAGGTACAGCCCGGGCATCAGCCGGGGGTGCCGGGCCGCGGCAGCGGTGCCGGGAGCGGTTCGGTGGTGGTGTCGCCGTGGATGCGCTTGAGGAGCACCTCGGCGCTGATGAGGCACATCGGGAGCCCGATGCCCGGGATCGTCGAGGCGCCGGCGTAGTAGAGCCCGTCGACCTTGGTGGACGCGTTCTTCTCGCGGAAGAAGGCGCTCTGCTTCAGGGTGTGCGCCGGGCCGAGCATCGAGCCGTTCCAGGCGTTGAGGTCGTCCGCGAAGTCGCGCGGTCCGATGGTGCGCCGGACCCGGATGCGGTCCCGCAGGTCCGGCACCCCGGCACGCTCCGCGACGACGTCGATGGCGCGGTCCGCGATCTGCTCGACCTGGAAGTCGCCGGCGCCGTCGATCCCGCCCTTGCCGATGGACAGGTCGGCGGGCAGCGGCACCAGGATGAAGAGGTTGCTCGAACCCCGCGGTGCGACGGACGGGTCGGTCTCGGACGGTGCGCAGACGTAGATCGACGCCGGGTCCGGCACGTGCCGGTCCTTGCCGAAGATGGCGCCGAAGTTCGCCTTCCAGTCCTCCGTGAAGACCAGGGTGTGGTGCAGGAGCCCCGGGGTCGGGCCGTCGATGCCGAGGTACACCAGGACCGCGCTCGGCCCCGGGTCGCGCGTCTTCCAGTGCTCGGCGCCGTGGGTGCGGTGCTCGCGGTCGAGCAGCTGCATCTCGGTGTGCTGCAGGTCGGCGGCGCTCACCACGAGGTCGGCGGGGGCGGTGTGCTGCACGCCGTCCCGGTCGCGGTGCACGACACCGGTGGCGACGCCGTCCTCGACGACGATCCGCTCCACCTTCGCACCGGCGATGATCTTCGCGCCCTCGGCGCGGGCGACCCGCTCGACGGCCGCGATGACCTCGGTGATCCCGCCCTTCGGGTAGAGCACCCCGTCGGCGAGGTCGAGGTGGCTCATCAGGTGGTACATGCTCGGCGCGGCGTACGGGCTGGTGCCGAGGAACACCGCCGGGTACCCGAGGATCTGCCAGAGGCGACGGTCCTTGACCGCCGTGCTCGCGAACGCCGACAGCGGCTGCAGCAGCAGGCGTGCGAGCTTCGGCAGGCGCCGGAGGACGTCGGGTGCCGCGAGCTTCGTGAGGTCCTGGAACGTCGTGTACAGGAAGCGGCGGACGGCCATCGCGTAGGTGTCCTCGGCCGACGCGAGGTACTTGCGCATCCTCTTGCCCGCACCGGGCTCGACGGACTCGAACAGCGCGATGTTCGCCTCGGCGTCGGCGCGCAGGTCGATCGGTTCGTCGTTGCCCTCGCTGTACACGCGGTACCCGGGGTCGAGCTTCACCAGGTCGAGTTCGGCGTCGGCCGTCGTGCCGAGCAGCTGGAAGAAGTGGTCGAACACCTCGGGCATGAGGTACCAGGACGGCCCGGTGTCGAACCGGAAGCCGTCCCGCTCCCACGATCCGGCTCGGCCGCCGAGCTGCCCGCGCTGCTCGAGCACGGTCACCGAGAAGCCGTCCCGCGCGAGGAGCGCCGCGGACGCGAGCCCGCTGATGCCGCCGCCGATGACGACGGCGCGACGCGCGGGGACCTTGCGCGTGGTCGTGGAGCCGGCCTGTGCCGGCCCGGACGCGCGGGGCGGGGTCACGCCGTGCCTCCCGTCCGGTGGTGGGTCGCGCGCGACCGCAGCGGCGCACGTCCGGCGAGCACCTGCGCGGCGAGGCGTGCCTTCACCGGGTTCGGCACGCGGACCCGGGTCGTGACCAGGCGGTCGGCCGGCGTCGCGGCGATGCGGTCGTTGAGTTCCTGGAACAGCGCGTGGGCGAGTCCGACGGCGTTCCGCGCGTCGGCCGGCAGCAGCCGGACGGTGCGGGCGGCCCGGTCGAGGTCGGCCTGGACGTCGTCGACCAGTCGCCACTTGGTGGCCTCGTCGAAGCTCCGGATGTCGACTCCGGGGAAGTAGGAGCGGCCGAGCACCTCGAAGTCGGCGTGCAGGTCGCGGAGGAAGTTCACCTTCTGGAACGCCGCGCCGAGGGCCCGCGCTCCGTCCACGAGCACCGAGTCGTCGAAGGTCGGCGTGCCGGCACGGTGCACGAACGCACGGAGGCACATCAGCCCGACGACCTCGGCCGATCCGTAGACGTAGCGGTCGAAGGACTCCTGGTCGTGCTCGGTGCGCTCGAGGTCCATCCGCATCGAGGCGAAGAACGGACGCGTCAGCTCCGGACCGAACCCCGTGACCCGGGCGGTCCGCGCGAAGGCGTGCACCACCGGGTTGACGGAGAAGCCCATCGCGATCGCCCGCTCGGTGTCGGCCTCGAGCTCGTCGAGGACGGTCCGGGCGAGCTCGTGGTCCAGCCCGGCCTCGGTCGCGGGGCCGTCGACGACCTCGTCGGCGACCCGGACGAGGGCGTAGACGTTGCGGATGCGCTCGCGGGTGTCCTTCGTGAGCAGCCGGCTGGCGAGTCCGAAGGACGTCGAGTACCGGTCGATCACGACCCCGGAGGCGGCCTCGGCCGTGGCGTCGTACAGCGGGAGCCGGGTCGTGGGACGCGGCTCCGTTCGGCTGTGGGTCACCGGGCGCGCTCCACGAGTTCGGTCACGAGGGCCTCCAGGCGGTCGGCGAGTTCGTACGGCAGTCCGGCGAGCTCGGCACGGGCGAGTGCGGTGTGCTCGGCGATCCGCGATTCGGCGGCGGCCCGGGCACCGCAGGTGACAAGGGTCGCACGGAGTTCGGCCGCGCGTTCCTCGCTGAGGTGCGGATCGCCGAGGTACGGCGCGATGTCCGGCCAGCAGTCGGTGGTCGCGGCGTACGCGATGAGCATGGTGCGCTTGCCTTCGCGGAGGTCGCCGAGGACGGTCTTGCCGGTCGTGCCCTCGTCGCCGAACACCCCGAGGAGGTCGTCGACGATCTGGTAGGCGATGCCGATCTCGCGGCCGAACGCACCGAGTGCCTGCACGACGGGTTCCGGGGCCCCCGCGAGGACCGCGCCGGACTGCAGGGGCGCCTCGAACGAGTAGACGCTCGTCTTCGCACGCTCCATCCGGAGGACCTCGTCCACCGTCGGCATCACGCCGAGCGCGAGGTCGACGTCGGTCATCTCACCGGCGGCGCTGGCGAACACGGCTTCGTCGAGGAGTTCGAGCAGCCGGGCGCGTCGGTCGCCCGTGACGCCGGCGGACTCGATGAACCGGGGCGCACCGGCGAGCGCGAGGTCGCCGGCGATCACGGCGGCGCTCATGCCGCGGTGCTCGGCGGTGGGCAGCGGCAGACCACCCGTCGTGCCGGTGTCGCGGAAGGACCCGGCGACGTTCGGCTGCCCGCGGCGCGACCAGTCGCGGTCGATGACGTCGTCGTGCACGACGAGCGCGGTGTGCAGCAGCTCGTAGGCGGCCCCGACGTGCGCGGCAGCGTGCAGGTCGTCACCCCCGAGGCCGGTGTACGCGGTGAGCACCATGCGCGGTCGGAAGCGCTTGCCGCCCATGCTCGCCTTGCGGAGCACCCGCCAGAGTTCTTCCGACGGGCGTCCGTACCGCTCGGCGCGGGCCGACGACACGGCGAAGAAGCGCTCGAGGCAGTCGTCGACGAGCGCGAGGTCGATGTGCGCCACGGTGGCCGCTTCCTCGCTCATTGGCCTAACCTATCCAAGCTGATGACGACTTTTCCTGAATCCGTGGTCCTGCTGGCCGATGACCGTGTCCCGATCGGCACGGCCGACAAGTTCACGGTCCACACCGACCACACGCCCCTCCACCTGGCCTTCTCCTGCCACGTCCGGAACACCGACGGCGACGTCCTCGTGACCCGTCGTGCGCTGACGAAGAAGACGTGGCCCGGCGTGTGGACGAACACGTTCTGCGGCCACCCGGGGCCGGACGAGTCGTTCGAGGACGCCATCGCCCGGCGGGCATCGCGTGAACTCGGGATCACCGTCCGCGACGTCGAGCTCGTGCTGCCCGACTTCCGGTACCGCGCGGTGGACGCGTCGGGCATCGTCGAGAACGAGGTCTGCCCGGTGTTCCGTGCGGTCACGGACGACGTCCCGGCCCCGGCCGACGACGAGGTCGCCGAGTATGCCTGGGTCTCCGAGGCGGCGCTCCGCGAGTCGGTGGCCGGTGCGCCCTTCGCGTGGAGCCCTTGGCTCGGCTGGCAGCTCACCGAGCTCGCCACCCAGGGCCTGCACATCACCCGCTGACGGATCCGCCGAGCGGGCAGCGGCCACCACCCCGCGCCATCGACAATGGTCGGTATGACGACGACGGAACGCGATGTCGCGCGACCGGTGCTCGACGCACTCCGTGACGACCCCGTGATCGCGAGCATCAAGGACGCGTCCGCCCTGCAGGAGGTCCTCGCGTCCGACCGGGGCGTCGTCTTCGTGCTCTACGGCAGCGTGCTCGACGTCGCGGACATCGTGGCCCGGGCGAAGGACGCCGGCAAGACCGTGTTCGTGGACGTCGACCTGCTCGACGGGTTCGCGGCGCGCGAGGTCGTGGTCACCTGGATCGCCGAGCACACCCGTGCGGACGGCGTGCTCTCGACGAAGTCGAACCTGGTCCGCGCCGCCAAGCGTGCCGGACTCGTGGCCGTGCAGCGGTTCTTCCTCGTCGACTCGTTCTCGTACCACCAGCTCCCCCGCGTGGTCGAGCAGGCCGGGCCGGACGCGATCGAGATCCTCCCCGGGTGCATGCCGCGCGTGATCACCTGGCTGCGCCAGGACACGGACGTGCCGATCATCGCCGGCGGCCTGGTGTGCGACAAGGCCGACGTGGTGGCCGCGCTCGGTGCCGGAGCGGTCGCGGTGGCGTCGTCCGACCGCGACGTCTGGGGCATGTGAGCGTTCGTTCACTTGGCTCGACCGGGCCAGCGGAGTAGGGTCGGACGTCGGCCACGGGTGTGGCCGCGAGGCCGCCGTCCGCGGCCGACGGACCAGGAGAAGGGCAGGTGAGGCGCGATGTCGGGTGACCATCCTCGATCGGGCCAGCAGATCGTGCCCCGGCTCCGGTCCCGGACGATCTGCGCGCCCGTTCGCTGAACCACGCCTGCTCCCCGGTGCCCCGGGAATCGCGCCTGCCTGCTCCCGAGAGGAGCACGCACATGGCACTGATCGACAACGCGGTGGACGTCGCGGGACGACGCGTCGAGTCCCCGTCGACCCTGTCGCTCGCCACGCGGGGTGACCTCGCGTGGATCGGGCTCTTCCGACCCGACGATGCCGAGCTCGAGGCCGTCGCGGTCGAGTTCGACCTGCACGAGAACGCGGTGGAGGACGCCCGCAAGGGCCACCAGCGCGCCAAGCTCGAGCGCTACGGCGACACGCTCTTCCTCGTGCTGCGCCCGGCGTGGTTCGACACCCGGGCCGAGACCGTCGAGTTCGGCGAGGTGCACCTGTTCGTCGGCGACCGGTTCGTCGTGAGCGTCCGGCACGCCGAGCGGCCAGACCTGGCGGCGCTCCGCGCCCGTGTGGAGGCCGACCCGGAGTTCCTCGCGCGGGGCTCCGAGGCCGTCACCGCCGCCGTGCTCGACGAGGTCGTCGACGGGTACGCCCCCGTGGTCGAGATCCTGCAGGACCACATCGACGCCATCGAGGACCAACTCTTCGCCGGCCAGGTCGACCCCGGCGTCTCGAAGCGGATCTACCAGCTCCTCAGCGAGGTCCTGGCGTTCCAGCGCGCCACGAAGCCGGTACCGGCGATGGTGAAGGGCCTGCTCCGCGGGGCGGACAAGTACGGCGTCGACGACGAGGTCCAGCACCGGCTGCGCAACGTGCTCGACCACGCGTTCCGGGTGACCGAGCGGGTGGACTCGTTCCGGGCGCTGCTCGAGAACGCCCTGACGCTGCACTCGACCCTGGTGTCCCAGGAGCAGAACGAGGCCATGCGCCGGATGACGAGCGCCAGTCTGGCGCAGGGCGAGGAGAGCCGACAGCTCGCGCGGGCCGCGCACCGTCAGGGCGAGGAGGTCAAGAAGATCTCCTCGTGGGCCGCGATCCTCTTCGCTCCCGGACTCATCGCGGGGGTCTACGGCATGAACTTCGACCACATGCCCGAGTTGCACTGGCGCTACGGGTACCCGGTCGCGATCCTCGGCATGCTCGCGCTGATGGGCGTGCTCTGGGCGATCTTCCGCAAGCGCAACTGGCTGTAGTCGCGGGGCGAGGGGACGGGAGGCGCGGTGCGGGCCCGCACCGCGCCTCCCGTCCCGCACCGGGCCGCTCGTCGGGCGTCAGCCGACGATGGCCGCCGTCCGCCGGTAGACCTCGTCGGTGTGCGCGGTCACGTCCGCGTGCACGGCGCGCAGCGCGTCGTACACGGCCGCGGTCGACGGGTCGGGACCGAAGCGGTCCCGCTCGACGACCATCGCCCGTGCGGCCGCCGCGAACGACGGGTGCACCCCGGTCGCGACCGCCGCGCAGATCGCCGCACCGCGCCCCGCAGCGCTGTCCCCCACCACCCGGATCGTCGGCACCTGGAACACGTCCGACACGATCTGCATCATCAGGTCGGAGGACGATCCCCCACCCGAGACGACGACGCGCTCGTACGGGGTCTCGAGCTCGGCGGCCATCGCGTCGCCGCGGTCGCGCATCGTCATCGCGATGCCCTCGAGGATCGACCGGTAGACGTGGGCGCGGCCCTGGCGTCCGTCGAAGCCGAGGATCGAGCCCTTCCGGAACGTCGCATCGGCCGGCGCGAGCCAGTCGAGCACGGTGAGCAGGCCGTCCGATCCTGCCGGGACCGCCGAGGCCTCGCGGTTCAGCCGGTCCTCGGCGCGTTCACCCGTCCGTTCGGCCGCCTCGGCGAAGTCCGCTCCGAGCAGGTCGCGGAACCAGCTCACGGTCCACATGCCGCGACGGATCCCGCCGGACTCGTAGAGGTACCGCCCGGGCTCGGCCCCGAAGTTGGTCCAGAAGTCCGTCGCGTCCGCCACGTTCCGGGTCCCGACCGACATGCCGGCGATGTAGGTGCCGAGCGACACCAGCAGCGTCGTCGGGTCGAGGAGCCCGCAGCCGAGCGCCTCGACGGCCTTGTCGTTCGCCGTCGCGACCACCGGCAGGCCGACCGGCAGGCCCGTCGCCGCCGCGGCATCGGGCGTCACGGCGCCGAGGACCGCACCCGGGTCGACGAGCTCGAACAACTGCGCGCGATGCATGCCCGTTGCGGCATACGCGGCCCCGTCTTCGCTCCAGCGCCACGTGTCGGTGTCGATCGGCCACATGCCCTGGTAGTTCGCGGCGGTGTCCCGGAACGTCCCGGTGAGCCGGTGGGTGACGTAGCCCGACGAGGTGGTGACCCAGCCGACGTCGTCCTGCTCGGCGACGAACGGCCGGCCGACGCGGGCGTCCATCCAGCTCATCACGGGCTGGGCGAGCGACCCGTCGGCGCGGAGCACCGCCCGGCAGAACCGGATGGTGCAGAGACCGACGCCGACGATCTCGGACGGGTCGCCGGGGAACGCCGCCATCGCGATCCGGCACGCCGCGGCGATCGAGTCCCACAGGTCGTCGTCCGGATGCTCGACCACGCCGGGGGCCGGCGACCGGTTCGGCCGCAGTGGCACGCGCCCCTCGGACACGACCCCGCCCCGCTCGTCGAAGACCGTGACCTTCGACGACTGCGAGCCGTTGTCGATGCCGACGACGTACCGGGTCATGCGCTCGCGCGCCGGAACGACGTGTCCGGGTCGGCGGCGGCCGCCTGGATCGCACCGGGTGCCGGGAAGATCGTGCCCTTGTTCATGATGCCCTTCGGGTCGAACTGCGCCTTGAGCCCCTGCATGATCGCGAACGCCGAGCCGTGCTCCTCCTCGACCCACGGGGTGCGGTACTTGCCGACGCCGTGGTGGTGGACCATCGACCCGCCGTGGCGGAGGGCCTCCTCCACGATGATCGCGTTGAGGGGGATGTGGTACTTCTCGATCTCCTCCTCGGGCGCGCAGTCGATGCGGTAGTCGTAGACGAAGTACATGTTCGTGCCGGTCTGGTAGCTGTGCGACGAGTGGCCGCCGAGCATCGTCAGGTCGTCGGCGTACGGGTACTCCTCGCGGATGCGGCGCATGACCGCGTCGTACAGGTCGGCGACGGCGGACCAGTCCGCGGAGACCTCGGTCGTGTACCCGAGGTGCCGGTCGGTGAGCATGGCCTGCTTCTCGGCGTCGATCTTGTCCTGCCCCCAGTTGAGGTGCTCGAACCAGGACTCGATGAGCGACGGGTCGACCGGCTCGTGCTCGTGCTGGCCGAGGACGCGCTGGATCTCCTCGCTCGTTGCGCGGACGATGCCCTTCGGTCCCTCGGCGACGAACACCACCACGCACTTGCCCTTCGAGAAGTGCGAGAAGTGCTGGTTCGCGTCCTCCGGCGAGTACAGGCGCACGACGGACGGGCGGAAGCCGTTCACGACGACCTCGCGGATGATCGCGACCCCGGTGCGCATGTCGTCGACGAGCGCGCCGTGGAACTCGTTGTTCTCCGGCATGTACTTGAAGACCTTGATCGTGACCTCGGTGATCACGCAGAGCGCACCCTCGTTGCCGATCACGACGTGGCGGATGTCCGGGCCGGCCGAGCGGCGCGGGACCGACTTGATCCGACGGACGCGACCGCCGGGGAACACGGCCTCGAGTCCGGTGACCATGTCCTCGATCGCGCCGTAGAGCGTGGAGAACTGCCCGATCGACCGGGTGGCGACGAGGCCGCCGTACTGGGCGAGGGGCTTGGACTGCGGCGAGTGCCCCGTGGTGAGGCCCTGCAGGCGGAGCTCGTCCTCGAGTCGCTGGAGTGGCACGCCCGCCTGCACCGTGACCTGCATGTTCTCCGGGTCGACGTGCAGGACGGCGTCCATGCGGGAGCAGTCGAGGACGACCGTGTCGACGACGCTCGTCTCGAGGCCGCCCTCGGTGCCGGTGCGGCCGGTGCGGGGGACGATGTTCACGACGTGCTCGTCGGCGAAGGCGAGGATCGCGGCGACGTCCTCGGTGGACTCGGCGTTGACGATCGCGACGGGCGTCGGAGCGTCGTGGATGCCGTGCACGGACTGGTACTTCTTGAACCGGTCGACGCTGGCGTCCAGCAGGTGCTGCTCGTCGGTGTCGAGCTGGTCGGGACGGACGATGGTCGCGAGACGCTCGAGGATCCCGGCGCGGTCGAGGGTGGCGGTCGATTCGATCATGGTGGTGAGCCCTTCGGTGGTGTGGGTCGGGTGTGCGGTGGGAGGGACTAGCGGACGAGGTACCCGCCGTCGACGGTGAGGGTGTGCCCGTTCACGTAGTCGGAGGCGCCCGAGGCGAGGAAGACGGTCGCACCCATGAGGTCGGCGACGTCTCCCCAGCGGCCGGCCGGGATGTGGTCGAGGACGCGCTGGTTCGTCACCGGGTCGGTGCGGGTCTGCTCGGTGATCTTCGTGGCGAAGTACCCGGGCGCGATCGCGTTGACCTGCACGCCGTGCTGCGCCAGCTCGTCGCAGTACGCCTTCGTGAAGCCGACGATCCCGTGCTTCGTCGCGGCGTACGCGGGCGACCACTGGCCGCCGAGGAACGCGAACAGCGACGCGATGTTGATGATCTTGCCGGAGCCCTGCGCCACGAGGTGCTTGCCGACCGCGTGCCCGAGGGCGAACGGCGCGGTGAGGTTCACGGCGACCATCGGGTCCCACTTCGCGCGGTCGAACGCCTCGACGTCGTCGAGCAGGCAGATGCCGGCCGAGTTGACGAGCACGTCGATGCCGCCGAGCGCCCGGGTGCACGCGTCGACGATCCGGGTCGGGGCGTCGGGGGCGGTGAGGTCGACCTCGAGGAACGCGTAGCGGCGCCCCTCGGCCTCGACGAGCGCCCGCGTGGTGCCGTCGTCGTCGACGACGCTCGGCACGAACACGTCGGCGCCGGCCTTGGCGAGTGCGAGCGAGAAGGCCTGGCCGAGGCCGGAGTTCCCGCCGGTGACGATGGCCCGCTTGCCGGCGAGCGAGAACAGGTCCATCGAGAAGTCGCGGATGTCCATGGGGTGTGCAGTGTCCTTTCGAGGTGGGTCAGACGGCGACGGCGACGTCGGACGGCCGACGGTTCCGGAGTTCCCGCGCGCGGACGCGCATGGTGAGGGTGGTGAGGAGGACGCCGAGGACGGCTGCGCCGACGAGGACGGCGAACATCGTGGTGTAGCCGCCGCCCTGCTGCGGGACGCCGTTCGACGGGTCGCCGACCCACCAGGCGCCGAGGGCGGGGAGGAACGCGTCCGGCAGGTAGGCGATGCCCGACGCGAGCCCGATCACGCCGCCGCGCTGGGCGAGCGGGACCTCGACCTCGCCGACCTGCGCCCAGTAGATCCCGCGCGAGGTGAAGACCGCGAGGCACATCACGGTCATGAGGGCCACGGCGACCCAGACGAGCGCCGGCTCGTGCGGCAGGACGAGGAACCCGACGGCGCTCACCGCGGCGACGACGAACGCCCACCGGAGGAACGCGGGCGACGACCTCGTCCACCGGTCGACGAGCACGCCGCCGACCGGTCCGCCGACGATCTGGAAGACGTAGGTGCGCACGACGCCGATCGCGCCGAGGAGCACGACGGGCACCGCGAAGCCGTCCTGCAGCAGCGGGGTGAGGTACCCGAGCAGCGTGTAGAAGCAGTACATGAGCATGATCGAGGCGCCGATCAGCCAGGTGTACTTGTTGCGGGCCGCCGCGCCGAGCTCCCGGAGGGTGACCGTCTGCCGCCCGACCTGGCCGAGGGCGTCGCGGTCGGTCCGGACGACGACGAGGACGAGCACCGCGAACGCCAGGCAGAGCACGCCGTAGATGCGCATCACCCAGAGGACGCCGCCGGTGTCCGCGATCGCCGCGGCGACGATGGCGGCGCCGATGAAGCCCACGACGGTGGACGTGATGCCGCGGACGCCCTCGAGCCAGCCGAACAGCTTGCCCTGCTCGTCGGCGTTCCCGAGCATCGAGACGAGCTTGACGAGCGACGACCAGTAGAGCCCCATGCCGAGGACGGCCATGAGCACGTGCGCGACGACGATGCCGGTCTCGCCGGGGACCGTGGACAGCCAGAGGTCGACGGCGCCCATCCCCGCGAGCGCGATCACGATGAGCGCCCTGGGCGAGAAGCGGTCGGCGAACCAGCCGCCGCAGAAGTACATGAGCACGGCGACGGCGCCGAAGACCGACGTGATCTCGCCGTAGCGCTGGATGCTGAGGTGGAGCGCGTGCGCGGTGTCCGCGAGGAACACGAACCGGATGTACGCGACCTGGAAGATCGCACCGCCGGTCATCGACAGGACGATGAAGCTCGTCAGTCTGCGGGCTCTGGTCAAGACCACTCCTTCGTGGTGGGTGGGGGTTCGGTGGACGCAAAAAAGAGAACAGCGACACCCCAGCGCTGGTGCGCTGCGGGTGTGGCTGTTCTCTGAGGTCTGGAGCGACTACCGTCCGCGGGCGGACGGCCGATCTGCAGTTGTGTGCTCCGGCTCGGGCGATATGCCGGATACGGGTTGACGGTAACCCATCGGATCCGGAAACGACAACTCAGGTGGCATGCATGCCGGAGGCGTGCATAATGATCTGGCTCGGAATGTGAACGTGCACATCGACGTGCTTCGGCCCCGGGCAGGAACGAGTAGCAATGGCGTCGACGCGGACACAACAACCGCGGTCGCCCAGCATCCGCGACGTGGCGCGGGTCGCCGGGGTGTCGCACCAGACCGTCTCACGGGTCCTCAACAACTCGGACGCCGTCGTCGCGGAGACCCGCGACAAGGTCCTCGCGGCGATGGAGCAGCTGCAGTACCGGCCGAACCGCGCCGCGCGGGCACTGGTGACGAGCCGCACGCACACGATCGGCGTGCTCACGGCGCAGCGGTCGCACTACGGTCCCGCGGCCACGATGCAGGCGATCGAGGACGCCGCGGTGAGGCGCGGGTACTCGGTCACGACGGCGAACATCGCCGCGGCGACCGACGAGGCGGTGCGGGACGGCCTCGGCCACCTGCTCGACCAGGACGTCGAGGGCATCATCGTCATCGCGCCGCAGCAGCGGGTGTTCGACCTCATCGAGGAACTCGGCATGCGGACGCCCTACGTCGCGCTCCGCACGAGCCACGCCGACGGTCCGTCGACGCTCTTCATCGACCAGATGGAGGGCGCCCGGCTCGCCACCGCGCACCTGCTCGACCTCGGCCACGAGTACGTGCGGCACATCGCCGGACCACAGGACTGGATCGAGGCCGAGGCGCGGATGCAGGGCTTCCTGCGCGAGATGTCCGACCGCGACATGCCCGTCGTGCCGCCGATCCTCGGGGACTGGACCGCGGACTTCGGGTACCACGCCGGCCGCGAGCTGCTGCGCTACCGCGACTGCACGGCGATCTTCTGCTCGAACGACGCGATGGCGCTCGGGGTCATGCACGCGGCCCGGTCGTACGGCCTCGACGTGCCGGGTGACCTGTCCGTGGTGGGCTACGACGACATCCCGGAGGCGAAGCACCTCTGGCCACCGCTGACGACCGTGCAGGTGGACTTCCCCGAGCTCGGTCGGCGCTGCGTCGAGCAGCTGCTCCCCGGGGACGACGCGGCGATGCTCCGCCCGATCGACCTCGTGCCGCAGCTGGTCGTCCGCGGCTCCACGAGCGCGCCGCGCAAGCGCTGACCCGCCGCCCCCGCGCAAGCGCCGACCCGCCGCCCCGCGCAAGCGCTGACGCGCCGCCCCCGCGCAAGCGCCGACGCGCTGCCCAGCACCGTGCGTGTTCCCGCACCACGGAACGGACGCGGGGTGCCGAGTGGAGCCGAGCCGCGCCTCCCGGCCCCTGTGGACCCGCCCCGGTACCCCAACGCGGGGGACGTGCGGACCCGCGTTCCGCCAGATCACGCGGGCCGTTACGAAAACGCGACCAATCCGAATTGACAGGCGCGCCGATCCCGTGCGTAGTATTACCTCCGTTCCGCCGATGTGAACGGTCACATGGACCGTCACACAGGCAGGACACCGGACGCGACAACGAAGTCCACACAGACCTCCTGTGCCTTCGCTGCCGCAAGCAGGACCACCCGAAGGACTGCCGCATCGCAGCGGCAGAAGGAGATGCACCGTGGCGTCAACCCCGATCGACACCGGACTCGAGACCCGGTCGATCACCGCACCCGAGACGATCCTCGAGATGCGCTCGATCACCAAGGAGTTCCCTGGTGTCAAGGCGCTCTCCGACGTCTCGCTCAGCGTCCGTGCCGGCGAGATCCACGCGATCTGCGGCGAGAACGGCGCGGGCAAGTCGACCCTCATGAAGGTCCTCTCCGGCGTCTACCCGTACGGCACCTACGAGGGCGAGATCGTCTTCGAGGGCGAAGAGGTCCGCTTCAAGGACATCAAGCAGTCCGAGCAGGCCGGCATCGTGATCATCCACCAGGAGCTCGCGCTCATCCCGGAGCTCTCGATCACCGAGAACCTGTTCCTCGGCAACGAGCCGGGCAAGTTCGGCGTGATCGACTGGACCAGCGCCCAGCTCCGCGCCCAGGACCTGCTCGCCCGCGTCGGCCTCGCCGACGACCCGGACACGCAGATCAAGAACATCGGTGTCGGCAAGCAGCAGCTCGTCGAGATCGCCAAGGCCCTGCACAAGGACGTCAAGCTCCTCATCCTCGACGAGCCGACCGCGGCCCTGAACGAGAACGACTCCCAGCACCTGCTCGACCTCATCGTCGGGCTGAAGGCCAAGGGCATCTCGAGCATCATCATCAGCCACAAGCTGAACGAGATCGAGCAGATCGCCGACGAGATCACGATCATCCGCGACGGCAAGACCATCGAGACCCTGAACGTCAAGGGCGACGGCGTCAACGAGGACCGCATCATCCGCGGCATGGTCGGGCGCTCGCTCGAGAGCCGCTTCCCGGACCGCACCCCGAAGATCGGCGAGACCTTCTTCGAGGTCCGCGACTGGACCGTCCAGCACCCGCTCGACTCCTCGCGTCTGGTCTGCAAGGGCTCGAACTTCCACGTCAAGCGCGGCGAGATCGTCGGCTTCGCGGGCCTGATGGGCGCCGGCCGCACCGAGCTCGCGATGAGCATCTTCGGCCGCTCCTACGGCACGTGGCTCGGCGGCCAGATCATCAAGGACGGCGAGGAGATCAAGGTCGCCAACGTCCAGCAGGCGATCGAGCACGGCATCGGGTACGTCTCCGAGGACCGCAAGGCGCTCGGCCTCAACCTGCTCGACACCGTCAAGCGGTCGACCGTCGCGGCCGACCTGCCGAAGATCTCCAAGGCCGGCGTCGTGGACTCCCTCGAGGAGTACAACGTCGCCGAGAAGTACCGCAAGATGCTCCGCACCAAGGTGCCGACCGTCGAGGAGAACGTCGGGAAGCTCTCCGGCGGGAACCAGCAGAAGGTCGTCCTGTCGAAGTGGATGTTCACCGACCCGGACATCCTCATCCTCGACGAGCCGACCCGCGGCATCGACGTGGGCGCCAAGTTCGAGATCTACGGCATCATCCAGCAGCTCGCCGCAGAGGGGAAGGGCATCATCCTCATCTCCTCCGAGCTCCCCGAACTCCTCGGCCTCTCCGACCGGATCTACACGATCTTCGAGGGCCAGATCACGGCCGACATCCCCTCGGAACAGGCCGATCCAGAAACGCTCATGCGCAGCATGACCTCCGCGCGGAAGGGCGCTCTCGTCTCATGAAGAACCTGAAACTGCTGTTCGGCAAGGGCAACAGCATCGGCCAGTACGGCATGATCATCGCGTTGATCGCGATCGTGATCTTCTTCTCGATCACGACGAACGGCCTGATCCTCGAGCCGACGAACGTCATCAACCTGTTCCTGCAGTACTCCTACATCCTCATCCTCGCGCTCGGCATGGTGATGGTGATCATCGCGGGCCACATCGACCTCTCGGTCGGTTCGGTCGCGGCGTTCGTCGGCATCATCGTCGCGCAGTCGATCTCCGTGTGGCACTGGCCGGTCTGGGCCGCGATCATCCTCGGCCTCGCCGTGGGTGCGCTCGTCGGTGCCTGGCAGGGCTTCTGGGTGGCGTTCGTCCGCGTGCCCGCCTTCATCGTGACGCTCGCCGGTCAGCTCATCTTCCGCGGTGCGAACCAGATCATCGGACAGTCGACCTCGGTGCCGACCCCGGACTCGTACAACGTCATCGGTGCCGGCTACCTCGGCGACTTCGGCCCGGACTTCGGCTTCTCGAACGGCACGCTGCTCATCGGCCTCGCCACGATCATCGCGCTCATCGTCATCGAGGTGCGTGGCCGCGGCCGCCGCAAGAAGATGCAGGCCGAGGTCCCGCCGCTGTGGGTGTCGATCGTCCGCACGGGCATCCTCGTCGCCGTCACGCTCGTCGCGACCTACCTGTTCGCCGCCGGCCCCGTCGGCACGTCGATCCCGATCGTCGCGATCATCCTCGGCGTCCTCACGATCATCTACGGCTTCATCACGAAGAACACGATCTTCGGCCGCCAGGTCTACGCCGTCGGTGGCAACGCCAGCGCCGCGGTCCTCTCCGGCGTCAGTGCCCGCAAGGTCAACTTCTTCGTGATGGCGAACATGTCGGTCCTGGCCGCCGTCGCCGGCATGGTCTTCGTCGGCTACTCGAACGCCTCCGGCCCTGCTGACGGCACCGGCTGGGAGCTCGACGCGATCGCCGCCGTGTTCGTCGGTGGCGCCGCGGTCGCCGGTGGCATCGGCACCATCTCCGGGTCGATCATCGGTGGTCTCGTGATGGCGCTCCTGTCCAACGGTCTCCAGCTCATGGGCATCGAGTCGAACAAGGTGCAGATCATCCGTGGTCTCGTGCTCCTCGTCGCGGTCGCCTTCGACGTCTACTCGAAGTCCCAGGGTCGTCCGTCGCTGATCGGCGGCATGATGCGCCAGTTCCAGCGCAAGGACACCGAACAGAACACGGTCGAGGCCCAGCAGCCGCGGTCCATCGAGGACCAGCCGCAGAAGGTCAACACCCAGTAGAACGTGGCGCCGGGCGGTTCAGTCCGCCCGGCGCACGAATCCCCACCACCACAGCACCACCCCTCAACGAAGAGAAAGCAATCTCATGCGCAAGAAGCTCATCGCCGGCATCGGCCTGGCCCTCGTCGCGGGCCTCGCCCTCAGCGGCTGCTCCGCACGCGGGACCTCCGGTTCGGACTCCGCCAGCACGGAGATCAAGAAGGGTGACCTGATCGGTGTCGCCCTGCCGGCCAAGACCTCGCAGAACTGGGTGCTCGCGGGCGCCGCGTTCGAGAAGTCGATCGAGGACGCCGGCTTCAAGGCCGACATCCAGTACGCCAACGCCGGCAACCCCGTCCCGGACCAGCAGTCGCAGATCTCGGGCATGGTCACCAAGGGTGCGAAGGTCGTCATCATCGGCGCCGCCGACGGTTCGCAGCTCGGCTCGCAGGTCAAGGCCGCCAAGGCGAAGGGCGTCACCGTCATCGCCTGGGACCGCAACATCCTGAACACCAAGAACGTCGACTACTACGTGGCGTTCAACAACTACAAGGTCGGCCAGCTGCAGGCGCAGGCACTCCTCGACGGCCTCAAGGCCGAGAAGGGTGACGGCCCCTACAACATCGAGCTCTTCGCCGGTTCGGCGGACGACGCGAACGCGACCGTGTTCTTCAACGGTGCGATGAACGTGCTCGAGCCGAAGATCAAGGACGGCACCGTCAAGGTCACGTCCGGCCAGGAGACGTTCCAGAAGGTCCAGACCAAGGGCTGGCTCGCGCAGAACGCCCAGTCGCGCATGACCGACCTGCTCTCGCAGTACTACTCGGGTGACACCAAGCTCGACGGCGTCCTGTCGCCGAACGACACGCTCGCCCGCGCCATCCTCACCGCGACGAAGGCCGCCGGCAAGCCGAACCCCGTCGTCACCGGTCAGGACTCCGAGACCGCGTCGATCCCGCTCATCATGCAGGGCACGCAGTACTCGACGATCTACAAGAACACCACCGAAGAGGCGCAGGCCGCCATCGACCTCGTCTCGACGCTGTCGAAGGGTGACAAGCCCGACACCAAGATCGACAAGACGAACAACTACAACGGCGTCAAGACGGTCCCGGCGATCGAGCTGACCCCGGTCCTCGTCACCAAGGAGAACGCGGTCGAGGCCTACAAGGGCAACGACACCCTCGAGGCTCTCGCCAAGAAGGGCTGATCTCCCCGATCACAGCACGACGACGGCCCCGTCTCGCTCCGGCGAGACGGGGCCGTCCCGCGTTCGCGGTGCACCGTTCTCTCCTGCGACGGTGACCGTTCCGGTTCACGGAACCCGGTGATCGCGAACCAGGACGGTCAGCGCCACGACCGGGAACGTCCGTCGGCCGAGCCTCGTGCGGACGGGAGGCACGGTTCCGGGCGACTCGCATCCCGCGTCCGTCAGCCGGTCCGGTCCACCGCCCCGGTCGCGCTCCGTCGGTCACCGCGCGCCGTGTGCGCGGCGCGCAGGCGCTGCACCGCCGCGCAGAGCGAGGGCACGTCCACCCGCGCCGTCCCGAACACGACGGCCGGCGTGGTGTCGAAGTACCGCCGGGTGAGCCGCTCGCCGAGGAGCGAGACACGCGACCACGGGATGCCGGGTTCGGTCGACGTCACCGCGCTCGGGAGCATCCGCACCGCCTCGCCGATCTCGACCAGCCGCATCCGGACCGCGTCGTACACGAGGTCCTCCGGCAGCGCATCGTCGTCGACGTACCGCCCGATGACCCCACACGCGTGGATGACGTCCTCGAGCCGGTCCTCGAGGTCACGGCTCACAGCGGCACCGCGTCGCGGACGGCGTCGGCGCCCATGCCGGCCGCGTCCACGACGTCGACCCGGACGCCGAGGAGCTGCTCGGCCTCGTCCTGGATCCGCATGAGCGCGAAGATGCCGAGCCCCGCCTCGAGGTCCACCATGAGGTCAACGTCGCTCGCCGGACCGTCGTCGCCACGGGCGACACTGCCGAACAGCCGGGGGTTCCGGCCGCCGAGTCGCGTGACGATCGCGACCAGGTCACGCCGCGCTGCCATCACCCGCTCGCGGAGCGGGGGCGACTCCTCGACGGGGTGCAGGTCGATCTCGGTGGTGAACCCGGCGGCGAGCAGGAGGCGTTGCAGCGCGGCGAGGGACGGCTCGCGACGCCCGTTCTCGTAGGTGCTGATGACGCTCTGCGTGACGCCGGCGCGCTCCGCGAGCTGCACCTGGGTGAGTTCGGCGCGGAGACGGGCGTCCCGGATGAGCCCGGCGGCCGACACTGGCAGCACGGGTCGTGGGGTGGCTACGGACATGTCGCCACGATACACAGAATGCGAAATGTCGTCCGGTCGACCGGCGTCAGGGGCGGCGGGAGACGTCCGTCCGCAGGAAGTTCTGCGCCGAGCGGGACGGTGTCGGCCCCCGCTGGCCCTGGTAGCGCGACTGGTACTCGGCCGAACCGTAGGGCTTCTCGGCCGGGCTCGAGAGCTGGAAGAAGCAGAGCTGGCCGATCTTCATGCCCGGCCAGAGCTTGATGGGCAGGGTCGCCACGTTCGAGAGCTCGAGCGTGACGTGGCCGGAGAAGCCCGGGTCGATGAAGCCCGCCGTCGAGTGGGTCAGGAGCCCGAGGCGACCGAGCGAGCTCTTGCCCTCGAGCCGCGCCGCGATGTCGTCGGGGAGCGTCACGACCTCGTACGTCGAGCCGAGGACGAACTCCCCCGGGTGCAGCACGAACGCCTCGTCCGGGTCGGTCTCCACCAGCCGGGTGAGGTCGGGCTGGTCCGTCGCCGGGTCGATGTGCGGGTACTTGTGGTTGTCGAACAGCCGGAAGAACTTGTCGAGCCGGACGTCGATGCTCGACGGCTGGACGAGCGAGGCGTCGTACGGGTCGAGGCCGATCCGGCCCTCGGCGAGCTGGGCGGTGATGTCGCGGTCGGAGAGCAGCACGCGACGAGCCTAGCGGCAGCCGCACGGGCGCCGGTAAGCTGCGAGGCTGCCCAGCGTCGGGCGGCGTCACACGGCCGGGAGGAACGACATGACCGCGTACACCGTGCACGAGATCGACGTGCCCGTGACGATGGGCGACGACCCCGCGACGGTGCAGTCCTTCCGCGACTGGGTCCGCGTGCAGAACGCCGCCGAGGTCGCCGTCACCGGGTTGCCCGAGATCCTCTGGACCCCCGAGGAGCAGCTGCCGTACCTGCTCGACAGCGCGGCACCGAGCCGGCTCTTCGTGGTCCGGGACGCCGGCGGGGAGGTCGTGGCCGCCGGCTCCTACGACACGAAGCAGGCCGCGGGCACCCCGAACTGCTGGCTCGCGGTCGCCGTCGCACCCGAGCACCAGCGCCGCGGCATCGGCACGCTGCTGGCCGACCACCTCGAACGACTCGCCCGCGCCGACGGCCGCACGCAGTGGAAGACGTACGCGGTGTCGAGCCAGGTCGGCCCGGCCTCCGGCCCCGGGTACCTCGTGCCGCCCACCGGCCACGGCGCCGTGCCGGAGGACGAGGCCGGCACGCGGTTCCTCACCGGACGCAGCTGGCGGTTCGGGCAGGTCAACCGGATCAGCCGCCTCGCGCTGCCCGCCGACCACTCCGTCGTGCGCGAGCTCCACGACCGGGCGGTGACCGCCGCCGGACCGGCGTACCGGGTGCACGCCTGGACCGGGCCGACGCCGGAGCAGTGGCTCGACGGCATCGCGCTCCTCGAGACGCGGATGAGCACCGACGCCCCCGAGGGTGACATGGAGGAGCCGGAGGACGTCTGGACCCGGGAGCGTCTGACGGAGCACGAGGCGAACCTGGAACGCTCACCCCGCACGATGGTCACGGTCGCGGTCGAGCACCTGCCGACGACCACCCTGGCCGGTTTCACGCAGCTCGCGGTGCCCGACGCCGCCCACCAGCCGGTCATGCAGGGCGACACGCTCGTGCTGCGGGAGCACCGCGGGCACCGGCTCGGCTGGCTCCTCAAGGTTGCCGGCATCGAGCGCATCGAACAGGACTTCCCCGGGCACCCGTCGATCATCACGTTCAACGCCGAGGAGAACCGCCCGATGCTCGACGTCAACGAGGCCGTCGGGTTCGTCGGTGTCGGGAGCGAGGGCATCTGGGAGCGGCGCGTCTGACGGCGTGGCCTGAGGCGGGCCGCAGCCGGTGCGCGCGACGCACGCCGCGCCTCCAGGCCCCGACGCCTACCATTGGACGGTCATGACCGTCACGTCACCCGAAACCCAGCCAGGAGGCGCGGCGCCGGAATCGGCGCCCGTCACCGCGCGCACGTCCACCGTCGCGACCGTCCTCGTCGTCGCCGTCCCGTTGGCGGTGGCGTGCTCGATCCTCGGGATGACGCTCACCGGCGCCTTCACCGCGAACCAGCAGCTGGTGTCCGCCGGCGACCTCGTCGAGTACGGGCTGCCCGTCGCCCGCGTGGTGCACGACACCATGGCGGCGCTGACGATCGGGCTGCTCGTCGTCGCCGCCTTCGCGCTGCCGGCACAGAAGAAGGACCACCGGGCGATGTCGAGCGTGCAGCACCGCGCCGCGCGCTGGGCGGCCGTGACCGGAGCGGTCTGGTTCCTCGCCGCCGTCGTCGGCATCGTGCTGACGGGCGCGAACACCCTCGGCGTGCCGCTGACGAACCCCGTGTTCGCCCGCAACTTCCTGCTCTTCGCGTTCCAGGTCGAGATCGGTCAGGCGCTCGTGGTCTCCGCCGTGGCGATCCTCGTCGCCACCGTCGTCGCGGCCTTCGCCACCCGCGTGACGACGCTCGCGGTCGCGACGGTCGCCGGGTTGTTCGCGCTGCTGCCGCTCGCGCTCTCCGGGCACGCCGCCGGGTCGCTCGAGCACGCCAACGCGGTGAACTCGCTCGCGGTCCACCTCGTCGCCGTCTGCGTCTGGGCCGGTGGCCTCGTCGCCGTCGTGGCCCTGCGGACGCGCACCAAGGGCGCCACGGGCCGCGTGGTGTCGCGGTACTCGACGCTCGCCGGGTGGGCGTTCGCCGCGGTCGCCTTCTCGGGCATCGTGAACGCGTCCCTCCGCCTGACCGGACCGCTCGACCTGGTCACGACGACGTACGGGTGGCTCATCACCGTCAAGGCCGCCATCCTCGTGCTGCTCGGGCTCGCCGGCGTCGTCCAGCGTCGTCGGCTCGTGCCCGGGCTCCTCCGCGCGCCGCTCGACCGCCGGCTGTTCGTGCGGTTCGCGCTCGCCGAGATCGTCTTCATGGCGATCGCGATCGGTGTCTCGGTCGCCGTCTCCCGCTCGCAGCCGCCGATCCCGCAGACCCCGGAGACCGGCGACGACACCCGCTCCGGGCTCATCGGCTTCCCGTACCCGCCGCCGCAGACCGTGCAGACCTACCTGACCGAGTGGCACATCGACTGGGTGTGGCTCGCACTCGCGGTCGTCGGGGCCGGCTGGTACCTGCTCGCCGTCCGGAAGCTCCACCGGCGCGGCGACTCGTGGCCGGTCGGGCGCACCGTCGCCTGGCTCCTCGGGTGCGCGCTGTTCATCTGGACGACCTCGGCCGGGCCGGCGGTCTACGGCATGATCCACTTCTCGTCGCACATGATCCAGCACATGCTGCTGATGATGTTCGTGCCGCTGCCGCTGGTGCTCGGCGGCCCGGTGCTGCTCGCGCTCCGCACCCTGCCGGTCCGCAACGACGGGTCCCGCGGCGCCCGTGAGTGGCTCATGCTGTTCACGCACTCGCGGTACATGCAGTTCCTCGCGAAGCCGGCCGTCGCCGGGGTGATCTTCGCCGGGTCCCTCGTCGTGTTCTACTTCACGCCCGCCTACGAGTACGCCATGCAGTCGCACGAGTGGCACGTCGCGATGGTCGTGCACTTCGTGTTCAGCGGCTACCTGTTCTTCTGGGTGTTCATCGGCGTCGACCCGGGCCCGAAGCGTCCGCAGTACCCGATCCTCATCATCGCCCTGCTCGCGACCCTGGCCTTCCACGCGTTCTTCGGTGTCGCGGTGATGACGTCGGAGTCCGTGTTCGCGATCGACTGGTTCCACGCGCTCGGCCAGACGAACGACGCCGCGCTCCTCGCCGACCAGCACACCGGCGGCGGGATCGCGTGGGGAGCGTCCGAGCTGCCGATGGTGTTCGTGGCGCTCCTCGTGGTGCGGAACTGGGTGCGGTCGGACTCACGCGACGCGAAGCGCCTCGACCGCAAGGCCGAGCGTGACGGGGACGCCGACCTCAAGGCCTACAACGAGCAGCTCGCCGCGATGCACGACCGCGACTGACGCGCCGGGCGGCGGCGGCTCGGGGCGGCGGCTCGGGGCGGCGGCTCGGGGCGGCGGCTCGGGGCGGCTGCCGCGCCGCCGCTCAGTCGCCGTGGACGATGCAGACCGCGTCGAGGTCCATCGCGGCCTCGAGCGCGGCCGAGATCCCGGACTCGCCGTCCGCGCCCGCCGGCGTCACGGTGTCCACCCACCACAGCGGTGTCGACAGCGTCGGGGCGTCCGGAAGGATCCGTTCGACCTCGTCCAGGGCGTCCACTCGCCGGACCCCGAGCACGGTGATCACGGGGTGCGTGGCGTCACGACAGACCTGCATGACCGGGCCGTCGTCGAGGGCGCGGACACCCCAGCCCTCGTCGTGCAGCAGCAGGGCCTCGGCGACGTCGCGCGTCTCGACCGGTCCGCGGCAGAGGAGCGTGACGTCACGGGGCACGGCGACCGCCGAACACGTGCGAGCCGTCCCCGACGTGGCCGTCCAGCGTGCCCTCGTCGTGGGCGGGGTCGAGCGGAGCGCCGCCGACGAGGTGCAGGAAGCGGTCCTCGTCGATCCGGTCGAGGAACGCCTCGAGCGCCTGCCAGCCGTCGTCGAGGCGGACGACCAGGCCGCCGCCGCCGAACGTCGAGGTGGTGGTGCGCGGCGGGGGCCACACGCCGTCCCGGTCGAGGAACTCGGTGGCCTCGGGACCGACGACGACCGCGAGCGGCTCCGGCTCGCCGTGCGACACGGCCCGGACGAGGTGGTCGGCGTCGCCACGGCGCTGCATGACGACGCCGAAGACGGGTTCGACGTCCTCGGCCACGCGGTGCACGGCGTCCAGCAGCTTCGGGGCGAGGGACCGGTCGGTGCCGTCCTCGGGCACCGTGAGCACGGCGGACATCGTCTCGACCACGACGCCGTCGAGCAGGTGCGCGGTCATCGTCGCCGAGAACCCCTCGCCCACGGCGTACGACGTCGACACGGCCGGCGCCTCGTGCTTGGCGTACTGCGTGACGACCCAGCGGTCCCACGGCACGGTGAGCGGCTCGGCGGTGCCCCAGCGGGTGGGGCAGGTGCCGACGGTCTCGCACAGCGCCTCGATCGCGGAGCCGATGTCGACGGCGCGCTCGGAGTGGTGCCGGAGCGTGAGGTCGATGCTGATCTGGCGCACGGAGTCGCGGGCCACCGGGTGCTCGGGCGATGGTGTGCCGACGAGCTCCGGGCCGCGGTGCACGAAGTCCTCGATGTGCGAGGCGGTGACGCCCGTCCGGCCGTCCCGGAGGGTGCCGTCCGGGTCGGTCACGGCCCAGGCCGCGCCGTACGCACCGAGGGCATGCCGGAGCGCCGGGGTGAGGGCCGATCCGGGGCCGGTGCGGAGCAGGACGAAGCGTCCGGAGTCCGCTGCCCGACGGAGCAGGGAGGCGAGCGCCTCGGTCAGCCACACCACCGGCGAAGCCGAGTCGACCACGATCGCGGGGCCGACCACGTCGTCGATGAGGGGATGCCTGACCATCCGGGTCCTCCTCGGGTTCGCGGGTCGTGCGGATCCACCTGGACGGTACACACGAGGGCGACACCTGTCCGTCGGACGGACCGGCTCACAGCGGAGACACGGGTGCGGTCGGGAGGCGCGGTGCGAGTGGGCAACACCACGCTCGGCGGGCACTCGGCTGGCGTCCAGCGCAGAATCCGCTAGGCTTGCCACGTCCCGCTGAGCGGGCGCGCGAGTGTAGTTCAATGGTAGAACTCCAGCTTCCCAAGCTGGTAGCGCGGGTTCGATTCCCGTCACTCGCTCCGACACGAAGGGCCGCCCGTGTCGTTTCTCGAGACAGGTGAGACTCTTTCGCAGCGATGAGACCATGCGCTGCTTGAGAACGCCAGATTGACGCGTTCCAGATTCTTCTCACTAGACGTGAGACCTTCCGGGCCGACTGGTCAGTACGACGACAACGACGGCGAAGCTGATGCGCTTCGCCGTCGTTGTCGTGTTGTTCGGTTTCAGTTGAGGATCCGGTCCTCGGGTTCGCACTCGGTGCATCCGCGCGACTTCCGACGGTTCGGGACGCTCTGTTGCTTGACGTGTCCGAAGGCGCACTTCCACCAGTGGCGGTCGGTGCCGGCGAACATGAACTCGGGCCGCTTGGGCGCGTTGAGGTAGTCATGCCACTCGGTGACGAGGAGCGGATCGGTGGTTGCGAGGTCGTTGACTCGGAGGACCAGTCGCCGGCTGGAGCAGAGCGAGCATCCGTAGCCCTGGACCTTCCGGTCGATGCGCTGCGGATACCAGTGGGCGGCGCCGGTGGTGCACAGCCAGTAGACCGTGTCGTTGGAGCCGTGCGAGTAGTCCTCGGGCTGCTTGCCGTTGTTGCGGGTGGGGTGCCACTGCGCAGCGATGTCAGGGTGCGTGTCGACGAGGCTCGTGCGCTCGCTTTGGAGCCGAGCGCGGCGGCAGGGTTCGCAGCCGGAGCCTTGGCTCCGGTTGTAGAGGGACATCTTGTAGTGGTGTCCGCAGTCGGGACAGATCCATTCGGGCTTGTCGCCGCTGCCGGCGCACATCTTGGTTGCCGGGTGACCTGCTTCGTAGGCGGGGTCGAGTTCGGCTGCGAGTCGGGGGTGGGTGGTGGTGAGGTCGTTGATGCCGGGGACGATGGTGCGGTTGCTGCAGATGCCGCAGTTCGTGCCGCCCTGCGTTCGGTTGGACGCGGTCGCCCAGTAGACGTGTCGGTTGCGCGGGCACCGCCACGCGAGGCTGAGCCGGGCCGCGGCTTGGATGGTCTGTGCAGTGGTGGCGCCGTTGAGAACTGGGTCGAGCTCCTTGGCAATGTCGGGGTGGGTAGTGGCGAGGTCGTTGTAGCCGGGTGCGACCGCGCTGTTGGTGCAGACCGGGCATCGGCGCTTGCTCGAGTGCTGGTGCCCGTGGTCACAGATGACAAGGCCGCCACGGCCGATGAGGCGACCGCTGCTGCCCTTGCCTGCTGCGTTGTACGACGCGAAGGGGATGACCTGGTGTGCGGCGATGTAGGCGTCGGCGAGGTACTGCGGGACGGCGTGGTCGTGTGCCCATGCCAGTTCGTGCGGCGTTGCCGTGACGACTGCATGGCGGAGAGCCCAGAACGTCGGGCGGAAGTAACCCCAGAGGGCTGCGGTGACCTTGGTGGCGTTGCGGCCAGCAGGACCGGTTACAGCGTCAGTGAGGACGGCGTGAGCGTGGGCGTAGTCCGTGCCAGGGCGCAGGAGGTGCCCGAGGAACCGGCCGGTGGTCACGGCGGCGGCGATGTCGACGATGATGGCGAGGTCGGCCACATCGCCGTTGCCGATTCGAGCAGTTGCGCTTCGAAGGACGTTGAAGAGGTGCGGGGTCAGTCGGCCGCTGTTCCGCAGGCGGTTGAAGCGGAGCGCTGCGCGGACGGTGGCGGCGTCGACTGTGCTCTGCCTGGTGGAGAGGTCGAGTCCGACCCAGCGACGGTGCCGGATGCACACGGGGCTCGTGAAGTGGGGCGCTTGCAGAACCGTCTCGCCCTTGGCGCAGAGAGTGCACATCAGCCTGGCAGTGCCAGCGTCCGGGCAGAGCTCGCAGCGGTGTTCGCCACCGTTGAGTTCGGCAGTGGAGAGCGGGGCGCCGAAGCGCAAGCTGCGACCGGTCTTCAGCTCGAGCACGTCCTTCCAGGCGAGGCTCCCCGTCTCCGCTTTCGCGGTGCGTAGTAGCTGCTTCTGGTGCGATTCGAACTCTCGGTTCACCTTCAGCAGTCGACGCGTGTAGCTGTCTTCGGTTTCGAAGTGCAGCGGCCTGAGCGTCATCGGGTAGGGGCGGGAGAGATGGTCGTTCATGCTGCGATTCCTGAGCGGCGAGTCTTCTTGCTGTGTGCGGTCCGGCTGACCCGGTTGGCGTAGGCGGCTTCGGCGGCGGCGTCGAGCTGCTGCGCGTCGAGCAGGGCTCGGTTGATGCGCTCGAATGGGATGCTCGGGTCGATGATTGCGTCGGTGGCTGCTCCGGTGAGGAGGCGGCCGAGGCTGCCGATGGAGCCGTTGGTGCGGTCGTGCAGGTAGTCCGAGTGGCCGGTGAGGGTGCCGTGTTCGTGGTGGCGGAGGGGAAGCTGCTTCTCGAACGTGCTGATGAGCGCCTTCCATGTCCTGGCGTCCTTCAGGTCGCTGAGGTTGTAGGGGTGCAGCTCCAGCAGGGAGAACCGTCCGCCTATCTGTGCTCCACGTTCGGTTGCGAGCATCTTCTTTACGTTGATGCCGGCGTAGAGGAACGTCGCGGCGAGGTCGTTGTGGAGGTTCTTCAGGAGGTCGTGCGATTCCCCGTTGCCCTGGGTGTGGCTAGCGAGGTTGTGGAGTTCGTCGATGACGATGAGTTGCGTTCCGGCAGAGTTCATGAGGTCGACAACCCGATTTCGGATGCTCAGCATCGTCTCGCTGCTGCTGACGGTGAGGCCGAAGAAGTCGGCGAAGGTGCGCATGAGCAGCTTCCCGGTGGAGCCCGCGGGAACTTCGATGTAGACGACGGGAATGCGGTTGTGTGCGCGGAATTCGGGAACCTGGGCCCCGTAGGAGCGGTAGATGTGCCGCATGAGGCTCTTGCACAGCGTGGTCTTGCCGAGGGTCGAGCCGCCGGAGATGACGAGTCCGGCGTGGCCGGAGTTCCGTCCGGCGTTCGCGGCGAATGCCTTCTCGAGCTGGGTGCGGGCCGTGGCGTAGTGCGGCGTGGCGAGAACGATGCCCCCGGAAAGGTGCACGACGCGCGCCCGGTCGTGAGCGGCACGTTCCTGCTCCGAAAGGGCGGCGTAGGACCGGTCGTCGAGGGCAGGTGGTGGCTCGGAGGTCGACGCGAGGAAGCTGTCGAGGCTTTCGAGACGGTGAAGAGCTGCTGGGCGGTCGTCGCCGTGGAAGTGAATCATCGGTCGTTCGTTTCAGTAGAGGGCGTACACGGTGACGTCGGTGTCATCGTCATGGGAGTTGTCGGGCGAGGAAATGTCCGTGTCCGTGTCGGTGTCGGTGTCGGTGTCGGTGTCCGTGTCGATGGCGGTGTGCAGGGGTGCTCCGCTGAGCGCCGCCGTCACTGCAGCGACGTTCCGGCGGTCCTCGTCGGCGTCTTCGTCGGTGTCGTTGAGGTCGAAGTCGCGGTCTTCGAGGTGCGGGTAAAGGTTCGCGTTGCCGTTGCGGAGGGTGCACTCAATCCAGCCCCCGCCCGGCTTCGGCAGCCAGGCCTTGAACGGGTTGTACGGGTCGAGCTTCACCTCGTACTTGCCCTTGCGGCGGCTGTCGTCCGACAGGGTGTTGCGCAGCGGGTGGAGCTCATCTGAGTCGAACTGGCGGTAGTTGACCACGACGCCGGTGTCGGTCACCCGGCGGTGCTTGGTCGGCAGCATGGCGATGTAGTCGTCGCGGGTGAAGGTCGTCTCGAGGTTGCTGGTCACCCTCGAGGCGGCGGTGAACATCTGAAACGGGGTGAGCACGATGCTCGGGTCGAGCGGGTCGCGCAGGCCACCGTGGGGACGGTGGTTCCAGAACTTCAGGAACCAGTCGTCAAGGAGCTCGTGGAGGGCGTAGATGTCCATCAGCGCCTCCTGCTCGACGCGGTACCCGCGGTATTCGGGGGAGCGTCCGACGTAGCCGTTGAGGTACTGGATGAGCAGGCTGTCGATGCTGCCGAAGTTGCGTTCCACGAGGGGCTTGCTCGTCGGGGTGTGCGGAGCGCTGTAGCGGATGTCGATGCTGTGCATCTCGGCGGCGGCGCGGAAGGCTTCGGAGATGAAGTCCTTGCCGTTGTCCATGACGATGCAGCGGGGGTGGACGAACGGCCTCGACTGTTCCCAGTCGCGCCGCTCATCCGCGTCCATCAATGGCACGCCTGGGTTCACCCGCTGCACCATGGCACGGAACTCGCTGTTGTCCGGGCGGTTCTGCGGCGGTGTCAGCGCCTGCGCGAGAAGCGCGACGTGGTCAACGGCCTTCGCCGCAGTGAGCCGAAGCGTAAACGCGAGGACGAGCCTGGTGGCACGGTCGAACAGCACCGTGAGGATGGGGCGGACAGCGGCGCCGCCCGGGGACTTGACGAGGAGGTCGAGGGTGGTGGAGTCGACCTGCACTTCGTTGCCGGGCAGCAACTCCGTCCGGGTGTTGAAGACCCGGACGGGCCTGTTTGCCAGCGACCGTCGCGTCGACGCGGAGCCAGTTGTGTGCTTGCCGATGGTCAGCAGGTCGATGTAGCGGTACATCGTCGCGTTCGACGGCATGGACGGCGCATCTGCCCCACGCCACATCACCAGGTGCTTAGCGGTTTCGTCGATAAGGCGGCTCTTGGTGCCGGTCGAACGATTCCGCTGGTCCGCGATGACGGCGCAGAGCGCCTCGAAGATGTCTGGGTGGATGTTCTTCATGGGAGGGTCCGAGCGGTGCGCGCGGCCGTCAGCAAGCGCGGAAGTTCCGCGCTCTCGGTAGGCGGCGAGCTTGCGCATAAGGGTCGCGCGAGAGGCCTTCTGCCCGCTCTTGCGCAGCTCTTGCACCTTGGCCGCGACTCGCTCGTTCTGTGTGGTCTTGTCGAGGTCGTACTCCGCGCGACGACCGGTTCGAGCGGGGTTGACACCCGTTTCGATTTCTTCGAGGTGGTCAGCCAACGTCATCGCAGCCGTCTTGTGCTTCTGCGGAAGCGTTTCGAAGCGACGAATGTGCTCGGTGAACGTCCTAGGCAGGCCGGCCGCCTGCTGGCTGAGCTCAGCGATGTGCATGTCTTGGACCTGGCCCGTGGCGATGTTGCGGAGGCGGATGACGCTGCCCGAGCGGGTGACGAACTGGTGGATGCTGCCGTCACGGAACTCGACGGGGTCATCGGTGTTGATGTTGTTCATGGGAGGAGCCGTTCGACGAATGTGCGGTCGGAGATAGGGGTGGTGAGGTCGAGGCCGAGTAGTCCGGTCCAGATGAGGTGGAACAGGCCAGAGCGGCCGCGAGCGAGGTCCTCGGGAGCGAGCAGTCGCGCGGCGTCGTGGAGCGGCAGCGGCTGGCGCAGGGCGTCGACCGTTCGGGAGATGGCTTCTGGAGGGGGTCGGTAGCCGTGGTGCTTGAACCCGGCAATCCACGACAGGTTCACGTCGACCTGTCGGGGCAGCTCGTGGTGGAGTTCGTAGTGGAAGCCGACGTGCTCACAGAACGCGCGCGTCTTCGCAAACTGCTCCTGGAACTTCGGGACGTACTTCTCCGGCTTCACATCGCGAAGCACCTGACGGTGGTCGCTGTGCAGCGTCAGCAGGTCCGGCGTGTGCGACGTGCCGTCCGCGAAGTCGATACGCACCGGCTGGGCGCTGAGCGCGACGATGTCTTCTCGCATGTCGAGCCAACGCATCACCTGCGCCTCGAGCTGCGATTCGTGCCAGATGTGCTTCCTGGCGCCGGTGAAGAAGTACAACCCCTGGATGTTCTTCTGGCGCGGGTACCGGTGCGGTTGCCGGAAGAGCGCGACGTCGTAGAGCTCTTGGTTGAGCAGGTCCGAGTTCGCGGGTGCCGTCTTCGGGCGGGCGCGTTCTTCGTCCGGCATCCAGGTGACGGTCGCCGGCAGCGCGAGCTCCGCAGCGTCCGCGGGAGTGAGCGTGCGCTGCGGTCGGCTGGTCCTCGGCCTGGAGGGCCGAGGGCGGGGGAGGGAGCGCGAACCGAACGCCAGTGCTGGGTTCATCGCGGTGGTGAGGGTCATGTCTACCCCTATGCTGCGACGCCGACGCTAGCGGGGCGAAAACGCGATTTGGGTCCTGCTTCTGGCATGAATATGCTCCTTATGGTGCTTTTTAGGCACGTTTCGGGGGTCGGAAGGGGTCGAGATGGCAGGGCCGCGGTTCGCCCCCCGGGACTTCGCCGAGGATGCGCGGGGCTTCGGGCACACGCCGGTGCTGCGGTGGGTGCAGGCTGCTGACCCGCGGGCGGAGGTCTTTCTCCGGGCCGCGCAGCTGCAGCATCAGCAGGTGCTGCGGATCCGAGAACGCATGCAAGCGCGAGGGCTCAGCCCGAAGCAGTACGCAACCCAGGCGCAGACGAGCTACCCGAGGCTGCTTCGGCTGCTGCGCGGGGAGGCGATCCTGCGGCTCGAGGACATCGCGCTCGCCGACCTCGTCCTTGGGGATGTCGTGGACGCGCCAGCGGTGCAGGCGCCGAAAGCCCCCGCAGCGAGTGACTTGCAGGCGTTGCTGGAGGCGATACCCGAACGCACCGCGCAGGCAGTCCTCCGCCAAATGCGGGCAGCGCAGGCACAGCGGGCGTCGAACACTGCCGGTGTGCACCAGGCGCCGCGCTCTCGGTAAGAGGCCAATCTCGCGCAGCAGCGCGAGTGCGAGGTGCTGCTGGTGCTCCTTTCCCGAGCTTCGTCGACTGCTCCGGCGTCCGCGGCGCCACGACAGCCGTCCTTGATGTGATCGCGGGCCGGAAAGGCGTCCTGCCTGCGGATGTGTAGCGACCGTAAGCGTCGACGACGCGTTCTGTTTCCTGCTTCTGGACGAAGCACCCAACGAGCAGGACCCCGTCGACGTGATCCTGCCCGCGTCCGCGCATAACCCTTCCCGGGACCGACCGCCGGTCCCGGGAAGGGATCAATGGACACGTCTGACGGCGCGCAGGATTACGTCTTCGAGCTCCACGAGCTCTACGCAGAAGTTGCCGACCGGCCGATCCCGCTCCTGAGCGTCGACCAGCGCAGGGGCGTCGAGTTCTACCTCGCCGACATCGGGGAGAACGCATCGTCCGCGACCACCGTCAGGAACTGGGTCAACTTCATCCACGACCTCGACGACTTCGTCAGCGACACCGGACGACTGCCCCGGTCAGACTCTCGCCGCCCACGTGCAAGGACGAAGGAGCAAGCGCTCGTCGACCGGCTCGCGTACCAGCGCCGCCCAGAAGTCCGCGCCGGCCACTGCAGCTACCAAACGCTCCGCCTGGAGGCGTTTCCCGGTTTCCGGTGGGACCCGCACGAGGACCGGTGGGTAGAGCAGCTGATGCGGCATCAGTCGTTTTGGGCGCAGACGGGACGTGCACCTCGTCGCGACGCCCCTGATCCGACCGAGCGAGCGATCGCCCGCTGGGCCACACAGCAACGAGCGGCACGACGCAACGGCACCCTCCCAACGGACCGTGCACGCCGGCTCCGCGATGCCACCTACCGCGTTCTGTAGCCGCGTCAGCAGGAGCCTGCGCTGTTGGCGGATCCGCGAGGAACTTTCCTGCTCCTGGACGGAGATGCGCTCCCGAGCCACCGCCAACGTCACCTGTTTCGTAGCGTTCACAGCACCGGCATCCACCAGCCGAGATGGCGCAGCAGGTCGCCGACCAGAGGTCCGGAAAAGCACGAAAGCGAAGCGACGATGAGCGCAAACAGGGACGAAGCTGAGCGCCGCGAACGGCAGCAGGCCGCCATCCGAGGCATTGCACGGATCCCGTTGTCGGACATGCGGGACCAGAGTCCCCCGAACCTGCAGGCCCTCTACGCGGAACTGCAGGACGGCCAGGCGCTGATCCCGGGCTTGAAGATGGGGCTCGGTGCCCTTTCGGTGCAGCGCTGGGACCCGGCCTACGCCGCCGCAGGTTGGACACTCCACGGCGCGGATCTCACGCTCGATATGGGTCATCCGTTCGGCGCGATGTTCTACCGCAACGACTCCGACGACCGGGTGCTTCGAATCGGGGTGAAGTGGCATCCGCCGGTGCAGCAGCTTGAGTTTCCGGCGTTGCACCCCTCTAAGCCGGAGCTGACGTCTGACTGCACCGCCGAGGAGGTTGCCGCGGTGGTGTTGGACGCGCGGAGTCGGATAGGGACTCTTGTCGCGGTCAACGCGCAGATCGGGTCGTTCGTCGCCACGGCGGAGTCAGAAGACGCGATCCTCGACGCATCCGGGCTCGGGCTGGAGCGGCTGTCGGAGGACGACCCGAGGCTGGCGAGCGATGCCTGACCACCGTCCGCCGCGGTTCGAGCCGGTTCCGTTGCGGCTGCTGTCGTTGTCGGCGCAGTTCGACGCCGTCATCTGGCCCACGTTGGCGGGGATGACGTTCACGAACTCCACCGGGCCATCCATCCTGCAACGAACCGTCAGCGTCCGCACCACCGAGGACGGGTGGGTGTTTACGCTCCTCAACGGAACGCGATTGACGGA
The DNA here is from genome assembly GCF_044759965.1 of Curtobacterium sp. NPDC098951. Lineage (NCBI taxonomy): Bacteria > Bacillati > Actinomycetota > Actinomycetes > Micrococcales > Microbacteriaceae > Curtobacterium > Curtobacterium sp. NPDC098951. The sequence goes on from NZ_JBIWAG010000002.1 coordinate 808,831, forward strand.
CCCTGCTGACCCGCTGCTGGTAGCAGCGACGCAGGTGATGGACGTGCTGTCCGAGCTTCGTGCGGTGGGGCGTGGTCCGGAAGCGATGGGGCAGGCTGATGCCTGACCGGCAGTGGGTGCAGGACATCCGTCACGAGCAGACGATTCTGTCGTTGCCGTTCGGGCTCGGCTACACGATCGACATCACCCAGACCCTCACCGCCCTCGCCGCTGCAGGCATGCCGGCACGAGTGGAGGCGTTCGACCGGCTCCGGTTCGACGACGGCCGCACCGCATTCCTCGCCACCCCCGACCCGACCACCACCATCACCGACGGGGGCGGTACTGGCGGCCGTGTGGATGATGTGATCCTCCTGCCTGGCGGTTCCGAAGGTGGGGTGCTGTCACTGGTGCGCCGCTACCCCGACCTGGTGGTCGTGAATGGGAAACGTGGTCGGGTGTGGGCGGACGGCCGGCAGCTGTCTGGCACGTCGATGCAGCGGGAAGCGACACCGGGCTGGCGGACCGTGTTCGCGATCGCTCGCAGCATCGTCCTACACGGTGGTGGCACGCACGACATCGCCGAACGCATCGGGGTTCCCGCCGAGGAGGTGCGCGCCGCCATGCCAGCCCTCGGCGCGCACGTGTTCCACACGCCTCTTGGGTGGGAAGCCGCAGACCTCGGCCAGCTGGTCGACTGGGCCCTCGCGGCGTACCCGGGATACGGCGGGGTCCGCACCTGCTGGCGCCGGGACGACACCATCGATCAGCAAGCGGACGAACTCATCGCTTTGGGTGGAGTGATGTCGGACCGGTGGGCGGCGCAGCAGTCCGGCGTCCTCGTCGCCCCGGACCGATTGACCGCGTTCTTCCCCGACCATCCCGACATGCAGACGCTCGGCTACGAGCCGGCGTCCGCGGATGACGCGACAGTGAGGGTCATCATCCCGCAAGACACCACCATCCTCACAAGCGCGCAAGGGTGCTGCACGGACGACTTCATCACCGCACACGTCCTCTACGAAGCCGACTGGGTGACCGCGAACACGGACGCGGTCAACGGGTTATGGCAGCTGCTGCACTTCCAATCCGACCTCGCCCACGACCTCCGCTGGCACCCCGGCAACGGCGACGGTGAGGGCGGGGCGGATTGATGCTGCAGCTGCTGTCGCTGACGTTGGCGTATGACGACGCCCGGTTCTTCGGGTCCGTCATGTTCACCGACACGGATCACCCGGACGACAAGCTCGCGGTGGTCCTCATCGATCACGCCGACGAACCGCCCTGGTTCCGCCTCACCAACGTCGACCCGGACGGGCAGGACCCGACGGACCCGGAGATGGTCGAAGCCGACCGCATCATGCGGTTCATCCTCCGCTACACGCCGTGGCGCATCGGCCGCACCACCGCCGACTTCCCCCAGCATCCATGATCCGTCCTGCTCGCACCCTTCCCTTTGGAGGTTCTCGCTGATGATGCGTCTGGTGTCCCTGCACCTATCGAATGACTGGATCCTCTGGGGGCACGTCCTCCTCGAGGACACCGACAACCCGGACGCGCACCTGGCGCAGATCCTCGTCCGCCCCATCGACGTCGAGCCCGGGTACGAGCTCTACGACAAGACCGACACGGTCCTGTCGGACCTTTCGGTGCCTGCGGTGCGGGAAGCGAACCGCATCGTGCAGACCCTTCTCATCCCCGCCACCGAAATCGCCCGACGGGAGAAGGCCGTTCGAGCGGTGATCCACTCCGGCTACTTGGAAGGGTTCCCGGACGACATGCCCTGGCAGGCACAGCTGTGGATGTACGCCCGCGGTGAAGTCACCCGCGAACAACTCTCCGCCTACGCGGACGACGGCCGACAGATCCCCCGCCAACCCGAACACTCCGCGGTTGGTCCGGCAGATGTGCCCGAGGACTGGTGGCAGACAACCCAAGCCCGCATCCGCAGGAACCTCCTCGACACCACCCTCACCGAGGCGGAGGCCGCGGCGGCCCTGCAGGTCAGCATCGACGACGTCGGCGAGCTGTTCGAGGCGAACCGGCTGCTCAGCTTCGACCTCGACAACGAAGAACGCATCCCCGACTGGCAACTCCTCCGACTTAACGACGGCGGCCCTGCGGCACTACTGCCCGGCCTCGACGTGCTCTACGCGGCAGCACCGCAGCCGCTCCTCGACGCTGCCGCGATGACGGAGTTCATGACCACACCCCGCACCTTCCTCACCGTCGACGACCGAGTCCTCACGCCGTTGGACTGGATGCAGCAAGGACGACCCCTGTCGACGATCATCGCCCTATTCCGCGGACGGAAGTGGCGGTCGTGAACCGCCGGCCCGACCTGTTCCTCCTTAACGTCGCCGTTGACGCCACCGGCGTGCACGGGCACGCGTTCTTTCGCGACCCACCCAGCAGCGAGCTGTGGCAGGTGATCCTCCGCAGCACCGACACCGGCAACATCTGCAAACCAGCCCACGGCGACACCCGCGATGGGTGGGAACCGTTCCTCGAAGAAACCCGGTGGCTCGTCGCGCTCACCCGCCCCGACAGCCCGGAAGGCCGCAGCTGATGATGCCAGGGCTCGAATGGGTTAGTGCCGCGTACTCCGGCCGCCCGCAGATCACGATGCCATACGGGCTCGGCGACACCACCGATCTCACCCTCACACTGACCGTCCTCAAGCTCGCAGGGCTTGCTGCGGTCATCGAGTCGCACGACACCATCCGCCTCCCCGACGGCCGCCGCGCACGCTTTCCCTCGTTGACGCAACGACCTCGCAGCGAAGGAGCTGCTGCGGACCTGCTGCTGTTGGCGCCGCGAACCGTGACGGCGACACAGATCGCCCTCGCAGAACAAACCGAAACCGTACTGCTCGTCGATATCGACCGGCGCCGCGTCTGGATCGACGGCGAACAGGTCCTTGGCGTGCACGACCGATGGAAGGATGCCGCACCCATCTACAACACCTTCGCTGTCGCACGCTTGCTCGCCGTCAACGGCTCCACCTTCGACGGACTCGTGCGGTCAGGGCTCACGGCGGGGCAGGTGGACGACGCGCTCGCACGCCTCGGCAAACGCGTGCACCGCACCGACATCGGGTGGGAATCTCGTCAGGTCGGCGGCCTGATCGACTTCGCCATCGCCTGCTACCCCGGACCAGGCGGTGTGAGGACTCGGTGGACGTCTGACTTGCCGCTCGTCGAGCAGGCGGAACGCCTCATCAGCGCGGGCTGCCGTATCTCTGGCCGCGCCATCTCCGACCGGCCCGGCTACCCAGCCATCAGCAAGCGGAAGATGCCGTACCAAGTCGTCGCGTTCACCGAGGATGAAGTCGACATGGCTGCGCTCGGGTTCGAACCCGATACGATCGGCTTCGCCGGCACCGAACTCATCCGGCCCGCCGACCCCACGATCTTCCTCACCGCAGCCGCCGCCGGATACAAAGACCGCACTGACGACATCATCACCGCCAACACGCTCCTCCGCGCCGACTTCCGCAACGACGACGACGCGGCATCGCTTGAAGAAGTACGCAACCGGCTGCAGTTCGCCGCCGACACCGGATACGACTTGCGGCACAATCTGCCGAGCTAACGAGTACTGCCGTCTGGTGCGCGAACGTCCGTTCGGGACAATGTCGTGAGAATCAAATCGGACGGGCGATAGCGACAGAGGGTGTGCGGATCCTCCGGGTGAACCACCGCTGGCCGGTGCACGACCGGCTACTGGTCAGGCGTTGAACGTCCCGCTCAGCTCCACAAACAAGCGGTTGCCATAGTCGTACGGAAGCCACCGCTTGCGGTGCATCTGATGCACGGCTACGCCTGGCGCCACTCCAACCTCAGCTGCCCGTCGCGAGATCTCTCGGTCGGCACTCAACCCTCGGAACGGCTCGAGACCATCTTCGCCGAACAAAACCTGCATGGCGAACGTGTTAGCCAGCTTCTCCGCGGCTGAGGTGCGCTTCTTCTCGGTTCGATACTCGAGGTGCATCTCGCCGCGAGGGTCATTCAGCACGTGCCCCAACTCATGAAAAAGGGTCCAGATGACAAAGCCGTCCCTACCCCACCGTCCGGTCTGCTGGATAACGGGCACGCGCTTGTCGATCCACCGAGTCATGCCCAGTAGCGGGAAGTTCGCTGGTGGCGGCACCACCATGAACACCACTCCGACGTCCTCGAGCATCGCAGCGATGTCGAGCAGCATTCGATCGTCGGGCGTCGCAGCTCGCTGACGAAGCGTCGGTAGCGCGGCCTCCAGCTGGTCCGGTGCGTACGACAGCGAGCGTCCCCGCTCGAACGGCTGACTGAACTCGGCGGCTCGCAGCCACGTTGACAACACAGTGGAGTCGACGGTGGCGTTCGACTCCGTGAGCGCAGCGAGGGCGTAATCACCGCGAGTCGCTGAGTCGTGCATGTGCACCCAGGCGTCCCAGGTCCCGCACCGATGGAACGCGAGGAAGTCCGACACAAACTTGCCGGGCTCACGCTTTGTGGCTGTTGTCGCGCCGAGGCTTCGGAGGTACGTTGCAGCACTCGGGTGGATGTCGTCGAAGTGATCTGCTAGGTGCTCCTCGTCGGCGATGCGAGCGAGATCCGCCCGGTACGCAGACTCGTACCGGAGCCAAGCGTCAGCCGGTATGCCTACCACCCGCTGTAGGCGCGCGGCAGTGTCGGCAGTGACGGGCGCCCGACCGTTGACAATCTCGTTCACGTGCTTGCGGCTATATCCGAGGCGGTCCGCAACGCCCTGCTGGGAGAGACCGTTGTCCTCGATCCACTCCTCGAGGTACTCGCCGGGGGCGACGGCATAGTTCGTGGTGGTCATGGTGTCTCCTTTCGGGAGTTGCTGGCCTTGTCATGCACCGTGGTAGTCCTCGATGTCGACCACGGTGACTTCGCTCGCGTGCAGTTTGTTCGGGCTCGGTTCGACGATGAGGCGCCAGTTGCCGCTGAGCTCACCGGACCAGGTACCACTTCGGTCGCCCTTGAGGTCATGCCACGCGCCACCCGGGTCTTCTACCGGAAGGTCACCAAGCGTTCGGACCGTGTACAGCGCCTTCACGCGTAGCCGCAGTTTCTTTTCCACCTTCGGCCACTTCCGACGCATCTCGCGCTCGTCGGTGCACTGCTTCTCTAGCTTGTTGCTCTTGTACAGTACTATCAACCGCTGTCACCGATCTCGTTACACACTAACGCTCGTAGCCCTCGGGGTATGCCCAACAGTCAGCTGACCCCGATCCGACGATCCCTCGCGGACAGGAGGAATCTATACGACTGCCACGTCCCAGCGTCCCGTGGAGACCGCGAGCCGCTGAGCGGGAGAGTCAGCCCCCGCGACACAGGCTCTGCAACGTCGATAGGTGCGGGCAAGGAAGATCAGCGCAGACTTGCGAACCGACGATCCGCCAACCGCGGAGCTCGACCAACGCTGTGCTTTTGGAGTCGCTCGTCGAAGGACGGCTGACGACGGCAGCGATCAGGCTGGTCCGCCCGGGGACCGCATCGACAGCGCGCTCCTGACACTCCTGACCCAAAGCGTCGAGACTCGCCGGACGATCAGCCTAAGAGGCGTGGCGTCACGCCGGGAGTACCAGCCGCACGTCGAACGGCTCGAGGTCGTCCGCGGCGTACAGCTGTGGCAGCTCATGGCCGGGGAGGCCCATCATCTCCAACAGGGTGATCGCGAGTTCGTGTGCGGCGCCGATGGATTGGCCGTCCGCGATCGAGGCGTAGAACCGCGCGGCGTAGTTGATGGCGTCGGCGTCCCCGATCGAGTCGGAGTGGCCGATCGCGAACGACGTGATGCCATCGACGAGTCGTTCCGCTTGCCGGGCGGTGCTGCAGGCGTTCAGGACCACCAGGAGCGGCGTCTCGTCGACAGCTTGCAGGGCTCGGCCGAGAACGCGGCTCGGCAGTGGTGCGCCGGCATTCCGCGAGTCGACGTCCTCCTCGAAGACGATGAGGTCCTCGTTGCCGTGCCCCGAGAAGTGCACCACATGCGGCACCGTCTGGGTGAGGCCGCTGAGGAGGTCTTCCCCGGTTGCTGCGGGTCGAACGTCGAGTTCGACGTGGTCCCTGCCCGATGCGAAGCGGACGGCGTCTTGAATACGTTTTTGCTCACGCCCGACTCGCAGGTCGTCATGGCTGGACGCCGTGAGGATCAGAACGCGCAGCGCCTCCTGTTTCGGCGCCCGCAGTTCCGCGATGGCCTGCTCGTGGGTGTCGAACCTCGTCGTCATCTCGCGGCGCAACCGATCCGTCTCACGGTTCGCTGCCGCGACCTGCTCAGCTCGGCGACGTTCAGATGCGGCGTCCGCCTGGTCCCGTTTCCGGTCCGCAGCCTTCCGTTCCGCTGCTTCCGCGTCGGAGAGCTGCTTCTGTAGGCGAACCTCCTCGTTGAGGTAGCCGCTTGCTTTGCCTTGCCAGGCGGCTGCGTCCTTGCCCGCTGCGTTCGCATCGTTCTCGTACCGGTCGGCTTCTCGCAGGCGGGACTTCCGGGTCGCGTCGTTGGTCGCCTTAGCGGCCGACGTCCTCGCCTTGGTTGCATCGGACCGTCTCGAGCTCTCTTTCGACCGCGCGGTCGATGCGTGCTTTTCAGCGGCGACCCGCTGCGCACGTTTCCGCTCGAGCTGGGATCGAATCGATGAGCTGCTCATGCGGCGCTCTCCGAACGGGGATCGGCAGCGCCAGGGACGCGGGCTTCGACGGTGTCGGCGAACGACTGGCAGAGGTTCACGATCCGCTGGTGGTCGTCGACGCCGTCCGGACCGAGGTGCGGGGGCGCCGCCGCATAGAGCGCGGCGATGCGGCGAGCTTCTGCTGCTGCGGCGCGGGGGAGCGGCGCCTCACGCAGTGTCGCCTCGTCGTACGGGTGGGGGAGCGTGGCTCCCCGGCGCTGGCGGATCCTCTCGAGCACGACGGTCGTTCCGGTGAGGTGGACCTGGTCCGCAAGGGGGAGCTGCCGGATCCACTGGGCGAGCCGTTCCGCTCGGCCGTCGTCCGCGTCGATCATGATGCCTCCTCGTTTGTCCGATCGTAGGACGGACAACCGACACCGGCTGGCGAAGAGCAGAGTCTTCGAGCGGCGACGATGACCGGCGGCGGTGCCGACTTAGCTTGTGTGGGCGGCTGGGAAGTGACCGCGTCCGGACACCACACTTGGACGGCCGAAGTGACGGTATCGGACCGTCACCGGCTTCGGCACACTGGTGGCGCCGTGCTGGGGCCGTCGCGTCCGCAAGCCCTCGTTCGACCGCCCAAATGCTGCGTCCGCTAGTGAGTCGAGACTGACGGGCCGTCTTGAGGCTCATCGCCGCAGGCGAACGGCTTGCCCGTGAAGTCGACGAGCTACGGATCGAACTTGCCGTCGAAGTGTTGCTGCAGGTCAATGGCACCGGACTTCGATCGATGGACCAGCTCTCCAAGAGGCAGCGCCAGATCATCGCCAGCACTCACAACGCAAAGGTGTCCGGTCCTTCGAGACGATGAACTGATCGTCGCGCTTGAGAGCGACGAAACCCAGGGCCGCCCCTCCACCGATGGGATCGGCTCACTCGATGACGCAGCAATTGGGGCGATCGCGGAGAACATCCTCGAAGCGGCCCGGCAGCTTTCAACGCGCGTCAGCAACTCTACGGCTTTTGACCGGGGCCGAACGGAGACGGTGCTCGCGATGCCACCCGATGTCTTGAGGGGGGGGGGGGGGCAGGGAGCCGTGGTGACGGAGGTCGTGGGCAAGCGCGGACCCCCTGGGTAGTGACCGCTCCGGTTGAGTACGGCACTCTGGTGCCGTACAAACTCGATCATCGGACGGGCGTACGGTGACTCACGTCAGCTTCGGAGGGCGAATCCCCGGCCGGTTGTCGATCCCGTCGGGATCACGCTGGGAGGAGATCGTGCAGGACATCGTCGATCCGTCGGCGCACCGAATAGCGATTTGCAAGGTCAACCGAAGCGCTCCCATCGCGCCGGTACGCAACACCCGCCTCACTGATAACCAGGACACCCTCCGGGCTGCCGCGGAACAGGACCCACAGGCGCGGATCCTTCAGACCGCCCGGTGTCCTCGGAAGATCGGAGATGCCGCTGAAGAGTGACAACCACGAGAGGTCGTGGGGAGTGGACCCAAGCATGCCGGCCCACGACACCGGCTCCAGATGCTCACGATCATTGACGGTGGCCGCCAAAACGCGAGCGACGACGCGATACGCGAGCGAGCGGCGCGTAGTAGACGCGGTCGTAGGCACCTGCCAATTGCGCGCCCGCTCGATCCTGCGTACCCACTCGTGCGCGTCGTCTGCGGCGAACACGTCTCGCCAGCTGGTCCACTGTGACTTGCCAACGCCCTCGATTCCGTGCCTGGGGTGGAGAGTGACGTGCGCCGCCCCGCCCGCCTCACGGGGGAGGTCGCGACGCACCTGTAGCCGGCGAGCACCGTCGTCGTAGTCTTGATCGATGAGCAAGCTGCTGTTCCGTCGACAGAGTTCGCTTGCGATCCACCACGATTGCGCTGTTGTCCACCGAGACGCCACGACGAGCTCGTTCGATCCGTTCATCGTCGCCACCCTAGGTCCACGCGCGACCCTCCGTGACCCAGCGGCACCTCGTGCTCGACATCCCTTTCAGATGCGAGGTACGTGGGATGCACCGCACTTCCGCATGGAACTCCGGCCATCGCTTTGTCCCCCAGTGGGCCGGGCGCGCGCGACGCGTCACTCGGAGTCGGGCTGAGTTCGCGAGGTGCAGGCACCAGTCAGAGGGTCACTCGATGCACGGGCCGGACGGTGCCCGTGAACTCGGGCACTCCGGTCACGTCGTTGAGGATGACGATCATCGCCACCCCGTCACCACCTTCTCCATGCGCGAGCCGCTGAAAGACGTCACGGTTCTCGTTCGAGAGCGCGTCCCATCGGGTAGCGGTGGTGATGTAGACGTGTCGTGGATCTGACCCAGCTTCGATTAGCCATGAGGGAGTTCCGTCCTCACCATCGTCGAGCATTGGATACATGTCGGTGCTTGGCGGATTGTCGGCCACGCCGTGCTGCTGCGCGTCGATGAGCTGCTGCGCTACGTCATCTGCTACCTGGTCGTCGAGTGCTTGGGATACTCGCTTGTCGGTCTGGACGATGACGAGGTGTTGCTCGATACCGGTGAGGCTGATGTCCACGTTGTCGTCCTATCGATGACGTGTACGCATCATCCCGCAAGGACCCCGTCAACTACGTTCAACATGCTTGATAGAACCCGAGAAAGAAGCAGCGGCAGGCTCCGCGCTCGTCTATGTGCACCGCCGGCTCTGTGGCGGTTAGGTACACGATAGGTTCCGCATGGTGCTGCGTCAGGTGATCCAGTTCGCGAACGGGAACTGACCGTAAATCCGTTTGAACTCGGCTCGCAGCCGCTTTTCCACGACGACGCCCGGCTCGTCGCCCGATTCTGCCCAGGCTACGAGGAGCTCCTCGTCAGCGTCGGGGATCTGCCAGATTGCTCGACCTCCCGTGTGTGAGTTGCCGCGGCGTGCGTACTGCTTCAAGCGATGGTGAATCCCTCGCCCCTGGGCGTCGGCCGCTCCGATGTAGAGAACTCGAGTCTCTTCGAGCCAAGCGCTTGCTAGTACCTCGGGCGGGTACGGCGCCCCCTTCGCCGGAGAGTCGATGGAGAAGTCTGGCCGTTCGGAGCCTTCGTAGAGCACGACGTACACACCCCGGTCCTTCGGTAACTTCAGTACTCGCGGTAGACGGACTTCAGCGAACGTCACGAATCCCTCGAACCCCACCGTTTCGAGGCCGCCGCGGTCCCATGAGGACGGGAACTCGAAGCTCACGCGCTCACCTCACTTCTCACCGGATTTTCAGTGGGCATCACCGAACTGATCTTGCTGTCCGTGAAGGGCCGACTCATGCTCCACCCTCACTGCCAATCGGCCCTCCGAATCTGGGACGAAAACGAATTCGACTGCAGGTGCTCAAGAGTAACTGGCCTCGTTCGTCGGCCGATCGATCATCCGCCGCCGACGTAAGAGCGGCATGTCGGTCGGCACCCACCGGCCGGCTCAGTCGACGTCATCGCCTCCTGCGAGTTCTTCATCAAGCGCGAGCACGGACGGCGACTGCGATACGTAGTCTCGGCCGGCCGGCCTGAGCGTCGTCCGGATGCGCGCCTCGAGGAGCTCCCGGCGCGCGCGGAAGAACGAGTCGAACTCGGCCGCGCCGTGAGGGAGCTGTGCCGGTAACGCGTTCCGCTCCAAGAACGAGCTCCGCTCTTCGGAGGTCGCGTAGTTGGCCGCCACCCAGTTCGCTGGCACTTCGGCGAGCTTTCCGATGTTCTCCAGACCCGGAAGCAGCTCCAGGTTCGGCAGCTGGTTCTTCCGCTCCGTAAGATCGTCGATCTCATCGGGCGTGAACTGCGGTGTTCCGTCGTCCTTCGTGAGCCGGCGGAGGCCCTTCTGTTCGAGGAGCGACCCTGGGAAGATGTGGTCGACGTGGAACTGGTTTCGAGTGTCGACGTGAGGGAACAACGCCGCAAGAACGGCGAACGTCCGCGGGCGACCGTACTCAAGGCTCAGCACGTCGTCTACGAGGGCGTCGGTGACCGCGAGGGACTTGCCACGCGCTGCCATAGCTCGCTCGATGGCAGCCGCCGGGAAGGTTTCGGCCCCCTCACTTCTGATGACCTCCCGGACGTCGCGGAGGAGCGTGTCCAGGCCCGAGCCCCAGATTCCTCGGACGATCAACGATCGCAGTACCCACGAACGCAGCGCCATGCGGTCGTCCCGCGTGTTTGGGGATTGCCGATAGGAGTGATCGAGCTTCCGGTGGTGCACGTAGTAAGCGACGGGGATCAAGACGCTGTCCGCGGTGAGCGATCCGCCGGACAAACCGAAGTCGCTCAACAACCCGACGGCGACCTGGAGCGAGGCGCTGAGCGTGCCCCACCTAGCCTCGAGCTGCGCCATGTTGGCGGCCGTGAAGTTCTTGACCTTGAAGCTGATATCGCGAACGTCGTTCAGCACCAGACCTGCCTTGAGCACGGTGTCGCGCGAAAAGCTGAAGCCGTTGCCCGTGTTGTTGAGCTCGTCCACCAGACCGTGGACTGCCGCGCGAGCATCACCCTCCCACTGCGCGGTCGCGATTGACAGGAGGAGATCGCTGTAGGACAGGACCGTCCCTCCCGAGTTGACCCGCACGAAAATGTCGAGGACGCGCTCGATGTCCTGCTCGGTCTCTTCGTAGAAGTGCAGTGACGCCGTCTTGTGGATCGCGTCCCACAGCGTGCTGACCAGCCCGGAGGCAACAGGATCATTGCCCACGCCGTGCTTGGCGAGGAGCTGGATCAACGAGGACATCTCTGACGCGCCGAAGACATCCGCCACGGGAAGCCAGATCTTCGTCTCATCGTCGCGCGCCGCCTCGACGTCAGCATCGGTCAGGAACTGGAAGTGGTACTTCAGCCCGAGTTCGTTCTCTGGTGCTTCGCCGGCGAGGTTGAGGAAGAGCCGACGTTCCGGGTAGGACCAGGACTTGTTTGCCCATCCGCCGTGGTTCTTGTAGGCGTACGTTCCTCGAAGCCCGATGTTGAGCGAGGTCAGTCGCTGTTGGCCGTCGAGGATCGCGACCACTTCGCGGTCAGTCGGGATGTCGATGACGGGGTTGTGGCGGTTATCGAAGGCGCTGTAGTCCTTCATGAACCCGTAGAACTTGAAGTCACTGATGGTGTCCGGCATGACCCTCCACGATAGGAAGCTCCCGACTGGGTAGCCGCGCATCACCGAGTCGAACACGCGGATCACCTGCGACGGCTTCCAGACGTACTCGCGTTGAATCGCCGGGAGTATCAGCCTCCGCTCCTGGATCTGTCGCAGAGCGTTGGCGATTGTCATCGGTTCTTTGTGCCCCATGGGTCGATCCTATGAGCAAAGCTCGTGCTGGCAGGGACTGGCACCGGGAACGGGGTCATCGAGAAAGCGAGGCACTTCACCGGGGGCACCGGCCCGTTCGGCTGCCGCACCAGACGGCTGGCTACGGTGGCTCCTAGGCGTTCCTTCGTGAGGCAATTTGCTTTGCGTCCTCTAAGTTCGATGCATGAAGTCGTTGAAGGTTGCTCGTGAACAGCAGATCGCCGTGTTCGGGGAGTCTGGGAGTGGTAAGACCGTGCTGCTGTCTTCGTTCTACGGGGCTGCGCAGGAACCGGTGGTCGCGGATGAGGGCCTGTACGACATCGTCGCGAACGATGCTGCGCAGGGCCTGCGGCTGCATCAGAACTACCTCGGCATGAAGAACACGGGCACCACGCCCCTGCAGACGCGGTTCCGTGGCAACCGGTACGTGTTCTCAATCAAGCGCCGCGGGGGACCCGTCGGCAAGTCGAAGAGGCCGGCGGCGGAGGAACTCCGCCTGATCTGGCATGACTATCCGGGTGAGTGGTTCGAGGAGGGCCCTGCAACGGAGAAGGAGCAGCGGCTGCGCGTGGAGACGTTCCGGTCGTTGCTTGGGTCTGATGTTGCGGTGCTCCTCGTTGATGGTCAGCGTCTCTTGGATCATGCCGGCGAGGAGGAGCGGTATCTCAAGGCGTTGGTGACGAACTACCGCACTCATCTTTCGCGCCTGCAGGAGGAGTTGATGCCGGACGGGAAACGCTTGGTGCGCTTCCCCAGGATCTGGCTGTTCGGCCTCTCGAAGGCAGACCTGTTGCCCGCGATGGATGTGACAGGGTTCCGGGATCTGCTCGTTGAGAAAGTTGGTCAGGAGATCGCACGTCTGCAGGGAGAGCTCGCCGGGTTTATCGAGGAGCCCGAGGCGTTTTCGCTGGGAGAAGACTTCGTGCTGCTGTCTTCGGCACGGTTCGAGCCCGGGAAGATCGACGTCGGCAAGCAGGTTGGGGTCCGGCTGATCCTGCCAATCGCGGCCATGCTGCCGTTCTCGCGGCACGTTCGCTGGGCCAAAGCGCTGCGTAACGGCAGCAAGGTCGCCAACGATCTCATGCGGTCGGCCGGTCCGTTGCTCGCGCTGATCGTCGCGAAGTTGAAGCTGCCGGGTCCGTTGAAGCTCGTCACTGTGGCGCTGCCGTTCATCTTCGATACGGTCTTCGAACACAGCCGCGAGAAGATTCAAGACGTGCACGACGCGGCGGTTGCCAAGCATGACTTCCTCACCGCAGTGCTGACCGGGTTCGAGCTCGAACTGCGTCAAGCAGTCGAAGACCGGGTGCTGCAGAAGAGCGTGAAGTGAACTTCATTTGGGCCACGCGCGGCAGGAACTGGGGATTCCGGTTCCTGCGTACGGGCGACCTGCCGGACCCGCTGGATGCGTACGAGGCCGCTTTCGCCGGCGTTGAGGACACCATCGACGCCTTCCGTAAACGTGGTGTGACAGTAGCGGTGCGATTCGCCGACCCCGAGGGTCGGCATGACCGAGCAGGTCGTATCATCCCGCACGAGTTCGTGATCCTCGCGCCCGACGCGGCTCGGTTGGACACGGTCGAGGAAGCCCGCGCCGCGCTATGGGACGTCGTCGCGGAAGAGTATGCGAGCCTCTGGGACCAGCCCACGGCGCCGTCGTAATCGTCCGCCCTGGTAGACAAGCCAATCGCCGATCGGTCTGGTCGTCCCCCGACAACGCGGGCTAATACAAGCAACAGCGCCTAGTAGAGACCAGCGTCTCGGTCAGTGGGATTTCCGCCGGGGGCAGCCACGGCCTCGCCGCTGATGTCCCAAGGGTCGCCCTGGCGGCCTGAATCAACCAGTTGACCAAAGCTGCAGTAGTCCCTCCCGCCTCCGCCCACCCGGAGTCCTCCTAATCATCCGAGCGCCAGGCCGCCGAACTCCGAGCGGAAGCCTTCAGCATCATCCTGAATCTCGCTCTCGGGCCCATGCTGATAGCTGACCATGTGCACGCTCGCACCGTCCGTGCGGTTGTAGAAGTACGTCGTGTACTGCGCATCGCGCGGAGCGGCCCTCAGCTGTACGAACTGTCCGAGCCGCAGCGGCGACTGTGATCCCTCTCTCACAAGGTATAGGTCGCCGTGAATCATCTCCTCTCCAACGCGAAAGTCCTTGGTCTTGAAGGGTGAGCGAGTCCCGACTGCGACCTCAGCGGTCTGCACGCGCCCGTCGCGTCGGAGCTCCGACCCGCCCGCTCGCACGAGAAGTAGTTGCGTCCAGACGCTTCCGAGGATCTGCCGGAGTTCACTGAGGTCCGCTTCGAGCGAGACAACCTGTCTTTTCCACTCGTCGTTCGAGGTGTAGCCCGTATGGCCGAGCCACCGATTTCGCTTCGTGTTCACCTCGCTGAACTTCTTGACGAGTAGCTTCGAGGTCAGCCGCTCGATACCTGCTTGGGACAAGCCCCCGAATGCTCGTCGGACTCGAGCGATCTCATCAGCGTCGCCCGCCTCGAGTGCGCGACGGAGCTCCTTGGTCACGCGTTCAATGATGATCACCCACGTGCCGAATGTGGCGCGCTCGATGCCTAGATGCTGGTCGTGCAGCGTCTGACGGATCGCCGCTTCGACTTCGCTGCTGTTTCCGGGGTCAGTCCTACTCGCGGAAAGCAGAACAGTCGCGTGGAATGTGACGATCGCCTCCCATGCGTGGATGTACGCGCGTTGCTGCTCGCCGGGAGTTGATGCTGTTTCCGCGGTCCACAACGCAGAAGCCACGGGGAACGGCAGCTCATCCAGCCAGCTACTGAGTGAGTCGTCGAATGCGCCAGCAATCCGGTTCACCACATCTTCGGCACTCTCCGGGGACGCCCAGACGCTCTCGCGTTGTGCGGAGAGCTCAGCTTCGAAGGACGCGAGCCGTTCGTCGGCCGAGGCGAGCGCAAGCTGCGTTCCGCGGTCCGGTACGGGGACGATGAGCTCATCGGCCCAACGCATCAATGAATTGGGGTCCGATCTCAGGGCGTTAAGCACTGTCCCCGTGCTGCTGGCCTGGATGGCTCTTCTGCGACTAGCGACGCCTTGCTCAGAGTTGAGCCAGGCCGTCAAGAAGCCAGGGTCGATAGTCTCATCGTCGAGTCGAAGTGACAGCAGTCGACCGTCGAAGTGCGCGCCAGCGATTTCCGCGGCTGCGAAGCCTCCAAGGGCCGTCGGAACGTAGACCTGTCCGTCCGATTTCGTGTCGGCCGAAGGCTTCAACGGAGTCGGCTCGCGTGCGATCAGACTGCTGAGCCGTCGCCCAGGCCACCCCTTTGCTTCTATGTCGTTCAGGAGCTCGCGCGCTTCATCACCGAAGATCCAACTTGGGTCAAGGTCGATGATCTCCTTCGGTGCATCGATGATCGACACTCCAGAAGCCGAGCCGTACCGCGATTCGAGGAGGCGGTCGTCGATCCGCGTGTTGGCGTACGTCGTTAGGCGCCACGAGAGCCGATGGCCCTCGCCGGAGTCTCGCCCAAGGCGCGCATCTCGTCGAGTGAATTGATGTACGGGGATGCTGCGATTGCGGGGGCCGGGCTTTCCAGTTCTGAGCCCCGATTCGAGTTTCAGGAATGCCGCAGCCGGCATCGAACGATGCTGGTGCTCAGTCGTGAACTCGGTCTGCAGATCGGCGATCATTGCCTTGCCTCGGCGAGAGGCTGCTGGTCTGTTGGTGAATGTGACGAGGTAGAGCGGGATAGCTGTGTTCGGTGCCAAACCATCGGGCAGGCGGGTTACCGATTCCAGTAGCCCGGCCTCGACGATCTTCTGCCGTACTGACGCCGTATCGCCTCCAGCTGACAAGGCGCTTGGGGTCACTAGCGCGGCGACTCGCCCACCGCCGTCGGCGCTCGGACGCAGCTTCTCGAGGGCGAGCGAGATGAAGAGCCATGTGCTGTCTGAGCGCTGAGGCAGGCCGAATTCAAACGCACCAGATCCCCGACGGGCCTCCACCTGCGGGGCAAAATCCCTCCAGTCAAGGCCCCACGGGGCGTCGACAATCACGAGGTCGGCCGGGAAGGCGTCGAACTCATCGTGTACCAAGGTGTTTCCCACGGCCATTGCGGCGTCGGGCACGGTCTCGAAGCGCTGCCTGCTTACTGAGACCACGTGCTCGCTGATGTCCTGCCCGCGGTAGCTGACGTGCACCCCGGCGGACCTCAGCGCATCAGTGAGTAGGAGCCCGGCGAAGCCTGATCCGGCGGCCGGGTCCCACACATTCAAGGACGTGAGGCTTGGGTCCAACCGGCTCAGACATCCGACGGCAAGTGCTCGGGCCAGGGTCAGGCTCGTCGTGTGCTCCGGCCCCGGAGAGTTGCGATCGTGATCGCGGCCAGGCACATGAGGCGGATCTCGCAGGACCGCACTAATAGCGGGGTGAAGTGCGCTCATGGTCGATCTTCTCTGCTCATTCGACATCGGGCTGGCTCTTCAAGTACTCGTACAGCATTGCCGGCAGCGCCTTCCCAAGCTCGCCGAACAGGCCGCTGTCGGTGAAGAGATCGTCGATGAACGCCGGGGTCTCCTCCCGCACTCCTAGCAGCGCCCTGGTGAACGCCTTTGGTAGGGCCGGGGACTCCGCGAACTGCTGCGCCGTGTTCACCGACGCCTGACCCCTGAGATCCTTGTCGAGCGCGAGTTTGCCAACGATGTGGTTCATCTGAAGGTCGATGACGCCGACGCCGTACTTGTCGCCGAGGCGTTCGTTGAGTTTCTGGACGATCTCCTCGAGTGCGCTGCGGTGCTTCTCGTGGATCGCGCCCGACCCGATCGCGGTAATCGGATCCAACCCTGGTCCCTGCTCGAGATTCAGCTTCACGGCGTCGCCGGCGCTGATCTTGTAGCCCACGAGGGACACATCGGAAACGTCGACTGGTTCGAGGATCGTCGCGGTCGAGAGTTGCGGAAGGATGCGGCGGAAGAAGTAGTGCCGGCGGGGCAGGTCCGTGTCCTCAAGGTTGCGGGCTTGGGAGATGAAGTCGTAGAACTTCACAAAGTTCCCCACATCCGCCTTGAACAGCTGAAGCTCGTCCTGTTCGTCCTTATCGTCATCGAGCACTGCCGCGACCCACCGCTTCTGGAACCGGTCCACTGCCGGCGCAGTCGCAGCGGACACCTTCGAGTTCGCGTTGAGGCCGCCAGCGAGCGCGGCGTCGAACGCCTGCTCCACCTCGGTCATGTCGTAGATCCCGGCCGAGTCGAGCTTCGCCACGAGGTCATAGATGAGGTTCGGGTCGGTTGTCGCAGTGAGCGTCGCCTTCCGGTAGTACGGCAGGAACGCGTCCAGCACCTCCTGTGGGTCGTTGACGAAGTCGAGGACGAACGTCTTGTCCTTGCCCGGGTGGGTGCGGTTCAGCCGAGAGAGCGTCTGCACGGCCTGCACCCCGCCGAGCTTCTTGTCGACGTACATCGCGACCAGTCGGGGCTGGTCGAACCCGGTCTGGAACTTCTCCGCAACGATCATCACGTTGTACGTGGCTGGCTTGAACGCCTCCGCGAGATCCGACTGCACTCCGGGGTTCTGGGTCCGTTCCGTCAGCCCCTCACCCACGTCGTCGGGGTCCTCGACCGTGCCGGAGAATGCCACCAGCGACCGCACCCCTGAGACGCCCGCATCGGTGATGTAGGTGTCGAGGTACTTCTTCCACCGCACGGCCTCGACCCGCGATCCGGTGACGACCATCGCCTTTGCCTTGCCGTCCAGCAGCGGCTGCACGAAGGTGCGGAAGTGGTCGACGACGATCTTGGCTTTCTGGCTGATGTTCGTCGGGTGCAGCCGGACGTACCGGACGAGCGCCTTCACCGCGGTTGACTCGTCAACCTCGCCTGCGCCGTCGTAGTCGCTGTCGGGGTGTTGCAGCTTCCACGCCACCTTGTACGGGGTGTAGTTCTGCAACACGTCGAGGATGAAGTCCTCCTCGATTGCCTGCTGCATTGAGTAGAGGTCGAACGGTTCCGGCGTCGCATCCGGCCCGGCATCTTTCGGGGCTCGCCCGAACAGTTCCAGCGTCTTCGCCTTCGGGGTGGCGGTAAACGCGAAGTAGGAGATGTTCGGTGCGGACGCGGTGACCGCCATGGCCCACTGCAGGTACGCGTCCGAATCGATCGGCGCGCCCTCAGCGACGGCGGCCTGCTCGTCCGGAGACAGCACCTTCGTCAACGCTCCCGCCGTTGACCCGGTCTGCGAGGAGTGGGCCTCGTCAGCGATTACCGCGAATCGGCGCCCCTTCAGCTCGGGCAGGGATTGGATCGCGGTGATCAGCGCCTCGAACGACTGGATCGTCACGATGACGATGTTCTTGCCGCCGGTGAGTGCTGCGGCGAGCTGTTTCGACTTCGACTCGCCTCCATCCTTGGTGATGGACTGCACCACGCCGGCTTGCTTTTCGAATTGTGCGATCGCGTCCTGCAGTTGCTTGTCCAGCACGGTGCGGTCGGTGACGACGACGACCGTGTCGAACACTCGCTGGTTTTGGTCGTCGTGCAGTTGGGAGAGGCGGTGGGCGAGCCACGAAATGGAGTTCGTCTTCCCCGACCCCGCCGAGTGCTGGACAAGGTAACGGTTCCCTGCCCCCTCGGTCCGAGCCGCCTCAACGAGCCGGGTCACGGCCCTCCACTGGTGGTAGCGGGGGAACAGCACCCTTTGCGTCTTCGTCTTCTTGCCTGTGTCAGGGTCGACATCTGTCTCGACCTGCAGGTGCACGAACGACCCCAATAGCTGCAGCCAGGTGTCGCGCTGGAGGATCTCCTCCCAGAAGTACGAGGAGGCCGACCCGACCGGGTTCACCGGGTTCCCCGCGCCCTCGTCCGCACCCTTGTTGAAGGGCAGGAACCGAGTCGCAGCACCGGCGAGCTTTGTCGTCATCTGCACCTCGGAGTTCGACACCACGAAGTGCACCAGCGACCGCTTCGCGAATCCGAACAACCGCTCACCCGTTGGCGAACGGTCGAAGCGGTACTGATCGATAGCGTTCCCGATCGGCTGCGTGAAGTCCGTCTTCAACTCGACCGTCGCGACCGGGATACCGTTCACGAATAGCACCAGATCCAACGCCTTGTTCGGATACTTCACCGAGTAGTGCACCTGACGCACCACCCGCACCCGCATCTTCGCGTACGCCTCAAGCGTGTCCGGGTTCTGCGTGGTCGCCGGCCGAAACTGCGCCAACCGGAACTTCACCGCACCACCGTGCAGCGGCACCATCGAGAACCCCTCGTGCAGAATCCGGATCGTCCCGCCGTTCTTCAACGGGTCCAGGTCCAGCGAATTGGAAAGACGCGTCAGAAGGCCTTGACCCGCCGCGACGCGCTGAGCGCCCCCGTCAATCGGCCGGACGACCCTCGCGAACTCGGCCGGCTGCGACTCCTCCAACCAACCGAGCACGTCCTCGGGGAACAGCGCGAGCTCCCGGTCGTACCCGGCGTCGGTTGGTGAGTACAACCATCCGTTCGCCGCGAGGTGTTCGGCTATCTCCTTTTCGAGCGCCGACTCTAGATGTGCCCCAGCAACACCACTCATGCAGCCACCCCCACATTGATTTTCCCAGTCACAGCAGCCGAGATCAGCGCAGCACGACGCTCACGCGCAAGCTCAACGCTTCGGTCGGCCACTGCGAGCGCGTCATCGATCCGCGTCGTAGCTTCCTCGATTTGCGCCACTATTCGGCACTGCTCCACCAGTGGAGGGACCGGCATCTCAATCCGTCCGAGCTTATCTCCCGACACATTCGGAATAGTAGCGAATGCGCTAAGAGCTTCGTAGTGCCCGAGCCTTCGAACATGCTGCAGCCAATAGTTCAGGAACCGCCCCTCTTGCCCAGGTCGGGGTCGAAGACGGATCACGTGATTCTGGAAAACCCAACCGGGCAAATCATCTGAGAGGAAATCCGACCTACCGTAACCTCCGCCGCCTTCGACGAAGACAACATCTCCTGCTCGGAGCGCGAGCGCTTTGCACTCAACGGCTGTCGCCCTCATTTCCTTCACGTTACCCAAGTCGAGTCCGCCGGGTTGAATATTCGCAGCCCGAACATAGGGAACTAGCTCGCCGACGGACATCGACTCGTTGAGCATCTTCCCCACCACGACTGAATACCCACGCTTGATCGGCTGCACCGTCCAGTGGGCCGGTACTGAACCAATCCAGTCCGGACCTTTCGTCAAGCAGTCGGCTCTCTCGTCCAGGCCGCGTGTCACGGCTCGACCGATCACGGCGGCGCGGCGTTCGGTTAGTAGGGTGATCAGTTCCTCGTTCTTCGCGATGAACGCGTCGATCTGCGCTGTCTCCCGGTCGAGATAGTCCGCAATTGCCCGCTGTTGTTCGACGCGAGGCACGGGCAGTGGCAGCTCCGCCAGTGTGTCCCAGCGGCGGAAATCGGCGCCGCCCTCACGTACCCCTCGCGCAAGGGCTTTCGGAAAGCCCGACGCAGCTTGCAAACGCATGGCGTAGGCGGCGTACCGTGGCTCAATCAGCGGAGTAGGAACGCACACTATGCAAACGGGGGAGATCACTCCATCTGAGTCTGAAACTCCAACCGACCCTCGCATGATGTCTAAGCCGTGGACCACGAAGTC
Source organism: Curtobacterium sp. NPDC098951 (assembly GCF_044759965.1). Lineage (NCBI taxonomy): Bacteria > Bacillati > Actinomycetota > Actinomycetes > Micrococcales > Microbacteriaceae > Curtobacterium > Curtobacterium sp. NPDC098951. The sequence goes on from NZ_JBIWAG010000002.1 coordinate 829,302, forward strand.
ACCCTTAAGCACGCCGAGGTAGGTCGAAGTGTCGGCAGCCTCGTGGTAACCGATCTTGGCTCGGTTAGACCGCAGGGTGACTTGCCCGTCAGTGTATGCGGTCACGATCTGTGCACCGTCACGGGGCGCTCGTTTGACGGGCGTGAAGAGCCTCTTGAACGGGAGTTGAGGCAGTCCATCCGCACCCGGCCAGGTGATTCCGGTCACGCCTCGACCGCCGACAGCATCTTTCGCAGATCCGCCAGGACTCCTTCAAGGTCACGATCAATCTCCTCGAGCGGGCGCGGCGTGACGTATTGGTAAAAGTGGCGAGTGAAGGGGATCTCCGCGCCGTCCTTGGTCTTGGATTGGTCGACCCATGCGTTTGGGGCGTAGGGGAGGACTTCGCGGGCGACGTAGGTGTCGACGTCTTCGTCCCATGGCACGTTCTCGGTGTCGCGAAGGGAAGCGTCCGGTTCCGGGTTGCCCTTGCTGTCGGTGCAGGTGTCGGCGGTGTCGTCCTGTTCGCCAAGCTCGGTGGTCACGGTCTTGAGCAACGCTACGGGGAGAGTGAGGCCTTCGGCTTTCGCGGCGTCCTTCAGCGCCTTGTGGAAGGCCGTGCGGTTCTTCCACACCGTGACGGTGCCGAGCCGGTCGAGCGCACCACGAAGCGCTGCGGCATCCGCCTCGTTCAGTTTCTGGATGGCCTTGGCTTCGAGGACGGCGTCGATGCGTTGAGGGGTGGCGTGCCAGTTGAGTCTGAGGGGGCGCTCTACGGTGATGGTGCGGTACAGAAAGTCCTCTTTGCGGAAGATCTTCGAGTGCTCCCCATCCTCGAACCCGGCGTAGAGGCCGACGATCGTCTCAATGTTCTGGGGCGAGAGCTCGTTGCGCTTGGAGCCGAGGCCCTTGCGAAGCTTGGTGAGCATTTCGCGGCCGTCGATGAGCTGCACCCGGCCCTTGCGGTCACCGTCCTTGCGGTTGGTGAGGATCCAGATGTAGGTGGAGATGCCGGTGTTGTAGAACATGTCTTTCGGCAGGCCGATGATCGCTTCGACGAGGTCGTTGTCGAGTAGCCACTTGCGGATGTTCGACTCGCCGCCGCCGGCACCGCCGGAGAACAGTGGCGACCCGTTGAGAACGATCGCCATGCGGGATCCGCCGTCTTCGGGCTTGCGCATCTTTGACACGAGGTGCAGCAGGAAGAGCATGGCCCCGTCGCTGACAGCGGGGGTGCCGGGGCCGAAGCGGCCGTTGAAGCCGAGCTTGGTGTGCTCGTCGTTGACGTAGGCGCGCTGATCTTTCCAGTCGACGCCGAACGGCGGGTTGGATAAGCCGTAGTCGAACTTCTTGTCGTGGAAGGCATCTTCGGTGAGGGTGTCGCCGAGGGCGATGTTGTCGACGTCCTGGCCCTTGATGACCATGTCGGCCTTGCAGATCGCGTACGACGCGTCGTTATAGTCCTGCCCGTACAGGCTGAGCTGGATGCCAGGGTTCATCCTGCGCAGGTATTCATCCGCGACGGAGAGCATCCCGCCGGTGCCGGCGGTCGGGTCATAGATGGACCGAACCACTCCAGACTTGGCTAGGGCGTCGTCGTCGAGGGCGAACAGCAGCTGCACCATCAGCGCGATCACCTCGCGGGGCGTGTAGTGGTCGCCGGCGGTCTCATTGGACTTCTCGTTCGCGAACCGGATGAGCTCCTCGAACACGAGCCCCATCTGAATGTTGCTCACAGTGCGGGGGTGGAAGTCGGCCTGGGCGAACTTCTCCGTCACCGCGAACAGCTTGTTCTTCTCGGCCAGCTTGTTCAGTGTCTTGTCGAACTCGAACCGGTCGAAGATGTCCCGCACGTTCGGCGAGAATCCGGCCAGGTACGAGGCGAGGTTCGCGCGGAGGTCCTGCGGGTCGGCGACGAGCTTCCCGAGGTCGAACGGGGACGTGTTGTAGAACTCGTGACCGGATGCCTCGGTGAGCGTGACGGTCTGCAGCATCTCGGGGAGCGCCCCGATCGCTTTCGCGGTCTGCAGGACGGCGGGCTTCGTGGCGGCCAGGACCGCGTCGAGCCGGCGGAGCACCGTGAACGGGAGAACGACGGCTCCGTATTCGGAGGGCTTGAACGGGCCGCGGAGAGACTCGGCGATGTTCCAGATGAAGGCGACGTGATTTACCACAGGTGGGCACTCCGGCTGTAGGGCAACGAACATGCGGCGCCAACGCCGCGAACCCTCCCATCCTGGTCTATAGGAGCCGAAATGCATGCAATGAGCGGCGCCCTAGGATGCAGCAGCTTGAGCTACAGCCGATGCCCGTGGACTTGGAACGACGACACCAGGGTGGCCGCCAATGGATGCGCCCACTGTCAATCGCACCGGCTGGAGGGGGAGCGCGCGCCCTTCGCGCGCACTCTCCGTGCAGACGAGGGTAGGTCGGCGGTGCTCAGGGCTAGCTCGCGCCTCTTGACTCGAGCCGTGCAAGCTGTCCATTTCCGTCTGTCAAACACCTGGCGTGGCAGTCGGACAAGTCAGCTGGCAGATGACAACAGGCGCACGGAGCCCCCTCGTGCTTCAGGCGCACAACATCCCCTCGAGCGCACCGTGGTGGTACGGAGCCTTCGCGCGCTGGATCGTTCGACCTGACGAGCATGGCCAGCAGAAGCGCTGTCGGCCTCGCTCTCAGGCGGCGCCTGGAGCGGCTCGAACCAGTAGCCGGTCTCATCTAGGCCGAGAGAAGTCTCACCTGCGTTGAGAAACGACAGCCCGACCGGGCGGCCCTTCGTCGTTCCACCGACGGCACCGTCGTGGGATCGTGACTCGCTGACACCCTCCCGTGTTGCGCATCTGGAATTTCACCGGCATCATTCTCATCGTCCGACCACGAGGGTCGGGTCTGGCAACGCCGCCAGGACGAGAGGACACCGCCACGCCGTGTCGAAGCTCACGCTCGCGTTCGCGGTCCCGGCCCTGACGGCCCTGGCCACGTCGATCGGCCTCGGGATCTGGGGCGACCTCTCGCCAGCGGGATCCACGCTGCAGCACGTCCTGTTCACCTTCGCCACCACCGTCGGGCTGGCTGCCGTCGCGATCGGCGTGGTCGGGGCGAGTGTCGTGCGAGCCAGGATCCGACGCTCGCGACGGGGCGGCTAGGCACCGCGGCCTCGGGCGCTCCGGCGATCCACCGACGGAGCCGAGGCGTGCGGGCAGCGTCCAGGGCCGCGCGCGAGAGTGCTGTCATGCGTGCCACTGCCCCGTTCGTCGTCGGCGTCGTAGCAGCCCTCGCCCTCACCGGGTGCAGCGCCGGTGCAGCCCCTCGTCCGACCGGCACCGCCAGCACTGCGACGGCTACACCGACACCGACACCGACACCGACACCGAGCATCGGGGCCGCCGACCGCACCGCCGTCGACCGGACGCTCGCCGGCCTCGAGCGGGAGTACGACGCCACCGTCGGCGTCGTCGCCACGGACACCACGACCGGCGAGACCGTCGCGTACGGCGGCGACCGGCGCTCCGGGTACGCGTCGACACTCAAGGTGTTCGCGGCGGCGGCGTTCCTCCGCCAGGTGCACGGCGCCGACCGGGACGAGCACGTGCGGTGGACCGCGGCGGACGCCACCGCCGCCGGGCACACCCCCGTGACGAGCGCGCACGTCGCCGACGGCCTGACGCTCGCCCAGCTCGCCGAGGCCGCCGTCCGACAGAGCGACAACCTCGCCCTGAACCTCGTCCTCGACCGCATCGGCGGACCCGCTGGGCTCGGCCGGGCCCTGACGGAGCTCGGGGACCGGACGACCGAGGTGGTGCACGACGAACCCGCGCTCAACACGATCGAGCCCGGCAGCACCGCGGACACCACGACCCCGGCGGCGTTCGCGGCGGACCTCGCGACGGTGCTCGACGGACGGACGCTCGGCCGCTCCGACACCGCACTCCTCGAACGGTGGATGAGCGGCAACGCCACGGGCGACACCCTGGTCCGCGCCGGCGCACCGGCCGGGTGGACGGTCGCGGACAAGTCCGGGGGCGCCGGCGGCATCCGGAACGACGTCGCACGCGTCACGCGACCGGACGGCGGCCCGATCGTCATCGCCGTGCTCACGGCCCGCAACGAGTCCGACGCCGCGTACGACGACGCCCTGGTCGCGCGGTCCGCCCGCGCGGTGCTCGCCGCGTTCGCGGGCTGACGGTCACCCGGCGTCACACGGCGTCATCCACGACACCTGTCGGCAACACACGACAACTACGATCTGGTCATGTCCTCCCCCGACTCCCCCACGGTCGTCGTCGGCGCCGGCATCATCGGCCTGAGCACCGCGTGGCACCTGGCCGACCTCGGCCAGCGCGTCGTCCTCGTCGACAGCGGCCCCGCCGCCGGCGGGACGACCACCGCAGGCGCCGGCTTCGTCGGACAGTGGGCGGCCGGGTACGCCTGGTACTGGAACGAGTCCGAACGCGACGTCGAGCGGTACGGCATCGACTTCTACCGGCGGCTGGCCGAGTCCGGGAACGGGCCGACCGGGTACCGCCGGAACGGCAACGTCTGGCTGACGGTCACCGACCAGGGCCGCGCGGACCACATCCCGCCGTTCGAGGACCACCCCCTGCGCCCGGCTGGTGCCAGGACGCTCACCCCGGACGAGGCGGCGGACCTCGTCCCCGGCCTCGACCCGTCCGCGGTGACGGCCGGGTTCCTCCACCCGGACGGCATCCAGATCAGTGCGCCGGACACGGCCGCGGCCCTGGTCCGGGCACTGCACGCGCGCGGGGTCGCGTTCCGCGAGCACACCACGGTCACGGGCCTGGAGGCGCGGGACGGCTCCGTCACGGGTGTCCGGACCGCGAGTGGCGAGGTCATCGACGCCGCGCGGGTCGTCCTCGCGGCCGGCAGCTGGACGAACGCACTGCTCGCACCCCTCGGTCGCGAGCTCCCGACGGTGCGGGTGGTCGCGAGCCGCCTCGTCACGAAGCCGTTCGGCCTCCCAGGGACGCTGCCGACCCTGATGCTCCCCGAACTCGAGGGGCTGTGGATCCGCGAGCACCGCGGCGGCCTGACGTACGGCGCCGGCAGCGGCTACGAGGCGCTCTTCGTGCGCGGTGCCGGCCGCGACACCGAACCCGAGCGCCGACCGGACCGCCCCGACCTCGTCGAGGCCATGCGCACCGCCCTGCACCCGATCGTCGCGGCGCTGCTGCCGGGCGCCGCGGCTGCACTCGCCGACGACGAGACCGTCACGCAGGGGGTCGTGTCGATGACGGCGGACCGGAACTTCATCGTCGGCCCGGTCCCGGAGCTCGCCGGCCTCGTGGTCGCCGGCGGGGACAACGAGTCAGGCGTCACGCACGGCCCCGGGCTCGGTCGGATCGCCGCCGAGCTGAGCGTCACCGGGTCGACCACCCTCGGCGTTGCGAGCCGGTACGACCCCGCCCGGTTCCCGGCAAGCGCACCGAGCGAGGCCGACGTCGTCTCGCTCATGCCGGCTCGCCGTGAGGCCGACGCCCGACGAGCCGGAGCGACGGCATGAGCGACCAGACGACGACGCACGTCGTGATCGGCGGCGGGGTGGTGGGTGCCGCCACCGCGTACGCCCTGGCCACCCGCGGCGAGCGCGTCCTGCTCGTGGAACAGCACGAGCGCGGCCACCACCGCGGTTCCTCGCACGGTGCGACCCGGATCTTCCGGCAGGGCTACGCCGATGCCGAGTACGTCGCGCTGACGACCCGGGCGCTCGCGCTCTGGGAGGCGCTCGAGACCGCGGCCCACGAAGAGCTGATCGTCCGGACGGGCGCCGTCGACCACGGCCGCCCCGAGGTCGTCGACGCCATCGCCGCGGCGCTCGCGGACGCCGGGATCGCCCACGAGGCCCTCAGCCCGGACGCCGCTGCCGAGCGCTGGCCGGGCATCGCGTTCGAGGGGCACGTCCTGACGCACGCGACCGCGGGGCGGATCCGGTCCGACCGCGCGATCGAGGTGTTCCTCACGCTGGCCGAGCGCACGGGACTCGTCGACCTCCGGTTCGACACCCGGGTCACCGGCCTCGACGATCACGGGGACGACGTGACCGTCCGGCTGTCCGACGGGTCCGCCCACCGCACGTCGTCGGTGATCGCCGCCGTGGGGTCGTGGGCGCCCACGCTGGTCGGCGACCTGCTCTCGGAACGCGGGGCGCGCCTCCCGGCCCTCCGTGTCACGCAGGAGCAGCCCGCCCACTTCCCCAGCCACCTGCCGGACGAGGCGTGGCCGAGCTTCGTGCACTGGGCCGACGGGGACGACGTCTACGGCCTGCTCACCCCGGGCGAGGGCGTCAAGGTCGGCTTCCACGGCACCGGCCCCGTCGTCGACCCGGACCACCGCGACTTCACCCCGGTGCCCGCCGAGGCCGAGCGGCTGCAGGCGTACGTCGCCCGGTACGTGCCCGGGGTCGACGCGACGAAGCCGACCTTCATCAGCTGCCTCTACGACAACTCCCCCGACGAGGACTTCGTCATCGACCGTCGCGGTCCGGTGACCGTCGCGACCGGCTTCTCCGGCCACGGCTTCAAGTTCGCTCCGCTGCTCGGCGTCATGATCGCCGACCTCGCGACCGACGGGCCACCACCCCCGGCCCGGTTCTCCCTCTCGAAGCACCACCCCACCCCCACAGGACGATGACCACCCGACTCCTCAGCGCCATCGCGCTCACCGCCGCCACCGCCGCCGTGCTCACCGGCTGCGCCTCCACCGGCTCGTCCGGCACCGACGCCGTCGACGGACTCGTCGTCGGCACCACCGACGTCGTGACGTCCCTCGACCCGGCCGGCGCCTGGGACCGCGGGAGCTACACCGTGCAGACGCAGCTGTACCAGCACCTGCTCACCTACCCCGCCGGGAAGACCACGACCAGCCCCGAGGTCGCGAAGTCCTGCGACTTCACCGACGGCACGCACTACGTGTGCGAGATCCGGGACGGGCTGCGGTTCTCGAACGGCGACGACCTGACCGCGAAGGACGTGGTGTTCTCGTTCGAGCGGCAGGTGTCCCTCGGGTCGAAGAACGGCCCGGGGTCGCTGCTGGCCAACATGGCGTCCGTGTCGGCGTCCGGCAGCACCGTGACCTTCACCCTGAAGCAGGCCGACGACCAGACGTTCCCGTACGTGCTCGCGAGCATGGCGGGGGCGATCGTGGACTCGAAGGTGTTCTCGGCGACGACGGTGCACGCGAACGACGGGGTGGTGGGATCCGGGCCCTACGCACTGCAGGACGCCGCGGACGGCGGGGCGACGATCGCCCTCACCGCGAACGACCACTACGACGGCGACGCTCCGGCCACGAAGAGCGTGACGATCAAGCAGTACACGAAGTCCGCCGACCTCAAGCTCGCCGTGCAGAAGGGCGACGCCGACGTCGCGTACCGCCAGCTCACGCCGACGGAGGTCACCTCGCTGTCGTCGGACGACTCCCTGCAGACCGTGCACGGCGACTCCGGCGAGATCCGGTTCCTGGCGTTCAACCTCGACACGATGCCCGGGAAGGACAGCGCCCAGAAGCAGGCGATCCGCCAGGCCGTCGCGGCGTCGATCGACCGTCAGGCCATCGCGAAGGACGTCTACCAGGACACCTACGCGCCGGCGTACTCGATCGTCCCGAGCGGGTTCACCGGTGCGACCGAGGCATTCCGGTCCCTGTCGGGCGAGGACGCGAAGGCCATCCTGCAGCAGGCCGGGGTGACCACGCCCGTGACGCTGCCCATCGAGTACACGACGGACCACTACGGCTCGGGTTCCGACGACGAGTACGCGCTCATCGCGCAGCAGCTCGAGGACACGGGCCTGTTCCGGGTCGACCTGCAGTCGGCGAGCTGGGACACCTACGTCGGGAACGTCGGCAAGGGTGAGTACCCCGTCTTCCAGCTCGGGTTCTTCCAGGACTACCCGGACGCCTCGTCGTACCTCACCCCGGCCTACGGCGCCGCGGACGTCAACCTGCTCGCGAACCACTTCGACGACGCCACGGTGCACGACCTCGTCGCCGCGCAGGCCGTCGAGCCGGACACGGCGAAGCGGACGCAGCAGATCGAGCAGATCCAGCGGGACACCGCCGAGTCGGTCCCGCTCATCCCGCTGCTCGCCGGGCAGGAGAACGTCATCGGGCAGAAGTCGTTGACCGGGCTGTCGGAGTCCGTCGACGCGTCCGGCGAGTTCCGCATCTGGGAGATCGGTCGCTCGTGAGCCCGTCAGCCCTCCGCGACGCCGTCCGCGGCCGCCTGCCCGAGGGGCTCGAGGACCTGGCCGCGCTCGTGGCGATCCCGTCCGTCCACGACCCGGCCGTGCAGTCGCTCGACGACTGCCACCGGGTCGCGGAGGCGGTGCGGGTCGCGTTCGCGGACCTCGGTCTGGAGGCGCGGCTCGCCACCACTGCGGACGGCTCGCGGGCGGTCATCGCGACCCACCCCGCACCCGCCGGTGCACCGACGGTACTGCTCTACGCGCACCACGACGTGCAGCCGGCCGGGGACCTGCCCGCCTGGACGAGCGATCCGTGGACGCTCACCGAACGGGACGGTCGCCTGTACGGCCGGGGCGCGGCGGACTGCAAGGGCGGGATCGTCACGCACCTCGTGGCCCTGCGGGCGCTGCTCGACGTGCACGGGACGTTCCCGGTCGGGCTCGTCGTCCTCGTCGAGGGCTCGGAGGAGCAGGGCACCGACGGCCTCGAGCAGTACGTGACCGACCACGCCGCCGACTTCCGGCACGTGGACACCGCCGTCGTGATGGACGCCGGGAACGCCGCGGTCGGCGCTCCCGCGCTCGTGACGACGCTCCGCGGCACCGCGTTCGTCGAGCTCCGCGTCCGGGCACTGCGGGGGAACGTGCACTCCGGGATGTTCGGAGGCGCGGCACCCGACGCGATCGCGGTGCTCGTCGCCCTGCTCGCGTCGCTCCGGGACGACACCGGGGACACCACCGTCGACGGGCTCGACGCGTCCGAGACCTGGGCCGGCCTGCCCTACGACGCCGACCGGTTCGCCGCCGACGCCGGACTGCTCGACGGCGCGGTGCCGGTCGGTTCGGCGGACCCGGCGTCCCAGGTGTGGGCACGCCCCGCCCTCACGGTCGTCGGGATCGACGCCCCGGCGGTCGCGGGGTCCTCGCCGTCCGTGCAGGCGAGGGCTGGTGCCGCGCTGAACCTCCGCGTGCCGCCGGGGGTCGACCCCGCGACGGCCGGGGAACTCCTGGTGGCGCACCTGCTCCGACGGGCGCCCGCCGGCGTCGAGGTCACGGCGCGGGTCACCGGGGTCGGTGCCGGGTTCCGTGCGCTCGGCGGACCGTCCTCGTCGGCGTTCCGCGACGCGCTCGCGGAGTCCTACCACCCGGCTCCGGTCGGCTCGCTCGGCGGCGGCGGCTCGATCCCGCTCTGCGCGACCCTCGAGCGGGCGATCCCGGGCGTCGAGGTGATCCTCGCCGGGGTGTCCGAGCCGACGGCGAACGTGCACGCCCCGGACGAGAGCGTCGACCCGTCCGAGATCGAGCACATGGCCCTCGCCGAGGCGATCTTCCTGGCCGCACTCCCCACCCGCTGACCCTGACGTCGGGCGGTGCCGCTCCGGGCGCCCGTTTCCGGTCTCGGCGCTGACCGTCCTGGTTCGCGGATCGCGGGTTTCGCGAACCAGGACGGTCAGCGACGCGTATCGATGGGCGGTCCCGAGCGTGACGGGCGGGACGCGCCGGGCGGCCGGGCCCTCGGACCAGCCGGGGTGGACCGGATGGACCGGGCGGGCCGGGTGGACCGGGTGGACCGCTACGGTGGTGCCGTGCGCATCGTGGTGGCTCCGGACTCGTTCAAGGGGACGGCGACCGCAGCCGAGATCGCTGCGGCCGTCCGCGACGGCTGGCTCACCGAGCGACCGGGCGACGAGGTCGTCCTCGCGCCGATGGCGGACGGCGGCGAGGGCACGCTCGACGCGTTCGAGAGCGCGATCCCCCTGACCACCCGGGTCCCCATCACCGTCACGGGCCCCGCCGGGACGCCCGTCGACACCCACTGGCTGCGACTGCCGGACGGCCGCGCCGTGGTGGAACTCGCCGCGACGAGCGGGCTCCCCCTGCTGCCGGAGGCCCTGCCCGACGCCGCGACGAGCCGGGGCTTCGGCGAGGCGATCGCCGCCGCGCTCGACGACGGGGCGACCGGGCTCGTGCTCGGCATCGGCGGCAGCGCCTCGACCGACGGCGGTGCGGACGCACTGATCGGGCTGGGCGCACTCATCCACCAGGCTCCCGCGGTGCCCGAACACCCACCGCGGCCGCAGCAGGGCGCCGAGCTGCTCGACGACGTCACCGGCGTCGACACCACGTGGATGCGGCGGCTACCGGAGCACGGCGCCGTCGTGCTGACCGACGTCACCTCGCCCCTGCTCGGACCGACGGGGGCCGCGGCGGTGTTCGGCCCGCAGAAGGGCATCACGCCCGATCGGATCGCCGCCTTCGACGCCCGCCTGGCCAACTGGGCGCGGTGCTTCCCCGAGGTCGACCCCGCGACACCGGGTGCGGGAGCGGCCGGTGGTGTCGGGTTCGGGCTGCTCGCCTGGGGCGCGACCCTGGCGGGCGGCGCGGACGGGGTCGCCGAGGTCCTCGGGCTGCCGGCCCTCCTCGACGGCGCCGACGTGGTGATCACGGGCGAGGGACGGTTCGACGGGCAATCCGCTGCCGGCAAGGTGCCGAGCGTGATGCGCGCCCTCGCGACGCGGCACGCCCCCGCTGCCCGGGCGATGCTCGTCGCCGGGGCGATCGAGGCAGCGCTCGACGACTTCGACGCCGCTGCCTCGCTCACCGTCCTGGCGACGCAGACGACGGGCGAGCCGGACGACGCCCTCGCCGACCCGTTGCGCTTCGCCCGGATCGCCGGCCAGCGACTCGCCCGCCTGGCCTGACGCGCGGCGAGCGGGACGCCCGCACGCGACACGCCGGCATTCCGTACAGGGGTGCCCCAACGTGACCCCCCACGCGATGGCGCGCTCCACGAGACTGGTCGTGGACCGGACCCGGCCCGCACCGCACCACCCACGAGGAGACCATGCGCACCGTCAACGCGTACGCCGCACCGTCGGCCACCGAGCCGCTCGTCAAGACCACCATCACCCGTCGCGACGTCGGCCCGAACGACGTCGAGATCGACATCGCCTACGCCGGCATCTGCCACTCGGACATCCACACCGTCCGCGGCGAGTGGGGCCAGATCCAGTACCCGCAGGTCGTCGGCCACGAGATCGTCGGCCACGTGTCGGCCGTCGGTGAGAACGTCACGAAGCACCAGGTCGGCGACCGCGTCGGCGTCGGCTGCATGGTGAACTCCTGCGGCGAGTGCGAGAACTGCGTCAAGGGCGAGGAGCAGTACTGCCTCAAGGGCAACATCGGCACCTACGCCTCGGTCGACCCCGCCGACGGCTCGATCACGCAGGGCGGCTACTCGCAGGCCGTCGTCGTGAACGAGGACTTCGTGCTCCGCGTCCCCGAGTCGCTCGACATCGAGAAGGTCGCGCCGCTGCTCTGCGCCGGCATCACGCTGTACTCGCCGCTGCACCACTGGAAGGCCGGCCCCGGCAAGAAGGTCGCGATCGTCGGCCTCGGCGGGCTCGGCCACATGGGCGTGAAGATCGCCGCCGCACTCGGCGCCGAGGTCACCGTCCTGTCGCAGACCACCTCCAAGCAGGAGGACTCGCTCCGCTTCGGCGCCGTGGCCCACCACGCGACGAAGGACCCGGAGACGTTCGAGCAGCTCGCGAACTCGTTCGACCTCATCATCAACACGGTGTCGGCGAAGATCCCGATGGGCGCCTACCTCGGCCTCCTCAAGGTCGACGGCACGATGGTCAACGTCGGTGCCCCGGCCGAGCCGCTCGAGGTCCCCGCGTTCGCCCTGATCGGCTCGCGTCGCAGCTGGGCCGGTTCGGCCATCGGCGGCATCCGCGAGACCCAGGAGATGCTCGACTTCTGCGCCGAGCACGGCATCCTGCCGGAGACCGAGCTCATCAGCGCCGACCAGGTCAACGAGGCCTACGAGCGGGTCCTGTCCTCGGACGTCCGCTACCGCTTCGTGATCGACGCGGCCACCCTCGCCTGACGCGCGTCACGATCTGACGGGAGGCGCGGTGCCGGACGGCACCGCGCCTCCCGTCCGTCGTCCGGTCTGTCCCCACAACGCGAGCGGCTCGTCCGGCTCGCGCAGCGCGGTGTCCCGCCCCTCCTCGGCGCGACAGACTCGGGGGATGACGAGCACGGCGGGCGAGGGAAGCGCGTCCCTGGTGTCCTTCGCCGGCACGGACACCGACGCGGCCGTCACCGAGCTCGCCGGCATGTACGCCGGACGGGCCTGGCGTTCGAGCCGCACCGAGGGCGAGTACTGGTACCGCTACGTCGGCGTCGGCGACGACCGGATGAGCGTCCGGCGGTCGCAGATGAACGGCTCGCTCCACGGAGACGTCGCCGTCGAAGGCGAGATCGTCGTCCAGTGGATCGACTCGGGCACCGCATCGCTCGAGGTCGGCGGCACCGAGGTCCGGATGCAACCGGGCGTCCCCACGCTGTTCCCGATCGAACGCCGGTTCGACGTGGACTACCGCGACTGGGACCAGCGGCTCGTGCACCTGCGGCGAGATCTCGTGCTCGACGTCGCCTCGGAGCGGTACCTCGTCGACGGGGCGGTCGACTTCGACACGACGACCCCGCCGACCGCCGGGTCGGTCGACCGGTGGCGCCGGACGGTCGCGTCGTCGGTGCACGCACTCCGCACCGCGGGCGCGGACTCGCTCGCCTGGCAGGAGTCCCAGCGCGAGGTCGCCCGGTCGCTGCTCGAGATGTACCGCTTCCGTGCCGAGCCGGCGCCGGTCGGCTGGAGCGGGCACCGCAACGCACGCATCCGCACGGCCGTCGAGTACCTGCACGCCAACGCGCACGAACCCCTGACGGTGACGGACGTCGCCCGGGCCGCCGACCTCAGCGTGCGCGGACTGCAGGAGGCGTTCCAGCGCACCCTCGACCGGTCCCCGATGCAGTACCTGCGCGAGGTCCGGCTCCGACGGTGTCACGACGACCTCGCTGCCGCGACACCGGGCCAGGTGTCCGTCGCCGACGTCGCCGCCCGCTGGGGCTTCACCCACATGGGCCGGTTCTCGGGCGAGTACCTCCGTCGGTTCGGCGAGTACCCGAAGCAGACCCTCCGCCGCTAGCCGACCTCGTCGCCGGAGGGCAGTGCGCTGCACCAGTCCACGGTCTCCGCCCCGACGCTCGCCTCGAGCGCGCCCGAGGTCGCGTCGACGACGCTCACGAGCGACCCCGTCGCCGACTTGGTCGCGACGGCGACGAACTGGCTGTTCGGGGACGGGCAGACCGCGGTGATGCTCGCGTCCGACGGCACGCTCACGGGCAGCCGGGAGGCGCGGTCCCCGTCCACCCGCACGATCCGCTGGGCGAGGGTGCCGTCAGAGCGCACGTCGCCGACGACACGCAGGTACGCGTCGTCGGTCAGCTGTGCGATCCGGCCGAGGTACGCGGCGTCGGTGCTGCCGGCGGGCGCCCGCAGCGAGGTCCGGTCCCCGTCGGTGAGGTCGAGGCGGACGATGCTCGTGCCCGTCTCCACGACGGCGGTCGTCCCGGTGCCGACGAAGCCGTGCAGGTACGTCGCGCTCCCCAGTCGGACGGGGTCGGTCCGGCCGCTCATGTCGACGAGCACGAGGTCGTCGCCACCGGTCCGGACGAGGGCGCTCTCGGTGCGCGGGACGTACGCCCACTGCCCGACGCTCATCGGGACCGCGCCCGTCCTGGGTTTCCCGCTGGCATCGATCGCCGTCGGCAGGTGCGTGCCGGTCATGTCGACGACGTAGAGACCGACGTTCCGGGACTGCCCGGTCGAGGTGTCCGCGTACTCGAACCCGAACGACGCCCCGTCGTCGGCGGCGTGCAGCGCGGTGACCCGTCCCTCGGCGGTGGGCAGGGTCAGGTGCTCGACCGGGGCGTCCTCGTCCTGCACACCGCCCGCGAGCGGCACGATGTCGACGGCGGACCCCGCGTCGGTGCCGGTCACCACCACCAGCGACCGGCCGAGCCGCACGTACTCCGAGATGCCGGCGGCCCGGTAGACGGTGGTCGCCCCGCCGGCATCCAGCGAGCGGCGGACGATCCGGTCCGGGGTACCGGCGCCGCCGGGGACGAGCGCGAGCACGTCGGTGCTGCCGGTCCGGACGGAGGCCCGCAGGTCGGAGGTCGCACGCTGCCCGGGCGCGCGGACGCCCGCGACCCGGATCTCGTACGAGCGGTCGTAGGCGAGCGGGCCGGCGAACTCGACCGCGATGGTGTTGCCGCTCGACGTCACGGTGTGGGCGGCGGCCGGATGCACTGTCACCTCGTTCGCGGACACCCGCTCGACCGCCTGGTTCGCGGTGAGGATCACGCGCTGCGCAGGTCGGGACACCAGGCCGACGGCGTCGTACGAGACGTCACGGAGGCGCGGACCCTGCTGCGATCCGACGACCGCCGCGGCGGTGCCGACGACCACGAACGCCAGCACGGTCGCGACGAGGCGGCGACGGAAGCGGTTCCGCGGTCGGCTGCGCAGCTCAGTACTCATACGGGTCCTCGGGCTGCTGGATCGCCTGCACGCTGGCGGCCCGGATGACGATCCGGGCGTCGGCCGACTGGTCGGGGTTGGCGGCGAGCGCCCCGGTCACCCGCACCCACCGCCCCTCGTCCGGCACGGTGCCGTCCGTGACGACCCCGAGCCCGACGGGTTGGGCGTCCACCGCGCAGCAGCTGATCACGAACCGGGTCAGCGTGAACGAGCCGTCCGAGCCGGGCACGACGAAGCCGGTGAGCCGCACGCGCTTCCCGACGAGCGACGAGGTGTCCGTGGTCTGCCGGATGAGTGCGGCCCAGTCCTTCACGCCGTACTCCGACGTGTCGACCGAGGTGCTGCCGAGCAGCGACACCGCGGCCTCGGAGCCCGTGGCGTTCGACAGCGTCGCGGAGTCCACGCTCCGCTGCTGGGCGGTGCGTGCCGACAGCGTCGTCGGGGGGAGCACCAGCATGGCGACGGTGACCCCGATCGTGACGAGGGCCGCGGCACCGCCGAGGACGGCCCGCGTGCGACGGGCCGCACCCGATTGCCGGTGCTCGTGCTCGTGCTCGTGCTCGTCGTGGTCGTGGTCGTGCCCGTGTCCTCGCGCCGCGACGACCAGACCTGCGACGGCGGCCGGGACCGCGACGGCCGCGAGCACGACGGTGAAGACCGCGTAGCGCGGGTTGATGTACAGGTCGAGGTGCCCGGCGAGGGCGAGCCACAGGGTGCACAACGCCACCGCGAGGACGGACCCGAGGCCGAGGTACGACGGCAGTCGGGACTCAGACGAGGACATTCATCACCAACCCGACGGTCGCGGCGAACAGGACGCAGACGACGGCGAGCAGCACCAGGAAGCGCGCACGGAAGGTCGTCCGGAGCAGGGCGATCATCTTGACGTCGATGATCGGCCCGATGATGAGGAACGCGGTGATCGACCCGGGCAGGAAGGTCGACGCGAAGGACAGGGCGAAGAAGGCGTCGACGTTCGAGCACAGCGACACCGTCATCGCGAGCAGCATCATCGCGGCGACGGACAGGACCGGGTTCGCCCCGATCGCCACCAGGGTGGACCGGGGCACCGCGACCTGGATCGCGGCGGCGAGCCCGGCGCCGACGAACAGCGCGGGCATCATCGTGGCGGTCTCGCCACCGAACTGGGCGGCGCTGTCCCGCCAGCGGTTCCGCGACCCCGGGGCGCCGATCGCCGCACGACAGCGGGCCTCGAACGCGGGCAGCAGGAGCTCGGCGGGTCGGCGGTGCGCGGCGACGATCCAGCCGACCAGGTTCGCCACCACGAAGCCGCCCACGATGCGCACCGGCAGGATCCAGCCGGACCACCCGAACGCCTGCGCGGTGCTGATGATCACGAGCGGGTTGAGGATCGGGGCGGCGACGAGGAACGTGACCGCCTCGGCCGGGGTGAACCCGCGCAGCATGAGGCCGCGGGCGAGCGGGACGTTGCCGCACTCGCACACCGGGAACAGCATGCCGATCAGGGAGATCACGGCCCGGCGTGGGATCGGCCGCTGGGGCAGGACCCGCTCGAGCGCGCCGACGGGCACCCACACCTCGACCACGATGGACAGCACGATGCCGAGCACGACGAACGGCAGGGACTCGACGACGACGCTGATCGCCAGGGTGAGGAAGTCCTGCACCACGTCCGGCAGTCCCGCGGTGCCGACGGCCGGCGAGAGCAGCCGGATCCCGAGCAGCAGGACGACGGCGAGCAGCACCAGCCCGGGGCCGGTGAACACCCGGGCGCTCGTGCGCTGCGGCGGCGTGGTCGTCGTCACCGGGCAAGGATAGGCGACCGGCGCTCCGTGGAGGGTGTCCGTCAGGCCTGCGCGATCGTGTCGAGGTGCCGGTCGAGCACGGCGATCGTCCACTCGCCGGACTCCCCCGGCGCCAGGCGCACGACGTGCATCGCGAGCCCGTCGATGAGCGCGTGCAGCCGACGGGCCTCGTACTCACGGTCGGTGGACCGTACCCCCACGAGGTCGAGGACCTCGGCGCTCCACGTGCCCATCTCGGCGACGACGCGGTCGAGGGCGGGTCGGAGTCCGGCGTCCGTCAGGGCCGCGTTCCCGAGGGCCAGGTAGACCTCGAGCTCGATCACGCGCTCGTCGTCGAGGGGCAGCAGCTCGAGCAGGATCCGGTGTGCACGCTCGCGGGCGGGGAGGGCGTCGGGGATCGCGGCGATGCGCTCCCGGGTGCGGTCGAAGACCAGCGTGATGGTGTGCTCGCGAAGGCTCGACTGCGTCGGGAAGACGTAGCGGACGGTGCTCGGCGGCAGCCCCGCCTCGGCCGCGACGTTCCGCACGCTCAGGGCGCCGAGACCGTCCCGGGCGAGGACCCGGAACGCCGCCACGGACACGGTGCGACGGCGTCCGTCGAGGTCGATGCTCCTGGCCACACGATAATACTCGCACAGTCGTGCGAGTTCGTGCTACCGTGGGGTCCGTTGTCGCACAGTCGTGCGACTTGCGGAACGAGATCGAAGGGAGACCGTCGTGGCGTGGGCAGTCCTCGTCCTGTCGGGCGTGCTCGAGGCGGTGTGGGCCACCGCGCTCGGCGCGTCGAACGGCTTCAGGAAGGTCGTGCCGACGATCGTGTTCGTCGCCGGCATGGCGCTCAGCATGGTCGGACTGGCGTTCGCGATGACGGCGATCCCGGTCGGCACCGCCTACGCGGTCTGGGTCGGCATCGGCGCCTCGCTGACGGTCGTCGTCGCGATCCTCCGTCGACAGGAGGCCGCGTCGGTCGCCCGGGTCGCGCTCGTCCTCGGCCTCGTCGCCTGCGTGGTCGGCCTGAAGGTGGTGAGCTGAGGTGGCGTGGATCGTCCTGTTCGTCAGCGCCACGCTCGAGACCGTGTGGGCGACCGCCCTCGGCGAGAGCGAGGGCTTCACCCAGCTCCGGCCGACGATCGTCTTCGCGGTCACCATCGTGGTGAGCCTCGGCGCCTTCGGCTACGTCCTCAAGCACATCCCGATCAGCACCGCGTACGCCGTCTGGACGGGGACCGGTGCCGCGCTCACCGTCCTGTGGGGCATGGCCACCGGCGCGGAGCCCGTGACCGCGCTGCGCCTGCTGTTCATCGCCGGCATCGTCGGCTGCGTCGTCGGTCTGAAGCTCGTGCCGGCCCGCCCGGTGCGAGCCGGCCTCCCCGGCCGAGCTCTCGCGCTGAGCGACAGCTCACGCGCCGCCGGCCCCGTGGCCCGTCGCTGACCCCGAAACCCGGCTCGCGCCGTGGACGCATGCCGAGACGGACAGGAGGCGCGGTGCCAGCCGGCACCGCGCCTCCAGTCCGATCTGGGGCCACGCTCACCGCGCATGGTGAGCAGCAATGGTCGGGTCACCTTGCGGGACCCGACCATTGCTGCTCACGAAGCGAGCGTCAGACGGACGCTCCGGTGAACTCGTCCTCCGCGGCGACGTGGTCGCTGCCCAGGGTGCCGGCGGCCATCGCGGCGGCCACGCGGTCGGCGTGCGACGGCGGGTTCGACGGCACGCCTTCCGGCCGGCCCTCCTCGTTGATCCTCCGGAGCTCGGGGACGATGTCCTCGGCGAGGATGTCGATCTGCTCGAGCACCGTCTTGAGCGGCAGCCCGGCGTGGTCGACGAGGAACAGCTGGCGCTGGTAGTGCCCGACGTGGTCCTTCATCGCGGCGTACCGGTCGATCACCTGCTGCGGCGAACCGACCGTGAGCGGGGTCTGCTCGGTGAAGTCCTCCATCGAGGGACCGTGCCCGTAGACCGGGGCGTTGTCGAAGTACGGACGGAACTCGGCGACGGCGTCCTGCGAGTTCTTCCGGGCGAAGAACTGGCCGCCGAGCCCGACGATCGCCTGGTCGGCACGCCCGTGCCCGTAGTGCTCGAAGCGCTGACGGTAGAGGCCCACCATCTGCTCGGTGTGCTGGATCGGCCAGAAGATGTTGTTGTGGAGGAACCCGTCGCCGTAGTACGCGGCCTGCTCGGCGATCTCCGGCGTGCGGATCGAGCCGTGCCACACGAAGGGCGGGACGCCGTCGAGCGGACGCGGCGTCGAGGTGAAGCCCTGCAGCGGCGTGCGGAACTTCCCCTGCCAGTTGACGACGTCGTTCTCCCAGAGCTGGCGGACGAGCGCGTAGTTCTCGATCGCGAGGTTGACGCCCTGGCGGATGTCCTGCCCGAACCACGGGTAGACCGGCCCGGTGTTGCCGCGGCCCATCATGAGGTCCATGCGGCCGTCGGAGATGACCTGGAGCATCGCGTACTCCTCGGCGATGCGTACCGGGTCGTTCGTGGTGATGAGGGTCGTCGACGTCGAGAGCGTGATGTGCTTCGTGCGTCCGGCGAGGTAGCCGAGCATGGTGGTCGGGCTCGAGGCCACGAACGGCGGGTTGTGGTGCTCACCGGTCGCGAAGACGTCGAGCCCCGCCTGGTCGGCGTGCTCGGCGATCGTCAGGATGTCACGGACCCGCTGGGTGTCGTCCGGGGTCGTCCCGGTGGTGGGGTCGGTCGTGACGTCACTGACCGTGAAGATGCCGAACTGCATGATGCGCCGCCTTCCGCGGAGTCCCTCCGCCTGCGATTTCGATGCGTTTGCATCGACTTGCTCGGTACAACGTACCGCAGCGCCCGGCATTCCCGCCAGGGGTCCGCGCCCTACCGGACCGGCAGTGCCTCGGTGTCCGTCCGCGCCGCGTGGTGCATGCCGTCCGCGATCCAGACGATCGTCACCACGGCGAGGACGCTCGCGCTCGACGCCATCCGACCAGCGACGAGGATGGCGGCGTGGTCGTGCACCCCGCCCGAGACGCCGTACACCAGGGCTGCGACGCCGACGAGGAACGTGACGCCGGTGGCGACCAGGAGGACCCAGGTCACCAGGCGACGCGGCCCACGGCGTCCGTCCCGGTCACCGCGCGCACCACGGTCGACCCGCGGCCCGAGGGCGCGGACCGCACCGACCCAGAACAGCGCGATGGCACAGGCGCCGATGATGTCGCTCACCCGGTGCCAACCGTAGACGACCGTCTGGTTCGCGACGAACACCGCGTAGGCGGCGCCCACGACCACGACGAGCGGGCGGAACCGACGCGGCGTGACCATCAGGACGGCGAAGAGTGCGGCGAGGGCGATGGTGGCGTGGCCGGACGGGAACGAGTTCGGCGTCGTGGACTCGGCGATCTCCGGGCGCTCGGCGATACGCTTGACGAGCGTCGAGGTGGCTGCCGAGGCGAGCACGACGACACCGGCTCCGAGCCCCACCGCGAGCCGGCGCCGAGCGAGTGCGACGGCGGCGATCACGACCACGAGCAACAGGATCACCGGTACCGAGATGACGTTCAGGGCAGTGTCCGACGAGAACAGGTCGGATTCCCGGACCCCGCCGAGTGCGGCGTCCTCGACCCGCTGCCCCACCGGCGTCAACACCGCCACCGCGTAGACGAGAGGCACGATCACGAACCCCAGAGCCGACAACAGTCCCCACCGCACCCTCCGTGAGACGCTCGGTCCACGCGACTCGGGTGCGCTGCGTTCGGGCGTTCGGGTCACCGGGCTGGTCCTCCTCGGGGTGCTGGTCGTCGGTGTCGTCGCACGTCTGGTCACGCGCGTGCGATTCGGACGGTCGGGGTCCGACACGATACCGTTGGGACGCCGGTCGGAGCCTGGGAACCGCGGGGCAGCGACCTTCGGATCCGGGAACGTGTCGACCGGTCGCGCGCGGTCGAACGCACCGGCGCGCATCGCCGGACCGGCGGACACGACGCCGGTTGCGTACGAGGAGGAAACCGAAGTGGCCATCAAGGAACCGAGCATCACCGCTTCCCCGAACCGCGGTCTCGCGCTCACCGTGGGGGCGTTGCTCTTCGTCTGGGGCATCCTCGGGTTCTTCTTCGCCGCCGACGGCGACCCGGGCTTCTTCAGCCGCAAGGGCGGCATGCTCTGGAACGCGTTCGGGGTGAACCCGCCGCTCGCGCTCCTGTGGGTGCTGCTCGCCGCCGTGCTGCTCATCGTCGGGCTCGGCAACACCGTCGGGTCGCGCAACGCGAACGTCCTGGTGGGCGTCGTGCTCGTCGTGCTCGCGGTGTACGGCTTCGTGTTCGTGAACACCTCGGCGAACGTGTTCGCACTCAACACCACGGACAACGTCTTCCACGCGATCGTCGGCGTGGTCCTCCTGCTCACGGCGTTCGGCGCCGACAAGGAGAACCTCCGCGCACTCCGGGCCGCCGCCCGGGGCTGACCCTCGCGTCCTCGACGCCCCGCCCGCCCGTCGTGGTCGGCGGGGCGTCGTGCGTCCGGGGCGCGGCCATTGCGTCGTCCGGACGGCGGCGCAGGCCGGGCCGCATCGGGCCGCGGCACGCCGGACCGTACAGTGCCGGCCCGGGCCACGCCGCGTCGCGTCGCGTCGCGCCGGACCGGGGGGGGTCAGTCGGCGTCGTCGGGAGCCGGGGCCGCCTCGAGCTCCGTCGCCACGACCCGGGGCGCCTCGGACATGAAGCGCCGGACGTCGAGGTCCACGATGATGTCCTGCGGCCGCAGCGGCCGGGTGAGGTACAGGCCCTCGAGCGAGGTCAGCCGCGACAGCGCGACGTACGTCTGGCCGGCGCTGAAGACCCGGTTGCCGAGGTCGACCACCGCACGGTCGTAGGTGCTGCCCTGCGACTTGTGGATGGTCACCGCCCAGGCGAGGCGCAGCGGGAACTGCTGGAACTCCCCGACGGTGTCCTTCTTGAGTTCCTTCTTGTCGGGGTCGTACGAGTACTTGAACTTCTCCCAGACCGACGGCTGGACCTCGAACGACTCGCCGTCGACGTCGACCCACACCGTGTCGCGGATCGTCTGCACGACCCCGAGGGTCCCGTTCACCCACCGCTGGTCGGGGTCGTTCCGGAGGAACATCACGTGCGCGCCGGGCTTCAGCTCGAGGGCTTCGTCGGCGGGGAAGTTCCGGCCGCCGAAGTCCCCGTTCACGTCGGCGCGTGCCGTCCGCACCTTGCCGGGCAGCCGGTCGAGCGCGGCCTTGTTGATGCGCGTCACGGTGTCGTTCCGGGTCGCCAGGGTGATGGCGTCGTCCGGGGCGGTCCGTGCACCCGCGGCGTTGAGCTGCCCGGCCACCTCGGCCGTCACGCGCCCGTGGCGGACGGCGGTCAGCATCGCGGCGAAGGCGTCGTCGCGCTGCCGGTGCACCGTCGCGAGCTCGACGATGTGGAGCTCGGCCTCGAGCCACACCTTGGCGTCGAAGAACCACATCGAACGGTAGTGGTCGGTGAAGTACGCGCGCTCGTCGCCGTCGCCCGGCACCGGCGGCAGCTGGTACGGGTCGCCGAACATGACGACCTGCACGCCGCCGAACGCCTCGAACTGGCGCCCGCGGGCCTTCCGCAGCGACCGGTCCATCGCGTCGAGCAGGTCGGCGTTCACCATCGAGACCTCGTCGATCACGAGGGTGTCGATCGTGTTGAGGAGCTTGCGGGTGTCCGGCCCCTGCCGGAGGTCGGCGTCGGCGATGAGCCCGATCGGCAGCCGGAAGAGCGAGTGGATCGTCTGGCCGCCGACGTTCAGCGCAGCGACCCCGGTCGGCGCGCAGATGACGACCTGCTTCTCGGTGTTCCACGACAGGTGGTTCAGCAGCGTCGACTTGCCGGTGCCCGCCCGACCGGTGATGAACACGTGGTCGCGGGTGTGCTCGATGTACTCGAAGACGGCGCGCTGCTCGGCGCTGAGCTCGACGCTCATCGCGCCGACACCGGGTCACCCGGACCGACGGTGCGCGTGGAGTCGGCGGTCGCGCCCCGCTGGCCCGTTCGCACACGGACGAGTCCGACGGCGACGACGGTCACGACGACCGCGATGCCGGCGACCACGAGCACCGTGCCGGCGCGGGCCTGGTCGACGAGCGGATCCGGCCCCCACCTGCGCCCCATCGCACCGAACCAGGACGCCTGCAGGAGCCCGAGCGGTCCGCGCATCGCGATGCCGAGCGAGACGAGCCCGGCGGCCACCACGACCGCCCCGGCGATCCGGACCGCGAGCGCCGACGGCGACGCCGCCCGCGCCCCGGCGGCGACCGGCGTGAGGAGGGTGGGCACGGCGAGGAGCCCCACGAGCAGGAACCCGACGTCGATCACGGTCCGCCCCGTCGGGTCGCTGATCGACCACCGGAGCGCGTCGGTCGCGAAGAACGCCCACCACGCGGCGGCGAGGAACAGGAACGCCGGGAAGGGCTGCACGAGGTACCGCACCGCCGGGTTGTCGACGAGGACCCCGGTCCACTCGCGGACACCCGTGCTGTCGTCGTCACGTGGGTGCACGGCCCGGCGGATGAGCTGCACCGGCGCGGCCGCCCAGACGAGCGCCGGCACGACGAGCCCGAGCAGCACGTGCGAGCCGACGTTCGCGGACACGAGGAAGCGGTCGTAGGTGTGGAGCGCACCGGACGTCGCGACGACGAGCGCGACGATCGCGATGCCCGCCGCGACGGTCCGGCGGACCGGCCAGCGCACGCCCGCTCGACGCAGGCGGACGACGCCGGCCGCGTACGCCGCGGCGAGCAGCACGGCCGCCATCAGCCAGAACAGGTCGATGTTCCACGCCGTCAGCCACCCCCAGGCACCCGGTGCGTGCGGCAGGGGGTCGTCGGTGAGCAGCTCGGCCGGCGACGGGTTCGTGGTCTTGCTCAGGGCGACCTGGTCGACCGGGGTCGCGGTCCGGCCGAGCGCAGCGGCGAACCCGCTGGCGACGCCCATGACGGCGAGCTCGGCGACGACGAGGAGCCAGAACGGACCGCGGCGTCCGGGTGCGGCGACGAGGGAGCGGATCGTCCGCTGACGCTGCACGGCGCCGAAGACCCCGATCGCGACGATGGCCGCGATCTT
Organism: Curtobacterium sp. NPDC098951; assembly: GCF_044759965.1. Classification (NCBI taxonomy): domain Bacteria; kingdom Bacillati; phylum Actinomycetota; class Actinomycetes; order Micrococcales; family Microbacteriaceae; genus Curtobacterium; species Curtobacterium sp. NPDC098951. Next base: position 852,734 of record NZ_JBIWAG010000002.1, read on the forward strand.
GACGAGCACCAGCACCCCGTAGGGGGTGAACAGGTTCGCGAGCACCCCGACGCGGATCTGCGCGGTCGCCACACCGGAGACGGCCACGAGCACGAAGCACCCGAGCGCGATGCTCGAGTACCGGCCGACGACGACCGGCAGACGGTCCCCGTCGATCACGGGACGCAGCAGCGCGAGCATGACGAGACCGCCCACCCAGAGCGCGGCACCGACGAGGTGGAGGCCCAGGGCGGTCACCGCGGCGTCGTGGCTCGCGGTCCCGGCAGCGTGCCCCTGCTGGGCGAGCGGGAGCAGGCCGATCATGGCGACGCCCGCGGTGAGGGCGACCATGCCCCGTGCGCGCACGGCGAAGCAGAGCACCGTGACCGCCGCCGCGACGAGGACCGTGACGAGCCAGGCGAGGCCGAGCTCGGTCCCGGTGAGGAACACCCCCATCGACTGCCCGAACTGCTCGTCGATGCTGATCGTCGAGCCGGCGACGCTGAGGAACGTGAAGAAGGTCGAGACGGCGGCGGCCACCGTCCAGACGCCCGCGGCACCGGCGGCGACGTCGATCGCCCGGTTCCACTCGGGCGCCGTGCGGGACAACCCGACGGTCGCGAGCGCGAGGCCACCGATCGTGGCGGCGGCGGCGAGGTCCACGACCATGCGGGCGATCGGCAGCCCGAACCGCACGACGGCACCGGGATCGGCGATGAGCGCGGCGTTCGCCCCGCCCCCGACGACCAGCGCGACGAGGAGGGACACGAACCCGACGAGCAGCAGCACGCCGGGGCCGGCGATGCGCGCGATCCGATCCACCCGTCAAGCCTAGGCGCTGGCCGACCCGGCCACGGAATCGAGCGAGCCGACCTGTGGGCGGCGATCCGCGCCTCCTGGCTGTGGAGGAGGACCCCGGGAACGACGAAAGGGACGACCGGAGTCGTCCCTTCCGTTCGCGGAGCGGTCTTACTTGACGGCAGCCTTGAGCTTCGAGCCGGCGCTGACCTTGACCGAGTCGCTCGCGGCGATCTCGATGGCCTCGCCCGTCTGCGGGTTGCGGCCGGTGCGGGCGGCGCGGTGGGTCTTCTCGAAGGCGATCCAGCCGGGGATCGTGACCTTGGTGCCGTCGGCGACCGAGCCGGAGACGACGGAGAAGAGCGCGTCGACGACGCCGTTGACGGTGGCCTGGCTCTGGCCGGACTCAGCGGCGACGGCAGCGACGAGCTCGGTGCGGTTCAGGGACTTGTCAGCCATGGATGTCCTCCTCGGACTTCTTGCAGTATCGGTCGGACGACTTCTCGTCCGGCGCCCGGAGCGGGTGCTCCGTGCCACGGTGCCGGCGGGCGTGAGACCCTGCGGAACCGGAGTCGAACGTACCAGCCACCCGAGGCGAAATCTGCCGACTCGCCCGGATTTCCGGGGTTGTCGGGCTCCTGACGGGGCGAATGTGACCGATGTGACGAAGATGTCCCCCGAAACGACCCGGGAACGGCGAACGCCCCGCCACCACACGGGTGTCGGGGCGTTCGCGGAAGCAGGTGCCTACCAGGAGCTCTTCGTGATGCCCGGCAGCTCGCCACGGTGGGCCATGTCGCGGAAGCGGACACGGCTGATGCCGAACTCACCGAGGTGGCCACGGGGGCGACCGTCGATGGCGTCGCGGTTGCGGTAGCGGACCGGCGACGCGTCGCGCGGGAGCTTCTGCAGACCGACGCGAGCGGCCTCACGCGACTCGTCGGTGCCGTTCGGGTCCACGAGGGCCTTCTTCAGCTCGAGACGACGCTCGGCGTAGCGCGCGATGATCTCGGCGCGCTGGTTGTTCTTCGCGATCTTGCTCTTCTTCGCCATGCTTAGCGCTCCTCACGGAAGTCGACGTGCTTGCGGATCACCGGGTCGTACTTCTTGAGCACGAGACGGTCCGGGTTGTTGCGACGGTTCTTCTTGGTCACGTAGGTGAACCCGGTGCCCGCCGTCGAGCGGAGCTTGATGATCGGACGAACGTCCTGACCCTTCTTGGCCATCAGATCTTCTCCCCACGGGCGAGGAGATCCTTGACCACGGACTCGATGCCGCGTGCGTCGATCACCTTGATGCCCTTCGCGCTGAGCGTGAGCGTGACGTTACGACGAAGCGAGGGCACGTAGTACGTCTTCTTCTGCACGTTCGGGTCGAAGCGACGCTTCGTCCGGCGGTGCGAGTGCGAGATGTTGTGTCCGAAGCCGGGGGTGGCTCCGGTCACCTGGCACACTGCTGCCATGGTTTCCTCCTGAGGTACCGTGCGACCGGACGGCCGCACCCAAGTTCACTTGCCTGGCGCGCACGCGCTCGGTCGCGGAGCGACGGAACGAGGGGGTTGTGCGCACCGCCCAGGCCTGCGGTCCCTGTCGAAGGGGCCGTTGACACCGCGCGACCGCGGCGTTCGCGACGGTCGGAGGGCTTGGAACAACTGGGTTCGCCACGCGGACGCGGAGAACCAAGGGTCAACAGTACGCGACGACCGGGCGTGTCGCAAACCGCCGCAGCTGCGAGGGTCGGCCTGGAGGCACGCCCCGGCTCCGGCGGGCGCGTTCGTGAGCAGGAATGGTCGGATCACGGTCGGCCAGCCGACACCTTCTGCTCACCAAGTGAGCGGGACGGGGGCGGGCGCGCGCGGCGCGGCACGCGGGCGCGGGCGGGCGGGCGGGCGCGGGCGGGCGGGCGCGGGCGCCCGCGCTACGACGCCTCGGTCGGCCGCGGGGCCAGCGCCTGCACCATGAGCTCGCCGAGTTCCCGCGGTGCCGTGAACATCGGCCAGTGCCCCGTCTCGAGCCCCAGGATCGAGAGCTCCTCGGTCGCCACGAGCTCCGCCGCCCAGGCCTGGTGGTCCGCCACCATCGTCGCGAGGTCGGCCGCCGGGATCTCGCACGTGATCACCGTCGCCGGGATCGTGTGCCGCGCGGCGTCGCCGTAGTGGAACCGGTCGGACGGCACCGCGGCGGGCTCGGGGATCGCCCGGTGCTCGAAGGCCGCGCGCAGTTCCGGCGTCATGCCGCGCACGGTCGCCGGCTCCCACACGTCCCACGAGGGCAGCGGCACGACGCCGTCCACCACGGGCAGCTCGTCGTTGACGCAGCCGCCCTCGGGCCCCGGGAAGGTGTCGACGTAGAGCAGGTGCGCGACGAGCGACGGGCGGCGATCGGCGGCCATGTACGCGATCGGCCCCGCGCCGGAGTGCCCCGCCAGGACCACGGGCTCGTCCGGCGTGGCGACGTCGTCGAGCAGCTCGACCAGGGCAGCCACCTGCTCGTCGAGCGTGTCGCCGTCGCGCGTGACCGCCTCGACCGAGTGCCCGGCTGCTCGGAGCATCGGGGCCACCTCGTCCCAGGCGCTCGCGTCGAGCCAGAAGCCGGGCACCAGGATCACGTGCATGACGCGGACGCTACTCGCCGGCGTTCGCCGTGGTGCGCGCCGCCGTGCACACGGCGCACTCCCCGAAGATGTCCACCACGTGGCTGGCGTTCGTGAACCCGTTGGCCGCCGCGACCTCCTGCGCCCACCGCTCCACCGGGTCCGCCTCGATCTCGACCGTGCGGCCGCAGTTCCGGCAGATCAGGTGGTGGTGGTGCGCGTCGGTCGTGCACGCGCGGTACAGCGACTCGCCGTCCTGCTGCAGCGAGTCCGCGTCCCCCTCGGTCGCCAGGTCGGAGAGCGCCCGGTAGACGGTGGCGAGTCCGATGGTGGAGCCGTCGTCCCGCAGGTGCTGGTGCAGCGCCTGCGCGCTGACGAACCCCTCGGTGCTCGACAGCGCGGTGCGCACCGCCTCGCGCTGCCACGTGTTCCGCTTCGGCTTCTGCACGGCGTTCATGCGGTCGCTCCTTCCTTCCGGCCGGCGGCGGACAGGGGGTCCGCGTCGTCGGCCCGGAGGCGCGGTGCGCCCCCGTCACGCTGGTCGCGGCGCACGATCCGGTCGCGTCCGCGCTTGTCCTTGCGTCCGCCGACGATCCGGCAGACCACCCAGATCACGAACGAGATGGTCGTGACGTACGGGCTGATGGGCAGGCCCCCGCCGAGGGCGAGCAGGATCCCACCGACCACCGAGACGACGGCGAACACGGTCGACAGGATCGGCACGACGACGGGGTGGGAGCTGAGGCGCAGGGCGGCCGCGGCGGGCGTGACGAGCAGCGACAGCACGAGGAGCGCGCCGACGATCTGCACCGACACCGCGGTGGCCAGCCCGAGCACGAGCATGAAGACGAGCGCCAGGGTCCGCACCGGCACCCCGGCGGCGGCGGCCACGTCCGGGTCGACCGACGAGAACATCAGCGGGCGCCAGATCACCAGGAGCGTCACGACGACGATCGCGGCCACGACGACGAGGAACGTCAGCTGCGGGTTGTCCACCGAGACGATCTGTCCGGTGAGCAGGCCGAACTTGTTCGCCGCGCGGCCCTTGTAGAGCGCGAGGCAGAGGATGCCGAGGCCGAGGCCGAAGGGCATGAGCACGGCGATGATCGAGTTGCGGTCGCGCGCCCTGGACCCGAGCAGCCCGATGAGCAGCGCCGCGATCACGGACCCGACGAGCGACCCGGTGACCACGTTCACGCCGAGCAGCAGCGATGCCGAGGCACCCGCGAACGAGAGCTCCGAGATGCCGTGCACGGCGAAGGGCATGTTCCGGGCGACGACGAACGGCCCGATGAGCCCGCCGACGATGCCGAGCACCGCACCCGCCCAGATCGAGTTCTGCACGAGCACGACGAGCTCGCCGTAGTCCTGGAAGGAGAAGACCTGCGACCAGACGTCCATCAGATCCGCCCGTCGTCGGGCGTCACGGCGTTCGGGTCCGCGTCGCAGTGCTGGTCGTGCGCGTCGTTCGCGCCGACGATGACGATCCGCCCCATCGTGCGGACGACGTCGACGGGCGTGCCGTACAGGTCGGAGAGCACGTCGGTGCGGAGGACCTCGTCCGGTGCTCCGATCCGGAAGCGTCCGCCCGCGATGTAGAGCACGCGGTCGACGACGTCGAGGATCGGGTTCACGTCGTGGGTGACGAAGAGCACCGCCGCGCCCTGCTGCCGACGCTGCCGGTCGATGAGCTCGGTGACGCCGCGCTGGTGCCGCAGGTCGAGCGAGATGAGCGGCTCGTCACAGAGGAGCAGCGCGGGGTCTGCGGCGATGGCCTGTCCGACGCGGGTGCGCTGCTGCTCGCCGCCGGACAGCTCGGCCACCGGGGCGTCCGCGAAGGCGGTGGCCCCGACCTCGTCGAGGATGCGATCGACCCGGGACCGTTCGGCACGGCTCGCGGGCGTGATGCCCCACCGTGAGCCGGTCACGCCCTGCGCGACCATGTCCCGCGCCCGGAGCGGGGTGCCGGCGTCCATCAGGCGCTGCTGTGGGATGTACCCGATCTTCCGGTGCCCGCGCCGGACGGGCTGGCCGAGGAACGACATCGAGCCGCTCGTCAGCCGCTGCTGCCCGAGGACCGTGCGGAGGAGCGAGGTCTTGCCCGCCCCGTTCGGTCCGAGCACCGCGACGAACTCGCCGGGCGCCAGGTCGAGGTCGAGGTGCGACCAGAGCGCACGGGAGCCGTACGACAGTCCGGCGTCGCGGAGTTCGAGCACGGCGGAACCGCCACTGCCCGGGGCAGTGGCGGTCCGCTCGGTCGTCGGGTGGGAGACGGTCGTCACTTCTGGAGCGCCGCCTGCACCTGGTCGATGTTCGCCTGCTGCCACGAGACGTAATCCTCCCCCTTCGGGAGCGTCTCCGTGACACCGATGACGGGGACGCCGTTCTCGTCGGCCGCCTTCTTGACCTGCTCGGTCTCCGGGCTGGACGTCTGCTCGTTGTACGCGAGGAGCTTCACGGTCTTGTTCGTGAACAGCTTGAGCGTGTCGTTCAGCGCCGCCGGGGGCACGTCGTCGCCCTCCTCGATCGCCTCGGAGAAGGCCTCGGGCGTGACGTTGTCGAGGCCGATCGCGTCGAAGAGGTACCCCGGGACGGGCTCGGTGTACGCCACCTTCTCGCCGTCGTACGTCTTCTTGAGCTCGGCCGTCTTCGCCTCGAGCCCCTCGAGCTTCGTCGTCAGCGCGTCGGCGTTCTTCGTGAAGGTGTCCGCGTCCTGCCGGTCGAGGTCCCCGAGGCGCTTCGCGACGTCGTCGGCGAGCTTGACCATCGTCGGGTAGCTGTAGAAGACGTGCTCGTTGAACTCGGCGTCGCCACCCTTGTCGAGACCGGAGAGCTCGACGACGTTGATCGTGTCCGCCTTGGTGCTGGACGCGTCGGCGAGGGTGGTCATGAAGTCGTCGTACCCGCCGCCGTTCTCGATGAGGAGGTCGGCCTTGGACACCGCGAGCTGCGTCGTGGCGCTCGACTCGAACGAGTGCGGGTCCTGCGACGGGTCGTCGAGGATGCTCGTGACGGAGACGTGGTCGCCGCCGATCGCCTCGACGATCGAGCCGTAGACGTTGGTGGAGGCGACGACCCGGACGGTGCCGTCGCCCGACGCGTCACCGGAGGCGGAGGACGTCGCACAGCCCGTCAGGGCGAGCGCGGCGGCGCCGACGACGAGCGGCAGGGCGAGGAGACGGTTGTGCATGTCGACGAGCGTAGGGCCAGTTGATAACGGTTGTCAAAACCAGTATCAACCCGTTGACGGACGGGAGGCGCGGTGCCAGCCGGCACCGCGCCTCCCGTCCGTCAGCAGGTGACGTCCGTCACCTCGTGACGGCTACGGCTTGGTGGCCGCGTCGATGGTGTTCTCGGCGATCGTGTCCTCTTCGCGCCCGGGGGTGCGGAGGTTCCACTTCTTGATCACGAAGCTGAACAGGAAGTAGTAGACGACCGCGTAGCCGAGGCCGATCGGGATGAGCCAGATGGCCCCGTCCGCCTTGCCGAAGTTCAGCACGTAGTCGATCGCACCGGCCGAGAACGAGAAACCGTCGTGGATGCCCAGGGCGTTCACCAGGGCCAGCGAGGTGCCCGTGAGGACCGCGTGGATGATGTAGAGCGGGAACGCGACGAACATGAACGAGTACTCGAGGGGCTCGGTGATGCCGGTCACGAACGAGGTGAGCGCGGCCGAGAGCATGATGCCGCCGACGAGCTTGCGGTTCTGCGGCTTGGCGTTGCGCCAGATCGCGAGGGCACCGGCGGGCAGCGCGAACATCATGATCGGGAAGAAGCCGGTCTGGAAGATGCCGGCCGTCGGGTCGCCGGCGAGGAAGCGCGCGATGTCGCCGTGGTAGGTCACGCCGCCCGTGGTGAAGCTGCCGAGCTGGAACCACGGGAAGAAGTTCAGCAGCTGGTGCAGCCCGATCGGGATGAGCATGCGGTTGACGAACCCGAAGATGCCACCACCGAGGACGGCGTTGTCCGCGACGGCCTGGCCGGCGGCGGTCAGGGCGATGTCGAAGTAGCGGTAGAAGAACGACATCACGACGGCGATGAGGAGACCCGCGACCGCGGTGAGGATCGGCACGAGGCGGCGGCCCGAGAAGAAGCCGAGGAAGTCGGGCATCTTCGTGCGGTGGAACTTCTCCCACAGCACGGCCGACACGAGCCCCATGACGATGCCGCCGAGGACGCCGAAGTTGATGGTGGCCTGGTTGCCGTTCGCGTCCTTCACCCCGTCGAGCACGATCGGGGACATGGCCGCGAAGACCTGGTACATGACCATGTAGCCGACGACGGCGGCGAGCGCCGTGGTGCCGTCGGACTTCTTCGCCCACCCGATCGCGATGCCGACCGCGAAGAGGAGGGGCAGCCAGGTGAACACACCGTTGCCGGCCGCGGCGATGATCGTCGCGCCCTTCTCGAAGCCGGGGATCGCCCCGAGCATGTCGGCCTGGCCGAGGCGGAGCAGGATGCCGGCAGCCGGCATGACCGCGATGGGCAGCAGGAGGCTGCGGCCGAGCCGCTGGGCGTTGGCGAAGACGCGCGACTGCTTCTTCGGCGTCTTCTTCTCCGGCACATCCGTGGCAGTGGTGGTGCTCATCGGAGGTCCTCTCGTCGTTGGGTGGAGCTGTCGGGGTGAGTTGAGTCGTACAGTCAGCGCAGGTAACCTCGGCGGTGTCGCCAGGTCCGGTCCTGTCCGGTCATGACCAGTTCCGTAGTCTGAACCGCGACCCCACGCCTGTCAACCCGGCATGCGTTTTCGTAACGAGGAGGAAACGATGGCTGACATCAAGGCCGCTGACATCATCGCCGCGCTCGGTGGCGCCGAGAACATCGACGAGGTCGAGGGCTGCATCACGCGCCTCCGCGTCGAGGTCGAGGACGGCGACCTGGTCGACAAGGACGCGCTGAAGGCCGCGGGCGCCCAGGCCGTCGTCGGCGGCGGGACGGGTTGGCAGGTCATCGTCGGCCCGATCGCCGACAACCTCGCGCAGGACATCCAGGACGAGCTGTGACCGCGGTCCGGACTCCGTTCCAGGGCCCGGTCGTCGCACTGGCCGACGTGCCGGACCCGGTGTTCGCCGGGCAGCTCGTCGGTGCCGGCGTCGCGGTGGACCCGACCGGGGTCGACGGCGCCGTGACCGCGGTCGCGCCGGTCGACGGCACGATCGTCAAGCTGCACCCGCACGCGTTCGCCCTGCAGGGCGCCGCGGGCACCGACGTGCTCGTGCACGTGGGCATCGACACCGTGAAGCTGTCGGGCGAGGGCTTCGAGCTCCTCGCCACCGAGGGCGACACCGTCGTCGCGGGCGACCCCGTCGTCCGGTTCACCCCCTCGGTGATCTCGGCTGCCGGCTACTCGCCGATCTGCCCGGTCGTCGTGCTCGGCTCCGCGCCGGACTCCATCGCGCAGGACGCGGTCGGCACCACGGTGCGCGACGGCGACACCCTGTTCGAGGTCTGAGCGGGGGCCTTCCCACGCACTCGGCGACACCGCACGGCCTCGACGTGCCGTGCGGTGTCGCGCAGCGCGACGGTCGGCGCTAGGCGTCCGCGTTCGCCGCCGTCGCCGTGACCTCCATCTGCACGCGGTAGCGGTCCGAGCGGTACCAGCTCCGCGTGTGCTCCACCGGGCGCTCCCCCGCGTAGGACACCCGGTCGAACTCCAGCAGCGGCGCCCCGGTCTTCGTGCCGAGCAGGGTGGCCACGTCGTCCGCCGCCGGGTTCGCGGCGACGGTCTGCTGCGCGCGGTCGATCGGCGTGCCGTACTCCGTCGCGATGATCGAGTACACCGAGTCGGACAGGTCGTGCTCGAGCAGGCCCGGGAACGCATCCGCGACGAACCAGGCGTCGTCGATGGACACCGGTGCGCCGTCGGCCATGCGCAGCCGCTTCACGTGGAAGGCGCGGACGTCGGGGTCGAGCCGCAGCGCCGCGGCCGTGTCGGACGGGGGCACCCGCTCCTCGCGGACGAGCACGACCGTCGTCGGTACATGCCCCATCGCACGCATCTCCTCGGTGAAGGACGCCAGGTGCAGGGTCGACTGCACGGGTCGGTGCGCCACGAAGGTGCCCTTGCCGCGCACGCGTTCGAGGTAGCCCTCGTTCACGAGCTGCCCGAGGGCCTCGCGAACGGTGATCCGGGACACCCCGTACTCGGCGATGAGCTGGCGTTCCGACGGGATCGCCGCACCGGGTGCGAGGCGGACCGTGGCGAGGTCGAGGAGGATCCGACGCAGCTGCTGGTGCTTCGGTTCGGCACCCTCGGTGATCCGGCTCGTCATGCGGTCCTCGTGCTCCGTCGCTGGTCGTGCGGGTGGTCATGCGCGGACATGACCAGTTGCTGCCACAGTAACGAGTCCCCCTCGGAACGCCAACGTGCATGACAAGATGACGCGCGTGACAACCGTGGTGATCGTCGACGACGAGACGCTCGTCCGCTACGGCTTCGAGCTCATCCTCGGCGCCGCACCGGACATCGACGTCGTCGCCACGACCGGGGACGTCGACGCCGTGCGGACCATCCGCGACCACGCGCCGGACGTCGTCCTGCTCGACGTGCGGATGCCGCGCGTGAACGGGCTCGAGGTCCTCCGGGAGCTCCGGGCGTTCCCCGAGCCGCCCGCCGTCGCGATGCTCACCACCTTCGACACCGACGAGTACGTCGGGCAGGCGATGGAGCTCGGTGCCGCCGGGTTCCTGCTGAAGGACACCGATCCCGAGGGCCTCGCCGAGTACGTCCGCGTCCTCGCCCGCGGCGGGGTCGTGCTGGCCCCGGGTGTCGACCGGACCAAGCTCTTCGCGGCACGTCCGAGTGCCCCGGCGCCGGCCGTCAGCGACCGGGAGCACGCCGTCCTCCGGCTCGTCGCCGACGGCGTCAGCAACCCGGACATCGGCCGTCGGCTCGGGGTGAGCACCGGCACCGTCAAGGAGGACATCCGGTCGCTCCTCGCCGCGTTCGGCGTCCCGACGCGGGTCCAGCTCGCGCTGCGCGCGGCCGAGGCGGGGCTCCTGGATGGCTGACGGGGAGCGGCCCGGGCGGGTCCGGCAGGTGCTCGCGGCGACGGACGGGAGGCTCGACCGGCTCGTCGACGCCGGCCTGCGTCTGGCGCGCACCCACCCCGCACCGTGGTGGGTGCTCGACGCCCTCTTCGTCGCCGCCGCGGTCGCCGATGCGGTGCTCGACATCTCCGGTGCCACCACCCTCGAGACGTGGCTGTCGCTCGTCGCCGCGGCGGCGCTGCTGCTCCGCCGACGCTTCCCCGTGCTCGCGTTCGCCCTGACCATGCCCGGACTGTTCGTCGGGTCCGCGGTGGTGGCCGCCAGCGTGGCGCTGTTCACCCTCGGGGAGCGCACGAGCCGCCGGTGGCTGATGCTCCTCGCCGCCCTGGTGCAGTTCGTCGGGTTCAGCGGGTTCGTCGGGCCGCCGCAGACCCTCGACGAGATCGTCGTCTCGGTGGTCTACGCACTCATCTTCGCCCTCGGTCCGCTCGCCGTCGGCCTGCTCGTGCAGACCCGTGCCCGCCTGACCGAGCAGCTCGTCGAGTCCCGCCGGGCCCGCGAGGACGAACGCCGACAGGCCGCGGCCGTGGCGCTCTCCCGCGAACGGGCCCTGCTCGCCCGCGAGATGCACGATGTCGTCTCGCACCAGGTCACCCTCATCGCGGTGCAGGCCGGTGCGATGCAGATGGCCGGCCGCGACGAGGCCGAGCGCGGGTTCGCGCGGACGATCCGGCAGCTGTGCGTCGTCACCCTGCAGGAGCTCCGCGAGATGGTGCAGGTGCTGCGGGCGTCCGGCGGTACCGACCGCGAGATCGCGCCGCAGCCGGTCCTCGCCGACCTGCCCCGGCTGGTGGCCGAGAGCGGCCTCGAGACCAGCACCACCGTCGACCTGCCGGACACCCTCGCGCAGCCGCTCCAGCGGGCCGTCTACCGGTTCGTGCAGGAGGGGCTGACGAACGTCCGCAAGCACGCCCCCGACGCGACCGTCCGGGTCAGCGGCCGGATCCACGGTGAGCACGTCCTCGTCGACGTGGTGAACGGCCCCGCGCGTTCGGAACGGCTCGAGCTGCCGGGTTCCGGCCTCGGGCTGATCGGGCTCGGCGAACGGGCGTCGCTCCTCGGCGGGAGCATGGAGTCGGGTCCGCAGCCGGACGACGGGTTCGCACTGCACCTGCGGCTGCCGGTCGAGCACGTGCCGTCCGCGCCCGTCGTCTGACGGTCGTCCCCCGGAGCGACGCGGCGATGGCCGATCGGCCATCGGGGTTCACGCCGTGGAGCGATGTCCCGGAGCGCGCGGTCCGCTGTGATGGGACCGTGGCACCAACAGCACTCATCGGACGTCTCCGTCGGTTCCCGGTCTCCGTCGTCGTGACGGTGGCCGCGGCCGTGCTCGTCGTGACCGCCCGGATGGCACACTCCGAGCCGGACTTCCCGCACCACCCGCCCGTCGCGTGCCTCGCCCTCGTGGCCGTGGTCCTGACGACGGTCCTCGCCGAGCGGTCCCTCGGGTCGCTCCGGACCCTGGTCGTCGGGATCGGAGCGCCGCTCGTCGGTGTCCTCGCGACGCTCCTCACCGTCACCATCGGGTCGGCGCTGGGCGAGGCGCACGCCGAGTTCGCCGTCGGGCAACCGCTCTTCGCGCCGTCGATCGTGGCCACCGCACTGCTAGGTGCCGCCTCGGCGACGATGCCCCCGCAGCGCCGCTGGCGCGTCCGTGCCGCCCTGTGGACCGTCGTCCTGACCCTCGTGCTCTTCGCCGGCCACGGGTCGGACCTGGCCCGTGCCCTCGCGACCCTGCTCGGGACCGCCGCCGGTGCCTGGATCGTCCGCCGCGCCTCCGAGCCCGCGCACCGCAGCACCGCCGTCACCGCCCGGACCGTCGTGGTGAGCGCCCTCATCGCGCTCGGTGCCGGGACCCTCGTGACGCCCGTCGTGCCCGACCCGGACGGCGTGCTCTCCCCGTTCGCCGACGCGATGCCGAACGGCTCAGTGGTCGTCGTCGGCGTCCTGCTGCTCCTCGCCGCCTGGCTCGTCCACCGCGGGCGGCGGGTCGGTGTCGCGCTGGCGATCGCCGTGCTGCTGACGCTCACCGTCGTGCTCGCCGACGTCTTCCTCATCGAGCCGGTCCAGGACGACGCCGTGCAGTGGCAGGGACTCGGTCTGGACGCGGTCGAGTGGCAGGTGACCCTGCTCGGGGCGTGGATCGTCCCGGCCGCCGTGCTGCTGGCCGTCGTCGTCCTCCGACCGCGACTCGTCCGGGCACGGTTCCGGGCCGCCGGTGCCGGGCGTGACGACCTCGTCTCGATGCTCCGCGACGGCGACGCCGGCACCCTCGGGCACATGGGCACCTGGCGCGGGAACGCGACCTGGACCCACCCGGGCGGGCTCGGTGCCGTGGCCTACCGGGTGCGCGGCGAGGTCGCCCTCGCCGTGTCGGACCCGGCGTGCGCCACCGCTGACCGCGCCGAGGTGCTCGCCGGCTTCACGGCCTTCTGCGAGCGCCAGGGTTGGGTCCCCGCGTTCACGAGCGTGCACGAGCCGGTCCGCGCGATCCTCGGCGCCGAGGGCTGGACCGCGCTGCCGGTCGGTGTCGAGTGCGTGCTCGACGTGACGACCTTCGACCTCCGAGGCAAGAAGCGGCAGGACCTGCGCACCGCCTCGAACCGGGCCGACCGCGAGGGCGTCCGCGACGAGTGGACGACCCTCGACGCGCTCGGGGCCGACCAGCGTGCCGAGGTCGAGGCCATCTGCACGCGGTGGGCCGCCGACCGTCGGCTGCCCGAGATGGGCTTCACGCTCGGCGGGTTCCGGGAGCTGGACGACCCGGACGTCCGGCTCCTGCTCGCCGTCACCGCGGACGGTCACGTCACCGCGGTGACCAGCTGGCTGCCCGTCCACGAACGCGGGGCGCTGACCGGGTACACGCTCGACGTCATGCGCCGCGGCGACGACGGGATGCCCGGCGTGATGGAGTTCCTCATCGCCCGGACCGCCCTCCGCGCCCGCGAGGCCGGCCTCACCACGATCAGCCTGTCCGGCACGCCACTCGCCGCGCACGCGGGGGCGGGTCCGCTCGTCGTGCGCGGGTCGGCGATGCTCGCCCGGGCGCTCGAACCGGTGTACGGCTTCCGCTCGCTGCAGCGCTTCAAGGAGAAGTTCGGCGCCCGGCACGAACCGCTCTGGCTCGTCGTCCCCACGCCGCTGCACGTCCCGCGGGTGACCCGCGCCCTGGCGGCGGCGTACGTGCCGGGGCTCCGCCCGAAGCACCTGTGGGCGCTCCGCCAGGCGCACCGGGTCCAGGCGGCGGACGCCCGCGCGGCGGCCCGGTCGTGAGTCCGACCGCCTGGCTGCTCGCGACGCAGCTGCAGGCACCGTCGAAGCTCGTCCCGATCGACACCGCCTTCGCCGTGCTCGCACTCGCCGTCCTGCTCCCCGGGCTCCGGCGGATGCGCTCCGGCCCCGCGTGGCGGGCGGTGCGGGTGCGCGCGGTCGTCGCGGCGGTCGCGGCCGTGGCGGTGCTGGTCGTCTGCTGGGTCGTCAGCGACGTGGTCGACCTGTTCGGCGTCGCCCTGAGCGGCGTCACGCGCATGTGGGTCGCGATGGCCACGGCGGCCCTCGCGCTGGCGGTCACCGGGATCGTGCAGGGCGGTCGCGGGCGCCGGGTGCTGGCCGCCGTCCTGGTACCGGCCGCGCTCCTCGTCCCGGCGCTCGGCGTGAACGTCGAGTTCGCCAAGTACCCGACCCTCGGCACCGTGGTGCAGAGCGACCCGTACCCCGCGCTCGACCTCGACGCCACCCCGGCGGCCACGATGCCCGCGGCGGGCGTGATCCGGACGGTCGACATCCCGGGGACGCGCTCGGGCTTCCCGGCACGTCCCGCCGTCGTCTACCTGCCGCCTGCCGCCCTCGTCCGCGACCCGGCGCGCCTGCCCGTGGTCCTGGCGTTCGCCGGGCAGCCGGGAGCCCCGAGCGACATGTTCACCGCCGGGCAGATGGGCACGGTGCTCGACGCGTACGCCGCCGCGCACCACGGGCGGGCGCCGATCGTCGTGTCCGTCGACCAGCTGTCGGCACCGGGTCGCAACCCGATGTGCGTCGACTCGCGGCTCGGGAAGTCGGCGTCCTACGTCACCCGGGACGTGCCCGCGTGGCTCGCTGCCCACCTCCCCGTCACGCCGGACCGACGAGCATGGGGGCTCGTCGGCTTCTCGCAGGGGGCGACGTGCGCGATGCAGTTCGTCACCGCGGACCCGGCGTCGTTCGGCGCGGCGCTGGCGATCTCCAGCGAGCTGCAACCGATCGACCAGAACCCCCAGCACAGCGCCGACCAGGCCTTCGGCGGGTCCGTCGCCGCGTGGCGGGCGGCCGCCCCGATCGCGCAGATGCGGGAGAACGGCCTCGGCGGGCACGCCCTGTGGCTCACCGCGGGCTCGGCCGACCGCCAGTTCAGCGAGAACGCGCGGAAGCTCGGCCGTGCGGCACGGGCGGCGGGCGCGGACACCGTCGTCGCCTCCGCGCCGAAGAGCGGCCACGACTGGAACACCGTGCAGTGGTCCCTGCGCACGGAGCTGCCGCACGAGGCCGACGCCCTGTTCGGAGCCCTGCGGTGACCGGCGTCGTCACCCTGCCCGTCGTCGCCCTCGCCGCGGTCGTGCTCATGGCCGTGGGTCCGGTCGGAGCCACCCCGGTCGCCGTCGTCCTGCTGGTGCTGTGCGGGGTCGCCCGCGCGCTCGTCCCCTCGTCGGAGGCGTCGACCCCGGTGGAGGGACCCGGCTCAGGCGTTGGCGACGAGCCAGGCCCGCTGCGTCCGTGACAACGCCCGGTCGGCCCAGACCTGTCGCTCGACCCCGCCGGGGGTCGGTGCGGAGGTCGACCCCTGCCACACCAGGGACAGGCCAGCGCGCCCGAGCACCGCGGCCGAGGCCGGGTTGTTCGTCAGGACGCGCCCGGTCACGGGGACGTCGGCGCCCACGTCCCGCGCGGCGGCGACGGCCGCGAGCGCGACCTCGGTCGCGTAGCCGTTGCCCCACGCCGACGGCGTCAGGCGGTAGCCGAGGTTCCAGACGCCGCCCGCCGTCATGTCCACGCCGCCGACCCCGAGGAACGCGTGGTCGGCCGAGGACCGGACCGCCCACGAGCCGAGCCCGTGGCGTGCCCGGCCGCCGATCTTGCGCTGGACGAGGTCGATGGTCGTCGCCCGTGCCGTGTGCCGACCGGTGGGCAGGTGCGTCCACGTGCGCGCGTCGGAGAACAGCGCGTGCACGTCGTCGATGTCCGCCGGCGACAGCGGGGTGAGCAGGAGGCGATCCGTTCGGATCTCCTGCGGGGGCATCAGGAGCTGGTGGACCATGGGTCGATCATCGCCCCGCCCACCGACATCCGTGTGAACACCACGCGACGTTTGCGGAAGCCCGCAGATGGTGAGCAGGAACGGTCGAGCAGCTCGGCGACACTCGACCGTTCCTGCTCACGAAGCCGCTCAGTCGAGCAGGAGCGCCGGTTCCTCGAGCACCGAGGCCACGTCGTGCACGAAGCGCGACGCCACGTCACCGTCGACGACCCGGTGGTCGAACGAGGCGCCGATGGTCGTCACCATGCGCGAGCGGACCTCGCCGTCGACGACCCACGGCTTCGGCTTGATCGTGCCCATGGCGACGATCGCGACCTCGCCCGGGTTGAGGATCGGGGTGCCGGTGTCCATGCCGAACACGCCGATGTTCGTGATCGACACCGTGCCGTTGGCCATCTGCGCCGGGGTGGTCTTGCCGTCGCGGGCGGTCAGGGTGAGCTGCTCGAGGGCCTGGGCGAGCTCGAGCAGGGACATGTCCTGCGCGTCCTTGATGTTCGGCACGATCAGTCCGCGCGGGGTCGCCGCGGCGATGCCGAGGTTCACGAAGTGGTGGACGATGATCTCGCGGTCGGTCCAGGTCGAGTTCACCGAGCGGTTGCGGCGGACGGCCCAGATCACGGCCTTCGCGACGATGAGGAGCGGCGACACCTTGACGCCCGCGAACGTCGGCGACGCCTTGAGCCGCTTGACGAACTCCATCGTGTGGGTCGCGTCGACGTCGACGAACAGGGACACGTGCGGCGCGGTGAACGCCGACGTGGTCATCGCGGTGGCGATGGCCTTGCGGACGCCCTTGACCGGGATCGTCTCGCTGCGCACCTCGCCCCACTCGGGCGTCTCGATGTTGCGGAAGACGCTGGCCTGCTTCGCGTGCCGGATGACGTCGTCGCGCGTGACCTCGCCGGCGAGCCCGGTCGCGACGATCTCGCTCAGCTCGACGCCGAGGTCCTTCGCCAGCTTCCGGATCGGGGGCTTCGCGAGGACGTTCGTCGCGGTGCTCTGCTTGCGCGGGGCGGAGCCGAGGGCGGTGATCGCCTCGGCGGTCGACTCCTCGCCCGGGTCGTTGGCGGCCTCGGCGGCCGCGGCGGCGTCGGCACTGGAGGCGCGGCTCGCCTCGGCCGCGAGCGCTGCGGCCCGGCGGGCGCCCGGCTTGCGACGGGACGGCGACGAGGTCGCCGAGCCGTAGCCGACGAGGACGGCGCCGGAGGACTCGTCGGTCCCGACGACCGAGGCGCCCTCGGCGACGGGCTGCGCGGGCGTGGCGGGAGCGGCGACGGCGGGAGCCGGCGTTGCAGCCGGTGCCGGGGTCGCCGCGGGAGCGGGCGGGGTCTGCGCGACGGGAGCCACCGGGGCCGGCGCCGCCGGGGCGGGCGCTGCCGGGGCGGGCGCTGCCGGCGGGGTGGCGGCGACCACCGGCGAGGTCGGGACGCTGTCCGCGACCGGTGCCGTGCCTCCCGGCTGTGCCGCCGGAGCGGACGGAGCCGTCACCGGTGCACCGGACGCGACCGACGCGTCGGACTCGACCCGGATGATCGGCTTGCCGACCTCGACGGTGTCGCCCTCGGAGACGAGGAGCCCCGTCACGGTGCCGGAGAACGGCGACGGGAGCTCGACGAGCGACTTGGCCGTCTCGATCTCGACGAGCACCTGGTCGACGGCGATCTCGTCCCCGATCGCGACGCGCCACTGCACGATCTCGGCCTCGGTGAGGCCTTCGCCCACGTCGGGCAGGGGGAATTCGGCGGCGGCCACTACGGCTCCTTCGGCGGTCTGGTCGAACTCGGTCGGGATGTCAGTAGGCGAGGGCGCGGTCGACGGCCTCGAGGACGCGGTCGGCGTCCGGCAGGTGCAGGTGCTCCAGCTTCGACACCGGGAACGGCACGTCGAACCCGGAGACCCGGAGCGGCGGCGCCTGCATCGTGTAGAAGGCCCGCTCGGCGACCGTCGCGGCGATCTCGCTGCCGACGCTCACGAAGCCGGACGCCTCTTGTGCGATGACGAGCCGGCCGGTCTTCCGGACCGAGGCGAGGAGCGGCTCCCAGTCGATCGGCGAGATCGAACGGAGGTCGATGACCTCGCAGCTCGTGCCCTCGGACTCGGCGATCTCGGCCGCCTGCATGAGCGTGGCGACCATGGCGCCGTGGCCGACGAGGGTGACCTCGGTGCCGGTGCGGGCCACGCGGGAGGTGTGCATCGGCACGTGGCCGTCGACGAGGTCGACCTGCCCCTTGGGCCAGTAGCGCGACTTCGGCTCGAGGAAGACCACCGGGTCCTTCGACGCGATGGCCTCCTGGATCATCCAGTAGGCGTCGTTCGGGGTGCTCGGGCTCACGACCCGCAGACCCGGGGTGTGCGCGAAGTACGCCTCCGGGGACTCCTGGTGGTGCTCCACGGCGCCGATGTGGCCGCCGTAGGGGATGCGGATCACGACGGGCAGCGACATGTGCGCCGGCAGCCGGTTCGCCATCTTCGCCAGCTGCGACGTGATCTGGTCGAAGCCCGGCCAGACGAAGCCGTCGAACTGGATCTCGACGACCGGGCGGTAGCCGCGCAGGGCGAGACCGATCGCGGTGCCGATGATGCCGGACTCGGCGAGCGGGGTGTCCCGGACGCGCTCCGCGCCGAACCGCTGCTGCAGGCCCTCGGTGATGCGGAACACGCCGCCGAGGGCGCCGATGTCCTCGCCCATCAGCAGGACCTTGTCGTCCGCCTGCATCGCGGCGGCCAGTCCGGCGTTGAGCGCCTTGGCCATCGTCAGGGTCGGGGTGGGGTCGCTCGGGACCTCGCCGGCGCCCGGGTGGGAGCGCAGGGTGTAGTCGAAGAGCTGCTCGGTGGTGCTCATGCGTGGGCGCCCCCTTCGAAGCCGGCCTCGTACTGTTCGAGCCAGGCCTTCTGCTCGGCGATCAGCGGGTGCGGCTCGCGGTAGACGTTGTCGAACATGACGTCGACGGACGGCGGCGTGAGCGCGACGGTGCGGCGGCGGACGTCGGCGGCGATGTCCTCGCCCTCGGCGTCGAACTCGGCCAGCTGCGCGTCGGTGACGCCCTTGGACCGCAGGTACGCCTCGGAGCGGGCGATCGGGTCACGTCGGACCCAGTCCTGGAGCTCGTCGTCCTCGCGGTAGCGGCTCGGGTCGTCGGAACTCGTGTGCGCGCCGATGCGGTAGGTCTCGGCCTCGATGAAGGCCGGGCCCTGGCCGCTGCGGGCGTGGTCGGTGGCGACGACCGAGGCGGTGTACGCCGCGAGGACGTCGTTGCCGTCGATCAGGACGCTCGGGATGCCGAAGCCGCGCGGGCGGTCGACGAGCGGGGTCGGCGACTGCACGGACACGGGCACCGAGATGGCCCAGTGGTTGTTCTGCAGGAAGAAGACGACCGGCGCCCCGGTCGACGCGGAGAACACGAAGGCCTCGTTCACGTCGCCCTGGCTCGTCGCGCCGTCGCCGAAGTAGACGATCGAGCAGGCGTCGCGGTCGGGGTCGCCCGTGCCGACGTCGCCGTCGAGCTTCTGGCCGAGCGCGTACCCGGTGGCGTGGAGCGTCTGCGAACCGATCACCAGGGTCGAGATGTGGGTGTTGCCCCGCTCGTCCGGGTCCCACCCGCCGTGGGTCTGCCCGCGGTACATCGCGATGATCTCCATCGGCTCGACGCCGCGGTGCATCGTGACGGCGTGCTCGCGGTACGACGGGAACACGTGGTCCTGCGCACGGAGGGCGAAGGCGGAGCCGGTCTGCGCGGCTTCCTGCCCGTGGCTCGGCACCCAGAGGCCGAGCTGCCCGGTGCGCTGGAGGTTGTGGCCGGCGTGGTCGAACCGACGGGTGAGGACCATGCGGCGGTGCATCGCCAGCAGGGTCTCGTCCGGGATCGCCCGCGCGGCGGCGGCGAACTCGGCGTTCTCGTCGGTCTCCACGAACCGGCCCTCGGGGTCGAGGAGCCGGACGGTGGTCGTCGCGGGGGCCGCGGCGCGGAATGACATGCGGGCCAGCGTAGCGGCAGCGACTACTCGGTCGCCTGGAGGTCCCCCACAAGCGACCGGGCGGTTTCGAGGAGCGTTCCCACAGCCTCGTGCTCCCCGATCGAGATGCGGATGCCCTCCGACGCGAACGCCCGGACGATGATCCCGGCCTGTTCGAAGCGCTCCGCCGCGTGCTGGGTGTGCGCCCCGGTCGGCAGCCACACGAAGTTGCCCTGGGCGTCGGGGACGTCCCAGCCCTGCTCGCGGAGGGACGTCACGACGCGGTCGCGAAGGGCGGCGATCTCGGACACGCGTTCGAGCAGCTCGGACTCCCGCTCGAGGCTCGCGAGCGCCGCGGCCTGCCCCTGCGCGGTGACCGACAACGGGATCGCGCAGGCGCGTACGGCGTCGAGTACGTACGCCGGGCCGAGGGCGTACCCGACACGGAGTCCGGCCAGTCCGTACGCCTTCGAGAAGGTGCGGAGGACGACGAGGTTCGGGTACCGCTCGAGGAGCGCCGGTCCCCGCACCGCGTCCGTATCGGTGACGAACTCGGCGTAGGCCTCGTCGAGCACCACGAGCAAGGTCGGCGGCACCGACGCCATGAACGCCTCGAACTCCGCCGCGGTGACGACCGGGCCGGTCGGGTTGTTCGGCGTGCAGACGATCAGCATCCGGGTGCGTTCGGTGACCGCCGCTGCCATCGCGTCGAGGTCGTGGCCGCCGTCCGGACGGTTCGGCACCTGCACGCTCGTGGCGCCGGCGACCGTCACGACGCCCGGGTAGGCCTCGAAGGAGCGCCACGCGTAGACGACCTCGTCGCCGGGGCCCGCGGTGGCCTTGGCGAGCTCGTGCAGGATCGCGACGCTGCCGGGGGCGACGTGGACCTCGTCGACACCCGTCCCGAAGCGGTGCGCGAGCTCGGCCCGGACGGCGAGGGCGGTGGCGTCCGGGTAGCGGTTGAACGCGGTCTGCGCCTGCACGGCCTCGACGACGCCGGGGAGCGGCGGGAACGGGTTCTCGTTGCTCGACAGCTTGAAGGCGGAGGCCTCGGCCTGGCGACCCTGCTTGTACGCCGGGAGGACGGCGATCTCGGGCCGGATGTGCACGCGCTCGTCAGTCACGGGACCAGGCTACCGGTCGGGAGGACGGCGATGCCGTGCCCATCCAGGTGCCTGATGTGCACGCGCTCGTCAGTCGCGGGACCAGGCTACCGGGCCGGGAGGACGGCGATGCCGTGCCCGTCCGGGTGCCTGATGTGCACGCGCTCGTCAGTCACGGGTCCAGGCTACCGGCCCGTCCTCGCGGCACGCGCCCGGGTGGGCACGGGCATCATGGGGGCATGCGATTCCTCGTCCGCCTCGTCGTCAACGCCGTCGCGCTCTGGCTCACCACGCTGATCGTCAGCGGCGTCTCCGTCACGCCCTTCGGCGACGGCGGCACCACGGCCACCGTCCTCACGTACCTGCTCGTGGCGTTCGTGTTCGGTCTCGTGAACGCGGTGATCGGCACGCTCATCCGGATCGTGGCGTTCCCGCTCTACATCCTCACGCTCGGGCTCATCTCGTTCGTCGTGAACGCGGTCCTGCTCCTCATCGTCGCCGGGATCTCGGACGCGTTCGGCTTCGGGCTGCACGTCGACTCGTTCGGCTGGGGCATCGTCGGCGCCTTCGTGCTCGCGGTCTTCGCCTGGCTGATCGGGCTGTTCGCGCGGCCGGTGCTGAACCGCCCGCGCGCGTGACGCTGGCCGACGGCGCGTGCGCGACGACCCCGCCGGGGTGGGCCGACGACCGGACCGGCACCGCGCCTCCCGGCGGCAGCAGCATCGCGGACGCGCGCCGGCTGCGCCATGATGTCCCCATGACCGCGGACGCCGACGCCCCCTTCCGGGTCTCGTTCGTCTGCAGCGGCAACATCTGCCGCTCCCCCATGGCCGGGATCGTGTTCGCCCAGCTGGCGGCGGACGCGGGCATGGCCGACCGGTTCCAGGTCGAGTCCGCCGGCACCGGCGACTGGCACGTCGGCGAGCCGGCCGACGAGCGCACGATCGCGGCGCTCGCCGCGCGCGGATACGATGGCAGCAGGCATCGCGCCCGCCAGTTCGACCCGGACCGGTTCCCGGACCTCGATCTGGTGGTCGCACTCGACCGCTCCCACGAACGCATCCTGCGCTCGTGGGCACCGACCATGGACGACGCCGCGAAGGTGACGCTCCTGCTGCGGTACGACGACGCCTGGCCCCAGCAGACCGACGTTCCGGATCCGTACTACGCGGACCGGCACGAGTTCGACCGAGTGCTCTCGACCGTCGAACGGGCCTGCCGGGCGCTCTTCCGCCAACTCGAGCCGGCAGTCCGTCAGGGAGCCCCATGACCCCCCTTCCCCCGCAGCCGATCAGCCCGCTCGACGGGCGCTACTACCCGATCGTGCACACGGTGGGCGAGCACCTCTCCGAGGCCGGGCTCAACCGCGCCCGCATCGTCGTCGAGGTCGAGTGGCTCATCTTCCTGACCGACCACGCGATGTTCACCACGTCGCCGCTCAGCGTCGACGACAAGGCCGCGCTCCGCCAGGTCGTGTCGGGCTTCGGGCACGAGCAGATCGCCGAGCTCGCCGAGATCGAGGCCACGACCCGGCACGACGTCAAGGCGGTCGAGTACTTCGTCCGCCGGCGCCTGTCCGAGCTCGGGCTCGACGCGATCGCCGAGCTCACGCACTTCGCCGCGACGAGCGAGGACGTCAACAACCTGTCCTACGCGCTCACCGTGCGGGACACCGTCGACCAGGTGTGGCTGCCGGCGTTCAAGGCGGTCCTCACGAAGCTCCGCGAGCTCGCCGACGAGCTGAAGAGCGTCCCGATGCTCTCGCACACGCACGGACAGCCGGCGACCCCGACGACGCTCGGCAAGGAGCTCGCCGTGGTCGTCTACCGCCTCGAGCGGGTGCTCTCCCAGATCGAGGGCGGCGAGTACCTCGGCAAGTTCTCGGGCGCGACCGGCACCTTCTCGGCGCACCTCGCCGCCGACCCGGAAGCCGACTGGCCGGCACTGTCCCGCGAGTTCGTCGAGGGGCTCGGGCTCACCTGGAACCCGCTCACGACGCAGATCGAGTCGCACGACTGGCAGGCCGAGCTGTACGACCGGGTCCGGCACGCGAACCGGATCCTGCACAACCTCGCGACCGACGTGTGGACCTACATCTCGATGGGGTACTTCACGCAGATCCCGGTGGCGGGTGCCACGGGGTCGTCGACGATGCCGCACAAGATCAACCCGATCCGGTTCGAGAACGCCGAGGCGAACCTCGAGATCTCGTCGGCGCTGTTCTCGACCCTGTCCGAGACGCTCGTCACGAGCCGCCTGCAGCGTGACCTCACCGACTCCACCACGCAGCGGAACATCGGCGTCGCGTTCGGGCACTCGCTGCTCGCACTCGACAACCTGCGCCGCGGGCTGGGCGAGATCGCCGTGAACGAGGTCCGTCTCGCCGAGGACCTCGACCGCAACTGGGAGGTCCTCGCCGAGGCGATCCAGACGGTCATCCGCGCCGAGGTCACCGCCGGGCAGTCGAACATCGAGGACCCGTACGCGATGCTCAAGGAGCTCACCCGCGGCAAGCGGATCGGGCAGGCGGAGCTCGTCGCGTTCGTGAACGGGCTGGACATCTCCTCGGGTGCCAAGGCGCGCCTGACGAACCTGACCCCGGCGACCTACACGGGTCTCGCGGACGAGCTCGTCGACCACCTCGACGTCTGACGCGTCCCGCACCGACGCCTCCTGGAGGCGCGGCTCGGCCCCGCCGTGGACGTCACCACCTCACGTGGTGACGTCCACGGCCTCGGCGACCAGCGCCTCCAGGACCGTCCGCACCGCGGGGCGGACCGCACGGTCCGGACGGACGAGCGCCTCGATCCGCCGCCCCGCGCGGACGTCGGCCAGTTCCGCGAGGTGGAACCGACCGGACGCCCGCGTCCCCGAGGTGTACCGCGGCACGAGCGCGATCCCGTGGCCGGCGACGACGAGGTTCTCGATGACGGGCAGGTGGATCGTCCGGAAGGCCACGCTCGGCGGGACGTCGGACGCGGCCGCCATCGCCTGCAGGACCCGGTCGATCGGGTAGCCCTCCGGCACCCCGATCCAGGTCTCGCCGACCACCTCGTCGATCCCGACGCGTGCCCGCCCCGCGAGCCGGTGCCCGTCCGGCAGGGCGACGTCGAGCGGTTCCCGCAGCAGCGGCACCGTCTGCACCGCGCCCTGGTCCGCCGGGCGCACCCCGTCGGAGCGGTGCCCGACGACGACGTCGTGGTCGGCGGCGAGCGGGGCGAACGCGCCCTCGCCGACGTCCACGTCGACCAGTGACAGCGTGATGCCGGGGTGCGCGCGCATCCGGGTCAGGACCCCGGGGAGCAGCAGTTCGGCCGCCGACGGGAAGATCGCGAGGTCGACCCGTCCGGTCCCGCCGCCGAGGTGCTCCTGCCAGGCCGCGTCGACCGTCGCGATCGCCGTCGCGACGCCGCTCGCCAACCCGGCGAGCACCCGGCCGTGCTCGGTGAGCCGGACGCCGCGGCCGATGCGTTCCACGAGCGGGACGCCCACCTGTCGCTGCAGGGTCTGGAGCTGCTGCGAGACCGCGCTGGGCGTGCGGTGGGTGGCCCGGGCGACGGCGGTGACGCTGCCCCGTTCGGCGAGCTCGCGCAGGACGGCGAGGAGCTGCACGTCGAAGCCGACCATGCAGGGAGACTACAACGTCGCTTCGGAACTGTTCGCTGGTGCTGAACGGTCTCGCTACAGCACCATCGACCTGTGCGTACCCGTGACCGTCTCCTCGCCGTCGTCGTCGCCGTGGTGTGGGGACTGAACTTCCCCGCGACGGCCCTGGCACTCGAGCACTTCCCGCCCTTCCTGCTCGCGGCGATCCGGTTCACGCTGCTCGCGGTCCCGACCGTGCTGCTCGTACCGCGCCCGCGGATCCCGTTCGGACGGCTGCTGCTCGTGGGCACGGGGCTCGGCGTCCTGCAGTTCGCGTTCCTGTACCTCGGCATGGCCGCGGGGCTGCCGTCCGGGCTGGCGTCGCTCGTGCTGCAGGCGTCGGCGCCGTTCACGGTGGTGCTCGCCGGGGTCTTCCTGCGCGAACGGCTGACCGGGCGGCAGGTGGTCGGGGTCACGATCGCGGTGGCCGCCCTCGCGGCGATCGCCGTGCACCGGGCGCAGGCGGCGGCCCTGCTGCCCGTCGTGCTCGCGCTGTGCGGCGCCCTCGGCTGGGCGATCGGCAACGTGGCGACCCGGCGTGCCGGCGCCGCGAACCCCCTGCACCTGACCCTGTGGTGGTCGATCGTGCCGCCGGTCCCGATGGCCGTGCTGTCGTTCGTCGTCGAGGGACCATCGCGCATCGGGCGGGCGCTCGGGACGGCGTTCACGGCCGAGGCACTGCCGGCGGACCTCGGCGTGCTCTACATCGTGCTGGTGGCGACCCTCGTGGGGTACGGCATCTGGTCGCGGCTCATGGCGACCTACCCGTCGAGCACGGTCGCACCGTTCTCGATGCTCGTGCCGGTCGTGGGGGTGTTCGCGTCGTGGGTGGCGTTCGGCGAGGTGCCCGACGGGGTCGAGGTGGCGGCCGGGGTCGTGGTCGTGGCCGCGGTGCTGTGGTCGTCCCGGCCGGCGCGGTCCCACCCGGCACCGCGACCCGTCGAGGTCGCACCACACGCCGCGGACGCCCCGCCGAGGTCGCACGACGTGCCGCCCGCCGGCGTCCTGGGCAGCAGTTCGAGCGACCTCAGCGACCTGCCGGTGCCGACGCTCAGCCCCGGTGCTGGCGACGCTCGGCGATGATCCCGGCGAGCGCCCCGCGCAGGTGCGGGTAGCGGAACTCGTACCCGGCCTCCACCAGCCGGGTCGGCACCACCCACCGGCTCTTCAGCACGAGTTCGGTCTCGGTGCGGATCGCGAACGACCCGAGTTCGAGCATCCACCGCCACGTCGGGATGCCGAACCGACGCCCGACCGCGTCGCGGATGGTCGCCATCACCGTGCGGTTGTCGGACGGGTTCGGGCTCGAGACGTTGACCGCTCCGTCGATGTCCTCGTGGTCGCGGACGAACCGGACCGCGCCGAGGACGTCCGCGATGTGCACCCAGCTGAACCGCTGCCGGCCGCGGGTGCGCCGGTCGTGGTGGTACGTCCCCGCACGGAGTCGTGCACGCGTCGGGAACCACGGTCCGTCGTACTGCGGTCCGCCGAGTCCCGCCTGCGCCAGCCGGATGAGCGGCACGAGGGCGCTGCCGTCGCCGAAGACGATCGCCATCCGGAGCGCGACGCGGCGGGTACCGGGCAGGTCGGCCGCGAAGAGGGCGTCCTCCCACGCCGTCGCCACCGAGACCGAGAACCCCTCGCCGAGCTCGCCCGTCACCTCGTCCTGGGGGCGGTCGTCGGCGTGCCGGTAGATCGTCGCGGTCGAGGCGTTCACCCACAGCGGCGGCGGGTGCTCGCTCGTGCGGATCGCCTCGGCCAGTTCGAGGGTCGTGTCGACCCGGGAGCGGATGATCTCCGCCCGGTTGCGCCTGCCGTAGCGGCAGTTCACGCTCTTGCCCGCCATGTTCACGACGAGTGCGGCGCCGTCCACGAGCTCCCGGATCCGCATGGTGTTGCCCCACACGGCGTCGCCGGTGCGGCCGATCGTGACGACCTCGTAGCCCTCGTCGCGGAAGGCGTCCTGCAGGTGCTGCCCGACGAAACCGCTCGCCCCCGCGATCACGGCGCGGCCCTTCTGGTCGCTCATCTCATCCCCGTTCCCTGTCCGGCGCGATCTCGTACCGGAACGCCCCCTCGTACCGGTACAGCGTGCCGACCAGCGGGGCCGAGAGCACCAGGGACACGCGCTGCCGGTCGGCATCGTCATCGAATCGTTCCACGAGCGTCACACGCGGGGACACGGCAGCCGGGAGGCGCACCTCGCGTCCGAGCGCACGGAACGTCACGTGGGTGGAGACGAGGCGCAGGGCGCCCGTGTCCGGGCCGTGCGCATCGACCTCCGCCCGGAGCCGGGCGCTGACGCGCCCGCGGCGGCCGAGGTGGTCGACCAGGCCGTCCGGTTCGGCGGTGATGGCGTCCACCATCGTGCGGCTGCCGGAGCGGAACCGGAAGGTGCGGTGCGCGCGCACGGCGGGTCGCGCCTTGCGGTCTCCTCGTCCACGACGGACGCGAGCCGGACGGTTCTCCACCGTGAAGGGGACGTCCCGTTCCCAGACCGGGAACATGACGGCGTCGCGGGCGAACCAGGCGAGCAGCGGCCAGAGCCAGCGGCGCGGCGTGCCGACGACGTCGAAGACGCCCTCGCCACGGCCGACGTGTCCGGGCGGGATCGCGCCGAAGTACGTCGACAGCCGCGGGTGCAGCCGGGCCAGCACCTCGGGCGGGGTGGACAGCTCGTACAGCGACCGGGACACGTCCCGATCCTGGCACGGCGTCGGTGCGGATCCCTACGATGGTGCGCATGGGACACGACCACGGAGCGGGGCACTCGCACGGGCACGCGTCCGAGCGCGCACTGCTCATCGCGTTCTGCATCTCGGCGACGATCCTGCTGGCCGAGGTGGTCGGTGCCGTGGTGACCGGGTCCCTCGCGCTGCTCGTCGACGCCGGGCACATGGTCGTCGACACCGGAGGGCTCGGCATCGGGCTCGTCGCCACCCGGCTCGCCCGGCGCAGTCCGACGGCGCAGCGCACCTGGGGCTTCCAGCGTGCCGAGGTCCTGGGTGCCACGGCGCAGGCCGCGATCCTGCTCGCCGTGGGCGTCTACGTGATCATCTCGGCGATCCAGCGGTTGTTCGTCCCGGCCGACATCCACTCCGGGCCGCTGCTGGTCTTCGGCATCATCGGGCTCGTGGGCAACCTCGTGGCCTACGCGGTGCTGCTGCGGGCCTCCGGCGAGGGGTTCACCTCGCGCGCCGCCCGGCTCGAGGTCCTCAACGACACCCTCGGCTCCGTCGCGGTCATCGCCGCCGCGATCGTCCTCATGCTGACCGGGTGGGAGCGTGCCGACTCGGTCGCCGCGATCCTCATCGGGCTGCTCATCCTGCCGCGGGCCGTCCGGCTCCTGCGCGAGACCGCGAACGTGCTGCTCGAGTCGACGCCGCCGGGGCTCGACCTCGACGACGTGCGGGGCCACATCCTCGAGCTCGAACACGTCATCGCCGTGCACGACCTGCACGCGACGCTCGTGGCGACCGGGGTGCCGAACCTGACCGCGCACGTGGTGGTCGACGACGAGTGCTTCTCGACCGCGCACGCCCCGCGGATCCTCGACGAGCTGCAGCAGTGCGTCGCGGAGCACTTCGACGTCCCGGTGGAGCACTCGACGTTCCAGCTCGAGCCCGCATCGCACCGCCGGCACGAGCACGAGGTGCACGCGTAGCGAGGCGCGTGGTGCGCGCGTGGTGCGGCGGCGGACTCGGTGCGACGATGTCGACGTCGTACGACAACGACGCTGTCGCTACCCCGCGCTTGCAAGCACCCGCGGACGCAACCGACGACATCGCCGACGTCGTACGACAACGACGCTGTCGCTACCCCGCGCGTGCAACCACCCGCGGACGCAACCGACGACATCGCCGACGTCGTACGACAACGACGCTGTCGCATCGACTCGACGGTCGACGCTCCCTCGCCCCGGCCGATCCCCGGGGCGAGGTCAGCAGCCGCCGTCGCTCGTGGGGAACGCCGTGATCACCCGGTCCGTGGTGGACGAGACGATCACGCGGACGAAGGGCTCGGCCGCGGGTCGGCTCCCGTCGTCGAACCGAACCGGAGCGGCGTAGCAGACCTTGCCGTCGCCGGCGTCCTGCGGGTACCCGGTCGCGGGTGCCTCGAGGGCGGACTGCACCGCGGTGAGCATCGCGTCGTCCCAGTCCCGGGAGCCGTGACCGGAGAGCACGTCCTCCCAGTCCCGGGTGTGCCGGATGCGGATGTGCTCGTAGCCCTGGCCGGAGTTCCCGCACTGCAGCACGACCGCGCCGAGCGCCTCGGTGTCGTAGCGGGCCACCGTCCCGCGGCTGCTGGTGTCGCAGCGGTCGAGGACGTCGTCGCCGGGCAGGTCCGGGCCGGTCCGGGTGATCGTCACCGTGCCGTCCTTCGTCGCCCCGTCGCCGGCGGTCGCGCTCGGGACGACACTGACCCCGGTACCGCCGAGCACCGGGTCGTCGGCACCGCGCTGCGCCGTCAGCGCGACCCCACCGGCCACGAGGCCCGCGGCCAGCACGGCCGCGATCCCGGTGATGACGGAACGGTTGCGCTTCTGGGACACGCGCCCAGTATGCCGGACGGGTGTCGCGCCTCCCGGGACCTGGCCGCTCAGGCCCGAGCGGCCAGCCGCGTCCCGGCGACGACCGCCAGCATCACGACGAACACGACGTACCCGAGCAGCACCGGCAGCGTCGGCAGCACGAGGAGCGCGGCGCCGACCGCGACGACCGGCACGGTCAGCCCGGCGTAGGCGATGAGGAAGGTGGCGGCGAGGACGCCTCCGCGGCGTTCGGGTCGGACGAGCGCCCCCGCGCTGCCGATCGCCGCACGGAAGAGCAGCCCGACACCGGCACCGGCGACCACCCCGCCGCCGATGAACCCGGCGACCTGCAGCACGACCGCGGCGACCGCGAGGACCACGAGGCCGGCGACGAGCAGCACCATCCCGAGCCGGACCTGCGTCCGCTGTGTCAGTCGGGCGAAGACGATCTGCGACACCGCACTCGCCGCGAACACCCCGAACGTCGTGGCCCCGGCGGCGAGCCGGTCGGTCACGTGGAACGTCGTCGCGAGGAACGTCGGCGCGACCGAGGTGAAGAGCCCCTGCACCGCGAGGGCGGCGAACGCGGCGGTGCCGGCGGTCCAGAACGCCCCGGCCTGCCCCTCGGGTGCCTGCAGCCGCTGCGGGCGGTAGGGCACGGGCGACGCCGGGCGGTCGACGGTCTCCGGGGCGGCGAGCACGACCGCGAACGCGACCACCAGTGCCACGACGAACACGACGTACGGCACCATCAGCGGCTGCCCGACGAACTCGGCGAGGGCGCCGCCGACGAGCGCGCCGAGCGACAGCCCGCCGAGGTTCACCGCCCCGGCGACCACGCCGGCGCCACCGGCGGACGACGACGAGCCCGTCGCCCGGACCCGGAGTTCCCCGAGGTGCGCGGTGGCCGTCGCCGTCAGGAGTCCGACGCCGAGGCCGGTCACCAGCCGGGCGACGATGAGCCCGCTGACGTCGTTCCAGACGAGGAAGAGCACCGCGGCGACGAGCTCGAGCGCCACCGACACGAGGATGAGGGGCCGGCGTCCGTGCACGTCGCTGAGGTGTCCCGCGAGGTACAGGGACCCCACCACGCCCACGCCGTAGGCGGCGAACACCACGGTGGTCGTGAACGTCGGGAACCCGTCGCGTGCCTGGTAGATGACGTAGAGCGGCGCGGGCACCGTCGCGAAGGCCATGACCGCGAGGAACGCGAACGCCACGGCCCAGAAGCCGACACCGTGTCGACGACGCGTGTGCGCTCGGCGGCCGCGCGGGGCGGCGACGCGCTCACTCGCTGCGGCGCTGCGCGCGCTCGTTGCGGCGCCGCTCAGGGCGGGTGTGGATGCGGTGTCGGTCGGCATGCTCCGATGGTGCCCCGCCACCGCCCATCGAGTCCAATGGATGCCCTTGATGTCATCCATCGACCTGCTCGATACTGTGGCGGTGGAGACCCGTCTGCTCGAACAGTTCGTCACCGTCGCCGCCGAGGGCAGCGTCACCCGCGCGGCCGAACGGCTCTGGGCCGCGCAGTCGACCGTGTCCGCCGGGATCGCGTCGCTCGAGCGGAGCCTCGGCGTGCGGCTGTTCGACCGCACCGGACGACACCTCGTCCTGACGACCGCCGGCGAGGACCTGCTCCCCCACGCCCGCGCCGTGCTGGAGTCCCTCGACCGGATGCGCGACCTGGCGACCGTCGACGACGCCGACCTGCGCGGACGCGTCCGGCTCGGCATCTTCACGAGCATGGACATCGTCGACCTCACCGGGGTGCTCCGACGGTTCCGGCAGCGGCACCCCCTGGTCGCCGTCGAGCTCATGACCTCGCCCTCCGGGACGACCGGGCTCGTGCAGGACCTGGTCGCCGGGCGGCTCGACATCGCCTACACGGGCCTCCCGGCGGTCCCGGCCGGAGTCGAGGTGGCGCCGCTCCGCGAGATGCCGTTCCGGGTCTTCACGAGCGCCGACCACCGGTTCGCCGGGCGCCGCTCGGTGTCGCTCACCGAGCTCGCCGACGAGCCGTTCATCGACACCGCGCACGGCTTCGGCAACCGGATCATCCTCGACGCCGCGCTGGAGCGGCTCGGGATCCGCCGCCGCATCGTCGCCGAGATGAACGACATGCCCGCGGTGATCCGGTTCGCGTCGGCCGGCCTCGGTGTCGGGGTCGTCCCCGACTCCGGTGTGCGCCACGACGGCACCGTGCTCGAGCTCGAGGACGCGGTCGACCCGCTGCGGATCGGGCTCGCGATGCGGACGAGTCCGGAGCCCAACCGGGCGGTGCGCACGCTGGCGCGCGACATCGTGGCGGCGCGCGTCGACGTGGTCGCGCAGGCCGGCTGAGCGGCCGGGACCTGGTCCTTCCCCACCGACGGACTGGAGGCGCGGGTCGTCCCCGCCACGCGCCTCCAGGCCGTCAGTCCCCCCAGATCTCCCCGACGATCGCGGCCAGGAGCCCGTCCGTCGGGAAGTCGGTCTGGTCGATCTGGATCGTCACGCCGTCGCGCTGCAGCGTCGTCACCGTGAGCGGCAGGACGCGCTCCGCCGACGTCGTGAACTGGCACATACGGCCGCCGAAGCGGTCCGCACAGGAGCCCGACTGCTCCGCGTACTGCTCGGGGGTGTCCGGGCCGATGTCCGCCGTGTGGCTGACCCGGATCGTGATGTTCGCCTCGACCCCGAAGTTCTGCCAGGTGCAGAACAACCACTCGTGCGGGTCGTCGAGGTGGCCCCTGATGCGGTCGTTGCCGTCGGGTTCTCGGGGTTCGCCCGCGCCCAAGACCGTCGAGGTGTGGGCCGCGGCACCGAAGAACCGGTCGTAGTCGGCGTCCGGCACCAGCTGGTAGCAATCGCCCGGGATGAGCACGTTCGAGGCGGCTTGCGCCGACGGGGTCGGGGTCGGGGTCGGGGTCGGCCGCGGCGTCGGGCGCTCGGTGATCGGCGCCGAGGACGGGGTCGTCGCGGAGGGCGACGGCTCCGGCTGCTGCGTGGTGGTCGGTGCGGCGACGGGCGTTTCCTGCTGCGACAGCGACAGGGCCACGGCGCCCGTCGCGGTCCCGATCGCCAGCAGCCCGATGACACCGAGCGCGATGCCCGGACGGAACCGACGCCGCTTCGGACGCGGGGTGGCGCGTTCGAGGACGTGCTGCTTCATCGAGACGAGCATGCGCTGCAGGTCGTCTCCCTCGGGGGGCTCAGTGTTCATCGTGCATCACCACCTTCTTGAGTCGGCGTCGGTTGCGGGA
The DNA here is from genome assembly GCF_044759965.1 of Curtobacterium sp. NPDC098951. NCBI lineage: Bacteria > Bacillati > Actinomycetota > Actinomycetes > Micrococcales > Microbacteriaceae > Curtobacterium > Curtobacterium sp. NPDC098951. Next base: position 884,918 of record NZ_JBIWAG010000002.1, read on the forward strand.
GACCCGCTGGGTGACCGCACCGACGCTGAGGCCCAGCATCTCGGCGGCCTCGGCGTAGGAGTGCCCCTCGAGGAGGCAGAGCTCGCAGATGCGTCGGTCGGTGTCCGGGAGTGCGTCGATCGCGTCGCGGACCCAGCGCAGGCGCTCGCGGGCCTCGGCGTGGTCCTCGGGTGCGGCGAGCTGCTCGGGGAGCTCGTCGGCGCGGCGCCGGGCCTGCTTCCGGCCGGTGTTGAACGCGTGGTTCCGGCAGACGACCAGCAGCCACGGCAACATCGTGTCGGCCGGCAGCTCGAGGGTCTCGGCGCGCTGCCAGAGCGTCAGGAAGGCGTCCTGCACGACCTCCTCGACGTCCTGCCGGTCGTCGACGAGGGCCCAGGCGTAGCGGGTGAGGGTCGCGGCGTACCGGTCGAACGCCCGGGCGAGCGCGGTCTTGTCGCCCCGTGCCATCGCACGGACGATCGCCTCGTCCGTGTCGGTGCCCGTCGTCACGTCCACATCCCACCCCCTTCACTCCAGAGGTGTCCGAACGACCCGCGATCGTGACAAGACCGTGTCGAGGACGTTATCCCGGGCGTGTCGGAGTGTGGAGCCAGGCGCGCGGCGGGTGGCGCGTGGCGCGTGGCGCCGTACGGTCAGGCGTCGAGCAGGTACGCGATGCCGTCGACCGAGCGCTTCGCCGCCGCCGAGGTCGACACGAAGCCGACGGCCACGATCCCCACGCCGATGCCGACGACGATCCACCACATCGCGTGCGTGGCCACGGCGAACCCGGCGCCGACGGTGGCGACCGCACTCGCTCCGGTGACGGTGCCGGCGAGTGCGACCCCGAGCGACACCCCGGTCTGCCGACTCGTCGACGCGACGGCGGCCGCGGACCCGGACTGTGCGCGAGGCATCCCGGAGACGGCCGTGTTGGTGATGGGGGCGTTCACCATCCCGAACCCGAAGCCGAACAGGACGAAGGCGACGACGAGGACCCACATCGGCGTCCGCGCATCGATGGTCGTGAGGATCGCGCCGGCTCCCGCGACGCCGATCCCGGCGAGGACCAGCGGGACCCGGGTGCCGATCGACCCGACGAGTCGGCCGGACAGCGGCGACACGAGCATCGTCGCCACGGCCGCCGGCAGGGTCCAGAGACCTGCCTCGAACGGGGACATGCCCCGGACCTCCTGCAGGTAGAGCGCGTTGAGGAACAGGAACGCACCGTTCGCTCCGAAGGCGCCGATCGCGGTGAGGACGGCGGCCGAGAACGGGATGCTGCGGAAGAACCGGACGTCGATGAGCGGCTCCCGGCGCCGACGTTCGACGGCGACGAGGACCACGAGCGCCGCCGCCGCGAGGACGAACAGTCCGAGTGCCGCCGGCGACGCCCACCCGAGCCGGGGTCCCTCGATCAGCCCACCGACGAGGGTGGCGAGCAGGACGATCACCAGTACCTGCCCGACGGGGTCGAGACGCCGGGGGCGCGGGGACTTCGACTCCGGCACGAACAGGAACGTCAGCACGACGGCGGCGATGCCGATCGGCACGTTGATCCAGAAGATCGCCCGCCAGCCGACCGTGTCCGTGAGCGCGCCGCCGACGAGCGGGCCCAGGCCCATCGACACCCCGACGACCGCTCCCCAGACGCCCACGGCGCGTGCCCGCTCCTTCGCGTCGTCGAACGTCGCCGTGATGATCGACATCGCCACCGGGTTCATCATCGAACCGCCGACCGCCTGCACCATCCGGTAGACGACGAGCCAACCGACCGAGGGCGCGAGCGAGCAGAGCAGCGACCCGACCGTGAAGAGCGCGAGTCCGATCTGGAAGGTGGTCCGGCGCCCGATCCGGTCCGCGGTGGAGCCGGAGAGCAGGAGCAGGCTCGCGAGCACCAGCGTGTACGCGTCGATCGTCCACTGCAGCCCGGAGATGGAGCTGCCGAGCTCACGCCCGATCGACGGCAGCGCGACGTTCACCACGGTGGCGTCCATCGAGACGATGAACAGGCTCATGCAGCAGACCGCGAGGATCAGGTACCGGTGGCGGTAGCGCTGCGGCAGGCCCGGATCACCCTGGAACGGTCGTCGCGCCGGGGCCGCGGGGGCGGCGTGCGACTCAGTGGAAGTCGTTGCCGTCTCCTTCGCCCGGGGTCTTGTGCCCACCGAGCATGTCGTTGTCGTCCTGGTCGCTCGACGACGCCAGCTGCAGCATCGCGAGGACCACCACGACGACGATGAACGCGATGCCGAGGAAGATCGCGGCGAGCTGGAGCTCACGCGTCGCGATCAGCACGACGAGCCCGGTGAAGACCGCGACGATCGCGGAGATCCCGAGGAGCTCGACCGGGCGCAGGCGGTCGCGGCGGCTGGGGGTGGTCATGCGTGTGGTGCTCCGTCCGGGGTGGCGGCCGGGGCCGCGGTCCCCCACTTGTGCGAGAGTCCGGCGATCACGTGGAAGACCGCGGTGATGGCGAGGTACGCGCCGAGCAGGCCGACGAGGACGATCGAGGCGTCCAGCGTGCCGGTGACCCGCTCGACACCGCCGAGCTGCTGCGAGTAGTCGGGCGGCGTCACCAGGAAGGCGACGGCGAGCAGCAGCGTCAGGCCGCCGACGGTCATCCAGTCGCGGGCGAACGGCGAACGCCCGCGTGCGCGGAGCCCCTGGGTGAGTTCGAGTGCCCCGGTGAGCACCGCGAAGGCGGCGACGACCGCGATGAACGCCGGCAGGCCGAGGCCGTTGCACGCGAACGCGGCGACCGCGGCGGCGAGGGAGATGACGGCCTGCACGAGGGTGGTCCGTCGCGACCGGCCGTCCGACGGGAGCCGCGTGGCGCCGGCGAGGAGCAGCACGAGCCCGTCCACCGTCGCGAACCCACCGAACAGCAGCAGGCCGTAGCCCGCTGCGTGGTTGGACGAGAAGGTGATGACGATGGCCACGATCGCGGCTGGCACGGCCCGGAGGACGGGGATCGGCCAGTACCGCGCGCGCTGGCCGGAGTCGTCCACGGAGTCGGACACGAGACCTCTTTCGGGCATGCGGATCGTGGTTCGATCCTACCGCCGTGCCGTGCAGCGGCCGACCGCGCGGGGCGATCGGCCGCTGAGGATGCTCGAACCAGCAGCATCCGATGGCACCGTCGGACCCGGGTCAGCGTGACCCCGGTCCGGTCGCACGGGCGGTGGTGCGATGTCGGACGCGTCGCCGGGCGAGCCACCAGCCGGCGGCACCCAGCGCGGTCCCTGCGGCCGCCACCGCACCGACGAGCCCGAGTCCCTCGCTACCGGTGTACGCGAGGGCCCCGGCGCGGACCGGCCCGGCGGCACCGGGGTCGCCAGCGTTCCCGGGCTCCCCGGCGGGGTCGGCCGCGCCGCCGTCCGGCCCCGCAGGGCGCTGCCCCTGGTCGCCGCGGTGGTCCCCGCCGCCGGAGCCGCCGCCGTGGTCACCGCCACCGCCTCCGCTGCCGCCGCCGCCGTCGCCGCCGTCGCCGTCGCCGTCGCCGTCGTCCCCGGGGACCACCACGATCCCGACCCCCGGCGAGGGGTCGCCACCGTCCGGGTCGGTCGGCGACGTCGCGGTCGCCACGTTCACCACGTCCGAGCCGTCGCCGGAGTAGCTCGGGTCGAGTCGCGCCCGGATCCGGAACGCCACCGACTCCCCGACGGCCAGGGCGGCACCGGAACGGCAGGTCACGTCCTGCCCCTCGGCGGTGCAGCCGTCCGGCGACCCGACGAACCGCAGCGCGGCGGGCAGCTCGTCGACCGCCCCGACGTCCTCGGCCGTGCCCGGCCCGCGGTTCCTGGCCGTGACGGTGTACTCGACCTCGTCGCCCGGTCGGACCGCGGTCGCGGGCGACACCGACTTGTCCGTCTCGACGTGCGCGTCCGTCCGGGCGGTGACCGTCGTGCTCGCCGTCGAGGTGTTGTCGTCCTCGTTCGTGTCGGCCGTGCGGGGTGCCGGACGGATGGTGGCGATGCTCTCGAGCGTGCCGTCGGCACCGTCCGGGACGCTGCCGTGCACCGTGATGGTCGCCGAGCCGCCCCGGGGCAGTCCGAGCGCCGTGTCCACGTCGCCGGTGCCCGAACCGGTCCCGCACGAGGACCCCGTCGCGGCCGCGCAGGTCCAGGTGACGTCCTGCAGGGCATCGGGCACGTCGACCGCGAGTGCGCTCGGGTCCGACGCGTTCACCCCGACGTTCCGTGCGGTCACGGTGTAGTCGACGTCCCCGCCGGTACCGACGGTCGGGGCCAGGTCCTGCTCGACGGCCACGTCGGTCGGCGTCCACACGCGCAGGTCGTCGACCTCGTGCACGTTGACGTGACTGCCGGTCGCCCCCGCGAACCCGAGGCGCAGCGTGCTCGGCAGCGGTGCCTGACCGTCGCCGTGCAGCGGGACCCGGTCGAGCACGGTCCGCATCCGGTCGCCGTCCTGCAGGCGGACGGTGACCGCGAGCTCCCCCGCGTCGCCGGGGAGCAGCGTCACCCGGACCTTGCGGAGCGACGGCCCGTCGGTCTCGGTGCCGCCGGGAGCCGGGGCGGCGGCGACCCACCGGTAGCCGAGCACCCCGTCGCCGGAGCCGCGGATCGACACGGTGTCGGGCTGCGCGCCGGGTCCGGAGTAGTTGATCGGCGTGGAGAAGTTGCCGTAGTGGTCGATCGCGATGCCGGCGAACCCACCGGGGACCCCCGGCAGGTCGCAGGACAGGCCGCCGCCCTGGGACGCCTCGCGGCGGCACGCGTACCCGAGTCCGGCGCCGAACGACCCGACGCCCTGCGGGGCGGCACCGTCGGCGAGGAACAGCAGGAGGCCGTCGGCACCGGGGTCGTCCACGTCGCGGTACATCGCGTAGCTGAACTCGACCTCGAGCCCGAGGCTGGACGGGAACGTGTCGTCCATCGACCACGCACCCGCCTGGTCCTTGACGTCGTCGGTCAGCCGGAGTCGGCCGTCGACGACCGTGGCGTCACCGTGCAGCGCACCGCCGGCTGCGGTCGTGAACGAGTTCTCGTAGGGGAAGGCGAGCTCGTCGGCCGAGGAGGCGGACGGCACGAGGCCCGGTGCGGCGAGGACGCCGAGCGCGGTGAGGACGGAGGCGGCGGCCGCGACGCGGCGGAGCCGGCGCGACCGGGCGGGCGGTCGGCCGCCCGGTGGGGTGTTGGGAGCTGTCATGCCCCGATGGTCGCGAGCGGCACGCACCCGCCGGACGGACGTGAGCCGATCTGTGGAACGCCGCCCCGCGCCTCCTGGCTGTGGAGGACGAACGGAGAACCGTCAGCGGAGCCAGACGGTGGTCTCCCCGGGGAGCAACCCGTCGGCGAGCGGACCGGACGCCACGACGACCTCGCCGTCCGGCAGCGGCACCGGCTCGGTCCCGAAGTTCGTGACCGACCGCCAGCCGTCGTGGCGCGCGAAGGCCACGACCCCGGCCGGAGCGTCGAGCCAGACCAGGTCCTCGCCGCGCTGCAGGTCCCGACGGGCAGCGGTCGCCGCCCGGTAGAGGGAGAGCGTCGACGCCGGGTCGCCGTCCTCCGCCTCGACCGAGGACGCCCCGAAGTCGGCCGGCTGCGGCAGGTGCGGCGCGACCGCCCCGAAGCCGAACGAGGGCCCCGACGTGGTCCACGGGATCGGCACGCGGCACCCGTCCCGCCCCTTCACGGTGTGCCCGGTGCGGATCCACTTCGGGTCCTGCAGCAGCTCGTGCGGGATCGCCACGGCCTCCTCGAGGCCGAGTTCCTCGCCCTGGTAGACGTACGAAGACCCGGGCAGTGCCAGCATCAGCAGCGTCGCCGCCCGCGCCCGTCGGAGCCCCTTCGTCCGGTCGAGTGCCGGCGCGGTGCCGTCGGTCATCAGCCACGCGTCGGTGTCGGTGCCGTCCGGCAGACCGTAGCGGGTGGCGTGCCGGACGACGTCGTGGTTCGACAGCACCCACGTGCTGGACGCACCGGACTCGGCCGACGCGGACAGGTTGCGGTCGACGATCTCCCGGAACGCGGTGGCGTCGAACGGCGCTTCGAGCAGGTCGAAGTTGAACGCCTGCCCGAGCTCCGACGGGCGCGCGTAGAGGACGCGGCGCGGGCCGGGCGCCCAGGCCTCGGCGACCGCGGCCCGGGGCGGGTCGTACTCGTCGAGCACGAGACGCCACGCCCGGAAGATCTCGTGCACCTCGTCGCGGTCGTACAGCGGGTCGGAGCCGTCGAGGGGCAGCGCGTGTTCGTCGGACGGCCGGTACGGCGTCGACAGGTCCTTCGCCAGGCCGTGCGCGACGTCCACCCGGAAGCCGTCGACACCCCGGTCGGACCAGAAGCGCAGGGTGTCCTCGAAGTCCGCGCGGACCTCGGGGTTCGACCAGTCGAGGTCCGGCTGCTCGGGCGCGAACAGGTGCAGGTACCACTGGCCGTCCGCCACCCGCGTCCAGGGGCTGCCGCCGAAGTTCGACACCCAGTCGCTCGGCGGGAGCTCGCCGTCGACCCCCGCGCCGTCGCGGAAGACGTACCGGGCCCGCTCCGGCGACCCGGGGGCCGCGGCGAGCGCCTGACGGAACCAGGCGTGCTCGTCCGAGGTGTGGTCCGGCACGATGTCGACGATGACCCGGATGTCGTGCTCGTGCGCGGCACGGACCAGCGCGTCGAAGTCGTCGAGCGTCCCGAGGCGACGGTCGACGTCGCGGTAGTCGGCCACGTCGTAGCCTCCGTCGGCCAGGGGCGAGGGGAAGAACGGGGAGAGCCAGACCGCGTCGACGCCGAGCGACGCCAGGTACGGCACCCGGCTCGTGATCCCCGCCAGGTCGCCGAGCCCGTCAGCGTCGCTGTCCGCGAAGCTCCGCGGGTACACCTGGTAGACGACGGCGTCCCGCCACCAGTCCGGGTCGGTCGTGCGGGGTGTGCTGGCCGGCGTCCGAAGCGTGCTCACGTCGCCACCGTAGCGACGATCGCCCGACCCGGGAAGGCGTCCGCCCGACCCGGGAAGGCGTCCGCCCGACCCGGGGACGGCGTCCGACCGGCCCGGGAATAGCGCTCGGCGCGCACGCATTGGTTGTCGATGACACCTTTCCGTCCCAGAACCGAAGGATCCCCATGACGAACGTCCTCGCCCTCGTCGGCAGCCTCCGCGCCGAGTCCATCAACCGCAAGCTCGCCGAGGCGGCCGCGCACCACGCCCCGGAGGGCATCGAACTGTCGACCTTCGACGGCATCGTCGACCTGCCCTTCTACAACGAGGACATCGACGGCGACACCCCGCCCGCCGCGGCCGTCGCCTTCCGCGCCGCGATCGACGCCGCCGACGCCGTGCTGCTCGTCACGCCCGAGTACAACGGCACGATCCCGGCCGTCCTGAAGAACGCGCTCGACTGGGCCTCGCGTCCGTTCGGCGCCTCGCCCATCTCGGGCAAGCCGCTCGCCGTCATCGGCTCGGCGTTCGGCCAGTTCGGCGGCGTCTGGGCGCACGACGACGCACGGAAGGTCGCCGGCATCGCCGGTGCGAAGGTCCTCGAGGACGTCAAGGTCGCGATCCCGCAGTCGGTCGTCCGGTTCGCCGAGACCCACCCGCGCGAGGACGCCGAGGTCGTCGAGCTCGTCCAGGGCGCGCTCACCGCGCTCGCCGGCGCGTCCGAGGAGCAGGCCGCGGCCTGACGACGTCGCCGACGCGACCAGGCGGCGGACGGGAGGCGCGGTGCGGGCCCGCACCGCGCCTCCCGTCCCTGCACGGTCGCGCCCACCGCATCCCGAGAGATCGCTAGACGTCCTAGCAACGAGACCGGCTACCCTGTCTCCCATGTCCACGCAGGAGATCACGGAAGCGTCCGGGTACTGGTTCCCCGATGACGACGCGACCCAGCGGGGCGTGACCGTCCTGAACGCCCTCCGTCGGTACCGTGCCGCCGAGACCGCGATGCGCCGCCGCACCCGCGACTCGATGGGCATGGGCGAGACCGACCTGCTCGCGGTGCGCTTCCTGCTGCAGGCCCAGCGCGCCGGTCGGACGGTCAAGCCGAAGGACCTCTCCGCCTACCTCAAGATCTCGTCGGCGTCGACGACGATCCTCATCGACCGGCTCGTGAAGTCGAACCACGTCCGGCGCGACCCGCACCCGACCGACCGGCGTGCGCTCGTGATCACGCCGACCACCGAGACCGACGAAGAGGTCCGCGCGACCCTCGGCGTCATGCACCGCCGGATGATGGGCATCGCCGAGGGCCTCTCGCCGGACGACGCCCGGGTCGTCGCGGTGTTCCTCGAGCAGATGCGCGCCGCGGTCGACCAGGTGGACCCCGCCGTCGCGCACTGAGCCCACCGAGCGAGCCGAACGGACGGGGGACGCGTCCTCTGAGCGGACGCCATGCCGCGCCGCGTAGACCGGGTTGGTACCGGTCACCAACGCGGAAGGAACCGATCATGCACGCATCGGACAAGCTCGCCAAGAACCTCCAGGCGGTCCTCGTGGACCTCATCGACCTGCACGTGCAGGGCAAGCAGGCCCACTGGAACATCCTCGGGACGAACTTCCGGGACCTCCACCTCCAGCTCGACGAGATCGTCGACGCCGCTCGCGAGTTCGCGGACGACACCGCGGAGCGCATGCGTGCGCTCTACGCCGTGCCGGACGGCCGCTCGTCGACCGTCGCCGCGACGAGCCACCTCGACCAGTTCCCCGAGGGCGAGATCACGACCCACGACGCCATCGACCAGGTGACGCTGCGCCTCTACCAGGCGACCGGCACCATGCGCGACGTCCACGACGAGGTCGACGACGAAGACCCGACGACGGCCGACCTGCTGCACGGCTTCATCGAGCGCCTCGAGCAGCTCGCCTGGATGGTCTCGGCCGAGAACCGCGCACCGAGCACCCCGCTCGCGTCCGCCACCACGCCGGCCGTCGCGGACGCCTCGGCACACTCGTAAGGGCGACCAGGTGCGCCGTCACCACCGAGTCGGGACCGACTCGGTCGCAACGATCCAGGAGACGTCATGACCGACTTCCGCTACCTCGTCGTCGGCGGCGGGATGGTCGCCGATGCCGCAGCGCGCGGCATCCGCGAACTCGACACCGAGGGCTCGATCGGCATCCTCAGCGAGGAGCCGGACCGGCCGTACGCCCGTCCGGCGCTGTCTAAGAAGCTCTGGACCGACCCGGACTTCAGCTGGGACGAGAAGGTCGACCTGCACACCGAGGAGACCGGGGCGACCTTCCTGCTCGGGTCTGCGGTGACGGCGATCGACCGCCAGGCGAAGACCGTCACGACCGCCGACGGGCAGACCCACGGCTACGAGCGTCTGCTCCTCGCCACCGGCGGCCGACCACGCGGACTGCCCGGTCTCGAGCCGTCCGAGCGCGTGCTCGACTACCGCAGCGCCACCGACTACCGGCGGCTGCGTGAGCTCGCCGACGCCGGTGCCCACGTCGCGGTCGTCGGCGGCGGGTACATCGGCACCGAGATCGCTTCGGGCGTCGTCCAGAACGGTGCCCGCGTGACGCTCGTCGACCCCGACGAGATCGTCGGCGGTCGGATGTTCCCGGAGGACCTCGCGAAGGCCTTCCAGCAGCGCTTCGTCGACCACGGTGTCCAGCTGCGGCTCGGTCGTCGGGTCGAGCGGGGCACCGAGCACGAGGGCGGCGTCACGCTGACCCTCGACGACGGCTCCACGGTCGAAGCGGACGCCGTCGTGGTCGGCCTCGGGATCGAGCCGGCGACGCAGCTCGCGGCCGACGCCGGGCTGACCGTGCGCGACGGCATCGTCGTGTCCTCGACGCTGCTGACCGACGACGACTCGGTCTTCGCGGCCGGCGACGTCGCCGAGTACCCGGACCGGATCCTCGGCACACGGCGGGTCGAGCACGTCGACAACGCGCAGCAGCAGGGTCGTCAGGCGGGCCGCAACCTCGCCGACGCCGACGAGACCTACGACCACACGCCGATGTTCTACTCGGACGTCTTCGACATGGGGTACGAGGCGGTCGGACAGGTCTCCACGAAGCTCCGCACCGTCGAGGACTGGCAGGACCCGACCGTCACGGGCGTCGTCTACTACCTCGACGACGACGACACCGTGCGCGGCGTCCTGCTGTGGAACGTGTGGGACAAGACGGACGAGGCCCGCAAGGTCCTCGCTGAGGCACACAGCCTCACCCCGGACATGCTCGTGGGGCGGATCACGCCCTAGCGACCGGTCCGGTCACGCGGCACGGCGCCGGTCGTCTCGACCGGCGCCGTGCCGCGTTCGTCGTGGGGTCCGGTCGCGGCTCAGTCCGTCCCTCGGGTCTCCGTCCCGCGGTTCAGTCCGTCGCGCGGGTCTCCGTCCCGCGGCTCAGTCCGTCCCTCGGGTCTCCGGCGCGACCTCGTCGACGACCTCGCGACGATCAGCGGGGTCGACGGGCAGGCCGTCGCCGTCCGCCATCGCCACCGCGTGCGCCGACTTCGCGGCCTCGAGCGTCTCGTCGTCGTTCCGCGCCATGCCGGCCAGTTCGACGAAGCGTGACTTCACGAGCAGCCAGGCGTCCCGCGGGCTCAGCCGGGCGAGATCGGACGACGTCGAGTCGTCCCGCACCCGCTGCAGCGAGGACACGCCACGGTCGGGCAGCCGCCCGGCGACGTGCGCGACCGCGAGCCGGGCGACGGCGTCGGCCTGCGCGTGCATGACCGAGTGCGCACCGTCCACGACCTCGCGCAGCACCGCGTACGGGAACACCCGTGCGAGGCGACGGACCCAGTCGCGCGGCACCATCGCGTCGTGCTCGCCACGGACGATGAGCGTGTGGGCCTGCACCTCGGCGGCGCGTTCCTCGATCGGGAACGCGATCATCCGCGGCAGGACCTTCGAGAACCAGTGCCACCCGCACAGCGCGTACGCAGTGATCCCGTGCCACCGCACCGCCGCGGGCTCGTGCACCGTGGACCGGAGGAACCGGAACGCCGACTGCCGGACCGTCCGCGCGTGCGAGTCGACCACCGGGCTGATGAGCACCAGGTCGGAGATCTCCGGCCGACGGGCGGCCACCTCGGTCACGACCTGCGTCCCCATCGAGTGGCCGACGAGCACCGGGTCGACGAGCCGCAGGTCGTCGATGACCTTCTCGACCGCGTCGGCGTACCGCTCGATCGAGACCTTCCCCCGGAAGCGCGGGACACCCGCGAAGCCCGGCAGGTCGAGGGCGTGCACCGGGCCGTTCTCGTTGAGGTGCGGGGCGAGTCGCTCGTAGTACGTGGCTGCGATCCCGAGTCCCGCGACGAGCAGGAACGCACGGTCGCCGGGCTGGCCCACCGAGCTCACCCGCACGTAGGTGCCGTCCACCGCGACGCGGTCGACCTCGACCGTGACGTCGGCGTCCTCCGCCTCGCCCAGTCGCTTCGCCGGATCCGGTCGAGCGTCCGTGTGCTCGTCGTCCACGTGGGTCTCCTCGGGTCGGTCGTCGCTCCTCGGCTTCGGGCGATCGCCCAGGATACCCGCGGGACGGCCGATCACCGGGACACCGCCCCGGCGGCGGCTGAAGGTGTTCGCGGGGTCCGCCCGTGGTCAGAGGCGGGCGTAGCGGGCGCGGAAGAAGCTGTAGACCCCGAAGGCGATGAAGCCGATGCCGATCACGACGAGGACGAACGCCCCGCCGGGCATCGAGCGCAGCGCGTCGAAGGCCCCGTCGAGTCCGGTCGCCTGGTCCGGGTCGCTCCGGACCGCCGCGACGGCGACGAGGACACCGACGACCACGATCGCGATGCCCTTCAGGACGTACCCGACGACGCCGAGCACGGTGACGACGCGCTCGATCGGCCGTCGCGGCCGGACGAGCTGCTTCCAGAACGAGCGCCGGCAGCCGATGACCACGAGGCCGACGCCGACCGCGACGGCGATCGCGGCGACGAGGAAGAGCAGGAACACACCGCCGGGGGTCGCGAGCGCCGTGGCCGCGGCACTCCGGGACGAGCCGCTCGAACTCTTCCCCGCGCCGACCGCGTACGACGCCGCGGAGTACGCGATGACCCCGTAGACCACGGCCTTGCCGACGTTCTTCAACCGGTTGCCCCACGCACGGGCGCTGTCGGTCCGGCCGCCGACGACGGCCTCGAGCGCGAGACGGATCGTCAGCGCCGCACACCCGATCGCCACGACCCACAGTAGGACGACGCCGCCGGGGACCGCTTCGAGCTGCTGGAGCGCACCGGACTGGTCGGTCTCGCTCCCGGACGACGCGGTGCCGACGCCGAGCAGGATCGCCAGGTACCCGATCAGCAGGTGCACGATGCCGTTGCCGACGAACCCTGCGCGCGCTGTCAGCTCGAACCACCGGCTGTCGGCGATGCGCTTCGCTTCGCGGCCCGTCGTCCGGGCCGCCTGTTCCGCCTGCTCACTCACCCCATCGAGCGTGCCCGTCCGCACCGCCCCTGTCCGGCAGGGGCGGTGACACCCGGCGATCTGGCAGACGGGAGGCGCGGTGCGGGCCCGCACCGCGCCTCCCGTCGTGACCGGGGTCGCCTCGTCAGTCACCCTTGACGTTGACGACCTGCCGCAGCGTGTGCCGGATCGACACGAGCTCCGACGCGTCCGCCATCACCTGGTCGATCGGCTTGTACGCCGCCGGGATCTCGTCGAGGAAGGCGTCGGTGTCGCGGTACTCGATGCCGACCATCGCCTCGCGGAGCTGGTCGTGCGTGAACGTCCGCCGTGCCGCGCTCCGCGAGAACAGCCGGCCCGCACCGTGCGGCGACGACTCCAGCGACGGCTTGTTGCCGAGGCCCTCGACCACGTACGACGCCGTGCCCATCGACCCCGGGATGAGCCCCGGCTGTCCCGCCTTCGCCTGGATCGCGCCCTTGCGGGACACCCACACGCTCTTCCCCCAGTGCGTCTCGCGCTGCGTGAAGTTGTGGTGGCAGTTGATCCGCTCCTGCTCGTCGACCGGGGTCCCGAGCACCTCGGACAGCTGCCGGACGACGCGGTCCATCATCTCCTCGCGGTTGAGGAGCGCGAAGTGCTGCGCCCACCGCAGCTCGGCGATGTAGCGGTCGAACTCCGGGGTGCCCTCGACGAGGTACGCGAGGTCGGGGTCCGGCAGCTCGATCCACCAGCGCTGCATCGCCTGCTTGGCGATCCTGATGTGCCGCTGGGCGATCTTGTTGCCGACGCCCCGGGACCCGGAGTGCAGGAAGAGCCAGACGCGGTCCGCCTCGTCGAGGGAGACCTCGATGAAGTGGTTGCCGGACCCGAGCGTGCCGAGCTGGTTCCGCCAGCCGCCGTGCGCCCCGGCGGGGTCGAAGCCGGCGGCCTCGGCCATCGCCTCGAGCTCGGCGATCCGCGGCGCGGCGGTCGCGACGACCTTCCGGTTCGACGCACCCGCCGACAGCGGGATCGCGCGCTCGATCTGCTCGCGGAGGACCCGCAGGTCGTCGGGCAGGTCACCCGCGGTGAACTGCGTCCGGACCGCGATCATGCCGCAGCCGATGTCCACGCCGACGGCCGCGGGCATGACGGCGCCGAGGGTCGGGATGACCGACCCGACGGTGGCGCCGAGCCCGAGGTGGGCGTCCGGCATGAGGGCCAGGTGCGGGAACACGAACGGCATCCGTGCCGTCGTGCGGGCCTGCTGCTCGGTGTTCTCCTCGAGCAGTGAGGCCCAGCTGAGCAATCGGTCGGTGATCTTCTGCATGGTTCGTCTCGCTTTCGTGACGGTCGGCGACCGCCTTCTGTGACGGTCTTCGGTGACGGTCCGAGGCGAGGTCCTGCTGCCGTCCTGCACCACGAGCCGTGGTGTCCGGAGGGCAGCGCGTTCTGAGGACGCCCCGGGCCGGGTGGGCACGGGGCGTCGGGTGACGTCGCGTGCCTATGCGGGGTAGCGGTCGGACTGCTGCTCGTTGCGCTGATCGAGCAGCACGACGAGTGCGTCAAGCTGGAGCTCGACCCACTGTTCGGGGTGCTGTTCGGCGCGCACGCGCGGTCCTTCCACTGGTGCCCGGGACGGGCGGTCCTGCCGGTGGGCAGGAGCACGACCGTAGTACGACACGCCCGGGATGCACAAGTCATCCCGGGCGTGTCGTCTGGCTCGGTCGCCGGTCGACTGCCCGGTCGCCCGGCTCGGTCGCTCGGCTCGGCGGCTGGGCTCGGTCGCCGGGCTCGGTCGCTCGGCTCGGCGGCTGGGCTCGGTCACCGGGCTCGGTCGCCGGGCTCGGGCGCTGGTCTCAGTCGCCGTCGAGCTGCTCGCGCAACCGCGCGAGCGCCGGCACCGCACGTGCGAGCGCCCGCCGGTCGTCCTCCGACAGCGCGGACATCGCCGTGACGAGCACCCGTTCGGCCGAGGCGTCGTAGACCGCCAGCCGTTCCCGGGCCAGGGTCGTCAAGCCGACCTCGGTGCTCCGCCCGTCACCGCGCGCGAGCCGCCGTTCGACCAGCCCGTCGCGCTCCATCGCCTGGACGAGGTTGCTCACGGTGGAGCGTGCGAGGCCGAGTGCACGGCCGATCGCCGTCGGGCTCGACCACCCGTCCTCGTCGAGCCGTCGGAGCACCTCGATCTGCGCGTCCGGGATGTCGGGGAGGTCCACCGACGACCGCGCGGTGGTCAGCAGGACACGTCGGAACGGCCCGATCTCGGCGCTCAGTCGCCGGGCCACCCGGGGCAGGTCGGATCCGTCCGCTCGCTCGTCCACGTTCCCAGGGTAGTCACCGGAAGTACGCTTGCAACAAACGTAATCCGAGAGCAAACTCGATGGCATGGACATCACCACCAGCGTCGAGCACCCCGTCCCCGAGCAGGACCTCTCCGGCATCGTCGGCCACCGCTTCATCTACACCTACGCCAACGGGTGGCAGTACGAGATGTACGTGAAGAACGCCACCACGATCGACTACCGCATCCACTCCGGCATGGTCGGCGGCCGCTGGGTGAAGGACCAGCAGGTCGACCTGGTCGCCCTCACCGCCGGCGTCTACAAGGTGTCGTGGAACGAACCGACCGGTACCAGCGTCGTCGTGACGGTCGTGCCCGGCGAGCGGGTCCTGCACGGCACGATCTTCTTCCCGCACTGGGTGGAGGAGGACGGCAGCAAGACCGTGCTGTTCCAGAACGACCACCTCGACCGCATGCGCGAGTACCGCGACCAGGGCCCCACCTACCCGATCTACGTCGTGCCCGAGTTCGCCCACATCACGCTGTTCGAGCACGTCGGCGAGGACGACGAGACCATCGTCGACACCGCCCCGGGCGACCTGCCCGCTGGATTCGCGGACCGGAGCAACTGATGGCGACGACGACGGCGATCACGCTCGACCACGGCGGTCGGACGCTCCGCGGGTGGCAGCTCGGCGACGTCACGCCCGGGCACCGAGCCGCTCTGCTCGTGCACGGCTTCGGCAGCACCGACACCGGCGGGCAGCAGCTGTTCGTCCAGACCGCCCGCGCGCTGGCCGAGCACGGCACCGCCACGCGCTCCTACAGCCGCCTCGGACACGGCACGAGCGACGGCGACTTCGCCGACATCACCATCGGCGACGAGGTCGAGCAGGTCGCAGGGATGATCCGCAGCCTCGCCGCCGACACCGACGCGCCCGTCCACGTCGTGGCCCACAGCCTCGGCGCGGTGGAGTCCGCCATGGCGGCCGCGCGGGTGCCCGACCTGGTCGCGACCCTCACCCTGTGGTCACCGGCCGGCGTGGTCGTCGACGACATCGCGCGGCACGACGAGATCCAGGGGCAGCCGCTCGCTGCGGCGCGGGAGCAGGGGTGGTTCGACTTCGGCGGCATGGCCCTCGGCACCGCGTTCATCGACGAGGTGCGGGCAGGCCTCGACGTGTACGACACGATCGACCGGTACACCGGCCCCGCCGAGGTCCTGCACGGCACCGCGGACCAGATCGTCCCCGTCCGGTACGGGCAGCGGTACGGCGAGGTGCTCCCCGGGGCGGTGTTCACCGCGGTGGACGGCGCCGACCACGGCTGGTCGTCGGTGCCGTGGCGGCGGACGCTCCTCGACCACCTGCTCGCCGCGACGAGCGGCAGCGTGCGCTGACCGGTCCGACGCCGCGGGGTACGTCCGCCTGATGGCCCGGCACGGGGCACGGGCAGTCTGGGAGCATGACCGAGCGCACCGGAGACACCCCTGACGTGATCCACGACGAGGAGCGCACCGACGGATACGCGCCGCTCCGCTCCTACGGGGCGATCGGCGACGGTCGGACCGTGGCGCTCGTCGCGCGTGACGGGCGCATCGACTGGCTGCCCATCCCGTCGATGGACTCACCGCCGGTCTTCGCGAGCATCCTCGACGCCGAGCACGGCGGGTACGTCGCGCTCCGCCCGGTCGACCAGGACGCCCGGGTCTCCAGGGAGTACCTGCCCGGCACGAACGTGCTCGTGACCACCTGGACGACGTCGACGGGCACCGTGACCGTCACGGACGCGATGGTGACCGGGGTCGCCGGACGGCTGCCGTGGGCCGAGGTCGCGCGGTGCGTGCAGGGCGTCGCCGGCAGCGTCGAGCTCGAGTGGGCCGTCGTGCCGGGCACCCTGTTGAACACGGCTGAGCCGAAGCGACTCGACACCGCCAACGGTGCCGTCATCGGCATCGACGGCATCACGATCGCGATCGTCGAGCACGGGTTCGACCCCGGGCACGACGACGGGCCGCGGTTCTCCGGACGGTTCTCGGCGACCGAGGGCTCGAAGCACATCCTGACCATCGTCGGCACGCACGACGAACCGATCTTCATGCCACGCCCGGAGAGCGCCCTCGACGCGATGGACCGGACGATCGAGAACTGGGCCACCTGGTCGCGGGAGTTCCACTACGACGGACCGTGGGCCGAACACGTGCAGCGGAGCGCCCTCGCACTGAAGCTGCTCATCTACTCGCCGACCGGTGCGATCGCGGCAGCGCCGACGACGAGCCTGCCGGAGGACCGCACGGGTGGCAAGAACTGGGACTACCGCTTCGCGTGGGTCCGCGACCTGTCCTACACGGTGCACGCGCTGACCCGTTTCGGGCTGCGCGAGGAGACCCACGCCGCCGTCTCGTGGGTGATGCGGACCATCGCCGAGCACGACTCGGACATGCCGATCTTCTACGGTCTGGACGGCTCGAAGAGCGACGGCGTCGAGGAGCGTGACGTGCCGGGCTGGAACGGCATCGGCCCCGTGACCATCGGGAACCGTGCCGGGGACCAGCTGCAGCTCGGGGTGTGGGGCGACGTCTTCGAGATCCTCCGCCAGTACGTCCGCGCGGGCAACGTCCTCGACCGGAAGACCGCCGCCGTCCTGCAGGGACTCGCCGACGACGCGTGCCACCGCTGGGAGGAGCCGGACTCGGGCATGTGGGAGCTGCAGGACACGCAGCACTACGTCTCGAGCAAGATCGGCTGCTGGCAGGCGCTCGACGCCGCGGCGGAGCTGCACGACGCGGGCATGATCGACGGTCCCCGCGACAAGTGGGTGGAGAACCGCGAGCTCATCGAGCAGTGGGTCGCCGAGCACGGGTGGGACGAGGAGCGCGGGTACTACGTGATGTACCCGGGGTCCGACGAGCTCGACACGTCGATCCTGCTGCACGCGATGAGCGCGTTCGACCGCGGCCCCCGCATGGAGTCGACGATCCGCGCGATCGAGGAGCAGCTGCAGCACGGCCCGCTCGTGTACCGGTACTCGGGCATGGAGTCCGAGGAGTCGCCGTTCGTGGCGTGCTCGTTCTGGCTCGCCGCCGCGATGGCCTGTGTCGGACGGGTCGACGACGCCCGTGCGCTCATGGACGAGATGGTCGAGCAGGCGAACGACGTCGGCATGTTCAGCGAGATGATCAGCGAGGACGGCGCCTTCATGGGCAACATCCCGCAGGGGCTGTCGCACCTCGCGCTCATCCAGGCGGCGCTCACGATCGAGGAGGTCGCTGGCGAGGAGCGCTCCGGGGAGTGATCATGGAGGGGTCATGAACGACGTCGATGCACGCATGGACCGGCTGCGACGAGCCGCTCGCTACCGGTACCAGCAGCTCGTGGACAGCGAGATCGAACGCGGCTCCCTCGACCCCGACGAGGTCCGCGAGGAACGTCGGCTCCTGAAGGCCGCCGACGTCGCCGCGCACGCCCGCGCCCAGATCGAACAGGCCGAGCGGCGGGGCGCCTTCGAGGGCAACCCGTACCACGGCAAGCCGCTCCCGGGGAACGACGGGCGCCACGATCCCGACTGGTGGATCAAGGCGAAGATCGAGCGCGAGGAGATCACCGGCATCGCTCCGCCGGCGCTGTCGCTGCGCAAGGAGGACGGCGAGCTGGACGGACGGCTCGATGACCTCGCCCTCGAGGCCGACGTCCGTGCCGTGCTCGAGGACTTCAACGCCCGCGTGAAGGAGGCCCGTCGGCAGCTGCTCGGTGGGCCGCCGGTGGTGACCCCGCTCCGTGACGTCGACACCGAGGTGGGGCGCTGGCGGGAACGCCGGCAGGAACGCCTCGCGGCCGAGGCGCAGGCGGCCGCGGACTGGGCCGCTGCCGAGGCGGACCGACCACGACGGTGGTGGCACCGACGTCGATGAGGTGATCTGCGCCTCCTGGACCGCCCCCTCCCCCGGACGCCAGAACGACCGCAGCACCGCGCTCGTGGCGCGGTGCTGCGGTCGTTCCTGGCGGGGGGGTGTTACTTGATCTGTGCGGTGATGGTCGCGACGCCGACGAGGAGGCCGGACTTCACGGCGTCGGTCTTGAAGGTGCTGTTGAGCAGCTTC
>NZ_JBIWAG010000003.1:0-595603 GCF_044759965.1 Curtobacterium sp. NPDC098951
GCCGAACGCGGCACCGCCGAGCACGAGCGCACCCGTGGTCGCGAGGGTGATGGAGGTCTTCAGGGACTTGCGCATGGGATCTGTCCTTTGCTGTCGTCGCGCTCGGCGCGGTGTGCTGTGTGCGCACCGAACGCACCCTGGTGCAGGGTGGAGAACCAGCGGTGAGCGGCTGGTGAGCGCCTCCCGGGGAGGTTCCCCGGGCTGATGCAACTCATTCGGCACCCTCACCCCACCGGATTGGTCCCGATCCAGAACCGTCAGAGATCGACGTCCGCGAGCACCCGGTCGTCGCCGCGGAGCCGCACCTGCACGCTCGCGATGTCGTCCCGCTGGACGTCGGTCGAGGCGGACAGGCCCCGTGCGTCCTCGCCGGCGGCGGACCACGACGCCACGGTCTGCACCGTGCCGTCGTCCTGCACGACCACGAGGTCGTACATCACCGACCCGTCCGCGGCCCAGGACGTCCCGCCGTATGAGCAGCCCCAGTCGAAGCGCGTGCCCCACGGCTCGCCGCTGACCGCCAGGTCGACGTCGAGTCCCCGCTCGCCGACCAGCGCGTACCGGTCCGCCGCAGCCGACGCCGAGGCCGGTCCCGCCTGCACGGACGGGTCGACACGGGCCGTGCCGACCGCGAGCCCGCCGAGCACCGCGGCGACGACCGCGGCGGCGGCCGTGGCCGCGACCCAGACGCGCCGGCGACGCCGACGGTGTCGGACGCGGTGCGCGACCGAGGCGAGGGTGCTCTCGGAACCGGTGTCGCGCCTCCCGTCCGGCTCCGCGATCTCCACGGCCTGGTCCGCCGGGAGCTTCGACAGCAGGCCCGGCAGACCGACGAGCTCCGCGACGGCGGCCGCACAGCGGTCGCACGTCTCGAGGTGTCGCTCGTACTCGAGCCGCTCGTCCGGCGGCAGGGAGCCGAGGACGTACGCGGCGTCCCACTCGGCGTAGCGGTCCTCGCTCATCGGGTCACTCCTCGTTCCTGCAGCGCGAGCCGGAGGGCCCGCAGCCCGTAGTGCAGGCGCGACTTCGCGGTGCCCTCGGGGATGTCGTGTCGTCGGGCGATCTCGGGGACCGTGTGCCCGAGCCAGTACGCGTCGACCACCACCCGACGGTGGTCGGGGCTGAGCGATGCGAGGGCGTCCGCGACGACGATACGGTCGAGGACGGCGTCGGTGCGGTCGGCCTCGACCCGGTCGACGGGCAGCTCCGTGCCGTGTTCGCGGCGGTTGCGCGCCGACCGGGCGTCGTCGACGACGAGGTTCCTGGCCACGGTGAAGAGCCAGGCGCGTGCACTGTCCGGGGCGCGTTCGAGCACGGCCGGCCGCTGCCACGCGCGCACCATGGTCTCCTGCACCACGTCCTCGACGGTGTGCCCGTCGCGGGTCAGGTGCCGGACGTACCGGGTGAGCGCGTCGCCGTGCTCGCGGTAGAGGGTCGCGAGCAGCTCGTCGGCGGACCTGCCCGTGGCCATCACTTCGCCAGGTCGAGGGAGAACTCGACGGACCCCTTCGGGTCCACCGTCACGAAGCCGAGCGAGGGTGCCTCGACGCCGTAGTCGGCGAAGGTGATCGGGACGCTGCCGGCGACCTGGACCGTGCCGTCCTTCGCGACGGCGACCTGCGCGTCGGCGGTGACGGGCTTCTGGACGCCGTGCAGGTCCATCGTGCCGGTGAGCGTGACGTCCTGCGTCGTGCCGTCCAGCGCCTTCGACACGTCGACCGGTTCGGTCAGCGTGAACGTCGCCGTCGGGTGCTGGTCGGTCTGGAGCGCGGTGTCCCGGAAGTACGCGTCGCGGGCGGACTCGGGCGTGGTGATCTTCGCGACCTCCACCGTGACCGTCGCCTTCGTGAGGGACCCGCCGCTGACCTCGGCGGTGCCCTCGACGTCCTTCGTGCGTCCGACCACGTTCACATCCTGGCCCTGCAGGACCTCGTGCACGCGGTAGCCGGCGAACGAGTCGCCGGTGCTGGTCCAGCTGCCGTCGGCCTCGGCGGCGGTGAGCGAGCCGGAGCCGCCGGACGGGGCGGCGCTGACGGAGGGGGCCGCTGCGGCCTGCCCGTTCACGGTGTTCGCGTAGATGACCGGGCCGACGATGGCTGCGGCCACGCCGACGACCACGACGCCGGAGGCGATGCCGATGATGACCTTGGTGCGTGTGCGGAGTCCCATGCCCTGACGACGAGACAGGGCGCCGGATCGTTCACCCGGGTTCCGGCACGAGCGGCGGATCGTCCACCGGCGTTCGGCATGATGGGGCGGTGGACATCGTCATCGCCGGTTGCGGCGACCTCGGGATCGAGACCGGCCTGCGGTTCGCCGCCGCCGGACACCGCGTGGTCGGACTGCGGCGGCGGGCCGAGCTCGTGCCCGCCCCGCTCACCGGACAGGGGGTGGACCTGCGCCGATCCGTCCCCGAGATCCCTCGGGACACCGGGGTGGTCGTCGTGGCCGTCGCCGCCGGGAACCGCGACGTGGACGAGTACCGCGCGACGTACGTCGACGGGCTCCGGAACGTCCTGGACGGCATCGACGCCTCCGGTGCGGCCCCGCGGGTGATCGTCGTGTCGTCGACCGCCGTGTACGACGTCGACGACGGCAGTACCGTCACCGAGGACACCCCGGCGACCGGTGGCACCCCCACCGCGGACGTCCTGGTGGAGGCCGAGGCCCTGCTGCGCGACCGTGCCCCCGGAGCCGTGCTCGCCCGGCTGTCGGGGGTGTACGGCCCCGGACGGGAACGCCTGATCGACCAGGTCCGGGGCGGGGCGGCACGCCGGGGCCCGGTCGACGGGGCGTCGCCGCACACGAACCGGATCCACCGCGACGACGCGGCTGCGGCCCTCGTGCACCTGGCGACCCTGGAGGACCCGGCGCCGACGTACCTCGTGACCGACGACGAACCGTCGCGGCTCGACGACGTGTACGCGTTCCTCGCGGCCGAGCTCGGTGTGCCGGTGCCGCCGCGGGCCGCCGCCGAGGAGGGGACCGCCGGACGGCAGGGCGCCGGCGACAAGCGCCTGTCGAACGGCCTGCTGCGCGGGACCGGCTGGGTGCCGCGGTACCCGACGTTCCGCGAGGGCTACCGCGCCGTGCTCGCCGGGGACGGCGCCCGGCACGCCTGACGCGGCACGCGGCACGCGGCGCGCGCCACGCCACGCGCAGGGCGCCGGGCAGGGGGCGGGGCGGCACCGTCAGGCACCGCCCCGCCGCCGGGTCAGCCGACCTCGGCGCGTCGATCAGTGCTCGTCGTAGTGGTCCTCGTGACGGGCGTGACGGTGTCCGTCGTGCACGAAGTCGACGTGGTCGCCGTGTTCGACGGTCTCGTGCTCACCGCCGTCCTGCTCGTGGTCGTGCTCGGCGACGTCGTGCTCGGCGACGCGGTGCTCGTCGTCCGCGGCGGGGCTGGGGGTGGTGTCGGTCATGGTTCCTCCTTGTGAGATCGGTTCTCAACAGGAGGATACGGCCGGACGCGCCCGTTGTCCGCTCAGTGGTGCCGGTGGTCCTGGATCGTCAGGCGCGGCCCGAACGACGGCTTCCGGAACCCCGACCCGCCGATGAGCCGGACGACCCGCTCCCGGTGTCCCCGCCACGGTTCGAGCAGCTCGAGCATCCCGTCGTCGTCCACCGGTCCCCCGGTCAACGCCCACCCGACGAGCGCCGGCACGTGGAAGTCCCCCACACTCGGCGAGTCCGGGTCACCGTGGGCGCGCTGCGCGGTCTCGGCCGCCGTCCACTTCCCGATGCCGGGGACCGACTGCAGTCGGCTGGCGACGACGGCGCCGCCCCGGCCGAGCGCGAGGGTGCGTTCGAGCGCCGGCGCCACACGGACCGCGCGCATCACCGTGGCGGATCGACCGGGTTCGATGCCGGCCCGGTGCCACTCCCAGCTCGGGATCGCGCCCCACCCGGCGGCGGTCGGTGGGACGGCCATGTCCGCCGGGGCCGGTCCGGGCGCGGGCGTCCCGTACCGCCGGACGAGGTACCGCCAGGCACGCCAGGCCTGCCGCGAGGTGACCTTCTGCTCCATGATCGCCGGGACGAGGGCCGCCATCACGGTGTTGGTGCGGAGCAGGCGGAGGCCCGGTTGCCGGTGCCGGGCGTCGACGAGGAACGGGTGCGACGAGACGTCGAGCTCGGACCAGTCGTCCCCACGTCCGAGCAGTTCGGGCGCGTGCGTGACCGCCCAGGCGGCGCCGTCGCCCCACGCCGAGACCGCGATGGCGTCCGAGCCCGTGCGGCGCACGAGCACCGAGGCCGGTCCCTCCGGCGTGCGGAGCGCGAGCCACGTGTCGGCGCCGACCACGCGGAAGGCGGGGTCGCCGGAGCCGCGCTGCAGGGGCCGGAGGGTCGCGCGGACGTCCACCGCGCCTCCTGGCCGGTAGACCGTGTCGACCCGTGGGACGGCAGACGCGTCGGAGCCAGCACGCGACACGGCCCCGCCGACCCACACCGCGGCGTCACCGGTGCCACCGGCGGCGGAGGACGGAACGGCGAGGGACACACGCAGGATGGTAATGCGGAACCACCGTCAGTCATGATGGGCGTGTCCCACTGCACCCCGACGACGGAGTTCCCCATGCGCATCGGCATCCTCACCTCCGGAGGCGACTGCCCCGGCCTGAACGCGGTCATCCGCGCGATCGTGCTGAAGGGCATCGCGATCTACGGACACGAGTTCGTGGGCTTCCGCGACGGATGGCGTGGCGTGGTGGACGGCGACATCGTCCCGCTCGGCCGCAAGGACATCCAGGGCATCGCGAAGCAGGGCGGCACGATCCTCGGCACGAGCCGGACGAACCCCTTCGAGGGCCCGAACGGCGGCGTCGAGAACATCTCGGGGACGCTCGAGCGCCACGGCATCGACGCCATCGTGGCGATCGGCGGCGAGGGCACGCTGGCCGCCGCGAAGCGCCTCACGGACGCCGGGCTGAAGATCGTCGGCGTCCCGAAGACGGTCGACAACGACCTCGGCGCCACCGACTACACGTTCGGCTTCGACACCGCGGTCGCGATCGCCACCGAGGCCATGGACCGCCTCCGCACCACGGGCGAGTCGCACTCCCGCTGCATGGTCGCCGAGGTCATGGGCCGGCACGTCGGCTGGATCGCCCTGCACTCCGGCATGGCCGCCGGTGCGCACGCGATCCTCATCCCCGAGCAGAAGACGAGCATGGAGCAGATCGCCGCGTGGGTCCGGGCGGCCTACGACCGTGGTCGGGCGCCGCTCGTCGTCGTCGCCGAGGGCTTCGTCCCCGACCACGAGGACAACGCGCACACCGAGCGTGGGCTCGATGCGTTCGGGCGACCGCGCCTGGGCGGGATCGGCGAGCGCCTCGCGCCGCTCATCGAGGAGATGACGGGCATCGAGACCCGCGCCACCACGCTCGGCCACATCCAACGAGGTGGCACGCCCACGGCCTACGACCGGGTGCTCTCGACCCGCCTCGGCCTCGCGGCGATCGACGCGGTGGTCGAGGAGCGCTGGGGCCGCATGGTGGCGCTCCGGGGCACCGACATCGAGCACGTGTCCTTCGAGGAGGCGCTCGGCGAGCTCAAGACCGTGCCGCAGGCCCGGTACGACGAGGCCGCCATCATGTTCGGCTGACGCGGGCCGGGCCGGGCGGGGCCGCCCGGCTGGGCTGGGCCGGGGCGCCGGCCAGGCCGGGGTACCTGGTCGAATCGGGCGTACCCGGCCGTTTCTTTCGACCAGGTACGCCCGAACGCATCAGGCACCGCGGGCGTCCTGGGAAGGAAACAGCGTCCTGGAGGCGCGGGTAGCGTCCGACACGTGACCCGCGCAGTCCTCGTCTCCAGTTCCGCCCCGCCCACCGTCACCGACGTCGACGTCGCCGACCCCGCCGACGGCGAGGTCCTGGTCGACGTCACGTACTCGAGCGTCAACTACAAGGACGGGCTGGCGCTGGCCCGGAACCCCGGGGTCGCGCGGGTCGACCCGCTCGTGCCGGGCATCGACGTCGTCGGCACCGTCTCGGCCCTGGGGGCGGGCGTGCACGACGTCGCGATCGGCGACCGGGTCGTCCTGAACGGGGCCGGACTCGGCGAGACCCGGCACGGCGGCTGGGCTGCACACGCGGTGGTGCCGTCCGGATCGCTCGTCGTGCTACCGGACACGATCGACGACTCCTTCGCCGCCGCGATCGGCACGGCCGGGTTCACCGCGATGCTCAGCGTCCTCGCACTCGAGCCATTCGTCGAACCCGGCAGCGGTCCGGTCCTCGTCACCGGCGCGTCCGGCGGGGTGGGCACGGTGGCGATCGCCCTGCTCGCCGCCCGCGGCCACCAGGTCACCGCGTCGACGGGCCGCAGCGCGAACGAGGCCTCGCTCCGGGCCCTCGGTGCCACGGACGTGGTCGACCGGGCGACGCTGTCCGACCTCGGCAAGCCGATGCAGCGTGCGACCTGGGCCGGCGCGGTGGACAGCGTTGGCGGTGCGACCCTCGCGAACGTGTTGGCGACCACGAAGTGGGGTGGTGCAGTGACGGCGTGCGGGCTCGCCCAGGACTCCGCACTGCCGACCACCGTGCTGCCGTTCATCCTGCGCGCGGTGTCGCTGCTCGGGATCAACTCGGTCGACGCCCCGCTCGAGCTGCGCCGTCGTGCGTGGGAACGGCTGGCCACCGACCTCGACCCGGCCCTCCTCGCCGGGGTCACACGCGTCGTCGGGCTCGAGGAGGCACTCACCGTCGGACCGCAGGTCGTCGCGGGTGCCGTGCACGGGCGCACGGTCGTCGCGGTGGACCGATGACCGAACCGCGGTACGGACGCTCCTGAGGACGCGGAACCGGACCCCGAGCATTCATTAGCAAGCGTTTGCATATTGACACGCTAGGATTTGAGTACGGAACACCTGAGCCTGTGAGGAGCCCGGCATGCCGGTACCCAAGTCAACCGTCGAGAACTCGCCGCGGAAGCTCCTGCGCGACGTCGTCCTCGAGAAGATGCTCGCGGCCATCCAGGACGGCACCCTGCAGCCGGGCGAGCGCCTCAACGACGACGAGCTCGTGCAGTGGCTCGGGGTCAGTCGCACCCCGATCCGCGAAGCCATCGCGAAGCTCGTCGACTACGGCCTGGTCGAGATGGAGGCGAACCGGTACACCCGGGTCGCGACGCCGACGGCCGAGCAGTTCGACGACGCCCTGCAGGTGTTCGCCGGGTTCGCCGAGCTGGCGACCCGCTGGGCCCTCCCGAAGCTCGACGACGCCCAGGCCGCCGAGCTGATCGACATCCTCGAGCAGGTCCGCGAGCACGCCGAACACGAGGACCGTGCGATGAACGCCGACGTCCAGCACTTCGTCGAAGCGGCGATCCGCGCTGCGGACAACCCGCTGCTCTCGACACTCTCGAACTCGGTCATCCCGCGGGTCCAGTTCGTCGCGCTCGCCGAGGACCGCTTCACGTTCTGGGACGGCAGGTTCTCGGTCGACCCGCTGATCGCCGCAATCCGGAAGCGCGACGGTGACGCTGGCGGCGCCGTCATCCGCACGCTCGGTGTGACCCTGAGCGACCTCCTGCAGCGGCTCCGCGCGAGCCAGTGACCGGGCGGGGCGAGGCCACCGCGTGACCGACGACGACGTCCTCGTCCACGCGACCGGGGTCCGCGTGACCCGGTCCGGCCGCGACCTGTTGCACGACGTCGACCTGACCGTCCGGCGCGGAGAGCACTGGGCGCTCCTCGGGCCGAACGGCGCCGGCAAGTCGACCCTGCTCGCCGTCCTCGGGGCGACCGGTCACCCGAGCGCGGGCACCGTCGAGCTCCTCGGACGGCGGCTCGGTCGCGTCGACGTCCGGGAACTCCGCGAACACATCGGGCACGTCGACCCCCGCCACCGGATGCTGTCGCCCCTGACCGTGCTCGAGACCGTGCTGACCGGACTCACCGGCACGACCGACCTCATGATGCGGTGGGAGCCGTCGGCCGCACAGGTCGCCGCGGCCGAGGCCCACGTCGCCGACGTCGGGCTCTCCGCCCGACGGGACGCCCGGTGGCCCGTCCTGTCGCAGGGTGAACGCGGACGGACGCTCATCGCACGGGCCCTCATGGCCGAGCCGCGGTTGCTCCTGCTCGACGAACCGGCGACCGGACTCGACGTCGCGGCGCGCGAGCACCTGCTCGAGACCGTGGACGCCCTGCGCCACCGGCACCCCGAGCTCGGCAGCGTGATGGTGACGCACCACCTCGAGGACCTGCCCGCGTCGACCTCGCACGCGATGCTGCTGCGGGACGGGGTCGCGGTCGCACAGGGCACCTCGGACGAGGTCATCACGTCGTCGGCGGTCTCGCACGCCTTCGACTTCCCCCTGGCGATCCTGCGGGCCGAGGGGCGCTGGGCCGCACGCCGGGCGTCCTGACCCGACGCGCTACGCGGCCGCGCTCGCTGCCGCCTTCGCCGCCGCCGGCAGCGCGTCGAGCACCCGCCCGACGGCACGGTCGTCGTGCGCAGCGGTGACGAACCACGCCTCGAAGACACTCGGCGGCAGGGTGACCCCGGCGTCGAGCATGGCGTGGAAGAACGGCGCGTAGCGGAAGGTCTCCTGCGCCCGCACGTCGTCGTAGTTCCGCGGGGCGACGTCGGTGAACGCGAACGAGAACAGGTTCCCGGCGTGCTGCACCGTGTGGGCCACGCCCTCGGCCGACAGCGCCTCGCTCGTCGCCGTCGCGATGGTCGCCGCCGTGCGGTCGAGCTGCGCGTACACCTCGGGCGTCGCCGCGCGGAGGGTCGCGATCCCGGCCGCGACCGCGAGCGGGTTCCCGGACAGGGTGCCCGCCTGGTAGACGGGGCCGAGCGGCGCGAGGAAGTCCATCACCTCACGCCGACCACCGAGGGCGGCGAGCGGCATCCCGCCGCCGATGACCTTGCCGAACGTGATGATGTCGGGCTTCCACCCGGCACCGTCCGGCACGACCTTGGACGCCTCGAGCCCCCACCAACCGGCGGATCCGACCCGGAAGCCGGTGAGGACCTCGTCGACGATGAGCAGCGCGCCGTGCGACTGCACGATCTGCGCGAGGGCCCGGTTGAAGCCGCGCTCGGGCGCGAGGACGCCCATGTTCGCCGCGGCCGCCTCGACGATCACGGCGGCGATGCGCTCGGAGTGCTCGTCGAACGCCCGGCGGACCGCGCCGAGGTCGTTGTACGGCAGGACGAGGGTCTGGGCGGCCGTCTCGGCGGTGATGCCGGCGGACCCGGGCATGGCGAGGGTCGCGACACCGGAGCCCGCCTCGGCGAGCAGGGAGTCCGAGTGGCCGTGGTAGTGCCCGGCGAACTTCACGAGCAGGTCACGACCGGTGTAGCCGCGGGCCAGCCGGATCGCGGTCATGGTCGCCTCGGTGCCCGTGGACACCATCCGCAGCTTCTCGATGGGACCGTCGCCGTCCACCGACACCCGCTGCTTCACGAGCTCGGCGAGCTCGGTCTCGCCCGGGGTCGACGCCCCGAAGCTGAGGCCACGGGCGGCCGCCTGCTGCACGGCCTCGACCGCGGCGGGGTGGGCGTGTCCGAGGATCGCCGGCCCCCACGAGGCGACGAGGTCGACGTACTCCCGCCCCTCGGCGTCGGTGACGTAGGCGCCCTTCGCGCTCGTCAGGAAGCGGGGCGTGCCGCCGACCGAGCCGTAGGCGCGCACGGGCGAGTTGACCCCGCCGGGGATGCTGTTCTTCGCACGGCCGAAGAGCTGGTCGTTGGTGGTCATCGGGCGGCCTCCTGGTTGAGCGTGCGGGCGATGTCGACCGCGAAGTAGGTGAGGATCGCGTCCGCTCCCGCGCGCTTGATGCCGACGAGGGCCTCCATCGCGGCGGCGTCACGGTCGATCCAGCCGTTCTGCGCGGCTGCGGTGATCATCGCGTACTCGCCGGAGATCTGGTACGCCCACACCGGCACGGGCGAGGTCGCGGCGGTCTCGGCGAGGACGTCGAGGTAGCTCATCGCCGGCTTCACCATGACGATGTCGGCACCCTCGGCGATGTCCTGCTCGACCTCGCGGAGCCCCTGCCGTCCGTTCGCGGCGTCGATCTGGTAGGTCCGACGGTCGCCGACGAGCGAGGAGTCGACGGCTTCGCGGAA
Source organism: Curtobacterium sp. NPDC098951 (assembly GCF_044759965.1). Taxonomy (NCBI): domain Bacteria; kingdom Bacillati; phylum Actinomycetota; class Actinomycetes; order Micrococcales; family Microbacteriaceae; genus Curtobacterium; species Curtobacterium sp. NPDC098951. The sequence continues at coordinate 10,083 of NZ_JBIWAG010000003.1, forward strand.
GGGGCCGTAGAACGCGCTGGCGTACTTCGCCGCGTAGGCGAGCAGCGCGGTGCCGCTGTGCCCGGCCGCGTCCAGCGCGTCACGGGCGGCCGCGATCTGGCCGTCCATCATGCCGCTCAGGCACACGAGCTCGGCACCGGCCTCGGCCTGCACGACGGCCATGTCGCGGTAGCGCTCGAGCGTGGCGTCGTTGTCGACCGATCCGTCGGCGGCCAGCACCCCGCAGTGGCCGTGGTCGGTGAACTCGTCGAGGCACAGGTCGGACTGCACGACGAGCGCGTCGCCGACCTCCTCGCGCGCGATGCGGATCGCCACGTTGAGGATGCCGTCGGGGTCGGTCGCACCGGAGCCCTGCGCGTCCTTCGCGATCGGCACGCCGAACAGGTTCACGCCGCCGATGCCCTGACCGGCGGCCTCGACGAGCGCACGCCGGAACGAGTCGAGCGAGTGCTGCTGCACGCCCGGCATGCTCGTGATGTCGATCGCCTCGGTCGCCCCCTCGCGGATGAACATCGGCAGCACGAGCTCGGCGGGGTGCAGCCGGGTCTCGGCGACGAGTCGTCGCATCGCGGGCGTGGCGCGGAGTCGACGGGGGCGGACCTGGGGGAAGCGGCCGGTCACGGTGTGCCTTCCTGTTCGGGGGCGGGGTGGTTCAGGCGCTCGACGACGGCGTCGAGCAGGGATTCTGCGGAGCGGTCCGGGGCGACCACGTGCACGGGGAGTCCGGCGGCGCGGGCCTCGGCAGCGGTCCCGGGGCCGATGCACGCCACGAGCGTGCCGGGGGCGAGCGGGACCGTCCGACGAGCGACCTCGCGCGCGACGCTGCCGCTCGTCACGAGCACGACGTCGGGCGGGGATCCGGGGGCGACCGGCTCGTCGCCGGTCCCCACGGTACGGTACGCGACGACGTCGTCCACGTCGATCCCGCGGGCGCGGAGTCCGTCGACGACGGTCGGTGCGGCGAGGTCGGACCGCGGGAAGAGGACGGGGCCCGGGGTGTCCGGGAAGGCGCGGACGAGGGCGGCACCCGAGGCCTCCGGGGGGACGAGGTCGACGACCCAGCCCGCAGCACGGGCGGCTCGCGCGGTCGGCTCGCCGACCGCCGCCACCCGCAGGTCGGACGGGAGGCGCGACACGCGTTCCGCGATCACACGCACGGCCGTCGCACTGGTCACCACGATCCATGCGTAACCAGCCACGCCGGTCACGCTTGCGACGGGATCGGGCGATCCGCGCCTCCTGGACCGTGCAGCGGCCTCGAGCCGGTCGACCGCCGCATCGAGCGGAGCCGGGTCGGACGGCGGTTCGTCCGCGATCAGCGGGACGACGAGCGGGTCGAGGCCCCGTTCCCTGGCGGCCGCCGCGACGCGCGCACCCCACGCTCCGCCGCGCGGGACGAGCACGACCGGGGGTCGTGCCGGGTCCGGGACGGGGTCGACGGGCTGCGTGGCGACCGCCTACTCCGCCGGGGTCGCGAGGCCCGGGCCCGCGGTGTGCGGACCGTCGGTCGTGTCCTCGGCGACCGTCGTGGCGAGGTCCGCGAGGTCGGCCGCGCCGTTCTCGAGGAGTTCGGCCGCGACCCGACCACCGAGCGCCAGCGCCTCGTCGAGACGGTCCTGCGCGGAGCCGTCCAGGACCGCCGCGTGCGAGGCGGTCCGGTACTCGGAGCCGTCGGGGCGGTAGACCGTCGCCGAGACGAGCAGCATCTCGGCGTCGACGATCGCGGTCGCGCCGATCGGGGCGGAGCACCCTGCCTCGAGCTTGGCGAGCACCTCGCGCTCGGCCGAGACCGTGAGGCGCGTGGGTGCGTGCTCGATCTTCCGCAGGGCGGCGAGGAGGTTCCGGTCGGTCTCGTCCGCACGGGTCTCGATCGCGAGCGCTCCCTGTCCGGGGGCGGACGGCCAGAAGCCGAGGTCGAGCAGCTCGGTCGCCGCATCGAGCCGGTCGATGCGGGTCAGGCCGGCCGCTGCGAGGACGACGGCGTCGAGGTCGTCGTCCACCCGACCCAGGCGGGTGTCGATGTTGCCGCGGATGTCCACGACGTCGAGGTCCGGGCGCTTCGCCCTGAGCTGCGCGACGCGGCGCGGTGATCCCGTGCCGACCTTCGCGCCCTCGGGGAGGGACTTGAGGGTCGCGGCGTTGCGGGCGACGAGGACGTCGCGGGCGTCGGCGCGCTTCGGGACCGCGGCGATCGTCAGGCCCGGGTACGGCGCCGTCGGGAGGTCCTTGAGCGAGTGCACCAGGACGTCGACCTCACCCGCGACGAGGGCTTCGCGGAGCGCGCTCGCGAACACCCCGGTCCCGCCGAGGCTCGCGAGCGACGCACGGTTCGTGTCGCCCTCGCTCGTGACCGTGACGAGCTCGACCGGACGACCGGCCGCCGTCGCCAGACGGTCGGCGACGTCCTGCGACTGGGCGACCGCGAGCCGGCTGGCCCGGGTGCCGAGTCGGATCGGGGCGGGGCCGTCGGCACGCGTCGGAGTGGTCGCCTCGGTCACGGAGCGAGTCCGGCAGCGGCCGGCTTGAACCCGGCGCGCACGTTCTCGCAGCACCCCGGACGGCACACGTCGTACCAGGGGCCGAGGTCGGTCTCGTGCGGCCGCTCGCTCGTGGGGGTGCCGTTGACACGCTCGAGCACGAGGTCCACCAGACCCGCGACGTAGGCCGGGTCGACACCCGGGGTCTGCGTCCGGAGCGACCAGAAGCCGAGCTCCTGGGCGGTCTCCGTGGCCTCTTCGTCGAGGTCCCACATGACCTCCATGTGGTCGCTGACGAAGCCGAGCGGGACGATGAGGACGGCACGCGTCGGCCCGCCCTTGAGGTCCTCGTTCATGTAGTCGTTGATGTCGGGCTCGAGCCAGGGCTGGGTCGGAGGGCCGGAGCGCGACTGGTAGACGAGCTTCCACGGCGGCGTGCTGGTGCCGCGGAGCGACGCGTGCTCGGGCTGCTCGAGGAGCTCAGCCCACGCCTGGTCGAGGACGACCTGCGCGACGGCGAGGTGCTGGGCCTCGTACGCGCCGTGCTCGTCGAAGCCGCGGTCGCTCGGACCGGACTTGGCGGCGTCGCTCGACGGGATCGAGTGCGTGGAGAAGAGCACGTGCAGCTCGGTGGCCACGTCGAGGCCCTCGTTCTCGGCGATCGCGCGTGCCATGCCGTCACGGACGCCGTCGACGAACGGTCGGACGAAGCCCGGGTGGTCGAAGAACTGCCGGACCTTGTCGATCTGGATGGTGTCGACGAGTCCGGTCTCGGTCAGCACGCGCGCGTAGTCCTCGCGGTACTGCCGGCACGAGGAGAAGGACGAGTAGGCGCTCGTGGCGATCGCGATGAGCTTCGTGTAGCCCTTGTCGGACGCCTCGGTGAAGGCCTCTTCGAGGTAGGGCGCCCAGTTGCGGTTGCCCCAGAGGACCGGCATGTCGATGCCACGCGCGGCCAGCTCGTTCTCGAGCGCCGCCTTGAGCGCACGGTTCTGCGCGTTGATCGGGCTGACGCCGCCGAAGTGCCGGTAGTGGTGGGCGACCTCTTCGAGGCGCTCGTCCGGGATGCCCCGACCACGGGTGACGTTGCGCAGGAACGGGATGACGTCGTCCTGCCCCTCGGGCCCACCGAAGCCGGCGAGGAGGATCGCGTCGTACGCGACCGGGACCTCGACGTGCTCGGGGCCGTCGGCGGCGGCAGGGGTCGCGGCGAGGACCGTGCCCCGTCCGTTCGTGATCATGCTCGTGTCGGTCACGACAGCACCTCCGGCAGCTCGGTGGTCGTCACGCGACGACCGGTGAAGAACGGCACCTCTTCCCGCACGTGCATGCGGGCCTCGGTGTAGCGCAGGTCGCGCATGAGGTCGACGAGGTCGACCAGGTCCGGGCTCTCGAGCGGCAGGATCCACTCGTAGTCGCTCAAGGCGAACGTCGCGATCGTGTTCGTCAGCACGCGGCGGTACTTGGCGCCGGCGATGCCGTGGTCGCGGAGCATCGTCGAACGCTCCTCTTCCGGCAGGAGGTACCACTCGTAGGACCGGACGAACGGGTACACCGTGATCCAGGCCTCCGGTTCCTTGCCGCGCAGGAAGGCCGGGGTGTGCCGCTTGTTGAACTCGGCTTCGCGGTGCATCGCCATCACGTGCCAGACCGGCTCGGCGTCCTGGAAGAGCGCCGTCCGACGGATCTCGCGCAGCACGGCCTGGATCGCCTGGGCGTCGTCGCCGTGCAGCCAGACCATGACGTCGGCGTCGGCGCGGAAGCCGGAGACGTCGTAGAAACCACGGATCGTCACGCCGCGCTGTGCGGCGGCGGTCACGACGGCGTCGAGCTCGGTTACGGCGTCGTCACCCGTGCGGTGGATCGGGCCGAGCGGACGGCGGAAGACGGCCCACAGGGCGTAGGCCGTCAGCAGGTTCGGGTCGATGCCGTCGGGGGAGGTCTCGTGTGCGTCGTGCGTGGGCACGGTGGAACTCATGTGTCCATTGTCCTATCGGTCACAAAGGTGACGCCGCTCCCCTTTCGACGGCGAGCGCTACCGCCGTCGGAGCACCGCTACGACGATACCCCCGACCACCGCCACGCCCGCTGCGAGCCCGGCCAGGTAGGGCACCGGCTTCTCGTCGATCCCGCGCTTGACCTTCGACGCGGCGATGCCGATCTGCTTCGGGACGTTGAGCTTGTCCTCGATCGCGTCGAGGGTGTCGAACAGCTGCGCGCGGGTCGCCGCGACGCGGTCGGCCAGGTCGTCGTGCTGATCGGTCACGTGGGTCCTCCGGGGGGGGTGGGGTGGTGGACGGGGCGGTCGTCGTTAGAAGCGGCCGCCGACGTCCGGCTTGCGGGCGCCGTACTGGGTCGACGGGGTCGGCTTCTTGCCGAGGCCCTTGACCGCGTTGACGTCGTTCTTGACGCTGTCGATGGTGCGCTTCGGGGTGAGCGGGAGGCCCTTCTTCAGGCGCTTCCAGCCGAGCAGGCCGAGGATCCCCGCGACGATCAGCATCACCACGGCGATGACGAGTGCGGCGAGCCACGCCGGCATCACGGTCGCGAGACCCATGACGGCGGCGGTGAGCAGCACGCCGATCGCGTAGAGGACGATGACGAGCGCGCCCACGAGCAGACCCGCGGCGAGGCCGAAGATCTTGGCCTTCGTCAGCATCTCGGCCTTGAGCAGGTTCAGCTCGCCCGTCACCAGCTCCTTGACGAGCTTCGGGACGTCGCCGACCAGGCCGAACAGCGAACGCGGCTTGCGGTCGCGGGTGTCTGTCATGAGGCCCGGCTGTCCTTCTTCTGCCCGACCTTGCGGACGACCTTCTTCGTCTGCTCACCGACGAACTCGGCGACGTCGGGGGTCTTGTCGGCGATGAACTCCTCGGCGACGTGGACGCCCTTCTGCACGCCGTTGCTGTTCCAGATCTTGCCGCTGACGGTCTTGATCTGCTCGTACCGCGCCCGTCCGGCTCGCGATCCCAGGACGTACCCGAGAGCTGCGCCGGCGACGAACAGGAGCTTGCCTCGCATGTGCGATTCCTCCGTTGGGTCAGTGTGCGTGGTCATGCGCCGAGCGGAATACGTCCGACGCTCATCGCAACAGTAGCCCTCTCGCGGTGTGTGGTCCGCTCAGGAATCCAGGATGTGCACAGCGGCCGTGCGCGCCGCCTGGACGATCCCGGCCAGACCCCGGCCGCTCGACGCCTCGCCGATCCCGACGACGCCGTCCGCGAGGCCGGCAGCGGTCGTGTCCGGACCGTGCCAGCGGACGCGTGCGGCGCCGACGACGGCGGACACCGGGATGCGCACGCCGAGCAGCGCGGCGGCGTCCTGGGCCGCGCGGGTGCCGACGGGGTCCCGTGGGTCGACCGGGAGGCTCCTGCCGGTCTCGACGGCGTCGGCGGCGGTCGCGTAGCTCAACCGCAGGACGTGCCTGCCCGCGGCGGCCTCGGCCAGCCACGGCCACTTCACGGTGGCGTGCGTGATCGCCTTCGCCCGGACGGACGGCGCATCGGGGTGCACGAGCATGCCCGTCCCGCGCGGCGCGGCGTCGAGTTCGCGCTGGTCGACGACGAGCGTCACGAGCTCGATGCCCGAGCGCTCGGCCCCGGTCGCGCGCGCGGGGTCCGCCGTCGACGCGAGCACGTGCTCGGCCACCAGCCGCTCGGTCTCGCCGTCCTCGGTCCGGACCTCCACCGCGTGCTCCTCGATCGCGGTCGCCCGGGTGCGCAGACGGACGTCGACGCGGTAGGTCTCCATGTCGGCCACCAGCTCGTCGACGAGCCGCACGATGCCACCGCGGATGCCCTGCACGGCCGACCCGGCCGTCGCCCGGGCGCGGAGCGCGAGCACCGCGCGGGCGAGGGAGCCCTCGCGGAGCAGTGCCGCCCGGAGTCCGGGGGCGACCCGGTCGGGGTCGAGGTCGTCCGGGTGCGTCGAGTGCACACCCGCGACGATCGGCACGACCAGGTCGTCGAGGACCCGGTCGCCCATCCGCTTCCGGACGAGTTCGCCGAGGGACGCGGCCTTCGCGCCGACGGGGGACGGCAGCAGCGAGTCCATCTGCGCCCGGAGCGCCGCCTTCTGCCCGACGACCGCGAGCACGTCGGCGGCCATCGGACTGCCGGGGATGCCGAGCAGCCCGGTCTCGGGGATCGGCGAGGTCCGGCCGTCCCGGGTCATCAGCCAGGCACCGCGCGGATCCGGTGCGGTGATCTCGTTGCCGAGGCCGAGCTCGATCGCCAACCGGCCGACGGCGTCGTTCCGGGTCGCGAACGAGTCCGCCGCCATGTCGAGGTCGAGCCCCGCGACGCTGTGCCGACGGACCATCCCGCCGAGCACGTCGGACCCCTCGACGAGGACGACGTGTGCGCCGCCCTTCGCCAGGTCCCGCGCTGCGACGAGGCCGGCGACCCCGCCGCCGACGACGACAACGTCGGTCACGCGTGCGCTCCGGTCGCCGCGGCCGTCCCGTCCCCGAGTTCGTGGACGAGCGACACGATGCGGGTGAGCACGGTCGGGTCGGTCTCCGGCGGCACGCCGTGCCCGAGGTTGACCACGTGCGCCCGGGCCGCGCCACCCCGGGAGACGACGTCGCGCACGTGCGCCTCGAGCACCTCCCACGGAGCGGCGAGCATGGCCGGGTCGATGTTGCCCTGCACCGTGACGCCGGTGCCGACGCGGCGGACCGCCTCGTCGAGCGGGAGCCGCCAGTCCACGCCGACCGCGTCGACGCCGACCCGGTCGGTGCCGAAGGTGGTCATGTCGCGGAGCACCTCGCCGCTGCCGACGCCGAAGTGGATGCGCGGGACGCCGAGGTCGGCCACGTGGGCCAGCGCGTCGGCCGAGTGCGGGGCGACCCGCGCGACGTAGTCGGCACGGGACAGTGAACCGACCCACGAGTCGAAGAGCTGTGCGGCGGACGCCCCCGCGAGCACCTGCGCCCGGAGGAACGCCCCGGACACCCCGGCCGCCCAGTCGAGCAGGCGTGCCCAGGTCTCCGGCTCGGCGTGCATGAGGGTGCGGGCGCGGATGTGGTCCTTCGACGGACCGCCCTCGACCAGGTAGGCCGCGAGCGTGAACGGTGCGCCGGCGAACCCGATGAGCGGGGTGTCGCCGAGCTGCTCCACCGTGCGGGCCACCGCCTCGGTGATCGGGGCGAGCGCGGCCTCGTCGAGCGTCCCGAGCGCGTCGACGTCGGCCGCGGTCCGGATCGGCGACGCGAGCACCGGCCCGCGCCCCGGCACGATCTCGACGTCGACGCCCGCGAGCTTGATCGGCACGACGATGTCGCTGAAGAAGATGCCGGCGTCGACCCCGTGCCGACGGACCGGCTGCAGCGTGATCTCCGACGCCATCGCCGGGTCGAGGCAGGCGTCGAGCATGGCCGTGCCGACGCGCAGGTCGCGGTACTCCGGCAGGGAGCGCCCGGCCTGGCGCATGAACCACACCGGCAGGGTCTCCGGCCGGTCACCCCGGAGCGCCCGGACGAGCGGCGAACCCGACGTCCGCCCGGAGACGAGCGGGTGTGCGGCGGGGAGAGCGGTGGTGGATGCGTCGGTCACCGCACGATTCTCCCATCGGCGAACAGGGTGTATCCCGAGCACGCACGACGGGATCGGGCGGGCACCGGAACGCGAGTTACCATAGAAGACGTGCTCATCTGTCTCACGGCGTCGCATCGCAACGCCAGCTTCGATCTCCTGGAGCGACTGAGCATCGGCGCACCGACCGCGGCGAGCCGTCTCGTGACGGACTCCGGCGTGTTGGACGGAGCCGTCGTCCTCGCCACGTGCAACCGCTTCGAGGCCTACCTCGACATCGCCGGCGACGACCGCGACTCCGCCGTCTCGGCCACCGTCGACGCCGTCGCGACCGCGAGCGACCTCGACCCCGCCGAGGTCCTCGACTCCGTCAACGTGCTCGGCGGCAAGGACGTCGTGCAGCACCTCTTCGCCGTCTCGAGCGGCCTCGAGTCCGTCGTCGTCGGCGAGACCGAGATCTCCGGGCAGGTCCGCCGCTCGCTCGAGGACGCCCGCGCGAACGGCACCACCACCTCGGACCTCGAACGGCTCTTCCAAGAGGCGGCGCACACCTCCCGGGGCGTCAAGACCCGCACCCGCATCGGTGCGGCCGGTCGGTCGCTCGTGCGCCTCGGCCTCGAGCTCGCCTCGTCCCGCGTCACCGACTGGGGCCGGACCCGCGTGCTCCTGATCGGCACCGGCAGCTACGCCGCCACGACCATCGCCGCCCTGCGCGACCGCGGCGCCGACACCATCCAGGTCTTCTCCCCCTCGGGTCGGGCAGCGTGGTTCGCCGCCAAGCACGACCTCGTCGCCGCCCACGACCTGCGCGAGGCCATCGGCGCCAGCGACGTCGTGATCACCTGCACCTCGAGCGAGGTCCCGGTCGTCGAGCCCGCCGACCTCGACGACGGCGTCCGGCGCATCGTCATCGACCTCGGGCTCCCCCGCAACGTGGACCCGGACGCGGCCGACGTCGACGGCGTCGAGCTGCTCGACCTCGAGACCATCAGCATCCACGCCCCGATCGCCGAGCTGAACGCCGAGTCCGAGGCACGGGCGATGGTCGACGACGCGGTGTCCCGGTTCCGTGCCCAGGCGCTCGAGCAGTCGACGACCCCGGCGCTCGTGGCGTTCCGCAAGCACGTCTTCGACATCCTCGACGACGAGATCGACCGCGCGAAGCGCCGCGCGGACGGTGACGACGCCTCGGCCGAGCAGACCGAACGCGCGCTGCGGCACCTCGTGGGCGTCCTGCTCCACCGTCCGTCGGTCCGCGCCCGCGAGCTCGGTCGCGCCGGCCGCGGCGAGGAGTTCGTCGGGGCGCTGGACGCCCTCTTCGGCGTCCGCCCGGAGCCCGAGGCCGACGTGCCGGCACCGGTGGTACCGCTCGCGGAGCGCACCGCGCCCGAGCTGACCGTCCGCGACCGCACCGACGAGGCGGACGCGAGCTGAGCCTCCAGGGCCGTCCCCCGACCCTGCTCGTCAGCGCGCTGCTGCTGGTGCGCGACCGCCGGGTGCTGATGGTCCGCGCGCGCAAGCGCGACGTGCTCTACCTGCCCGGCGGCAAGGCGGAGCCGCACGAGACCGACGTCGAGGCCGCCGTGCGCGAAGCCCTCGAGGAGACCGGACTCCGCCTGACCGCGGCCGACGTGGAGCCGTTCGGCACCGTCACGGAGCCGGCGCACGGCCAGGCCCCGGGGACGATGGTCGCGATGGCGCTGTTCCTGGCACGTCCGGGAGGCGCGCTGGACACCGCCGCGCCGGTCGCGTCGGCCGAGGTGGACGAGATCGAGTGGGTCACCTCCGCGGACGCGGACCGGTGCCCGCCGGCGGGCGTCGAGACGCTCCGCCGCCTCGTGGCGGCGGGCCTGGTCGACTAGGTCCCGGGCCTACGCCTGGTCGCGGTCCGTGTAGTGGCCGACCTCGCCGTCCGACGTCGGCTCCGCCTCGCCGGGGATGTCCGACTCGACGTACTCGCCCTCGCCGCCACCCTCGGGACGGGTCTCGCCGGGGATGTCGCTCGAGACGAACTCACCGGCGGGCTCGTTCGAGGGCACCGGGGTCTCGCCGGGGATCTCGCTGTCGGTGAAGGCACCGGCGCGGGGCTCGACGCCGTCCGCCCGACCCTCGTCGCCGCGTGCCTGTTCGTGCTTGCCTGCCATGTCGACCTCCGTTGCTCGTGCGCTCGCGCGCGTGCTCCGGAGTGTGCTCGTGACGGCTGGGCGCCACCCGAGTCGTGTTCCCCGCACCCGGTGGTTGTGTTGGGTCATGCACCGTCGCACTGGGTCCCCACTGCTCGCTGCCGTCGGCATCGTCGCCGTCGGTCTGCTCGCCGGGTGCTCGTCCGGCGGTACCTCGGACCCGACGGCCACGGCCACCGAGACCGTCACGGCGACACCGACGGCGACGCCCTCGTCCGTCCCGTCCGGCTCGTCGTCGTCGGCCTCGGCGGGCGGCGCGTCGACCGGGTCGTCCGGTGGCTCCTCGAACGCGGGGTCCTCCGGTACCGGGTCGTCGGCATGCGCGACGTCCTCGCTCGCCGGGAGCATCGAGGCCGGCAGCGGTGGCGCGGCCGGGAGCACGTACGTCCACCTCGTCCTGCGGAACACCGGGTCGTCGACCTGCACGCTGCAGGGCTGGCCGGGGGTGTCGTTCGTCGGCGACACGAACGGCACGCAGATCGGGAACGCGGCGACGCTCGACCGGGCGGCGCCCCACCCGACCGTCACGCTGGCGTCCGGCGAGGAGGCCGTGGCACCGCTCAAGGTCGCGAACTCGGAGAACTACCCGGAGTCGACGTGCGACCCCACCTCGCCCGACGGTTTCCGCGTCTACCCGCCCGGCTCGAAGGCGTCGCTGTTCGTGCCGTACACCGAGTTCGCCGCGTGCCGGTCGAAGGACGTGACGGAGCTCGACGTCCAGGCCTTCGTCCCCGCGGGGCAGGCGACCGACTGACGTCTGCCAGCATGGACGGGTGCTGCTGATCACGGAGGAACGGCCGGACTGGGACGAGCTCCTCGCGCTGTACCGCGCGGTCGGGTGGACGGTGTACACCGACGCCCCGGAGACCCTCGTCGCCGCGGTGTGCGGATCCCACCTCGTGCTGACGGCCCGGAGCACGGACGGCTCGCTCGTCGGCCTGGTCCGCACCGTGTCGGACGGTGCGACCGTCGTGTACGTGCAGGACCTGCTCGTGCTGCCGGACCGCCACCGGATGGGGATCGGCGGTGCGCTGCTCGACGCCGTGCTCGAGCGGTACCCGGACGTCCGACAGACCGTCCTCACGACCGACGCCGAGCCGGGTCAACGGGCGTTCTACGAGTCACGCGGGTTCGTCGAGGTGCACGACGTCCGGCCGGCCCCGCTGCGGTCGTTCGTCCGGCTGCGCTGACCCGGCCCGCTCAGGACTCGGGGTCGTCCGTGGACGCGCGGACCTCCTGCGTGCACCGGCAGGCCTCGGCGAAGGAGATCAGGGAGTCGGTCACGAGCGCGGAGGTACGCTCAGCGGGCCGCGGCCTCGTGCACCGTCTCGAGCACCTCGGTGCCCATCGTCCGCAGGGCGTCGATGACCGCCAGCCGCCGCTGCAGCGAGGCGTCGTCGAAGGTCACCGTGACCGCGTAGCTCACCGACGAGCCGGGCCCGCGCAGGATCCCGGCCTCGGCGCGGACGCCCGTGCCCGAACCGGTCGCCGAGACGACCTGCAGGCCGTGGTCCAGTGCCCGGTGGGCGAGCGGGTCGAGCCCGAACGACCCCGCGACGAGACTCAGGTCGGACGCGAGCGACAGCCAGCCGAGCACCCGGTTCGACACCGCCTCGTCGACGACCTCGCCGAGCGCCAGTCCCCGCATGAGCCAGGCGAGCTCACCCGTCGGGGCGACCGAGGCGTCGGGCGCGTCGTCCGGCCCCCGGCGGTCCCGGACGCGGTCGATGAGCGCGGTGCGTTCGATCCCGAGGGCCTCGGCACGCTCACGGACCGCATCGATGCCGACGGTCGACAGCAGCGCGTTCATCGCCCAGGCGTCCGCGCTCGCACCGACGAGGGTCGCCAGGTCGGACACCTGCATGGTCGGCTGCTGCAGGAACTGCCAGAGTCCCGCGCCGGTGGCGGTGTCCCGCGCCATCCGCTGCAGTCGGTCACCGTGCAACCCGCCGTCCTCGAGCCGTGCCGCGACCTCCACGAGCAGCAGCACGCGCCCGAGGCTCGCCACGGGCTGGACGAGCGTGTCGTCCACCGCCAACAGGGCCTTGCCGGTCGACGTGTCGATCACCGAGGCGCTGACGGACGCACCGTCCCGTGCGAGCGCTCCGAGGGCCTGCAGCGTCGACGCGAACCGCTCGTCGGCACCACCACGGTGCCGCCCGCGGGCCCGACCGTCCGTCCCGCCGGCCTGCTGGCGTCGGCGGGACCGGCGAGCCGACCCCGGCTCCGACGACGGAGCCGCGTCCGGCTCGGCCATCACCAGATCGCGACGCGCTCGGTCGGGTCGAGGTACATCGCGTCCCGCTCGGTCACGCCGAAGGTGTCGTAGAAGACGTCGATGTTGCGGACCACCTGGTTGCAGCGGAACTCGGTCGGCGAGTGCGGGTCGATCGTGAGCAGTCGGGCGGCTTCCTCCGGCCGGATCGCCATCCGCCAGGCCTGCGCCCAGCTCAGGAAGAACCGCTCGGCGCCGGTCAGGCCGTCGACGACGGGCGGCTCCTCGCCGTCGAGGGAGAGCAGGTAGGCCTTCCACGCGATCGAGAGCCCGCCGAGGTCGCCGATGTTCTCGCCGATCGTCAGGGCGCCGTTGACGTGGCCGTCCGGGACCTCGGTGGGGACGAGCGCGTCGTACTGCGCGATGAGGGCCTTCGTGCGCTCCTCGAACGCCGTGCGGTCGGCCTCGGTCCACCAGTTCTCGAGTCGCCCGTCGCCGTCGTACTGCGAGCCCTGGTCGTCGAAGCCGTGCCCGATCTCGTGGCCGATGACGGCACCGATCGCTCCGTAGTTCGCGCTCGCGTCGCGTGCGGCGTCGAAGAACGGGAACTGCAGGATCGCCGCGGGGAACACGATCTCGTTGAAGCCCGGGTTGTAGTACGCGTTGATGGTCTGCGGCGTCATGAACCACTCGTCGCGGTCGATCGGCTTGCCGATCTTGCCGAGCTCGCGGTCGACCTGGAACGAGGCGACGGCACGGACGTTGCCGACGAGGTCGTCGGCGGAGACCGGCAGCGCCGAGTAGTCGCGCCACTTCACCGGGTAGCCGATCTTCGGCGTGAACTTGTCGAGCTTGTCGAGGGCACGGGCACGGGTCTCGTCGGTCATCCAGTCGAGGCCGGTGATGCTCTGCCGGTACGCCTCGACGAGGTTCGCCACGAGGTCGTCCATCGTCGCCTTCGAGGTCTCGTCGAAGTGCTCCTGCACGTAGATGCGCCCGACGGCCTCGCCCATCGCGCCCTCGACGAGGGAGACGCCGCGCTTCCAGCGCTCGCGCTGCTTCGGCGCGCCGGTGAGCGCGGTGCCGTAGAACGAGAAGTTCGTCGCCGAGAACGCGCTCGTCAGGTAGGCCGCGGAGCCGCGGATCACCTGCCACCGCAGCCAGTCCTTCCAGACCTCGAGCGGCTGCTCGTGCAGCAGCTCGGCCAGCCCGGTCACGAACGACGGCTCGCGGACGACCACGGTCTCGAAGGCGCCGGCGGGGGCGTCGATCGCCTCCCACCAGAGGCGGAGGTCGATGCCGTCGGCGAGCGCCTGGACCTCGGCCCACGGCAGCTTGTTGTAGGTCTTCTGGCTGTCGCGCGTGGTGACGTTGTCCCAGTGCTTCGACGCCAGCGCGGTCTCGAGGGCGACGACGTGCTCGGTGCGGTCGCCGCCGTCCTCGAACCCGGCGAGCGGGAACATGGCGGCGACGAACTCGCGGTACTTCGTGCGGATGTCGGCGAAGCGGTCCTCGCGGTAGTAGGACTCGTCGGGCAGCCCGAGACCGGACTGCTCGAGGAACACCACGTAGGACTCCGGGTCGCCCGGGTCGTTGTCGACGAAGAGCTGCAGGAAGCTCGGCAGACCCAGCCGCTCGAACCGGCCGACCAGGCGCACGACGTCGTCGACCGAGTCGACGGCCGCGACCTCGGCGAGCAGGGGCTCGATCGGCGCGGTGCCGAGCGCCTCGAGCCGCGCCTCGTCGGTGAACGAGGAGTACAGGTCGCCGACCTTGCGCTCCTCGGTGCCGGGCGCCGCCTGCTGGGAGCGCTCGATGATGTCCCGAACCGCGATCTCGGCCGCCTCGGCCAGCACCGTGAACGAGCCGTACCGCGCCTTGTCGTCGGGGATCGGCGTCGATGCGATCCACGAGCCGTTCACGTGGCGGTACAGGTCGTCCTGCGGGCGGACCGTGGCGTCCAGCTCGTCGGTGTGGATCCCGGAGGTGCTTGCGACGTCGGTCATGCGGTCCACGATAGCCACCACCGCCCTGATGGAGCGGCGGCAGCGCCCGGACACCCCAGCAGCGTGGTCCGCTCGGTTCAGAGCGGGCGGTAGACGGTCATGGTCTGGCCCGGCCGGTCAGCGACCTCGAACGACGTGTGGGCCAGGCGTTGCACCCGCCCGTCGGCGAGTCGAACGCGCTTGATGCCGGCGCGCTCACTGCCGACGTCGTACCGCGGCCACCACCGATCGGCCTCCGTGCTCGCGCGCCGCAGATCCGCTTCGAGGTCCCGGTACGCCGGGGATCCGGGGTTCCGTCCTGCGCGGGAGCGGAGCCGCGCGAGGAGTCCCTGCGCCACCTCCGTCCAGTCCGGCAGGACCTCACGAGCATCCGGGGCGAGGAACACCCACCGGACCAGGTTGGGGTGTCCGTCGTGCGTGAGCGCACTCCGGAACAGATCGGCCGCTGCGGTGTTCCACGCGAGCACGTCGAAGGTGGCCCCGGTCACGTACGCCGGAGCAGGGTCGAGGAGGTCGACGACCCGCGCGACCTCCGGATCGGAGACCTGGTCCGGGAGCGTGCTCGGGGGTGCGTCAGCGGCGATCGCGAAGAGGTGCGCGCGTTCCGCGTCCGCGAGCCCGAGCGCCAGTGCGAGCGCGTGGAGCACCTGCTGGGAGGGGCGCACGTCCCGGCCCTGCTCGAGGAACGTGTACCAGGTGGGGCTGATCCCGGCGAGCATCGCGACCTCTTCACGACGGAGGCCCGGGGTCCGACGGCGTGACGAACCCGGCAGGCCGACGTCGGACGGACTCGCCCGTTCCCGCAGCGCCCGCAGGAACGCGCCGAGTTCTCGACGCTGCTGCTCGGTGACGTCGCTCACGGCCGTGCCTTCCTGGTGGTCTGGGTACCAGTATGAGGCGGCTCTGGATGCACCTCTGGTGCCGACGGACACTGGCGTCATGAAGGCATGGAAACTCGACGGGATCGGCTCGGCACTCAGCGTCGAGGAGGTGGCGGACCCGCCGGTGCGCCCCGGGGGCGTGGTGCTGCGGATGCTCGCGGTGCAGGTCCCCGCGTACACCCGGGTGCTCGTGGAGGGCGGCCGTGGTGGCATCGCGACACCGACCGTGCTCGGCGTCGGCGGCATCGGGGTCGTGGAGGAGGTCGCGGACGACGTCACGACCGTCCGTCCCGGGGAGACGGTGCTCTGCACCGGACTCCTGCAGAGCGGGAGGACGGCCGAGCCGGAGGAGGTC
The DNA here is from genome assembly GCF_044759965.1 of Curtobacterium sp. NPDC098951. Classification (NCBI taxonomy): domain Bacteria; kingdom Bacillati; phylum Actinomycetota; class Actinomycetes; order Micrococcales; family Microbacteriaceae; genus Curtobacterium; species Curtobacterium sp. NPDC098951. The sequence goes on from NZ_JBIWAG010000003.1 coordinate 25,734, forward strand.
CTCCTCGGGTGGACGGGGATCGGCGGCCGTGGGAGAGCGACGTCGACCACGGATCGGATGCGTCGGGTCTGGCGGACCGGCACGTTCGCCGAGCGCACCGTCATGCCCGCGTCGACCGTCCTCGCCCTCCCCGGTGCCGAACTGCACCCGGATCCGACGAAGCTCGCGTTCCTGTCCTGGCTGAGCGTCGCCGCCGGGGCGGTCGAACGCAGCGGCACGGCGGCGGGTGACCGTGTGGTCGTGCTCGGTGCGAGTGGCCAGATGGGCGGAGCAGCAGTCCTCTCGGCGCTCGCCCAGGGGGCCGGACTCGTCGTCGCCGTCGGTCGTGACGGTGGCAGCCTCGACCGTCTGGAGGCAGTGGACCCCCGGGTGCGTTCCGTCCGGTCCGTCGGCGCACACGCAGCGGACGCAGCGGCGATCGGTGCAGCGCTCGGCGGCGAGGCGGACGTCGTGATCGACGCCCTCGGACCGACCCCGACCGCGGACCTCACGATGGCCGGCTTCGACAGCGTGCGGACGGACGGCACCATGGTCCTCCTCGGCGGGGTCCACCAGACGCTCCCGATCCCGTACCACCAACTCATGCGGCGGCGGATCACCCTGCGAGGCTCGTGGATGCACTCGGAGGAGACCGCCTTCCGCGTGTGGCGACAGGTCCGGTCCGGGGTCGTGGACCTCAGCGCCCTCGAGGTGACGACCGTCGGGATCGACGACCCGGTCGGCGCGCTCGCGCAGGCGGAGCGGACCCGAGGACTGTCCATCACGGTGCTCACTCCCTGACCCTGGTCGGGCCAGCGCCCGCCGGACGCCCACCGGGCGGGAGCGTCACGAGCGGTCGACAGCCACTAGCGTCGTCCACATGGGACTTCCGTGGAAGCTGCACGGTGACGGCGCGACCGTCTCCGCGACGACGATCGTGGCACCAGACGAGCGCCTCACCTGGGGTCGCACGATCGGGCTCGGCGTGCAGCACGTCGTGGCGATGTTCGGTGCGACGTTCCTCGTGCCGCTCCTCACCGGGTTCCCGCCATCGACGACGCTGCTCTTCAGCGGCATCGGCACGATCCTGTTCCTCGTCATCACCGGGAACCGGCTGCCGAGCTACCTCGGGTCGTCCTTCGCCTTCATCGCGCCGATCGCCGCTGCGACGAAGATCGGCGGCATCCCGCTCGCGCTCTCCGGGATCATCGTCGTGGGTGCGCTGCTCGCGGTCGTCGGGGCCGTGGTGCACCTCGCCGGTGCCGGGTGGATCGACCGGCTGATGCCGCCGGTGGTGTCCGGCGCGATCGTGGCCCTGATCGGCTTCAACCTCGCGCCGGCCGCCCGCGACAACTTCACGAAGGCCCCCGTCGTCGCGGTGATCACCCTCGCCGCGATCATCCTCGTGACCGTCCTGTTCAAGGGGCTCATCGGCCGTCTGTCGATCGTGATCGGCGTCGTCGTCGGCTACGTCGCCGCACTCATCGGCGGCGAGGTCTCGTTCGACGCCGTCCACGAGGCCGCCTGGATCGGTCTGCCGGAGTTCACCGCGCCGGCGTTCGACGGGTCGCAGCTCGCGATCTACCTCGCGTTCGTCCCGGTCGTCCTCGCGCTCGTCGCCGAGAACGTCGGACACGTCAAGGGCGTCGGGCAGCTCACCGGCCGCGACCTCACCCCGCTCACCGGACGCGCGCTCTTCGCCGACGGCGTCTCGACCGTCCTCGCCGGGCTCGGCGGCGGCTCGGCCACGACCACCTACGGCGAGAACATCGGCGTCATGGCGGCCACCCGGGTGTTCTCGACCGCGGCGTACTGGGTCGCGGCGATCGTCGCGGTCCTGCTCGGCCTCTCCCCCAAGATCGGTGCGGTCATCTCGTCGGTCCCGCCGGGGGTGCTCGGCGGCGCGACCACCGCGCTGTACGGCCTGATCGGCGTCATCGGCATCCGCATCTGGGTCGAGAACCGCGTCGACTTCGCGAAGCCGAAGAACCAGCTGACCGCGGGCATCGCCCTCATCATCGGGATCGCGGACTTCACGTTCGCGTTCGGCCAGGCGAGCTTCGGCGGCATCATCCTCGGCACCGTCGCGGCGATCGTCGTCTACCACGTGATGGACCTGGTGGGCCGTGCCCGCGGGACCGACGAGGCGACGCCGGCGGCGTCGGACGAAGCGCACGCGGCGACCGGCGGCGTCCCCGCCGAGCCGCGCGGCGACTGACCCGGCCGTCTCGACCCGTCGGCCGACGGGACGGGGCGAGCCGCGCCTCCCGGACCGCGCTCAGCGCAGGCCGGTCAGTCCGATGACGAGCTGGACCACCCCGAGGACGACCAGCACGACCACGAGCGACCGCGCACCCCACTCCGCGATCCACGAGCGCATCGCCTCGAGGGGGCGCTCGGCACGCCGCCCGAGAGCCACGGCCAGGACGATCGGCAGCAGCACGACGGCGCCCGAGGCGAGCACGAACAGCGCGCCGACGACGAGCGTCTCGACCGCCCGCGGGTCCTCGTCGCCGAAGGTCAGGCCCGCTGCCAGCGCCAGGACGACCGACTTCGGGCTGAGGAACAGGAGTGCGCCGAGCCCGAAGGCCCGGCCGGGACCGAGTGCCTCCATGGCGTCCGCCCAGCGCGTGCTCGCCGGCGATCCGTCCGGCAGGCGGCGACGCGCCCACTGCCACGCCGCGATCGCGAACAGCACCACCGCAGCGGCGAGCGCGACCAACGCCTGCACCGGCGGCCCATCGCCCGTCCCGGTCGGGAGCTGCTCGCCGACGGCCACCGCCACGACGAGGGCGGCGGCCACGGCGGCCATCCACCCCAGCGCGCACGCGAGCGCCGATCCGTAGCCGCGTCGGTGCCCGAGCAGGAACACGACCGAGGCGATCGGCAGGGGGCTGAGCGCGATGCCGATCGCTGCCGGCACCAGTGCGGCGATGTCCACGATCGGAGCGTAGTCCGGCCGGGAGGCGCGGGTCGGCGCGTCCCGCGGCCCGCCTCGTGCGGGTGGCCGAGACCACCGCGCGCCACGGCGGGCCCGCATCGCCGCCACAATGGGTCGGTGCACCGACCGACGCCACCCGCGCCCACCGAACGACGCGCGGTCGACCGCGACATCGTGCGGTTGGCGGTGCCCGCCCTCGGTGCGCTCGTCGTCGAGCCGCTCTTCCTGCTCACCGACACCGCCCTCGTCGGGCACCTCGGCGCGACGGCGCTGGCGGCCGTCGGGCTCGCGGGTGCCGTGCTGCAGACCGTGACGGGACTGCTCGTGTTCCTGGCCTACTCGACCACCCCGGCGGTCGCGCGGGCGCTCGGCGGCGGTGACCGGCCAGGCGCCGTGCACGCGGGCATCGACGGGATGTGGCTCGCGCTCGGCCTGGGGGTGGTGCTGGCGCTCGTCGGCTGGCCACTATCGGGTCCGCTCGTGTCGCTGTTCGGTGCGGCGCCCGAGGTCGCGGCGGCGGCGACCGCCTACCTGACGGTGTCGCTCATCGGCCTGCCCGGCATCCTCGTCGTGACCGCGTCGACCGGCCTGCTGCGCGGCCTGCAGGACACCAGGACCCCGCTCGTCGTCGCGACCGTCGGCTTCGTGGCGAACGGGCTGCTGAACGCCGTGCTCATCTACGGCGCGGGCTGGGGCGTCGAGGGGTCGGCCGCCGGCACCGTCATCGTGCAGTGGGCGATGGCGATCGTGTACGTCCGCATCGCCGTCCGTGCGGCCCGGTCCTCGGGGGCACCGCTGCGTCCCGGCGCCTCGGGGGTCGCCCGCGCGCTGCGGTCCGGCGCCTGGCTGTTCCTGCGGACCGCGTCGCTGCGCGTGGCGATGCTCGCGACCGTCGCCACCGCCGCCGGCCTCGGGACGACCGGACTCGCGACGACCCAGGTCGGCCTGACGGTGTTCTCGACCCTGGCGTTCGCGCTCGACGCCCTCGCGATCGCCGGGCAGGCGCTCGTGGGGCACGGCCTCGGCGCGCGCGACCCGGCACGCGTCCGACTCGTCACCCGGCGCCTCGTGCTGCTCGGGATCCTGGGCGGGGTGCTCCTCGGCGTGCTGACCGCCGCCGTGAACGGGGTGCTCGGTCCCGTGTTCTCCGACTCGGCCGCCGTCCGGGACGCGCTGCCGCTCGTGCTGGTGCTCATCGCCGTCGGGATGCCGGTCGCGGGGTACGTGTTCGTGCTCGACGGCGTGCTCATCGGTGCCGGGGACGCGCGGTACCTGGCGATCGCCGGGGGTGTGAACCTCGTCGTGTACCTGCCGCTGCTCTGGTGGGCGGGCGGGACGCTCGGCGGGCTGTGGGCGGCCTTCGCGCTCGGGTACATCGGCGTCCGGGCGGTGACGCTCGGGCTGCGGGCGCACCGCCGGGGCTGGATCGACCAGGCGATGGCACGGTGAGCGTGCGTCCGGCTGCCGCTCCGGCCGCGGCCTCGTCCGTCGCGTCGTCCGCGGTGCTCGCCACCGTGGGCATCGGCGTGCAGGGCGTGGCGAAGCTCGTCGTGACCGTGGTCGTCGGTCGGGTGTTCGGCACCGAGACCCTCGGACAGACGACCGCACTCCTGTCGCTGTCGGTGTTCGTCGCCCTGCTCTGGCCGAACGCCGCCGGCAACACCGCGTCGCGGGCCCTCGCGATCGCCCTGCGCGGACGGCGCTCGGACGCCGCGGTGAACCGGCTGCTCGGCCGGTCGATGCTCGTCTCCACCGTCGTCCTCGCCGTGGCCACCGTGCCGATCGCGCTGGCCTGGGGCAACGGTCCCGGCACGGTGTTCGGCGGGGTCGCGGTCGTCGTGGGCTACGGCCTGTACTGCTACGCCCGCGGCGCCCAGCTGGGGTACGGCCGGGCTGGGCGGGTCGCGCTCTGGGACTCCGTGACGAGCGTCCTCGCGCTCGGGTTGCTCGTGCTCGCATGCGTCGCCCGGCTCGAACCGTTCGTGCTGCTGCCACTCGCGATCGGGTACACGGTGTTCGCGATTGCGTGCTGGCCGCGGGGCAACGGCCGGACGGGGCAGCAGGAGCCAACCGCCGGGGTCCTCGGCTTCGCGGCCTGGAACGTGCTCGCCGTCGTGACCTCGAACGGGTTGCTCCAGCTCACGATGATCTCGGCGCAGGTGACGTCGTCGGCGCGTGACGCCGGGGTCTACGCGGCCGCGTTCACCCTGGCGACGCCCGCCTCGATGCTCGGGCAGGCGCTCGGGCAGGTCCTCGTGCCGGCGTTCGCGCACCGGAGTGCCCACGGGTCGCTCCGGTCGCGCGGAGCGGCACTGCTCGTGGTCGGGTTCGCCGCCGGCACCGCGGTCGTCTTCGGGCTCGTGGCGGCGCTGGCCGGGTGGTTCCTGCCGATCGTCTACCCGGCCGAGGGCGCCGCCCCCGTGGCGGACCTCCGGTACCTGATGGTCGGCGTCTGGGTGTTCACCGTCGGGCTCGTCCCGGCGGCGTTGCTCCTCGCGGCGGGCCGGTCCAGGCAGGTCGCCTCGGCGTCGGTCGCCGGGTTCGTCGTCGGGGCGGTCCTCATGGCGGTGCTCGGGCCCGTCACGGGCGTGGCTGGTGGGACCACCGGGTTCCTCGTGGGGAGCGTGGTGAACCTCGTCGCGGTGGTCGGCCTCGGCCTCCGGCGCGGGTGAGCCGCTGGCGCTCGTCGCCGCGGTCGCTCGTCGCCGCGGTCCCCCGTCGCCGCGGTCGCCCGTCGTCGCGGGCGCTCGTCGCGGCTCAGGATCGATCTCGGAGGGTCGCGCTCGGGAGCTCGCCGAACTCGCGTTCGTAGTACCCCGAGAACCGACCGAGGTGCCCGAAGCTCCACGCGGTGGCGATCGTCGCGACCGTGGCCGTCCCCGGCTCCGCGTGCTGCAGCGCCTCCCTGACGTGGCGGAGGCGTTCCTGCCGCAGGGCGACCATGGGGGTGGGGAGGTCGGCCCGCACGAACGCCTGCTGCAGCCCGCGTGCGCTGAGTCCGGCTGCCGCGGCGATGTCCGCGGTGGTGACCGGGTCCGCGGCCCGGTCGACGATGAACTGCAGGGCACGGCCCACGGCCCCCGGGTACTGCCGGACGAGGTCGCCGACCGGCTCCACGAAGGTGTCCAGCAGGAGGTTGCCGAGTGATTCGGTGAGCAGGGCCCGGCGGACCGGGTCGGTGTCGGGTCGCAGCAGCTCCGGTGCTGCGACGGCGAGTCGCCGTTGGAGGGTGGCGAGGGCGACCGGGTCGGGGCGTCGGAGGAACTCTAGGCGTCGCGGCTCCTCACCCCGTCGTGCGGCGTCGAGGCCCTCGAGGAAGTCGGCGGCGAAGTCGACCGCGTGCAGCACGGCACCCGCGGGAGCGTCGAGCGTGAACGCCCGTCCGGTGGGGTACATCACCGCGGTCCCCGGACGGAGGACCTGCTCCTGGTCGGTCCCGGCGTCGATCACCGCGGTGCCGTGCTGCGCCCAGGTGAGGAGGTAGTGCCCCTCGGGTTCGATGCGTCCCCAGCGGTTCGCGGACAGGGTCGAGCTCCGCAGCGTCATGGCGGCGTCCCAGACGCTGCGCACCCGGTAGGAGAACGAGTCGCCTGCCGGGGTGAGCGCCACCCGGTGCGCGTTGTGCAGCCGCTCGTAGAACGAGGTCGCCTCGTCGAGGTCGTCGCCGCTGGCCTCCCGCTGCGACGCCGCGCCGGCGGCGGCCGCACCCGTCTCCTCGTCCATCTCCACGGCAGCATAGGTCGTCCGCGCCACCGCGGTCATCCGAGGTGCTCGTGGCGGACGATGCACACGTGCCACGATGTCCGCATGGGGCAGGGCGCACGCGGGGTCGACGAGGGCGGTGGCCGCCGCGCCTTCCGCAACCAACTCGCCGTCGTGGCGGGCATCATGCCGGTCATCGGCTTCGTGCTCGTCGTAGACCGGCAGCAGATCGGACTCCTCGCGACCCTCGGCACCGCGCTCCCGCTCGTCGCGCTGGTGCTCGCAGCCGTGGTCCCGCAGTCCGTCGACCCCCGACTGTTCGCGCTCGTCCTCGCGCTCGACGTCACCGGAATCGCCTTCATCCGCGGCGACGTGCAGTCGATCGGGGTGAGCGCGCTCTTCGTGCTCCCGGCCATGTGGGCGGGCTACTCGTTCGGCCTGCCCGGAGCCGCCTCGACGACGGGGGTCATCGTGACGCTCCTCTGGATCGGCGCACCGGGCGAGTGGGACCGGATCGACACCGCCGACACGGCGCGCCTGGTCTCCTTCCCGCTCATCGTCGCCGCGGTGAGCGGCACGGCCGCGGTACTCGCCCGACGTGGCGCCGCGCGGCAGTCCGTCCTCCACGAGCAGGCGGCACTCCTCCGGACGCGGCTCCTCGAGGTGAGCACGCGTGAGGCACTGGTCCGCGCGGTCCTCGACTCGGTGGACTTCGACGTGCTCGCGTTCGACGACCGCGGCCGGACCACCGTCACGAACCGCGGACGCGGTGGCTGGGCCATCGAGGACCTCGCGGGCCCGGGGACCGAGCGACGGCTCGACGACCTGGTCCGGAGCACGATCGACGGTTCCGAGGCGGAGGACGAGCTCGTGGTGGTGCGCCGCCCGGACGGCAGCACGAGGAACTACACCGTGAACACCCGGTTGCTGCCCGTCGAGGGCGGCGGCGGCGTCCTCGACGTCCGCGACGTGACCGCCGAGCGACGCGCATCGTCGTCGACGCTGCCGCCGACGTCGATCGGTACGGCTGGCTCGTCTCGTCGCAGTATGTCAGTTCGGTCCTGGCCGTCGACAGCTGGGGCGCAGCGATCAGCCGGTTCACCCCGCCGCCGACGTGGTTGCTGCTCGGCGACACCGCGACGATGAGCCGTGCGCAGCTGGCGTCGGCGGTCCGGATCAGCCGTGCGCTCGGCGTCACGGTGGTCAGTGACACGTCCGCCGACCGTGGCGGACGTGCCGATGCCGTCGCCGCCGGGGCCGTGGCCTGGGACGGGACCGCCGCGAGCGCCGGCGACGTCTTCACCGACTGACGAGGACGGGCGCCGCGCGACCGCTAGTCGCGCGGCGGGCCCGTCGTGTCCCCGATCCGGAGTTCCGAGCGGAAGGCCGCGGGCTGCGGCTCCGCCCCCTCGAGCATGGCCAGCGCGGCCCGGGCGGCCGCCTGGCCCTTCTGCACGAAGGGCTGCACGAGCGTGGTGAGCTGCCGGATGCGCGTGCGGTGGAACAGGCTGTCGTCCACGGTGATGCCGTCGAAGCCGACGACGCTGACGTCCTCGGGGACGCGGAGGCCGGCGTCCAGGGCGGCCGAGATCACGCCGACCGCCAGGACGTCGCTCTGCGCGACGACCGCGGTGGGCCGGGGTCCGTCCGGGGCGAAGAGCGCGGTGCCGGCGATCCGCCCCTCTTCCACCGAGCTGCCGGCGGCCTCGATCGCGACGGCGTCCGGGTAGACCCCACGGACCCCGCGCAGGCGTTCGAGCGAGGTGAAGGCGATCCCGGCGGCCTCGCGCTCGGCGTCGATCGGGCCGCGGCGGTGCGCACCGTCGAGGGGCAGCGACACGATCGTGACGGCCTCGTGCCCGAGGTCACGCAGGAACGCAGCGGCGCGGCGCGAGGCCTCGCGGTTGTCGAGCTGGATCGGCACCGCACCCTCGATGTCGTCGGCCTCGATCGCGACCACGGGGATCTGCCGACGCCGGAGCACCGCGACCGCGGGGTCGATCCGGACGTTGCAGCCGACGAGGACGACGGCGTCCATCGGGGCGTCGACGAGCGGGACGGCACCCTGTTCGTCGTCGAGCGGGCTCCGCACGAGCAGGAGCGAGGCGCCCGCCGCCCCGGCCACCTCGGCGATGCCGTCGAGCGTCAGGACGTTCACCGGGTCCCGGAAGGCGTCGCTCAGTCGTTCGTCCATGACGACGCCGATGACACCGGACCGGCCACGGCGCAGGGAACGGGCACGGGGGTCGGGTCCGCCGTAGCCGAGCTCCGCCGCGGCCGCGAGCACGCGGGCCTTGGCGTCCTCGGAGACCGGACCGCTGCCGCTGAACGCGAGCGACGCCGTCGACGGCGCCACCCCGGCCACGCGGGCCACCTCGGTGAGGGTGGGACGGCGCGGCCGGGCGCGGGCCGGGTCCGTCACGGCGCGCGGAGCATCGGCGGCGTCCTCGCGGAGGTGCTCGGTCCGCGACGCGCCGGGTCCTGTTGCCGGTTCGTCCATCGCCCGTTAGCGTAGCCGGAACGAACGGTCGAATCGATTCGACCGAGCCGCGACACGCACGACCGCACAGCAGCGAAGCACGATGGGACCACCATGACGACGACGTCCGCCCGCACCACACCCACCACACGGGCCTGGATCACCGCGGTGTTCGTCGTGTTCACCCTGTCCGGGCTCGACATCGCGACCTGGCTCGGCCGGATCCCGAGCGTCCGCGACTCCCTCGGGGCCAGCACGTTCGAGATGGGGTTGCTCGTGCTCGGCATGGCCGTCGGCTCGATCGGCGGCCTGACCTTCGCCGGGCACATCGTGGCGAAGCTCGGTGCCCGCCGGGGCGTGCAGGTCGCCGCCGTCTGCCTGACCGCCGGCATGGTGTTCGCCGGGATCGCCGTCTCCCTCGGGTGGGGCTTCGCCGCGATCTGGGTCGCCCTCATCGCCTTCGGGTTCGGCAACGGCCTGTGCGACGTGTCGATGAACGTCTCCGGCGCCGCGGCAGAGAAGGCCGGCGGCCGCACGATCATGCCGCTGTTCCACGCCGCGTTCAGTCTCGGCACGCTCGCCGGTGCCGGCCTCGGAGCCCTCGCCGAGGCGCTCGACGTCCCCGTCGCGTGGCACTTCACCGTCCTCGTCGTCGTGACGAGCGCCGCGATGCTCGTCGCGGTGACGCGGTTCCAGGACGAGCACCGGTTCGAGGAGCACGTGGCCACCGACACCAGCCCGGTGCCGACCCCGGTGAGCCGCTGGCAGGTCTGGACCCAGCCGTCGACCCTGCTCATCGGCGTGATCGTGCTCGGCATGGCGCTTGCCGAGGGCTCGGCGAACGACTGGCTGCCGCTGGCCATGATCGACGGGCACGGCCTGGACAACGCCGCGGGCGCCGCCGTCCTGACGGTCTTCCTCGCCGCGATGACGGTCGGGCGGGTGGCCGGCAGTCCGCTCATCGACCGGTTCGGGCGGGTGCCGGTCCTCCGGATCAGCGCTGCCGTCGCGGTCGTCGGCCTCGGCATGCTCATCTTCGTCCAGAGCGTCCCGCTCGCGATCGTCGGCGTCGTGCTCTGGGGCCTCGGCGCGAGCCTCGGCTTCCCGATGGGCATGTCGGCCGCGGCCGACGACCCCCGGACCGCCGCCGCCCGCGTCAGCGCCGTGGCGACGATCGGCTACGTGGCCTTCCTCGCGGGACCGCCGCTCATCGGGTTCCTCGGCGAGCACGTCGGGCTGCTCGGTGCGCTCCTGGTGGTCTTCGTGTTCATCATCGCGGCGGGACTCGCGTCGGGGGCCGCCCGCGAGCGCGGCGCCGCCGCCCGGCCGACGCGTGGCGGTGGTGACGGGGACGGCGGGGCCGAGCCGCGCCTCCAGGCTCAGCGCGCCGACGCGGCCAGGAGCGCCGACAGCGCCACGGGCGGTCGCGACGCCGGTTAGGCTTCCCGGGTGCGTCTCGTCATCGCCCGCTGCTCCGTCGACTACGCGGGCCGGCTCTCCGCCCACCTGCCGCTCGCGACCCGTCTCCTCATGCTGAAGGCGGACGGCTCCCTGCTCGTGCACTCCGACGGCGGCAGCTACAAGCCGCTCAACTGGATGAGCCCGCCGTGCTCGATCGAGATCACCGAGCCGGACGACGAGCAGGCGAGCGCCGGCATCACGCAGGTGTGGACGGTCACGCAGAAGAAGACGCAGGACAAGCTCATCGTCAGCCTGTACGAGGTCGTCGCCGACGAGTCCCACGACCTCGGCGTCGACCCGGGCCTCGTGAAGGACGGCGTCGAGGCGCACCTGCAGCAGCTCCTGGCCGAGCAGATCGAGCTCCTCGGCGACGGCCACACCCTGGTGCGCCGCGAGTACATGACCGCGATCGGTCCGGTCGACATCCTCGCGCGGGACGAGGCCGGGGCGAGCGTCGCGGTCGAGATGAAGCGCAACGCCAACATCGACGCGGTCGAGCAGCTCACCCGGTACCTCGAGCTGATGAACCGCGACCCGCACCTGCGGCCGGTGCAGGGCGTGCTGGCGGCACAGACGGTGGCACCGCAGGCGCGCACCCTCGCCGAGGACCGCGGGATCCGCGTCCTCGTGCTCGACTACGACGCGATGCGCGGCATCGAGGGCGGGCACACCCGCCTGTTCTAGGGGATGTCGACGTCGGGACGCGCGCGTCTCGTCGACCGTGACGGTTCAGTGCGCCGTCTTGGTCAGCCCGTGCTCGGTCTTCTCCCAGTAGTGCGGACGGGTGATGAGCTGCCAGAGGCCCTTGTACGCGGCGACGGAGTGCAGGACCCAGTAGAGCGGGTTGAGCAGCGCCCAGCCCATCAGGTCGAACCGGGCCCGCTTGTACGGCCCCATCATCGTGAGGTAGATCATCGTCGCGTTGCCGAGGAGGAAGTCGAGCACGCACAGCCAGAGCACCGGCGTCGGGAAGATCGGCGCCGTCCACGACGTGGGGAGCACGAGCGTGGCGACGGTGACGACGATCCCGGGCAGCATGCCGAGGAACGTCAGCGGCGTCCCGGCGATGAGGAGTGCGAACGCGGCGGCGCGGCGCAGCCCGATCTCGCGGACGAGCGCCCGGGGCCTGCGGGCGTGCACGAGCGCGGTCTGCATGTAGCCCTTGATCCAGCGGGAGCGCTGTCGGACGAAGTTCGGGATCGAGGTGTTCGCCTCCTCCATCGTCGTGGAGTTCACCACGGACACGCGGTACCCCACCGCTGAGGCGCGGATGCCGAGGTCCGCGTCCTCGGTGACGTTGTACGGGTCCCAGCCGCCGAGTTCGCGCAGCAGGTCGGTGCGGAAGTGGTTCGACGTGCCGCCGAGCGGGATCGGCAGGCTCCGGGCATCGAGGCCGGCGAGCATGTAGTCGAACCAGTACGAGTACTCGAGCGTGAACATGCGGGTGAGGGCGTTCTCGTCCGCGTTGAAGTAGCTCAGCGCGGCCTGGACGCACACGGTGTCGTCGCCGGCGCGGTCGAAGGTCAGGAACACCTTCTTGAGCTGGTCGGGGTCGGGGCGGTCCTCGGCGTCGTAGATGACGACGTACTCCCCCTGCGCGATCGACAGGCCCACGTTGCAGGCGCGGGGCTTCGTCTGCGGCGAGCCCGGCGGGACGATGACGATGCGCATCCAGTCGGGCGGTGCGGCGTCGAGGACCGCCTGCCGTGTCTCGTGGTCCTCGGCCTCGACGAGCACGAGGACCTCGAGCCGGTCCTTCGGCCAGTCGAGCACCTCGAGGTTGCGGACGAGGTCGGCGACGATGTTCGCCTCGTGGAACACCGGCACGAGCACCGTGTAGGTCGGCAGGGCAGCGTCGTCGAGCGCGGCCACGTCCTGCACGGACACCTGCTCGACCAGGTCGAACCGTGCACCGACCATCGACACCCAGAACTTGAAGACGATGCCGGCGAGGAACCCGAGCGAGAGCACCGCGGTCACGATCGCGGCGGTCGTCCCCGGCGCGAGTACCAGGCACGTCGCGAGCGCGAGCACGGCGATCGCGCCGCCGATCCGCTGGCCGCGGGACAGGACGGTGCGGGCGGACAGCGCCGGGTTCGTCCGGGCGAGGCCGTGGGCTGCGAGGTCCGCCACCTCCTCCTCGAGTTCGTAGGCGATGCGCTGCCGGACGTCGGACTCCGACGCGGTCCGGAGCACGACGGGCTCGCCGAACTCCTCGGTCAGCGCGGTCCGGAGGACGTCCGGGTCGGACCTGCCGCTCGTCAGGACGAGCACGCCCTCCCGGATGCGGGCGGACGCGACCCAGCCCTCGTCGACGTGCCGCTGGACCGAGCACCGGTGCGGCGGACGCCAGTCGGTCGGCGCACCGCGGTGCCGACCCTGCTCACGGACCGCGGCACCCGCCGGGAGCGCGAGGTCCGGTCGCGGTACCTGGGTGCCGGGGTCTGGCTTCGGATCGACGGCGGTCATCCGTGGACCGCCTGCACGAGCGCCTGCATCCAGACCAGGACGACCTCGCGCTGGGAGGCGGCGACCCACGCGAGGGGGACCTGCAGGATCGCGAGGACGAGGACCAGCCAGCTGGCCAGCCGGCCCTCGACCCGCGGGAGGATGGCGATGGCGACGCTGAGGGTCGTGACGAACACGTTGCCCGCACTGGCGACGGGGACGAGCCCGATCGCGTACTCGCCGATGATTCCGGCGAAGAGCGCCACGACCAGGACGATCGCGCCCGGGCGGCCGGCCAGCAGCGCCAGCGCCGCGCCGGCCACGAGCATGGCGATCAGCAGCACGCCGTCGGCGGTGGCGAACAGGTGCTGCAGCCCGGTGAGTCGCTCCCCGGTGATGCTGATGGCCCCCCTGAGCGCCGCGAACGGGTCGTGGAGCACCACGAGGTCGAGGAATCCCATCGAGAGCGCGACGGCGATGCTCGGGAACACGACCACCATGACGTTCGCACGGCGGATCCCCCGCTGGCCCTGGCGCGCCAGGTCGAGCAGCGGTGCGGCGAGCGCCGCGATGACGACGTAGACGAACCCCATCGGGTCCACGAGCGTGCACAGCATCAGGGCGAGGCCGGCCCGGAAGCCCGCCTGGGTGTCACCCCAGGCGAAGAACCGCACCATCCGGACGACCGCGAGGGCGAAGAGTGCGATGCCGAGGAACGCCTGCAGGTCGTTCAGCGCGACGAACGCGTAGAGCGGGTTCGCGCCGAGGGCGATGGTGAACGCGACGACGTGCCGCATCGGCAGTCCGCGCTGCCGCATCTCCTGCGCGAGGAACTGCAGGAGCATGCCGGCGACGACGCCCCCGACGACCGCCGCGCCGTCGACCCCGAACGGCATGAAGCGCAGCAGCACACCGGAGACCAGCGGGTACAGCTGTCCGATCGCCTGGACGACGCCGCCGTCCACCGCAGCTCTCGCGCGGTCCAGCGTCGCCTCGTTGCCCGTCAGGCCGAGCAGCGTCGTGGTCGGGACCCGCACGGCGATCACGGCGAGCACGACGTACGGGAGCGCCAGGGCCGCACGCAGCAGCCAGCGCGCGGCACCGGGCGACAGTCGGGACGGCGGCGCTGGGCGTGCCGGGACGGGTTCGGGTGCCGTTCTGCGCAGGCGGGCGAGCGCGACGGTCATGCGGCTCCTTCGGGTGCAGTCCGCGGGGTGGACTGTACAGACCATTCCAGTCCCCCAAAGCGTGGACCGACAGCCCACGAACGGGGTACGCGCTCGCCGCCGCCGTGGCGACGCGGCGCGGTCGAGCGCCGGGGATGACCGCCTCACCACCGCCCCGCCACCGCCCCACCGCGCCGACGTCCGCCCGACCGCGCCGACTAGGGTGGAACGGACATGACGCGCCCGTTCTCCGCAATCCTCTTCGACCTCGACGGCACCATCAGCGACTCCGCGCCGGGCATCCTCGAGAGCATGACGCACACGTTCCGCACCGTGGGCGTCCCCGTGCCGGACCACGCGACGCTCATGTCGTTCGTCGGTCCGCCGATCCTCGACACCTTCCGCGACGCGATGGGGATGGACGCCGAGCAGGCCGAGCACACGCTCGCCGTGTACCGCGAGCACTACCTCTCGCACGGCGCACTCGACTCCGCGATGTTCCCCGGGATCGACGTCGTCCTCGGCACCCTGCACGCCGCCGGGCTGCCGATCTCCACGGCGACGAGCAAGCCCGAGACGCCGGCGACGTACATCCTCGAGCACTACGGCCTGACCGGCGACATCGACATCATCACGGGCGCGAGCGACGACGAGGTGCGCTCGTCGAAGGCCGACGTCGTCGAGGAGGCACTGCGCCGGCTCGTCGCCCGCGGCTTCGACACGAGCCGCCCGGTGCTGATCGGGGACCGCCGGCACGACGTCGAGGGAGCGGCCGCGCACGGTGTCCCGACGATCTTCGCCGCGTGGGGCTACGGCTCCCCCGCCGAGGCCGAGGGCACCATCGCGCAGGCCGCGACCCCGCTCGACCTGCTCCCGATCCTGCTGCCGTCCTCGTGACGACCGGGGCGGGCGGCCGGGCCGGAGCGGGACTGCGCGGTGCCGCCTGGCTGCTGCCGGCCGCCATCGTCCTCATCGCGCTGAACTTCCGCGGGCCGATCGTCGCGACGGCGCCGGTCATCGGTGACGTGCGGGCGGACCTCGGCCTGACCGCGACGGTCGCCGGTCTGCTGACGACCATCCCGGTGCTCTGCTTCGCCCTCGCGACGCCGTTCGCCAGCTGGGTGATCGCCAAGGCAGACCCCGAGCGGGCGGTGTCGCTCTCGCTCGTCATCGTCCTGGCCGGCACCGTCGTGCGGTCGCTGCCCTCGGCTGCGGCCCTGCTCGTCGGGACCGCCGTGATCGGCATCGGCATCACGATCGGGAACGTGGTGATCCCCGTCGTCATCCGGCGGGACACCTCGCCCGAGCGGGTGGGCCTGGTCACCGGGGTCTACACGTCCGCGCTCAACGTCGGGTCGATGATCACCTCGCTCGGCACCGCGCCGATCGCCGCGGTGTGGGGCTGGCCAGTCGCGATCGCGGTCTGGGCCGTGTTCGCCGTGATCGCCGGGCTGGCCTGGACGTACGCGGTCGGGGCGCGGGCCGCGTGGCGCCGTCCGGCCGCGACCGAGCCCGTCGTCGAGACCGGGCCGATCGACCAGGTGCTCGGCACGGGGGCGATCCGGACGGTCGACCGCGGTGCGGGGTCCGCGCCGGTCCGCCCGGCTCGTCGGCTCATCACCTGGGGTCTGACGCTGGCGTTCGGCGGCCAGGCGTTCTCGTACTACGCGCTCACCGCGTGGATCCCGACCCTGCTGCACGACGAGATCGGCTTCTCGAAGGCGTCCTCGGGCGCGAGCTCGTCGGTGTTCCAGATCCTCGCGGTCGTCGGGGCGCTCGGTGTCCCCGTGCTCGCGTCGCGGTGGCGTCCGCGCGCGATCATCGCCCTCGTCGCGTTCCTCTGGCTCGCGATGCCCCTCGGGCTGCTGTTCGCCCCGCAGCTCTGGTTGCTCTGGTCCGTGCTCGGCGGCGCGGCGCAGGGCGGTGGCATCACCGTGATCTTCATCGTGATCGTCCGGATCGTGTCGAGCGACGCCGACGCCCGTCGGATGTCGGCGTTCGTGCAGGGCGGCGGGTACCTGCTGGGCTCCGCCGGGCCGCTCGTCGCGGGGTCGCTGCACGGGGTCACCGGCGACTGGACGGCACCGTTGCTCGTGGTGCTCGTCGCGGTGCTGACGCTCGGGGTCGTCGGGACGATCGCGGCCCGCCGCGTCGCCTGACACCGCCGGTCCTGAGATCGCGTTCCGGCTCAACCGCGGATCCGCTGGTGACGACGTGTCGCACCCGCACGTCGTCTCAGCGCGGCGCACGGCTTCGGGGTGAGCTGGCGGCGCGGTCCCGGGCCACCGTCATCCGGTGCGGCCAGGGTCATGCAGTGTGGACACTCGACGACCCGCCCGGTGGCGGGACCAGGCGCTCGCGGCGCGCGGCACGCTGCTCCTGATCGCTCTGGGCATGACCGTGCTGCTCGGCTGGAACCTCGCGCGCGGCGGTGACTCCGGGTTCTACGAGGCGTCCGCCCGGTCGATGTCCGAGTCGTGGTCGGCGCTCTTCTCGGGTGCGTTCGACCCGTCGGCGACGGTGACCCTCGACAAGCTCAGCGGGTTCGCGGTCCCCCAGGCGCTCAGCATCCGGCTGTTCGGCGACTCCACCGCGGCACTCGCGCTCCCCCAGGTCGTCGAGGGCCTCGTCACGCTCTGGGCCTGCTCACTCGTCGGACTCCGGTGGGCCGGGGTCGGGACGGGGCTCGTCGCCGCGGGTGCCGCCGCGACGACGCCGATCTTCGTCTCGATGTTCGCCCACCCGATGGAGGACGGCATGGTGACGGCGGCCCTGGCGGTCGCCCTGCTCTGCTGGCAACGCGCGGCGATCACGGGCCGGTGGTGGCCGCTCGTCGCCGCCGGGCTCGCGGTCGGCGTCGGGTTCCAGGCGAAGATGCTGCAGTCGTGGTTCGTGCTGCCCGCACTGGTCCTCGGGACGCTCGTCGCCACGGCCGGCCGGAACGGCACCCGTCTCGGCATCGGCGCCCGGACGGGTCGCGCGGTGGTCGTCGGCGGGGTGTCGGTCGTGGCGTCGCTCGCCTGGGTCGTCGGACTGGCCCTGACTCCGGCCGGCGCCCGGCCCTGGATCGACGGCTCGACCGATGACAGCCCGTTCGCGATGGTGTTCGGCTACAACGGCATCGACCGGTTCCTGCCGGGAGCGGTGCCGGGCTCCGTCAGCACGACCGGGGGTCCCGCCGGACGGCCCACACGCCTGGGTGGGCCCGGCGGCGTGACGAAGCTCATCGAGCCGCACCTGGCGTCACAGGTCGCGTGGCTCCTCCCCGCGGCCGTGTTCGCGCTGGTCGTCGCGACCGTGGTGCTCGTCGCGCGACGGCGCTCGGCGTCCGACCCGCGTGCGGACGCCCGGACCGGGACCACGGCACCCGTCCGGTCCGGCAGCGCCTTCGGGTCGGCGTTCGACACCCGCGCCGGTTCGGCAACGCTCCTCGTGCTCGGCGTCTGGCTCGCGACCGCGGCCGTCGTGCTCTCGGTGGCGAAGGTGCCGCACACCGCGTACGTCGCGGCGGTGGGGGTACAGCTCGCCGTCCTCGCGGCGCTCGGGTGGCGCGGGGCCGTCGGCCTGCTCCGGGCGCAGTCGCCGTGGTTCCGTGCGGTGCCCGTGCTGCTGGCCGCCGCGCAGCTCGGGTGGTGGGTGTTCCTGGCCCGCGGTGCGTCGATGCCCCCGGTCCTCGCCACACCGGCGCTCGTCGTCGGGGCGGCGGCCCTGCTCGCGGCGGTGGCCGCGTTCCTGTGGCGACCGCGCTGGGAGGGGAGCCGCGGGCCAGGACTGCACCGCGCCTCCCGGACCGCCGTCGCCGTGGTCGCCGGACTCGCGCTCCTCGCCGGTCCCGCGGCGTTCTCGCTGCAGGCGCTCGACGCTGCACGCGACGGGAGCGGCAGCGACGCCTCGGTCGGCTCGTGGGCCGCGCGCTGGCAGGCTCCCGGGGGTCGTGCCGAGACCTACCGGGTGTCGCGTCCGGATTGGTGGGGCGGCTCGGCGACCCCGTACCCGGCGGTGTTCCGGCACCTCGTGGGGACCGCACGGCGGCTCGACGGGTACCGCGAGTCGGGGCCGCTCTTCCTGACGGACACGTGGCGCATCTCGTCGCCCGTGATCGACGCGACGGGGTTGCCGGTGCTGACCGACGGCGGGTTCTCGGGATCGGTGCCGGTCTTCACGTCGCAGCAGGTCCGCCGACGGATCGCCGACGGACTGCGCGTGCTGGTGGTGCAGGCCGGCGCGCCCGCGGCCGACCCGGTGCTGCGGGCGGCCTGGGCGGGCGGGTGCCGTGCGGTCACCGACGTGGACCCGGGCGCCCGGGTCCCGGCACACCCGTGGGCGGTGACGGGTGTCGGGTGGACGGTGTGGCGGTGTGGCCTGCCGGGCCGGTCGGTGGACCGGCTGACCGGGCCGGCGCTGCCGCGACGCGCGCGACCCGCGCGGCGCGACGGCCTGGGCCGTCAGCCGGCGAGCAGCACCTCGCGCAACGACAGCGGCCGGCGCCCCGTGACCCGCTCGACGTCGCCCGACACCCGTGCGAGCGCTCCCTCGGCGATCGCCGTGTAGGTGCTCACCCACGCGTCCGCCTGCCACGGCTCGGGGTCCCACTTCGCGCGAGACGCGTACGCCTCGTCGAGGGTCTCCGGGTGGTAGGTGACCTCGCGCCCACGGACCTCGGACACGGTGGCGGCCGCCTCGTGCAGGGTGATCGCCGCGGGCCCCGTCAGCTCGTACGTCCGGTCGAGGTGCGCCGCGGGGTTCCGCAGGACCTCGGTCGCGACCCGGGCGACGTCGGCTCGTGCGACGGCTGCCATGGCCCCGTCGCCCGCCGGCCCCCGGATCACGCCGTCCTCGCCGATCAGGTCCTCGACGAAGTCCAGGTAGAACGAGTCCCGCAGGAACGTGTGCGCCATCGAGGTCGCACGGATGGCCTCCTCGGTCGCCCAGTGGTCGCGGCCGAGGGTGAAGGTCGCGTCCGCGGCGGCACCCGAGAAGGACGTGTAGACCACGTGCTGGACGCCGGCCGTCGCCGCCGCCGCCACGAACGAGCGGTGCTGGGCGAGCCGGTCCACCGCCTCGGCGCCGGAGACCATGAGGAGCAGGTCGACACCCTCGAGCGCCGCGCGACCGGCGTCGGCGTCTCCGTAGGACGCGACCGCGACGTCCGTCCCGGGCAGGTCGGGCGCGCGGGACGCGTCCCGCACGATCATCCGGAAGGGCACCCCGTCGTGGGCGAGGGCGCGCGCCACGGCGCCGCCGATCTTGCCGGTCGCGCCGGTGAGTGCGATGGTCATGGTCGCTCCTGTCGTGGTCGTCGCCGTGGTCTGGTGGTCAGGTCCGGACGATCCTGGAGGCGCGGGTCGCCGTGGGTGCGACCCTCGCCGCGTTCACGCCGTCGACCTCGACCGCCCAGGTGCGGGCCGCCTCGTGGTCGCGGCCGTGCCGCATGTGGCGGCCGACCAGACGGTCGACGCGGACCTGGTCGTCGACGCTGCAGAACCAGGTCTCGGTGAAGAGTTCGGCGAGCGCCGCCCACGGGCCGGTGTCGTCGAGCAGGTAGTTGCCCTCGGACACCACGAGCCGGGTCCGTTGCGGGACGGCGATGCTGCCCGCGACGGGCTCGTCCACCCGGCGGTCGAAGTCGGGCGCCCACACGACGGCGTCGCGGTTGCTGCTCAGCCGGCGGACGAGCGCGACGTAGCCGTCACCGTCGAAGGTGTCGATCGCCCCCTTGCGGTCGTGGCGGCCGAGGGCGTCCAGTGCCGCGTTCGCCAGGTGGAACCCGTCCATCGGGACCTGGACCGCGGTTCCGACACCGAGTGCCGCGTCCACGCCGGTGACGACCCGGCGCGCGAGCGTCGACTTGCCGGCGCCGGGCGCTCCGGCGATGCCCAGCACGGTGCGCTGCCCGTCCGCGGCGAGCCGGACCGCGCGGGCGACCGCGTCGTCGACGGACATCTCGGGTGGGAGCACGGCTTCATCCTGGCAGAGCGGGCCGACACCGGCCCCCGGTGGTTCACTTGCCGCATGGTCGATGCGACGAAGGCGTTCAGCGGGTTCTCGGTGCGAGACGTGCCGGAGGCGAAGGCGTTCTACGAGGACGTCCTGGGGGTCGAGGTCACCGAGGACCACGGCATGCTCTTCCTGCAGCTCGGCGACGGTCACGGTGTGCTCGTCTACCCCAAGGGTCCCGCGCACGAGCCGGCGTCGTTCACGGTGCTGAACTTCCCGGTGCCGTCGGTCGACGACGCCGTGGACGAGCTCCGGGCGAAGGGGGTGACGTTCCTGCAGTACGAGGGCATGACGGACGAGAAGGGCGTGAACCGGAAGGGCGGTCCGCTCATCGCGTGGTTCACCGACCCCTCGGGCAACGTGTTGAGCGTCCTCGAGCAGTAGCGCTCCGCCCCTTCGGTGGGGATCAGCGGTGCAGGAGGCCGGCCCAGCCCAGGGCGATCGGCACGACGAGTCCGTGTCGTCGGTGCGGCAGGTCCGCGATCGGGATCCAGGCGGCCTCGTCGGTCGAGCCGTCCTGCTCGGAACGGAGCGTCCCGCCGGTGATCGACGCGCGGAACACGACCTGCACGGCCTTCATCGCCCGGCCGTTCGCGTGGATGCGGCGCTCGGCGGGGACGACGTGGTGGCGCACCCCGAGCAGTTCGCCGACGGCGGCCTCGTAGCCGGTCTCCTCGCGGATCTCCCGCACGACGGCCTGCTCGACGCTCTCGTCGAACTCGACACCGCCACCCGGCAGGGTCCACGTGCCCGCCTCGGGGATCCGCAGCTTCGCGAGGAGCACCCGGTCACCGTCGGTGACCACGCCGTAGGCGGCGAGCCGTGTGTCGTAGTCCGTGTACTCCATCAGCCGACCATGCCAGGTGCGCGCGTCGGTGGTGCCGAGCCGCGCCGCGCCCGGCGGACCGGTCCGGCACCGCACCCGGTCGGCGCGACCGCTCAGACGCTCGCGGTGGCAGCTGCCCAGCCGATTCGCATCCGAGCGACCGCACGGTCGAAACCGCCGAGCGGGTCGACGTCGTCCCGCAGGAGCGACTGCAGCTGCAGGCCCTCGTAGAGGGCGACGAGCTGTTCCGCGGCGTGCCGGGGCGAGGTGCCGCGCGGCTCCCGTCCGGCGACGACGTCCCGCGCGAGGGCGAGGGTGACGTCCTCGAACGAGCGCGTGTACTGGCCCCGGAACCATCCGGCGGCGGGGTGGTCGGGGCTCGAGGCAGCGCTCAGCAGCGCGGTCCGGAGCCGGACGAGCGCGGGGTCGTCCCGTCCGACCTCGAGTCGCGCGCGGAGGTACGCGACCGCACCGGACCGCTCGGCCACGACCCAGAGCGCACGGCGGCTGCCGTTGTTCCACCGGTCCATGACCGCCACGACGAGGAGCTCCCACAGCGGGTAGACGCGTCGGACCTCGGCCTCCGGGACCTCGGCGCGTGCGGCGACCTCGGCGGGTCCGACGGCGTGGAAGTCCGCGTCGCGGTAGGCCGCGATCGCGCCCGTGACGATGCGGGCGCGCAGGTCGGCGTCGGACTCGGGCATGCCGTCGATTCTCCGGGGCGCGTCGTCGCCCCGCGAGCCGCCAGTTCAGGGGTGGCGCCGGACGCCCGGCTGCACCGGACGGCCGCACCACGGGGCCAGCCCCCGGCGCGGATCAGCCCCGGTCGAACGACAGGGTCTCGTCGTCCGCCGCGGTCACCCGACCGGTTCGCGCGAACTCGGCCCAGATCGCACGGAAGGCCCGCCCGCGCCGCTCGACCTCGGGCCAGTCCCGCTCCGGCACGAACCGCGACCCGGCCCAGGCCTCGCGGCCGCCGAGCAGGAGCGGCAGGTCGCTCATGTGCACGGCCCCGGTCGGCTGCACGGTGACGCCGCGGTGCAGCCGGTACGAGGTCACCCGACCACCGGCCGCACGGTGACGTGCGGCGAACCGACGGACGTCCCGCCCGTAGATGACCTCGGACAGCGGGCGCACGAGCAACCAGCGCAGCAGCGGCCGCACGGCGCGCACCCGGGCGAGCGACCGCAGCCCGGGGACGAGCGGCACGTACATCGCCGTCTCGTCCGCTCCCGAACCGATCAGGACGTCGACCGACGGGGCCGCATCGCTCCAGGCGCGTCCGGTGTCCCGCTCGGCGGGGAGCGGCGCGAACCCGTACTGCGTGCCGAAGGGCATGCCACCGGGCAGCCCGAACGGCGCGGCGGCGCGGGTGCCGAGCGCCTGCCGGTCGAGCACCTCGTCGAGCGGGGTGTCCGGGTGCACGGCGCCGACGGCCCTGGTCATCGCGCGGTTCATGCGCGCCCGCCCCCGCGACAGCCCGAGCGGTGCGCTCTGGACGATGACCCGGCGGAACAGCCCGGCTGCGCCGTCGCTGATCACGAGGTGCGCCGCGGCGTCGCCCCCGGCGGACTGGCCCGCGACCGTGACGAGGTCGGGATCGCCGCCGAACGCCGCGATGTTCCGCTGCACCCACCGCAGTGCCTCGATGATGTCGAGGAGCCCGAGGTTCGCCGGCACGCTCACCCCGTCGCCGAGGAACCCGAGCACGCCGAGCCGGAACGTCACCGAGACGAACACGACGCGCTGCTCGGTGACGAGGTCGCGCGCGTCGTAGATCGGCAGGTCACCGCCGCCGATGACGTACGAGCCGCCGTGGATCCAGACGATGACGGGCAGCCGCTCGCCCGGCCGGACGTCGGCCGGCACCGTGATCGACAGCCGTTGGCAGTGCTCGTCGGCGACGAGGCCCTCGACCGGGTGGAGCAGCTGGTCGACGAAGGTGGCCTGCGGCTGCGGTGCCACCGGCGACGGGGTGGTCGCCCGGAACGGCTCGTCGAACACCGCGACGGGCTCGGGCAGCGCGAAGCGCTCGGCGTGCGCGTAGGGGATGCCGAGCGCCCGGACGACGCTCCCGTCCGCCACGCCGGTGATGCGTCCGGCCGGCGGGTCCCAGGTCAGCGAGTCGGCGTCGAGCATCCGTCCACGCTACCCAGCGCGACCAGTGGACGGACTGGAGGCGCGGGGCGGGCCCGCACCGCGCCTCCAGGCCGGCTATCGAACCCGCTTGATGGGGATCACCACAAGGGCACCGAGGAGTGCGACGACACCCGCGGCCCAGCACATCAGGACGTAGTTGTCGGCGTGCGAGCTGCCGATCGACAGGAAGAAGAGCGAGATCGCCGGCGCGAGCGACTGGGGCAGGGCGTTCGCGATGTTGATGACGCCGAGGTCCTTGCCGGGACGGTCCGCGTTCGGGAGCACGTCGACGACGAGCGCGGTGTCGATCGCCGAGTAGATGCCGTAGGCGAAGCCCATGATCACCTCGGCGACGTAGAAGCCGTTCACGGTCTCGGCGTGCGCGAGGACGACGAGGCCAACCGCGAAGAGCGCCGTCGAGCCGCCGACGAACACCTTGCGTCGACCCAGCTTGTCGGACGCCCACCCCGAGAGCGCCGCGCTGACCAGGAGCGCGATCGTGTAGAGCAGCACGCCGAACGCGACGGCCTCGGTGGCGTCCTTGGCCTGCTCGATGCCGATGTGCTCCTGCATGTAGAGCAGTCGGTACGTCGTGAACATGAACGTGGCGAGGATGATCAGGAAGCGCGACCACCACGCGAACGCGAAGTCCGGGTTCTTGATCGGGTTCGTCCAGAACGACGAGATGAGGTTGAGGAAGGTGAACTTCTTCAGCGTGTACGTCGGCAGCTCGTCCCGCGCGACGACCGCGTAGACGGCGACGAGGATGATCGCGAGGATGCCGGGCGCGATGAACAGCACGGGCAGGTTCGCGACGAAGAACACCGACAGGTAGGTGCCGGCGAGGACGGCGAGGTTCTGCGCGAGCGCGATGATGCTCGACGACCGGCCGCGCTGGAGCTGCGGGACGTTGTCGGCGAAGCTCGCCAGCAGGGTGGCGAGGGTCGCGTTGGCGGCGAGCTGGGCGAGCAGCCACGCGAGCGTCAGGTTGAGGACGTCGGGTGCGTAGGCGATCCAGGCCAGGGCGATCGCGAAGACCACGACCCCGCTCATGAGCCACGGACGACGACGGCCCCAGCGGGTGCGGGTGCGGTCCGAGAGCGCGCCGGCGAGGGGGTTCATGATGAGCGCGCCGAACGCCCCGATCGGCAGGACGGAACCGATCACGTTCGCGGCGTCGTCCCCGACCAGGGCCTGCGCCTTGAGCTGCATGCTGACGTAGACCGGCGCCATGAGCGCGACGAAGAGGCCGAACTGTCCGAGGAACAGCGCGACCTGGTAGCCGATGCCCACCCGCATCGTGCTGACCGGCTGCGTGATGCCCTCTTCGGGGTGCAGCAGTGCCGGGCTGCCGGGTTCGGGTGTGCTCATGACGCCTCCTTGAGTCGATGCTGTGCCGTCAAAACCATCTTTCGCACGGTTTTGACTGGCTGAGCATACATCGACAGGTGTCGTTCATGGCAAGACGCACGGCACGGAGCGCGGCAAAACTACACACCGGGTGGTTTTTGGGGTAGCGTCGTCCTCGATCTCGCCGTGGAGCATCGCTCCTCGACGGACTGCGACCCCCGGTGCTGCGACACCTGGACGTCGCGACACCCAGTCAGGACCGAAGGAGCCTCACGCAATGCCCACCACCTCTGTGCAGCTGTACTCGCTGCGCGACGCCATCGCGGAAGACCTCGACAAGGCGATCGCCCGTGTCGCCGAGATCGGGTACGAGAACGTCGAGCCCTACGCGTTCGTCGAGCGTGCCGCCGACCTCGAGCGGGCCTTCGCCGCCACCGGCCTCAAGGCCCCGTCCGGTCACGTCGCCGTGATCGACGCCGACGACACGACGCCGATCTGGGACGCCGCCGAGCGCCTCGGCATCCAGACCGTCATCGACCCGTTCATCCCGACCGACCGTTGGCAGACCGCCGACGACGTCGCGAAGATCGCCGAGCGCGTCAACGTCCTCACCGCCGAGGCCGCCACCCGTGGCCTGCAGTTCGGCTACCACAACCACCAGTGGGAGTTCACGAACAAGGTCGACGGCCGCACGGTCTACGACCTGTTCGTGTCCCAGATCAGCCCGGAGACGGTGCTCGAGGTCGACACGTTCTGGGCAACCGTCGGTGGCGCCGACGCCCCCGCCGTCCTCAAGTCGCTCGGCGACCGCGTCGTCGCGATCCACGTCAAGGACGGCAAGGTCGACGGTGACATCCTCACCGCGCTGCCCTCGTCCGAGAGCGCACTCGTGGTCCCCGAGGCGCTGCAGCGCGCCTTCGAGAACCAGACCCCCGCCGGTCAGGGCGACGTCGACGTGGCGGGCATCCTCGCCGCCGCGCCGCAGGCCATCCGCGTGGTCGAGTTCGACGCGTACTCGGGCGACGTCTTCGAGGGCATCACGGAGTCCCTCGCCTGGCTGAAGGACAACGACAAGTGACCCGTGTCGGGATCGGCATCATCGGTGCCGGCAACATCTCCTCGCAGTACCTGGAGAACCTGACCAAGTTCGCCGACGTCGAGGTCCGGTTCGTCGCCGACGTGCTGCTCGACCGTGCTGCGGCCCAGGCAGCGGAGTACGGCGTCGCCGCGTCCGGTTCGGTCGAGGAGCTCCTCGCCCGCGACGACATCAGCATCGTGATCAACCTGACGATCCCGGCGGCCCACGCCGAGGTCGACCAGCAGATCATCGACGCCGGCAAGCACGTGTGGAGCGAGAAGCCGATCGCGACCGACCACGAGTCGGCCGCCGCGGTCCTCGCGTCCGCGAAGGCCAAGGGGCTGCGCGTCGCGACCGCGCCGGACACCGTGCTCGGTGCCGGTATCCAGACGGCCCTGCGTGCCATCGCCCGCGGTGACATCGGCGAGCCGCTCTCCGCGACGACGCTGTTCCACGTCCCCGGTCCCGAGGCGTGGCACCCGAACCCGGACTTCCTCTTCGCGAAGGGCGCCGGCCCCCTGTTCGACATGGGCCCGTACTACGTGACGACCCTCGTGCACGCGTTCGGCACCGCCAGCCGCGTGCAGGCCGTGTCCTCGAAGTCGCTCGAGCGCCGCACGATCGCGTCCGGTCCCCGCGCCGGCGAGACGTTCCCGGTCGAGGTCCCCACGCACCACGCCGCGCTCATCGAGTTCGCCGGCGGGCAGTCCGCCCAGTCGACGTTCTCGTTCCAGCACGCGCTGCCGCGCATGGGCTTCGTCGAGATCAACGGCACGCTCGGCACGATCTCGCTCCCGGACCCGAACACGTTCGAGGGCGCCTCCCAGCTCTGGCGCTACGGCCAGGAGGAGCCCGAGACCCTCGAGGCCGTCGGTTCCACCTGGGGCCGGGGCACCGGCGTCGTCGAACTCGCCCGCGCCATCGCCGAGGACCGGCCCGAGCGCGCCTCGGGTGCGGTCGCGCTGCACGTCCTCGACGTGCTGCTCGGCATCCGCGACGCGGCCGAGTCGGGTTCCGCGGTCGACATCACGTCGACGGTGGACCGTGTTCCCCCGCTGCCGGAGGACTTCGATCCGTCGGCCGCGGTGCTCACCGCGTAGGTTCCCGCTCTGCAGACGGCCGGCTCCGACAGGGGCCGGCCGTCTTGCGTTCGACGGGCCAGGAGGCGCGGCTCGGCTCCGGTACGCATGGTACGCCCGGCCGTGGATCGCACACACCCGGCAGGAGCATCATGTCGGCATGGACGTCGAACGCGTGGCCGCGGAACTCGTCGACCGTGCGGACGAGCGCGGGCAGGGCGTTCTGCGCACCGACGCGTCGACGCCTATCGGCGAACTCCGTGCCGCCGTCCGAGCTGTCGCACGGTCACGGGGCACGCGGATCCGCACCGGGATGGTCGACGATGTCTTGGCGGTGGTCACGGTCGGCGCAGCGCTCTGGCAGGCGACGGTGTCGGAGATGCGATCCGAGCTGATAGCACCAGCTCTAGCGAACACCGTCGGCTGAACCGCCGTGGCGCCCGACGCTCGCGAGCCGTTCGCGGGCGGACCAGCACACGCGAGGATGTCCGCTAGTCCCGCAGGTACCCGGTGGCCGGGTCGATCTCGGCGAGGAAGCTGCGGATGTCGGCCGTCGCTACCTCGTCCGTCATGAACTCGGCGAGTTTCGCCGAGCGCTCCTCTGCCGTTCCGGTCCCGGCCAGGGTTCCGCCGAAGCCGTAGCCGGGGTTCGGCCCGGTCAGCCAGGTGAACTGGTACTCGGTACCGCGCACCGTCAACGTGAACGTCTCGCCGTCGACCTCGAGCTCCCGATGCGTCGACTCGTCTCGCCTGCCGTTCATGGCACCTCCGATCGTCAGCTGGCTCAGGAGCGATTGTGGCAGGCGGAGCGGGATCCCGACGCGTACGAGCAAGCAGCTGGAGGCCAGGAGGCTCGGGGCGGCTCGGGTGTGTCGGTTGGCCACTCGCGGAACACGGGGGCGACCGCCTCGACCTTCGGGTCCGGGAGGAGCACGCTGTCCCGGGAGGCCCGACCAATCCGGCCGGGATCGGTAGCGGGACGGGCACGACGCCGGGATAGGGACGCCGTGCTGATCGGCGGCCCCCATACGTGCTGTCGTACTCCGCCCCGTCCGGACTGGTCGGATCACTGGCCCGCTTCGCCGACCGAACTACACACCAGTCCACATTGAGCCGCAGGCATCATCTCCGCCTACGCCGCAGCAGGTTCTGGAACACCCCACCCAGAAATACCAAGCCGGTAACGACTGCAATAGTTCCAATAATCCAGACCGGAATACCATGACGTGTTGTGGAATCCCGGATCGGGGTCAACAGCAGAACCAGCCCAATCACCACGAAAAGGGTAGCAATGACAGCACCACGCTTTTCCTTACCTTCCTTTATGATCACGAGGATCCTCCCGTCACTGCCGTCGAAACGACTTCGCCGATACCGGCACATACGCCTGCCGCCAGCGCTGCCCCGACGGGGGTTGCCGTGGTACCGACGATTCCCTCGCAGGTGGCAGTTGTCGCAAAACCAACCACTGTGGAGACAGCCTCAGTTGTCAGACCGCGCTTGAGTGCGCCTTGACGAGCTGGACCTTCTGGGCACCGTCGAGTAGCTCTCTCCACGTCTCTCGTCGCGCGGGCTGACGGAAAGCGCTCCGCTTGGTCAGGCTGGGGGTGCTCCTCCTCCGCGGCTGCGGAGTGCGGTTGACACTCCTAACACGAGGAACACGAATCCGAAGATTGCACAGGCGGCACCCGGTGGTGTGAATCCGCTGGACGCTCCAACGACGAGGCCGACGATAACCAGCACCAGCCCAGCCAGGATGAAGAGGACAGACCACACCCGGTTCAATTGAACGGCCCTTCGAAGTCCTGCGTGAGATAGGTCGCTGCAGCCGCTCCAGCGAAACCGCAGAGAGCCGCGCCGAGGGTGCCGATACCGGCCGTCAAACCGACCACGGCAGCGACACAAGTACCGCCGATGGCTCCGCCCACTACAGCCCCAATCGCATAGCCAAGGTACGCGTTCGCGGTCTTGCCCGCACGACTCGTGCGACCCGTGGGATCGGAGTTGTTGACAGGATCACCGCCGGCGAACGCGTAGCGGTTCGCGTTCTGTGGGTCGAGGGGTGCGTCAAGGGAGTCGCGTTCGATCCACCCGCCCGTCGCACTGGTCTGCCAGCGATACCCGAACTTCGTGAGCCCGTTGTCGGTGCTGGACGAGCGGAGGCCAGCCTTGAACCCGAACGGGTTCTGCAGCCACTGCGCGCTCGAGCCGCCCTGAATCGTTTCGGCGCCGTAGGGGTCGTAGGAAACGGTGTACGCGGTGTTCCCGGTGTCAGCGATCGCTGCGGCAGGGTTGCCGATCCCGTCGATGACCCACATGCTCGTCACGCCGTCGGTGGTCTGCAGATCCATCGGCTGACCCGTCGTCGGATCGCTGATCACCGACGCCGTGCCCGTGCCAGCGACGGTGCGGCTGGTGACCACGGGGACGCCGTGCTGGTCAGCAGTGCCATACGTGTAGTCGTACTCCGCTCCCCCGTCCGTGGACTGCTTGAGGAGCTTGTTCATGTCAGCGCCGGCGTACTCGTACCGGGTAGTGACACCGTTCTCCGTCGACGCCGTCAGCTGCTGCGCGTCGTTGTACGTGAACGTCTCACCCGGTGCTGCCGTCAGGTTCCCGACCCCGTCGTATACGTACCCAGCCGAGGTGATCTGCCCGACCGCGTTGTACGTCAACGTCTGCGAACTCGTGGCGTCGCCGGTCTGCTTCGCCGTGAGCCGGTTCCCCGCCGCGTCGTACGTGTACGCCCACGTCGTGTTCGTCGCACCGCCGGCTTGCGCGGCCTTCGTGAGGCGGCTGTTGGACGGGTAATAGCTGTGCGTCACGTCCCCGTGCTGGTCGGTGACGCGGACCGTGTTCCCGGCAAGGTCGTACCCGTACGACACGGCTCCGCCGCCGGCGGTGTCGACCGTGGAGACGAGCCGGTTGCGCTGGTGGAATATGTTCGTGATCGTCCCGGTCGCGGACTGCTGAGTCAGCTGGTTGCCGTTGCCGTCGTACGTGTTCGTCACCGTCAGCGCACTGTCAGCGAACGTCGTCGTCAGGAGCCGGTCGTCCAAGCTTCGCGGCCGAACACTTGCCAACGGCCGCGGTCGCACTCCGACTGCTATGCAATGCCAGCCCCGCTCGTTGCGATCCCAGTGAGGACCGCAGCGGCGGCGAGCAAGAATCCTATGACCATGACGACAATCGGCCACTTTCGCGGTGGGAACTCCCGACCCGGTCGGAAGTTGAGTCCGCAGTAGATGACACCGACTGCGAACGGCACTGCACCCACGGCGAACATCACTATGAGCAAAGTTTTCATGCGGCTACCCAGTCTTTAGTGGAGCTGATGTTCATTTGCGGCGACCACGGGAGATCGCGATAGCACCACCCACTGCAACCAGCGCTATCACGATGACGATCCAGACGCCGAAGGGCATCCCTCCACCCGGGTTCATAACTGCGTTGTAGTGAACGATCATCTGTGGCATGTTGCTTCCTTTCGCGTCAAGTCAGCTGCCAGCTGGCGGTGCCTGACACGCTACAGTGCGGACTCGAGAAAGAGCTTCCGGCACCGACGCCGAATCCACCGTCGCTAGAGATCCCGACCGATGCCAGCCCGGACGAGCATTTGCCTTCGACTCCAAAACCGTTCCCAAAATTGCTCGTTGAACCGGTGCCGCTAACTGAGAAGCCAGGGTTACCCGCGCCAACGGAGAAGCCAAGGCCGCTGTGCCCTTCGGTGTCCCAGTTGTAGGAGACCCCTCCGCAGATCCAGTAGCATCCCTCGAAGCCCACCCCGAACGTTGCCCGGCCAAGCGGGTCGGAGCTGTTGATTGGGTCGTCGGCGGCGTACGCGTACCTGTTGGCGTTGGTGGGGCTGAGGGGGGCGTCGAGGGTGTCGCGTTCGATCCACCCGCCCGTCGCACTGGTCTGCCAGCGATACCCGAACTTGGTGAGTCCGTTGTCGGTGCTGGACGAGCGGAGCCCGGCTTTGAAGCCGTACGGGTTCTGCTGCCATTGCGCGCTCGAGCTGCCGTTGACGGTTTCTGCGCCGTAGGGGTCGTAGGACACGGTGTAGGCAGTGTTGCCGGTGTCGGCGATCGCGGCCGCGGGGTTTCCGATCCCGTCAATAACCCACATGCTCGTGACACTGTCGGTGGTTTGCAGGTCCATCGGCTGTCCGGTCGTCGGGTCGCTGATCACCGACGCGGTGCCCGTGCCGGCGATGGCGCGGCTGGTGATCACGGGGACGCCGTGCTGGTCGGCGGTGCCATACGTGTAGTCGTACTCCGCTCCGCCGTCTGTGGACTGCTTGAGGAGCTTGTTCATGTCAGCGCCGGCGTACTCGTACCGGGTAGTGACGCCGTTCTCCGTCGACGCCGTCAGCTGCTGCGCATCGTTATACGTGAACGTCGCACCCGGTGCCGCGGTCAGGTTCCCGACCCCGTCGTACGCGTACCCGGCCGAGGTGATCTGCCCGACCGCGTTGTACGTCAACGTCTGCGAGCTCGTGGTGTCCCCGGTCTGCTTCGCGGTAAGCCGATTGCCCGCCGCGTCGTACGTGTACGACCACGTCGTGTTCGTCGCACCGCCGGCTTGCGCGGCCTTGGTGAGGCGGCTGTTCGAGTCGTACGTGTACGACGTGGTCTTCTGCCCGCTGCCGGGGAGGTCGTTGCGGGACCACTGCAGCTTGTCACGGTCGTTGGCCTTGTCCGCTGCGCAGTCGCCGCTGGTCGCAGAGCCGGCGATGTAGCAGTAGAGGGTGTTCACGACCGGGGTGGCGTCGTTGTCGCCGGCCCAGGCGCGGACACGGGTGACCTTGCCGGAGGAGTCGTAGTCGATGTGCTGGTGTCCCTGCCACGACGCCGGCTTGACGCCGGGCGTTGCGGTGCTGGAGGTGCCGAGCCAGGTGTCGGTGCGGCGGCCGTGGTCGTCGGTGAGGTAGATCTGCTTCGCCTTCCCGGCATCGGTCGGGTACGTGGTCGCGGTGAGCACGTTCGACGGGTCGTAGTTGTGCGTGACGTCCCCGTGCTGGTCGGTGACGCGGACCGTGTTCCCGGCAAGGTCGTACCCGTACGACACGGTTCCGCCGCCGGCGGTGTTGACCGTGGAGACGAGCCGGTTGCGCTGGTCGAACGTGTTCGTGATCGTCCCGGTCGCGGACTGCTGAGTGAGCTGGTTGCCGTTGCCGTCGTACGTGTTCGTTACCGTCAGCGCACTGTCAGCGAACGTGGTCGTGAGGAGCCGGTCGTCGTTGTCGTACGTGTACGAGGTGACGCCGCCGCCACCGTCCGTGTGGGAGGAGACGCGGCCGAACGCGTCGTAGGCGTACTTCTGCTGCCCGACCGTGTTCGCCGGCGCGTCGATGGTTAGCAGCTGGTTGTTCTTGTCGTAGTTGTACGTCGTCTTGACGGTGTTCCCCGGAGCCGTGGCGGACTTCACTGCACCCCACGCATACGGGTCGACGTCCTTCTTGTTGTACTCGAGCTTCGCGGTCGCAGCCTCCGGACCGGAACCGGTGCCGGTGGAGGTCTGGTTGCCAGGACCGTCGTAGGTGAACGAGGTGGTGTTGCTGGAGGAGTCCGTGGTGGAGGACGGCAGGTACTTCGCCGACGAACCGGAAGCGTCGTACGCGGCGTTCGACTTCGAACCGGAGCTGCTCGAGCTCTGTGTGAGCGACTGGCTCTGGTTCTTGCCGTATTCGTTCGACGATGTCGATGCCGGCAGCTCACCCGACCCGTCAGCCTTCCCGACGGTCGATGTGGCCGTGCCGTTGTTCGCCGAGTTGTAGGTCTTCGACCGCTCACGACCAGCCGCGTCGATCGCCTTCGTGACGAGGTCCCCTGCGTTGAGCGTGTACGTGGTGTGGTCCGCCGTCGCGACGGGCTGGCTCTGGTTCGAGCGGGGGTCGGCGACCTGCGTGGTGTCACCGTCCGTGTACGCGAAGCGGGTGACCGCGGTCCCCGGGGACCCGGCTGTGGTGTTGGCCTGCGAGACCTTCGTGACCCGCTTGGTGGAGTCGTACGTGAACGAGGTCACCCCGCCGGTGGGCGCGGTGATCGAGGTGAGGTCCCCGCTGGTGTACCCGAACGTCGTCTTCGCGCCGGTCGCGTCCGTGTACGTCGTGATGTCGCCCGCGGCGTTCTTCACCCACGACATACGCCGCGAGCTCGAGCCGGAGGTCTGCGTGAACGTCGTCGTCCCGTTCGCGTAGGACACGTTCGCCGTCTTCGCACCATCTGTGCCCGCGGTGGAGACCAGGGTGCCGAGAGAGAACTTGTCCGCCGCGGGGTTGAAGCTGACCTGGTTGCCGTTGCGGTCGTTGACACTCGTGGGCTGGCCGCCGAGGCTGAAGTGGATGACCTGGTTCGTCGTCCACGACGTCAGCGTGTACTCCCGCGTCGTCGCGTTCGCGACCCGCGCCAACGTCATCTGCAGGCCGGGCGGGGACGTGAACGCACCAGCCGTACCGGTGGGCTTGAACTGCCACGCCGTCCCGACCGCGTCCGTGTAGACCACACCCGCAGCGTTCGCCGACAGGTCTCCCGCACCGGCGAGGGCGTACTGCCACCGGTTCGCTTCCATCGTGTTGCTGTTCGCGGTCGTCGTCGACCGCGAGTTGTACGCGGCGCCGATCGTCGTGCTCTGCGTCACGCCCGGCAGTGTCAACGCGCTGGTGGTGACGAGCAGGTTGCCCGTGCCGACGTCGACGCTGGCGTTGGTCTGGTCCGAGATCGGGAACGGCAACGTCGTCGCCGAGGTCCGCTGCCCGGTCACGTTCGTCGACACCGGCCCGCCCGGCAGCCAGTTGTAGGTGCCCTGCAGGTCGAGGACGAAGTCGGTGGTCCCGGAGGAGTTGTTCTGGATCCGCACCTTCCCGTTCGATCCCACGGGCAGGATCGCCGTCGTGGTCCGGATCGATGACGTCGGCGCGTATCCGATGACCGCGCCCGTCGGCTCCGAGGAACCGTCAGCCCACGCCTTCGCGTACCCACCGGTCGTGCCTGAGTGGATCGCCGTGACGGTCACCGCCACCGCAGACAGGCCACCCTCGATCGTCCCGATGCCAGCAACACCCGCGACCTGCACCGCGACCGAAGCGTTCGCGCCGACGCTCGACGACGTGCGCGTGTCGACGATGCGGCCCGTACCGGGCGTGAACCCGCCACCAGGGTTGCTGGGGACGAAGTACCCCTGCACGTCGACCTGGATCTGCACGGTCCCACCGTCGGGGGCGTTGTCGATCGTGATCTTGCCGTCGGAACCGACGGCGACCTGCGCACTCATCGCGGTGGTCAGCTTCGTCGACGGGTAGTTCAACGACCCCGTGCTCTTCGGACCGTCCGACGGCGATGGGCGCACCCAGCCAGCGCCGCCACCGGTGTTCTGCACCACGACACTGACCGCGACCGCGGCCGCGTTCGTCGGAACGCCACCCTTGCCGGTGACCTGGAACGTGATGCTGTCCCCACCCGACAGCGCCCCCTGCCGCACGTTCGTGCCGCCCGCGGTGTTCGCGATCCGGGTCCCCGACAGTGGGACGAACCCACCGGCACCGACCCCGTTCGCCGTGGACGTGTAGTAGCCCGTGACGTCCAGGATCACCCGCGACTGCGCCGTCGACGTGTCGATCCGGATCGATCCGTCGTCCCCGACCGCGAGCAGCGACGTGTTCGAGGTGTTCCCCGCCACGCCACTGCCGTAGATCATCAGCAGCGTCGGCCCGTCGCTCGACTCAGCACGGCCCTTCAGTTGCCCGGTACCGTTCGCGTCCGCCACGGTCGCCAGCACACTGATCGCGCCGACACCGTCAGCGGGGATGCCCTTCACCCCGGCGACCGGCACCGTCGTCGACGAACCGGCAGGTGTTGCGCCATCGAAGATCCTGGCGTTCGTCGGCAGCGGCACGAACTGCCCACCTGTGCCCGTCACCGCGGCCTCCGCGGGAGCGGGTGGCGAGACCACCGCCAACAACGACCCCAGCAGCGCCACCAAGGTGACGACGGCCAGCACGACCCAACGAGAACGAACAGACAACGGCGACGTCGCGAACACGCGCAGAACCCCTCAACAGGTCGCAGCCAGCGGAGCCGCCCCCATGACGGCACTGTGCAACCACACAGCACGCTACGGAGCATCCCTCACCACTGCTCCCCCACGAGAGGGGGTAGAAAGTTCCGCGCTCGAACCGACACGCCTCCAGCTCTAGCGGATGACGAGGTCGTCGAGTCGCGCGCGGGTGTCGGTGATCCGGATGCCGCCCCTGGTGGCGGAGCCGTTGAAGCTGTCCACGCTGGAGTACACGGCGGGGCCGTCGACGTAGATCTTGATCTTCGCGCCGTCGGCCCTGACCCGCACGGTCGAGCCGGGCTTGACCTCGCGATTCAGTGCCTTGCCGATCTGGATGAACCGACCGTTGACGCGCTTGTAGACCTTCGCGTTGCCCTTGCCGGACCCGTGGACGTCGAGCACGAAGTAGTCCTTCGCACTGCTCAGTCGCCACACCGGCCCCGAGCCCTTCGACGAGATCGTCGTCATCGTGAGGCTGATGTCCACCATGCGCTTCCCGGTGTCGACGGTGGCCGCGGATTCGCGGACGCTCCCGCTGCTGGCACGGTAGGCGCGGCCACCAGTGATGCCGTACTTCACTCCGCCGACGGTCGAGTAGGACCGACCGTGCAGGTCCTTGCCGAGTCCGGTGATGAGGTCGGACCGATTGAACGAGTCGTAGCGCACCGCCGGAGCCGGCGTCACGACGTTCTGACCCTCACGGAGTCGCACACCGCGCAAGGCGGAGGTGATCGCCGCGGTGATGTGCACCTGTCCGACGTCGTTCGGGTGCTGGCCGTCCGGCCCGAGCATCGTCGCTTTGTCCCATCCGGTGGACGCATCGGCGATGATGACCGATCCATCCTTCGGGTACTCCGAGACGACGCTCCGCAGGGAGCGGTTGTACCGGGCGACGTCAGCGTCGGTCGGTGGTGACGGGTACCGCGCGTAGCCCTTCGACGTCGACGGGGTGTCGAGCACGATGACGATCGTGGGCGGGAACGGTCCGGTGCCACGAACCCAGTCGATGAACCCTCGGACGTTTGCCCTGAACGTGGTCTCGGGGACGTGCCGGCCGACGTCGTTCTGGCTCCCGAGGTACGAGACGACCCCGTAGTCGCCGCGGTTCCAGGTCGAGCGCGCACGGGCGAGGATCTGCGCCGTCGACGCCCCGCTGATCGTCTGGTTCGACCAGAGTGCCGGGTCCGCGCCGAGGCCGTCACGGACCATCGCCGGGTACATCCTGCTCGGCACTGCGCCGGAACCCGGTTGCACCTGTCCGAACGAGTGACCGTACGCGGCGTACCGCACACCGCGCAGCACCTCGGTGCCGGGCTCCGGAGCGGCCTGCGCGCCGCTCGGGAGGAGCGCGCCGATGACTGCGAGGACGACCGTCGCCGCCGTGATGACGACAGAGCGATGACCACGGGTCGTGCGCATGTGCGTCCCCTTCCGGACGCTGCGTGCGCCACGACAGATGTGGGCGCACCGATCGCACCCCTGGCCCACGCTAGGACAGAAGCATGCTCAGCTTCTCCTCCCCCTTCGCGTGACACACGCGAAGGGGGAGGACAGGGAGACCGCAGCTGAACGCCCCCTCACCCACTCGCAGCGATGCCCGGCGACCAGCGCCGCCCGCCGCTGCCAGGATGAGCGCCGTGCGGAGACGGTGGGTGGTGCTCGGTGGGATCGCCGCCGTCGCACTGGTCGCCGCCGTCACGGTGACCGCGGTGTCGGTGACGCACGCGCAGGACGTGGCCCGGCGACTCCCGCCCGCGAGCGCGTCCTCGGAGCAAGTCCTCCGCGTCTACCTCCGGGCCGCGACGGCACACGACTGCGGCCTCACCGAGGCCCTCTCCGACGGCGGCTCGGACCCCACTGCCTGGTGCGGCGGACGGACCCCGTCCTCGTGGTTCGACGACCACCCGGACCTGCTCGGCTACCGGCACATCGGGGCGGTCTCACGACTGAGCGCGAGGGAGACGGGCCGGTCGGCGGAAGAGTGCATCCCGGTCGACATCACCGAGACGAACATGAACGGTGCCGATCCGGGCGTGCTGACTGGGTGGCAGTTCTGCTTCCGCCACACCCCGCAGGGCTGGCGCCTGACCGACGAGGGCTACGGCTGATCGACCGGGCTCCGGCTGACGAACGACGGTGACGGACAACGATGACGACCGGCCAGCGAGCGCCTCGGCTGACCGCCGTCACCCGAGGAACGGGTCGACGACCGCCCAGGTCGCGTCCGGGTTCTCGAGGTGCGGCAGGTGGCCGGCGGCCGGCACCACGCGGAACTCCGCACCCGGGATCGCGGCAGCGACGGCGCGCCCGTACGCCGGGGTGACGACACGGTCGCTCTCGCCGAAGACCACGAGGGTCGGCACGGCGACCGCTCCGAGCCGCCCGAGCAGGGTCGGGTCGCTCATGGACCGTCCGGCGACGGCTGCCATGGTCAGCCCGTTGGCCTGCTGCACCGCACGCTGCTCGTCGGTCATGGTGGCCGGATCGCGGTGTCCACGCTCGGGGTCGTGCCACGCGACCTCGGCGAGCCCGCGGGCATCGAGCGCGAAGAAGTCCGCGATGGGTTCACCCTCGACCACGGCGCCGACACCGTCGATGTCGACCACCGCGCCGACCACGCCGGCATAGCGGTGGTCGGCAGCCGCGCGCAACGCCATCTCGAGCGCGAGCCACCCGCCGATGGACGAGCCGACGAGCACCACGTCGTGGAGCCCCTCGGCGACGAGTCCGTCGAGGTAGGACGTCGCGAGGGCCCCCACCGAGTCGATCTCGGCCGGTCGGTCGGTGCCGTCCCAGCCCGGGTGGGTCGGCGCGAGGACGTGGAACGACGGTGCGAGGTGCTGGGCGATCGTGGCGACCGTCTGCGGGCCACCGCCGCCGTGCAGGACGAGGGCGGTCCGGGGAGCGGGGGAGGAAGTGGACATCTGCGCAACCTATCTCAACATGTTTATCTACGGATGTTGATACGGTAGCACCATGACGACGGACCTGGAAGCGCTCGGACAGGCGGTCAAGCGCGCGCAGTACCGCAACCACCGCGCGATGGACGGCGCCCTGCGCGACGCCGGGGTGTCCCTCGTCCAGTGGGATGCCCTCCGTGCGATCGACCGGATGCCGCACGCGTCGGGGCACGACCTCGCCGTCGCGACCTTCCAGAGCGACCAGGCGTTCGGCACGCTCGCGAACCGGCTCGTCGATCGCGGGCTCATCGCGCGGACCGCGGGGCGGGGGCGGCGGATCGAGCACTCGCTCACCGACGAGGGACGCGCCACCCTCGCGCACGGCCAGCGCATCGCCGCCACGGTCCTGGACGACCTGTTCGCGCCGCTCGGCGAGCACGACCGGGCGACGCTCGCGACGGTGCTCGGGACGCTCCTCCGTGACGAGGCACCCCCCGTCACACCGACGGCCTGACGCCCCTCAGCCGGCCGGCGGCACGATCTGCTCGAGCAGCCGGAGCACCCGCTCGCCGTCCACGGCCTCGGGGTCGAGCAGCCACTGCACCTGCAGCCCGTCCGACGCCGCGATGCTGAGTGACGCGAGGTCGACGGGGTCGAGGTCCGCCCGGATCCGCCCGGACGCCTGGTCCGCCTCGATCAACGCCGCGAGCTCGGCCCGCAACCGGGTGAACCGCTCGCGCATGAAGTCCCGGGTGGCCGGGTGGCCCTCCTGCACGGCGTCGGCCGCCAGCGTCGTGTAGAGCTGCACCAGCCCGGGCACCGCACGGTTCCGCGAGGCGCTCTCGCGCATGTCGCCGATCGCGGACTTCATCCGGTCGGGGGCGCCCTGCTCGCGGACCTCGTGCTCGCGGTAGACCGCGAGCAGCAGCTCGTCGCGGCTCGGGAAGTAGTGGCGCAGCGCGGCGTGGGTGATCCCGAGCGCTTCGGCGACGGATCGCAACGAGGACGCGTCGACGCCCTGGTCGGCGACCATCCGGATCGTCTCGTCGAGGATCTGGGTCCGACGCTCGGCTCCCTTGCGGTAGCCGCGTCGCGGCGTGGCCGCGTCGTCGTCGGGGTGCGTCATGCCCCCAACTTACCGCTGGAAGGTTTTTTCCGGGAGGCGCGGATCGCCGGGGCGCGGGACCATCCGGTCCGTCAGTGGCCGGCTTCGTCGTCGACCGTGTACTCGTCGACCGGCGCGGGGGCTCCGCCGACGAGTGCCTCGGTGATCCGTGCGAGGCACCGGGCGAGCACGTCGTTCTCGTCGGACGACAGGTCGTCCATGACCCCGACCACGGCTTCGTGGAAGCGCGCGTAGGACGCGTCGATCTTCGCGGCCGCCTGGTCCGTCGGCTCGAGGACCTGGGCGCGACGGTCGGTGGGGTGCGGGGCGCGCACGAGGTCGCCCTTCTCGACGAGCCCGTCGACGATCTTCGTCACCGAGGCGTTCGACAC
The DNA here is from genome assembly GCF_044759965.1 of Curtobacterium sp. NPDC098951. Taxonomy (NCBI): domain Bacteria; kingdom Bacillati; phylum Actinomycetota; class Actinomycetes; order Micrococcales; family Microbacteriaceae; genus Curtobacterium; species Curtobacterium sp. NPDC098951. The sequence continues at coordinate 64,834 of NZ_JBIWAG010000003.1, forward strand.
CGCGAGCATCACGGCGAGGTCCTTCGGACTCATCGCCCGACCGTCCCGGTGCGCCTGGAGCATGTACCGCACGGCGAGGAACTCGTTCTTCGAGAGACCACTCTCGGACCGCGCCTGCTCGAGCTGCTGCTCCTCAGCGTGCTGCAACCGGAGGAGGGCCTCGAGCGCACCCTTCGCGGCACGCGTCCGGGGTTCCCGGGCGTAGAGGTGCATGTGCTCGCGGCGGACGACGGTCAACGGCATGTGGTCGGGTGTGCTCTCTGCCTGGTTCGGGTCGGGGATCTGGTTCGGACCGGTACGGCGCGGTCTAGGCGGCCGGGACCGAGAAGAAGTCGGCGTAGGACGGCTCGGCGCGGCCGGACAGCAGCGACGGGTCCTGGATGCGGCGCTGGACGTACGCGTCGATCACGGCGGGGTCGGTCAGCCCGACGCGCGTGTGCGTCCCGCTGAGCCGTGTCTGTCGCGGCATCCCGGTGTACGTGCTGTGCATTGCGATACCGCCCTTCGTCATCCGTGCTGTCCCGTGTGGACGTCAGAACTATTTCACGGAGTAAACGATCAGGGCAACGAACTGTTCGTTTTCTGTACGGTTAGCGCACCGAATTGTTAGAAGAACCGAACTACATCGGTGTCGTTCCGAGCATCGCCGCCGCCATCACCGCGACGGCGACCCCCATCGCGAGCGTCTCCACCAGGCCGAGCACCGGGGAGCGGTGCCGCACGCCGTCCCGCACCACACGGGCGGTGAGGACCAGGTGACCGACCGCGAGGCCGGCCAGCACGAGGTGCCAGGTGACCCCGACGACACCGGCGTGCTCGTGCATGCCGGACATCCCGACGCCGGACGCGGCCGGGCCGCCCATCCCCCCGACCCCGAGCGCACCCATCGCGAGCAGGCCGAGCGCGGCGTGCAGTCGCCCGAACCGGCCGTGCGCCGAGGCGTCGCGACCCGCCGGGGCCGACCCGTCCCTCCGCGGCCCCGCCGCATCCGGACCGGTCTGGAACCGGTGCGCGGCCGCCACCGCGACGGCGAGTGCCGCGAGCACCACGAACCAGACGACGCCGGGCAGGACCCGTGGTGCGAAGACGCCGTCGAGCATCGCCGCGACCATCACCAGCGCGGCGAGCACGTCGACCGCACGGCCGGGGCGCCAGGCCCCGACCGTGCAGCAGGCCCCGGCGGACGCCGGCACGATGGCGGCGAGCCCGAGCACGTCGGTCACGTCAGTGACCGTGCCCGTGGTCGTTGGTGGCCGCGTCGTGGGCGGCCTCGACCCCGCCGGACGCGTGGTGCGAGCAGTGCGACGCGGCCGTCGCGCCGATCGCCGCCGGCACGTTCAGCGCCGGGTTCCGCGGGAAGAACCCGTACGGCTTCAGCGTGAACTTGGCGTAGTCGACCGGCATCACGGGCCAGTCCTCGGGTCGCGGGAAGTGCGTCGGACCGAAGGTGTGCCACAGCACGATGTCCTCGCCGTCGAGCGACCGGTCGCCCTGGACGTACCGGGCCACTCCGTCGCCGCCGGGGTTCTGGTGCACGAAGTCCCCCGCGGCGAAGCGCTCCGCCGGGTCGTACTGCGTGACGTACAGGTGCTTCCGGGCGAACTCGGCACGGGCCGCGACCGAGGACGAGTCGTCGGCGAGCAGCACCGGGGCGTCCTGCGGGTACAGCACGTAGCCGGTGGGACGGTCGAGGTGGTTGCGCTCCTCGGTGTTCGAGATGAACCACGTGCGGGCCTTCGACGCGTCGGCGAGCCGGCCGGACGTCGCTTCGGACGCGATGCGGGTCACGGACTTGGTGAAGGCGTTCCCGTGCTCGTTGCCGGGGCCGACCGGCACGCGGACGGCGTCGACCTCGTCCACGGCGTTCGACAGCCCGTCGACCATCATGTCGAGCCGCGCCGAGAACAGGTGCTGGTGGTACGGGGCACCGAGGCCGGGGGCGACCTCGGAGGCGTACGGGTAGTCCGCGCCGTCGTCGGAGCGTCCGGGGTAGGACGACGTGAAGAGCACACCGGTGAGCTTCGCCTCGCACTCGATCGTGCCGTCGAGGTACAGGTACCAGTAGAACCCGTAGTCGTAGTTGCCCACGGTCGTGAAGAACGAGATCACCAGGCGACGGGAACGACGGACCTCCTGCGAGCCGGTGTAGATGTCACCGTGCTTCCAGAGCGTGCCGAAGTCCTCCTCGTGCATGCAGATGCCGTTCCGGATGGTCTGCGGGTTCCCGAGTTCGTCGGCCAGCACGGCGTCGAAGTACCGGATCTCGCCGACGCAGTCGCAGCCGAGCTCGAGCGAGTTCGTGAAGCGTCCGAACAGGTACTCGCCGGTGTCGAAGTAGTTCTGCCAGAACCGCACCGGGGCCGGGTCGCCGTACGGCACGAGCATCTCGTCGATCGACGCCCGGTACACGATCGGGCGCAGCCGCTCGCCGTCCTGCCACGACAGCTGCCGGAGCACGAGCCCCTCGCGGGCGTCGAAGCCGACCTGGAACCGCCAGTTCGCCCACTCGACGAACTCGCCGTCGACGCGGAACGACGGTCCCTCGGGCTGGGTGATGACGATCGGCTTGAGGTCGAGCGGCTCGCCCTGCATCGCCGGGTCGTCGAAGTTGCCGGAGGTCGTCGGCACGGGCATCTCCGCCACGTCCACGATCCGCGTCACCGTGCGGTTCGCGGCGTCGACGTAGGCCGACAGCCCGTCGACGGGGTGCGCCCACACGTGGTCGGCGGGGTGGTCCTGCTTGAAGGCGAGGACGCGCAGGATGCGTCGGCCGACCTCCTCCGGGTAGTCGTAGTACCCGGCGGACAGCGGGACGCACTTGACCTCGTCGGCGGACAGGCCGCGCTTCGCCAGGGCGGCCACCCAGCGCTCGTCGGCGTTCGCGATCTCACCGACGGCGTCGAACTCCTCGATGAGGACCGGCAGCTGACCGCGGGAGCCGTCGAGGACGTCGGTCCGCAGCACCGCGCCGGTGGTGATCGACACGACACGGTCCGTGGAGCGACCGGTCGCCATGTCGAGCAGCATCACGCGTGCCGTGCGGTCCGGCAGGGGGCCGTCGCCGGCCTGCCATGCGAGGACCTCGTGCTTGGGCGGCTCCTCGAGGCCGACGTACGCGAAGCGGGTGGTGTCGGTCCAGTCCGGCTGCGCCGTGACGAGGTCGCGGACCGCGGTGAACTCGTCGGGGGTCAGGCTGCCGAGCGGGTGCGCGGTGGTGGCTGCGTCGGTGGTCACGGTGGTCGGGTCGGTGATCGTCATGTGCGTGGTGCTCCTTGCGTGGTGCGTCGTGCGTGGGTCGGGTGGGTGCGGCCGGGAGGCGCGGTGGGCGTCCGGCGGGTCAGCTCTCGGTGGCGAGGCGGTCGAGCATCTGCTCGTAGCGGCTCCGACTGCGGCGGCGCAGCACGATCGCCTGCACCACGCCGACGGCGGGGACGACCACGACGAGACCGGTGAGCACGGTGCTCACGACGCCGAAGACGCTCGCCCCGGAGGCGTCGACGTCGCCGACGAGCGTCGGGAAGTTCACCCAGATGAGGACGGCGGAGGCGACGAGCCCGACGAACCCGAGGCTCGGGGCGACGACCGTGTTCCAGACACGGCGGTCGGTCCGCGTGCGGCGGAAGTAGACGATCACGGCGAGGCTCGTCGCGGCCATCAGGATCGCGACCCCGAGGGTGGCGACGCCGGCGAACCAGCTGAACACCTGCAGCACCGGGTCGAGCCCGAGCACCGCGAACAGGACCACGAGCACGGCGGCGGTCACGGTCTGCACGACGCTCGAGGTGTGCGGCGAGGCGTGCTTGTGGTGCACGTCGCCGAGGCGCGCGGGGAGCAGCGAGGCGTTCGCCATCGAGTGCTGGTACCGGGTGATGACGTTGTGGAACGACAGGACGCAGGCGAACATGCTCGTCAGCAGCAGCACGTTGAGCACGGCCTCGCCCGCCGTCCCGATGTACTGCGCCGCGGTGGTGAGGATGAGCGAGCCCGGGTCCTTCGCGGCCTCGGCGAGGACGCCGTCCGGACCCCAGGCCATCACGAGCCCCCAGGAGGCGAGCGTGTAGAACACCCCGATGCCGATGACGGCCGTGTAGGTCGCACGGGGGATGGTCCGCTCCGGGTCCTTCGCCTCGTCGCGGAAGATCGCGGTCGCCTCGAACCCGATGAACGCGGCGATCGCGAACATCAGGCCGACGCCGGGCGACCCGGACGCGATCTGCGTCGGCTCGAACGGTGCGAGGGACAGGCCGTCGGCCCCGCCGCGGAACACGATCGCCGCGACGAGGACGAGCACGATCCCGACCTCGCCGACGAGCAGCACGCCGAGGACCTTGCTCGACAGGTCGATGTGCCGGTAGCCGAGGACCCCGACGAGCGCCACGACGACGAGCGACCAGACGTACCACGGGATGTCCGGTCCGCCGAGACCGGACACCGTCACGCCGAGCAGGTACCCGATGTAGCCGTGCACGCTGACCTGGATGGTCGTGTACGTCAGGAGCGCCAGGGTGGCGGCACCCGCGCCCGCCGGCCGGCCGAGCCCGTGTCCGACGAAGGTGAAGAACGCCCCGGGCCGCGGCACGTGCCGGGTCATGGCGGCGAGGCCCACCGAGAACAGCAGCAGGACCACGGCGGAGACGGCGTAGAGCGACGGGAACCCCACGCCGTTGCCGAGGAGCATGCCGAGCGGCGCCGCTCCGCCGACGACGGTGAGCGGTGCGGCCGCCGCGACGACCATGAACACGATCGCGGTGACGCCGAGCGAGCCGCGCATCGTCCGCTGCGGCGCGGGGACGGCTCCGAGTGAGGCGGGGTCCTTCGTGATGCTGGACATCGTGACCTTCCGGTTCGGGTGGGGAGGGTGTGCCGGGGTGGCGTGGGACCACGGTCCCGCGCCGCGGTTGCGGCCTCGTTCCGCCCGCGTGAAACCCGGTCGCGCCCGAATGGGACGCGCCCGCGGCCGGTGTCTCGTTTGCGTGAGACGCGGGCGAAACACCGTCGGCACACCGGGGCAACGCCGCGGTCGTACCGTTGCCGCATGACCGCGCTCGACCGTGCCATCGCCGACCCGCCACGGGTGCCGGGTGTGGGCACACGGTCCCCCGTCGACGGACTCTCCCGGCGCAGCGTCGGCCCGGTCGACGTCCTCGCACAGTCGGTGTCCGCGGTCGCGCCGTCGGCCGCAGCCACCACGATCCCGGTGCTCGTCGCGACCGTCGCCGGGCAGGGTGCCACGTGGTCACTGCTCGCCGCGATGGCCCTGTCGTTCCTCGTCGGCCGCACCGTGAACCAGTTCGTCCGACGCGTCGCCGGCACGGGCTCGCTGTACACCTACGTGTCGCTCGGCCTCGGACCGGTCGCCGGGGTCGTCGCGGGGGCGGCGCTGCTCCTCGGGTACGGCTTCATCGCGATGTTCTCGCTGACCGGCAGCGGCTACTACCTCGACTACCTGCTGTCCCGGTTCGTCCCGGCAGCCGGCGGCAGCGCCCGCGTCACCGTCGTCGTGGTCGTGGCGATGGGCGCGGCCGTGTTCGCGGTCATCGCGCTCGGCGTCCGGGTGTCGACCCGCCTGACCCTGCTCGTCGAGACCCTGTCCGTCGCCGTCATCGTGGTGCTCATCGTGGCGCTGGTCGCCCGACTGCACCCCGTGGACGCCTCGGCGATGGCGCTCGGCCCGACGGCACCCGCGCCGTTCGCGGTCGGCACCGCCCTCGCGGTCACGGCGTTCGTCGGGTTCGAGAGCGCCTCGGTCCTCGGCGTGGAGGCGCGGCGCCCCTTCGCCACGATCCCGCGCGCGATCTCGTGGACGGTCCTCGTCGCCGGGGTGCTCTACCTCGCCAGTGCGGCGGCGCAGCAGCTCGGCTTCGCGGCGATGGGCGCGGACCTCGCCGACAGCGCCTCGCCCGTGAACGAACTCGCGAACGCGTCCGGACTGCAGTGGATCGGCTGGGCCCTCGACCTCGGGATCGCCGCGTCGTTCGCCGCCTGCGCGATCGCGTCCACCACCGCCCTCGTGCGCGTCCTGTTCGCGATGGCCCGCGAGGGGGTGCTGCCGCGCGTGCTCGGCCGGGCGTCCCCACGCTTCCGCACCCCGTTCGTGGCCGGCGTCCTCGCGTGCAGCCTCCTCACGGCGCTGCCGGTGGCCGGACTGGCGAGCGGCATCCCGACCTGGACGCTGATGGAGGCCGAGCTCGTGGTGGCCGCGCTCGGCTACCTCGCCGCCTACGCCCTGACCTGCTTCGCCGCGCCGGCGTTCCTGCGGCGGATCGGTGAGCTGACCACCGGCGTCGCGATCGTGGCGACGGCCACCGGGGTGCTGCTCGCCGCCGTCCTCCTCACCTACCTCGGGGTCGAGGCCGCGTCGCCGCACTGGCCCGCGGTCGTCCTCGCCGTCGGGTCGGTCGCCGCCGTCGTCGCGGTGTTCCTCGTGGTGACCCGTCGGCGGCCGTGGCGGCGGGGTCGGAGCCGCGCCGTGTACGACGTGCCGGTCGTGGCGGACCTGCTCCGCGCCTCCCGGCCCACCGACGGACCCGGCCACGGGACGGGGGTGCGATGAGCGAACCCGGTCTGCGCGCACGACAGCCGAAGGCGGTCCAGAACGCCCTCGCGGTGCTCGAGGCCGTCGCGCGCGCCGGGCCGGGCATCACCGCGCAGCAGCTCTCCGACGTACTCGGGATGCCGCGGGCGACCACCTACCGGCTCATCACCCTGCTCGTCGAGGACGAGTACCTCGTGCGGCTGCCAGACCTGCGCGGCTTCGCCCTCGGGCACAAGGTCGCCGAACTCGCGGGGGTGACGGCACCGGCCGTGCCCCCGCCGCTCCCCCGCGCCGTGCGTGCGGTGCTCGCCGACGTGCGGTCGGCCGTGCGGGCCGGCGTCCACCTCGCCCGCTACGACGCGTCCGGGATCCGCGACCTCGACGTCGACCCGGACTTCCCGCTCCTCGACGAGCGGGCACTGCGGGCGACGCCCGACGCCAGCGCGATGGGGCGGCTGCACGCGACGGGCGGTCGCGGACCCGTCCACCAGACCGGCGCGTTCGCGGCGGGGTTCGGGTGTCTGGCGCTGCCGGTGCTCGGGGAGGACGGGCAGCTCGTCGCGGCGCTGACCCTGTCGGCTCCCGCGGCCCGGATCGAGGCGCCCGGCGCGACGCTCGGGCTGCTGCGGAGCGCGGTCTCGCGGCTCGAACCGCTGCTCGGCTGACCGCCGCAGATCCGCTGCTCCGAGCGGACTCCGAGCGTTCTTTTGGCACTCACCAGGCTCGAGTGCTAGAACATGTCGCAGTTGAGTCGAGGGGACTCAACAGCAGACACGAAGGAGTTGATTCCGATGACGATGAACTTCGATCCGTTCCGCGAGCTGGACCGTCTCGCCGGCTCCCTCCTCGGCACCGCGGGGCCCCGCTCGATGCCGATGGACCTCTACCGCACGGGTGACCACTACGTCCTCGACGTCGACCTGCCGGGCATCGACCCGGGCTCCGTCGACATCGACGTGGACGGGTCCGTCCTGACCATCCGTGCCGAGCGCACCCTCGGCGCTCCCGAGGGCTCGCAGTGGCTCACGCGCGAGCGCCAGCCCGGCACGTACGTCCGGCAGCTGACGCTCGGGGACGGCCTCGACGCCGAGCGCATCACGGCCGGCTACGACAACGGTGTCCTGAGCGTCACGATCCCCGTCAAGGAGTCGGCGAAGCCCCGCAAGATCACCGTCACCACGGGTGGCGGACGCGAGCAGCTCGCCGTCGGCAGCGGAGAGTAGGAGCGGCGGCAGTGTTCGACCTCGTCGACGCCCTCGCCGCGATCGCCGCCGTGACGATCGCGCTGACGTACACGAGCCTCGACCGGCGGACGGCCGCCGTGATCGGGGCCGCGGGCAGCACGATCGGTGTGTTCCTCGCGTGGGTCGCCGCCCCGGGGGCCTGGACCGGTACCCCGGTGGTGCCGTGGATCGCCGCGGTGCTGGGGGCAGCCGGACTCGTCGCCGGGTGGAGTGCCGTCCGCCTGTACGACGGCGTCTTCGCGCCGCCACGCGTGGAACAGCCGGACGACACGGGCGCGGTCACGACGATCGGTCGGTGACCGCCCACCCGACGGGAGGCGCGGTGCCAGCCGGCACCGCGCCTCCCGTCCGTCCGTCCGTCCGTCCCGAGCGGATCGTGCGGGCGTAGCGTGACGGCGTGGACCTCGAACTCAAGAACCGTGTCGCGCTCGTCGTCGGAGGGAAGGGGTACATCGGCGCCGCCGTCGCCGATCGTCTCCGGGCCGAGGGGGCGACCGTCGTCGTCGCCTCACGGAGCGCCGGTGACTCCCCCGACAGCGTCGCGATCGACACCGCCGACCAGGCCTCCGTGGACGCCGGCGTGGCCCGCGTGCTCGAACAGCACGGCCGCATCGACGCGCTCGTCGTCACCGCGGCCCCGAGCGCCGGCACGCTCGACCCGGCGAGGAAGTCCGACCCGGAGCAGGTCCTCACCGCGATCGACGGCAAGGCGCTCGGGTTCCTCCGCGTCGCCAACGCCGTGCTCCCCGCCCAGCGCGGAGCAGGGTTCGGTCGTGTCGTGGTCATCAGCGGGCAGAACGCCTACCTGTCGGGCAACATCACGGCGTCGCTGCGGAACACCGCGGTGAGCGTCATCGCGAAGAACCTCGCCGACGAGGCCGCCGGCACCGGGGTCACGGTCAACGTCGTCAACCCGGGGACGGTGACGGACGCCCCGAGCGCCGAGGTGCGACCTGGCGCCCCGGGAGAGTCGAGCCCGCAGCAGATCGCGGACCTCGTCGCGTTCCTCGCGTCGCCGCTGTCGGTGGTGTCCGGTGAGTCGATCGCGATCGCCCACCGCGTGCTGGGCCAGATCACCGTCTGACCGACCGCGTCCGCACGGACCAGACGCCTTCATCCGTGGGGATGAAGGCGTTCACCCTCGCGCCCGATGCCGGACGCCGGGCGGTCGGCGAGGCTCGGAGCATGGACACCTCGACCAAGCACACGATCGCCACCCTGATGCTCTGCGCGGCGATCGTCGTCGTGACCGCCGTCGCGCTCCTCGCGATGTCGCCGACCCCGTGAACGGCGGCGGACCGCCCCGTGCGATGATCGTGCCGTGACGGAACGGGGCACGTTCATCCGGCCGCTCGCCACCCGTTCGATCATCGTCGACGTGGCCTGGGCGGCCTTCGCGGCGTTCGTCTTCCTGCTCCCCATCGACCTCGAGCTCGAGCACGCGAGCCTCGCCGCGGTCCTGGCAGCCGCCGCGGCCATCGCCCTCCGCCGTCTCTCGCCGACGGCGGCGATGCTCATGGTCGTCGTGCTCGGCATCGTGCAGGTCGGGGGCGGTGAACGGCCGTCGCTCGTGGACCTCGCCATCTTCGTGGTGATCGGCACCGCGGCCGTGGTCGGCACCCGCACCGAGGTCATCGTGTCCGGCGTGCTCGCGTTCGTGGCCGGCATCGGGGCCACGCTCTACCTCGCCCTGACCGGCTTCCGGTTCCTCGTGCTCATCAACGGGCCGCGCGACCAGGCGTTCCTCGCGATGGCAGCTCCGGTGACGGCGCTCCTCGGCGTGTGGGCCGGCGGCGTCGCCGTGCGGGCCTTCCGGTCGCGCGACCGCGAGTCCGAACGCCGGGCGGACGCCGAGGCGGCGGCGTCCCGGGCCGAGGCCGTCGCGACCGAGGCCGAGGCCACCGCGACCCGCGCCATCGACGTCGCCGAGTCCGAGCGGATCCGTGCGGACATCGCCCGTGACGTGCACGACGTCGTCGGACACTCCCTCGCGGTGATCATCGCGCAGGCGGACTCGGTGCCGTTCCTCGACGACGAGGCCCGGATCCGCGAGGTCAGCGCCACGATCGCGAGCACCGCCAGGAGCTCCCTCGTCGAGGTCCGACAGGTGCTCGGCCACATCGACGGCTCCGGCGCCGCGACCGACCCCGGTTCGCTCGAGGAGATCGTGCAGGGGATCCGCGAGGCCGGGGTCGACGTCGACCAGGCGGTCCGCGGGCAGCCGGTGGTGCTCGGTCCGACGAGCGGGACGGCCGCGCGCCGGGTGCTGCAGGAGATGCTCACGAACGCCCTGCGGCACGGTGCCCCGGGCATGCCGGTCACCGTGCGGGAGACCTGGCGGTCCGCCGACCTCGTGCTCGAGGTCGAGAACCTGGTCCCGACCGCGAGCACCGGCCCGGCCACCGGCCCGACCGCAGGCACCGTGACCGCTGGCACCGGCCCGGTCGGCACCGGCCCGGTCGTCGTCCCGGTCGGCACCGGCCCGGTCGTCGTCCCGGCCGCGAGCACCCGCGGCTCGGGTCGTGGACTCGCCGGGATGCACACCCGGCTCACCGCACTCGGCGGCTCGTTCGACGCCGCCGTCCTGGACGACGTGTTCGCCGCACGCGCCCGCATCCCGTTCGACGTCCATGGGGGGACCAACCGATGACCGATCCGATCCGCATCCTGCTCACCGACGACCAGGCGCTGTTCCGCGCCGGCCTGCGCGTCGTGCTCGACGCCCAGGACGACATGGTCGTCGTCGGCGAGGCCTCCGACGGAGCCGAGGCGCTGGCGCGGATCCCCGAGCTCCGACCGGACGTGATGCTCCTCGACATGCGGATGTCGGGGACGGACGGGGTCGAGACCGTCCGGCAGCTGTTCTCCGGCGCGGTCGATGGGCCGCTCCCCCGCGTGGTCGTGCTGACGACGTTCGGCCTCGACCCCGCTGCCGCCACGGCGATCCGGCTCGGCGCGAGCGGGTTCCTGCTGAAGGACACCACGCCACCGTTCCTGTTCGCCGCTGTCCGCGCCGTGCACGAGGGGAACTCGGTGATCGCGCCGAACGACCTCTCGCAGCTCTTCGGCGCCGACGTCGAGCGTGCCCCGACACCCCAGCCCGAGGCGTTCCAGTCGCTGACGGACCGCGAGCGGATCGTGTTCGGGTGGGCATCACGGGGGTTGTCGAACGCCGAGATCGCGGCGAAGGAGTTCGTCACGGAGTCCACGGTCAAGACGCAGATCTCGAGCATCCTCGGCAAGCTCGCGCTCCGGGACCGGGTGCAGCTCGTGGTCTACGCACACGACCACGGACTCGCGGGCGCGCGCGACGCCTGAGCGGCTCACCTCTCCTCGAGTGCCGCCACCTCGTCGAGGATCGAGGCGATCGCGGCGGGGTCGTGCGCGAACCGGCCGAGGAACAGTCCGCCGATCCGACCCCGGCCGCGGGTGAGGAGGCCCGGTCCGGCGCTGCCGCCGTAGATCACCACGGATCCGGCGAGCTCCGGCCGGGTCGCCAGGTGCTCCTCGATCCCCGCGAGCATGCCCACGACGTGGTCGTCGGGGGCCGGTGCCGGAGCGCCGATCGCCCACACCGGCTCGTACGCCACGACGAGCGGCCCCGCCAGTCCGTCCGCGATCGCCGTCGAGACGGCCCGGTCGAGCTGCGCGGTCACCTCGGCCACGGTCTCGGCACGGGAGGCGCGGCTCGTCTCCCCGACGCAGACCAGCGGCTGCAGGTGGTTGCGGAAGGCGGCGTGCACCTTCTCCGCGACCTCGTCGTCGGTCTCGTGGAACAGGGAGCGCCGCTCGGCGTGCCCGATCTCGACGAGGTCGACCCCGATCTCCCGCAGCTCGGCGCCCGTGACCTCGCCGGTGTAGGGACCCGCGTCGGCCCACGACAGGTCCTGCGCCCCGAGCTGGACGGGGGCGTCGGCCTCGTCCAGGATCCGCCGGACCGGCACGAGCGCCGGGAAGGTCGGCACGATGAAGAGCGACGCCGCTCCGGACGTCACCGCGGGGTGCCGCCGGGCGACGTCCGCGACCTCGGCCGCCCACGAGAGCGTCCGGCCGTGCGAGAAGTACGTCTTGAGCGACACCCCGACGGTGATCACGGAGCGACCGCCTTCACGATCAACGCGAACGACACCGCACCCGGGTCCTTCGTCCCCACGGCCTGTTCGGCGTGGGTCCGGGCCCGTCCCTTGCGCGGCACGAGGTCGGCGGTGGCGTCCGCCGCCTCCCGGGCAGCCGCGACCGCGGTCCGCCAGGCGTCACCGGTCGCCGCACCCTCGCGCACCGCCCGGCCGAACGCGTCGTCGAACGGGACGAGCGCGTCGACCATGGTCTTGTCGCCCGGGACGGCGCCGAACGCGAGGACGGCCTCGGTGGCCGCGTGCACGGCGTCCGCGACGGTCGTGGCCGACGGACGCGAGGTGTCGCCGAGGACGCGACCCAGTGCCTCCAGTGCCGCACCCCAGATCGCACCGGAGGTGCCACCGGCCTTGTCCGACCAGGCGTCGGCGGCGATCGCGAGCAGTCCGCCGGCGCCGACCTCGCGCTCGAGCGCTGCTCGCGCGGCGGCGTCCGCGGCGTGCACGCCGCGCTGCATGCCGATGCCGTGGTCGCCGTCGCCGGCCACGGCGTCCATCGCGCCCAGGTCGTCGGCGTGCTCGTCGACGACCGCCCGCGCCGCGGCGATGGCCGTCGCGATGCGTTCCGCGATCGCGTGGGACTCGGGCGACCCGGTGCCGACGACGATTCCCTCGTCGGCCTCGAGCGCCGAATCCGGCAGCCGCTCCGCGGCGACGGCGCCGCCCTTGCGGTAGGCGGGGGTGTCGGCGGGTGCGGCCCAGAGCTCCTCGAGCTCGTCGTCCAGCCAGAACAGCGTCAGCGAGACGCCGGCCATGTCGAAGCTCGTCACGAGCTCCCCGACCTCGGGCTCGACGATGACGATGTCGGCCTCCGCGAGACGCCGCTGCACCGATCGGTAGACGACGAAGAGCTCCTCGTACTTCACGGAACCGAGGCCGTTCAGGACCGGGACGACACGTGCCCCGTCGGCCGCGACACCGGACGGCAGCTCCGTCAGCAGCTTGTCGACGAGCAGGTCCGCCAGTCCGGACGCGGTGGGCACGTCGGTCTCGTCGATGCCGCGTTCGCCGTGGATGCCCATCCCGATCGCCATGCGGCCCTCGGGGACGGTGAACAGCGGCTCGTCCGCGCCGGGGAGCGAGCAGCCGGAGAACGCGACGCCGAAGCTGCGGGTCCGCTCGTTCGCCCGCTCCGCGATCGCCGTGACGGTGCCGAGGTCGTCGCCACGCTCGGCGGCGGCTCCCGCGACCTTGAACACGCAGAGGTCCCCCGCGATCCCACGACGCTCGTGCGCACGGTCGGCGGGCGCACTCACCACGTCGTCGGTCACCCGCACCGTGCGCACCGGGATCCCCTCGGCCTCGAGGGTGCGCGCGGCGGCGTCGAAGTTGAGGACGTCGCCGGCGTAGTTGCCGTACGACAGCAGCACCCCGCCACCGTGCTCGGCAGCGCGGGCGACACCGGCCACCTGCTGGGCGCTCGGGCTGGCGAACAGGTTGCCCATCGCGGCGCCGGCTGCCAGGCCCGGCCCGACGAGTCCGCCGAACGCCGGGTAGTGGCCGGACCCGCCACCGATCACGACGGCGACCGTGCCGGCGGGGCTCGTGGTCGCGCGGGCGACCCCGCCGTGCACCTTCCGTACCCAGCGCTCGTTCGCGGCGACGAACCCGTCGGTGGCCTCGTCGGCGAAGTCCGCCGGATCGTTGAACAGTCTGGTCACGCGTTCGTCTCCTTCGACGTCGTGGTGCGGACGTGCGAGGTGTCGAGCAGGTCATCCGCCTTCGCCCCCCGGAAGAACTTCGTGCAGAAGATCATCACGGCCGCGACGAAGGCCAGGACCCCGAGCGACACGATGCCGAACGCACCGCTGTCGGTCGGCACCACGTCGTTGATCGCGGTGCGCATGATCGGTGCCACGAACCCGCCGAGGTTGCCGAGCGAGTTGATGAGCCCGATGCCCGCGGCGGCGGCCGCACCGGTCAGGAAGGCCGTCGGGTACGCCCAGGTGATCGGCCCCACCGCGAGGAAGCTCGCGACGGCCAGCGTGATGAACAGGATGCCCAGGACCGGTTGCCCGTTCGCACCGGCCCACGCCGACCCGAGGATCGACAGCCCGGTCGTGACGTAGAACATCGTGCCCCAGCGGCGACGACGTCCGACGGTGTCCGCCTTCGAACCGACGAGGTAGCAGGCGACGAGCCCGACGAGCCACGGGATCGCGGCGACGAGACCGACCTGCCAGCCGACGTCCTGGCCGAGCAGCGAGGACACCTGCTGCGGCAGGTAGAACGTCGTGCCGTACACGGCGACCTGCAGGCAGAAGTAGATGATCGTGAAGTACCAGACGCGGCCGCTGGCCATCGCCTTCCAGATGCCGGTCGGGCCGTCTTCGCTGCGGGCGGTGTCCTCGCGTGCCATCGCCGCGGTGAGCGACGCCTTCTGCCCGTCGTCGAGCCACTTCGCCTGCTGCGGACTGTTCGTCAGGAACACCAGCGCGGCGATGCCCGCGAGGACCGCGAGCAGTCCCTCGCCCGCGAACATCACCTGCCAGCCGTGGAACGGGGTGGCCTGGTCGCCGAAGCTGATCAAGCCGCCGGAGAGCGGGGCGCCGATCATCTGCGAGAACGGCTGCGCCAGGTAGAAGATCGCGAACATCCGCACGCGGACCTTGTTCGGGAACCACTCGGACAGGTACATGATGACGCCCGGGAACAGGCCGGCCTCGGTCACGCCGAGGATGAACCGCAGGACGATGAACATCGTGTCGTTCGTCGTGAACGAGAACAGTGCGGCGACGATGCCCCACGTGATCGCGATGCGGGCGAGCCAGAACCGTGCGCCGAACCGCTTGAGCAGCAGGTTGGACGGGATCTCGAAGATCGCGTAGCCGATGAAGAAGATGCCCGCACCGAGTGCGAACGCGGCGTCGGAGATGCCGCGGTCGACGCTGAGCGCCTCCTCGGCGAACCCGACGTTGGTGCGGTCGAGGAAGGCGACGAAGTACAGGATGACGAGCATCGGCATGAGGTGCTTCGTCGCCTTGCCGATCGCCGACTTGAGGGCGGGGTCGTTGGTCGACCCGAGCGCGGGGGCAGGGGGAAGGGACACGGGTTCGCTCCTTTGCGAGCACGGTGCGGTTTCGGTGCGTCCGACGGACGGTCGGCCTGTCGGCCTGTCGGCCGGACGGGAGGCACGGATCGCGTCGCGTGGACGGCGCGCGATCCGTGGCCGGTCGGCTCTAGTGCATGTACAGGCCGCCGTCGACGTTGAGCGTCTGGCCGGTGACGAACCCGGCGTCCTCGCTGATGAGGTAGGCGATCGCCGCGGCGATGTCCCGCGGGGTGCCGATCCGCGGCAGCACGCCGTCGGCGGCCATCGCCGCCTTGCGCTCCTCGGTGAGCGTGCCGCCCATGATGTCGGTGTCGATCGGACCGGGGGAGATCGCGTTCACGGTGACCCCCTGGTGGCCGAGCTCGCGCGCCATCCCGCGGGTGAGTCCGACGACGCCGGCCTTGGCGACCGAGTACGGCGTCTTGCTGAACGTGCCGCCTCCGCGCTGGGCCGACACCGACGACAGGTTGACGATGCGGCCGTAGCCGTTCCGCACCATCGACTGCGCTGCCCGCAGGCTCGCGAAGTGCACACCGTCGAGGTTGATGCTCAGCACACGGTGCCACTCCCCCTCGGGCAGGTCGAGGTACGGGTGGGCGGAGGAGACCCCGGCGAGGTTCACGAGTGCGGCGATCGGCGGCAGTGCGGACTCGATCGCGTCGAAGGCGGCGCGCACGGCGGCCTCGTCGGCGACGTCCGCCCCCGCGCCGACCGCCTGCACGCCGTGCTGGTCGCGCACCTCGGCGGCGACCTGCTCGCTCGCGGCCTGGTCGAGGTCGACGATGCCGACGTTCCAGCCCTGTCCGGCGAGGTGGTGGGCGGTGGCGCGGCCGATCCCCCGCGGGGAGGCGGCGCCGGTGAGGACGACGGTGCGGTCCTGGTTCGTGGTCATGGTGCGCTCCCTCAGTGGATCGGGGCCGGGCCGAGCTCGTCGAGGAGCTTCTGCATCGCGACGTAGGCCCGGTTGCGGTAGGCGACGAGCTCCGGGGTGCGGTCGGCCGGCACGTCGAGGTACCCGGCGCCGGACTTCGTGCCGAGCTCGCCGGCGTCGACGTGCTGCTGCAGCGACGGCGGGGTGGCGAAGCGCTCGGGCCAGCGGGTCTGCAGCGACTCGAAGCAGAACGCGTAGACGTCGAGCCCCGCCATGTCGGCGAT
The DNA here is from genome assembly GCF_044759965.1 of Curtobacterium sp. NPDC098951. NCBI lineage: Bacteria > Bacillati > Actinomycetota > Actinomycetes > Micrococcales > Microbacteriaceae > Curtobacterium > Curtobacterium sp. NPDC098951. The sequence goes on from NZ_JBIWAG010000003.1 coordinate 80,953, forward strand.
CGCGAACGGGCCGAAGAACGGCAGGCGGAACCCGAACGTGGTCCGCACGATCGTGTCGATGTCGTCGGGGGTCGCGATGCCCTCGTCGGCGATCTTCGTCGCCTCCTCGAACAGGGCGTACTGCAGGCGGTTGAGCACGAACCCGGTCGAGTCCTTCACCCGTGCCGACTGCTTGCCCGTGGCGGCGACGACGGTCTCGCCGACGGCGATCGCGTGCTCGTTCGTCGTCGGGTGCGGGATGAGCTCGACACCGGGGATGAACGGCGCCGGGTTCGAGAAGTGCACGCCGAGGAAGCGCTCGGGGCCGTTGACCGCCTCGGCGAGGGACTCGATGAGGATGGTCGACGTGTTCGACCCGATGACGGCGTCGGGACGGGCGGCGGCGCTGATGCGGCGGAGCGTCGCGTGCTTGATCTCGAGCTTCTCGGGGACGGCCTCCTCGATGAAGTCGGCCGTGGCGACCGCTTCCTCGATCGAGTCCGCGGCGCTGAGGTGGGCGTCGACGCGCGCCACGGCGTCCGCGGGGAACAGGCCGTCCGCGACGAACTGCTCCGTCTCGGTGATGAGCCGTGCCCGGTTGGACGCGGCGATCTCGGCGGAGACGTCCGCGATCCGGACGGTGTGGCCGGCGAGGGCGAGGACCTGGGCGATCCCGCCGCCCATGTAACCGGATCCGACGACGGCGATGTCGAGGGTGCTCATCGGGTGACTCCTTGCTTCGTCGCCCCGACCACCGAGGTGGCGAGGACGGAACGGATGTACTGCTGGTTGGTGGCGCAGACACCGAGGCTGTCCCCGCCGTACTGCTCCGTCATGACGATCCCGCGGAACCCGTCGGCGACGGCGTCGCGGAGGACCTGGCGGTAGTTGATGAGCCCGGCCTCCATGGTGCTCGGCGCACTCGTCGCCCAGCTGCCGTCTCCGGCTTCGTCCCGCGTGTAGTTCTTCACGTGCAGGTAGTTCGTGAACGGCAGGGTCTTCGCGAAGAGCTCGCGCCAGTCCTCCACCGGGCGGTGCAGCCGGATGAGGTTCGCGACGTCGGCGTTCAGCCCGACGGTGTCGAGGCCGATCTCCTCGATCAGGCGCACGGCGCTGTCCGCGGTCCCGAGGTACGTGTCCTCGTAGAGCTCCAGGGCCATCGGCAGTCCGACGCTCGCGGCGTGCTCGCCGAGCTCGCGGAGGCGTGACACCGCGGCGGCACGGACCTCGGGGTCCTCCGGGTCCTTCGGCCCCTGGGCCGTCCAGAACCAGAGGGCCTTCCGCTGCGCCTCGTTGAACGGCTGGTGCAGCCCGGTCGAGAACACCTGCATGCCCCACTCCGCCGCCGCGTCGATCGTGCGGTGGGCGTAGGCGAGGTTGTCCTCCTCGTGCCCGGGCTGGACGATGCTCCTGCGCTGCAGGTGCACCGACGGGATGCCGACACCGTGCGCCTGCGCGATCGCGAACAGCTCGTCACGCCGGGACCGCTCGAGGTCGGCGGGTCGGATGTGGCTGTCCGCCATCTCGGCGAGCGAGAACCCGACCGCCTCGATCTGGGCGAAGACGTCGTCCCACACCTCGGGATCGGCGTCGTGGAAGGCGACCCCGTCACGGGTCACCGGCGGGAACCCGTGCAGACACGTCGCGATCGGCCAGGTGTCGGCCGTCCAGGTGGTGGCGTCCCAGTCTTGGGTGACCCAGTCCTGCGGTGTGCTCACGGGATGCTCCTTCGCATGTCGGGCTCGTCATCGAACCTCTTTCCTATAGGAAAGATACTCCGACGCAGCAGATCCGCAACCGATCCGACCAAACCCCCTGTCCGGGGGGCTCCGAAGGAGCCCGGACGTGGAGGATCAGGACGCCCGTCCCGTTGACCCGAACCTCGGGACGGGCGTCCACGCACGCCCGGTCGGTGCCGTGGACAGCGACCGCCGCGCCGATGCGGCACCGACGTCAGGCGGTGTGCGACGCGTCCGCTCGCGACCGGAGCCGTACGGCGTCGATGTGGTGCCGCATCGCCGCGACGGCCGAAGCCGGGTCCTCGGCCAACGCCTCCAGGATGTCCCGGTGTTCCTGGACGGCACGTTCGGTGTCGTCGCCGCCGCCCTCGACGATCTGCCGCATCCGGTGCACACGCGTCGTGATGATCTCGGACATCTCCTCGAGGAACGGGTTCCGCGTCGCGTCGAACACGAGCTGGTGGAACTGCCAGTCGGCCCGGAAGAAACGGGCCATCAGCTCCTCGGACGCCGCACCGACCCCGACGCCGGCGATCTCCCGGGCGACGGCCGCCTGCTCCTCGAGCGCCGCGGCCAGCCGTGTCCGCAGGGCCGGGACGTCGCCCCGCGCCGCCAGTTCGACGGCACCGGACTCCACGATGAGCCGAGCGTCGAACAACGCCTCGAGCTGGTCCCCCGCGAGCGGCGGCGACACCCGGTAGCCCTTGTTGGCCTCGCGCGTGACGAGTCCGGTGCGCTCGAGCTGCACGAGCGCCTCGCGCACCGGCGTCGGCGAGACGCCGAGGGACCGGGCCAGCCCGTCGATCGACAGGCGCATGCCCGGCTCGACGTCGTGACCCATCAGCACCTCGAGCACCCGGTCGTAGACACGGTCGCGCAGCCCGAGCTGCGTGATGCGCTCGGTCCCGAAGCCCGGCATCGTGGTCGACATGCGTCGATCCTAGAGAATCCAGGATCACGACCACCCCGAACCGGCCGCGGTCAGTAGAGCGCGTCGATGCCGATCAGGTCGCCGAGACCGAGGGTCCGCTGACCGGTCTCGCACGTCGTCGACGCCGGCTTCATGACGAGCCCGCTCGACGACGCCGTGTGCCCGAGGCCCCAGGCGTGCCCCCACTCGTGCGTGGCGACCCCGCGCAGGTCGAAGCGCGAGCCGGAGCACGTCGTGGTGGCGGACCAGGCCACCGACGTCGAGTACCGCTGGTCGGCCTCGACCGCGACGCCCCCGCGGGACCAGACGCAGGTCACCGCGAGCGTCCCCGCGCGGAGCGACCCCCACCCGACCATGTTCGCGCCGTCGGACGTGCCGCAGCCGCCGGTCGCGGTGATGCCCATCGCGACCTTGCGGCTGCCGGTGTACGTGTCGTCCGCGGTCGAGCGGACCGTCCGTCCGCAGGCCGTGGTCGTGCCGGTCCAGGCGTCCGCACCGGCACCGATCGCCGCGGTGCCCGACACCTTCTGGTTGTTCGGGTTGTACCCCCACTCGACGGGTCCGGTCCAGCGGAACCCGAGCTTGGCGTACGCCGTCGACGAGCAGCTGGACGCCCCGCTCGCGGCCGCCGTGGAGGACGCCGCGCCACCGGCGGTCCGGAGCGCGGAGCCGCCGGGGAGCGTGCGGTGGGCGAGGGCGGCCCGTTCCTGGCGGATCGCGGCCGGCGACCCGGACCAGTCGTCGTGCACGAGGACCGCGACGCCCGAACGGCCGGCGTTCGTGACCGACACGTCGCCGTCGTCCGCGGTGCCGGACGCACCGACCGGCATCGCGGACACGGTCGTCCCGACGGGCGGCACCCGGAACTGCCGGCCGTCCGGCAACACGACCGTGCCGTCCGACACGACGCAGCCCGTCGACAGCGCCGAGACGCTGATGCGGTCCCCGCGGCAGGCCGGTGCCGCGCCGGCTCCGGGCACGCCGACGGACGTGGTGACGACCGCGGCGAGCGCGATCCCGAGCACGACCGCTCCTGCGGTCACGGTGGACATCCGCACGTTCTCGACCCTCCTGGTCCCCGGTCCCCGGCAGCCCCCTGCCGAGCGCAGTCAGTGTGCGGAACGGGCCACGGCGCGGTCAACCCCCCGAACTGGCCGTGCACGACGACGGCGGTCGTTGTGCACCCTGCTCGACGATCGCGGTCATGGGACCTGCACGAACCGGAGCGCACCGCTCTCCCGCAGCCGGAACCCGAGGTGCTGGTACAGGCGGATCGCCCCGGTGTTGCCCGCCGCCGCGTGCAGGAGCGGTGCCTCGCCCCGCGCCCGGATGCCGTGCACCACGTCGAGCACCAGCCGCCGCCCGAGCCCCTGTCCGCGGAACGCGTCGTCGGTGCACACCGCGCTGATCTCGGTCCAGCCCGGCGGGTGCAGGCGCTCCCCGGCCATGGCGACGAGTCGCCCCTCGCGCCGGATGCCGACGTAGCGGCCGAGCTCGATCGTGCGGGGCAGGAACGGGCCGGGCTTCGTGCGCGCGACGAGCTCGAGGATCTCGGGAACGTCGTCGGGCGTGAGTTCCACGGCCTCGGCGTCCGCCTCCCCCTCGACGTGCTCGCCGGTGAGCTGCACCCCGCGCATGCCCTCGGCCGCGGGCCAGCCGTCCGGGACCACCGCCGAGGTCCCGACACGGACCACGGCCCCGGGACCGAGGAGCGCGCGGACGTCCTCCCAGTCCGCGGGCGTGGGGCGGTCCGGGATCCCGGTCCAGACGGAGACGTCGGGCAGGTACCGGACGACCTCGCCGCGCCGTTCGGCGAACCGGGCGTGGTGGCTGTTCAGGGCGGCGAGCGCGGGGTTGTCGAGCAGCCGGGTCGGGGTGCCGTCGTCGGCGATGGTCAGGTCGAGCGTCCGGAGGGCTGCGCCGCGGGCGTCCCCGGCCCGGAACCCGAGGTCCTCGAGACGTCGGCGGTCGCCGTCCGCCCAGCCGGCCGTGTCGGCGACGACGGCGGCGGCGTAGGTGGTGCGGGCGTGGTCGACGACGGCGTCGGCATCCTGCACGTTGGTCAGGAGGACCTCTCCGGGACGGGTCAGGTCGGTCACGTCGGCACTCGTCGTCATGCCTCCATCCTGCAACGCCGCACGGACGGATCCGTGCCGCGTTGCACGGCGTGACGCGGACGCCGTCGACGTCAGCCCAGCCGGTCCGCCACGAACGTCACCATCCGCCGCACGAGCTCCTCGCGCGACGCGGCCCGTCGGTACTCGTGCCCCTCGCCCGCGAGCTCGAGGTACTCCACGTCGTGCGACCTCGCCCGGAGCGCCGCGACGACCTGGTGCGCCTCGCCGATCGGCACGTTCGTGTCGAGCTCCCCGTGCACGACGAGGAGCGGCGCGGTGACGTCGTCGATCGCCCGCATCGGCGACAGGGAGTCCAGCAGGGCGGCGTCCTCGACGGGGTGCCCGTACTTCGTCGCGGCGGCCGAGGCGATCCACGGCTCGGTGTCCCGGTAGAACGTCGCGAAGTCGCTCATCCCGCACACGGCGACCCCGGCGGCGAAGACGTCCGGCGTGAACGCCAGGGACGCGAGGGTCGCGTACCCGCCGTACGAGCGTCCCTCGACGGCGACGCGGGACCGGTCGGCGTACCCGTTCGACACGAGGAACCGCGCGCAGTCGACGACGTCCGCGAGTGCGTTCCAGCGGAGCCCGAGGTCGTCGGCGTGCACGAAGTCGCGCCCGGAACCGCTGGACCCGCGGATGTTCGGCGCGAACACCGTGATCCCCGCCGCTGCGAGCGCCTGGTGCTGCGGCGAGAAGGTGGGTCGTTCCTGCGACTCCGGTCCGCCGTGCAGGTGGACGAGCGCTGCGCGGGGGCCGGGAGGCGCGGCACCGGCACCGGGGTCGCCGTCGGTCGGCGACGTGGCCGGGTCCACCGCCCGGTACAGCCAGCCGGTGAGCTCCAGCCCGTCGCGCGCCGCGAAGCGCTCGAGCGTCGGCTCGACCAGCCGCACGTCCGGGAGCGCCGGGACGCCGGTGACCCGGCTCCAGGTGAGCGCGTTCGTGTCGAGACGCCAGAGCTCCCGCGGCCGCGTGGGACCCTCGACGGCGAGGAGCACGCTGCGCCCGTCGCGGCTGAGCACCGGGTCGGTGACGACCTCGCCGGGCAGGTCCGGCACCGGGGTGCGCGAGGCGTCGTGGGTGTTCACGAGGTCGAGCTCGCTCCGGCCGTCGACGTTCCAGACGAGCAGCAGGGTCCGCCCGGCGTCGTCGGCGTCGAGGTACTCCAGCTCGGCGTCGTCGCGCTCCGTGATCCGGCGGGGTGCTCCGCGCCAGCCGTGCGGGCCGACGGGCTGCGCGACGAGGCCGCGGCGGGGCAGCCCGTCCTCGGTGGCGACGTAGGCGACGAGCGGACTGGTCTCGCTGGCGGGCGCCGGTCGGAGGAACGCGATCTCGGCCGAGCCGTCCGGTGAGTCGGCGAGCAGCGCGTGGCTCTCGTCGGTGAGCCGGTCGACGACCACGACGAACTCCCGGCCGCGCTGGCCGTCGCGGAGCACGACGAGGCGCTCCTCCACGCTCAGGTCGAGGATGTGGATGAGCTCCCCCACCGCGAGGTCGTCGCGGTCCCCGGAGACGGGGTCGACGAGGTAGGAGCGGGCGGGCTGGTCGGCCTCGGTGGACGGCAGGGTGATGACGACCCGGTGGCCGCTGCGGCTCCACGGTCCGAGCTCGGCGTGCTGGTACCGGGACCCGGCGATCTGCGCGGCGTCGGTGCCGTCCGGGCGGACCACCCAGACCTGCTGCTTCACGCCGCCGTCGGTCGCGATGGCGACGGCGAGCCACTCGCCGTCGGACGACCACGTCACCCGGATCACGGGATCGTCGGACAGTCGGATCCGCACGGGCTCGGGCGGATCGGCGCCGACGACGACGTCCTGCACGAAGACCTCGGGGGTGCCGTGCCGATCACTGACGAAGGCGACCCGGCGCGCGTTCCGCGTCATGGTGGGTCCCCACGACCCCCAGGCGGCGACGAGGCGCTCGCCCAGGTCGGCCGCCTGCCGGACGCGGGTCGACGACGCGACGGGTGTCGCGCCTCCCGGCCTCACCGCACCCCCTGCTGCTGCAGCCACATCTCGATGAGGCCGAGCTGCCAGAGCGCGTTCGCGCCGATCTCGGTCCGTGTGCCGTTCGGGTCCTGGAGCATCCGCTCGACGGTACCCGGGTCGAAGAGCCCGCGCTCCCGTGCCTCCGGCGCGTGCAGCGCCTGCCGGACGCGCTCGAGGTACGGGCCCTCGAGCTGCCGGATCGCCGGCACCGGGAAGTACCCCTTCGTCCGGTCGATGACGGCGTCGGGGACGATGCCGCGGGCCGCGCGCTTCATGACGCCCTTGCCGCCGTCGGCGAGCTTCAGCTCCGGCGGGATCGCCCCGGCGAACTCGACGAACTCGTGGTCGAGGAACGGCACGCGCGCCTCGAGGCCCCACGCCATCGTCATGTTGTCGACGCGCTTCACCGGGTCGTCGACGAGCATCGTCATCGTGTCGCTGCGGAGCGCGGCATCGACGCTCGTCTCGGCGCCGGGGACCGCGAACGCGGCGTCCACGAACGCGGACGGGGTGTCGTCGTCGCTCCGCCAGCGCTCCCCGAGCAGGGGTTGCAGGGCCGGCCAGCGGCGGTCCATGAACACCGACCGGTAGGCCTCGGCGGCCTGGTCCCGGGGGACGGAGGCGAGCGGCGGGTACCAGCTGTAGCCACCGAGCACCTCGTCGGCGCCCTGCCCGGACTGCACCACCTTGACGTGCTGCGACACCTCTTCCGACAGCAGGTAGAAGGCGACGCAGTCGTGGCTGACCATCGGCTCGCTCATGGCGCCGATCGCGCCGTCGATGCCGTCGAGCAGGCGCGAGGAGGGGATCCGGATGCGGTGGTGGTCGGTGCCGAAGTGCCGGGCGACCTCGTCGGAGTACTCGAACTCGTCACCGGACTCGCCGCCGGCCGACTCGAAGCCGATGCTGAACGTGGCGAGGTCCTGCTGACCGGCCTCGGCGAGCAGGGCCACGACGAGCGAGGAGTCGATCCCGCCGGAGAGCAGCACGCCGACCGGCACGTCGGCGACCATGCGGCGCTCGACCGCGGTGCGGAGCTTCGCGGTGAAGGCCTCCTGCCAGTCCTGGTCGGTCCAGTCGGCCTTGACCGGGTCGCGCTCGAAGCGGGGTTCCCAGTACGTCTCGTCGCGGGCGGTGCCGTCGCGCTCGATCACCCGGACGGTGGCCGGCGGCAGCTTGCCGACGCCGGACAGGATCGTGCGGGGCGCCGGGACGATCGAGTGGAAGGTCATGTAGGACGCGAAGGCGACCGGGTCGATGCTCGTGTCGACGCTGCCCCGGGGGCCGCCGTTTCCGGCGAGGACCGCGGGCAGGGAGCTGGCGAAGCGGATCCCGCCGGGGACCTCGGCGACGTAGAGCGGCTTGATGCCGAGCCGGTCGCGGGCGAGGACGAGCCGGCCGCTGGCGTGCTCCCAGATCGCGATCGCGAACATCCCGACCAGGTGGTCGACGAAGCGGGTGCCCCACTCGGCGTAGGCGGCGAGGATGACCTCGGTGTCCGAGGTCGAGGAGAACCCGTGGCCTCGGCCGCGCAGCTCGTCGCGGAGCTGCCGGTAGTTGTAGACCATGCCGTTGTAGGCGATGGTCAGTCCCGCGCGCGGGTGCACCATGGGCTGCGCGCCGGCGGTGGACAGCTCGACGATCGACAGCCGCCGGTGTCCGAGCGCGACCGGGCCGCGCGCCCACAGTCCGTCACCGTCGGGGCCGCGGTGCACGAGGCAGCCGGTCATCCGCGCCACCGCCGCGACGTCCGGTGCCGTCCCGTCGAACCGGAGTTCTCCCGCGAGTCCGCACATCAGCGCTCTCCTGCCGTTCCGGTGATCCAGGTGTCCTTGGCGCCGCCGCCCCGCGAGGAGTTGACGACCATGCTGCCCTCCGGCGCCACCCGGGTGAGGGCGACGTCGGCGAGGTGGGTGTCGTCCGGCCCGGTCCCCGTGACGTACACGAAGGCCCGCAGGTCGACGTGCCGGGGGTCGAGCCCTGCCGGCCCGATCGTCGGGTGCGAGGAGAGCTGCACGACCTCTTGTCCGACCCACCGGTCCGGGTCGGCGGCGATGGCACGGCGCCGCTCGGCGACCTCGGGGGCGCTGGCGCTCGGCCCGATCAGGACGTCACGCCCGCCTTCGCCGTCGACCGGCTTCGTCACGAGCTCGCCGACGCGGTCGAGCACCGAGAGCCGCTCGCCCTCGATGCTGGTGCGGTAGGTCGGCACGGCGTCGAGCAGCGGCTTCTCGTCGAGGTAGTACCAGATGAGGTCCGGCACGTTCACGTACATGGCCTTGTCGTCGACGAGCGCGTTGCCCGGCGCGTTCGCCAGGTGCACGCCCCCCGCGGCAGCGACGTCGAGGATGCGCGCGCCGAGGTCCGGTGCGTGCTCGGCGGCGAGCGCGCTGACGTCGCGGTCGATGCGCAGGTACAGCCCGTGCAGGACGTCGCCCGTCCGCGCCTCGACGACGTGGCCGTCGCGGACGTCCAGGTCCGAGCCGGCCAGGAGGCGCAGCCCGGCTCCGTCGGCCAGCCGTCGGTGCTCGAACCACGCTCCGGCGGCGGGGCCGTCGGTGACGAGCGCGATCACCGGGTCCGGTTCGCCGGTCGAGGCGGACGCGTTCGTGCGGAGCGTGTGCCGGAGGCGGTCGACGACGCCGTGCGGGTCGAGCAGGTGCTCCGGCCGCGGGGCGTCCGGCACGACGTCGTCCATCAGCTCGCGGAGCGCGATGCCGTACGCGACGCCGGAGGGCGACCGGACGTTGTCCTCGAGCACCCGCCACCCGCCGAACTCGTTGCGGACCAGGTCGAACCCCATCACCGATGCTCGAACGGCGTCCTCGGGCAGCCGGGTGGCCGCCGGGTCCCAGCCGTCGGCGCCGACGAACTGGTGTTCGTCCATCGCGCCGTCGGACACGATCCGGCGCGGCCCGTAGGCGTCGCGGAGGAACAGCTCGATCGCGCGGGCGCGCTGCCCGAGGCCGGCGGCGAGCTGGCGCCACTCGTACGCGCTGATGGTCCGGGGCACGAGGTCGCACCCGAACGCCTGCACGCCGCCGTCGACCACGAAGCCGACCTCGTGCTCGCGGGTCCACGCGTCGCGGGCGGCGCAGCGGTCGATGGTGGTCTCGGCGTCCCACCCGCGGAAGAACGCCGCGAGCTCGCGGAACGCCGGGCGGGGCCGGGCTCCCGGTCCGACGGCCTCGTCGCCGGCGCGGACGCGGTAGGACGGGATCGTGACGGTCGGGTGGTCGTCCCGGCCGGACGGGGTGCCGGCGGTGTCCTCGACGACCGCGGCCACGACGTCGTCGAGCTCGCCGCGCTCGGCGTACGCGGTGCGCTGCCGGTCCGTCGAGTTCCCGCGGGCGAGGGTGTCCTCGGCGAGCGCCGCCACCGTGGCCCAGTCGCCGAGCTCCTCGAGCTCCGGACGCATTCGGGACACGAGCTGCCGGACGGCGGTCTCGGCGGGGAGCCGCTCCGGGTGCTGCCCGAGGCCGAGCAGTTCGCCGCTCAGGCCGCTGCGTGCCGCCTGCCACATCGCGGCCCGGTGCAGCGGTTCGCTGCGCGGGCGCCACTCGGCACCGGACTCGACCGCCTTCTCCGCCTTGCGGACGGCGGCGCGGAACAGGCCGGCGATGAGCACGGCGTCGTCCACGATCGGCGTCGCGTCGCACACCCGCAGCTCGAGCGTCGGGGCGTGCGAGGACGGCCGCACGTCGAAGTACGCCATCTTCTTGTCGGCGATCACGCCCGAGGCGATGAGGTCGTCGAGCATCGCGTCGTACTCGGCGGCGTCCCGGACCCGTCCGAAGCTTCCGGCCGAGGGCCACCGCTGCCAGATGATGCTGCGGAACGAGGAGTAGCCGGTGTCCTGCCCGTTCCAGAACGGGCTCGACGCGCTGAGCGCCAGCAGGGCGGGCAGCACGGGCGCGACGCGCTGGGCGATCTGCACCGCCAGGTCGCGGTCGCTCACCCCGACGTGCACCTGCAGACCGCAGATGAGCTGTTCGTCGACGAGCATCCGGTACTGCTCCTGCATGCGGCCGTAGCGGCCACCGGACGTCAGCTCGAAGTCGGCGTACTCCGACCGCGGTGCGGTGCCGGCCGCGGCGATGGTGACCCCGGCGGGCGCGATCGCGGCGGTGAGTTCGCTGCGGAGGTCGACGATCACGCGTCGCAGGTCGTCGAGGGTACGCACCACGGGGGTGTTCGTCTCGATGGTCGTGCGCTGGAGTTCGGCGCCGAAGCGGTCGGCGGGCAGTTTGGGCAGAAGGCGGGGGGCCTTCGCGGAAAGTCGGCCGGAATCGAGGTCGATGAGGTGCAGTTCTTCCTCGGCGCCGAGCGTCAGCTCTGCACTCATGGGCCGAACCTATCCCCGACCGCCCGGGATCGGCCCGGGGAGCCGCAGATCGTCGCATGCTCGAAACAAAGACTCCCGGGGTACACCCCGCTGGGAGCGCTGCTGGCGGGGCACGTAGGAACGAAGGATGCCCACCACCGTGTTCTGCCTGCACGCCCTCGGCTCGAGTTCCGAGGAGTACGCGGGGCTGCGCGCCCGCCTCGCCGGGACGCTCGACCTGGTCGGGATCGACCTGCCCGGGTTCGGGACGAGCACCGCGGCCACCGGGACGACCGTCGAGGAGATGGTCGTCCTCGTCGAGCGGGCGATCGGCCGGAGCGGTGCCACCGACTGGGCGCTGATCGGGCACTCGATGGGCGGGAAGGTCGCCTCCGTCGTGGCTGCGCGCACCGTGGACGGCAGCAACGGCCTGTTCGGCCTGCGTGCCGTGGTGCTGCTCGCCGCGTCGCCGCTCTCCCCCGAACCGATGGACGACGAGCGTCGGCAGTCCATGCTCGACTGGGCGTCCGACGGCGAGATCGGACCCGACGAGGCCGAGGCCTTCGTCGACGCCAACACCGCGTCCCGCCTGGCGCCGGAACCGCACACCATCGCCGTGCACGACGTGCAGCGCGCCGTTCCGCAGGCCTGGACCGACTGGCTCGTCCGCGGCAGCCGCGAGGACTGGTCGACCGTCTTCCCGCCGAACCCGGTCCCCGCCCTCGTGCTCGCCGGCGCCGAGGACGGCGACCTCGGGCCGGACGCCCAGCGCGACCTGAACCTGCCGCACTGGACCGCGGGCGAGTTCGACACCGTCCCCGGGGCGGCACACCTGCTGCCGTGGGAGCAGCCCGACGCCGTCGCCGACCGCATCCGCGACTTCTGGCGCCGCCGGGTCGACCACGGTCCCGTCGTCCCGGAAGGCACCGCGCGCGTGATCGCCTCGCCCCGGGTCAGCGCCCGCACCCGCGGCATCCTCGCCGTCCGCGCGCTGCCCGACGCCCCGGACCGCGAACCGCGTGCCCTCACCCGCGAGCAGCTCGACACGCTCCGGGCTCTGGCGCGTGTCGTCGTGCCGCAGCCCGGCGGCCGCCCGGTCGACCTCGCGCTGCGCGTCGACGACCAGCTCGCCGATGGGCTCGGGGACGGCTGGCGACCGGACGGCCTGCCCGCCGACGTCGACGCGTACCGGGCCGGGCTCGACGCGCTCCGGAGCGAGACCGCGCACGGCGACGAGCACCTCGCCGAGGTCGTCGACGCCGTCGCGGCGGGCGAGTACACGCCCACCGCCGGGTCGCTCGACGGTCCGCAGCTCCGTGCGTGGCTCGAGGACGCCAGCGTCGACCTCGCCAAGCAGTGGATGGCGCACCCGGCGACGATGGCCGCGATCGACTACGACGGCTTCGCCAACGGTGGCGACGGTCTGCGCAAACAGGGCTTCCTGCTCCTCGGGGCCGGCGAGCGCGAAGCATGGGAACCGACGGGAGCCGGACGATGAGACTCGACCACCAGCGCCACCACAGCGAGGACGAGGTCGTCGACGTGGTCGTCGTCGGCACGGGAGCGGGCGGTGCGCCCCTGCTGGCGACCCTCGCACGACGCGGACTCAGTGTCGTCGCGCTCGAGGCCGGCCCGAACACCGAGCCGGACGACCACACGCCCGACGAGGTCGAGGCACCCGGTGACATCAACTGGATGGACGAGCGCATCAGCGGTGGCAGCGCCCCGACCGCCTTCGGCCCGAACAACAGCGGCACCGGCGTCGGCGGGTCGACCCTGCACTGGGGCGCGTTCACGCCGCGGCCGAACCAGCACGACATCCGGCTCCGCACCGACTCCGGGCAGGGCGAGGACTGGCCGATCGACCACGCCGAGCTCACCCGCTGGATCGAGCAGGCCGAGCACGACGTCGGCGTCGCCGGACCCGCGCACTACCCGTGGGACCCGGAGCGCCGCTACCGCATGGGTCCGCCGCCGCGGAACGCCTCGTCGGACATGATGATCCGGGGAGCCGCCGCGGTGGGCATCACCGCCACCGACGCCCCCGTCGGCCTGACCACCGAGGACCGGCACCAGGAGCACCACGGCCTGCGCCAGGCCTGCGTGTCCTGCGGTTCGTGCCACCAGGGCTGCCGGAACGGGGCGAAGGTGTCGATGGACACCACGTACCTGCCCGCCGCCGTCGCGTTCGGGGCGGAGATCCGCGCCGAGGCCTTCGTGCACGGCATCGAGCTCGACGCCCGCGGCCGGGTCGAGGCCGTCGTCTACCGCCAGGGCGGGCGGGACCACCGGCAGCGTTGCCGCACGCTCGTCCTCGCCGCGGGCGGCATCGAGACGCCGCGGCTGCTGCTGCACACCGGTCTCGCGAACAGCAGCGGTCAGGTGGGCCGGAACTTCACCGCGCACGGCGCCACCCAGGTGTGGGCGACGTTCGACGAGTCGATGCGCTCCTACCGTGGCTACCCGTCGTCGATCATCACCGAGGACTTCATCCGCCCCGACGACGCGGACTTCGCCGGCGGCTACCTCATCCAGAGCCTCGGCGCGCAGCCGCTGACGTTGGCCACGAGCCTCGTGCGCGGCGGCGGGCTCCGGGGCGCAGCGCTCGTCCGTGCCCTGCAGGACTACCCGCGGATGGCCGGCGTCGGCATCAACGCCGAGTGCCTGCCGTACGACGACAACCGGCTCGTGCTCGCCGACGAGGTGGACGCGAACGGGGTGCCGAAGGCCCGCGTCACGTTCTCGCCCGGGTCGAACGAGGAGGCCATCACCCGGCACGCCGTCCGCACCATGACCGCGATCGTCGAGGCCGCTGGTGGCACGGACGTCCGGGTGCTCGACCGGACCGCGCACACCGTCGGGACCGCGCGCATGGGCACCGACGCCGGCAGCTCGGTCGTCGACGCCGCCGGCCGGTCGTGGGACGTGCCGAACCTGTGGATCGTGGACAACTCGGTGTTCCCGAGCTCCCTCATCGCGAACCCGGCGCTGACGATCATGGCGCTGTCGCTCCGCACCGCCGACCGGCTGCTCCGCGACGACGCATCCGCCGACCGTGAGCAGGCCGCGACAGCCGTCGCCTGACGCGGATCACGCAGGACGGGAGGCGCGGTGCGGGCTGGCACCGCGCCTCCCGTTTGCCGTCGGTGACGGTCAGTCGTCGGCGGGTGCCCGATCCCGGGGCGGCACGACGACGGGATCCGACCGGCGTGCACGCATGCGCGCGCGTCGGTCGACGTCGAGGCCGTCCTCCGGAGGGTCGTTCGCGTCCGAGCCCACGAGCCAGGTGAGCCCGCGCAGCCCGCGCCGGTCGTCGGAGACGAGTGCGATCGACCAGAGCGCGCCCTCGTGCTCGGCGGCGCGGCGCTGGGCCCAGTCGACGGCCTGCAGGACGTCGGCCTCGAGCAGGTCGGTCGTCTCGGTCGCGAACACCTCGCCTTCGGGGCGCTGGACGTACACGCGGAAGCGCGGGCGCGGGTCCTCCCACGTGCTGTCGCGCTCGTCGACCTCGATGACGTCCATCCCCCGAGCCTACGAGTCCGGGTCAGCCGCGGGTGCGCGCCAACCGCCGGTTCAGCGCTCCGTTCAGCAGCGCCACGAGCAGCCCCACCGCGAACACGAGCGTGCCGAAGCAGAGCACCTGCGGCGGCATGCCGGCCTTGGCGGCGCCGTACACGAACAGCGGGAACGTGACCGAGGGCCCGGCGACGAACGAGGTGATCACGTAGTCGTCGATCGACATCGCGAGCGCGAGGAGTCCCGCGGCGAGCATGCCCGGGGCGAGCAGCGGCAGGGTCACGAGCCGGAACGCCTGGAACGGCGTCGCCCCGAGGTCCCCGGCAGCCTCCTCGAGCGCCCGCGAGGTGCCGGCGATCCGCGCCCGGAGGACCACGACGACGTAGGCGACGTCGAACGCCACGTGCGTGAGCAGGATCGTCAGGAACCCGGTGCCGAGCCCGACCGACAGGAAGAACGACAGCGACGCGGACCCGACGACGATCGACGGCGCCGCGATGTCCGCGAACACGACGGCGTTGACGGCACCGCGCCCGGGGAACCGGTAGCGCTCGAGCGCCAGGGCCAGCGGCAGACCGATCGCGACCGAGATGATCGCGGCGAGGAACGCGATGACGACCGAGGTGACGAACGCCTGTCCGAGCCCCGAGACGTTCACGAGGTTCGCGTACCAGTACGTCGTGAACCCGTTCCAGGCGAACGACAGCCGGTTCGTCGGGGCGTCGTTGAACGAGTACACGATCATGTAGACGATCGGCACGAGGGTGATCGCGATGGTCACCCAGTAGACGATCGCCAGCCACGGCCCGCGGCGGTTCACCCCGTGCCGGCGCGGACGGCCGGTGACGGCGCCGGTCGCGGGCGAGGTCGGGGCGGCGGACGGACGGGACGGTGCGACGGCGGTCATACGAGGTCCTCGAGGTCGTCGGTGCCGGAGACGCGGGCGTAGATGAACAGGATGATGCCGAGCACGACCATCAGGGCGGTCGAGAGCGCCGCGGCGACGTTGTACTGCTGGTTGCCGGAGTAGGCGTCCTGGATCGCCTGCCCGATCGTGTACGTGTTCGTGCCGCCGAGGAGCGCCGAGTTCACCGGGTCGCCCACGCTGTCGATGAAGACGAGCAGGACCCCGGCGAAGATGCCCGAGCGGGACAGGGGCAGCGTGGTGTGCCAGAACGCCCGGACCTTGCCCGCGTACAGGTCGTTGGCGGCTTCGCCGAGCCGCGGGTCGATGCGTTCGAGCGCGGCGTAGATCGGCAGCACCATGAACGCCAGGTCGTTGTAGGCGTCACCGAAGACCACCGCGCCGCCGGTGCCGAGGATGTGGAAGTCCTTGCCCGCCAGACCGATCGCCTGCAGCGTCGTGACGACGGGCCCCTGGGACGCGAGGACGAACGCCCACATGTCGGTCCGGATGACGAACGACACGAGGAAGCTGACGAACACGAGCATGAGCAGCGGGTTCTTCCACCGCGGGGACACCCGGAACGCGATGAAGTACGCCACCGGGTACCCGACGATGATGGTGACGACGGTGGCGGCCGCGCCGTACCAGAGCGACCGGCCGAGGAACGTCAGGTACGGCACCTGCGGGTCGATGAACAGCGCGCCGTAGACCCCCCAGTTCCACGTGAACGTGTAGCCGTCGTCCGGGTTGCCCGACATGAGCGAGACGACGAGGCCCGACACGAGCGGGATGACGAAGAACACCGCCAGGTAGGCGGCGCCGACGACGGCGAGCAGGAACGGCACCCGCAGCCGGCGACCGCGCCGGACGGTCGACGGATCCGGTCCGGCCCCGCGACCGGCGGTCCCGGCCGTGCCGACGGCGACCGTGCCCGACGCGCTCACGACTGCACCACCGCGTTGAAGACACCGTTCCACTCCGAGTACTCGTCGTAGTTCTCGAACACTCGGAACTCGTGCGACTTGTCGAGCACCTCGGACGACGGGAAGACGAGCGGGCTGTCGGCCACCGTGGCGTCGTCCAGCTCGTCCCGTACGTAGTCCTCCGCGGCGGGGACCGGGCAGACGTAGTTGACGTAGTCCTCGACGATGCCGGCGATCTTCGGCGTGTAGTAGAAGTCCATCCACTCCAGGGCAGACACCGGGTTCGCCGCCTGCCGGGGGATCATGAGGTTGTCGTGCCACATCATCTGGCCTTCATCGGGCGTGACGAACCGCAGGTGCTCGAACCCGGACTGCTGCGCCTGGAACACGTCGCCCGACCACGCCTGGGTGATCCAGGTGTCACCGTTCTCGAGCTTGTTGATGTAGCTCTGGTCGTAGAAGCCGGTCACGCTCGGGCGGAGCTTCCGCAGCCACTCCTGCGCCGTCCGCCAGTCGGCCGGGGTCGACGTCTCGGGGGCGATCCCGTTCGCGAGGAGCCCGAGGGACCCGAGCTCGGTGTTGTCGCTCATGAGTCCCACGCGGCCCCGGAACGCCGGGGCGAGCAGGTCCTGGAAGGACGTGATCTCGCGGTCGATGTACTTCGGGTTGTAGGCGAGGCCGGTGAACCCGGTCTGCCACACGACCGAGTGCTCGTTCCCGGGGTCGTAGGTCGGGTCCTTGACCGAGTCGCCGGCGTACTTCGCGAAGTTCGGCAACCGCGAGTGGTCGAGCTCGCACACGAACCCGTTCTTGATCATCTGGGTCAGCTCGAAGCCGTTCGTCATCACGACGAGGTCGTACCCGGTCGCTCCCTGCGCCCGGAGGATCGGCGACACCGTCGCGTAGAACGTCGCGTTGTCCTGGATCACGGCCTGGTAGTCGACCGTGATCCCGGTGGCCTCCTCGAAGAGCTGGATCGACTCGGACTTGCCGTGGTCGGAGTCGATGTAGAGCGGCCAGTTCGCGAAGTTGAGCTGCTTCGTGGCCGTCGCGTCGGCCCAGAACCGCTTCCAGTCCACGGGGTGTTCGGCGAGCGAGGCGGCGGAGCCCTTGATGCTGCACCCGGCCAGCAGCGCGGCGACCGCGGCGGCCCCGCCGCCGGCGAGGAAGCCGCGTCGGCTGACACGGGCGGACGTCAGTCCGCGCACGAGGTCCGGGCGCGTGCTCACGCGCCCACCCCCGCGGTGGCGGGTGCGGACTGGAGGCGCGGGTCGGCTCCGGCGGTGACGGTCGCGTCGGAGGCGGGGTGCGCCTCCAGGCCGAACCCGTGGTCGACGCCCCACGTGAGCCAGACCTCGGTGCCGGTGGCGATCCGGGGCCCGCCCTTCGAGTTCTGCGCGAAGACCGAGACGCGCCCCGCGCCGGGGACGTCGACGAGGTACTGGGTGCTGACCCCCGAGAACGAGACGTCGACCACCCGTCCGGGCCCGAGGATGTTGCGTCCGGCCTCGGGGGTGGGCTCCGCGGTGCGGATCTTGAGCTTCTCGGGCCGGACGCCGACGACCACGCGACCGGTCGTCGCGACGGCACGGTCCGCCGGGACGGCGATCGAGCCGGACGCGGTGGCGACGACCAGGAGCCCGCCGTCGGTCCCGCGGACCTCGCCCTCGAGCAGGTTCGACTGTCCGAGGAAGTTCGCGACGAACGCCGTGCGGGGCAGCTCGTAGAGGTCCTGCGGGCTCCCCATCTGCTCGATCCGACCCCCGTTCATGACGGCGACCGTGTCGGCCATCGTCATCGCCTCTTCCTGGTCGTGCGTGACGTGCAGGAAGGTGAGGCCCACCTCGGCCTGGATCGTCTTCAGCTCGAGCTGCATCTGGTGCCGGAGCTTGAGGTCGAGCGCACCGAGCGGCTCGTCGAGCAGCAGGAGCGCCGGACGGTTCACGATCGCGCGGGCCAGTGCGACGCGCTGCTGCATGCCGCCGGACAGCTGCGACGGACGCTTCGAGGCCGACGCGTCGAGCTCGACGAGGTGCAGGGCCTCGCGCGCCTTGGTCATCGGGTCCGGGATCCGCCGGCGCTTCAACCCGAAGGCGACGTTCTCGAGCACGCTCATGTGCGGGAAGAGCGCGTAGTTCTGGAACACCGTGTTGACCGGGCGCTGGTACGGCTTCGTGTCGGTGACGTCCCGCCCACCGATCGTGATCGTGCCGCTCGTGGGCTCCTCGAGCCCGGCGACCAGGCGCAGGGTCGTCGTCTTGCCGCAGCCCGAGGGGCCGAGCAGTGCGAAGAACGAACCGGCCGGGACGGTCAGGTCGAGCGCGTCGACCGCGGTGTGGCCGGGGAAGGACTTGGTGATCCGGTCGAGCCGGAGATCGGCTCCCGATTCGGCGAACGTGCCGGTCATTGCCATGGTGCCTCCTGCTGCTCGGGGTCGGGGGTCGTGTTCAGCCGATGTAGGACATGACGTGCTTGATGCGGGTGTAGTCGTCGAACCCGTACTGGGACAGGTCCTTGCCGTAGCCGGAGTGCTTGAAGCCGCCGTGCGGCATCTCGGCGACGATCGGGATGTGCGTGTTGATCCACACGCACCCGAAGTCGAGGTCACGGGCGAAGCGCATCGCCCGCGCGTGGTCGGTCGTCCACACCGAGCTCGCGAGGCCGTACTCGACCCCGTTCGCCCAGGCGAGCGCCTGCTCGTCGGTCGAGAAGCGCTGCACCGTCTGCACCGGACCGAAGATCTCCTGCTGCACGGCCCGGTCGTCCTGCCGGAGTCCGGAGACGATCGTCGCCTCGTGGAAGTAGCCGGTGTCACCCAGCCGGCTGCCGCCGAGCTCGATCGTCGCGTGGTCGGGGAGCGTGTCGACGAACGACCGGACCTGGGCGAGCTGGTTCGCGTTGTTCACCGGGCCGAAGGCACCGGACGGCCCCGTCTGCGCGTGGGTCCGCGCCCGTTCGGCCAGCGCCGCGACGAACTCGTCGTGGATGCCGTCCTGCACGAGCAAGCGCGTGGCGGCGGTGCAGTCCTGCCCGGCGTTGAAGAACCCGGCGGCGACGATGCCGGCGACGGCGGACGGGATGTCGGCGTCGTCGAAGACGATCACCGGTGCCTTGCCGCCGAGCTCGAGGTGCGTGCGCTTGAGGTCGCCGGCGGCGGCGCGGGCGACCTCCATGCCGGCGCGGACGGAGCCGGTGATGGAGACGAGCTGCGGCGTGGGGTGGTCGATCATCGCGGCGCCGGTGGTGCGGTCCCCGACGACGACGTTGAGGACACCGGCCGGCAGGAACTCGGCGGCGACCTCGGCGAGGAGCAGGGTGGACAGCGGCGTCGTGTCACTCGGCTTGAGCACGGTGGTGCAGCCCGCGGCGAGCGCCGGTGCGACCTTCCACACCGCCATGTTGAGCGGGTAGTTCCACGGGGTGACCTGGGCGACGACACCGACGGGCTCGCGCCGGACGAACGACGTGTGGTCGGCCAGGTACTCGCCGGCGCTCCGCCCCTCGAGGTTCCGGGCCGCGCCGGCGAAGAACCGGATCTGGTCGACGGACAGCAGGATCTCGTCCTCGACGAGGGTGGCGCGGGGCTTGCCGGTGTCGAGCGACTCGAGGTCGGCGAACTCCTCGGCACGCTGCTCCATCGCGTCGGCGATGCGGAACAGGGCGAGCTGCCGTTCCCCGGGGGTCGTGCGGCGCCAGGAGTCGAACGCCGTGCTCGCCGCCGTGAACGCGGCGTCGACGTCCGCGGTGCCGGACACCGGGGATGTGCCGTAGGACCGCTCGTTCGTCGGGTCGATCAGCTCGAACGTCGTCTCGGCCCGGACCGGGGTGGACGCACCCCCGATGAAGTTCCGGACCTCGGCCGTCCTCGTGGTCTCCAGCATGGCGGCGATACTGGCACGGAACGGGGCCGTTCGGAAGAAGATTCCGCAGGTTGTGGTGAACCGTAACAACGGAAATCGTCGCGAAACATCGTGTTCACAACGAAATCCCTTGCGCAGTGGAGTGGCCGCTGCCATGCTGTCCGGCATGGCGGCAGCACCACGACGTCCGGGACCGATCGACGACACCTCGAAACGGATCATCGAACAACTCCAGGCGGACGGGCGCCGTCCGTACGGCGAGATCGGCAAGGCGGTCGGTCTCAGCGAGGCGGCGGTCCGGCAGCGTGTGCAGAAGCTCACCGAGACCGGCGTCATGCAGATCGTCGCGGTCACGGACCCCCTGCAACTGGGCTTCCACCGCCAGGCGATGATCGGCATCCGGGTCAGCGGCGACACCCGAACCGTCGCCGATGCACTCGAACGGCTCCCGGCGGTCGACTACCTCGTCATGACCGCCGGGAGCTTCGACCTCATGGTCGAGGTCGTCTGCGAGGACGACGACGACCTGATCGAGCTCCTGAACGGCACGATCCGGGCGATCCCCGGTGTCGCCGGCACCGAGACCTTCGTCTACCTGCAACTCCGCAAACAGCTCTACGACTGGGGAACGCGATGACCATCTCCGAACCACGTGCCCGACTGGGCTCCTACGACCCGTTCGCCCCGGTGGACGACGCCGCGCTGCAGCAGAAGTCGCGCGACCACCTCTGGATGCACTTCGCCCGACACGGCGCGAACCAGGCCGGCGCCGACGTGCCGATCATGGTCCGCGGCGAGGGGCACCACGTCTACGACAGCCACGGCAAGGAGTACATCGACGGGCTGTCCGGCCTGTTCGTCGTCGCCGCCGGGCACGGTCGGAAGCGCCTGGCGGAGATGGCCGCCAAGCAGGCCGAGACGCTGTCGTTCTTCCCGATCTGGTAGTACGCGCACCCCGCGGCGATCGAGCTCGCCGACCGCCTGGCCGACCACGCTCCCGGCGACCTCAACAAGGTGTTCTTCTCGACCGGCGGCGGCGAGGCCGTCGAGACCGCGTTCAAGCTCGCGAAGTACTACTGGAAGCTCCGCGGCAAGCCGATGAAGCACAAGGTGATCTCCCGAGCGGTGGCGTACCACGGCACCCCGCAGGGCGCCCTCGCGATCACCGGCATCCCGGCGATGAAGCAGATGTTCGAACCCCTGGCACCCGGCGGCTTCCGCGTGCCGAACACGAACTACTACCGCGCCGCCGAGATGGGCTTCGCCGGCGAGAGCGAGGAGGAGTTCGGCTTCTGGGCGGCCGAGCGCATCCGCGAGATGATCGAGTTCGAGGGCCCCGACACCGTCGCCGCGGTCTTCCTCGAGCCGGTCCAGAACTCCGGTGGCTGCTTCACCCCGCCGCCCGGGTACTTCCAGCGGGTCCGCGAGATCTGCGACGAGTACGACGTGCTGCTCGTCTCCGACGAGGTGATCTGCGCGTTCGGCCGGATCGGCACCATGTTCGCGTGTGACACCTACGGCTTCGTCCCGGACATGATCACGTGCGCGAAGGCGATGACCTCGGGGTACTCCCCCATCGGCGCGACGATCATCAGCGACAAGCTCTTCGAGCCGTTCGCCTCGGGTGACACGACCTTCTACCACGGCTACACGTTCGGCGGGCACCCCGTCTCGGCCGCCGTCGCGATGGAGAACCTCGACATCTTCGAGGAGGAGGGACTGCTCCAGAACGTGCAGCAGAACGCCCCGCTCTTCAAGGCCGAGCTCGACACGCTGCGAGACCTGCCCATCGTCGGGGACGTCCGCGGTGACGGGTACTTCTACGGCATCGAGCTCGTGAAGGACAAGGCCACCAAGACGACGTTCGACGACGCCGAGTCCGAGCGCCTGCTGCGCGGGTTCCTGTCGAAGGCGCTCTTCGACGCGGGGCTGTACTGCCGCGCCGACGACCGCGGCGACCCCGTCGTGCAGCTCGCACCGCCGCTGACCATCGGCCAGCCGGAGTTCCGCGAGATGACGTCGATCCTGCGGAGCGTCCTGTCCGAGGCCTGGACGAAGATCTGACCGTGACCGGCTACCGGGGCGTCTCGTTCTGGCTCGACGCGCTCGTCACGAGCGGCCGCGACGACCTGACGCCCCGGCTGCCGCTCGACGGCGACACCACCGCGGACGTCTGCATCGTCGGCGGTGGACTGACGGGTCTCTGGACCGCGTGGTACCTGCACCAGGCCGACCCGCGCCTCCAGATCGTCGTCGTGGAACGGGAGATCGCCGGGTTCGGTGCGTCCGGCCGCAACGGCGGCTGGTGCTCGGCGCTGTTCCCGCGATCCGCCGACGCGATCGCACGCGAGCACGGCCGCGACGCGGCGCTCGCCCTGCGTCGGGCGATGCGCGACACCGTCGACGAGGTCGGACGCGCAGCGGCCGAGGCCGAGATCGACTGCGACTACGTCAAGGGCGGCACCGTCCTCTACGCGCGATCCGCCGTGCAGGAGCGCGCGGCTCGCGACGAGGTCGCCTCATCGGCCGCGTGGGGCGACGACATGACGTACCGCGACGCACGCCCCGGCGACGCGGCCGGATCGGCCGGCGTCGCGTGGACCCCGGACTGCGCGCGGGTGCAGCCCGCAGCGCTCGTGCGTGGCCTGGCAGCCGCACTGGAGGCGCGGGGCGTCCGGATCGCGGAGCACACGCCCGCCTCGTCCTGGGACCGGGGCCGCGTGGTCACCTCGCGCGGGACCGTGACGGCGGGCGCCGTCGTGATCGCCGTCGAGGGCTACGGCGCGCAGCTCGCCCAGACGAAGCGGCGGATCCTGCCGCTGTACTCGCTCATGATCGCGACGGCGCCGCTGCCCGCGGCGGTGTGGGACCGTGTCGGGCTCGAGCACGGCCAGACCTTCTCGGACCACCGGCACCTGCTCGTCTACGGGCAGCGGACCGCCGACGACCGCCTGGCGTTCGGCGGCCGCGGCGCCCGCTACCACTGGGGATCGTCCATCACCCCCGGGTACGACCGGATCCCGCGGGTGTTCGAGCACCTGCGGCGGTCCCTGGTGGAGCTGTTCCCCGCCGTCCGGGACGCACCCGTCACGCACACGTGGGGCGGACCGCTCGGCGTCCCCCGCGACTGGTGCGCGTCCGTGACCTGGGACGGCCACGTCGGCACCGCCGGCGGCTACGTCGGCGACGGCCTGTCGACGACGAACCTGGCAGGTCGGACGCTCGCCGACCTCGTGCGCGGCGTCGACTCGTCGCTGACCGCGCTGCCGTGGGTGAACCACCGCTCGCCCGACTGGGAACCCGAGCCGCTCCGGTTCCTCGGCGCGAACGCCGGACTCGTGGTGACCGACCTCGCCGACCGCGAGGAAGCACTGACCGGCCGGCCGAGCCTCGCGGCGCGGCTGATGGCGCCCCTGACCGGAGGACACTGATGGACGCTGACGTGATCGTCGTGGGGGCCGGGGTCTCCGGGCTCGCCGCCGCCCGGGCACTCGCGCAGGGCGGGCACGGCGTCGTCGTGCTCGAAGCCCGCGACCGCATCGGCGGCCGCACCTGGACGGACGACGCCCTCGGCGTGCCGGTCGACCTCGGCGCGTCCTGGATCCACGGCGTCGAGGGCAACCCGCTCTGGGCGCTGGCACCGGCGTTCGGGATCGAGACCGTCGAGTTCACGGTCGGCAGCTTCCAGTTCGACGGCCGCCCGATCGGATGGCACGCCCCGTCCGGCCGGCGGCTGACGGACGCCGAGGCCGCGGCGTTCGTCGCCGACCTGCACGCCCTCGACGCCGCCCTGCCGGCCGTGGTCGAGCACGCGCCGCCACCGTCCACCTATGCCGTCGCGGTGAACACGGTGCTGCGCGACCTGCGGATCGAGGGCGACCGGGCGGCTCGGGTCCGCGAGTACACGGCACACCGGTCCGAGGACCTCTGCGGTGCGCCGGTCACGGTCCTCGACGCGCACGGGCTCGACGAGGAACACGTCCCCGGCGACGAGGTCGTGTTCCCGGCCGGGTACGCCCAGTACGCGCACGCCCTCGCCGACGGGCTCGACGTCCGGCGTTCGTCGGTCGTCATGGCCGTCCGGCAGTCCGCCGACGGCACCGTCGTCGAACTCGCCGACGGCACGACCCTGTCCGCCGCGCACGTCGTGGTCACCGCGCCGCTCGGCGTGCTGCAGGCCGGCGCGATCACCTTCGAGCCGCCACTCGACCCCGCCGTCCTCGACGCGATGGGCCGGCTCGGCATGGGCGTCTACGACAAGGTGTTCCTGCGCTTCCCCGAGCGCTTCTGGGGCGACGACTGGGTCGTGCGGCAGCAGGGCCCGGCGGGGGTGGACTGGCACTCCTGGTACGACATGTCCCGGGTGAGCGGGCAACCCGTGCTCGCGGCACTCGTCGGCGGGGCAGGTGCTCGGCGGATCGAGTCGCTGCCGGACGCCCTGGTCGTCGACGAGGCAGTCGAGGCGCTCCGTCGGATGTTCGGGGCCGCGGTACCGGAACCGGACGCCGTGCGGATCACCCGGTGGGCGGCGGACCCCTTCGCGCGCGGGTCGTACTCGTACCTGCACGTCGGGGCGTCCCCGGACGACCACGACCTGCTCGGGACGCCGTCCGGGCGGGTGCAGCTCGCCGGCGAGGCCACGTGGGGCGACGACCCCGCGACCGTGCACGGCGCACTGCTGTCCGGCCTACGGGCGGCGGGGAACCTGCTCGGGCACGAGGTGACGCCCGCGTCGTTGGCGGAGCCGCTGCCCGGCTGATCCGGAACCGCGGTCAGTCGAAGGCCGGGGTGGCCACCCGGCACCGGACCACGCCACCCGGTCGGACGGACGTCTCGCGCGCGATCTCTCGCTTCCCGTCGAGCAGGATCCGGCACGTCGCCGTCGCGCCCGCGCCCGGGGTGGCCCGCACGGACGCGCGCTGCTCGGCGAGGACGATCGTGTCGTGCGACCAGCGCGACCCGTCGCCGTCTCCGGCACCGGTCTCCTCGGAGCCGAGCCGGTGTACCTCCGGCACGTCGCCGCGGCGCTCGGCGCCTTCGACGCGCACGTCGGAGAGCTCGGCTCCGCTCGGCCGGTCGACACTGACCTCGTAGGTCACGGCCCAGGCGTCGCCGGTCTGCCGCTGCACGACGCTGCAGCCGGTGGCGAGGACGGCGACGGACCCGGCCACGGCGGCGGCGGCGAGGAGACGGACGACGGGACGTTGCTGTTCGGACATGGCACCAGCCTGCGCAGCCGGGTCCCGGCGGTCGTCCCCCGCTGGGTGCGACGTCGTGCGACGACCGGTCGATCCCGGGTCCGTCGAGCGGTTGACATCCGCTCCGGGCGCCCAGGCGGTCGGTACCGTCGAACGCATGGGAAGCGTGCTGCCGGGCGTGATCGCCTTCGTCGTCGGGATCGTCCTCGCCGTGGCGGCCCTCGTGCCGTGGACGGCGTGGGAGTACCGCCGTCACGGGCAGCTCGGCTTCCGACGCTCGCTCGTCGCGTTCGGCACGCTCGTCTACGCCCTCGCCCTCGTGACCTACACGCTGCTCCCGCTGCCCGACGACGTCGCCACGATGTGCCGGAACGCGGCCTCGCCGCAGCTGACACCGTTCGCGTTCCTCGGGGACGTCGCGAAGGAGGGCGGGATCTCCGGACCCCGCTCGTTCCTGTCCAACCCGGCGTCCGCGCAGGTGCTGTTCAACGTGCTGCTGTTCGTGCCCCTCGGCGCACTCGCCCGTCACGCCGTCGCCCGGACACGGGTGTCCACCGGTCTGCTCGTCGGCCTCGGTGCCGGCTTCGTGGTCTCCCTGCTCATCGAGACGACCCAGCTCACCGGCGACTGGTTCCTGTACCCGTGCGCGTACCGCCTGTTCGACGTCGACGACCTGCTCGCGAACACGACCGGCGCCGTCCTCGGCACCCTCCTCGCGCCGCTCGTCGGACTGCTGGCCGGCTCCGGCCGCACCACCGACGCCGAGGCGCCCCGGCCGGTGACCGCCGCACGCCGGTTCTCGGGCATGCTCGCGGACGTCCTGGCGATCTGGCTGCTGTCCGGCACGCTCAGCGTCGGGACGGCCCTGGCGTGGGCGCTCACCGGACGCGACGACCAGGACCCGGTGCTCGGCACGCTCGTCACCGTCGGTGCCCTGGTGGCCCCCGCGCTGCAGCTCGCGATCGTGCTCGCGACGGGTCGGACCCTCGGCGAGCACGTCGTGCGTCTCCGACCGACACCCACACCGGGGGCCGGGAGGCGCGTGGTGCGCTGGGCGCTCGGCTCCGGCGGGTGGGCGGCCCTGCTCGCCGTCGACGTCCCGTTCTCCGGGTTCCTCGCGTTCGTGCTCGCCGTCACGTCGGTCGTCGCGGTCTGGGCGACCCGCGGTCGGCGCGGGTTCGCGCTCGCGGTGGTCCGGGCGGACGTCGAGGACGACCGGGTGCCGGCACGCGGACCGGTCGCCGTGCACGCCGACTGAGCAGGTCCACACCGCGTTCTCCGCGGCTGCGGTCCTCGGCGGTGCCACACTGGCGACCGTGAGCACGACGACGCGGACGACACCCGAGCACGAGCACCGCGCACCGGTCGCCGTCGCCGTGCTGGTGAACCTCGCGCTCAGCCTGTTCCTGCCGGACGAGGTGCTGTTCTTCCCGTCCTGGGTCGTCCCGCTCCTCGGGGTCCTGCTCCTCACCCCGCTCATCGTGTTCAACCCGCGGCGGCTCAGCCGCGAGACCACGTGGTCGCGATGGCTGTCCACCGGTCTCGCGGTCCTGCTGACCGTCGCGAACCAGCTGACGGTCGTGCGGACCCTCGACGAACTGCTGCACGGGCATCCCGACGGCGGCGCGGTGCTGCTCACGGCGCTGCAGGTCTGGGTGAGCAGCATCATCGCCTTCGGGCTCGTGTACTGGGAGCTCGACCGCGGTGGCCCCGTGGCCCGACGACGGCCGGACCTGTGGACGAGGGACCGCGCCGACTTCCAGTTCCCGCAGGAGACCGACCCGACCTCCGCCGGCTGGCGACCGGTGTACCTCGACTACCTCTACGTCGCGCTGACGAACATGATGGCGTTCAGCCCGACGGACACCATGCCGCTGACGGTCCGGGCGAAGATGATCATGGCCTACCAGTCGATCGGGGGGTTCATCCTGCTCGCGCTCGTCATCTCGCGCGCCGTCAACATCATCAGCTGACCGCACTCCCGACGAGCATTTCCGACACGTCCCAGAGGCGAGCGGCGTCGTCAACGCGGAGCAGGGGTGCCCACGGCGTGCGTCGGCCCGCCGGTCCGCCGAGCTGCCCGAGTCCGGTCGGACCGACGAACCCGCCGTCGAGGTCCGCGTCGGTCGCCGCGAGCAGGGCCGGCTCCGCCGCCGATGCCGGTGTCCCGACGAGGAGCCCGCGCGCCGACAGCCAGCGGATCAGCCGGACGGCCACGGTGTCACCAGAGCGTCCGATCTCCGGGCGCGCGGCGAGCAGGCTCGTCGGTGCGACGCCGGGGTGGCTGACCGCACTCGTGATCCCCCACCCACCGGCCCGGCTCCTCCGACCGAGCTCGAGGGCGAACAGCGCGCACGCGAGCTTCGACTGCCCGTACGCCCGCGCGACGTCGTAGTCCCGCTCGGACTGCAGGTCGTCCCACCGGATCGAGGCCCGCTGCGCCGCCACGCTCGACTGCATCACGACGCGGCCGTTCGCGGCACGGAGCAGGGGGAGGAGGCCACCGACGAGCGCGACGTGCCCGAGGTGATTGGTGCCGAACTGCAGCTCGAAGCCGTCCCGGGTGGTCTGCCGCTCCGGTGGGTTCATCACGCCGGCGTTCCCCACGACGACGTCGATCGGCGTGCCCTCGGACCGCAGCCGCTCCCCGAGCGTCGCGACCGACTCGAGCGAGGACAGGTCGAGGTCCTCGAGCACCACCGTGGCTCCCGGGTGCCGCGCGGTGATCCGGTCGACGGCGGCCGAGCCCTTCTCGCGGTTCCGCACCGGGACGACGACCTCGGCACCCGCGCCGGCGAAGCGCGCGGCGATCTCGAGTCCGATGCCGTCGCTCGCTCCGGTCACGAGGACCCGGCGTCCGCCGAGGTCCGGGAGGGTCAGTCGTTCGTTCCGTGCCATGGTCCGCCTCTTCCGTCGTCGTGAGCACCCGATCCGGCACCCGAGACGATCGTTGCCGCGTCCTCCACACGCAACCACGGCCTGACGATCCGTGGCTGCGGTCGACGCCCCGGGAGAGGATGGGCGCATGATCGACCGAGCGTCCCTCGCGGACTTCCTCCGGAGCCGTCGGACGGCCCTGCAGCCCGAGGACGTCGGCCTCCCCCGGGGGCAGCGCCGTCGCACGAGCGGGCTGCGGCGCGAAGAGGCGGCGCTGCTGAGCAACATGTCCGTCGACTACTACGCGCGGCTGGAACGGGAGCGCGGTCCGCAGCCCTCCGACCAGATGCTCGCGTCGATCGCGCAGGGCCTGCGCCTCACGATCGCGGAGCGCGACCACCTCTTCCGCCTCGCCGGCCATGAACCACCGACGGCCGCGTCCGGCGGCGACCACGTCAGTCCCGGCATGATGCGCATCTTCGACCGGCTCGCCGACAGTCCGGCCGAGATCGTCACCGAGCTGGGCGAGACCCTCCGACAGACACCCCTCGCCGCTCAGCTCACGGGTGACGCCAGCGGTCGGCGCGGCGATGACCGCAGCATCGGGTACCGGTGGTTCGCCGACCCGGCGTCCCGCGACGTCCACCCGGTCGAGGACCACCCCTTCCTGTCCCGGATGTACGCCTCGGGTCTCCGCACCGTCATCGCTCGCCGCGGTCCCGACTCCCGGGCCGCACACCTGGCCGAACGGCTCCTCGCGACGAGCGAGGAGTTCCGCGCGGTCTGGGCGCGCCACGAGGTCGGCATCCGCCCACGTGACGTGAAGGCCTACCGCCACCCGGAGGTCGGGCTGCTCACCCTGCAGTGCCAGGTCCTGCAGGACCCGGACAGCTCGCAGAACCTGCTCGTGTACACCGCCGAACCCGGCAGCGAGACCGCCGAGCGACTCCGGTTGCTCGCCGTCGTCAGCTCGGCGGTCGGGCACCCCTGACCGTTCGGTCCGTCAGGCGCCGTGGGCCTCCTCGGCCACCGGCTGCCACTCGCGCCAGGTCGCCAGACGCGACTCGTAGTCCCGCTCCGCGATGCCGAGCGGCGCCTTGCCGAAGAAGACCCGCAGCGGCGGCTCCTCGGCGTCGACGACCTTCAGGATCGCGGACCGCGTGGCCTCGGGCTTCCCGGGGTCCGCGGCGGACGGACGCTTCGACGCGGCCTCCCGGACGTCGGCGTACGCCGCGATCTCCTCGCTGTGCTTCGAGGACGGACCGGACCAGTCCGTCGAGAACCCGCCGGGCTCGACGAGCGTGACGTGGATGCCGAAGCCCGCGACCTCCTGCGACAGCGACTGCGACAGGCCCTCGAGCGCCCACTTCGACGCGTGGTACGCACCGACCGTCGGGAACGCACTGATCCCGCCGATGCTCGACACCTGGATGATGTGCCCGGAACCCTGCTCGCGCATGATCGGCAGCGCCGCCTGGGTGACCCAGAGCGCGCCGAACAGGTTCGTCTCGAGCTGCGCGCGCACCTCGTCCTCGGTGAGCTCCTCGACCATGCCGAAGTGGCCGTAGCCGGCGTTGTTGACGACGACGTCGAGGGAACCGAAGTGCTCGGCGGCACGCTGGACCGCTGCGACGTCCGCCTCGCGGTCGGTCACGTCGAGCTGCACGGCCAGGAAGGTGTCCGGGTACTGGTCGACGAGCGCCTGCACGTCCTCGGGGTTGCGGGCCGTCCCGGCGACGGAGTCCCCGCGCTCGAGTGCCGCTTCCGTCCACTCGCGACCGAAGCCCTTGGACGCGCCGGTGATGAACCAGGTCGTGCTCATGTGTCCTCCTGTTGTCTGACCGGATCAGCCAACGCCGGGAGTTCTGGAGTCACCTCGACACCCGGGGGACGCGCGCGCCGACCGGACAGCGGCGACCACGTCAGCCGATGGACAGGTCGATCGCCAGGAGCCCGAGCAGGAAGACCACGACGATCGACACGAGCCCGACGGCCGGGGTCCACACGCGCCGCCTGAGCGTGGGCGGCCCCTCGGCGCCGAGGGTCCACGTGGTGATCGCGATCGCGAGCGACAGGATGGGGACGGCGATCAGCGCGGTCCCCCCCGACGCCGTCCGCGCACACCGTGTGGTCCGACGTGCACGACGCGTACGCCGTCTGGCCGATCAGCATCCCGAAGAACGTCGAGAACGCCGCGAACACCTCGAGGAACACGAGGAACACGAACGCGACCCCCAGTGCCCGTCCACCGCGGCGGCGGATGCCCTGGGTCACGATCGGGTCCAGCTGCGTCGCGTACCAGGCGATCACGCCGAGGAACGGTGCGACGAACACCGCGATCATCCACCCGACCTTGCCCTCGTTCGACAGGCCCGGGTCACGGAGGATCGACCGGACCGCAGCCACCCACAGGCACACCAGTGCGACGAGCACGGCTACGAGGGAGAGGGAGGCTCCGGGCCCCATCAGGTTGTCGAGCATGCCGTGATGCTCCCAGGACGGCGACGGCGCGGACAGCTCCTCTTGGCGTGACACACACGCCGAACGACCGTCACCCTCGGGGCGCCGCGAACTCCAGGTTGACGTCGTCCGGGTCCTGCACGGACAGGATCACGAGCCCGAACGGCGGCAGGTCGGTCACCTCGCCGTGCGGGATCCCGGCCGCGTCGAGCCGACCGACCGCGGCATGGAGCTCGTCGACCGAGGCGACCCGGAACGACACGTGGTCGAGGCCGACCCGGTCGGGGTCGAACCGGTCCCCCACGGGCGCGACCGGACGGAGGCCGAGCGTCTGCCCGCCGAACGTGAAGGAGCACCCGCCGTAGGTCCGCCACGGATCGTCGTGGATCGTCGGGTCGTCGATCTGGTCGCTGAAGTCGCTGCCGGGAGGCATCCCGAACAACTGCTCGTAGAACGCCTTGCTGCGTCGGATGTCGGTGACCGTCAGCCGCACGTGCGAGAAGCCGAGCGGCGTGACGACGGGTTCGCTCATGCACCAAGAGAACACCGTGGGGCTTGCGCTCGTTGATCGCACGATCAACAATGGCGACATGGACGTCATCACCGGCACACCGCAGCCGTCTCCCCTGCACGAGGACACGGGCAGACCCCGACGCCGGGTGCGCGTCGCCCTCGTCCAGTCGCGCTGGCTCGACGACCCAACGGCGCACCGTGCACAGCTCGCTGACGGCATCGCCACCGCGGCCGCGAACGGCGCCACCGCGGTGTTCCTCCCCGAGCTCACGCTCTCGCGGTACCCGGGCGACACCCCGGCCAGCGGGACACCGAAGGACACGGCCGAGTCGCTGGAGGACGGCCCGACCGTCGCGTTCGCCCGGGACCGGGCGACGCAGCACGGGGTGTTCGTGCACGCGTCCCTGTACGAACGGCCCGCCGCCGACGACCTCCCCGAGGACCCGCGCGGCTACAACACGGCCGTCCTCGTGGCCCCGGACGGCATGCTCGTCGGTCGGACGCGCAAGACCCACATCCCGATCAGCGCCGGGTACTACGAGGACACCTACTTCCGCCCGGGTGCCGACGCCGATGCCTTCCCCGTCTACGAACCGACCGGACTCGGTGCCCGAGTGGGACTGCCGACCTGCTGGGACGAGTGGTTCCCCGAGGTCGCCCGGTCGTACGGCCTCGCCGGCAGCGAGGTCCTGGCGTACCCGACCGCCATCGGCTCCGAGCCGACGTTCCCCGACTTCGACACCGCGCCGATCTGGCGACAGGTGATCGTGGCGAACGGGATCACCGCCGGGCAGTTCATGGTCGTGCCGAACCGGTGGGGCGACGAGGGCGACATCACCTTCTACGGGTCCTCGTTCATCTCCGACCCGTTCGGCCGCGTGCTCGTCGAGGCACCCCGGGACGCGAGCGTCGTGCTCGTCGCCGACCTCGACCTCGAGGCCCGTACCGAGTGGCTCCGGCTCTTCCCCTTCTACGTCACCCGGCGACCCGACCTGTACGGCACGCTCGTCGACCCCGTCGACGAGGAGCGCCATGCCTTCGGCGCACGCGACGCGATCGACGCGGCCATCGCGGTGGCGGCGACCGACGCCGAACGCGAGGTGCGCGCATGACGTGGGCCATGCCTCCCGAGACCGCGCCGCAGGACCGCACCTGGATGGCGTTCCCACGCCCCGGGCTCACCCTCGGCGACGACCCGGCGAGCGCCGAGGGGGCTCGTCGCGTCTGGGCGGCGACCGCGAACGCGATCGCCGAACACCAGGCGGTCACCGTGGTCGTCGACCCGGTCGCGCGCGACGACGCCCGCCGGCTGCTGTCGGGCGGCATCGACGTGCTCGAGACGCCCCTCGACGACTTCTGGATGCGGGACATCGGCCCGACCTTCGTGCTCGACGACGTGACCGGTGCGCTCGGCGCCGTCGACTGGGTGTTCAACGGGTGGGGCGCCAACCCGTGGTCGACGTGGACGCGCGACGCCGAGGTCGCTGCCACGGTGGCCGCGGCGGCCGGCGCGGAACGGATCCCCTCGCTGCTCGTCAACGAGGGCGGGGCGATCCACGTCGACGGTACGGGGCGGGTCCTCGTCACCGAGACGGTCCAGCTCGATCCCCGTCGGAACCCGTACGCCGACCGCGCGCGGGTGGAGCACGAACTGGCGCGGACGATCGGTGCGACCGAGGTGGTCTGGCTCCCGCGCGGGCTGACCCGCGACTACGACGGGTTCGGCACCCGCGGGCACGTCGACATGGTGGCGACCTTCGCGGGTGCCGCGATGGACACCGTGCTGCTGCACGCTCAGCCGGACGCCGGCCACCCGGACCACCTCGTGATGCCGATGATCCGCCGGGCGCTCGAGGAGGCGACCGACGCCACGATCGTCGAACTGCCGGCGCCGAGCACGCTCACCGACGCGGGCGGCCCGGTCGACTGGAACTACGTCAACCACGTCGTGGTGAACGGTGCCGTGATCGCGTGCGCGTTCGGCGACCCGGTGGCGGACGACCGGGCGCGGGGGATCCTCGCGGACGTGTACCCGGGGCGCGAGGTGCGTGCGGTCGATGCCCGCGAGGTGTTCGCCCGGGGCGGCGGGCTGCACTGCATCACGCAGCAGCAGCCGGCGATGCAGTAAAGATCACTTCAGTAGCCATTACGCACCGTAATGCGTACTGCAGTGACCATGAGTGAGCAGGATCCGCGACTCGCACAACCCTTCCCGGCAGCCATCACGCGTTCCGCGCGAGCGATCGGATCGGACCTCGCGGGGTGGCGGAAGATCCTCGGCCTGACGGCCGAGCAGGTCGCCGATCGCGCCGACATCACGCGGGCCACGCTCAGGAAGCTCGAACACGGCGACCCGTCGGTCGGGTTCCACGTCGTTCTGCGGACAGCACGTGCGCTGGGGGTGCTCGACACGCTCACCGAGGCGCTCGACCCGTTGCAGACCGACCTGGGACGAGCGCGGGCGGACATGCTGCTCAGGAAGCGGATCCGGTGAGCGCCCGCGGCGCAGGAGACGTCAGGCCGCAGGCGCCCCGAGCCCGACCCGCGGCTGCAGCCAGTCGAGCCCCGCGGCGAGCGCCGCCCGTGCCGTCACCCAGCTGTGCCGGCCACCGGGCACCACCCAGGTGGCGACGTGCATGCCCGCGGCCCGGGCGCGCTCGGCCATCACCGGCATGACCGGACCGTAGGTCGTGTCGAGGGCCCCGGCGGCGAAGAACGCGTTCGAGTCCCGGAACGGCGCACCGGCCCGCAGCAGCGCCGCCGGCTGCGCGGCCGCCCACGCCGCCCGGTTCCCGGCGAAGCCCTCGGTGATCGTCTTCGTCACGCTGCCGAGCGACGGCCCGTCCTCGCCCGAGACGTCGATGAGGTTGCCGAACCGCGCGGGGTCGCCGGCGCCGAGCTGGATCGCGCAGGTGCCGCCCTGCGAGAACCCGCCGATGGTCCACGCCGACGCGGCGGTCTGCACGCGGAGGTGGCTCGTCACCCACGCCGGCACGTCCTGGGTGAGGTAGGTCCGACTGTTGCCGAGCTTCCCGTCGACGCACATCGGGTTCGCCGACTGCGGGCCGAGCTGGTCGGGGACGACGACGACGGGTGCGAGTCCGCGGTCGAGCGTCGCGAGGGCGTCCATGGTCCGCTCGATCTGCCCGCCGGTCTGCACGTCGTCGGGGCCGGCTCCGCGGGACTGCCCGGACAGCAGCACGTCGACGGGGAGCGCCGGTGGGTCGGCCGTGAGTGCGGCCGGCGGCAGGTAGAGCAGTGCCTGCCGGGCGGCGAAGTGCGACCGCGTGGCCGGGATCGTCACGCGGAGCAGTCGCCCCGTCGCGGGCAGGTCGGTGGGCGCGGTCCACGTCGTCGCGAGGTCGAGGCTCGACGGCTGCGGCGTGGTGCCCGGTGCCTCGGCGGCGGGCATCCCGCCGGTGGCCGCAGCGGTCGGTGCGAGCGTGGCGGGACGCGCGGTCGGCACGCTCGTCGCGTGGGCCGTGGAGGCGCGGGTCGGCTCCGCCGCGACGGCTCGCCCGGCGGGTGCGGCGCTGGCCTGGTGCGCGGCTCCCCAGCCGCCGGCGGCACCGAGCGCGAGGCCGACCACCAGGCCGGCGGCGAGCAGTCCCGTCGAGCGGGAGCGGGTCCCTGGTGTCCGTGTCATCGGTCGTCCTCGTCCGGCTCGCGTCCGGCCCGGTGCCGGTCGCGCGGAGCCGATCGTAGGGAGTCGCGCCGGGAGGGACCCGGCGGTTCCGGGCTGCTGGCTGAGCGTCTTCCCGGCCGGTCCCAGGGTGCGCGCCGCGTTGGAACCGACGCCCGCGACGGCAAGCGACACCGCGTACAGCGGCGTGGTGACGGGTGTACTCGGTGGCGGGTCCGGCCCAGGGCACCGCGTCGGTATCGTCAGCGGACCGGTCCACCCGACCCGGTCCGTGCACCGTCGCACGGACCCCGGCCCCCGCGGCTCCGGCCGCGAGCAGGAGGGAACTCCCCCATGGCGTCACCCACGATCGTCTCCGCCCCGCCCCGGCCAGCGCGCGGCGGGTCCCTGAAGCGGAGCCTCGGGCTGTGGGCGATCGTCGGCCTCGGGCTCGGGTACATGACCCCGACCGTGGTGTTCGACACCTTCGGCATCGTGTCCGGCGAGACGGACGGTGCCGTGCCGAGCGCGTACCTCATCGCGCTCGTGATCATGCTGCTGACGGCGATCAGCTACGGGAAGATGGTCCGCGTGTACCCGGCGGCGGGGTCGGCGTACACCTACGTGCGGGAGTCGATCCACCCGAACGCGGGCTTCATGGTCGGCTGGGCGTCGCTGCTGGACTACCTGCTGCTGCCGATGGTCAACGCGCTGATCATCCGCCTCTACCTCGAGCAGGTCTTCCCCGCGCTGCCCGCCTGGGTCACCGTCGTCGTCTACACGCTGTTCGTGACGACGGTGATCTGCCTGTCGATGCGGGGCACCTCGAACCTCAACATGGTGCTGCTCATAGGCGCGATCCTGGCGATGATCGCGTTCGTCGTCTTCGCCGTGATCGAACTCGTCGAGGGCGCCGGAGCCAGCACCGTGGTCAGCACCGAGCCCTTCGTCCACGACGGCGTGACGATGTCGGCCCTCCTCACCGGGGCGACGGTCGTGTGCTTCTCGTTCATCGGCTTCGACGCGGTGACGATGTACACGGAGGAGGCGAAGAGCATCCGCATCATGCCGAAGGCGATCCTGCTGACCGTCCTCATCGGCGGCCTGATCTTCCTCGTCTCGGCGTACTTCGCCCAGCTCCGCTTCCCGACCAACGCCCCGTTCGGCGAGTTCACCGACGACCCGCTGCCCCAGATCGGGCTGCTCGTCGGCGGCAAGGTGTTCCAGGCCGTCCTCGTCTCCGCCGGGTTCGTCGCCGCCCTCGCCTCCGGACTGGCGTCCCACGCGAGCGTCGCCCGCATGCTGCTCGTGATGGGCCGCAACAACGTCCTGCCCAAGAAGGTCTTCGGCTACGTCAGCCCGCGCACCCGGACGCCCATCCCGAACGTCGTGATCGTCGGGGCGGTCACGCTCCTGGCGATGACGTTCTCGCTCGACACCGTCTCGGCCTACATCAACTTCGGTGCGCTCATCGCCTTCACCTTCGTCAACCTGACGGTGATCGTGCACTTCGCCTGGCGCCAGGGCCGGCGTCGCACCGCCCGCGACCGCTTCTCCTTCATCGTCCTGCCCGGCGTCGCGATGCTGCTGACCGGTGTTCTCTGGTCTCAGCTGCACGCCGACGCCCTCATCGCCGGCGGCGTCTGGGCCGCGATCGGCTTCGTGTACCTGCTGGTGATCACGAAGGGGTTCCGGATCCAGCCGAAGGGGTTCGACGAGAACCAACCCGTCACCGGCGTCAACAAGCAGCTGACCGACCAGGTCTGAACCACCGCCCGGCCCGAACCACACAGGAGACACGATGAACGACACGGCCACCGTCTACGCGGTCACCGACCCTGCCACCGGCGACACCCTCGCCACGTTCCCGACCATCACCGACGACGAACTCCGTGGGGCCGTCGACACCGCCGACCAGACGCACGCCGGGTGGTCCCGCACGAGCACCGTCGCCGACCGCGCCGCACTGCTGCACCGCGTCGCCGAGCTGTACCGGGAGCGTCGGGACGACCTCGCCGCGACGATCGTCCGCGAGATGGCGAAGCCGATCGACCAGGCCGTGGGCGAGGTCGACTTCTGCGCCGACATCTACGACTACTACGCCGACCACGCCGAGGAGTTCCTCGCCGACCAGCCGATCGTGCTGGCGGACGGCAGCGAGGGCAGCGCGTTCATCCGGAAGTCCTCGATCGGTGTCCTGCTCGGCATCATGCCGTGGAACTTCCCCGCGTACCAGATCGCCCGGTTCGCCGGCCCGAACCTCGTCATCGGCAACACCGTGCTGCTGAAGCACGCCCCGCAGTGTCCCGAGTCCGCCCTGGCGATCGAGGCGATCTTCCACGACGCCGGCTTCCCCGTCGGCGCGTACACCAACGTCTTCGCGACGAACGACCAGGTCGCCGACGTCATCGCCGACCCGCGCGTGCAGGGCGTCTCGCTGACCGGATCCGCCCGCGCCGGAGCCGCGGTCGCCGAGATCGCCGGCCGCAACCTCACCAAGGTCGTGCTGGAGCTCGGTGGGTCGGACCCGTTCATCCTGCTCTCGACCGACGACCTCGACGCCGTGGTCGAGTCCGCCGTCGCCACCCGCCTCGAGGGCAACGGTCAGGTCTGCAACGCCGCGAAGCGCTTCCTGGTCGCCGACCACCTGTACGACGACTTCCTGGCGAAGTTCACCGCCGCGATGGCCGCGGTCGCCCCCACCGACCCGACCACGCCCGGCGCCGAGCTCGGTCCGCTGTCCTCGCCGGCAGCCGCCGACCGACTCGCCGCGCAGCTCGACAGCGCGCGCGAGCAGGGCGCGACGGTCGTGACCGGTGGTGAGCGACAGGGCAACGCCTTCACCCCCACCGTGCTCACCGGGGTCACGCCGGACAACGACGCCTACCGCGAGGAGTTCTTCGGCCCCGTCGCCGCCGTGTACCGGGTCGAGGACGAGGACGCCGCCATCACGATCGCGAACGACACCCCGTACGGCCTCGGCTCGTACCTGTTCACCACCGATGCGGAGCAGGCGCTGCGCGTGGCCGATCGCATCGAGGCGGGGATGGTCTACGTGAACATCGTCGGTGCGGACAGCCCGGAGCTCCCCTTCGGCGGGGTCAAGGCGAGCGGTTTCGGTCGCGAGCTCGGCCCGCTCGGGGCCGACGAGTTCGTCAACAAGAAGCTGATCCGCATCGGCGGCTGACGACGACCCGGGAGCGCCGGGGGCGGCGAACAGGTCCGCTGTGGCCGCTCTTATATAAGCGGGTGTATAGTCACATCTCCAGGGACGAAGAGCGGAGGACACGATGACCGTCACGACGATCGATCTCGACCAGGCAGTGCTCGACACCGCCAAGGAACTCACGGGTGCGCGCACGAACCGCGATGTCGTGAACCGCGCACTCCAGACGCTCATCGCTGTCCGACGACAGCCTGCCGCCGTCGAGCGGATCATCGGCCGGACCTTCACAGAGGAGCAGACGGAAGCTCCCGTCGTGCACTACGCCGCGCCGGGAGTCCCCTCGGACGAGGCGTGAGCGCATACATCGTCGACAACTCTGTGTGGTGGAAGGCCGCGCGCAGACCGGCCATCGCGGCGCGACTCCGCGTGGTGTCGACGCAGGACCTCATCCTCACCTGCCCACCACAGGTGCTCGAGTACTGCTTCTCCGCGCGCGATGCCGACGAGCATGCAGCGTTCCGGCGCGACATGGAGGTGTTCTTCCCTGCTGAGGAACATCCGAGCGAGGTCGACGTGCTCGACCTCCAGGCTGCGCTGTGGAACGGAGGGTACGTCCGAGGTGCAGGAGCAGTGGATGTGCTGATCGCCGCCTACGCGATCGCGAACGAGGCCATCGTGCTGACTGCGGACCACGACTACGACCACATCGCGGAAGTGGTGCCCGATCTCCGGCACGAGTACCTGCCGGAGCAGTGAAACCGGCCTCGGGTCGACGATGGACGGGAGGCGCGGTGCCAGCCGGCACTCCTCCCTCGCAGGCTCGGTCGGCGCGCCCCGCGCAACGCTTCGCGTTGCCGCTGAGCGGGGCGCGCTCCCGTCCGTCAGATGGTCGCGCGAGCGATCAGACCAACGCCGTGAACGACGCGTCGCGGAGCAGCACCGTCGTGGCGTCGTCACCGACCGCCTGGTCCGGGTCGCTCGACAGCCCGAGGGACCAGCGCCCACCGCCCGGCTTCTCCGGCAGGGTGAACTCGACGGTGGTCTCCGACGCGTTCAGCAGCACCGCCACCGTGTCCTCACCGTGCCGCAGCACGAGCATGACCGCGCGGTTGCCGCCGTCCGCCCAGTCGGCGTCCTCGAACCCCCGCGCGTCGGCGCGGAGGACGTCGACCGTCGAGTCGGAGTCACCCGGTGCCGTGCGGTACCACTCGGGACGGAGCGACGGGTGGTCGCGTCGGAACGCGATCGCCGCCGTCGTGAAGGCGAGCAGGTCCCGGTCGGCCGCCCCCCAGTCGAACCACGAGATCTCGTCGTCCTGGCAGTAGGCGTTGTTGTTGCCGCCCTGCGACCGGGCGATCTCGTCGCCACCGAGGATCATCGGCACGCCGGCCGAGAGCAGCAGCGTGCCGAGGAAGTTCCGACGCTGCCGGTCGCGGTAGTCGTTCACCACGCCGTCGTCGGTCGGTCCCTCGACGCCACCGTTGAACGACGTGTTGTCGCTCTCCCCGTCGTTGTTGTCCTCGCCGTTGGCCTCGTTGTGCTTCTCGGCGTACATCGTGAGGTCGGCGAGCGTGAAACCGTCGTGGGCGGTCACGAAGTCGACCGAGCACAGCGGGGATCGCCGGGAGCCCTCGTAGACGTCCGGGCTGCCGAGGACCCGCTGGACGGCGTCGCCCAGGGTGCCCGCGTCGCCGCGCCAGAACGCGCGCAGGTCGTCGCGGTACTTGCCGTTCCACTCCGACCAGTCGGCCGGGAAGCCACCGACCTGGTAGCCCGCGGTGTCCCACGGCTCGGCGATCATCTTCACCTCACGGAGCACCGGGTCCTGGTGGATGATGTCGAGGAACGCCGAGTGCTTCTCCGCCTCGCCGTCCTGGCGGGTCAGCGTCGTGGCGAGGTCGAAGCGGAAGCCGTCGACGTGCATCTCCTCGACCCAGTAGCGGAGCGAGTCGGTGATGAGCCCGAGCGCCGCCGGGTGCGACACGTTCAGGCTGTTGCCGGTGCCGGTCGTGTCGAAGTAGTTCGCCTCGTCACCCTCGACCAGCCGGTAGTACGACTCGTTGTCGATGCCCTTGAACGACAGCGTCGGGCCCATGTGGTTGCCCTCGGCGGTGTGGTTGTAGACGACGTCCATGATGACCTCGAGGCCCGCGGCGTGCAGGGCCTTGACCATCGCCTTGAACTCGGCGACCTGCTGCCCCGCGGTGCCCGAGGACGAGTACTCGTCGTGCGGCGCGAAGAACCCGATGCTGTTGTAGCCCCAGTAGTTCCGCAGCCCCTTGTCCTCGAGCGTGGAGTCCTGCACGAACTGGTGCGTCGGGAGGAGCTCGACCGCGGTGACGCCGAGGTCCGTCAGGTGCTGGATCGCCGCCGGGTGCGCGAGTCCGGCGTAGGTGCCGCGGATCTCCTCGGGCACGTCCGGGTGCTGCTTCGTGAAGCCCTTGACGTGGACCTCGTAGAAGACCGTGTCGGCCAGCGT
The DNA here is from genome assembly GCF_044759965.1 of Curtobacterium sp. NPDC098951. Classification (NCBI taxonomy): domain Bacteria; kingdom Bacillati; phylum Actinomycetota; class Actinomycetes; order Micrococcales; family Microbacteriaceae; genus Curtobacterium; species Curtobacterium sp. NPDC098951. The sequence goes on from NZ_JBIWAG010000003.1 coordinate 121,552, forward strand.
CGTGCCGGGTCGCGTGTCGTCGCCCCAGTCGAAGTCGCGGTCGGCGACGACGGACTTCGGCATCGCGGGGGCCGAGTCGGTCTCGTCGATCCGCTCCGGGTCGTCCATGTCGTGGCCGAAGAGCGCCTGGCCCCACTCGTAGGTGCCGTCGACGGCGGTGGCGTAGGGGTCGAGCAGGAGCTTCGCCGGGTTGTGGCGGAGGCCCTTCGCCGGGTCCCAGGCACCGTGCACGCGGAAGCCGTAGCGGGTGCCGACGGTGACGTCCGGGACGACGTCGTGGAAGGTGTAGCCCGTGCGGTGACGGAGTTCGGTGCGGTGCTCGGTGCCGTCCTCGTCGAACCGGCAGAACTCGACGCGCTCGGCGCTGCTGGAGAAGAGCGCGACGTTCGCGCCGCCGTCGACGAGCGTCACGCCGAGCGGCGTGCGGGAGGAAGTGGTCATGTCGTCCTTCTACAGAACGGCCACTGTGACCTCGGCGTCCCGACGTACCCCGACGGGCGGGCCGCGGGCGATCCGTGACGCGGCTGCGTGCAGGACGGGAGGCGCGGTACCAGCTGGAACCGCGCCTCCCGTCCGTCAGCGGGTCGCGTCAGACCGCGATCCGGCCACCGTCCACCGGCAGGACCGCGCCGTGCACGAAGGACGCTGCATCCGTCGCGAGGAACACGATCGCCTCGGCGATCTCGCCGGCGGTGCCCGGACGGCCGGCGGGACCGGCCGCGGCGAGCTGATCGAGGCTCTCCCCCATCGCAGCCGTGCCCTCGGTCCGGGTCGGGCCGGGGCTCACGGCGTTCACGCGGACACCGGCGGGGCCGAACTCGGCCGCCCACGACTTCGTCAGCAGGACGAGCGCGGCCTTCGTCGAGCCGTACAGGCCCATGCCCGCCGCTCCGAACTCCGCGACCATCGTCGTGACGTTCACGATCGCGCCCGCGCCGCGCTCGGCCATCCCCGGCGCGAGGGCGGCGACCAGGAAGTAGGGCGCCTTCACGTTGATGTCGTACACCTCGTCGAAACCGTCCGAGGTGGTGTCAGCCGTGGCACCGAAGGGGAAGATGCCCGCGCTGTTGACGAGCACGTCGACCCGCCCGTCACCGATCGCGAGGGCCGCCTCGGCGAGCTCCTTCGCGCTGGTGGCGTCGCGCAGGTCCGCGCGGACGAAGTCGGCCGCGCCGCCGGCAGCCCGGATCCCCCGCACGACCTCGTCACCCCGCTCGGCGTTCCGGCCGGAGACGACGACGTGCATCCCCTGGGCGGCGAGGCGTTCGGCGGTGGCGCGGCCGATGCCGCTGGTGGATCCGGTGACGAGGGCGGTGGTGGTCATGGTCGATGTCCTAACTGAACAGATCGGTTTGGTTACGGTGCAGGTAACTGTACAGATCAGTGCAGTAAAGTCAAACCATGTCCGAAACCACGACCGGCCGCACGCGCCGCCGCCCCGCGTACGAGCGTGCGGTCGCCACCGCCGACCGGCTCTTCTACGAGCAGGGGATCCACGCGGTCGGGGTGGACCAGGTCGCTGCCGAGGCGGACATCTCGAAGGCGAGCCTCTACACGCACTTCCGGACGAAGGACGACCTCGTGCTCGGCTACCTCCAGGGTCGGAGCCGGTCGTGGCAGGAGCACGTCGCGGTCGAGCTCCCCGAGCGTGGCAGCACGCCGCGCGACCACGTCCTGGCGGTGTTCGACCTGCTCGGGGAGTGGTTCGAAGCGCCGGGGTACCGCGGCTGCCCGTTCATCAACGTCGAGGCGGAGTACGGCGCCGGGCACCCGACGCACGACGTGACACTCGAGCACCGTGCGTGGGTCCGGACCCTCTTCACGTCGCTGCTCACCGATGCCGGCACGGCGGACCCCGACGGCACGGCACTGCAGCTCTGCCTCCTCTACGACGGCGCGATGGCGAGCGCGCAGGCCGACCCGTCCAGGCCCTGGGCGGCGGCGGCGCGTGCGGCAGCCGAGCGGCTCGTCGAGGTCTGAGGTCCGGCAGCCCGACCAGCGGACTCACTCCGTGGTGCGCAGCGCAACTCCAGCTCTAGGATCACCACGTGACCACCGGTTCCCCGACTTCCCGACCCGTCCTCGTGACCGCTGCCGTCGTGCTCTGGCTCGTGCTGTTCGCGTGCGACCTGGTCGCACGGCTCGTGGACCTGCCCGGGACGGTGTCGTCCGGTGGCCCCTGGACCCTGGTGCCGTTCGTCGTCGGGCTGGCGCTCCTCGCCTGGTTCGTGTTCGGTGCACTCCGCGTCGGTCGTGGCTCCGGACGCGCGCGGTTCTGGATGGCCGTGCTCGGTGTGGTCGGAGCCATCGGCGCGCTCCTGCCGCCGTACGGACTCACCACCGTGAACGGCGCACTGGGCGCCGTCGCCGCGCTCGTGCCGTACCTGCCCGCTGCTCGCGGGTACTTCCCGCCGCGACCCCGCCGTGCACCGAAGGTCGCGCAGCCCCGGGTCGTCGGTTGGGATCCTGACACCGGCGAACCCATCCGCGCCGCCGACTGACGAGGGCGCGGACCAGACCGCGCTACTCGGGGTCTGCGGGCTCGCCGCCGGAGTCGTGGTCGCTGTCCTGCTCCGGGTCCTTCGTGGCATCGCCCGAGGGCGAGCCGTCCGGCAGGTCCTCGGTGTACTGCCGTTCGGCGTCTGTGGGGTCGCTGGCTCCGCTGGTGTCCGTCATGTCCCGGACCGTACGCGCGCTGCGTCCGGTGTCCGTCCAGCGGCGGGACGCTCAGCGGACGAGCCGCACCGTCGTGTCGATCGGGCCGAAGCTCGACGTCGCGCCGTCGGCGACGAAGCCGTTCCGTCGGTAGAAGGCGTGCGCCCGCGGGTTGTCCTCGGCGACCCACAGCGATGCCGGACGCGCACCGAGCACGGCGTCGAGGAGGCCCTGACCGGCTCCGCCCCCGTGGGCACGCTCGAGCACGTAGAGCATGGTGAGCTCCTCCGGCCGCACGGCGTCGGGTTCCGACGTCGGCTGGACCGCGGCGAAACCGACGATCCCCGTGGCGTCCTCGGCGACGACGGCGTCGAACGCCCTCTGTGCGAGGTTCCCGCGCCACATCTCGAGTCGCCGTCCCAGGTCGAACCACGGGCTGCTGTCCGGATCGTCCACGAACCGGCCGTAGGTCTCGCGCCACGACGTGGTGTGCACGCGCGCGATCCCCTCGGCGTCGGCGGCGGTCGCCGGGCGGATCGCCACGGCCTCGTCGTGCTGGTCTCCCATGGGACGACCGTACCGAGCGGACCCACACCGATGACGGACGGGAGGAGGGCCCCACCCGCCGGTTCCGTCGTGACGCGCCAGCGGCACGACGGCCGTGACGGGAGGGACGATGCGGGCTGGCACCGCGCCTCCCGTCCGTCTCGCCGTGGGTCTACTGCACCGCCGGCTGCGGCAGGGCCGCGAGGATCTCGGCGGCCGCTTCGCGGCCCATCCGCACCGCCCCGTCCACGTGCTGGTACCCGTGGCCGGCGAGGTCGCTCGACGCGAAGCGGATCGGTCCGACCGCCGCGCGCTGGTCGGCGCCGTAGCGGACGAGTCCACCGAGGTCGAAGCTCGCCGCGTACGCGCCACGGGTCCACTCCTCGGTGCCCCAGTCGCTCTCGTAGTAGACGACCGGACGACGTGCCTCGTCGCCGTAGTAGTGGGCGAGGGAGTCGAGCACCCGGGCCTTGCGGTCCGCCGGCGACAGCGCGAAGACGTCGTCGGCGTGCTGGTCGGAGACGAAGCCGACGAGCGTTCCCTGCTCCGAGCCGTGCATGGAGTTGTCGTACGCCTCGTGCACGAGCTCGTACGGGCTGAACGCGGTCCCGGACAGCCCGGCGCCCCGCCAGAACGGCCGGTCGTAGACGGCGTGCACCTTGATGACGAAGCCCATCGACAGGTGCTGGTGGAGCTGGTGCTGCCGGCGGGGCAGCGGCGGCTCGTAGGAGATGCGCGAGTACAGGGGCGGTGGCACGGCCACGAGCGCCTGGCGGGCACGGACCTCGATGCCGCCGTCGGCGAGCGCGACGACCCCCTCGTCGTCCCAGCGCAGCGTGCGGACCGGGGCGTTCAGGTGGACGTCGGCGCCGAGCCGCTCGGCGAGCCGCTCGGAGACCTGCTGCATCCCGCCGACGACGCGCTTGTCGAGGATGAAGTCGGCGTCGACGAGGTTCGAGAAGCTCCCCGCGGAGGCCGCCATGAGCAGCGCCTGCAGTGCCGAGAAGGTGTGGGCGGGCTTCGTCAGCATGGCGCCGGCGATGAACAGCTCGACGTTCTCGGTCGCGACCCGGTCGTCGCTCAGCCGGCGGAGCCACTCACGGAAGGAGACCTCGTCGAGCGCCGCGGCGTCCGGGGTCTCCCACGGACGGTCGGGATCGACCTTCGCGACGTACTCGTCGACGACGGCCACGAGCCGCTCGATCTCGACGGCGGTGGCCTCGGGCAGCGGGAAGATGTCGCCGGTGTACTCGGTGCGGGTGCCGTGCTCGTCGACGTAGACGCTGGAGCCCTCGCGGTAGCGGTCGTAGGTGTCGAGTCCGAGCTCGTCGAGGGTCTCGAGGAGCGCGGTCTGGTCCGGGGACACCCACTGGCCGCCGATCTCGAGGGTGACGCCCTCGATGTCGTTCGTCCACGTGCGGCCGCCGACGCGGTCGCGGGCCTCGAGCACCGCCACGGTCTTCCCCTCGGCGACGAGCCGGTTCGCGGCGATGAGGCCGGTGACCCCGGCGCCGATGACGACGACGTCCTTCTCGATGGTCATCGCTGCGCTCCCTTCGTGCGCCCGAACGGGTCGGGCGTCAGCGTGTACATGGTCTCGAGGTACTCGGCGATGCCCTCGCCGCCGCCCTCGCGGCCGAGGCCGGACTGCTTGACCCCGCCGAACGGCGCCGACGCGTTCGAGACGACGCCGGTGTTGAGCCCCAGCATGCCGGTCTCGAGCTGCTCCATGAGCCGCTGCCCGCGGGCCGGGTCCTCGGTGAAGGCGTAGCCGACGAGGCCGTACTCGGTGTCGTTCGCCGCGTCGATCGCCTCGTCCTCGGTCGAGAACGTGCGGATCGCGAGGACGGGTCCGAAGATCTCGTCGTGGAGCAGGTCGCTGCCGGGCTGCACGTCGGTGACGACGGTCGGCGCGTAGAACGTGCCGGGGCCGTCGACGGGGTGGCCACCGGTCCGGAGGCTGGCGCCGCGGTCGAGCGCGTCGGTGACGAGCCGGTGCGCCTTGTCGACGGCGCGCTGGTCGATGAGCGGTCCGATGGCGACGCCGTCCTCGGTGCCGCGACCGACGGCCATGGCCTCGACGCGTGCCGTGAGCCGCCGGGCGAACTCCTCGGCGACGTCCTCGTGCACGAGGAACCGGTTGGCCGCGGTGCACGCCTGCCCGGTGTTCCGGAACTTCGCGGCGAGCGCACCGTCGACGGCGAGGTCGAGGTCCGCGTCGGCGAACACGAGGAACGGGGCGTTGCCGCCGAGCTCCATGCTCGTCCGTAGCACGTTCTGCGCCGCCTGCGCGAGGAGGGTCCGGCCGACCGGCGTCGACCCGGTGAAGGACAGCTTCCGGAGTCTCGGGTCGGCGATGATCGGCTCGGAGAGCGCACCGGCGTGGGTGGTCGGCACGACGTTGACGACCCCGGCTGGCACACCGGCCTCGAGCAGCAGGTCGGCGAACAGCAGGGTGGTGAGCGGGGTGAGCTCGGCGGGCTTCACGACGACCGTGCACCCGGCGGCGAGCGCGGGGGCGACCTTGCGGGTGGCCATCGCCAGGGGGAAGTTCCACGGGGTGATGAGGAACGCCGGACCGACCGGCTTGTGGCTGACGATCGCGCGGCCGGTGCCCTCGGGGTTCGTGCCGTAGGAGCCGCCGATGCGGACGGCCTCCTCGGAGAACCAGCGGAGGAACTCGCCGCCGTAGGTGACCTCGCCGTTCGCCTCGGCGAGGGGCTTGCCCATCTCGAGGGTCATGAGGAGGGCGAAGTCGGCACGACGTTCCTGGAGCAGGTCGAAGGCGCGGCGGAGGACCTCGGCACGCTGGCGCGGCGGGGTCGTCGCCCAGCCGCGCTTGGCCGCTTCGGCGGCGTCCAGGGCGGCGACACCGTCCTCGGGGGTTGCATCGGCGATCTCGAGGAGCGTCTCGCCGGTCGACGGGTCGACCACCGGGAACGTCGCACCGTCGGACGCCGCTCGCCAGGTGCCGTCGATCAGGAGGCCCGTGGGGACCGTCGCGAGGAGCTCGCGTTCGGCGTCGGTGCGGACGGCCGCGCTGCGGTCGGTGCGGGTGCTGTGGTCGGTCTGGGTGTCGGTCATGCTGCGGCGAGTCCTTCCAGGACGACGTCCAGGCCTTCGCCGAGGAGGGCGTCGTCGATCGCGAGCGGGGGGAGGAAGCGGAGGACGTTGCCGTACGTCCCCGCGGTGAGCACGATCACGCCGTGCTCGTACGCGTACTCGACCACACGGCCGGTGAGCGCGGCGTCGGGTTCGCCGGTGGCCGGGTCGACGAGCTCGATCGCGACCATGGCACCGCGGCCACGGACGTCGCCGATGCGGGGGTCGGTCGACTGCGCGGCGCGGAGCCGTCCGAGCAGCACGTCGCCGATCGCCGCCGCGCGCTCGACCAGCCCGTCGTGCTCGAAGGCGTGGATCGCGGCGAGCGCTGCGGCGCACGCGACCGGGTTGCCGCCGTAGGTGCCGCCGAGCCCGCCGACGTGGGCGGAGTCCATGATCTCCGCACGCCCGGTGACGGCGGACAGCGGCATCCCGCCGGCCATGCCCTTCGCGGTCGTCACGACGTCGGGGACGATGCCCTCGTGCTCGCTCGCGAACATCGCGCCGGTGCGGGCGAAGCCGGTCTGCACCTCGTCGGCGATGAACACGACGCCGTTCGCGGTGGTCCACTCCGACAGCGCGGCGAGGAAGCCGGGGGCCGGCACGACGAAGCCGCCCTCGCCCTGGATCGGCTCGACGAGCACCGCGGCGGTGTTCTCGGCGCCGACCTGCTTCTCGATCTGCGTGATCGCGCGCTTCGCGGCCTCGACGCCGGACAGCCCGCCGTCGCGGAACGGGTACGACATCGGGACGCGGTAGACCTCGGGGGCGAACGGACCGAAGCCGTTCTTGTAGGGCTGGTTCTTCGCGGTGAGCGCCATCGTCAGGTTCGTCCGGCCGTGGTAGGCGTGGTCGAACACCACGATCGCCTGCCTGCCGGTGTGCTTGCGGGCGATCTTCACCGCGTTCTCGACCGCCTCGGCGCCGGAGTTGAACAGGGCGGTCTTCTTGGCGTGGTCACCGGGGGTGAGCCGGTTGAGCGCCTCGGCGACCTCGACGTACCCGTCGTAGGCGGCGATGGTGAAGCACGTGTGGGTGAACGCCTGGACCTGCTCCTGCACGGCGGCGACGACGCCGGGGTGCGCGTTGCCGACGCTCGTGACGGCGATCCCGGAGCCGAGGTCCACGAGCGAGTTGCCGTCCGCGTCGACGACCACGCCGCCACCGGCCGCGACGACCGCGATCGGCACCGCGACCCCGACACCAGACGCGACGGCGGCGGCCTTCCGTTCGAGGAGCGCTCGGGAGCGGGGACCCGGCACCTCGGTGACGAGCCGCCGTTCCTGCGGCAGCGAGGGGCCACCCGTGGCGGCGCTGGTCGAGGGTGCAGCGGTGGAGGACATGCGGCGATCGTAGGAGCCACCCGCCCACGGCGGGGCTGTCCATCGTGTACACCGACGGCCACCTCGATCGCCGCGAGGGATAGGGTGTACCCATGCCCGCGACCCTGCGCTCCCTGCTGCACCGCGCCGACCTGCGGCTCCGGCTCCTCACGGCGACCGACGCGGCCCTCGACGCGCCACTGTCCTGGCTGCACAGCTCGGACCTCGAGGACCCGACGCCGTTCCTCGCGGACGGGCAGGGACTGCTCACCACGGGCACCCAGTTCGGCGTGGACACCGAGGTCACGGCTGAGGTCGCCGACGCCTACGTCGCCCGACTGGTGCGCCGGGGCGTGGTCGCGCTCGGGTTCGGCGACGAGGTCGTGCGCACCGGCACCCCGCCACAGCTGGTCGACGCCTGCACCGAGCAGGGGCTCGCACTCTTCGAGGTGCCGTACGCGACCTCGTTCATCGCCGTCGCGCAGGCGAACGCGGACGCCGTCGCCCGTGACGCCAACGCCCGGAACGCCTGGGCCCTCGCCGCGCAGCGCGCCATCTCGCTCGCGGCCATGCGTCCGGACGGCCTCGGGGCGACCATCGCCGAGCTGTCCCGGCAGCTCGACGGGTGGGTCGGACTGTTCGACCTCTCCGGGCGGCTCGACCGTGGACACCCGGCAGCGGGCGTCACGACCGAGGACCTCGAGGTGCTCCGGGCCGAATCGCTCCGGCTGCTCCGTGCCGGTGCGCGTGCGAGCCTGCCGGTGACGACCGAGCACCGCACCGGGTTCACGCTGCAGACGCTCGGCAGCGGCGGACACCTCAGCGGCGTCCTCGCGATCGCGAACGGCGGGACGCTCGACCGGGCCGGCCGCGAGGTCGTGACCGCGGTGATCGCGCTGGCCGGTCTCGCACTGCAGCAGAACCGCGAGCTCGCCCGTGCGCGAGGGCTCCTCCGCACCGGACTCCTGACGATGCTGTCGGTGGGCGACCCCGCCGTGGTGGACTCGACCTCGCGCGAGGTGTGGGGACCGTTGCCGCCGGAGCCCGTCCGGATCGCCGCCGTGGACGTCCCCGACCAGGACCTCGACACCGTGGTCGACCTGCTCGAACTCTGGGTGCAGGACCGCCCCGGGCAGCTCTTCTTCGCGACGGACGACGAGCTCTTCCTGTGCGTCGGCGCCGAGGACACCGGGATCGTCGAGGAGCTCGTGGACCGCTTCGACCTGCACGCCGGCCTCTCGGACGGCGCCTCCTACCGGTACTTCGGCCGCGCCCGGACCGAGGCCGTGCAGGCGCTCGACCGACGCCGTCAGGGACGCCCTGGCACCACCGAGTTCGGCGACCTCGCCCGCGAGGGGGTGCTCGCCCACCTCGCCCACGTGGACGTCGACGCCGGGGCCGTGGCACGCGCGTTCCTCGCGCCGCTCGTCGACCACGACCGGACGGCCGGGACCGAGCTCACCCGCACCGTGCGGGCCTGGCTCGAGCAGAACTGCGAGTACGACCGCACCGCACAGGCCCTCGGCATCCACCGGCACACCGCACGCGCCCGGGTCGAGCACGCCGGACGGCTCCTCGACCGGGACCTGTCGGTGTTCGCGACCCGCGCCGACCTCTGGGCGGCGTTCGTCGTCGACGGCGCGTGAGCCGCGCCTAGGCTGGCGTCGTGTCGACCACACCGACCCGCCGGCGCCTGAGCCCGGCCGAGCGGGACGCCCAGATCGCCGAGGCGGCCGTCGCCGTCGCCCGTGCCGAGGGCCTCGCCGCCGTGACCCTGCGCGGGGTCGCCGCGGCCATCGGTGTGGCGCCGTCCCTCGTGGCGCACTACCGCCCGGCGATGGAGGACCTCGTCGGCGACACCTTCCGCACCGTCGCGAGCACCGAGGTGGCCGAGGTCGCCCGGATCGTGCGCGAGGGGGCCGACCCGGTCGGACGGCTGGCGACCCTGCTCGCGTGCATCGCCGACCCGGCCCGCGACGACGTCGCCGCACTGTGGGCGGACGCGTGGAGCCTCGGCCGGACGAACGCGGCCCTCGCGACCGCCGCCCGCGAGGTCATGGACGACTGGCAGGCCCTCGCCACCGGCGTGGTCCGCGACGGCGTGCGCGCCGGGGTCATGCGCACGGACGACCCGGACGCGGTCGGACGCCTGCTGTTCGCGCTCGTGGACGCCACGAACGGGTACGCCCTGGTGGACTACCTCGACCGACCCGTCCGAGAGGGGCTGGTCCGCACGACGATCGCCCGCGCCGTCGGGCTCGACGACGCAGCCCTCAGCGCCGCAACGCCACCCACTGCAGGAGCATGATCGTCTTGCCGTCGGCGATGCGCCCGTCCGCGACCATCGCCAGGGCTTCGTCCAACGGGAGCTCGAGCACCTCGATGTCCTCGCCCTCGTCCTCCAGCCCACCGCCCGCGTCGATGAGGTCGGCGGGTGAGTAGGCGCCGACGTACCCGTGCACGCGCTCGGTCACGGACCCCGGACTCATGAACGCGTCGAAGGCCTTCGTGAGGACGCCGAGCCGGATCCCGAGCTCCTCCGTCGCCTCGCGCCGCACGGCCGTCTCCGGGTCGTCCTCGTCGAGGAGCCCCGCCGCCGCCTCGACGAGCATCCCGTCCGGATGGCCGTTGACGTAGGCGGGCCAGCGGAACTGCCGGGTGAGCAGCACGGTGTCGCGCTCGGGGTCGTGCGGCAGCACGGCGGCACCGTTGCCCCTGTCGTACGTCTCGCGCTGCTGCCGGTCCCAGCGACCGTCACGGCGCCGGACGTCGAGCGTGGTGCGGCGGAGCACGTGCCAGCCGTCGGACACGACCTCGACGTCGCGGACGACCACGTCCGGGTTGCGGTCGAGACCACGTCCGACGGCGTCGAGGCCGGTGCGGCCGCGGGCGTCCGGGACGGAGGTGCCGGGTCGGGGGTCGGTCGTGCGCGCGTCGTCCACGCCGCCACGCTAGCGTCCCGCCCCGGCGCCGAGGCCGCCGGTACGATCGTCACGCCGCACCAGGGAGCGGCGGGGACGGGGCGACCATGACGACGACGAACGACCTCAGGCGATCGCGCCGGACCCCACCCCCGGTCGTCCGGACGGCGGTCGTCCTCTGGGCCGTCTGGCTGGTCGTCGGCGTCGTCTCCACCGTCGTCGTCTCGGTGTCCGGGGCGGGACTGACCGGGTTCGGCGGCGCCCTCGCGATCGTGCTGTCGTTCGTCGTCTGGGCCCTGGTGGCCGCCGCGACGTTCCTGGTCCTCCGCGGATCGGCCGTCGCCCGCATCGTCCTCGTCGCGATCGCCGCGCTCCGCGCGGTCCTGAGCATCAGCGACGGCGGCCTCTCCACCGCGCTGATCCTGCTCTCGGTCGTCGCCGCGGTGCTGCTGTTCCTGCCCAGCGCGCGCCCCTTCTTCCGGCGCGCCGACGGTGCCGAGCCGAGCCGCGCCTCCAGGCCGGCGGATCCCGACCACCCGCGGGACTGACGCCGCCACGGAACGCGAGAAGGCCCCCGGATCACTCCGGGGGCCTTCTCCGTTGCCTGGTGCGCGAGGGGGGACTTGAACCCCCACGCCGTTTCCAGCACACGGACCTGAACCGTGCGCGTCTACCAATTCCGCCACTCGCGCCAGCCCGAGAACACTACCACGCACAGACGCTGCCAGACGCCAACCACTACCATGCAGAGGTCGACGACCGAGAACACTGGAGACCCATGGGCCTGTTGGACAGCTTCGAGCGAGGGCTGGAGCGCGCCGTGAACGGCGCGTTCGCGAAGACCTTCCGCTCCGGCGTGCAGCCCGTCGAGATCTCGAGCGCACTCCGCCGCGAGCTCGACACCAAGGCTGCCGTCGTCTCACGCGAACGCATCCTCGTGCCGAACGAGTTCACCGTGCGACTCGCGCCGCCGGACTACACGCGGATGAACGACATCGGTCGGCCGCTCGTCGACGAGCTCTCGCAGATGGTGCAGCAGCACGCCGTCGCGCAGAACTACTCCTTCTCCGGACCGGTCACGATCCGCCTGCAGCAGGACGGCACGCTCTCCACCGGGATCCTGCAGATCGACTCGACGACCGTGCAGCGCGACGTCGCGTGGGTCGCGGTGCTCGACATCGGTTCGCAGCGGCACAAGCTGCAGCGCGGGCGCACCGTGATCGGTCGCGGCACGGACGCCGACATCACCGTCGCCGACACCGGGACGAGCCGGAAGCACGTCGAGGTCATCTGGGACGGCAAGCACGCCCAGGCCAACGACCTCGGGTCGACGAACGGGTCGAAGCTGAACGGTGAGCGCTTCCAGCAGGCCATCGTGGAGCCGGATTCCACGATCGAGATCGGTCGTACCCGTATGGTGTTCCGGGTGATACCCGAGAACGACGGAGGTGCCAGGTGACCACAGGGCTGACCCTGCTCGTCCTGCGCTTCGCGTTCCTCGCGGTGCTCTGGCTGTTCGTGTTCGTGATCGTCTTCGCCCTGCGGAGCGACCTGTTCGGCCAGCGCGTGCGCACGATCCCCACCGATCCGAAGGCCGGTGCGTCCGGTCCGACGACCCCGGTCGTCCCCGCGGCAGCGGCTCCGGCCGCCGCGTCCGCAGGGGCCTTCACCGACCTCATCGGTCAGCCAGGAGGCGCGCAGCAGCCCGCCACGCCGGCTGCGACCCGCCTCGTGATCACCGAGGGATCGCGCGAGGGCATGGAGATGCCGCTCGGCGGCGGACCGATCACGATCGGCCGCTCGAGCGAGTCCAACGTCGTCATCCGAGACGACTACACGTCCACCAACCACGCCCGCCTCGACCTCCGGGCCGACGGCTGGGTGCTCACCGACCTCGAGTCCACGAACGGCACGTTCGTCAACGGTCAGAAGGTGACCGCTCCCGTGACCGTGGCCGAGCGGACGCCGATCACGATCGGGACGACGACGTTCGAGCTGCGGCGGTAACCCGGGATGACCGCTCGCACGCTGAGCGCCGCTGTGTCCCACGTCGGACGCATCCGCGCGAACAACCAGGACTCCGGCTACGCCGGGCAGCACCTGTTCGCGGTGGCCGACGGCATGGGCGGGCACGCCGGGGGCGACGTCGCCTCGGCGATCGCGATCCGGCGCATCCGGGAGGTCGACCGCGAGTTCCCGTCGGCACACGACGCCGAGTTCGCGCTGCAGTCGGCGCTCATCGCCGCGAACCAGCTCATCACCGAGACGGTGTTCGAACACCAGGAGCTCACGGGCATGGGCACGACGGTGTCCGCGATGATCCGCGTCGGCGAACAGGTCGCCATCGCGCACATCGGCGACTCGCGCATCTACCGGCACCGCGACGGCGAGCTGCAGCAGATCACCTCCGACCACACCTTCGTGCAGCGTCTCGTGGACAGCGGCCGGATCACCCCGGAGGAAGCCGCGGTCCACCCCCGTCGCTCCGTCCTCATGCGCGTGCTCGGCGACGTCGACGCCGCGCCGGAGGTCGACACCGCGATCATGGACATCCAGCCGGGCGACCGCTGGCTGCTCTGCTCCGACGGGCTGTCGTCGTACCTGGCGGAAGAGCGCATCCGGCACGCGCTCGCGTCGAACATGGACGCGAACCAGGTCACGCAGCGCCTCGTGAAGGAGACGCTCGACCACGGCGCGCCCGACAACGTCACCGTCGTCGTCATGGACGTCACGGACACCGAGCCCGAGGACGACGACGACGCGGCCACGACCGTGGGCTCCGCCGCGGCCCCGCTCACCTTCGAGGCGTCGACCGGACGCAAGCCGATCCGCCTCCCCACGATCCTGCTCCACCCGCTCAAGGTCACGACGGCCCCCGAGGACTCGCACTTCGAACCGGAGTCCGACCAGTTCTTCGCCGAACTCATCGCCGAGGACCGCCGTCGGCGCATCCGTCGCCGGGTCTCGTGGACGATCGCGCTCGTCGTGGCGGTCGCCGTCCTCGTCGGTGCCGTGTTCCTCGGCTGGCGGATCATCCAGGACCACTACTACGTCGGGACCGACCGCGGCTCGGTCGCGATCTACAAGGGCGTCCAGCAGTCGATCGGTCCGATCGCCCTGTCCGACGTGTACGAGGACACCGACATCTCGGTGTCCGGACTGCCGGACTACACCCGCGAGAACGTCCGCTCGACCATCAACGCGCAGTCGCTCGACGACGCGCGGGAGATCGTCGAGCGACTGCGCAAGGCCGCGGCGACCGGACAGGACCAGGCCGGCACCGGCGGTGACGGCAGTTCGCCGTCGCCGACGCCCTCGCCGTCCTCGACCGGATCGCCGTCACCGTCTCCCGGGGCGAAGCGATGAGCAGCGCCACCGCCCAGTCCTTCACGCAGGCGATCACGATCAAACTGCGGGAGCCCGCGCGCGCCCGCAACCTCGAGCTCGTGCTGCTGGTGATCGCGTGCGGCATCTGCGCCGGCGCCATGGTGCTCGTGCAGCTCGGCACGAAGGGCAGGCTCTTCGACACCTCGGTGCTGTGGACCGGCGCGGGCATCCTCGGCCTCGCGCTGGTCATGCACGTCGTGCTCCGGGTCGTCGCGAAGAACGCCGACCCGTTCATCCTGCCGGTCGCCCTCGTGCTGAACGGCATCGGGATCGCCGAGATCTACCGCATCGACGTGCACAACGGCCTGACCGGCTGGGGTGCGATCGGCGTGAAGCAGATCGTCTGGACCATGCTCGCCATGGTGCTGGCGATCATCACGGTCTCGGTCGTCCGGAACCACCGGTTCCTGCAGCGGTACCGGTACATCTTCATGTTCCTGACCATCGCGCTGCTGCTGCTGCCGATGCTGCCCGGGATCGGGCTCAACGTGAACGGCGCGCGGGTCTGGATCAAGGTCGGATCGTTCACCTTCCAGCCGGGTGAGCTCGCCAAGATCACGATGGCGCTGTTCTTCGCCGGTTACCTCGTGACCGCGCGGGACTCGCTGTCGATCGTCGGCCGGAAGTTCCTCGGCATGACGTTCCCGCGTGCCCGCGACCTCGGCCCGATCCTCGTGATGTGGGCCGCGGCGATGGGCGTCCTGGTGTTCCAGCGCGACCTCGGCACCGCGCTGCTCTACTTCGGCCTGTTCCTCGTGATGATCTACGTCGCGACGGCGCGACTGAGCTGGGTCGTCATCGGCCTCGCGCTGTTCGTCGGCGGTGCGCTCGTCGCCCAGTCCGTCCTGGTCTACGTGCACGGCCGGTTCGAGCAGTGGCTCGACCCGTTCAACCAGGAGATCTTCACCCGGCAGACGCAGGGCAGCTACCAGCTCGTCCAGGGCCTGTTCGGCTTCGCGAACGGCGGGATCACCGGCACCGGGCTCGGCCAGGGTCGGCCGTACATCACGCCGGTCGCCAACGCGGACTACATCATCGCGTCGCTCGGCGAGGAGCTCGGGCTCATCGGCGTCTTCGCGATCCTCGCCCTCTTCATCATCCTGGCGTCACGGGGCCTGCGGGTCGGGTTCATGGCGCAGGACGACTTCGGCAAGCTGCTCGGCGTGGGCTTCGGCTTCATCATCGCCCTGCAGGTGTTCGTCGTCGTCGGCGGCATCACCCGCGTGATCCCGGTCACCGGCCTGACGACGCCGTTCATGGCCGCGGGTGGTTCGTCCCTCGTCGCCAACTGGATCATCGCCGCGATGTTGCTGCGCCTGACCGATGCAATCCCCGCCGAACAGCGCGTGCAGCAGGGTGCGATCCCGGCTGCCCGTGGCCGCGGGGCGACCAGGAAGGAGCGCAGCCGGTGAACCGACAGCTCCGCGGTGTCTCGACCGTCATCGTGCTCATGTTCGTCGCACTCTTCGTGTCGACGACGTCCATCCAGTTCTTCTCGGCGGACTCGCTCCGCGCGGACTCCCGGAACTCGAGGACCATCCTCGCCAGCTACTCGACGAAGCGCGGCGCGATCCTCGTCAACGGCAGTCCGATCGCCGAGTCGACCCCGGTGGACGACCAGTACCAGTACCAGCGGAAGTACACGAACGGCGACCTCTACTCCGCCGTCACCGGGTACTTCACGATCGGGCAGGGGAACGCCGGCATCGAGAGCGCCGAGAACACCGTGCTCTCCGGCAACTCCGACGCCTCGTTCTTCCAGAACCTCAACGCGATCCTGACCGGGCAGGACGTCCAGGGCGACAACGTCAACCTGACGATCGACCCCGACGTCCAGCAGGCGGCGTACGACGCGCTCGGCGACAACACCGGCGCGGTCGTGGCGATCCAGCCGAAGACCGGCAAGATCCTCGCGATGGTGTCGAAGCAGAGCTACGACCCGAACACGCTGACGTCGCACGACACGCAGAACGTCATCGACCACTACAAGGCGCTCGAGACGAACGCGGCGAAGCCCCTGCAGAACCGGGCGATCGGCGGCGACCTCTACACGCCCGGGTCCGTCTTCAAGCTCGTCGTGGCGTCGGCCGCGCTCGAGGGCGGGAAGTACACCCTCGACTCCGAGTTCCCGAACCCCTCGCGCCTGCAGCTGCCCGGTACGAGCACCTACATCAACAACGCCGAGGGCGGCTCGTGCGGCGGCGGCGACAAGGTCAAGCTGCGCACGGCGATCCAGTACTCGTGCAACATCCCGTTCGCGGAGCTCGGGCAGAAGCTCGGCTACGACGCGATCAAGAGCATGGCCGACAAGTACGGGTTCGGCGACGCGATCGAGGTCCCGATGCGCGCCACCGCCAGCCAGTACCCGGACGTCAGCGACGACACCGCGCAACTGATGCTGAGCTCCTTCGGGCAGGCCAGCGTCCGGGTGTCGCCCCTGCAGATGGCGATGGTCTCCGCCGGGATCGCGAACGGCGGCAAGGTCATGCAGCCCTCGCTCGTCGACTCGATCACCACGAGCGACCTGAAGACCGTCGAGTCGTTCTCCCCGAAGCAGTACAGCGACCCGCTCTCGTCCTCCGAGGCGAGTGACCTCACCGAGGCCATGCAGAGCGTCGTCAGCTCCGGGACCGGCACCAATGCCAAGATCAACGGTGTCGACGTCGCAGGGAAGACGGGCACGGCCGAGAACGGCACGGGCGATCCGTACACACTCTGGTTCACGGGCTTCGCCCCGGCGAAG
The DNA here is from genome assembly GCF_044759965.1 of Curtobacterium sp. NPDC098951. Lineage (NCBI taxonomy): Bacteria > Bacillati > Actinomycetota > Actinomycetes > Micrococcales > Microbacteriaceae > Curtobacterium > Curtobacterium sp. NPDC098951. The sequence goes on from NZ_JBIWAG010000003.1 coordinate 138,228, forward strand.
GACCCCGAGGTGGCCGTCGCGGTCGTCGTCGGGAACGGCGGCGGGCTCGGGCAGTCCGGAGTCGGCAACACGGTCGCGGCCCCGGTCGCGAAGAAAGTCATGGAGGCGGTGCTGAACAAATGAGACCCACCAGCGGACTCACCTTCGGTGGGCGGTACCAACTCTCGTCCCGCGTCGCCATCGGCGGCATGGGAGAGGTGTGGCAGGCCACCGACCTCGTCATCGGCCGGACCGTGGCACTCAAGATCCTCAAGGACGAGTACCTCGGCGACCCGGGCTTCCTCGAGCGCTTCCGCGCCGAGGCCCGCCACGCCGCGCTCGTCAACCACGAGGGCATCGCCAACGTCTTCGACTACGGCGAGGAGGACGGCAGCGCCTACCTCGTGATGGAGCTCGTCCCCGGCGAGGCGCTCTCGACCATGATCGAGCGGGAGCACACGCTGCCGGTCGACAAGGTCCTCGACATCGTCGCGCAGACCGCGAACGCCCTGCAGGCCGCACACGCCGTCGGGCTCGTGCACCGCGACATCAAGCCGGGCAACCTGCTCATCACGCCGGACGGCCGCGTCAAGATCACCGACTTCGGCATCGCCCGCATCGCCGACCAGGTGCCGCTCACCGCGACCGGTCAGGTCATGGGCACCGTGCAGTACCTCTCGCCGGAGCAGGCGAGCGGGCACCCGGCATCGCCGTCGACCGACATCTACTCGCTCGGCATCGTCGCGTACGAGTGCCTGGCCGGACGCCGGCCGTTCACGGGCGAGTCGCAGGTCGCCATCGCGATGGCGCACATCAACGAGCAGCCGCCGGCACTCCCGGGGGACATCCCGGAGCCGGTAGCGGCCCTCGTGATGTCCTGCATCGCGAAGAAGCCCGCCGACCGTCCCGCGACCGCGGCGAACCTGGCCCGTGCGGCACAGGCGCTCCGCCGTGGCGACGTCGCGGCCGCCACCGTCGCCGTCCCGGCCATCGCCGCCGGCGGCACCGTCGCGTTCAACCCACCCCAGGCGCAGGGCAACGACGCGGCGACCGCCCTCATCGGCACGCAGGCCGGTGCCGTCACCGGTGGTCCACGCACCCCGGGCTCGCCGGTCGACGGCGAGGACGAGGAGCCGAAGAAGAAGCGCGCGTGGATCTGGTGGCTCGTCGGGGTCCTCGCGGTCCTCGTCATCGGCGGGGTGATCGCAGCGGTCGCACTGACCGGCGACAGCCAGCCGGAGCCGACCCCGACGAAGTCCTCGGCCCGGTCGACGCCGTCCCAGACGCCGACCCCGAGCGACACCCCGACCGTGAGCCGCGTGACCGTGGACTCGGCGGACTTCGTCGGGCTGTCGGTCGCCGACGCCCAGGCGAAGCTCGAGGGTCTCGGGCTGACCTCGCGCGTCGAGGACGGCGACCCCGCACCGAAGGCCGAGCAGGCGAACACGGTCCAGTCGATCAGCCCCACGGGCAGCCTGGCGGTCGGCTCGCTCGTCGTGCTCCAGCAGTACACGGCGCAGCCGACGGTCAACCAGCCGAACTCGGCGTCGCCCGGAGCAGTGTCCGCCGACGGCCAGGTCACCTTCAGCTGGGCGGCGGCCACGTGCCCGACCGGGTACACCGTGTCGTCGTACGCGTACACGATCACCGGCGGCAAGGACTCCTCGAGCCAGACCTCGGGCACGCTCGACGCCGACCACCGATCGGTCACCGTGCAGATCGACGCGGTCGACACCTCGGCCTCGCTGAGCTACACCGTGACGTGCGGCAACCTCGCTGCGTCGGCTGCGTCCGAGGCCGCGTCCAGCGACACCTGGCAGGCGACCGACGAGCCGACGGTCGACCCGACGGACGGCAACAACCCGAGCCAGGGCCCGCAGGACGGCAACTGACCGACCCCCGGACGGGGGCTCGCGACACCGTTGCGTAACGGTTCGTGCGGGCCCCCGGTCACCAGCGTCTCACCAGCGAACCCTGCCGTACACTTGCCCGGACGGACATTCGGAGGAGTACGTGCCAGAAGGTGTGACCGCGGGGATCACCCTCCTCGCCAACCGCTACGAGATCGGTGAAGTCATCGGTCGGGGCGGCATGGCCACTGTGCATCTGGGCAACGACACCCGGCTCGGACGCAAGGTGGCCGTCAAGCTGCTGAAGCCCAGCCTCGCCAACGACCCGGCGTTCCGCACCCGTTTCCGCCAGGAAGCGCAGGCGGCCGCCCGCATGGCGCACCCGACGATCGTCCGCGTCTACGACGCCGGCGAGGAGACCGTCACCGAGACCTCCGGCGCCGAGGTGCAGGTGCCGTTCATCGTCATGGAGTACGTCGAGGGCCGACCGCTCTCCGACATCATCGGCGAGGGCCCGGTCGCCCCGGACGAGGCCGTGCGGATCACCGAGGGCATCCTGACCGCGCTCGAGTACTCGCACCGAGCGGGTGTCGTGCACCGCGACATCAAGCCGGCCAACGTCATGGTGACGCACGCCGGCCAGGTCAAGGTGATGGACTTCGGCATCGCCCGGGCCATCACGGACACGTCCGCGACCGTCGCCCAGACCACGTCGATCCTCGGCACCGCGTCGTACTTCTCCCCGGAACAGGCACGTGGCGAGACCGTCGACGCCCGCACCGACGTCTACTCCACCGGCGTCGTGCTCTTCGAGCTGCTCACCGGGCGCCCGCCGTTCCTCGGGGACACCCCGGTGGCCGTCGCCTACCAGCACGTCAGCGAGCAGCCCGTCGCGCCGTCGTCCCTCACGCCCGAGGTCTCGCCGGCGCTCGACGCGGTCACGCTGCACGCCCTGGTGAAGGACCGCACACGCCGGTACCAGAACGCCGCCGAGTTCCGCTCCGAACTCCAGCAGGCCGCAGCGGGCAAGGTGCCCGCGTCGACCCGCAAGCTCCAGCAGCAGGCCGCGCACGACGCGTCCACGGTGCTGTTCGGCGTCAACCCCCGCACGACCTCGAACCCGGCGGTGGCCTTCCGCGAGCTCGACGACGACACCGCCGAGCACCGCCCCCAGCGCACGCAGAACCGTCCGCCGGTGGCGTGGATCTGGGTCGGCATCATCCTGACCGCAGCGGTCATCGTCGCGGTCGTGTTCTTCGTCGCGAACCTCGGTCCGGGCAAGCCGCCGGTGACGTCGTCGGTGAGCGTGCCGAACGTCGCCGGTGCCACCTACGACTCGGCGGCGGCCGCTCTCGACAAGAAGGACCTCGTCCCGGTCAAGGTCGAGGAGAACTCCGACGACGTCGACCGGGGATCGGTCATCCGCACCGAACCCGGGTCCGGCACGAACGTCGCGCGCAAGCAGAACATCCGCGTCATCGTCTCGCTCGGCCCCGAGCAGCTCGCCGTCCCCGACCTCGCGGGGCAGACGCAGGACGCCGCGCAGAAGGCGCTCGAGCAGGCGGGCTTCGCCGTCGGCGCGGTCAGCTCCGACTACTCGCCGACGGTGCCCGAGGGGACGGTCATGAGCACCGACCCCGAGGCCTCGTCGAAGCACACCAAGGAGACGGTGGTGAACCTCACCGTCTCGAACGGCAAGGTCGAGCTGCCGAACGTGACGCAGCAGCCGTTCCAGAACGCGAGCGACACCCTCACCGGGCTCGGCCTCAAGGTGACGCCGAACGCGATCATGTCCTGCACGAGCGGTCTGGTCACGCAGCAGAGCGCACCGGCTGGGGACATCGCGCAGGGCAGCACGGTCGTGCTCACGTACTGCACCGGCACGGTCCAGCCCTCCCAACCGCCGGCGACGCAGGCACCGGCGGACGGCGGGAACGACGGCGGTGGCGACGGTCAGTGACCTGACCGCGTCCTGACGGACGGTCCGGGGCGGGCGTGACCCGCGCCTCCCGTCTGTGGCAGCCATCCGACGGCCGTCAGGTCAGCCTGGAGGCGCGGCTCATCTCTGCCACGTCCACGCCGGATCCGGCGTGGGGTCGTCCCACGCGACGGGCCGCTCGGTGTGCGCGGCGCCGTCGTCAGGCGCGGTGCGCCGCGATGAGCGGGTTCAGGCCGGCCGCGCGCTCCGCAGCGCCCTCGAGACCGGTCGTTTCCAGCCAGTTGCCGACCATCCGGTAGCCGCCCTCCGTGAGGACCGACTCCGGGTGGAACTGCACGCCGTACACGGGGTGCTCGCGGTGCTGCACGCCCATGATCACGCCACCGCCCGTCCGCGCGGTGATCGTCAGCTCGTCGGGGACCGTGCCGTCGACGATCGCGAGCGAGTGGTAGCGCGTGGCCGTGAAGGGGTGCGGGACGCCGGCGAACAGCGGGCTGTCGTCGTGGTCGACCTGCGAGGTCTTGCCGTGCATGAGCTCCTCGGCGTGGGTGACCGTCGCGCCGAGCGCCTCGGCGATGGCCTGGTGCCCGAGGCACACCCCGAGCAGGGGCTTGTCCGCCGCGATCGCCGCGTGCACGGTCTCGACGGAGACACCGGCGTCCGCGGGGGTGCCGGGTCCGGGGGACAGCAGCACGCCGTCGTAGTCCGCGATGCGGTCGGCGATCTCGGACGCCGGGAAGGCATCGTTGCGGACCACGTCGGTCTCTGCCCCGAGCTGCTGGACGTAGCCGTTCAGCGTGTAGACGAAGCTGTCGTAGTTGTCGACGACGAGGATCTTGGTCATGGCGGTTCACCGTACTCGTGGGGGATGTGTGCAGCGGGCTGAGAGTCTTCCCACACCCGTGGTCACGGTAGGATACCGGCCATGGCCAAGGACAAGGACCGCACCAAGCCCGCCCGGAGGACCCGAGCCGACTCGGTCGACACCGCGGGGGACCAGCCGAACCCCGTGTGGTTCAAGCCGGTCATGTTCGGCTTCATGCTCATCGGGCTCGCCTGGGTGATCGTCTTCTACATCTCGAACACGACGCTGCCGGTGCCGTCGCTCGGATCGTGGAACATCCTGATCGGCTTCGGCATCATGTTCATCGGCTTCCTCATGACCACCCGCTGGCGGTAACAGCCCGGCCACACACGCCCCGACGCCCGTCGCACCTGCTGGTGCGGCGGGCGTTCTCGTGTGTGCGGGCACTCCGGGCCGTTCTCCACAACGCTGACGGGCTGCTAGCCGTCGACCGTTCCCCAGAACGCCTGTTCTCCACAGTTCTCCACACTCTCCACACACTCATCCACATCCCTCTCCCGGAGTTATCCACAGCTAAGTCCACAGTGGGGATAATCACACGCGTGTAACTCACCGTGTTCTCCACAGCTGTGGACAACTCCGTGGCAGCCTGTGGAAACGACGAACGCCCCGCTGCAGCGCAACGGGGCGTTCGGGTGGCGATGGTCGCCGAGACGTGTCAGATGCCGACACCGATCGACAGGCCCGCGTACGCGGCGTAGATCAGCCCGACGAGCACGACGGCCTCGGCGACCAGGAGTCCGATCTGCAGACGCCGCTGCCGGATGTTCCGGGTGCGTGCGAAGACGAACCCGGTGATGAACCCGAGGACGATCCCGCCCACGTGCGCCTGCCACGAGATCGCGGTACCGGGCAGGAAGCCGACCACGAGGTTGAGACCCATGATGACCAGGAGCTGCACGGCGTTGTAACCGAGGCTCCGCTGGATCACGAAGAACGCCGCGAACAACCCGAAGATCGCGCCGGAGGCACCGACCACCGGCGTCGCGGGGCTCAGCAACGAGACGGCGAGGTCACCACCGAGGCCAGCCAGGAAGTACAGCGCGACGAACCGCCACGTGCCGAGGATGTTCTCGAGCATCCGCCCGAAGATCCACACCGCCCACATGTTGAACAGGATGTGGAAGAAGGAGGAGTGGACGAACAGCCCGGTCACGAGACGCCACGGCTGCGAGCCGATCGCGGGCGTGAAGTAGCTCAGCCAGGCGTTGACGTACCCGCCGGTCACCTGGTTGAGCAACCAGAGCACGGCGGACACGACGACGATCACGACCGTCGCCTTCTGGTCGAGCATGGCGAACCGCCGCCGGGCGACCGTCAGCCCGCTGGGGCCTCCGGACGCCCGACGGTTCGCCTGGAACTGCGCACGCTGCTCGCGCACGCACTCAGGGCAGTGCACCCCGACCGCGGCCGGCGTCTGGCACTCCGGGCAGATCGTCCGCCCGCAGCGCTGGCAGAGCACGAAGCTCTGCCGGTCCGGATGCCGGTAGCAGGTGTTGTTCGGGTTGTACGCCTGGTCGGTCACGTGGTGGCTCAGACGTCCTCGACGTCGATGCTCTGGATGACGACGTCCTCGAGCGGCTTGTCACGGCCGTCGGTCGGCACGCCCTCGATCGCGTCGACGACCGCGCGGGACTCGTCGTCCGCGACCTCGCCGAAGATGGTGTGCTTGCCCTGCAGCCACGGCGTCGCCACCGTGGTGATGAAGAACTGCGAGCCGTTCGTGCCGCGGCCGCCCTGGATGCCGGCGTTCGCCATGGCGAAGATGTACGGGTTCTGGAAGGTGAGCTCCGGGTGGATCTCGTCGTCGAAGCGGTAGCCCGGACCGCCGATGCCCTGACCGAGGGGGTCGCCGCCCTGGATCATGAAGTCCTTGATGATGCGGTGGAAGACGACCCCGTCGTAGAGCTTGTCGGTCGAGACCTTGCCGGTGCCGGGGTGCGTCCACTCCTGCTTGCCCGTCGCGAGGTCGACGAAGTTCTTGACGGTCTTGGGAGCGTGGTTGCCGAACAGGTTGACGCGGATGTCGCCCTTGTTCGTGTGGATCGTTGCGACAGCGGTGTGCAGAGACATGTTCCGATTCTCGCATGTACTGCTGACGGTCAGACGGATCACACAGGTGAGGCTCCGTGACCTGTCAGGCACTGCGGTGGCAGGATGGTGGTCACGCCGTTCCGATGGAGGTACCAGATGACGACGATCGAGATCCCGCGCAAGCGCCGGAAGCAGATCAAGAAGCTCAAGGGCCAGACCGCCTCGCTCCTCGGCGAGCAGCGCAAGGTCCTCGAGCACGCGAACGCGATCCTTGCAGAGGCCCGGTCCCACGCCGCGGACGCTGCTCGCAAGGACATCGCGCCGCGAGTGCAGAACGCGATCGACAACGGCATCCGCCCGGCTGTCGCCACGGGGGTGCACGCTGCCACGAGCGCAGCGCAGAACGCTTCACACCGATTCCAGTCCGAGGTCGTCCCCGGCCTGGTCGCGACCGCGGGCTCGGTCCTCAGCGTGGGCGACCTCGCGAAGGACCCCCGGGTCAAGAAGATCGTGAAGAACGCCCAGAAGAAGGGCAAGAAGGCCAAGAAGGCTGCGGAGAAGTACGTGCCGCACCAGAAGAAGGGCATCGGCTTCGGCGGTGTCGCGCTGATCGTGGTGGGTGTCGTGGCCGTGGCCGGTGCCGCCTACGCCGCGTACCAGACGCTCCGTGCGGACGACGACCTCTGGGTCGCGGACGACGCTGACACTGCGGGCAAGCCCGCAGCCTGACCTCCCGGTTCGTACGAAGGGCCCCGGCACACGCCGGGGCCCTTCGTCGTCCCCGGCGCGAACGAGCCGGCCCGGCCGAGCCGGCCCGGCCAGGCCGGGCCACCGCGAGTCGAGCGGGCGAAATACGTCCCGCTCGGGCCGTCATGCCGACGGATTCTGCCCGCTCGACGCACACCCACGGCGTGTTCCGCCCGCTCGGCACACCACCAGCCACACATCCTGCGCACCCGGCGCACTCGGCGCCCGCCGGTCGCCTCCGCTGCCCCGCACCGGACTGGAGGCGCGGAGCGGCCTGGTCCCGCGCCTCCCGTCCGCCACGCGGTGCGTCCGATCAGCAGCGCGCAGACGTGACCGCACGACCGGCCGTCCGTGGTCGCGCGACCCGCCGCTCACATCCGCGGCGGTCCCACGAACGGCCGTCGCCCCTGGGCGAGACCCGACGAGCCCGAGACCTCGAGCCGGGGCCGACCGATCGTCGGGCGCAAGCTGGCCTCGCGGAGCGGCCATCGCGGAGCGGCGCGCCGAAGGCGCAGACGAGCACGACGACCGAGCGAGGCGAAGAGAGGGACGAGCGGAGCAAGGCTCACGCCGAGGGAGTGGAGCCTGGGAGAATCGAACTCCCGACATCCTGCTTGCAAAGCAGGCGCTCTACCAACTGAGCTAAGGCCCCGTGACACCCATGGTACGGAGTGTCGGAGGAAGTGGTGGGGCTACAAGGACTTGAACCTTGGACCTCTTCGTTATCAGCGAAGCGCTCTAACCGCCTGAGCTATAGCCCCTCAGACCGGATGAAAGCCTACCGCACCGATGCCGCAGAACGAAATCGAGGCGGTCGGCCCATCCGAGCCGGGTGTGTCAGTTGTTCGTGAAGCCGACGAGCAGGCCGCCGGTGATCCGGACACTGAGGTTGTAGAGGACACTCACGATCGCGCCGAGCACGGTGCCGACCACCACGTTGAGGATGCCCACGACGACGGAGAACCCGAGCACCTGGCCCAGCGAGAACTGGTCCATGATCGAGTAGTTGTTCTGCCCGGTGACGTCCTTCAGCAGAGCGTCGATCTGGGTGAAGACACCGGTCTGGTTGAGGATGACCCACACCAGGGCGGTGGCGACGACGATCACGATCGAGCCGGCCAGGGCGATGAGGAAGCTGAGCTTCACCATCGACCAGAAGTCGACGTACACGAGCCGCAGTCGCACCTGACGGGTGCCGACGGGCCGCTTCGCCTTCTTCTGGAGCTTCTCGGCGACACTACTCATTGCTTGACTGGTCCTCTCCGGCCACGGTGTCCGTGGGCACTGTGTCGGCGGGGTCGGCGGCCGCTTCGTCCGGGCTGACCGTCTCCACCGGGCCCGCAGGCTCGATCTCGGCGTCGTCCTGGTCGTCCAGGTTCCGCTCTGTGTTCCGGGCCACCGCGATGATCCGGTCGTTCTCCGCGAACCTCGCGAAGACCACACCCATCGTGTCGCGACCCTTGGCGGGCACCTCGGCCACGGCAGACCTTACCACCTTGCCCGATTGGAGCACGACGAGGACCTCGTCGTCCTCACCGACGATGAGAGCACCCACAAGGTCCCCTCGATCGGCGGCCAGCTTGGCGACCTTGATGCCGAGACCGCCACGGCCCTGCACGCGGTACTGGTCGACGGAGGTGCGCTTGGCGTAGCCACCCTCGGTCATGACCCAGACGTAGCCGTCGTCCGAGACGACCCGGGCCGCGAGCAGCGAGTCGTCGTCGCGGAAGGACATGCCCTTCACGCCGGAGGTCGAGCGACCCATCGGGCGCAGCGTGTCGTTCGTCGCGGTGAACCGCAGCGACATGCCGTGCTTCGAGACGAGCAGGAGGTCGTCGTGCTCGTCGACGAGGAGCGCCTGCACCAGGGTGTCGCCGTCGCGCAGGTTGATCGCGATGATGCCGCCGGTGCGGTTCGTGTCGTACTCGGTGAGCGCGGTCTTCTTGACGAGACCGTGCGCCGTGGCGAGCACGAGGTACTGCGCCGCCTCGTAGTCGCGGATGTCGAGGACCTGCTGGATCTGCTCGTCCGGCTGCATGGCGAGCAGGTTCGCGACGTGCTGACCCTTGGCGTCACGGCTGGCTTCCTGCAGCTCGTACGCCTTGGCGCGGTAGACGCGGCCCTTGTCCGTCAGGAACAGCAGCCAGTGGTGCGTCGTCGTCACGAAGAAGTGCTCGACGACGTCGTCGGCGCGCAGCTGCGCACCCTTGACCCCGCGGCCACCGCGGTGCTGCGACCGGTAGTTGTCACTCCGCGTGCGCTTGACGTACCCGCCGCGGGTGATGGTGACGACCATCTCCTCCTCGGGGATGAGGTCCTCGATCGACATGTCGCCGTCGAAGCCGAGCAGGATCTCGCTGCGGCGGTCGTCGCCGAACCGCTCGACGATCTCCTCGAGCTCGTCACCGATGATCGAGCGCTGACGGGTCTCCGACGCCAGGATGTCCTGGAAGTCGGCGATCTTGCGCTCGAGTTCTTCGGCCTCGTCGTGGATCTTCTGCCGCTCGAGGGCGGCGAGACGACGGAGCTGCAGCTCGAGGATGGCGCGCGCCTGGATCTCGTCGACGGACAGCAGGTCCATCAGACCGGTGCGGGCCTCTTCGACGTCGGGCGACCGGCGGATGAGCGCGATGACCTCGTCGAGCGCGTCGAGCGCGGCCAGGTAGCCACGGAGGATGTGGGCGCGCTTCTCTGCCTCGCGCAGCCGGAACTGCGTGCGGCGGACGATGACGTCGATCTGGTGGTCGACCCACGCCGAGATGAACCCGTCGAGCGCGAGGGTGCGGGGCACGCCGTCGACGATCGCGAGCATGTTCGCGCCGAAGTTCTCCTGCAGCTGCGTGTGCTTGTACAGGTTGTTGAGGACGACCTTGGCGACGGCGTCGCGCTTGAGCACGATGACGAGGCGCTGGCCGGTGCGACCCGAGGTCTCGTCGCGGATGTCCGCGATGCCGGCGAGCTTGCCGTCCTTGACACCCTCGGCGATACGGATCGCGAGGTTGTCGGGGTTCACCTGGTACGGGAGCTCGGTGACGACGAGGCAGGTGCGACCCTGGATCTCCTCGACGTTGACGACCGCACGCATCGTGATCGAGCCACGACCGGTGCGGTAGGCGTCCTGGATGCCCTTCGTGCCGAGGATCTGCGCCCCGGTCGGGAAGTCCGGGCCCTTGATGCGCTGCATGAGCGCACCGAGCAGCTCTTCACGGGTGGCGTCGGGGTGCTCGAGCGCCCACTTCGCGCCGGCGGCGACCTCGCGCAGGTTGTGCGGCGGGATGTTCGTGGCCATGCCGACCGCGATGCCGACGGAACCGTTGACGAGCAGGTTCGGGAACCGCGCCGGCAGGATGGCGGGTTCCTGCGTCCGACCATCGTAGTTGTCCTGGAAGTCGACGGTGTCCTCGTCGATGTCCCGGACCATCTCCATGGCGAGCGGCGCCATCTTGGTCTCGGTGTACCGCGGGGCGGCGGCGCCGTCGTTGCCCGGGGACCCGAAGTTGCCCTGGCCGAGCGCGAGCGGATAGCGGAGCGACCACGGCTGCACGAGGCGGACGAGGGCGTCGTAGATCGCGCTGTCGCCGTGCGGGTGGAACTGCCCCATCACGTCGCCGACGACACGGGAGCACTTGGAGAAGGCCCGGTCGGGGCGGTAGCCGCCGTCGAACATCGCGTAGATCACGCGGCGGTGCACGGGCTTCAGTCCGTCACGGACCTCGGGCAGCGCACGGCCGACGATGACGGACATCGCGTAGTCGAGGTACGACCGCTGCATCTCGAGCTGCAGGTCGACCTGCGAGATGCGGTCACCGGAGACGACGATGTCCCCGCTGTCGCCGTGGACGATCTCGGGCTGCTCGTCGGCGCCGTTCTCGTTGTCGTCAGCCATGTGGCTTCGTTCCCTTTCTGGACAGCCCGGAGGCTGTGGTTCCGTCGGCCGCGCCGGGCGCGACCACAGGTGGTCGGGACTGGTCGACGCGGCTCACACCGCGCCTCCCGGCCCTCAGATGTCGAGGAACCGGACGTCCTTCGCGTTCTGCTGGATGAACTGGCGACGGGACTCGACGTCCTCGCCCATCAGCGTCGCGAAGACGCTGTCCACCGCGGCGGCGTCCTCGAGCGTGACCTGCAGGAGCGTCCGGGTGTCCGGGTTCATCGTGGTGTCCCACAGCTCCTTGTAGTCCATCTCGCCGAGGCCCTTGTAGCGCTGGATCCCGTTGTCCTTCGGGATGCGCTTGCCGGCGGCGAGGCCGGACTGCATCAGGGCGTCGCGCTCACGGTCGCTGAACACGTACTCGTGCGCCGAGTTCGACCACTTCAGGCGGTACAGCGGCGGCTGCGCGAGGTACACGTACCCGCGCTCGATGAGCGGACGCATGTAGCGGAACAGCAGGGTGAGCAGCAGCGTCGTGATGTGCTGGCCGTCCACGTCGGCATCGGCCATCAGCACGATCTTGTGGTACCGGGCCTTGTCCGGGTCGAAGTCCTCACCGATGCCGGCGCCGAACGCCGTGATCATCGACTGGATCTCCTGGTTGGCCAGGGCACGGTCGAGACGGGCCTTCTCGACGTTCAGGATCTTGCCGCGCAGCGGCAGGATGGCCTGCGTCATCGGGTTGCGACCCTGCACGGCGGAACCGCCGGCGGAGTCACCCTCGACCATGAAGATCTCGGAGACCGTCGGGTCCTTCGACTGGCAGTCCTTGAGCTTGCCGGGCATGCCGCCCGACTCGAGGAGCCCCTTGCGACGGGTGGTCTCGCGTGCCTTGCGTGCGGCGAGACGGGCCTGCGAGGCCTGGATCGCCTTGCGCACGACATCGCGGGCCTGCGTCGGGTTGCTCTCGAACCAGTGCGTGAGCTCGGTGCCGACGACGCGCTGGACGAAGCCCTTGGCCTCGGTGTTGCCGAGCTTGGTCTTCGTCTGCCCCTCGAACTGCGGCTCGCCGAGCTTCACGGAGATGACGGCCGTCAGCCCTTCGCGGATGTCGTCACCCGTGAGGTTGTCGTCCTTCTCCTTGATGATCTTCGCCTCGCGCGCGTACTTGTTGACCAGGTACGTCAGCGCCGCGCGGAAGCCCTCTTCGTGGGTGCCGCCCTCGTGCGTGTTGATCGTGTTCGCGAAGGTGTGGACGCTCTCCTGGTAGGAGGTGTTCCACTGCATCGCGACCTCGAGCGCGATCTTGCGCTCCGGGTCCTCGGCCTCGAAGCCGATGACGTCCGGGTGCACGAGGTCGGCCTTCTTCTGCGCGTTGAGGTACTCGACGTAGTCGGCGAGCCCGCGCTCGTACAGGAAGGAGTCGTGGCGGGACTCTTCACCGTCGGCCGGGGTGCGCTCGTCCGTCAGGGTGATGCGCAGGCCCTTGTTGAGGAAGGCCATCTGCTGGAACCGCGTGCGCAGGGTCTCGTAGTCGAAGACGACCGTCTCGAAGATCTCGGCGTTCGGCCAGAACGTGATCGTGGTGCCGTGCCCGTCGTCTTCCTCGTCCTTCGACAGGGGCGCGACCGGGACGCCGTCGGTGTAGCTCTGGCGCCACACGTGGCCCTGCTGGCGGACCTCGACGTCGAGCTCGGAGCTCAGCGCGTTGACGACCGACGACCCGACGCCGTGCAGACCACCGGACACCGCGTACGCGCCGCCGCCGAACTTGCCGCCGGCGTGCAGGACGGTGAGCACGACCTGGACGGTCGAGACGCCCTCGGCAGCGTGGATCCCGACGGGGATGCCACGGCCGTTGTCGACCACGCGGACGCCGCCGTCTTCGCGGATCGTGACGTTGATCGTGTCGCAGTAGCCCGCGAGCGCCTCGTCGACGGAGTTGTCGACGATCTCCTGCACGAGGTGGTGCAGACCGCGGGGACCGGTGGACCCGATGTACATGCCCGGACGCTTCCGGACGGCTTCGAGTCCCTCGAGCACCTGGATCTGGTCTGCGCCGTACTGGGGTTCGCTCTGCGGGGTCGCCTCGCCGGACGAGTTCTCTCGGTCGTCGTCAGATCCGGATGTCATTCGAAGGTGCTCCTGCCTGCGCGCGGAACACCCGCGCACTGCACCCCCCAGTCTACCGCAGGACCCCCTCTTCCGAGGGCGGAATCGGGCCGTGGACGGCCTTTTTTCGTCCTCCCGGACGATTTCGTCGGCTCACCCGTAAGTGTCGCGAGGACCGCGCCCCTGGACCGTCCTGGGACCGCGTTTCCAGGTGGGGGCGTCGGGGCCCGAAACCCGGATCGACTGGACGCCGGCTTCCGGGTGCCGTTCGGCGATGGTCGTCGTGATGGTGCTCCGCATCAACCGGAGCTGCGTCGCCCAGGCCGTCGAGTCGCACCGGATCACGAGGGCGCCGTCGTCGATGGTCATCGGCCGGGAGTGCTTCGCGAGCTCCTCGCCGACGACCGCGGGCCAGTCCACGAAGAGCTCCGAGCGGGCGAGGGGCTCGGTCCAGCCGAGCTCGGCGGCGAGCGAGCCGACCACGTCACCGAGCCCGGCGGGCTCTCGGCCGCGGCCGTACGGCACGGAATCGGGGTCGAGTCCCTTCATCCGGCGCCGACGCGCGTCGACGCCGCGCTTCGAGGGGTCGCCGAAGACCGCGCGCAGGTGTCGGTACACCCGCGAGGGTTCGGTGGGTCGCGACGGCCTCGGCATCAGACGCCGGCCTCCGTCGCGTGGTCGTCCGTCTCGACGGTCGGACTGGAGGCGCGGCTCGGCTCCGCCTCGTCGCGCACGATCGTGCCGGCCTCGATCCGGACGGTGTGCGCCGCGAGCTGCGCAGGGACGTCGCCGAAGACCGCCGCCGTGATGAGCACCTGCTCGTAGTCGGCGACCGCGGCGGCCAGCCGTTCGCGGCGCGACTCGTCGAGCTCGGCGAACACGTCGTCGAGGATGATGATCGGGTCGCCGAGGCTCGACTCTGCGCGCAGGATCGAGGCACTCGCGAGCTGGACCGCGAGCGCGAACGACCAGGATTCGCCGTGACTGGCGTACCCACGGGCAGGTAACCCGTTGAGCTGGAAGAGCACGTCGTCCCGGTGCGGGCCGACGAGCGTCAGACCGCGGTCGAGCTCGTCCCGTCGTCGACGGTCGAGCGCCGCGCGGAAGGCCTCGCCGGCGGCGGCCACGGTGACCGGCTCGTCGGGTGTCCCGAGGACCGGGTCCGTCGCGGCCGCGTCCTCCGGGTCGCCGCCCCGGACGCTGAGGACACCGGTGATCGACGCCTCGTGCCGTTCACCGGCGACGGTCGCGTATGCCTCGGCGACGAAGGGGGCGAGGCGACGGGTGAGGTGGTCACGTGCGGCGATGATCTCGGCACCGAACGCCACGAGCCGCTCGTCCCAGACGTCGAGCGTCGCGAGCGACCCGGACTTGGCGCCGGTCGCACGCGCGGACTTCAACAGGGTGTTGCGCTGCCGGAGCGTCCGGTCGTAGTCGGCGAGGACACCCTGCATGCGTGGGGCGATCTGACCGAGCAGCTCGTCGAGCATCCGGCGCCGGCCGGCCGGTTCACCGCGGACGAGCGCGAGGTCCTCGGGCGCGAACAGCACGCTCGTGCAGTACCGCGGGAGTTCCCGCGGCTTGATCGCCGACCGGTTGACCTGCGCACGGTTCGATCCGGTGCGGTTGATCTGGACCTCGGCGAGGATGCTGCGGTCCTCGTGCGCGAGCCGGGCGCGGACGACCGCGGCGTCACAGCCCTGGCGCACGAGCGCGGCATCGGTCGGGACGCGGTGCGACCCGAGGGTGGAGAGGTAGCCGATCGCCTCGACGAGGTTCGTCTTGCCCTGTCCGTTCCGGCCGACGAACAGGTTCGGCCCGCGTGCGAGGTCGACCTCGGCCTCCCGGTAGTTCCGGAAGTCCGTGAGTTGCAGGTGGTCGACGTGCACGCGGGCCGAGACGAGCTCAGGTGGTTACCTGAGCTACGCCTTCTTGACGGCGTGGCCGCCGAACTGGTTGCGGAGCGCCGCGACGGCCTTCATCGTCGGGGAATCGCTGCCCTGACGCGAGACGAAGCGGGCGAACATGGCTGCCGAGAGCGCAGGCATCGGGACCGCGAGCTCGATCGCCTCTTCGAGGGTCCAGCGCCCCTCGCCCGAGTCGTCGACGTAGCCCTCGAGCTCGTCGAGCTTCGGGTCCTCGTTGATCGCGAGGACGAGGAGGTCGAGGAGCCAGGAACGGACGACCGTGCCACGCTGCCAGCCGGCGAAGACCGCCGGGACGTCGTGGACGATGTCCTTCGCCTCGAGGAGCTCGTAGCCCTCGCCGTACGCCTGCATGATCGCGTACTCGATGCCGTTGTGGACCATCTTCGCGTAGTGGCCCGCGCCGACGCCGCCGGCGTGCGAGAAGCCCTCTTCGCGCGGGCCCTCGGGACGGAGCGCGTCGAAGACGGGCATGGCGAACTCGACGTCCTCGGGGGCGCCGCCCACCATGAGGCCGTAGCCGTTCTCCTTGCCCCAGACGCCGCCCGAGACGCCGGCGTCCATGTAGCGGATGCCCTTGGCGTCGAGCTGCTTGGCGTGCACCTCGTCGTCGAGCCACTTCGAGTTGCCACCGTCGATCACGAGGTCACCCGCGCTCAGGACGTTCGACAGGTCGGTGATCACGTCGTCGGTGATCTTGCCGTGCGGGACCATGACCCACACGAGCTTCTTGCCCTCGGGCAGTGCGGCGGCGAGTGCGCCGAGGTCGGCGACGTCGGACACGGCGGGGTTCGCGTCGTAGCCGGTGACCTCGATGCCTGCGTTGCGGAGACGGGCACGCATGTTGTTGCCCATGCGACCGAGGCCGACAAGACCGATGTGCATGATTTCCTCTTCTGTTCGTCGTCGCGCTGATGCTGCTGGGAGCGCGTCAGCGCAGTGTTCGGCTGTTGCGCTTACCGCAGCAGGAGATTGGGCTGCAGCAGGTACCGGTATCCGTCCGCCGCCGGGGCCTCCTGCGAGGTCTGGCCGGTGATGAGCACCGGTCCCGGCTTGTTGGGGTTCTCCGTCTTGGTGAAGGAGATCCGGACGAACTCGGAGTGCACCGCGTTCAACCCGTCCAGGAGGAAGGCGGGCTTCAGCGAGACCACCGTTTCCTCACCGGTCAGCAACGCACTGATCGACTCTGACGCCTGCGCTTGTTCGGAACCGATCGCTTCGAGCGTGAGCCCGTCGACCGTGAAGGAGAACCGGAGGGCTGCTTCGCGCTCCAGGACGAGGGAGACCCGTCGGACCGCCTCGACCAGTTCCGCGGTGTTGATCACCGCGTGGTCCTGGACGGTCTCGGGGAAGAGCCGGCGGACCGGCGGGTAGTTGCCCTTGATGAGCAGCGACGTGACGGTCTTGTCGTCCGCGTGGAACGCGATGAGCTCGCGGTCGGACGAGCCGCTGATCGACACCGACACCGTGGAGGCCGAACCGAAGGTGCGGCCCACCTCCTGCAGGGTGCGGGCGGGGACGAGTGCGTGCAGCGGGTCCGACCCGACGCGACCCGAGTCCCAGGCGATGGTGCGGACGGCCACGCGGTAGCGGTCCGTCGCGATGAGGGACAGGTCGTTGTCGCCGACCTCGAGCTGCACGCCGGTGATGACCGGGGTGACGTCGTCGCGGCTGGCGGCGACCGCGACCTGCGAGACGGCCTCGGAGAACGCGTCGCCGGGGATCACGCCGGTCTGCTCACCGATCTCCGGGAGCGTCGGGTACTCCTCGACCGGCATGGACAGCAGCGTGAAGTGCGCTGAGCCGCAGGTCACCGAGATCTTGGAGTCCTCGGTGGTGAAGGTGACCGGGGCGTTCGGCAGACGGCTCGCGATGTCGTTCAGGAGCCGGCCGGAGACGAGCACGGTGCCGGGTTCGTCGATCTGCGCCGCGATGGACGTCTGCGCCGATACCTCGTAGTCGAACGACGAGAGCGTGAGTCGATCGCCGTCCGCGTGGATCAGGACGCCCGAGAGGATCGGGAGGGTCGTGCGCTGTGGGAGGAGCTTCACCGCGAAGGAGACGGCTTCGGAGAAGACGTCCCGGTTGACCTCGAACTTCACAGCTGGAACCCCTGTCGATCGGTTGGACTGTCCGGCCGCCCCATTGTGGCACAGCCCGACCGGGCCCGGATTTCTTGTCATCCCGCCGTCCACAAGGTTGGCCCGCTGAGATCAATCGTTAACCAGGAGTAATCGTGTTAACGCCTGTGCACACTGTGGACAACTCTGTTGAGACCGCTTGTCCACAGGGAACTACACACGTGTGAGTTGTGAGTGGTGTGTGGGGGACGTCTGGATGAATGAATCTCATCTATCCACTTCCATCCCCAGTCTCCACAGGTGACCCCTCCGCTGTGTACAACCGTCCGGCGTGTCCTCCACAGTTATCCACAGGCTTTCCACACTGTGTGAAGTCCGGCGCATGGAACCGTCTCAGATGGTGGATGCGCGCGGAGACAGGCCGCTCTGACGGTCGTCAGCCGCGCCTCCAGGCCCGTACCAGATGTGCCGAGCGCGACGCAACGCGCGCGCGTCGAGGAACGTCAGCGGTAGCGGCGGTCCTGCTTGATCCGGCTGGTCAGTTCGGTGACCTGGTTGTAGATCGAGCGGCGCTCCTTCATGAGCTCCGTGATCTTCTTGTTCGCGTACATGACCGTCGTGTGGTCGCGGTTGCCGAACAGCTGGCCGATCTTCGGCAGCGACAGGCTCGTCATCTCACGGCAGAGGTACATCGCGATCTGGCGGGCGGTCGCGATCGCCTGCGAGCGGGAGGACCCGTAGAGGTCGTCGACCGAGAGCTTGAAGTACTCCGCGGTGTGGTTGATGATGTCCGTCGGCGCGATGACGTTGTCGTCGTCGAGCGTGATCAGGTCCTTGAGCACGGTCTGCACGAGCGCCATGTCGACGGCCGTCCGGTTGAGGCTCGCGAACGCGGTGACGCGGATGAGCGTCCCCTCGAGCTCCCGGATGTTGCTCGACACCTTCGAGGCCATGAACTCGAGGATGTCGTCCGGCACCTGCAGGTGGTCGGACTGCGCCTTCTTGCGGAGGATCGCGATGCGCGTCTCGAGGTCAGGCGCCTGCACGTCCGTGATGAGGCCCCACTCGAAGCGGGAGCGCATCCGGTCCTCGAAGCCGGTCAGGTGCTTCGGCGCGACGTCGGAGGTGATGACCACCTGCTTGTTGTGGTCGTGCAGGGTGTTGAACGTGTGGAAGAACGCCTCCTGCGTGGAGTCCTTGCCCTGCAGGAACTGGATGTCGTCGATCAGCAGGATGTCGATGTCGCGGTACCGCTGCTGGAACTGGTTCGACCGGTTGTTCGCGATCGAGTTGATGAAGTCGTTGGTGAACTCCTCGCTCGACACGTACCGCACCCGGATGCCCGGGTAGAGGCTCTCGGCGTAGTGGCCGATCGCGTGCAGGAGGTGGGTCTTGCCGAGGCCGGAGTCGCCGTAGATGAACAGCGGGTTGTAGGCCTTGGCCGGCGCCTCGGCGACCGCGACCGCAGCGGCGTGGGCGAACCGGTTCGACGAGCCGATGACGAAGTTGTCGAAGTTGTACTTGGGGTTGAGCCGGGACTCGGGGCGACCGCTGGTGCCCGGGGAGTCGATCTGACTGGGGACGAACGGTGCCTCGATGTACTGCCGTGGCGCCGCGCTCTGCTCGACCGCTCCCTGGACGGGCTCGGCGTACTCGGGCACGTTGGTCGCGACCGGGGCGTCCACCCGGGGTTCGGACGCCATGTCGGGGTTCACCGTGATGGCGAAGTTCGCGACGGCGTCGTCGCCGATCCGCGAGACGGCCTCGGTGATCGGGATCCGGATCCGCTGCTCGAGCATGCCGCGGGTGAGGTCGTTCGGCACCTCGAGGTAGAGCGTGCCGGCGAGGACGCCCTTCGGTTCGACGAGGTTGAGGAAGCCGTGCAGCTGCGGGGTGATGCGGTCGTCCTCCGAGAGGAGTCCGAGGACCGATGACCAGAGGTCCTCGACGGGGTCGGCCGGCATCGTCATGTCGCGCTCGTCTCCTGGTCTCGTGTCGTGCTCGTCGTCGGTGCTCGTCGCACCGGGGGTGGGTGGTCCGTTCCCGGGACGTGCCCGGGCGGCGTCGACCGTCGGATCGGTCCTGGCGGGTCGTCGTGTGCCCGGACGGCTGCTTCGACGGCCCGGACGAGTGTCGTCCCGCATGGTGGTCCACAGGGTTGTCCACAGTCTTGTCCACGACCGCCGCGAGCCGCACGGCGAAGAGACTCCCCCGTCGTACCGGGCCGCTGGCCGGTCGATCACCCCACTGTAAAGGACCGGAGCGCGTCGTACCGAACGCACGTTTTCCCCAATGTGGATAATGAACGTGCGCTGGGTGCCGGCTGCCGCGCCGCGGCGCCCGTTTGACCTGCTCGCCCCTGTCACGTACCGTTAACCAGTTGACTGCGGCCGTTCGGTCGCGCCCATCTGCGTCGTTCGGCACCGAGCGACGACACATACGTGACGGCTCGCCGCGAGCAGCCGTGTGGAGATCATCATGAGCAAGCGCACCTTCCAGCCGAACAACCGTCGCCGCGCCAAGAAGCACGGCTTCCGTGCCCGCATGCGCACCCGCGCGGGCCGCGCCATCCTGGCCGCCCGTCGCTCCAAGGGCCGTACCGAGCTCAGCGCCTGATCAGGCTCCCCGCCTGATCTCGTCCTCCGGTCCCGACTCGTGTTGGCCCGTGCCAACCGGATCGTCCGTGGTGACGACTACCGGTCCGTCGTGCGTCGTGGTCGCAGAAGCGCCACGGCGCACGCCGTCGTATCGGTGGTCCGTCGTCCGTCGGACGACCCGTCGAGCGGTGCCGGTCCGACGCGGTTCGGGTTCATCGTCGCGAAGACGGTCGGCAACGCCGTGACCCGGAACCTGGTCCGGCGTCGCCTCAAGGCGATCGCGCACGGACTCCTCGTCGACATCCCCGACGGGTACGACGTGGTGGTCCGCGCACTGCCAGCCGCTGCGCAGGCCGGATGGCCTACCCTGCTCGAAGACGTCTCGCGCTCCTGTGCGCGTGGTGTGGAGAAGGCAGCATGAACCGCAACCTCTGGACCCGGCTCGCCTGGGCCGTCGCGTTGCTCCCGCGCAACGTGTGCGTCATCGTGCTGCGCGCGTACCGTGCCGTGATCTCACCGCTTTACGGCAACGTCTGTCGGTACCACCCCTCGTGCTCCCGGTACGCGCTCGAGGCGATCCAGCAGTACGGCGTCGTGCGCGGATCCGCCATGGGCGCATGGCGCATCGCACGCTGCAACCCCTGGGCAGCCGGGGGCATCGACGACGTCCGGGCACGACGTCGCCCCTACGACGTCAACCGGTTCGGGTTCGTGCTCGCACCGACCCAGCCGCAGCCGCAGCCCACGGGTGGTCCCACCCGCCCGGTCCTGCTCTCCCAGCGCACTCGAAAGGCGTGACAGTCCCCATGGACCTCGGATTCATCGGAACGATCCTCTGGCCGCTCAAGTGGGTGGTCTCGGCCATCCTCGTGGGCTTCCACTGGATCTTCGAGAGCATCGGCATGGACCCCGGAGCGGGCATCACCTGGGTGCTCTCCATCATCTTCCTGACCTTCGTGGTGCGTGCCGCGCTCATCCCGATCTTCGTGCGGCAGATCAAGTCGCAGCGACGCATGCTCGAGGTGGCGCCGCAGCTGAAGAAGATCCAGGAGAAGTACAAGGGCAAGAAGGACCAGTTCTCGCGTGAGGCAATGAGCCGCGAGACCATGGCCCTCTACAAGGAGACCGGGACGAACCCGCTGAGCTCCTGCCTCCCGCTGCTGATCCAGATGCCGATCTTCTTCTCGCTGTACTCGGTGCTGCACGAGGCGCAGATCAACAAGACCGGCATCGGCCTGCTGACGAACGACCTCGCCGCGTCGTTCGGCAACGCATCGCTCTTCGGTGCCCCCCTGCACGAGACGTTCACGAACGCCTCCGGCTGGGAGGTCCGGGTCATCGCCGGCTTCATGATCGTCGTGATGACCGCGTCGCAGTTCATCACCCAGCTGCAGCTCGTCGCGAAGAACATGTCCCCGGAGACCAAGGAGTCTCCGATGTACCGCCAGCAGAAGATGATGCTGTACATCCTCCCGCTGGTGTTCGTCATCTCCGGTCTGTCGTTCCCCCTGGGCGTCATGTTCTACTGGCTCGCCTCGAACGTCTGGACGATGGCGCAGCAGTACTTCGTCATCCGCAGCATGCCGACGCCCGGCTCCGAGGCAGCACTCGCCCGTGAGGCCCGCCTCGCGAAGAAGGCGCAGCGCCGCGGTGCGGCCACGCCCGTCCTCGCCGAGGCCGGCGCGGGTGCCGGTGCCGCCGAGATCGAGGCCGTCCGCGTGACGACCCAGCGCCAGCAGCCGGTCGGGAAGAACCGTGCCAAGAAGAACGGGAAGAAGTAAGTGACCGAGCAGGACACCGCGGCCGCCGTGGACACCACCGTCGACACCGCGACCGTCGATGACGACGCCCGCGACGAGGCCGACATCGCGGCGGACTACATCGAGGAACTCCTCGACATCTGCGACCTCGACGGCGACATCGAGATCGAGGAGCGCGCGGGTCGTGTGTACCTCTCGGTCACGGACGAGGGCGACGCGCTCCGCGTGCTGTCGAAGCCGGACACGGTGTCGGCGCTGCAGGAGCTGACCCGGATCGCGGTGCAGGCCGAGACCGGTGAGTTCAGTCGTCTGATCCTGGACGTCGGAGGCTCGCGTGACGCTCGTGCGTCGGAGCTGCAGCGGCTCGTCGACACCGCCATCGAGCGCATCGAGGCGGGGTCGAGCTCGGCCGCGCTCCCCGCGATGTCGTCGTACGAGCGCAAGCTGGTCCACGACCTCGTCGCCGAGAAGGGCTTCCACTCGGAGTCCGAGGGTGAGGGTCGGGACCGCCACACGGTCGTCACCCGATGACGGACACCGCACCGCCCGTGCTCGAGGCGGAGCCGGCGGCTGCGGCGACCCTGTTCGGTGACCGCATCGACCTCGCCCGGTCGTTCACCGGTGAGCTCGCTCGACGCGGCGAAGAGCTCGGCCTCATCGGCCCGCTCGAGCTACCCCGCCTCTGGACTCGACACATCCTCAATTCTGCGGTCCTCGCGCCGCTCCTGGAGGAACGGGGCCGGGTTGCGGACGTCGGCTCCGGCGCGGGACTCCCCGGCCTGGTACTGGCGATCGCTCGCCCGGACGTGCACCTCACGCTCATCGAGCCGATGGAGCGCCGGGTGGACTGGCTCACGACGGAAGCCGGACGCCTCGGGCTCGACAACGTGGAGGTCGTCCGTGCTCGCGCCGAGGACGTCGCGGACGAGATCGTCGTCGACCAGGTCACCGCGCGCGCGGTGAGTGCACTGTCCAAGCTCATTCCACTGACGGTCCCGCTGGTCCGGTCCGGTGGTCAGCTCATCCTCATGAAGGGTGCCCGCGTCGAGGACGAGATGGAGAAGGCCCGCAAGGTCATCCTCCGGAAGCGTCTGACCGATGTCGAGGTGCTCGAGCTCGGAGTCGGTGTGGTCGAGGAGACCACACGCGTCTTCCGGGCTACAGTTGACTGACGCTGCGGCTCGGGCCGGTTCCACCGGCCGCCAGTGGCTCCGCGTTCCACGTGAAACACTGAACCGGGGAAGAGGCACTCGTTGAGTTCATCGACCGATTACGACGCGTCGACACCGCTCGCTCGCGAGATCGCTGACCTGAACCGTCGCCGTCGGGCGATCGCGAAGCAGCAGTTCCCGCTGCCGGCGGCGACCCGGGTATTCACGGTGTCGAACCAGAAAGGCGGCGTCGGGAAGACCACGACGACCGTCAACCTCGCTGCCGCGCTGGCGCACGGAGGGGCCCGCGTCCTCGTGATCGACCTCGATCCGCAGGGGAACGCGTCCACGGCGCTCGGGGTGAACCACCAGGCCGAGGTCCCGAGCATCTACGACGTGATCGTCGACGAGGCACCGATCGCCGACACGGTGCAGCGCTCCCCCGAGTCGGACACGCTCTGGTGCGTGCCGGCGACCATCCACCTGGCCGGTGCCGAGATCGAACTCGTCTCGCTGGTCGCTCGCGAGCAGCGCCTGCGCACCGCGCTGGACCAGTACCTGGAGTCCCTCGACGAGCCGTACCACTACGTGTTCATCGATTGCCCGCCGTCCCTCGGACTACTCACGATCAATGCCTTCGTCGCCGCGCGTGAGGTGCTCATCCCGATCCAGTGCGAGTATTACGCGCTCGAAGGCCTGAGCCAGCTGCTGCGGAACATCGAGCTCATCGAACGGCACCTCAACCCGAAGCTCGCGGTGTCGACGATCCTCCTGACGATGTACGACAGCCGCACGAACCTGTCGAACCAGGTCGCGGCGGATGTCCGGGAACACTTCGGGCAGCAGGTGCTGCAGGCGGTCATTCCCCGGTCGGTCCGCGTCAGCGAGGCACCGAGCTACGGGCAGAGCGTGGTCGCGTACGACGTCAACTCCACCGGGTCGCTCTCCTACCTGGAAGCAGCAGCCGAGATCGCAGCACGAGGAGCACAGCACTGATGGCACCGAAGCGAACTGGACTCGGGCGGGGTATCGGAGCCCTCATCCCCACGACGTCCGAGCAGCAGGACCGGCCCGTCGACGTCTTCTTCCCGACGGGTGGGTCTCCGGCGTCCGCGCCGGTCGTGGACGGGGCCACCGCCGAGGAGCTCGTCGCCGTCCCCGGAGCGCGTCTCGCCAACCTGAACCCGCTCGACGTGGTGCCGAACGCGCACCAGCCGCGCAAGGAGTTCCGCGAGGAGGAGCTCCAGGAGCTGGTGCACTCGATCCGTGAGATCGGTGTCCTGCAGCCCATCGTCGTGCGTCCGATCGCCGGCGCGACCGGTACGGAGCCGCAGTACGAGCTGATCATGGGTGAGCGCCGACTGCGGGCCACCAAGGAGCTCGGGCTCAGCACGATCCCGGCGATCGTCAAGGACACTCCGGACGACGCGATGCTCCGCGACGCGCTCCTGGAGAACCTGCACCGAGCGAACCTCAACCCGCTCGAGGAGGCATCGGCGTACCAGCAGCTCCTCGCGGACTTCGGGATCACCCAGGAGCAGCTCGCGCAGCGGATCGGTCGCTCGCGGCCGCAGATCACCAACACCATCCGTCTGCTGCGGCTCCCCTCCCCCGTGCAGCGCCGTGTGGCGGCCGGTGTCCTCTCGGCCGGCCACGCGCGGGCCATCCTCGCAGCGCCCGATGCCGAGGCGATGGAGTACCTCGCCGAGAAGATCGTGAACGAGGACCTGTCGGTGCGAGCGGCGGAGTCGATCGCCCAGCAGCTGTCTGCGAAGACACCGGTGAAGCCGAAGGCCGAGCCGTCCAAGCGGCAGCTGCACTTCAACGACTTGGCGGATCGCCTGGGCGACCGGCTGAACACGCGGGTGAAGATCGCCGTGGGCGCGCGCAAGAGCTCGGTGACGATCGACTTCGCGAACGGTGAGGATCTGAACCGGATCCTGGCCGAACTCGGCATCGAGGACGTCGCAGGCTGATCCAGCATCATCAACGGCGCGGGTGGTGAGCTGACTCGCTCTGGGAAGCCGTGTGCGGCTCTTTGACGGGAGTCTGCGGCACTCTCGGTGTACCGGCCTGGGAGGGGTGCTGTTCCTCGCGGAGACGACCGCGCGTGGCTCCGCTCTGGGGCTGCAGCGGCGCGGAACGGGAAGACTGGGGCACCTCTGCTGTCAGCGCGCCGTGCGCGTGACCGCCGACGTTTCACGTGGAACATCGACGACGGTCGTCGGGTCACGCGTCACTGGCAGGGTGGGACGGCCGATGAGGGCTCGTGGCTGGCGCATGCGAGTACGGGTGCGCCTGCCTCGTACCAAGGGTCATCGCGGGCGGGCCACATCGGTGGACCCAGATCCGGGCGGGTGAACCGAGACAGGGCATCGACCATGTTGCCCGGAAGTGGATCGCTGGATACGCACGCGCCGGCTTTTCGCCGGACGGCGCGGGTGGAGCGGACCGAGATGGACTGTGCGACCGCGACCGAGCGACGTTCGCCCTTGGTTTCGGGTACCGAAAGGACCGCCCCGACTGACACGGTGATCCTTGGATGCCCGTAGCGTGGGACGTCGTGCTTCCTTCCGTCTCCGGAGGTTCTCTGCGCGCGATGTCGTAGGCCGATGCCGACAGTGCATGTGCTGGCTTGGTCCTGGGAGGACCATGCTGGGCTGGCGCCGTGGTCTGGACGTTCAGTCTGGACCGGGCGCAGTACAGGTCTGCGCTGAGCTGGCGCATCAGTCGAGGTTCGGGGTATGTCCGCTGCGTTGGCGGCGTGGCAAGGAGGCCGAGACGCACGCTCCGTGCGAGACCCTAGCGGCGGTGTTCCACGTGGAACACTGCGCGGAGCTTCCACAACCCGACGGCCGCGAAGATCGGCTTCACGAGGGCCATCTCCCCGAACCGATGGTCCTCGGCGGACACCAACGCCGCGGCGCGGTCCGGATACTGGCGCCGGAAGTACGTGCGTGCCTTCTCGGCGTGCAACCCGTTCGAGGCAAATGCGATCTGATCCGCAGCGTCGATCCAGGGGCCGGCGTTCCGCACATTCTCCCAGGTGGACGTACTGTCGGCCTCGACCGACACATCGCCATCCCACCCGAGGGTAGCGGTGATGTGATTCCGGAGGAGCGCGGCCTCCGCGATGGGGCCTCGGACCGCTCCCCCGCTGCAGAGGATCCTCACCGACGCCCCCGCCGCGCGAGCGCGACGAGCCGTTCGGACGGCGATCCGGGCCCGCCACCGGTTGACCATGTTGATGCGGGTCCCGCGGTTCCCGAACCCCAGGACGATCACCACGAGGCGCGACCCCGGTGCTGGCAGCGGGAGCATCGCCGCTCGACGGGCAGCGCGAACATGGACGACCTCTCCCCCGGCGATGACCGAGAATCCGACCGCTGCAGCAAGCACCACCGCGGATGTTCCACGTGGAACATAGATCCTTCGGTGCGACAGAGGCTTACGCCCGGTGGTCGCGGATCGCCTGCTCGGCCAGCTCGGCATACGTCCATCCCAGATCGAAGCCGGATGCCGACAGGGCCTGCGGAACCAGGGACGTCTCGGTGAGACCCGGGAGCACGTTCGCCTCGAGGAACCACGGGGTCCCGGCCGCGTCGATGATCAGGTCGACACGCGAGATGTGGCGGAGGCCAAGGGCCTCGTGGGCGGCGATCGCCGCGGACGAGGCTGCGGCGGCGTACTCATCGGACAGTCGGGCCGGCGTGTAGAACGTCGTCTCGCCGGCGTTGTAGCGAGCCTCGAACCCGTAGATGCCACTGCGCGGGACGATCTCGACGGCGGAGAGTGCCACGGGACCGTCGCCGGTGTCGATGATGCCGACCGCGACCTCGGTCCCTCGGATGAGCTGTTCAACCACGACGTCATCGCAGTAGGTGTACGCGGTCACCATGGCTCGCGGGAGGTCGTTGACGTCGTCGACGAGCGTGACGCCCTGCGCGCTGCCACCCCGAGCGGGCTTCACCGCGAGCGGCACCGGATGCTCGCCGGCGATGCTCTCGAGCACCCCGACGGCACCGAGTTCCCGGAAGACGTCGTGGGACAATGTGACGGACCGCGGCGTGCGGACGCCCGCGCGGGCGACCAGTGCCGACGCAGTCGGCTTGTCCCATGCCAGGCGGGCCGACGTCGAACGTGAGCCGACGAAGGGGATGTCGAGCGCCTCCAGGATGCCCCGCAGGGCACCGTCCTCACCCGAAGCGCCGTGCAGAGCCGGCCAGACGACGTCCGGGCGGGTCTCCCGCAACGTGGGGAGGAGCGACGCATCGGCGTCGCGCAGATCGACCTGCCAGCCGTACCCGGTGAGGGAATCCGCGACGCGGCGGCCGGAGCGCAGGGACACGTCACGCTCGTGCGAGATCCCTCCCGCGACGACGACGACGTGACGGCGGGTGAGCTCGGCCATGCGGATGGACCTCCGGTACTGCGGGTGCAACGAGGAAAAGTGCTGATCAGGAGATGTTCGGCGGCGGAGCGCTCACCGAGGAGGTCGGCCGGATGACACTGGTCGGCCGCGTCGCGGGTCCGAAGGTCTCGATCAGTTCCAGCTCGTCGTTCACCACGTTGGCGAGGCGCTTCACGCCGACGCGGATCTGCTCCGGCGTCGGGTAGCAGAACGACAGTCGGATGTGTCCGCCGCCGCGGCCGTCGGCGTAGAAGGCGGTCCCCGGGGTGTAGGCGACGAGCTCCTTCACCGCCCGCGGCAGCATGCCCTTCGAGTCGAGCGATTCCGGCAGGGTGAGCCAGACGAAGAACCCGCCGTTCGGCCTCGTCCACGAGAGGTCCGGCAGGAACTCCCCCAGGGCCGACAGCATCGCGTCACGACGTTCGGCGTAGAGCCCGCGGAACGTGTCCACCTGGCCCTTCCAGTCGGCGGCGTCGAGGTAGGCGTTGACCACGTACTGCCCGAAGGAGTTCGGGGCGAGGACGGCCGACTCGTTGGCGAGGACGAGCTTCTCGCGGATCGCGTGCGGAGCGAGGGCCCACCCGACGCGGAAGCCCGGTGCGAGGGTCTTCGAGAAGGAGCCGAGGTACACCACGCCCTCTTCGTCGATCGAGCGGATCGCCTGCGGGGCCGGCTCGTCGAACCAGAGGAGCCCGTACGGGTTGTCCTCGAGCACGAGGATGTTGTTCAACCGGCAGATGTCGAGGATCTCGATGCGACGCTCGCGGCTGAGGGTCACGCCGGCCGGGTTGTGGAAGTTCGGGATCGTGTAGAGGAACTTGATCCGCTTGCCCTGGGTGCGGAGGTTCGCGATCGCCTCGCGCAGCGCCTCGGGCACGAGGCCGTTCTCGTCGGTGGTGACGTGCACCGTCTCGGCCTGGTACGAGCGGAAGACGCCGATCGCACCGACGTAGGACGGCGACTCGGCGAGCACGACGTCACCCGGGTCGATGAACAGCCGCGTGACGAGGTCCAGCGCGTGCTGCGAGCCCGTGGTCACGACGACGTCCTCGGCGCTGGCACGGATGCCTTCGAGGCTCATCACGTCGACGATGTGCTCGCGCAGCGACCGCAGCCCCTGCCCGCCGCCGTACTGCAGCGCCATGGCGGCGTCCTCGGCCATCACACGGTCCAGGGAGCCCGTGACGAGCTCTCTCGGCAGCGCGGAGACGTACGGCATGCCGCCGGCCAGCGAGACCACCTCGGGGCGGGAGGCGACGGCGAACAGGGCTCGGACCTCGGAGGCGCTCAGCCCGGCGGTGCGCTGGGCGTAGGAGTCGTACCAGGGGTCGAGGCTGTTGCCGTTCGTCATCTTGGCTCCGTTCCAGCGGGACGAACCCGCCACTCACATTCCCGCCACACTACGACATCGACCCCGGGAACCCGGGCCCCGCGACGGGGCCGATCCTGAAGCAGTGGCCTGGAACGCCAGAACGGCCCCGCACCCGGTGGGGTGCAGGGCCGTTTGCGGTGGGTCGGGCGACTACGCGAGGAACTCCGCGAGGTCGGCCTCGAGTGCCGGCTTCGGCTTCGCGCCGATGACGGTCTTGACGACCTCGCCGCCCTTGAAGACCTTCATCGCGGGGATCGAGGTGATCTGGTAGTTCATGGCCGACTGGGGGTTGTCGTCCACGTTGAGCTTCACGATCTCGATCTTGCCGGCGTGCTCCTCGGCGATCTGGTCGAGGATCGGGGAGACCGCGCGACACGGGCCGCACCACTCGGCCCAGAAGTCGACGAGGATCGTCTTGTCGGACTTGAGGACCTCGTCCGAGAAGGTGGCGTCGGTGACTGCCTTGGCGTTGGACATGTGTGCTCCTTCGAGAAGTCGATCAGTGGGTGCAACGCCCGAGGCGCTGCGGTATTCCGGGGGTCAGGCGCGTGCAGCCTCGACGTCGACCGTGACGGGCGACTCCGGGGTGACGCCCTCGGCCGGGTCGGTCAGGGCGTCGTCGAGCTCGGCGAGGTACTTCTCGGCGTCGAGCGCGGCGACCGTGCCCGAACCAGCCGCGGTGATGGCCTGGCGGTAGGTGGGGTCGATGACGTCGCCGGCCGCGAACACACCGGGCAGGTTCGTCTTCGACGAGCGACCCTGGACCGCGATCGTGCCCTCGGGGGCGATGTCGATCTGGCCGTGGATGAGGTGCGTGCGCGGGTCGTTGCCGATCGCGATGAAGAGGCCGTCGAGGGCCAGTTCGCTCTCGGTACCGTCCACCGTGTCGCGCAGCGTGACGCCGGTCACCGCGGAGTCACCCGTGATGCCGGTGACCTCCTTGTTCCAGGCGAACTCGATCTTCGGGTCGTTCATCGCGCGGTCCTGCATGATCTTCGACGCGCGCAGGGTGTCCTTACGGTGGATGACCGTGACCTTGTCGGCGAAGCGGGTGAGGAACGTCGCCTCTTCCATCGCGGAGTCGCCACCGCCGACGACGGCGATGTTCTTCTGGCGGAAGAAGAAGCCGTCGCAGGTCGCGCACCAGCTGACGCCGTGACCGGACAGGCGCTCTTCGTCGGCGAGGCCGAGGTGGCGGTACGCCGAACCGGTCGCGTAGATGACCGCGAGGGCCTCGTACGTCGTCCCGGAGCCGACGGTGACCTTCTTCACGTCGCCCGTGAGGTCGACCGACACGGCGTCGTCGTACAGGACCTCGGCGCCGAACTTCTCGGCCTGTTCCTGCATCTTGATCATGAGGTCCGGGCCCTGGATCCCCTCGGGGAAGCCCGGGAAGTTCTCGACCTCGGTCGTCTTCGTGAGCTCGCCGCCGGTCTCGACGCTCGAGGCGACGATCAGGGGCTTGAGCTCCGCGCGTGCAGCGTAGATGCCGGCGGTGAACCCGGCCGGGCCGGAACCGATGATGATGAGCTGGCGCATGCCTCGCTGCCCTTCCGTAGATGTCTGACCGGGTCAACCAATGCTACCGGCGTGGCATTCCGTGCCACCCGGGAAGCCGTCAGCGACCGAGGCGCTTGCGCAGGATGTCGACCGCGCCGCGGATCTCGCCGTTCTTCGCGACGACGAGCCCGCCGAAGTACACCACCACCATCACGGCGCCGGTGAGGGTGATCGTGATGAGTGCGCCGGAGACGTCGGACATCGCGAACCCGTCGGCCGAGAAGCCGCCGAAGAAGTTCACGACGACGAGCCCCACGACACCGGCGATGAGGGCGGCGATGACGAACTGGACGTGCGACCGGGTCACGATCGGCCCCTCGATGCCGTCCAGGCGCTTCCGGACGAGCACGAGCGCGATGATCGTCTGCACGGTCCCGGCGACGGTCGTGCACACCGCGATCGAGACACCGATCACGTTGCCCGGGAAGGTCGCGACGGCGAGGGCCCCGATGACGAACAGCACGGACTGCACGCACTGCATCAGGAACGGCGTGCGGTGGTCGTGCAGGGCCCAGAACACCCGCTGGATGATGAAGAGCATGCTGAACAGCACGAGACCCGGCATGTAGGCCCACAGGACCTGGGCCATCGCCTGCGTGTGGTCGAACCGGTTCTCCCAGATCCGAGCGAAGGGCATCGCGAGGACGATGAGCGCGACGCTCGCGAACACGGTGAACAGGCCGACGATCCGCAGCGAGAGCGAGAGGTTCCGGCGCACCGCTGCCAGGTCGCCGCGCTCGGCGTCGTGGCTCATGCGCGTGAAGTACGCCGTCGCGATCGAGACCGCGATGATCGAGTGCGGGAGCATGAACAGCAGCCACGTCGTGCCGAGGGTGGCGATGCCGGCACCACCGGCGAGCGATGCCACGCGCGACTGCACGATGCCGGCGAGCTGCGTCACGAGGATCATCGCGAAGAGCCACCCGGCGGCCGTCCCGGTGGAGCGGAGCCCCACCCCGCGCCAGCGGAAGTCCGGTCGGAAGGTCAGTCCGGCGCGCCGCCAGAAGAACGGCAGGAACGCGGCCTGCGCGAACACGCCGAGCGACGCGCTGCCGGCGAGGACGGCGATCTTGACGGCCGTCCATCCCTCGGTCGAGGAGTTGACGTCGCGTCCGCCGAACAGCGCGATGAAGACGATCAGGCCCGCGATCGCGATGACGTTGTTGATGAGCGGCGCCCAGGTGAAGGGTCCGAACACCTGCTTGGCGTTCAGGACCTCGCCCAGGAGCGAGTACATCGCGTAGAAGAGGATCTGCGGCAGGCACCAGAACGCGAAGGCGACGGCGAGGTCCGTCTGCGCGGGCGTGAAGCCCTTGCTGTCGCCGGACGCCTGCTGGCTGTAGACCCACACGAGGAACGGTGCGAGGAGCGTCGCGACGATCGTGATCACGACGAACACCGACCCGCCGAGCGTCACGATCTTGTTGACGTAGGCCACCCCGCCGTCCGTGTGCTGCTTCATCGATCGGACGATCTGCGGGATCAGGACGGCCGAGAGCAGGCCGCCCGCGATGAGCGCGTAGATGTTGTTCGGCAGCTGGTTCGAGATGCCGAAGGCGTTCGCCGCGTCGGAACCGGTGTTGCCGATCGCGAAGGCGAGGACGAAGGTCTTCGCGAAGCCGAGGACGCGCGACAGCATGGTTCCAGCCGCGAGCATCGCGCTCGCGCGGCCGAGACTGCGCTCGGCCACCGGCTCGGCGTCGACCGCGGGCTGGGGCTGGGTGGTGCTGATGATCGGCTCCTCGGGGTCGGCTGACGGTGCGTCGCGCACCGCGGTGTCGGACTGGAGGAACGGTGCACGTCCGTCTCGCGACGACGCGGCCGGCAGGGCCTCGCCACCGACCACCGGCTGGACCTCGAGCGGACGGTTCGGGTCCTCGTCGTCGTCAGCGTCCACGTCGCCGTTCCGGCGACGACGGCGCTTCCGGATGCTCCGGACGATGCCGAACCCGAAGATCGCGACGAGGGCCACCGCCGCGGCTGCGGTGATGACCGTCTCCCACTGGGCCTGGACGTTGAGCTCGACCGTGGCGGGGGTGGCGATCTTCACGCCGGTCGGGCTCGTGAGCGACAGGGTCAGGTTCACCTTGCCGTTCGCGACCGACTGGACCGGCACGGTGGTCCGGGTCGAGGAGTCTGGCTGGATCTTGACCTCGATGTCGTTCCGCACGATCCGCAACGCCGAGTTCGACGGCTGCACGGACAGCAGCACCGTGACCGGGTAGTCGGAGCGGTTCCGGATCGAGATCGGGAGCGACGACCGGTCACCGAGCAGGGTCAGGCTGCTCGAGTCCGGGATGCTGATCTGCGCGGTCTTCCCCGCCCAGTTCGCGAGCTGGGCGTCGATCGCGGTCGCGAGGCCGGATGCGTCGTCCCGCCAGGCGTTCGACGCCAGGGCGAGCAGTCGGAGCCGTGCCGGTGCGGTCAGGTCGGTGGGGGTGTCGAGCGCGGACGCGAACCCGGCGAGGTCCTGCTCGCCGTCGACCAGGCGGTCCAGCTGGTCGGTGCGGGCGTCGCCGTTCGTCCCGGCCGCGAGCGTGAGGGACCCGGCGGTGGCGGAGGCCGTCGTGGACAGGTCCGCCGGCGCGACCCAGGCGGTGTCCTCGAGCGCGTCGAGGGCCTGGCTGAGTCGCGTGGAGTTCGTCGGCCAGTCGCGCCCGAGGGTCAGCAGGATCGGCGCCTCGGCCGTCCCCGCCCGCGCCGAGGTCGCGAGCGTCGCGGTGAGCTCCGACATCGCCGTCGACCACTCCTGCTGGTTCGACGCGGTGGCGGCGGTCCGGAGGAGGGCGGACATCGACTGGTCGGACACCAGGACGTGCTCGCTGCCGATCCGCTCGGAGGCGGCGATGGTCGTGTCGGCGCCGGCGGACGTGTTGCCGCTCGACACGATCGTGGTCGTGGAGCCGGCCTTGGCCAGTGCCGGCAGGTCCGCCGCGGCGACGGTGCCGTCGGACGGCCACGCGATGCCGTCCATCGAGTACGGGAAGTCGAGCAGCGAGGCGGTCGTGGGCAGCGTCGCCGGTGTCCCGTCGTCGGTGCCGGGGTCGGCCGTGGGCTCGTCGCTCGGCGTGCTCGTCGCGGACGGGTCGGCCGTCGGGCTCGTGGCGTCCGCCGTCGGGGTCGGGGTCGGTGTGGACGCCCCGGGGAAGTTCTGCTCCTTGATCTCCTGGTCGAGGGAGATCGGTGCGAGGATCCCGTCCGACCCCGCCTGCCGGAGCCCGGTGACGTCGGCGTCGGCGTACGGCAGGGCGAAGGTCTCGTTGCGGAGCGACTCGAGCCGGCTCAGCCAGGCGATCGCCGAGGACGGCGCGTTCTCGCCGAGGATGCGGATGGAGGCGATGATCCGCGGGTCGATGGCGACCGCGACGTTGTGGTCCTCGGCGGCGTCGAGCTGCTGGGTGAGCGTGCCGTCGACGGCGGTCGTGGCCGCCAGGGTGCCCGCGGACAGCAGCCCCTGGTTGGTCTCCGGGACGGTGATCGGCATCGCCACCGAGACGCTGACCGGGGTCTGGTCGGACTCGGGGTACCAGGTGATCGCGGACCGGGCCACGGCGTAGGTGTCGCCGGCCGTGTACTCGGCCGCGATGCGCCGCGCACCGAACGAGGAGTACCCGCCGAGCGCGACGTTGCCCGCGACGATCTTGACCGAGCCGAGCGTGACCGACCGGTGCGCGGGGACCGCCGGGACGTCCACGGAGTCCATGGGGGCGCCGAGGTAACCGGTCGTGCTGGTGTCAGCGAGCCAGTCCGAGAGCACGTCGCGCGTGCTCACGGAGCGGAAGATGTCGAGCTCCGCGGTGCCGGCGGGGACGTCGGCATCGGTGTCGTTCGTGACCGTCACCGAGAGCTCGAGCTCCTCGTCGCGCTGGACGATCCCGCGGTTCGCCGGAGCGATCGAGATGGTGGTCTTGCCCGCCGCGGCGGCCGCGGGGTGCGCCGTCCGGGTCGTGGTCGACGAGACAGTCGTGGCGTGGGCGCCGTCGGCCGCAGCGGGCGCGACGACGAGGCCGAGCGCGACGAGGGCCGACGCGGCGGCGGCGAGCGTGGTGCGGAAGATCTGCATGCGAAGGGCCCACTGGGTCGGTCCGGGCCGTCCACGAGTGTATGAGGCCAGACCATGAACGCTCCCGTGCGCGCGGACGTTGTGGAGAACTCGGGCCCTGGATCTGGGAGGATGAGGACCGTCATGCAGTCCGTTGCCCAGGCCGTCGAGCGACTCGACGCACTCGCCGCCACCGAGCCCGTCGCCCTCCTCGCTCGGGCCTTCGCCGACGCCGGACACGAACTGGCGCTCGTCGGGGGACCCGTCCGCGACGCCTTCCTCGGTCGTGCCGTCACCGACCTCGACTTCACCACCGACGCCCGCCCGGACGACATCCTGCGGATCGTCGAGCCGATCGCGAACAAGACCTGGGACGTCGGCCGGCAGTTCGGCACCATCGCCGCGCGGGTGGCTGGCGAACAGGTCGAGATCACCACGTACCGCAGCGACGTCTACGACGGCGAGACCCGCAAGCCCGAGGTCGCGTTCGGCGACACCATCGAGGACGACCTGCTCCGTCGGGACTTCACCGTCAACGCGATGGCGCTCCGCCTGCCCGCCCGGGAACTCGTCGACGTGCACGGCGGCGTCGAGGACCTGCTCGCCGGACGGCTGCACACGCCGCAGGCCGCGCGGGTGTCCTTCCGCGACGACCCGCTGCGGATGATGCGCGCGGCCCGGTTCACGGCGCAGCTCGGCTTCACCGTCTCGGACGAGGTGCGCGAGGCCATGACGGACCTGGCCGAGTCGATCGACATCGTGTCCGCCGAACGCGTCCGTGACGAGCTGGTGAAGCTGCTGGGCACCGACGCGCCGGTCGACGGCATCCGGCTCCTCGTCGACACGGGTCTGGCCGAGCGGTTCCTGCCGGAGCTCCCCGCGATGCGGCTCGAGATCGACGAGCACCACCACCACAAGGACGTCTACGAGCACTCGCTGACCGTGCTCGAGCAGGCCATCGGGTACGAGGCCGAGCGGCACGCGGGCGAGGCGCCGGACACCGTGCTCCGGCTCGCCGCCCTGCTGCACGACATCGGGAAGCCGGCGACCCGCAAGCTCGAGCCCGGCGGCGCCGTGAGCTTCCACCACCACGACCTGGTCGGCTCGAAGCTCGCGAAGAAGCGGCTCCGTGCGCTGCGGTTCGACAACGACACCATCGCCGCGGTGTCGCGCCTGATCGAGCTGCACCTGCGGTTCTTCGGTTACACCGAGGGTGCCTGGACCGACTCCGCCGTCCGACGCTACGTCCGGGACGCGGGCGACCAGCTCGAGCGGCTGCACGAACTGACGCGCTCCGACGTGACCACACGGAACCGCCGGAAGGCCGACCGGCTCGCCTTCGCGTACGACGACCTCGAGGACCGCATCGCGGAACTCTCCGAGCAGGAGAAGCTCGACTCGATCCGACCAGACCTCTCCGGCGACGACATCATGCGCATCCTCGACATCCCGCCGGGCCGTGCCGTCGGCGAGGCGTACCGCTTCCTCCTCGAGGTGCGGATGGACGAGGGGCCCCTCGGTCCCGACGACGCCGAGGCGCGCCTGCGCGACTGGTGGGCCGCCCGCGACGCGACCGCTTGACGGGCGCGAGCGGTTCTCCACAGGCGGTGGCGCGCCTCCAGGCCGTCCGCTAAGCTTGCCGGGTTGTCCGCGCACGCACTCTGCGCTGCCGGGCACATGCATCAACCCTCCTGCCCCGAGAACTGCTCGGGGCCGCTGAGACCAGAGGAGGTGGGTTCCGCATGCACCAGTACGAACTGATGGCGATCCTCGACCCCGAGATCGACGAGCGCACCGTCGCTCCCAGCCTGGACAAGTTCCTCGCTGTGATCCGCAACGACGGTGGCACCGTCGACAACGTGGACGTCTGGGGCCGTCGTCGTCTCGCCTACGAGATCGCGAAGAAGTCCGAGGGCATCTACGCCGTCGTGGACTTCACGTCCACCCCCGAGGCCGCCAAGGAGCTGGACCGTCAGCTCGGTCTCTCCGAGGCCGTGCTCCGCACGAAGGTCCTCCGCGCTGAAGAGGGCATCGCGCAGGTCGCCGCCCAGAAGCAGCGCGACGAGGCCCGCGCGGCCCGCAAGGCCGCCAACGCGACCGCGAGCGCCGAGTAACCCGTGGCCGGCGAAACCGTCATCACGGTGGTGGGCAACCTCACCGCGGACCCGGAGCTGCGCTACACGCAGAACGGGCTCGCCGTGGCGAACTTCACCATCGCGTCGACTCCTCGCACGTTCGACCGTCAGGCGAACGAGTGGAAGGACGGCGACGCGCTGTTCCTCCGTGCGAGTGTCTGGCGCGAGTTCGCCGAGCACGTGGCGGGCTCGCTGACGAAGGGCTCGCGCGTCATCGCGCAGGGTCGCCTCCGTCAGCGCTCGTACCAGGACCGTGAAGGCCAGCAGCGCACGAGCATCGAGCTCGAGGTCGACGAGATCGGCCCCTCGCTCCGCTACGCGACCGCGCAGATCACCCGTGCTGCGGGTGGCTCCGGCGGCGGTCGTGGCCAGGTCGGCGGCGGCAACGCCCCGGCGGGCAACGGCGGCAACGGCGGCGGCTGGAACAACGGTGGCGGTCAGTCGGACGCGCCCTGGTCCCCCCAGGGCGGCCAGCAGGGCGGCAACGCACAGTCGAACGACGTGTGGAGCACCCCGGGCGGCACGTACGACGACGAGACCCCGTTCTGATCCTCCGCGGTTCAACGGACACAACTTCCACTTCTTAAGGACAAACAATGGCTGGAAAGAGCACCGGCGACCGCCGGAAGCCTCGCGGTAAGGGCGGCAAGAACGCCGCTCCCGCGAAGTCGATCAAGGTCGGCGTCATCGACTACAAGGACGTCGCGACCCTTCGCAAGTTCATCTCGGAGCGTGGCAAGATCCGCGCCCGTCGCATCACCGGCGTCTCCGTCCAGGAGCAGCGCCTCATCGCCCGTGCCGTGAAGAACGCCCGTGAGATGGCGCTCCTCCCCTACGCCGGCTCCGGCCGCTGATCGGAGGTCGACACATGTCGAAGCTCATCCTCACCCACGAGGTCTCCGGCCTCGGTTCCGCCGGTGACGTCGTCGACGTCAAGAACGGCTACGCCCGCAACTACCTCATCCCCCAGGGCTTCGCTGTCGCGTGGTCCAAGGGCGGCGAGAAGCAGGTCGAGTCGATCCGGGCCGCGCGTACCGCGCGCGAGCTCGCCACCATCGAAGAGGCTCAGGACCTCAAGATGAAGCTCGAGAACGCGACCATCAAGCTGACCGTCAAGGCCGGCAAGGACGGTCGTCTGTTCGGCTCCGTCCGTCCGGGCGACGTCGCTGACGCCGTCCAGGCGCAGGGCGTCGGCTCGCTCGACAAGCGCAAGGTCGAGGTCCCCGCGACCATCAAGACCGTCGGTGACCACGAGGCCACCGTGCGTCTGCGCGAGGACATCACTGCCGTGATCTCGCTCCAGGTCGTCGCCGCCAAGTAACACTGGCTGCGGTCTTCCGCTCACGACGGGCGGGTCTCCTCCGGGAGGCCCGCCCGTTGTCATGTCCGCGGGCTGTCCCCGCCGCGGTGGGCTGCTTCCGCCGCTTCGGTGGGCTGCTTCCGCCGTTTCGGTGGGCTGGTTCCGCCGTTTCGGTGGGCTGGTTCCGCCGTTCCGGTGGGCTGCGCCAGGCCGGGAGGCGCGGGTCGTCCCGCGCTGACCGGTTACCTCACAGACGGGGTCGCGCTTGCTGGGAACCGGTTGGGAACGTTCTCCTCAGGTTCCCGTTTGTCAACCGTTTTTACACAGCCGAAACGATCGAAATGGCAACCTTCAATGCGTACTTGAACCCCACTTCTCCACACATGGTGTGGAACGGGAAACCCCAGGTCAAGTGGTCGAAAGTGTGTTCCCCATGCCGGTTGTCCACATACCTCTCCACAGTTGTCCACACAGCACCCCGGCGTGTTCCGCAAGCTCTCCACAGAGTTATCCACAGGGCCGTTTGCTGGGGATAACTCTGTCCCCGTAGCTTGGCCCAGCGACTCGGCGATGTCGGTCGCCCGGGGTAGAACAGGGGCGGTCGGTTCGTCCGCGCCGCCCGCCACGACGGTCGGTCGGTTCGTCCGTGTCCGCCGCCAACCAAGAGGAGCAAGTGTGTCGATCGCGCATCTCGAGCCCGCGCCGCAGGACTACGCGGAGCGTGGTGGCGCAGAGCGGACTCCCCCGCACGACATGCTCGCCGAACAGTCGACCATCGGCGGCATGCTCCTGTCGAAGGACGCCGTCGCCGACGTCATCGAGACCGCTCGCGGGGTCGACTTCTACATCCCGAAGCACGAGGTCATCTTCGACGCGATCCTCTCGCTCTACTCGCACGGTGAACCGACCGACGTCATCGCGGTCACCGACGAACTGACGAAGACCGGTCTGCTGTCCCGTGCCGGTGGCGCCGAGTACCTGCACAGCGTCACGAGCATGGTGCCCACCGCTGCGAATGCCGGCTACTACGCCGCGATCGTGGCCGAGAAGGCCGTGCTCCGTCGCCTCGTCGACGCCGGCACCCGCATCGTGCAGATGGGCTACGCGTCCGAGGGTGAGGTCACCGACCTCGTCAACAGCGCCCAGGCCGAGGTGTACAACGTCGCCGGCGGTGTGCAGACCGAGGACTACGTCCCCCTGACCGACGCCATCTCCGCCGCGCTCGACGAGATCGAGGCCGCGAAGGGGCGCGACGGGCAGATGACCGGCGTCCCGACCGGCTTCGCGCAGCTCGACGGCCTCACCAACGGCTTCCACCCGGGCCAGCTCATCATCATCGCCGCCCGCCCGGCCCTCGGGAAGTCGACGCTCGCGCTCGACCTCTGCCGCGCGGCTGCGATCAAGCACAACGAGACCGCCGCGTTCTTCTCCCTCGAGATGGGCCGTGCCGAGATCGCGATGCGTCTGCTCTCCGCCGAGTCGAGCGTGCCGCTGCAGAACATGCGCAAGGGCACCGTCGACTCCCGCGACTGGACGACCATTGCCCAGACCCGCGGCCGCATCAACGACGCCCCGTTCTTCATCGACGACTCCCCCAACATGACGCTCGTCGAGATCCGAGCGAAGTGCCGTCGCCTCAAGCAGCAGCACAACCTCCGCATGGTCGTCATCGACTACCTGCAGCTCATGACCTCGGGCAAGAAGGTCGAGAGCCGCCAGCAAGAGGTCTCCGAGTTCTCGCGTGCGCTGAAGCTCATGGCGAAGGAGCTCCAGGTGCCGGTCGTCGCGCTGTCGCAGCTGAACCGTGGTCCCGAGCAGCGTGCCGACAAGAAGCCCCAGATCTCCGACCTGCGTGAGTCCGGGTCGATCGAGCAGGACGCCGACATGGTCATCCTGCTGCACCGTGAGTCGGCCTACGAGAAGGACAACCCGCGTCAGGGTGAGGCGGACCTCATCGTGGCGAAGCACCGCAACGGGCCGACGGACACCATCACGGTGGCGTTCCACGGGATGTTCTCGAGGTTCGTGGACATGCCGCAGTAGGCAGTTGTCGTTGTGGTTGTATGACTGTTCACGGAAACGGTCGTGTGCTCACGGAAACCGTCGCTGAGGCCGTTGAGCGACACGAATGCTGAGCAGCGCAAAGTCTTCTTCCACGCGTGGATCGTCGCTCCCCTACCGGGGTCCGGACACGGCGTCTGGGACGACCCTCGTTGCGGCAGGAAGGTGGGCAGAGCCGCGCCTATCGAGCGCAGTCAGCCGGAATCTACGTGCGCGGATGTGAGCGGCAGATCACCCGAAGGGGCTCAGCGAGCCAAGTAGTCTTGGGACCGGCCGCGAGCCGCTGCCTAGCGAGAGATAGCCCTCGCCGATCGATCGGCGTTGGGTCACGCAGCTCCTTCGGTTTCGACTGTTGCGGGGTGTGCTCGGCTCAGGAGAGTTGGCGATCAAGCGCCAGTTGCGAAGCCGGCATCCTCCCGCAGGTGCGCAACGGCAAGTTCAGCGGTAATTCGCGATGAGAAAGCGGTGCCTGATCGCGCGAGGTTGACGTGGGAACGGCAGGCCCGCCAACGCCACTCGCCAACCGCGTTGACGTAGACCACGAACCGCACGCTCGAGGACACGACTTTGAACGCCGTCGCCGCTCGCTGAGCGCTCAGAAACGTCTCGAACCCGGTCGCTGCCCGAGCTATGAGCTCGTTGTCAGCTGAATGCAAACGCCAGGTGAATTGCCCGTTCTGCATCGGGACTGAGGTGAATCGAAGGGACATCGTGTCCCAGCTTCCGTTGCGGCGAGGCTGACTGCCCCGAATCTTCATACTGTCGCGGTGGACAGAGGAGGGACGTCGCGATGGGCGGCGGATGAGCACATCCTGAGCGAGCAGCTCGAGGCGATGCCGCAGGTGAATCCGAACGCATTCAACCACTGGCTCCCGTGTTCCGCTCTCTGAGGGAATCCGTCCAGGCCATGCCGCCCGCGGTCGGAACCGTCGCGACGAGCTAGGAACGACTGATAACACTATGTGGGTGCTCTACTGGAGCAACCCGGCTCGACTGATTCGTCATTCTTCGTTGGTCGAGGGCGAGACAACCCACGGGCGTCCCGACCCTGCCCTGATCGGGCGTTCGCATCGCGTTCTGGATCGCGCAGGTGCGCGCCGGCGCAGCCGGACGAGGATGAGTCCCGATCACCCCGTCGAGGAGGCGAGCGCGATGATGCGGACCGACGACGATCCCCTGCAGACCGATCCCGAGCACTACCGGCTGCTCTGGGAGAACGAGCACGTCCGCGTGCTCGACTACACCGACGTACCGGGCGACCGGACCCACGTGCACCGACACCCGGCGAGCATCATGGTCACGCTGACGGGCTTCGATCGCCGACTCGTGGCCGACGGGAGGGAGCTCGACGTGGCGTTGCCCGCCGGGATCGCGGTGTGGCTCCCGGCGCAGCGACACAGCGGGTGGAACACCGGGTCCACACCGACCCACACGATCCTGGTCGAGCTCCTCGACGTGCCGGTCGAAGACCCGGACCCGACCGTGCTCGGACCGGGCCCGAGCCAGAGTTGAGCGTGGTGTCCCAGCTGGCCGGCACCGTCGATCAGGGGGCCGCAGGGACCTGACGGACGGTTTCGGCGGCTCCAAGGATGACCCAGACCCTGCTGTCGGTGCCAAACGCGAGCACCCAAACGCCTGCGTCGCTCGCTGTGGCCGTGTGCCGGGTAGCACGACGGTGGCTCGCGGTCGGAGCGCCGAT
This sequence comes from Curtobacterium sp. NPDC098951, assembly GCF_044759965.1. Lineage (NCBI taxonomy): Bacteria > Bacillati > Actinomycetota > Actinomycetes > Micrococcales > Microbacteriaceae > Curtobacterium > Curtobacterium sp. NPDC098951. The sequence continues at coordinate 179,719 of NZ_JBIWAG010000003.1, forward strand.
CATCGGGCTCGTCGCACTGGTGTCCGTCCCGCTCGCGACGTCCTCCGGCGAATGGCTGGAACACCACGAGCAGGAGACCGCTTTACTCGAACGGCACACCGAGCTCGCCGACGGGATGCTCCCCTGGTCGCTCGCGGTCTTCGCGCTCCTGGCGCTCTGGTGGGCCTGGCACCGGTTCGGGACCGCCCCGGTGACGAACAGCGGCGTGGCGCGGGCCGTCGGGATCGTCGGGCCGGTGCTGCTCGTGGTGGTCGCCGTCATCTCGATCATCGAGGTCGTCATCATCGGCCACGCCGGAGCAGAGGCCGTCTGGAAGGGGTAGCGGAGTCCTCTGGAGCACCACGGTCATCCGGGCACGTCCGCCGGCGGCACGACGCACACCGGCGCCGAGGCCCGGTGGACGAGCGCCTCTCCGACGGATCCGGTCAGGAACGCCCCGAACGCCGAGCCGTGGCGACGGCCGACGACGACGAGCGAAGCCGTGGTGGTGGCTCGGATGAGTACCTCGGACGGTCGGCCCTGCCGGAGCTCACCACGCATCCGCAGCTCCGGGTGCGATCGGCTCACCGCCCGGATCGCGGCGTCGAGTTCGAGCTGCCCCTCGTGCTCCCAGAGCGGGCGGTCTCGTTCCAGGTACACCGCACCGAACGGCGAGACGCTCGTCGGCGGCTCCCACGCGCGGACCAGGACGAGTCCGTCGCGGCTGCGTTGCGCGCACCGGGCGGCGAAGGCGAGCGCCGCCGAGGCGGTGCGGCTGTCCACGCCCGCGACGACCGCGTCGTCGACGCGACCGGGACGCCAGTCTTCTGGGACCACCACCACGGGAGCGGTGGTGTGTGCGACGACCCGTTCAGCGACCCGGCCGGTGAGCGATGCCCAGAGACGCTCGGACCGACGCCCGCCGATGACCAGGACGTCCGTGTCGGTTGCGTCGTCGAGCAGGCGCGCGACGGTGGGCCCGCTGACGACGGCGCGCTCGACGCGGAGATCGGGGTGTCGCTCCCGGAGTCGGTGCGCAGCGATGGTGAGTCGTCCCGTCGAACGGTCGAGGGTCTCGCCGCGCGGCTCGTGGACGGTCTCCAGCAGGACGGTGTCGGTGTCCTGCACGACCGCGTCGATCCAGTCGAGGCTGTTCCACGCCGCGTCCGAGTCGTCCACGGCGACGGTCCAGCAGGTCGGCTCGGGCATGGCGGTCCTCTCGTCGGGGTCGGTCCCGACACTGCTGGTCCGGTCATCGCTCCGCCAGGTCCTTGGTCCCCCGACGGATAGCACGACGTCCGTCAGGACCGAAGACCCTGCCGAGTGTTCGAAGACCGTGCCACCGTCGCGTCGACCGGTGCGGGCCCGCCGCCCGCCCACGACGAGGAGCACCGCATGGACGACACGACGATCGAACAGGTCCACCGGTGGTGGCGTGCCGCGAACTACCTCGCCGTCGGGCAGATCTACCTGCTCGACGACCCGTTGCTCCGACGCCCACTGACCCCCGACGACGTGAAGCCGCGGCTGCTCGGACACTGGGGCACGACACCCGGCCTGAACTTCATCCACGCACACCTGAACCGGGTCATCCGGGAACGCGCGATCCGGACGCTCTTCGTCTGCGGGCCCGGGCACGGCGGACCGGCGGTGGTCGCGAATGCGTGGCTCGACGGCACCTACAGCGAGCTGTACCCGGCGGTGTCCCAGGACGAGGACGGCATGCGACGACTCTTCCGCCAGTTCTCGTTCCCCGGCGGTATCCCGAGCCACGCGGCTCCGCAGACACCGGGCTCGATGCACGAGGGCGGAGAGCTCGGCTACGCCCTGTCGCACGCGTACGGCGCGGCGTTCGACGACCCGACACTCCTCGTCGCAGCCGTCGTCGGGGACGGCGAGGCCGAGACCGGTCCGCTCGCGACGAGCTGGCACTCGAACAAGTTCGTCGATCCGCTCCGCGACGGGGTCGTCCTGCCGATCCTCCACCTGAACGGGTACAAGATCGCGAATCCGACGGTGCTCGCCCGCATCCCCGAGTCCGAGCTCGTCGACCTCATGCGCGGCTACGGCCACCAGCCGTTCGTCGTCTCCGGCGGGTTCGACGGGGAGGACCCGCACGCGGTGCACCGGCGGATGGCCGAGACCCTCGACGTGGTCCTCGACGAGATCGAGCGGATCCGCCGGGATGCACGCGACGGCACGCTCGAGGGACGACCGCGGTGGCCGATGATCGTCCTGCGCACCCCGAAGGGCTGGACCTGTCCGCCGGTGATCGACGGGAAGCCCGCAGAGGACAGCTGGCGGTCGCACCAGGTGCCGCTGTCCGATCCGCGGCACTCGGCAGAGCACCTCGCCGTGCTCGAGGAGTGGATGCGCTCCTACCGCCCCGAGGAACTGTTCGGACCCGACGGTTCCCCGGCCTCGGACATCCGCGCCCACGCTCCTGCAGGCGACCTGCGGATGAGCGCGAACCCGGTCGCGAACGGTGGCCTCGTGCGCACCGACCTGCGCATGCCCGACTTCCGCGACCACGCCGTCGCGGTCGAGCACCCCGGAGCCACCTCGAGCGAGCCGACACGTGTGCTCGGCCGCTGGCTCGCCGCCGTGGCACAGGCGAACCCGACGACCTTCCGCGTCTTCGGTCCTGACGAGACGGCATCGAACCGGCTCGACGCCCTGTACGACGTGACGGACAAGCAGTGGAACGCCGAGGTGCGGTCGACCGACGAACACCTCGCACCGCACGGCCGCGTGATGGAGATGCTCAGCGAACACCAGTGCGAGGGCTGGCTCGAGGGGTACCTGCTGACCGGACGCCACGGCGTGTTCGGCACGTACGAGGCGTTCGCGCATGTCGTCGACTCGATGCTGAACCAGCACGCGAAGTGGCTCGCCGAGAGCCGGAAGGTGCCGTGGCGGCGGCCCGTCTCGTCCTTGAACTACCTGCTCTCGTCGCACGTCTGGCGCCAGGACCACAACGGGCTCTCGCACCAGGACCCCGGGTTCATCGACCACGTCATGAACAAGCGGCCGGAAGTCGTCCGCGTGTACCTGCCGTTCGACACGAACACCCTGCTCTCGACCTTCGACCACTGCCTCCGGTCGGTCGACTACGTCAACGTCGTGGTGGCCGGGAAGCAGCCGACGCCGGACCTCCTCACGGCCGAGGAAGCCGTCGCGCACTGCGCCCGCGGACTGGGCATCCTGCCGTGGGCCGGCACCGAGGTCGACGGCGAGGAGCCGGACGTGGTGCTGGCCTGCGCCGGGGACGTCCCGACCCTCGAGGTCCTGGCAGCGGCGTCGATCCTCCGCGACGACGTGCCGGGACTCCGGGTCCGGGTGGTCAACGTCGTCGACCTGATGCGCCTGACGAGCCCCGAGCAGCACCCGCACGGCATGCCGGACGAGGCGTTCGACGCCCTGTTCACGCGCGACCGCCCGGTCGTCTTCGCGTTCCACGGGTACCCGTGGCTCATCCACCGGCTGACCTACCGCCGAGCTGCGAACGCCGACATGCACGTACGCGGGTACGTCGAGCAGGGTACGACGACGACCCCGTTCGACATGCTCATGCTCAACGACCTCGACCGCTTCCACCTCGTCATCGACGTGCTCGACCGGGTCCCTGGGCTCGCCGTCCGCTACGCCGGGCTGCGCCAGCGGATGCAGGACGCGCGCACCGAGGCACGAGCGTGGACCCGCAGCCACGGCGAGGACGTGCCGTCGGTGGCCGACTGGCGCTGGTCGGCATGACGTGGGCGACCGCCTACAGGGTCAGCGCACGATCGCGACGGCGGTCCGGGAGGCGCGGATCACCTGGTCGACGACGGTCCCGCGCTGTCGGTGGTGCGGCCCGGTGCCCAGGACGAGCAGCGCCGCTCCGTCCGCCGCGTCGACGAGGCGGCGGGCGACCGGGCCCTCGACGAGCTCGCGGTGCACGTCGACGTCGAGCAAGCCGAGGAACGCGTCCTCGACGCGCTCTTCGAGCATCTGCAGTTCGCGACGACGCGCGTGTTCGTCGTCGTGCCCTGGTGGCGACCAGACGGCGACCGCGCGCAGCGTCGCATCGGTGCGCCGCGCCTCCTGGCCCGCGAACCGGAGCGCGGCGTCCGACCCGGACCGCACGTCCACGCCGACCACCACACCGCGTCCCGTCGGCGCGTCCGCCGGCACGGCGACGACGGTGCACGGCGCAGCGTCCACGATCCGCGCGGCGATCGACGGGCGCCGACCGCGGGCGTCGGGCACGACGTCGTGCCCGACGACCAGGACGCACTCGGCGTCGACCGCTCCCAGGAGCACTGCGACCGGGCCCCCGCGGTGCACCTCGACGTCGAGGTCGATGCCGTGCGCGCTCGCGGCCGTTGAGACGCCCGTGCGGACACCGAGGTCAGCGTCACTGAGCGCCGGCGATCCCGCGTCGTCGGGCACGGCGTGCACGACGACGAGCCGTCCCACGGAGCCCGTCACCCGCGCCGCGGCCCACCGCAGTGCTGCGCGGGACCCCGTCCCCCCGTCCCACCCCAGAACGATCCGCGTGGTCATGGTCGACCGCCTCTCCCGGCACCGCTCCGGGCGCCGTCGGAGGTACGTTCCGCGCGGAGCGGGCGTCCGACCAGTGGCCTTGGTCCCCCGGCCCGAGCGGGACCTTGGACCCTGCCCGGGCACGGTCCGGGCACCGTAGCGTCGCGTCGACCGAAGCGGTGTGAGCCGCCGGCGACGCACCGTGCGTCCGCCAGGGAAGGGAACGATCATGACCGCGTACACCGTCGCGATCGACGACTCCGTCGCCGGCTGGAAGACCGTCGAGTGGACCGTGGACACCGTCGACCCGGCAGTCGACAGCGTTCGGCTGCTGACCGTCAGCGAGTTCTACGGCGAGGCGCTGACACGGTCGGAGCACCGGCTCGACGCCGCCGAACAGCGCCTGCGCACCGTGTACCCGGGTCTCGCGGTCACCCACGACGTCACGGGCGGCCCGACGGCCGACCGGCTGGTTGCGGACGCCGCGCTCGGGGACGTCCTCGTGATCGGCGCACGGCAGGTGCACACCCTCACCGCGGCCATCACGGGGCGGGTGGCGGAACGGGTCGTGGCGCACGCCACCACGCCGGTCGTCGTCGTCCCCGAGGAGTGGGAGCGCAGCGACGGGCCGGTCGTGGTCGGTGTCGACGGCCGGTCTGCCGCGTCCGCGCTCGCGTGGGCCGCCGACGTCGCCGAGCGACGCGGCAAGGACCTCGCCCTCGTCCGGGCATGGGCGGTCCCGACCGCGATGGCGCCCTACGCCAACATCTACCTCGAGGAGGACCGCGTCCTCTGGTCCAACGAGGCCGACATCGAACTCCGCGCAGCCCTGCGGGCGGTCGGTGAGGCGCACCCTGCGCTGCGCGTCGACGGGTCGTCGGTCGAGGGCCAGCCGCGCGACGTGATGCTGCAGTCGTCCCGCGGTGCGTCACTCGTGGTCGTCGGACGGCGCCACCGGACCGCCCTCGGCGGCTTCCTCGCCGGGTCCGTCGGCGAGCGGCTCATGCACCGCGGGCACGCGCCCGTGTGCATCGTCCCCCAGCCGCGCCGGGCAGCCGGGTCCGACGACCGCACCGGCGAGCCGGCACACGCCGAGGCACGGTGATGCGGGACGGGAACGGCGTCACGACCGAGCACATCGTCGTCGGCGTCGACGAACACGACGCGAGTGACCGCGCGGTCGACTGGGTCGCGGTGCGGCGGGTGATCCCCGGCAGCCGGATCGAGATCGTCACGGTGGCGAACGGGTGGGGCGGGGACGTCACCGTGCTCGACCACCGACTGCAGCGGTCCGCCGAACGCCTCACGGGTGCGCATCCCCGGGTCGAGGTCACCACGGCCACGTTCTTCGGAGCGCCGGACCGCGTCCTGGTCGAGACCGCGGCCACGGCCGACCTGCTCGTCATCGGCTCCCGACGCCAGCACCGCGTCCGCACCGCGCTCGACGGCTGGATGCCGGAGCGCGTCCCGACGCTGTCGACCGTCCCGACGGTCGTCGTACCCGAGGACTGGCGTCCGAGCCACGGCGACGTCCTGCTCGGCGTCGACGACGCGAGCGGTGACGCTGCGCTCCGGTTCGCCGGCGCGCAGGCCGTCCGGGACCACCGGCGTCTGACCCTGGTTCGGGCGTGGAAGTCGCCGGTGAGCGCCCGCGTCGGGGGGCTCAGCGTCCTCGAGGACCCGAAGTTGCTCCAGGAACACGCTCGCAGCGTCCTCGTCGACGCCGAACGGCTCATCCACATCCGCTTCCCCGGCCTCCAGCACCGCCCCCTGCTGGAGGAGGGTGACCCCGCTGACGTCCTCGCGCGACACGCGGCCGACGCCTCGGTGATCGTCCTCGGACGGCAGCACCGCTCGGTGCTCGGCGGGCTGTTCTTCGGCTCCATCGCGCACGAGCTCATCGCCGCCTCACGGACACCGGTGTGCATCGCACCGCTGCGGACGCCGACCCCGGACGGGCGATGACGACGCCGCCCGTCGTCACCGAGGCATCGCGCTCGCCCGGACTCAGCGCGACCGATGCCGCCCATCGCCTCGCCGTGGACGGGCCCAACGTCGTCGCGTCGTCGTCCCCGAAGCTGTGGCGGATCGTGGGGACGCAGTTCCGCAACGTCGTGCTCGTCCTCCTGCTCGTCACGGCAGCCGTGTCCGGCACGCTCGGACAGGTCCAGGACGCAGTCGTCATCCTCGTCATCCTCGCGCTGAGCGTCGGGCTCGGTGCCTGGAACGAGTACCGGTCGGCACTCGTCTCGTCCGCGATGGGCGATCGGCTGCGGCACACCGCCCGGGTGCTCCGCGACGACGCCTGGACCACCGTCGACGTCCGGTCGGTCGTCGTCGGCGACCTCGCGCGCCTCGGCGTCGGCTCGATCGTCCCCGCGGACTGCGTCGTCGTCTCGGCCACGGATCTGCAGTGCGACGAGAGCGTCCTCAGCGGTGAGTCGCGACCGGTCGCGCGTGCCACGGGCGACCGGGTGCTGCAGGGCGCGGTCGTCGTCGCCGGTTCCGCCGAGGCCGAGGTCCGTGCCACCGGAGCCCGAACCGAGTTCGGCGGGATCGCGGCAGGGCTCCGCACCCGTGCGCCGGAGACGTCGTTCCAGGCGGGCCTCGCGCGCTTCTCGGTCCTCCTCGTCTGGATCGCCGTCGCGCTCATGCTGCTCATCGTCGTCTCCGGCATCGCGTTCTCCCGACCCCTCCTCACCACCGTGCTGTTCGCGCTCGCGATCGCGGTCGGTGTGACGCCGCAGCTCCTGCCTGCAGTGGTGAGCACGGCGCTGGCGGCAGGCGCTCGCAGTCTCAAGCGATCGGACGTCCTCGTGAAGCGCCTCGTCTGCGTCGAGGACCTCGGCGGCGTGGACGTGCTCGTCACGGACAAGACCGGGACGCTCACGTCGGGCGGCCTGCGGTTCCACAGCGCGATCGGACCGGACGGGCGACCGGACCCCAGGGTGCTCGCGGCCGCGCGCGCGACTGTGCCCGACGACGTCGCCGCTGCGGGGGCCGCGGGCGCCTCGGTTGCCGACGTCCTCGACCGCGAGGTACTCGCCGCAGCGCAGCAGGCGGGGATCCCCACGATGGACGTCGCCGCGACGCAGCCGTTCGACCACGAGCACATGCGGTCCTCCGCACTCGTCGAGAAGGCCGATGGATCGAGGGAGATCCTCGTCAAGGGTGCGCCGGACGTGGTCGTCCCGAACTGCCGCGACGTCCCGGTCACCGCGGGGACGGTGCTCGACCGGCTCCGTGCCGAAGGCCATCGCGTGCTCGCCGTCGCGGCCGCCGACGTCGACCACGACACCCGGACCGCCGATCCGGACGCGGCGGGGGTCGCACTCGCGCTGCTCGGCTTCGTCGTGTTCGAGGACCCGCCCCGCCCCGGGGTCGCCGACGCCGTCGCGGCGCTCCACGGGCTCGGTGTCCGGATCGTCGTGGTGACCGGCGACGATCCCGTGGTGGCCGAACAACTCGCCCGGAGCGTCGGCATCCCGGTGGAGGTTCCTCTGCTCGGTTCGGCGATGTCGGGGTCCGAACTCGCCGGACGCGTCCTCGCCGCCGGCGTGGTGGCTCGAGTGCACCCTGCCGACAAGGCCGTCGTCGTCCGGGCACTGCGGGCGTCCGGCCGGACGGTCGCGTTCCTCGGCGACGGGGTGAACGACGCCCTCGCCCTGCACGCCGCCGACGTCGGCATCTCGGTGCTCTCCGCCACCGACGTGGCCCGGGACGCCGCCGACGTGGTGCTCCTCGACAAGGACCTCGCGGCTGTCGCCACCGCCGTGCGGACCGGCCGCCGAGTCTTCGCGAACACCCTCAAGTACGTGATGATGGGCACCTCGTCGAACATCGGCAACATGCTCAGCGCCGCCGTCGCCGCGAGCTTCCTGCCGTTCCTGCCGATGCTGCCGGCGCAGGTGCTGTTGAACAACCTGGTCTACGACCTCGGACAGCTGACCATCCCCACCGACCGGGTCGACCCCGAACGCCTCGCCGCGCCGTCGCGGTGGGACGTCGGAGCCGTCCGGCGGTTCATGCTCACGTTCGGCCCGGTGAGCTCCCTGTTCGACTTCGTCACCTTCGCCGTGCTGCTCGGCATCGTGCACGCCGGTCCGGACGAGTTCCGCACGGTCTGGTTCGTCGAGTCGCTCATCACGCAGTCGCTGGTGGTGTTCGTCATCCGGACGAACCGGGTGCCGTCGTGGCGGAGCCGCCCAGGGCGCTGGCTGGCCCTCGGTGCGCTCGGCTCGGCGACGATCGCGATCGCGATCCCGCTGAGTCCCCTGGGACCCCTGGTCGGGTTCTCGTCGCTCTCCTGGCCGCTGCTCGCGACGATCGGCGTCATCGCGGTCGCCTACCTCGCGCTCGCCGAGGCTTTGAAGGCGCTCCTGTTCCGCTTCGTGTTCCGGGGGCCGTCGGCCACCCACCACGCCACCCACCACGTCCGTCGTGCCGCCGCCCGGTTCGGACCGTCGCGGTGATCCGCGTGGCCGCACTCCGCCGACGGAGTAGGTTCGGCCGGGACTCCGCAGGGAAGGGGTGCCCGATGATGCCCGATGAACTCGCGTTCCCGGACGGCCCCCGGTCTGCCCTCGAGCGAACCATCGAGGAACTCGTCGACCGCGCTCAGGACGTGCTCCGCACGCAGGGACGCCTCCGTCACCTGCTCGCTGCCAACCGCCGCATCGTCGAACACCTCGACCTCGAGGACACGCTCCGATCGGTCGTCCACGCCGCCGTGGAGCTCGTCGGCGCCCGGTACGGAGCACTCGGCGTGATCAACCCGGACGGCACCGCCCTCGAACGGTTCATCCACGTCGGCATGGACGCCGAGCTCGTCGCCCGCATCGGGCACCCGCCGCACGGCGAAGGTCTCCTCGGCGCGGTCGTCCACGAGCACGCGGCGATCCGCATCGACTCCATCGCCGAGGACCCCCGTTCGGCCGGGTTCCCGGACGGGCACCCGCCGATGGAGGGGTTCCTCGGTGTCCCGGTCCGGGTCCGGGACACCGTCTACGGCAACCTCTACCTCGCGAACCCGTCACGTGGTCGGTTCACCGACGAGGACGAGGAGCTCGTCGAGGCACTCGCCGCGACCGCCGGCGTCGCGATCGACAACGCCCGCCTCTTCGACGAGGCACGGCAGCGCGAGCGGTGGACGACTGCCGCCGCCGAGGTGTCAGCCGCACTCGTCGGCGACGAGACGCTCGAGGACGTGCTGACGCTCATCGCCGACCGGGTGACCGCCTTCGTCGACGCCGTTCTCGTCTCGGTCGTCGAGCCGCGCGGTGCCCCGGACACGATCCACGTGGCGGTCGCCGTCGGCACCGGTGCGGCGGGGGTGCAGGGCAGGGACTACCGTGCCGACGGATCGCTCGCCGGACGGGCCATGGCGACGGGGTCGGTGGTCGCCGACCCGACCGGAGCCGACCTGCCCGCCTACGCTTGGGCGCCCCCGCTCGGCCCGACGCTCGCCGTGCCGCTGCGCGACGGGAGCACGCCACTGGGCGCCCTGATGATCTCCCGCGGCCCCGGTGCCCGGCCCTTCTCCGGGACGGAGGCGGAGATGGCCGACGAGTTCGGCCGGCAGACGAGCGTGGCGCTCGCCGTCGCACGCGGACGGAAGGACCGCCGACTCCTCGAACGCGCCGAGGACCGTGGTCGGATCGCCCGGGACCTGCACGACCACGTCATCCAGCGGCTCTTCGCCGCAGGGTTGTCCCTCCAGGCGACGGCCCAACGTGCCCCGGAACAGGTTCGCGACCGGATCGACTCGCAGGTGACCATCATCGACGAGGCGATCGGGGAGATCCGGACAGCGGTGTTCGCTCTCGGGACCCCGGACCGCCACGGACCACGCACCGCCCGCGACCGCTTGCTCGACGTCGTCGCCGAACTCGGGCCCGCGCTCAGCACCGCACCACGGATCGCGTTCGCCGGCCCGGTCGACACCGTGGTCACCGGTGACCTGGCGCTCGACGTCGCGGCCGTCGTCCGCGAGTCGCTCGCGAACGTCGCCCGACACGCACCCGAAGCGAGCTGCCGGATCGACGTCTCGGTCGACGACGAGGCCGTCCACGTCCTGGTCGAGGACGACGGACCCGGGCCTGGCCCCGGGGACCGCGGGCGACGGAGCGGCACGGCGAACCTCGCGGCCCGAGCGCGGCTGCGCGGGGGCGGGTACCGCCTCGACGAACCTCCCGAGGGCGGCACGCGCGTCCGGTGGACCGTCCCGACCCACTCCGGAACGGAGCCATCATGACCACACGGGTGTTCCTCGTCGACGACCACGAGATCGTCCGCCGAGGCGTCGCCGACCTCATCGACGCCGAACCCGACCTCGAGGTGGTGGGCGAGGCCGGCACGGTCCGCGACACCGTCGGACGCGTCGCCGCGACCCTGCCCGACGTGGTCGTCCTCGACGTCCGGCTCCCCGACGGCAGCGGCATCGACGCCTGCCGCTCCGTCCGTTCCGCCTTCCCGGACATCGTCTGCCTGATGCTCACCGCCTACGACGACGACCGTGCGATGCAGGCCGCGATCCTCGCCGGAGCCGCGGGCTACGTGGTGAAGGACATCCGTGGGCAGACCCTGCTCGAGGACATCCGGCGCGTCGCCGCGGGTCGCCGGCTCCTGCCCGCCGCAACCGTGCCGGCGACCGTCGAACGACTGACCAGCGACGTCCGCGACGACGTCCCGGAGCTCACCATGCGCGAACGGCAGGTCCTCGAGCTCATCGCCGGCGGCCTCACGAACCGACAGATCGGCGACCGGCTGGGCCTGGCGGAGAAGACCGTAAAGAACTACGTCTCCGGGCTGCTCGCGAAGCTCGGACTGGAACGGCGGACGCAGGCCGCGGTCTACGGCGCCGACCACGGTGTCCGCGACCATCGGCGCTGACGCCACGGGACCATCGACCCTGCCACGACGACGCCCCAGCGGCGATCGTGGTCACCTCGCTGACCCGCCGAGGGGACCTTGCCGATGACCACGACGCTCGACCGCACCACGACGACCGCCGCAGGACAGCGCGCCGCATCGCGAGCAGCCTGGTCGGCCCTCAGCACCGCCGATCGGGCTCGACTGCTCGCGGAGTGCAGCGGCATCGCGGTCGGTGGGACCAGCCGACACGCCCTCGCTCACGGCCCGCAGGACCCTCGGTCGCACGAGAACCAGATCGGCGGCGGCGACCTCCCCTCCCGGTGCGATCGCGTCCTGCACGACGTGGCAGCGCACGCCGCGGCACTCCCGGCCGGCTCGATCCGGTCCACGCGGGTCCGCACCGAACTCGTCGTCGACACCGGGTTCCCCCTCGAGCTCGCGGCCCTGCACCTCGCCGCGGCGCTGATCGCCGACGAGACCGTCCTGCTGGGCCTGTGCGGCCCCGTGACAGCGGGCACGCTGCGCTACGTCCGAGCCGTGGCGGCGCTCCTGCCCGGGGGTGTCCTGCGCATCAGCCGCGGCGACCGGCTGGTCAACGGTGGCACCGACCGCGTGGTCTGGCTGTCGTCGGACTGCGTCACGGACCGGTCGCCGGTCACGCGCGGCCTCGCAGTCGTGGCGGCGATGACGACCTCCCGGCAGATCGTCGACGGGACCTCCGACCCTGCCCGTCCCGCGACGGCACCGACATCGTGATCGTGCGGGCGTCGACACGGCGAGGGACAGGTCGTCCCGTCCCCCACCCACCGGAAAGGCCGACCATGCAGGCAGCAGTCGTCCACGCACTCGGACAGCCCCTCATCGTCGAGGAACGACCACTCCCGGACCCCGGCCCCGGGCAGGTGCTCGTCCGGATCGAGGCGTCGGGGCTCTGTCACACCGACATCCACGCAGCGCACGGCGACTGGCCCGTCCGCCCGACCCCGCCGTTCGTCCCCGGACACGAGGGCGTCGGCATAGTCGAGGCGGTCGGGCCCGACGTCACCGAGCGGCGCGTCGGCGAACGGGTCGCACTCCCCTGGCTGGGGCACGCGTGCGGTGCCTGCCGCTACTGCATCGACGGCCGCGAGACGCTGTGCGAGCAGCAGCAGAACACCGGCTACTCGATCGACGGCGCCTTCGCCCAGTTCGCGGTGGCGGACGCGGAGTACGCGGTACCGGTGCCCGCCGGGGTCGACCCGTGGGACGCGGCACCGCTCACCTGCGCCGGCGTGACCACGTACAAGGCCCTCAAGGTCGCCCACGTCGTTCCGGCCGAGACCGTGGCCGTCTTCGGCGTCGGCGGCCTCGGACACCTCGCTGTGCAGTACGCCCGAGTCTTCGGCGCCGACGTGATCGGGGTCGACGTCGAACCCGAGAAGCTCCGACTCGCACGTGACCTCGGCGCCGACCACACCGTCGACGCATCGTCCGGCGACGCCGCGGCGCAGGTGCAGGAGCTCGGCGGCGCCGACGTCGCCGTCGTCCTGGCCGCGTCCGCCGCGGTGTTCGAGCAGGCCTTCGCGTCCCTGAAGCGCGGCGGTCGACTCGTCTGCGTGGCGCTGCCGGCGGACGGGACGATGTCCGTCCCGATCTTCGACACCGTCCTCAAGGGCATCTCGATCATCGGGTCGATCGTCGGCACGCGGCAGGACCTCGCCGAGGTGTTCGCACTGCACGCGGCCGGTCGAACCCGTGTCGTCTCCGTCCGTCGTCCGCTGGCCGACGTGAACGACGCGATGGCGGACGTCCTCGCGGGACGTGTGCCAGCACGCATCGTGTTCGAGTTGCCCGCCGTCGAACGCGAGGCCGTCGTGCTCGGACCCGACGAGCGGGTCGGGCGATGACCACCGCCACACTCGGTTCCGTCGACCGATCCCTCGACCCCGGGGAGTGCTGGGCCCTCCTGGCCAGGACCGCATCAGCTCGGTTGGTGCACGGCCGGGTCTCCGCCGTGACGGTCGTCACGGTCGACCGTCGTCGCGCGCGCATCACCGTCGACCTCGGTGGGACGGTGTGCGGACGCGAGGCTGCGCTCCTCGAGATCGGCGACCAGGGCCCCGGAGGCGGGTGGAACGTCATCGTCGTCGTCGGCACGGGACCGGTGACCACCGTGCCCCGTCCCGGCTTCGACCCGGCCTCGCGGCGCATGGTGCTCGAGGTCACCGAGATCAGCGGCATCGTCTTCGCCCCTGACTCCCGTCAGCGGCCGACACGACCGGCGGTCGCCGCATGACCACGCCGCCGTCGACACCCGCCACGCCACCGGACCGGGTGCCGGACGACGAACTCGTGGTCCGACTCGACGCCGACCAGTGCTGGGAACGGCTGCACCGCTCCCGCACCGCCCGCGTCGCGTTCCGCACCGAGGGTTCGCTCGAGGTGATCCCGGTCAACTACGTGGCCGAGGACCGACGTCTGGTGTTCGCCACGTCGAGCACGGTGATCCTCCAAGCGGTGCACGCCGGCCGTGAGCTCGTGATGGAGGCCGACGAACACGACGGATGGACCGCCTGGAGCGTCGTCGCCAAGGGCACCGCCCACCTGCCGGACACGCGGAACGTCACCGCCCAGCGGCTGCGGTCGATGCTCCCCACCCCCAAGCGCGCCACGGTGGTCCTGGAACCCACCTCGATCACGGGACGGCTGTTCGACCAGGCAGCCCCGTGAGTCGCGTCCGTGACGCGACCAGCAGGACGGACGGGAGGCACGGTGCGGGCTCGCACCGTGCCTCCCGTCCGTCACGACTGCGGTGGGTGCTGCTCGCGGTGACGCCGTTCCTACTGGCGACGGCGGTCCTGGTCGCCCTGCCCCACCTCCGCGACGCCGGGATCGTCCTGCGGACGCTCGACCCGGTCGCACTGCCGGCCGCTGGGCTGGCGGTCCTCGCCGAGGCTGTCTCCCTGACCGCAGCGTCTCGTGCGTCCCGTCTGCTGCTGGGCCCGGACGCGCCCGCGTTCCGCCACGTACTCGGGGTGGACCTCGTCGCGCAGGGCGTCCGCAGCCTCCTGCCCGGGGGTGCCGCGACGTCGGCCGGAGTCCGGATCTCCCTGCTCGAGCGCTTCGGCATCGGCGCGGCGGCCGCAGCGTCAGCCGCGACCACCGGCGTCGTCGTCTCGAACCTGGTCCTGTCCACGCTGTTCCTCTTCGGGCTCGCTGTCGCCGCGCGGGCCGCTTCGTCGACGCTCGTGGAAGGTGCCGTCGGGCTTGTGCTGGCGCTCGTCGTCACCAGCGGCGGTGCGGGGTGGTTCCTGCTCCGCCACCCGGCGGCCGCGCGTCGTACCGCCGTGCGGTGGAGCAGTCCCTTGCGTCGGTTCGCACACGGTCCGTCCGAGGCCGTGGTCACCGAGTACGTCGACGCACTCGCCTCCGGGCTGCGCCGACTCCGCTCGCCGCGCGCGTTCGGCGCACTGTTCGCATGGAGCGTGCTGAACTGGGCCGCCGACCTGGTGGCATTCGGGCTCATGGTCGCCGCAGCCGGCGCGCACCCGCGGCCGGCGGTCGTCATCCTGACGTACGGATTGGTCAACATCCTGGCGACGGTGCCGGTCACGCCCGGTGCCGTCGGCGTCGTCGAGGGAGCCGCCGTCGCATCGCTGCACGTGGCTGGTGTCCCGACGGCCGTCGCGCTCGTCGGTGTGCTCGGCTGGCGGTTGGTGGAGTACTGGTTGCCGCTGCTGGCGGCGCTCGTCGCGACCCCGGTGGTCCTGGTCGCGGCTCGCCGTCGTCCGGAGTCCTCGCAGGACGGCGGGACCTTGGCCACTCGGAGCCGACGCCCGCGACCGCGACCATGGCCACATGGACACCCGCGCACACCGCCACGTCGCACCGCTGACCGCCCGTGACCGAATCCTTCGAGGCTGGGCATCCGAAGGCTCCCTCGATGCCAGCTCCCTCGACGTCGCGCTGCGGAACGGCCGCGTCGTGCTCACCGGCGACGTCGGCTGCCACAGCGACCGGGTGACCGCCGTCGGACTCGCGGAACAGTGCGCGCCGATGCACGCGATCGAGAACCGGATCGTCGTCCGTGCGTACGCCTGCGACCCCGAGGAGACCGACGCCGACGTCGGGACCCGGGTCGCACAAGCGATCGCGCTGGTCGCACCACGGACCGCCGTCGCCGTGCGTGTCCTCGACCACGTCGTGACCCTCGCCGGGTCCGTCGGCTCCGGAGCGGAACGACGAGCCGTGCACGCCGCTGCCGCACGGTGCGGCGGCGTGCACTTCGTCGTCGACCGGTTGACGATCGACCCGGTCGTCGCCTGACCCGGCTCAGCCCTGCCGGACGGGGACCACGCACAGCGCCGTCGTCGACTCCGCCATCAGGTCCTGTGCGACCGAACCCAGGACCTCGCCGCCGAACGTCGACCGGTGCCGACGGCCGACGACGACCAGCCCGTGGTGCTCCGCCGCCGCCGTGACCGCTGCCCCGGGTGCGCCGCGGAGCAGCTCGCCGTGGACCACCAGCCCGGAGGACGACGCAGTGATGCGCGCCTGCTCTGCGACATGCGCGCTCTCCGCGACGCGCGCGGTCTCCGCGACCCGTGCGACCGCCGTGTCCAGCACGGCCTGGGCTGCGGCGAGCTCGACCACGGGCGACTCCACCATGGCGGCGACCACCGGGGGACCGACCGGGGCCGGTTCCTGCCAGGTGTGCACCACGCGCAGGGTCGCCCCGTGCCGCTCGGCCTCGCGGACGGCGAAGTCCAGGACCTCCCCCGCGGTGTCCGCGTCCACGGCGAGCACGACGTCGGCGTCGAGCTGTCCGCTCGGCCAGTCGTCCGGCACGATGACGGTCGGGACGTGCGACGCCCCGGCGATCCGGTCCGGCAGGAGCCCGGTGAGCGCCGACTGCAGTCGCCTGCGGCGGTGACTGCCGACGACGAGGAGGTCGTCCGGCCGTGCGGCGTCGACGAGCGCATCGACGATCGGCGCCGGCGGCGCGCTGAGCTCGACCTCGGTCCCCGGCGCCGACTGCAACACGAGCGAGCGTCCCGCCACGAGCCGGTGGTGGGTCCAGCCCTCCTCGGGCTCGAGCGGGTCGACCGCCCGGACGAGGTGGACGCGGCAGGCATGCCGGGCGGCGCGCTCGGCCACCCACCGGAGCGCGGTCCAGCTCGCCTCCGTGTCGTCCAGGCCGATCGTGATCCGTTCGACGTCTTCGTGCATCATCCGCTCCGTCCGGTGTGCGGGCGGGCGCCCGGCGACCTGACGGT
This sequence comes from Curtobacterium sp. NPDC098951, assembly GCF_044759965.1. Classification (NCBI taxonomy): domain Bacteria; kingdom Bacillati; phylum Actinomycetota; class Actinomycetes; order Micrococcales; family Microbacteriaceae; genus Curtobacterium; species Curtobacterium sp. NPDC098951. The sequence goes on from NZ_JBIWAG010000003.1 coordinate 196,350, forward strand.
ACGTCCGCGCCGCCGCGTCGGAGAGAGCCGAAGGTCCCTGCGCCTCGCGCGGCGTTCGGTGCACCGCGGGACGTTGGGCCCTCGTGTCCGCCTGGTTGCCGTCGGATCGTGATGGCATGACAGACCACAGCGTGCACCACCGTCCGGACGACGAGGTCAAGGCCGACGTCGAGGAGGAACTCGACTGGACGCCGGGGATCGAGGCCGCCGGGATCGGCGTCGCGGTCGAGGACGGGGTCGTCACCCTCACCGGGCAGGTCGGCTCACACGCCGAACGGGTGCAGGCCGCGCGCCCCGCGCTCCGCGTCACCGGTGTCCGCGGCCTCGCCGAGGAGCTCGACATCCGCGGCCCGAGCGTCCACACCGACGCGGACATCGCCTCTGCCGTGCGCGCCGCACTCGACGCCGACGCCTCGGTGCCGTCGGACACGGTCGACGTCCAGGTGCGCGACCGCATCGTGACCCTGACCGGGTCGGCGCACTGGTACTTCCAGCGGCTCGCCGCGGTGCGCGACGCCGAGCGCGTCGACGGTGTGCAGTTCGTCCTCGATCGGCTTGAGCTGACGCCCCGCCCGAGTGCGCCGGACACCGAGGAGCGCATCCGTCAGGCCTTCGTCCGCAACGCCGAGCTCGACGCCGACCGGATCGACGTCGCCGTCGACGGCACGACCGTCACGCTCACCGGGACGGCGCGGACCTGGGCCGAGCGTCGGCAGGCGGAGATCGCCGCTTGGCGGTCGCCGCACGTCACGGCGGTCGAGGACCACGTGGTCGTCGGCGCCTGACCGCGCTGCCGACCGTGTGGTGGACCGCTGCGGAGCGGGTCGCCAGGCGCGGGACGGGCCCGACCCGCGCCTGGCGACCCGCGCGTCAGACCGCGGACCACCCGCCGTCCGACGGCAGGACCGCTCCGGTCACGTTCGCCGAGTCGTCGCTCAGCAACCAGGTGATCGCCGCGGCGAGCTGCTGCGCAGTGGCGATCGGCGGCACGTTCGTCTGCAGGTACGGTCCGAGCCGTTCGCCGGCGTACTGCGACCGGAACGGCGCCTCGATGCTCGTCGCCACCGCACCCGGCGCGACCGCGTTGCACCGGACGCCCGCTGGAGCGTAGAAGAACGCGGTGCTCAGCGTGAAGCCGTTCACGGCGTGCTTCGACGTCGTGTAGGCGGTCCCGGCCGCCGAGCCCCGTAGTCCCGCCTCGGAGGACACCGTCACGATGCTCCCCGTGCCGGCGCGGATCATCGTCGGCAGCACCGCCCGGGTGAGTCGCATGACCGCGGTCAGGTTGACGGCGAGGACCCGGTCCCAGACGTCGTCGTCGAGCTCGGCGGTCGGGACGAACCCGTCCATGATGCCGGCGACGTTGGCGAGCCCGTCGATCCGTCCGTCGGCGGCCGAGACGACCCGGTCGACCACCGGCCGGTCGGCGAGGTCCCCGGCGACGGTGACGAGCCGGTCCGACCGCGCCACCGAGACCAGGTCGTCCAGCCGGTCGTCGAGCAGGTCCACACCGACGACCCGGGCTCCCTCGGCGAGCAGCCGCTCGGCCGTCGCCCGACCGATTCCGGCACCGGCGCCCGTGACGATCACGGTCCGCCCCCCGAAGCGTCCCGGCGTCGGTGTCGCCGTTGTACCCGTCGTCGTCTCGTCCATGGTGGTTCCCGTCGCTCGAGTGGAGAGGGGACGGTCCCCGTGGCCGGGGTGTCCGACACGGCCGATCGCCCGCCCGACCGGTGTCACCGGTCGGTCTCCACCCCAGCGGCGGAGACGAGACCGCACCAGGGTCCTTCGCCCCTGGACGTCTCGGACGCCCTGGAGAGCCCGGACGCCGGGTCGCGCGGGACGTTCGGCCCTCGTCGGCCGTCGCGGCCGCGATTAGCGTCGCCGCTGCGCGTAATCGGCGCGCGGCGCGCTGCCCGCGCGCGAACCACGTGCTGTCCGTGCGCGACCCGTGCGCAGACCGCGCGCGATCACCGGAAGAGCAGGAGAGCACCATGTCCCCAGAACGGATCCTCGTCGGTCTCGACGCGTCCCAGGCGAGCTGGACGGCACTCCGATGGGCGGCGAACCGAGCCGCCGACCATCCGGCGCGCGTCCGGATCGTGCACGCGCTCGAGACGGGCGACACCGATGTGTTCGTCGTCCGCGAGCGACTCGCCGAGGCCGGGGCGTTCGTGCGCGGCACCGCGCCGGGAACCGTCGTCGAGACGTCCGTCGAACGCGGCTTCGCCGCCGACGCACTCGTCGACGACACGGCCGACGCCGATCTCCTGGTCATCGGAGCGCACCGGGCTCGCAGGGTCCGCTCCGCACTGACGGGGTCGCTGCCGGAGCGCATCGCGACCCGGGCACCCGTGCCCACCGTCGTCGTACCGGACGACTGGACCTTCGGCAGCGGCCCGATCGTCGTCGGCATCGACGCCGACACCGCCGACGCCGCACTCGCGTTCGCGCTGCAGGAAGCCCGCCGGACCGCGCGGTCCGTCCGGCTCGTGCACGCGTGGCGGGTGACGGCACCCGTCGCACCCCGTCCCATCGCGCTGCTCGAGGACGCATCGAGTGCCGACGAGCAGTCCGCCCGCCTGGCGCTCGGCGCGGCGGAACGCGAAGCGGCGCACCTGGAGCCGGCCGTCCCCGTGCGCTCCACCTTGTGGGAGGGCGACGCCGGCGAAGCGCTCGCGAAGGCCGGCGTGGAGGCATCCCTGATCGTCGTCGGGCGTCGGCACCGGACCGCCATCGGTGGCGAGCTCTTCGGCTCCGTAGCCCGCGAGACGATGCATCGGTCGAAGACCCCGGTCGTCATCGTGCCGGTACCGGCCGGCTGACCGGATCGCCTCGGTCCGTCGCTGCGATCGGGCCGGCCGTCGCCCGGAGCGACGCGACAATCGTGACGACGTCGACCGCTTCCTGCAGCAGCGCACCGACCACGGCGGGCACGACGCCCGTCGAGGCGACGAACATGAGCGCCACCGACGCGCCCATGCCGATCCAGATGCTCTGCCGGGCGATCCGGACGGTCTCGCGGCCGACCTGGACGGCGACCGCGACCCGGTCGACCGACTCGACCAGGACGACGGCGTCGGCGGTGTCGCTCGCGGCCGAGGCCCCGCGTGCGCCCATCGCCACACCGACGTCGGCGACCGCGAGCACCGGAGCGTCGTTCACCCCGTCGCCGATCATCAGCACGGGACGGTCGTGCAGCGCCCGCACGGCCGACACCTTGTCGCCCGGCCGGCACTCGGCGCGCAGCACCGTCACGCCGACGTCGGCAGCCACCGCGTCGGCCGTCGCCTGCGCATCGCCCGTGAGCATCACGACGTCGGCGATCCCCTGCGCCCGGAGCCGCGCGACCGTCGCCCGCGCCTCGGGGCGGACCGGGTCGCGCAGCACGAGCGCGCCGGCGGGGCGGCCGTCGATGAGCACGTAGGAGACGACACGACCCGCGGGCACCTCGACCGGTTCGGCCCGTGGAGCCCGTCGTCGGGCGAACGCGAGCGTCCCGACGGCGACGTCGTGCCCGTCGACCTCGGCCGCGACGCCGTCCGATTCGGACTCGACGGCGTGCTGCGCGCCGGTCAGTCCGATCCCCTCGGACCGGGCGGCCGCCACGATCGAGGCGGCGAGCGTGTGCGACGAGTACTGCTCGGCGCTGGCCGCAAGATGGAGGAGTGCAACGCGGTCCGGACCGTCGTGGGCGGTCAGCACGCGTTCCAGTGTCGGGCGGCCGAGGGTGAGCGTGCCGGTCTTGTCGAACACGATGGTGCGGACCGCCGAGAGCCGTTCGAGCACGGACGCGTCCTTGACCACGACGTCGGCACGTGCTGCGCGCCCGATGCCGCCGAGGAACGCGACCGGCGCGGCGATCAGCATCGGGCACGGGGTGGCGAGGACCAGGACCTCGGCGAACCGTCGCGGATCCCCGGCGACCCACCAGGCGACCCCACCGAGGACGACGGCGAAGACGGTGAACCACGGCGCGTACCGGTCGGCGAGCCGCACCATCGGCGACCGCGAGGCCATCGCCCTGGACACCAGCGCGACGATCTGCTGGTACTCGCTCGCCGACGCCGGTCGGCTCGCACGCAGCAGCGCGGCCGCCGTGCCGTTGACCGCACCGCTCGGGACCGGATCACCCGCGGACACACCGACGGGGACGCTCTCCCCGGTCAACCGCGACTCGTCGAACGTCGCCGTGCCCGACACCAGCTCGCCGTCCACGGGCACCACCTCGTACGGCCGGACGACGAGCACGTCCCCCACTGCGACGTCGGCGACCGGGACGTCCACGACCGCTTCGCCCACCGTCCGGTGCGCCGTCTTCGGGGCGTCGGAGAGCAGCCGGGACAGCTGGCTCGTCGCTCGCCGCTGGGCGTGGGCCTCAAGCGCCTCGCCGCCGACGAGCATGAGCACGATGACGAACGCCGCCAACCACTCACCGACCGCCACCGTGGCGACGATCGCCGTCACCGCCAGCAGGTCGACCCCGAACCGGCCGTGCAGCATGTCCCTGGTCATCGACACCGCCGCCACCAGTGCGGCGGCGAGGGCCGTCACGGTCAGCAACGGCGGCACGACCGTGCCAAGGCCGGACCAGGCGGCGACGAGCGCCGTCACCCCGACGGCCGTGACGACGACGAGGCGTGTGCGGACCAGGGTTCCCTGCGACGACCGTGCCATGGAGCCTCCGACGACGAGCGGCGACGCCGATGGGCGTCGCGTCGAGCGTCGGCGGTCCCGCGCGGCGCGCACAGTGCCGAAGGTCCTCCGTCCGCGACGCTCCGTGCGCAGGCGGGTGCGCTGTGAGCCGCTCCGCCTCCCGTCCGACGGTGGGACGGTCAGTGCGTGTGGCCGCCGCCGTGGCTGGTCACGGCGGGCGTGACGGTGAACTCGTCGACGTTGCGCATCGCGTCGCGGAGGTGCTCCTCGGCGTGCTCCGCGAGGTGCGTGGCGGCATGCAGGTCGCTGGCCGCGACCTCGACCGTCGCGGACCCCGTGAGCCGGTGCCCGGTCCAGCGGAGCCGGACGTCACGGACGGCGAGCACCCCGTCGGCGTGCTCGAGCGCGTGTTCCGCCCGGCCGACCAGCGCGGGATCGACCGCGTCCATGAGCCGCGCCCCGATCGACCGCACCGTTCCCCAAAGCAGCAGCAGGATCGAGATCGAGATGAGCAGACCGATGATCGGATCGGCGAGCGGGAAGCCGAGCATGACGCCGAGCGCACCGAGGACGACCGACAGCGACGTAAAGCCGTCGAGCCGGGCGTGCACGCCGTCGGCCACGAGCGCCGCCGAACCGATGCGCTGACCGACGCGGATGCGGTAGATCGCCACGATCTCGTTGCCGGCGAATCCGATGAGCCCGGCGGCGACGAGCAGCCAGGGCGCCTCCACCGGCCGCGGGTGGACGAACCGGTCGATCGCCTGCCACCCGGCGACGACGGCGGAGAGCGCGACGACGAAGACGATGAACATGCCGGCGAGGTCCTCGGCGCGACCGTACCCGTAGGTCAACGGGCGGGTCGCGAGGCGGCGGCCGAGGACGAACGCGATCCACAGCGGCACAGCGGTCAGCGCGTCCGCGAAATTGTGGATGGTGTCCGCGAGCAGGGCGATCGAGCCGGTGAACGCGACGATCACGGCCTGCAGGACCGTCGTGACGAGGAGGACGAACAGGCTGATCTTCAGCGCGCGGACGCCGGCGGCGCTGGCTTCCATCGCGTCGTCGATCGAGTCCGCGCTGTCGTGCGTGTGCGGGACGAAGAGGTGCTGGAGGAAACCCCGCACCCCACCGTGCGGATGCGAGTGGTCGTGCCCGTGGTCGTGCGGGTGCGTGTGATCGTGGGTGCTCATGCCCGTCCCGGCTCCCCGCGGTGGTGCGGTGGGGCACCGACCACGTGTTCCGCCTGCTTGACCGCGTCGACGACGAGCTCGGACGCGTGCTCGTCCGTGAGCCGGTAGAACACCGTTGTGCCCTCGCGCCGCGTCGACACCATCCGGGCCAGCCGCAGCTTCGCGAGGTGCTGCGACACCGCTGCCGGAGTCTTGTCCACGACGTCCGCCAGGTGGTTCACGGACATCTCCTCGGCACTGCGCAGGGCGAGGATGATCTTCACCCGGGTCGCGTCCGCGAGCATCGCGAACACCTCGACCGCGAGCTCGACGTACTCCGACTCCGGGTCAAGCCCGCATGGCTGCTTGTCTAAGTGCACACGCAGATACTAATAGACGAACGGGGCGGGTCGGCACGCCGTCGTGCCGACCCGCCCCGACGCAGACGCTTCGGGTCCATCTGCGTGCGTCAGTGTCGGACCTGATGGCCGTCGGCCAGCAGGGTCGAAGGTCCCGTCGCCGCAGGCGGGCCCCCGAACTGCCCCGGTCCGACCGGAGCACCGGGTTCACAGAGCCGGACGATGAGCAGGATCAGTCCGACGAGGGGCAGGAGCAGCCAGAACACGTTCTGCCAACGACGTCCGGCATCGCGCAGTCGCCGAACCATGACGGCGAGGGTCGGCACGAACACCACGACCGACCAGACCCCGGCCAGCGCAGAGCCGACCATCACGGTCCCCGCGGACGTCACGACGTTCGCGGCGCCGAGTGCGGTTCCGACGACGGCGCTGAAGAGGATGAACCACCAGAACTCGGGCCGTGCCGCTCGGCCGCGGAAGTCGGCGGCCTTCCGGGCCACCGTCCGCACCGCGTCAGGGAGGTCCATGCCGGTCGGCGGGATGCGCTCACTGTGCTCGGACATGCGATCACTCCTCGGTTCGGGATGCGCCGCCGCTGTGGACCGGGTACCGGTTCCGGACGGTTCGGTGCTGACCAGCGACGGTACGTGGCCGGTCCGTCGGTGCACAGGGCCCTTCGACCCACGGCCCGGTGGAGCGCAACGGGTCGAGGGACGTTGGCCTCTGTCGGACACGCGGCGTCCGAGGAGCATCGGCGGGGACGAGACGGAAGGATTCGTGATGACCACGCACGCCACCCACACGCCGAACGCCGGAGCAGAGGAAGCACGACGAGCACTGGTCGCGCCACGGCCAGCAGCCTTCCGATGGTCCGCGATCGCCGTCACAGCGCTGGTCGGCCTGACCGCGGTCGCCGGCGGCCTCGCGCTCGTGGTCGGGTTCGACGCCGACTTCCTCGCGCCCGCGTCGAGCGTCCTGGCCGGCAGCGGATTCAGCTCGTTCCTCGTGCCCGGTCTGCTCCTCGGCGGCGTCGTGGGCGGCACACAGCTGGCCGCCGCTGTCCTGGCGGTCGTGCGGTCCCGCTGGACCGTGCTCGCCGTGACGGTCGCTGCGGTCGTGCTGCTGGTCTGGATCTTCGTCGAGACGGCGATGATCCCGTGGAGCGTGCTGCAGGCGGTGTACTTCGCCGTCGGGCTCGGTGAGATCGGACTCGTCCTGGTCGATCTCGGCCTCCTGTCGGACGGACGGCGACGATGAGCGCGCGCCGTCACGTGGAGGCGTCGGCGATCCCAGCGGATGCAGCGAGGTCTGCCGAGGTCGCCCAGCGCATCGAGCAGGCACTGTTCGAGGACGCCTCGTTGGACGCCCACAACGTGCTCGTGATCGTGAGTGGTGACGAACTCGTCCTGCGGGGTCACGTCCGGTCCTGGTCCGAACGCAGCCACATCGGCGAGATCGCATGGAACACGCCGGGAGTCTGCGCGGTCGTGAACGACCTCGTCCTCTTCGACGACGCCGCTGTGCACGGACGCCGCCTGCACGGGACAGACCCGATGGACCTCGGTGCGGGTGGCTGCGATGTCTGAACGGCGACGCGAACCCTACGGATGGTGTCCCCTGACCGAGACCGCGAGGCGGATGGCGACGGTGCTCGAGTACCAGCAGCGCACACACGATCGGTGGCTGCGGTTCCTGCCGGGGCACCACCCGACCGACGAAGCGCGGGAACGCGAGGCCGTTCGACGGCTGCGCGTGGTCGTGACCGACGCAGCCGCGCGGACCCTCGCAGTGACCGTCCCCGGCATCCTGAGCACGCACGACGCCGTCGGGTACCTCGACCGACAACCGGTCACCGCCGAGGCGTGGCGCATCGTGACTGCCCCGCAGACGGCCCGGACCGGCGCCTCTCGCTGGCCCCGGACAGCAATGCCCCGCCGGTGACGCGCGGGCCCTCGACACCACCCGGCCGCCGAGCAGGCGGCCCGAACGAAGGACGAACAGTGGACGACGCAAGCACCACGGACCATCCGCCCGATGACGAGCCGGACACCGAGATCACCCAGCCGGCGGACATGATCGCGTTGCTCCGAGCAGGATGACGGGCCGTGGCACGGACTCGTCGGTTCCCGAGTCGACGCCCCCGGTCGTCGGCTGGCGATGGTCGTGACGGCGTTCGTCGGGCTCACCGCGATCGCCGGGGGGATCGGCATGGTCACGAGCAGCGGAATGTCTCCGACCGCTCCTCCACCGTCGTGGGCGGATGCGTCGAGCCTCAGCGTGGCGTTCGTTCCGGGGTTGCTGCTGTCGATCGTCGTGGGTGGCGCGCAGTTCGTCGCGTTCGTCGCGGCCGTGACCAGCGCACGGAGAGGCGCGTGGGCCACGGTGTCCGCGGCACTGACGCTCCTGGCGTGGTGTCTCGTGCAGGCAGCCCTGATCGGCGGGGATCTCCGTCAGGCACTGTACGTCGTCTTCGGGCTCGTCGAACTCGGCATCGCCGGCGCCGCATTCCGCCCGTCCGTCCAACGGGCTGGTCACTGACGGGTCACGGCTGCTCGCGGTGCCGCCCGTCCGTCGCACGGTCGCTTCGCCAGGTACTCCCCCGGAGTGTCGGCGCGTCCATCAGCGGATCGTGCTCGGTCACTGAAAGGGGCATGCGTCGGACGGACCGCTGCTGGTACAGCAACGACACGTCGCCTCGCTGCGCGAGCTGGGGGCACCCGCCGGGAGCTGCGAGCCGGACGACGTGCACGCCCGTGACCGACGGGACGTCCTGCCCACACAGGAGTGCGATGCGCAGCACGTCGTCGGGAAGGAAGGTCGTGATGATCCCCAGGTAGCTCAGCACTGCAATCGGTGACGTCGAGGGGATGCCGAGGGTCACGCGGTTGCCTGCGACCACCGCCGCGACCGTGTGGGCGGCCGCGGCGGGCGGCGGGAAGTCGTCGTCGATGACGAGGAACACGTCTCCCACGGGGCCGGCGACGATGATCTCGATCGCATCACTCCGGACACGGACGACGGGCTCGTCGGTCTGCTTCCACGCCGTGGAGGACGCCGCTGCACCAGCGAACGCGGCCGCGATGCCGACAGCGCGGTCGTCGTCGAACCGGGTGAGCGTGGCAGCGGTCGCGCACGCGCGCGCAAGGATCAACGCGCGCGTGCGACTCGGCGCGGCGAGCCACCGCCTGGTGTCTCCGGCGGCCCCCGGCGACGTCTCTCGGTGACGCGGCACTCCTGGCCGTGGGCCGCGAACGGTCGGTCCGACATCACCGATCTCGATGTCCGTCACGGGTGCTCCTCTGGGTTCCGATCAACGGTGGTGTCCGCCGCGGCAGCGGCAGCGGCAGCGACGAGGTCAGGCCGCACCGGTGGTGTGGTCCGCTCCGGTGGTGACGGCGACCCGCTCAGGTGCGGTCGAGCCCGTGATCGGGATCCGGCGTGGCTTTGCACGCTCGGACACCGGCAGCACCACGCTCAGCACTCCGTTCTCGTAGTCCGCTGTGATCTTGTCCGCATCGATGCCCTCGCCCAGGTTCAACTGCCGGACGAACGTCCCACTCGGACGTTCCTGCGACAACCACTTCGCGTTCTCCGAGGTGGACAACGTCCGGTGCGCGCGGATCGTGAGCAGGCTGCCCTCGACGTCGATGTCGATGCTGCCCGGATCCACCCCCGGCATGTCTGCGTTCAACACGTAGTGATCGCCGTCGCGACTGAGGTCCATCGGTACGAACCGAGGACCGCTGCGGCCGTCGAACATCGTCGCCGTCAACCGGTCGAGCTCGCGGAATGGGTCGAAGTACAGTGCCATGATCTCTCGTTCCTCGCAGGTGTTCATGTGCCGGACGATCCGCCGGTCGGCCGACCCTAGACACGCGGCCAGCTCACGCGGCAGGGTCGTTGGACCCACCGGAGCCCCGGGACCTTCGGCCCTCGTCTCCGGCGCACCCGGGGCGCATCCTCGTCACCAGGCGCAGACAGCGACACTCGAGGCCCTTTGGGTTCACGGGACGGCACGGGACGCTTCCCCGGAAGACGAACGGACCACAGGACGGTGCTCATCAGAACACCGGCACTGCTCACTGTCTGCGTCACAGACGTTCCCTCCGCCGGGGCACCGGTCGGATCCTGCACCGTGGTCGAGGAGGTCGGACATCGACTGGGAAAGCGTCGAGTCGTCCAGCCGGGCGGCAGCCGAAGCACACCGCGCCATCGCCACCGAGGCACGGACGGACGCCGCCGAGTGCGCTCAGGAAGCGCACACGGCCAGCGACGTCGACCTCGCGGTGCTGTGGCTCATGCGCTCGTTGCTGCACCACGCCGTCGCCGCGGACGCCGCCGACATCGCCGAGATCCACGACAGGATCGCCGTGCACGCTGCGCACGTCAAAGACACACGCAGCGGCCGGCACGGGCAGTGACGTGGGGGTTCGTGCGGACGGAGCCTCGCCGCCCCCGCCGGTGCCGGTCACGACCAGGCGCTGAGGACGATCGAGCCGCCGAGACGGCCCGCTCGGAGATCACCGACGGCGTCCGGAAGTCGTGAGAACGGCAGGACGGTGGCCTCAGGAGCGAGGTCGAGCGTGGCGGCGAGACGGAACAACGCAGCTCCGTCGGCGCGGGTGTTCGCAGTGACGGTCCGGAGGTCACGCTCGTCGAAGAGCAGCCGGTAGGGCATCGGCGGGAGGTCGCTCATGTGGATCCCAGCCAGGACGACGGTGCCGCCCGGCTTCGTCGCCCGCAACGCCACCGGCACCAGCTCACCCGCCGGCGCGAACACGATCGCGCTGTCCACCTCGTCCGGACCGACCTCGGCCGCGTCCCCGACGAACACGGCGCCCGCCGCTCGCGCACGCCGACGGTTCGACTCACCCCTGGTGGAGACCGCGATCCGCGCGCCACGGGCAGCCGCGAGCCGGGCGGTGATCCCCGCGCTCGACCCGAACCCGAAGATCCCCAGCAGACCGCCGTCGGGCAGCGCGGCACGCTCGAGCGCCCGGTACCCGATGATGCCGGCACAGAGCAGCGGGGCCGTCCCTGCGGCGTCCGCGGTACCGGCGATCGGGTACGCAAACGCTTCGGGTACCACCGTGTACTCGGCGAAGCCACCGTTGGCGTCCCACCCCGTGTAGGAACTCCGCGGACAGAGGTTCTCGGCCCCGGTCCGACATGCGTCGCAGCGTCCACAGGTGCTCCTGAGCCAGGCGACGCCGACCCGGTCGCCGAGTACGAAACGTCCCGCCCCTACACCGCGTTGGACGACCGTACCGACGACCTGGTGGCCGGGGACGATGTGCGAGAGGTGTTCGGGCAGCTCTCGGTCGATGACGTGCAGGTCGGTCCGGCAGAGCCCACAGGCTTCGACACGCACGAGCACCTCGTCGCCGAGCGGCCGTGGCGTCGGCTCGTCGACGCGGAGTCGCAGGGAGCCCGGCACGGACTCGGTCACCCACGCGCGCATCGTCTCCGGCACCATCCGACCAGGGTGCGGGCAACGACGGCGACGGGCCAGGCCGAAGGTCCCGCTCCGACTCGGGACGTTCGCCACTGGTCACCGGGAGTGAGCGCTTGCACGATTCCCTGCATCACCGAGACGAACCGATGGGAGAACGATCATGATGGTCAACTGGGACGGCGCTTGGGGAGGCGTCTGGTCCGTGCTGTGGTCCTTCTTCTGGATCGTCGCGCTCGTCGCGTACCTCTTCGCGCTCTTCGCGGTGGTGACCGACCTGTTCCGCGATCACACGTTGAACGGGTGGTGGAAGGCCGTCTGGGTCGCGTTACTCGTCTTCGTTCCGTTCCTCACCGTGCTCGTGTACCTCGTCGCACGGGGACGCGGCATGCAGGAGCGGGCCGCTCACCAGGCGGCTCGTGGAGACTCGATCATCGATCCGTCAGCAGGTACGTGGCGCGACCCCAGCCCGGCGGAGGAGATCGGCAGGGCGAAGGCGCTGCTCGACGACGGAACGATCACGCTGACGGAGTTCGACGCGCTGAAGACCCGGGCGCTCAGCAGGTGATGCCCGGACCTTCGACCCTGCCGTCGACCGTTCCGTCCCCCGATGCTCGCTCCATGACAACGATGACCCGAACCGAACATCGCTCAGACTCGACGATCAAACACGACGTGCAGCAGGAACTCGACTGGACCCCCGGCATCGAGGCCACTGCCATCGGCGTCGCGGTCGACGACGGCGTGGTGACACTCAGCGGCACCGTCGACAGCTTCTCGGAGCGAATCCAGGCCAGCCGGGCAGCGCTCCGTGTGCAGGGTGTCCACGCCCTCGCCGACGACCTCGTCGTGCGTGCTGCGGCACGTGCCCTGCACACCGACGCCGAGATCGCGAAGATGGTCCATCAGGCGCTCGACGCGGACGACACCGTGCCGGCCGGTCACCTGCAGGTCGAGGTCGCCGACCACACCGTCACCCTCCACGGATCAGTCCCGTGGCACTTCCAATGGCTCGCTGCGATCCGCGACGCCGAGCGCGTTCCCGGCGTCAAGTACGTCCTCAACCACGTGGAGCTCACCCCCAGGCCAACAGCCACGGACACGGAGGCCCGCATCGCTCAGGCGTTCGTCCGTCACGCCCAGCTCGACGCGGACCGCCTCGAGGTGTCCGTCCGCGACTCTGTGGTCACCCTGACCGGCCGGGTCGGCTCCGCAGCCGAGAAGCGGGAAGCCGAACTCGCCGCATGGCGGTCGCCCCACGTCACCGATGTGCAGAACCTGCTGATCGTGCAACCATGACCGTCCGACGACACGGCGGCGTCATCGTCGCGGGGTACGACGACTCCCTCGGCGGCCGCGCGGCGCTCCACCAAGCAGCAGCACTCGCCCGACTCCTCGACGCAGAGCTCCGCATCGTCATGGTGTGGCGTGAACCCGCGATGTTCGACGACGTCGCCACGGGCCTCGGCGAACTCCCCGCCGATACGGCGGCGGACGATGCCGAACGCATCCTCCGCCGCGCATCCGAAGCCGAGTTCCGTGGCGGGGTCCCGCCGTGGGTGCACCTCGAACTCCTGCTCGGTCCCGCTGCCGACGTCCTCATCGAGCAGAGCTCGGTCGCGCGGATGCTCGTCGTCGGCAGGAGGTCGCACTCTGGGTTCGTCGGCCTCCGACTCGGATCCGTCAGCGCCCGCTGCAGCGAACACGCCCACTGCCCGGTCCTGGTCGTCCCACCCACGACCCGGCTCGCGGAACACGAGCCGGAGCACGTCACGGCAGGCGCGCAACGCCCGCCTGGATCGGCCCCCGCACCGTGAGAGCGAACGCCTGAACCGGGGCGCGTGTCCGGATCCCGCGAACTCCACAACACGAGAAGCGGTGGACAGACCGTTCCCGCTTGTGTCGCCGCGGGAACGAGAGGACGCTGCGGTTGATGCACCCTTTCAGGGAAGGAGCGTCGCCATGGTTCGACACTTGTACACCGCGGGCCTGCTCGGTGCGCCACAACTCGGCGCGAGCGTCGCGCAGGACGACGCCGAACTCGCGGCGATCCAGCACACCAGGTACGGCGGCGTCTCGGTCACCGTTCTGACGCTGCACCGCACCGATCGCGATGCCCGGACGATGCGGGTCCCCTCTGACGCGGACATCGAGCTCGACGACGGTGGCCCCGGCACATGAGACAGGCCGTCGAGGGCCGCGACGGGACCTTCGGCCTGACCTGACTGCGTGGTACCGCACTACGTTCGCCGAACAAGGTTGCGCCCGCTGCCTCGTGAGCGGTGGAGGCCACCATGACCCGGTACACGGTCGCCGTGGACGACTCGGACGCCGCGCAGGCGGCGGTGGAGTGGCTCGCCGGGGTCGTGGACCCAGGCCTCGACGTGGTCAAGGCAGTCAGCGTGCCCGAACTGGTCGGTGATCTCCCTTCCAGGGCAGAGCACCGCCTCCTCGAGGCGCGGGCCGTCCTGCTCCACCACCAGCCGAGACTGCGCGTCACGACGGACCTCGTCGACGGCGGGACTGTCCGCGGGCTCCTCCGCGGAGGAGCCACGGGGGACGTGCTCGTCATCGGAGGCCGTCAGCGCCGACGTCTGCTCGCGGCGGTGCGCGGCCGCGTTGCGGAGCGCGTGGTCGCGGAAGCGACGATGCCGGTGATCGTGGTCCCGGAGGAACGCGTCGAGCTCGGCGGTCCCGTCGTCCTCGGTGTGGACAGCCGATCCGGAGCCGCTGCGCTGGCGTACGCAGGGGCGCTCGCGGCACGCTGGCACCGGGAGCTCGTCCTCGTCCGGGCATGGCAGTCGCCCTCGACGACGACACCGTTCGGTGCCGTGTACTTCGAGGGCGACCTGTCCACCTGGGAGCGGACGGCCGATCTCCAGTTGGAGGCAGCACTGCACGCCGTCGACGCGGCGCACCCCGACGTCGCCGTCCTCGGACGACCTCGACGGGGTTCCGCCGGCCACGTCCTGCTGCACGAGTCCGCATCGGCGTCGCTGGTCGTGGTCGGTCGCCGACACCGGAGCGCCGTGACTGGACTGCTCTCTGGCAGCGTCGGCGAGAGGCTCATGCACGAGGCACACGTTCCCGTGCTCATCGTCCCGCCGCGAGCGATGTTGCCCGGCGACCTCAGCCGCCCAACGTCGCACGCTCCCGACACGGACTGACCGACTGTCGGTCTACCGCTTCACCAGGAGCCCTACAGACTCCTCGACGCCGAAGGAAGCAAATCACGATGGCTGACAGACCCGGCTCGACAACGACGACTTGAGTTGTAACGGCGATCTTCTCAACCTCCGTTGATCGCAGCGACCGAAGCCCGGGGCCGATCAGGCGCCCAGTAGAGGATCGGCTAACGGACAACTTCCGTGGCACAAGGGCGATCGGATCGGACCGCGATAGTAGGGTGCCGATCGCGTCGGCCCGAAAAGGTGGGTTTCGAAGGAGGCTGCATGATCGCGGAGCTGAACAGACTGGTCGAGCTGGTCGAAGGTCGCTTGAATGACGACCTCGATGTTGGGCCCTTGGCTCGGGAACTGGGCACGACGGAGTACCACCTTCGGCGGATGTTCTCGTCGCTCGCCGGGATGCCGCTCTCGGAGTACGTCCGGCGTCGCCGAATGTCAGTCGCGGCCGCCGATGTTCTCGGAGACGAAGACCTGTTGAGCATCGCGGTGCGGTACGGCTATGGCTCAACCGAGGCATTCGGTCGAGCGTTTCGGGCAGTGCACGGTGTCAGCGTCGGCAGCGTCAAGCGACATGGCGGCCCCCTTCGAACGCAACCGCAACTCAGGTTCCGCCTGACCGTAGAAGGGAACATCACCATGGACACCCGCATCACCGATCGACCGGCGTTTCAGCTCGTCGGCCACGCCACCCGCGTGCCCCTCATCCACGAGGGCGTCAACCCGCACATCCAAGCCCACATTGCCTCGCTGCCGGAAGCAGAACACGCACGTCTCAAAGCCCTCAGCGACATCGATCCGGGCGGCCTCCTCCAAGTCAGCGCCGACGTCGACCCGGACTACACCGAGGGCAGCAAACTGACCTACCTGCACGGCGTTGCCGTGACGGGCGTCACTCCGGTGGCCGACGATCTCGACACGATCGAGGTTCCGGCGGGTACGTGGGCGGTGTTCCATACCGAGGGCGTGTACCCGGCTGCGCTGCAGGAGGCATGGGCTGCGACCGCGACTGACTGGTTCCCGTCAAACCCCTGGCGGCTCCGGCCCGGACCGTCCCTCGTCGCGGTACTCGACCGTGCCGACGACTTCAGCATCGCCACCTGCGAGCTCTGGCTCCCCGTCGAACGCTCATGATCAAGCGGTTCTGTCGGCGGTGCGACGCCGACAGGCCCGCGCCCGTTGAAGGATCGACTATCGAACAGGCTGAGATCGCACCGTCGACATCTGGCGCTGCCTAGAGCGGTCGCCTGAAGAAGAAGAGGTTCTGGCGTCCGGCGAGCGTTGCGACGGCCTTCCTCGCGCTAGGCCTGGTGTGCCTACTGACGCCGATGCGGACCATGACCACGACACACGGCTTCCCGACATGGATCCTCGGCAGCATCCTTCTAGCCAGCGGTGTGGGCCTGTGGGTCGATGCACTGATCGGCCGAGCTCGAGATAACGATTGAGTCGAATCAGCGGTGAGCACCCGGCTGCTGCGCATCCGATTAGTAAGCGGTGAGGGAGGCGGCTCTCGTCCCCGCTGAACCATCGATCACTGGCGCGGTCCGCTAGACCAGTGGCTGCTACTGACGGGCGAGGAAGCCTGCCAGCTGCGCGTGCCGCTTCAGAGTAGTGCGAATGGCGTCCTTGATAGACGATGGCATCGTCCCGTCAGTGCTGTACGCCTTGAGTTCGATGATACACGTGGTCTGCTGGCTCCCAGGTCGTTTAACAGCAACATCTGCTCGCACCGTGGAATGTGGCGAGGTTATGTCCTCCTCATGAGTCGCGTCGAGTCCGAGCTCGCGTAGACACTTCGCGATGCGCCGGCCGATCTTTGTCGGGTGCTGCGTGACACCGCCGTCGTACCACGCCTTCGCTGCATCGGCCCTCTGAGACTCGCGTTCGCGCATAGGCGAGAACGACGTGGGATCCCACGCTTCTCGAAGGATAGACACGAAGTGCGAATTGCCAAAGCGCTCTAGGTATGAACGACTTGGGCTAAACTCGAGGTCGTCGAGATCGCGACAAAGCGGTTGGAGGTCCGCCGCTGCGATCGGAACAAGTCGAACATCGAAGTACAGCCGCGCGCGATTCAGCTCCGAGAGTGGGAGCGTGCGGCGATCATCTGCATTCAGTTCTCGGTAGAAGGCATTCCAGTCCAGCTTGTAGCCGTCACGTGCGTCCGTGAACCCGGAAACTCGTGTGATGCGATGGCCGTCCGTAACCGGCCAGAGCATGACCACCTGGTACTGCGAGAGGTCTTGGAGCCCAGCATCCGGATCCGCGAGAAGATCTCCCACGGATTCGATTGTCGATCCGAGCGTTGCAGACCCATCGACTGATGCTTCGATGCTCTCGCGTAGGACACCGAAGTCCGCCAGTGGCTGCTCTTGGTTGTGAAACGAGAAGGTCTCCTCCACAATCTCCGCCCAGTCATCACGCTCGGGGCCGACGAGTTCGAAATCGGACGCCACAAGAATGCGCTCATTGCGCGACGTCGCGCGCGCGAGTTCCGCCTGAAACTCCGAGCTTGTGGTCAGCCATAGAAACAGGACGGGCACGTCACGCAGTGCGCCACGATCGAGAAGACTGAGTCGCTCCACGAATTGCGTCGGCACTGAGGACTTGTCGGATACGTTCTCCTCGTACTGATCAACGACAGCAATGAGAACACGCGGCTTGTTTCGCCGACCAATAGCGGCGCGGACTTCCTGAAGAAGCGCCGCCTCCGAGAGAATTGCGGCACGGGACAGCTCCAGTACCTTGCTTTCGGGGAGATGGGTAGCGAGCTCACGTGCCGCAGAACTCTTCCCCGATCCGCTTCTGCCGTAGATAGGCAGAAACCGAATGCCGCCCGAGACCGTCATGCGTTGATGCGCTCGTCTGACAAGTTCCACCAACGGTCGATTCGGACGAAGCCGACCTCGAAAGGCCGGATCAAGATCCTCGTACCGGGAAGGCAGGCGCACGCTCATGGGAACCACCGTAGTAGAGCCGGCCTCACCTAGAAGTGCGCCCGTCGCGTGAGTACCGCCGAGGCTGTCCGTGAGCCGGTCGTTGACTGGGCGCACGGACCTCCTGGCCGCTAGGACCTGCCGACCTGCGTGGGTCTGAGGCTCGGTTCTCACATGGGAGGTCCGAGACCAGTCTCACTGCGGGTGCCTCATCCGGCCGCGCCGCAAGCGTCGGTGCTCCTTCCTACGATCCAACCCATGGGTCGTCGTCGTTCGGGTCGTTGGGTGCCGCCGCAGCCGTTTTCGTTAGAGGAAGAAGCACGCGGCACCGATGTGTGCGAGCTGGAAGAACCACTGCCCGTTTATGTCTGGTTCCAGCTTCCGGATCGGTTGATTCGCCGGGACGACGCGGTTGCTCGGAGCATGACCCGTGACGCGGTCTGGGTGGAAGCGGGTCGTGGCGAGGCGAAGCTTGAGGCGTGGGTGTGGAGGAGTTCGGTCCGCCACAGAGCGACACCGTGACTTCCGGCTTCAGTTCGGCAGGTTCCATCGGAGGTCGTATCCGGTGTCGGCGAGGAACTGCAGCTGGTCTCGGACTTCTTCGAGTGCGGCGGTGTCGTCGTCGTTGCGGGTGTCGGCGCGGAGGAGCGTGTTGGCGGTGATGATGTCGTCGGTGCGGTCTGTGTAGCCGGCGGCGGTTGCGGTGGTGAAGATGGTGGGGTCGGCCGGGATGATGAGTTCGGTGCTCGCCCATTGCTCGTCCTCGTCGGCGATGTTGCCGACGTCGGCCGGGATCACGAACATGGTGACGGTGGGGACCTCCGGCTCAAATCCGAGGCTGGCCATATCGACTTCAACCGGACTGAACGCGACGAGTCGGTACGGCGTCGGACGTTTGGTGATGGACGGGTAGCCGGGTCGGTCGGAGATGCTGCGGCCGGAAATGAGACACCCCGCACTGATGAGTCGTTCCGCTTGCTCCGGCAGCGGCAGTTCGGATCGCCATCGGGTTCGGATACCGCCGGGTCCGGGGTAGCAGGCGATCGCGAAGTCGACGAGGCCGCCGATCTTCCGTGATTCCCACCCGACATCGGTGCGGTGGACGCGTTTGCCGAGCCGGGCGAGGGCGTCGTCGACTTGCCCTGGCGTGAGTCCCGCGCGGACGAGGTCGTCGAAGGTGGATCCGTTGACGGCGAGCATCCGTGCGACGGCGAAGGTGACGTAGATCGGTGCGGCGTCCTTCCACCGGTCGTGACTGCCGAGGACCTGCTTCCCGTCGACCCAGACGCGCCGTCGGTCGACGTCGACGAGGCAGACCGTTGTTGTCTGTTCGGCGAGTGCGATCTGCGTCGTTGTCACCGTCCGCGGCGCCAGCAAGAGCAGCTCGGTACCGACTTCCCGGTCCTCGGATGGTCTCTTCGTCGACGTCGGGAAGCGTGCGCGTCGGCCGTCGGCGAGGCGGATCGTGTCGTGCGACTCCACGACCGCAGTGAGCCCGGCGAGTTTCAGGACGGCGAGGGCGTCGGTGAGGTCGGTGATGTCGCCGAGCCCGTACGGCATCGTGATCTGCGGCGTATCGCCGTAGGCGTCGGTAACCCAGTCGAGTGCGGGTCCCATCAGCGGCGTTCCTCCGGGGTGTTTGGTCGGACGAGGGCCATGAGCCAGCTGGCTTCGGTGAGGAACGGTTCCCACCCGTCCCGGGTGTCACCGTGAGCGGGTTCGAGCCGGTACTCGGCAGCGCTACCGGTGCCGTGGACGATGACCCGTCGGAGTTCAGTGTCGGGTGGGTCGCGGAAGAACATGTGCCCGTGGACGCCGTGCATGTCGAAGGTGACGTTGATGAGGAACAGGTCCGGACGGTGCGTCACGCTCGCCACTGCCGTCCGCGAAACAGGGCGACGATCGTCGCGAGCGGCCGGCCCTGCCGAATCCAGGTCAACGGCGTCAGAGCTTCGTCGTCGACGGTGAGGAACGCGCGGGGTGTGGTCATGAGCTCCGTCATCGCTGCCGCGTCGAGCAGTGGCTGCGGTGCGGCTGCGAGGAGGACGTCAAGCCCGGGTAGCAGACTGGACGGGTCGCCGAACTCGGGCAGAGCCGGCTTCACGAGTTGCCAGTCGGGGATGCGTTCTTCGCCGGCGAGGTCGAAGCTGAGGAGTCGGTTCGACCCGAACAGTTCACCGACGTCGTCGATGCTGATCTGCAGCGCGGCGGCGGCTTCCGGTTCGGTGAGCGTCGACTCGAGGAGATGGCGGCGGATGCGGGCCTGCGTGGTCTGCCACCAGTCCTCCGGGACGCCTGCCGGGTCGTCGGCACTGTGTTCGGGGTCGCGGAGAATCTGGCGGCCATCGTCGGAGTAGGCGCTGAGCTGCTCTGGGGTGACTTCCCCGCGGGCGTACATCCACAACCTCGACTGCCACGGCATGTCGTCGGGGAACCCTTCGCGGTACCCGGAGTGGATCACCTCCCGGACCGCTTTCTCCCGTCTGGCGATTTCTGAGGTGGGGATGAGGAGGGTCTGCACGATGCGGTTCGCCTCTCGTACCGCCGGCACGGTCAGGTCTGACAGGACCGTGTTGGTCGTGTCGTAGAGCTCGTACCCGGGTTCCTTGTCGATGGGACGGACCATGATCTGCACCAGGTGCGCGTCCGGGTGCTCGGTATCCTCGAGCAGGACGTGGCCCCAGAGGATCCGGTCGTTCGAGAGGTGCATGGACACCAGACGCATCATCAGCAGGTACCTCCAAGACGGGCGGGGCGGTCAGGGTTGCGGGAAGTCGGCCGCTGTTCGGCCGATGCGGTCGGGTGTGTAGCGGAGGATGAACTGCATGATCCGGTCCGCTTCGACGATCGCCGGGGCTGTCGGGTCCTGCGCGTTCGGGTCGACGTTGGTCAGCTGGAACCAGGGCGGTTCGTCGGTGTGGTCGATGAGGACGGTCGGCGGTGCTTCATCGGGGTAGTCGGTGTCGGTGAACATGACGGACCCGAAGAACCGGGTGTCGTCGTACGCCAACGTCAGCGACAGCAGCTGCAACATCACCCGACCCCGTCCTGGTCGCCGCTGTCGGGGTGCCAGCGGAGGTCGTGAGCAAGGTCAGCTCGGAAGTGCAGCAACTGCCGGAGCCCGTTGACCGCGTCCGTGTTCGCGTCGTCGTAGCTGTCGGCATAGATCACGTGCGCGGTAATGAAGTCATCCGTGCAGCACCCCTCGGCGGTGAGGATGGTGGTGTCTTGCGGGATGACGACTGTCACCGTTGCGTTGTTCGCAGTGGCGGGCTCGTAGCCGAGCGAAGCCATGTCGGGGTGTTGGGCGAAGAAAGCCGTGAGTCGGTTCGGTGGGACGAAGACGCCGGCTTGCTGCGCCGCCCACCGGTCCGACATCAGTCCACCGAGACCGATGAGCTGGTCTGCTTGGTCGTCGATGGTGTCGTCGCGTCGCCAGGAGGTGCGGATCCCGCCCGGCCCCGAATAGGCGGCCAGCGTCCAGTCCACGAGCTGGCCCAAATCGGCTGCGTCCCAACCGCGCTCGGTCGACACGACGTGATCGCCCAGCGTCCGAAGCGCCTCCGCAACCTGCTCGACCGACAGCCCAGACTGGGCCGCGATGTCGGCGGTGCTGCCGCCACGCGTCGTGACCGTGCGCGCGACGGCGAACACGTTCCGCCATCCGGGTGTCGCGTCGCGTTCCATCGACGACCCGTAGACCTGCTTGCCGTCCGCCCAGACGCGTTGCCGTTTCCCGTTCACGACCACCAGGTCCGGATACCGGCGCGCCAAGGACAGGACACCGCCTTCCGACCCTCCGGGCAGGACGATGAGGTCCTCGTCACGTTCGGCCGGGGTGCCGTCGTCGTTGATCGTCGCGGTCGGGTTCGGGGTGGACAGGAACCCGGACCGGCCGTCGTCGAACCGGAGCCGGTCAAACGCCTCCACCTTCGCCGGCATCCCTGCAGCCGCGAGCGCGATCAGCGTCTGGGTGATGTCGATCGTCCACCCGAGCCCGAACGGTAACGACAGGATCCTCTGGTGATGACGGATGTCCTGCACCCATTGCCGGTCACCCATCAGCGCCGCCACCGTCCGGCTCCGACGGCCGGGTCGAATCATGGCCGGTCAACCGCGGATCGTCCTCGGAGAGCCGTTCCAGGCCGAGTCCGGCTGCGTCGAGGATCGCGTTCTCGGACTCCTCGGTCGCGACGAACGACCCGATCTGCGCGTTGACTGCGACAAGAGTCCCTATTCGACTCCGCGCATCCAACACGACCGCAGCGACCTCCTCCTCGGAGCAATCCGAGGTCAGCTCAGGCCTCGACGGGTGCAGCGCAGGGAACTCGAGCCGCTGGACCGGCGGATGCCACTTGACGCCGACGCGGAGCACCCGGTCGTCCGCGTCGTTGCGATAGAACATCGACCCGAACGGGTGACCCTGGTCGAGTGTCAAGTCCGCGCCGTACAGCGTCCAACCGGACGCGGCGTAGGCGGGGTCCCATCGCTGAACCGGGAGGGCGCCAATGCCCATCCTCAGCCCTGGAATGAGGGCGTGGCCCTCATCGAGGTCAACAAGAAGGGCGCGCAAGTCGGGTGGGACCTCGGCCTTCAGCGCAGAGAAGGGGATTTGGGCCAGCCGGACATCGTCGCCGTGACCTTTCCGTGTCGGCCGTCGTCGGGCGGTACCGGGAGCGGCGCCGCGATTCCTATCGAAGGCATCCTTGTCCACCATCGGCTCGTCTCCCAAGCTCGCAACGGAGCGCTCGAGCGCTCGCCAAACGGACACTACAGTATCCACTTCCTGGAAGGAAGACGCTTGACTGGCGCGAGGATGAAGTCGGTTCTCCGGCGGCGCTGCCGACCCAGCCTCTCGGTGCGCATCGATGCGGGGGGGGGCTGAGCCGCGCACGGGTGAATGCTCGACCCGGACCCCTCGTTCACTGGCTGCGTCGCGTCCTTCCACATCCGGAGGAAGCTTGCGAGGGCCGAGAGCCGTTAGTGGCGCTGCCGCTTCCCCGAAGCGCCAGCCTGATCACCCCGTCGGGCATGCTGCTCGCCGGCGGTGCGGCTCTCGGGTGCGCTCTCAGTCGTCTCGGCTCCTCCTTGGCCGCCAGTGCGTCCACGGCTTGCGGTGGCGGTCGTAGGTCGGGTCGTTGTTGCTCGGTGTGAGTTCGGCATCGACGCGTGCGAACGCCGTGAGCCACGCTTGGGCGGTCGCGCCGCTGTGTGCGTTCTCGTGGATGACGAGCCAGCCGACCACAGCGGCGGCTGCAACGACGCCGCCCAACGCGAAGACGATGTCCGTGCCGGAGTTGAGGACTTCGCCGACGGATTTGATCGCCTTGAGCGCTTCCACCGCTTGCTCCGTGTGACCCGCGTCCGTCAATGCATCGGCCCGCGCTTGCGCGTCACGTCCTACTGCGACCGCGGACTGCTGCAAGAACAACGCGTAGGTGCCCAGAACGCCGACGTACGCGGCGATCGCTGCGACCCCGGCGCCCAGAACGGTTGCGAAACCTGGATGTGAAACCCTGCTGACACGAGTTGTCAGCACCGCGACGGCTTCGAGACGTTCAAGCTCCGGCGCGGTCCGATAGCGTTCGATTCGAGACGCGAAGTCGCGCAGGTTGCCGTACACGTGTGGGACCGGCTTCCTTGCCGCTCGAAAGCGCGCCCAGAGCGAATGCCGTTCGTTCCCCACCCGATGATTCAAGCAGGTCGTCGTCGCTTCACTTGCCGACGGATCTACAGGTCTTGGCTGCGCAGCGGCAATCATCGAAACTCGACACCGTGCAGGTCGGCATGATTCATCACCGCACGGGAAGCCTCGGTACCCGATGCGACTTGGACGCCGACATCTGCGAACGCCGACCACATGGTCGTCACCCGCATCCGCGCATCCCGCTCTAAGAGCCGCCGATCTGGCGCTGCTACCGACCGCAACGGAGAAGCCCGGCCAGCCCGGGCCAGAAGCGATGCCGCCTGCATCGACCACCACACGGTAACGTCCAGCGTCGCCGCGTCCTGCTCTCGCATGTAGCGCAGTGCCCCGACAGGTGTGCCCTGAAGTAGTTGCACGGTGCCGTCGCGGGGCAACCACTCGGTCGTGAGCGCCGGTGCCGGGCCGGTGTCGGCGAGCACGAGTCCCGGCAATCGGCGCGGTAAGCGAATTGTGAGCGCTCCAGATCGGGACACTCCCGCCGGAACGTCATCGGCATCGGTCTCGATGTTGCGGACCCGCTCGGCGCGTTGGAGGGATGACGATAGCTGGTGAAACACGGCGGCGAACTGCAACTCGGCCTGTTGGGCCCCCTCGAGCCACCGATCGAGTCCCTCGCGAAGCAGTAGCAGCAGATCGCTGTTTGTGCGCGCATACCTTGCATCGTCGGTCTCGACTGACCCGTGGAGGTCAGAGCCGAGTTGTTGCAGGACGGCGATGTCGACGGCAAGCTGCGTCTTGAGCTGGTCCTCGGTGAAGGACTCGTCGCCTATGCGCACCGCGATACCTTCCGACGTGAGCCAACCCCGACGAGTGGACACTACAGTGTCCATCATGGGCGAGTCGATAACGAGAGTCACGGTGACGGCTGGTCGCGCGCGCGAACTCGACCTTCGCTGGATGCGGTCACTGACCGTTCCCGCACAGGTGCAGATCGACGTAGTTGACCTGGGGTGGCGGTGTGACGTCTCCCTCTCGCGGCGCGGGGAGCACGTCGTCGTGATCGGCGATCTTCTCACTGGCGAACGCATCGTCCAAAGTGACGGGGCAAGAAGCTCGCCGCTCGTTCGATTCGCGCTCCTCGTCTTTCAGCAGCGGCAAGCGTTCGCACGCACGACCCGATTCTCCGAGCGCGGACGTGATGAG
This sequence comes from Curtobacterium sp. NPDC098951, assembly GCF_044759965.1. Taxonomy (NCBI): domain Bacteria; kingdom Bacillati; phylum Actinomycetota; class Actinomycetes; order Micrococcales; family Microbacteriaceae; genus Curtobacterium; species Curtobacterium sp. NPDC098951. The sequence goes on from NZ_JBIWAG010000003.1 coordinate 220,963, forward strand.
TCAGCGATCGGCCAGATCGCCGCCGCGAATCCAGATGCCGTGCTTCTCGCACCTGGCGAGACGATCCCGGAGCCAACTGGCAGCGAACTCGAGGACGGCTGATCGCGTCAGCCCCGCGGGCGGCCAGGCCACAAGTCGGCGCCGAGCGTACGTTCCAGGCGCGCGATGGTGAGCAGGTCGGGCCACGAGCCGCCCGCTAGCAACTTGTTCAAACCCCCATGCGCGATCCCGGCGTCCTTCGCAACCGCACGCACGCTCTGCTCGCCAATCGCCGCCCGAAGCCGAACCACGAACTGACGCGCAACCTCGGCGTGCGGGTCCGGCGAGGGGTCGAAGGGCCACGCCCCGGGCGACAGTTCGGCCGGCGTCGCCCGCTCCGTCCGGCCTGCCATGGCTCAAGGCTAGGGCCAGCGCTGCGCACAGAAGGCAAACACACTCGGCCCGCCGCTACCCCGCAACTAAATGGATACTGTAGTATCCGTACATCTGCGTCCCCAGGGCGCACAATCGAGGAATCTCCGCGGCGGGTCCCGCCGCACCCCCACCATGAGGAGCCCGACGCCGGGCCGGGCCCCGCTCACTGCGAACACCGCAGGAGGTAGCGATGAACGGCTCAACAACGCTTCGGGCGCCGGATCACGACTGGATCCACTGGGACGAACAGTGGTGGCCCGATCAGCCGCACGAGTTCGACGATGAACTCACACGACTGCTCGCCCGCGACCGGAAAATCAACCCGCCCGGTATCCGGGCCCGGATGCACCGACCGGTGCAAGGCGTTCGCCACCTCAAGTTCGACTCGGACCGGCGCTACCCGTACCCGCGCCTGTGGTTCAGCAACGACGGCGAACACACCCACTGGCGGGACCTACACGCCGTACGACGCGAGGACCTGATCCTTGCCCACCCGACCAGGGACTTCTCTCGGCGCAAAGGGCAGAAGAACAAGCCCATCGCACGATGGGTAGAGACCAACAACGACCTCATCACCTGCGAGTCGCAATGGGAGGGGTTCTTCGTCCTCCTTGCGGACTGGGACCAACGGGTGCGCCGTATCGCGGCGCAACCCTTCACGCTCGAGTTCCCGCGCGGGGCGCTCCTGCACCTGCACACGCCCGACTTCGTGCTCCTCACCGACGACCAATTGCCGATCGTGGTCGACATCAAGACCCCAGAGGAAGCGCTCACGGAACCCTGGCGCAGACGAGCACGCATCGTCGCCGCCGAACTGCGCCGCGCCGGCATGCTTCACCTCACCTTCACCGGGATACCCCGCGCAGCGCGCGAAAACTTAAGCGAGTTCCGCTCCGCGCTCCCAGACGACGAGGAAGTGGCACGGCTCCGCGAGCCGCTTCGTGACGCTTCCTCCCACGCGGTGACCGCAACACAACTCGCGTCGATGGCGGCAGCCCAAACAGGCGTCCCCTACCCCGAGGCTATGAGCGTCATTCGACGACTGCTCTGGCAGCACCAGCTCCACGCGGACCTCGCAGTCCGCTTCACCGAAGAGAGCCTGGTGTGGGCAGCATGAGCGACACCGACCTCATCATCCGGCCCGGCAAGGAAGTGACCCTCGACGACCGGACGCTCACGATCGGTCAGATCGGAGCAAGCGTCACCCTGCTCGACGGCTTCGGCAACCTAGTCGATACGGCACCGCTGCCCGACGTTGTCGCTGCGCTGCAGACCGACGACGGACCGCCAGCGTTTCTCGAGGTCCTGCAGTTCGAGGAAAAGCTCACAACGCACCAACGGGAGCGGTTGGATGACTTCCTGGACGTGCTGAGCATCATGGAGACCGGACTGCCCCGCAAGGCTTCGAAGAACCAGCCGATCCCCAAGCGATACAACCCAGCGCTCAGAACCTGGGGCAAACGTCTGCGAAGCCTGGCGAAGGACCGAGCTAAGACGTACCGCCCTTCAGGTGCGGCAAAAGGTCGAGCAGTGAAGAAGAAGTCGGAGCTTCGAGCCCTGCAACGTGCGTTCCAGCGATACCGCGAGGGAGGCATCGTCGCAGTCGTCGACCCTCGGCCGATCAAGACCCGAGGCTCACGAGCGCCAGAAGCAATCTGGGACGAGATGGAAACCCTCATGTCCGCGGACAGGGGACGCTCAATCGTGTCGGACCTCGAGTACATTCGTCGCCTCTGCGAGCACCACAAGGTGAAGACGCCGGGCCAGGGCGGGGTCCCCAGCCTCGCAACTATGCGGAGGATCTGCGCCGCCATCCGCATGCGCAACAAGGACACGATGCACGGCATCGCGGCCACCCGCCGGTCGGCCAGCAATGTTCCTGAACCGTCCGAGGTCCTGCGAGCCGCGACTCGGCCGGGAGAGGTGGTCCTGTTTGACACGAGCGTCGTGAACGTCATGCTCGACCATCCAGCCTTCAAGAAGGCTATCCGGGTCGAATACACCCTTGCCGTAGATCTCTACAGCCGCTCCTTCTGTGGCCTGTCAGTGACCATCAACACCTCGGGGCAAGGGGTCGCCCTGTGTCTAGCGGATGTGCTTCGCCCGAAGACGGGTGATGAGGTCCGAGACTGGACGGAACCCTGGGATCACCTTCGACCCCAGCCCTACGTGGGAATCCCGACCCTTTGGGGTCACGTTCCGGCGTTCGTGCCCGAAGACCTCGTCACGGACAACGGCAGCATCTACACGAATGCCTACTTCGTGCAGCAACTTGCAGACATGAAGGTCAGCTACGAGCCGCAGCGGACGTACACCCCCACCGACAAGGCTCAAGTGGAACGGGCGTTCCGCACCATCAAAGACCAGTTCGAGGCAGGCCTCGCCGGCTTCCTCGGCGGCGGGATCCAAGAGCGGGGCGCCCACCCGGAACTCGAGGACCTGCTCACAGTGGACATGTACGAGCGCCGCCTTCGGCAGTACATGGACCTCCACAACAACACACCTGTCGAAGGGCTGTACTTCCCACCGAACGACGACAAGCTGCACCGCGACCGCACCCCCTTCGAGATGTGGGATCACTGGACGCAGAAGGGAACAATCCGGGCTCCAAAGGCGAACGCGCAGTGGGTACGCATGTTGCCTCACAAGCCTGTGACAGTGACCTCGTGGGGGGTGAAATTCCGCCGGCTCAAGTACGGCAACCCGGCAAAGCTGCACGAGATGCTCCGCGACCCAAGAATCGCGGAAGGGCGCAAGGTCAATATCTTCTACAACCCGAGCGACCTCCGCTCCGTCTGGCTCATCGACGGAGACGGCAAGCCACACGAACTGCACTGGCGTCTACGTCGGCACGACACTGAGCGTTTCGGGGAAGCTATCCGCGGCAAGGTCATCTCCTCTCTGACGCAGCGCAACTTCACCGACGAGGAGTTCCTCGACAGGCTGACCTCCATGCGCGCAGAGTGGCGGCGCGAGGAACTCGGACACGTCGCGCTCAAACCCGGACGGAAAGCGCGGAAGTCGTCGCCCGCGACGCGTGCGAAGCCCAAGCAGCCGGCCAGATCGAAGCAGCCGCCGCGCACCTCGGCGCCTAATCAGGCAGAGCTCAAGCGTCTCGCTGCGGAGGACCTCCTTGAGCAGCAGCGGGATCGGATGCGCAAGCTCGACCCGCCTCCGATAACTCCGCTACCGCCGGAGCCCGCTCCCGCAATAGCGGCGCAGACAGACAACGCCATCCCCGCAGGCCAACGTCACCGCGGTCTGGAGAGCTATAGGCCTGGCTCCTCGTTGTGGAGATGACGATGGATTTTCGGGACGAGGACCGTCCGTGGCTCTCGCTCCTCACCGATGAGGACCGATGGTTCATGCAGCAGGCGACGAGCGGTGACGAGATCGACCCTGGGCTACGGACCGCCGCAGAGCTTCAGCTGATGAGTCCTGTGGAGCGCATGCTCTACGCGCAGGATCGCGCCGACTGGCATGCCGCGCTTCCCCTGCTGCAGACCACCCCGGTCAGAGAAGCCCTACGACGGCTGCAAGCCTCGGGAAATGCCGCGGCGTCCAGACGAGAGCACCGTATCCATAACAGCTTCGTTGTGCCCGGCGGGAGCTCTCAACACCAAGAGAGCGTCATGGTGCTGGATGGACCAGCAGGCGTCGGCAAATCAACGACCATGCGCGCCTACATCGCGCGCGAGATGGAACGCTACGCACAACTTCGCTACTACAACATGCTGCGGGGACGCGGCCAGCCCCTGGACAACCCCGACTTTGTCTTCCGGCCATGCATGTACGTATCGCTTCGCGCCAGCGCCACCCGCGTCGACATCGAACGGCAGCTCTGCGCGCAGTACGGCTGGCCGCACCCAACCAACGCCGGTTACATGCTCAATCGGCTCTTAGCAATTGCCGGCACACAGATCATCGGGCTCGACGAGATTCAATTCATCGGATTCGCCGGCGCGATGGGGCGCCAAGTCCACAACCTAATCCGTGACCTCGGGAACCAAGGAGTGCGAGTCATACTCGGCGGAAACGAGCTGGACTGGGTTCTACAAGAACAGCTCGGCATGGTCGCCGACCAGAGCCGAGGCCGCTGGCGTCGCATCGACATCACGCGTCTCCCTTACCGGACGAAACCGGACAAGGAGGAGTGGCGACACGTTCTCGAGTCAGTCGAGGATCACCTGCGCCTCGTCAACCAGGATGAACCCGGGTGGCTCTCGGAAGAGCTCGCCGAGTACGCCTGGGGGGCCTCGATCGGAGGATTTCGCAGCCTCACGACACTCATACGCGTAGCTGCGGCATCAGCGATCGATGACGGATCCGAACGCGTCACCCGCCGAACCCTCGACGAAGTAGAAGTCGAGATGACGGCGCAGGACGGACGCGAAGAGCGCATGGCCACCATGGCAAAGTTGCGCGACCGCAGCCGCATGCCTGTCGAGGAGTGATGATGAGTGATAGCAACAAGGCCGAAGGGTCGCTCCCAATTCGCCTGCATCCTCAGCAGGATGAATGGCTTCCCACGGCCCTTAATCGTTGGGCCTGGAACGATTTCGACTCTCCGCTAGCGGACCTTGACGCGGCGCTCGGCATCGACGAACTACACGCCAACGAGCTTCGCGCGCTCGGAAACAGGATCCAGCCAGCCGAGATGACCGCGCTTGTACGCTCCACCGGTCTTTCACCCATCCGACTTCAGGGGATGACACTCAGCCACTACCACGGTCGAGCGCTCACGCTGAGGCAGACGGCGAACCACCTGCAATGCCTGAGGAGTGACTTCCCATGGGTTCGCCGCAGCGGCACCCGATTCTGCCCGCACTGCCTCGCCGAACAGCCAGGCGTGTTCCTGATCAGCTGGCGGTTCAACTGGACGTTCGCCTGCCTCAGGCACCGGAAGATCCTGTCCGACGTGTGCCCCGGGTGCGGTCTCGAACTCCTTGAGCCACACGGTTCGCGCACTCGCCCGCGTGACCCAAACCGCTGCAGCCGCCGGATCCGCACGTCGTTTCAAGACTTCTACTGTGAGACCCGACTTGACGGCGACACCCACAGTGAACAGCTCCCGGCTGACTCGCCGATCCTCCGCGCTCAACGCCTTGTCAACAGCGTCATCGAACGAGCCGCGAGCCCAGATCTTGAACTTCGAGCACTCGTAAGCCTGATGGGGTCGGTGCGATCTGCGGCCTCCATCGCCGCCATTGCCGACCTCGCCCGCGTAGCGATCAGCGAACTCGTCGGGCTCATCGAACCCGAGCCGCATGCAGGCGGATCGCCGCCGCCCGACGCGCTCTCCTTCGGCGCGCTCGCTGCAGCTGCGGTCCGACTCCGAGACGACCCCGAACCGCAGGTCGCGAAAGCTCTCCGCGAAATCACGTTCAATCGGCCGCCGACCCCTGCGCCTCGCTCTGCCGGCCTTGGGCCCGGAAGTGTCAAGGAGCTCCTCGGACGATGGGGCAAGGTGCGTGCCCCGATGACTGACCGGATCGTCCGGGCGCTCGACAAGGACCTCTCACCGGTGGCACGAGTCCGCACTCGAAGCGCTGTACACGCGTTCGAGGTCGCCATCCTGGTGAAAACGACACCCGCGCAGAACCGACTCCGCGCGATGACCCTTCCGACGCGTCTCTGGCCCGCATGGGCCATTCCGCTGCACTTGGACCTCGGCGCGAACCTCGAGACTGTCGCTGACGCATTCGCTTCAGCTCTCAACGTCGGCGGGCCAAAACCCGAACTCCGACCAACGATGATCGGTGTTGGGGACCTCCGCGAAAAGGTTGTTCGCGCTCTTGCCGTACTCGAAACCCAGCTTACGGTGAGCGGTTCCCCGATCGACTACGACCGGCGACGAGTACTTCCATGGCAACGCTTCCTCCCCGACGCCGCCTGGTCACTAATCTGCGACGCGGACGGCAGCGACCCGGGGACCGGGCGGCGGGCAGTCCTCGCACGTCGATATATGCACCTGCGCCTCACTGGAGGCGCGCCGAGGGGCCTACCCAAACCGTTCAAGCGGACTCGACGCGATGACGCAGCGCAGGAGACCGCGTTCCTCCTACGATTAACCGAGGATCTGCAGAAGGCGATGGACGCCTACGCACAAACCTTCTTCGCCGAACAAGAGTGTGACTTACTCATGACCTACGGCTACTCTCCGACACGACTCACCACCGAGCCGCTCGTCTGGTCACCGGAACGCTCGGACCTTGCCAGGAGTCTCGCCGTAGGACGCGAACTCAACGACATCGACAAGGGCCAGCTCCACACCCTGCTGGCCGACGCGGGTCGCACGTTGACCGAACTTTCGACTCAGCTCCGGCGGACCGTTGCGCACGTCAAGCTCGCTATCGACGCATGGCCGCCGCCCGTCGTTCGAGGTAACGAGAGAAGGGATTGGTGATTGCGGTCTTGGGTACCACGGCGTAGGGTCCGCGCATGAACGGCAAGAACGAGGAGCAGCCCCACTGGAGGAAGCGGTTGTCCGACTCTGAGTTTCGGGCTGCTTTGCAGCGATCGGGCCTCGAATACTTCCCAAAGCCCTCGCGCGCTATCACACCGAACGATAAGGAGGCGGTTGAGCGCGCTTTCGACCGGATTCGAGAGTCATTGAAGGACGACTTCCCTCCGATGTAACGCTGTATACGGCGTGGCCTAGCAAGTTGTTGCCATCACGCTTAATCATGCCGATGCGTTGGGCGTCGCAGCGTCGCACTATGAGATCGTCCTGAACGTCGAGGGTGACGGGCACGTCGGGCGGTACGGAACCCGGGTCGAAGTTGGCCGATCCGGGGTGAGCGCCTTGCGGGAGCGCATCGATAAGCTCGGAGGAACACCCCGCGCCGACGGAGTGATGCACGCAACTTTCGGGTTTGGGCGAGGGTCTCGTTCACAGGCCGCGCCGCCGCAGCGTTGGCCGACGAGCGCCGCACCGAGTCAGCGGGACATGATGATGACGTCGTGCGTGGCGGTGGCGACAGCGACTCCGTCCTTCACGATCCATGCCTGCACCCAGTGAGCGCCGGGGAAGTCGCTGGTCTCGCGGATGAGCTCGCCACGCTTAAGGATCTCGCCACGGAAGGCCTCCCTATTCGCAGCCTCAGGCCCGGCGTTGCGCACCTTCCAGTACACGTCGTAGGGGCCGTCCACCGTGCAGTCCGTAATCTGAAAGTCAAGGGCCCGGCCGATGGGGACAAGGTTGCCATTCATCGTCAGCGGACGGAAACGACCCCGGCCCCTCTTCGTCGGCGACATCTTGCCGACGATTCGGAACGTCGAGGCGGGATCCCGCCGCTCCGGGAAGCCGTACTGCTCGGTCAGGGTTTTCTCTCCGGGAACCATCTGATGCTCGTAAGTGGGCAGGGTGGCTGCGGCTGCCGAGGCTGACAGAGCGAGAGACGATGTAGTGCTCGCACCGAACGAGACACCGAACAGCTTCTGCCAGTTCGTGACGCTGTCGGATGCTTCAGCATCGAGGGCTTCGCGAGCGAGCCGAGCCCACCGCTTCAGCTGGCTCTTGAGATTGTCGAACCCTGTCTGTGTGAGACGATCCGCGAGGTTCTGGCCGATCCGGTCGTCCACCCACGGCGGGGTGGAGTGCATGTTGAGGTAGTCGCGGAGGTCTTCGAGCAGCGCAGTGAAAGTCGTCGCGATGTTGCCGTAGTCATTGATTCCTGCGTAGCTCTTCACCCGCTCGGCCAGCAGCGCACCGAGCACGACGGAGGGGCAGTCGATGGAACTGCGGTCGCGAAGCCACTTTGTAAGGCGGATGACGCGAACGAGATGGCCGTTGGTCGTGCTGCTCTGGTCCTTGAGCCAGCGGGTGAACTCCGTCGGGTCCTGGAGCAGGAACTCGTTCTTCGTGCGATGAGTGATGTAGGTCCTGCCGTCGGCGCGCTCCACGAACGGTACGACGTCGATGTGGAAACTGTTCGCGAACTGAATCGTCACGCATCGCTTACTGAGAACGGTCTTGTCGGCGTAGCGCGGCACCGCATCGAGCGCCTTCTTGAGCTCCACGGTGTACTTCTTCGGTTGCCAGTCCACCTGCTCGACCATCGGCAGAAGGACGTCAGCGTCAAAATCGTTGCCGGAGAGCGGCTTGATGATGGTGCCGTGAGCGAACGAGCCCTGTGGGATGAGGCTTCCGTCGAGCTTGTCCTCGAGCAGCGCGCTTTCCTCCAGCGCCGTGTCCAGAGAGGACGTCCGGGTGTGGAGGAGGTCGAGACGAGTCTGGTTGAGGTTGACGTGGTCGCGGAGGAAGAGGTTGAACTCCTTGATGCGCGCGGTCATTCGCCGACCTCCATAGCCGTCTCGTATGCGTCGTGTCTGAGCTGGTAGACGACGATGTTCGGCTGAGCACCGCGCATCCGATGCCGTCCCATCGTGATGGCCGCCGGCGCGGGTACGGCCGCGACCAGGTGCAGGACGCGCACGCTTGGAAGTTCACTCTCGATGCATGCGAGCGCATCCCTCCATGCGAGCGCGAAGGACTCCATGGCCGCGCGACTGCCCAGAAGGTCCGGACGCGGCGACTCGTCCTTCGGCGCGATGGTGACCCGGGGGAGCTCCCTCAGGCGGCCGGGGAGACGCTCTTCTTTCACCGATCCACTCAGCTCGACGAGAACTGTGGCCTCATCCGAGTCACCGGTGCGCAAGACGGTGTCGAATACGGGGACGTCACCGTCGTCATCACTCCATACCCAGGCGGTCACCTCATCGGTGCGCTTCCGAGCGAAGAGCCGAGTCTCCGTCTTGTCGTCGAGTTTGGAGCCCAGGTAAACGAGCGACGGGATGGGAGCGAGGGCGAAGACGCTGAGCGACTCGACGTCGCCAGCGGTTACCGCCTCCGCGATGCGAGCCGCGAACCGGTCGATCTCCGTCCGATGAGCGTTCCACGCCCATCCGTCATCGTCGTTGCCTGGGAGATGAACCGAGAAGGCCCCATTGCGCGTGTCTTCCCCCATACCCGTGTATCCGTCGGCACGTAGCGCCTCCGCAACCTGCGGAAGCGAAATAGGTGCTCTTGTCCCGCGGACGTCAGCGCTCACCGTCACAACGGAAGTCGGCCGAAGCGTCGCGAAGTCGGTGACCTGCCGCACCCGGTTCTCGTGCAGCAGCTTCTTGGCGGTTAAGTATTCGACCGTGTACTGGTCGCGGTAGGCCTTGTCGTCGATTCTCTTGTGGCACGAATAGCAGAGGAGCATCAAGTTCTTTTCGAACGCGCGCTCGTCGGCGACGAGAGCAGAATCTCCTCGAGGAGATTCTTCACCCGATCCTGCTCCGACGATGTGTGCGATCTGCCCGTTGGGGATCGCGTGCCAGGTCCAATCGGTGGCATCCAAGAGGTAGGTTGCACAGAGGACGCACCGTCCTGCGGCTTTGGCCCAGAGCCGCAGGCGTGTGCTCTCCGGCACAGCCGTCCGAAGCACCGCGGTGTCCCGTTCCCGGCCCTCGTTCGGCCCCTTCGTCACCTGTTTCGTCATACTGCGCCGCTTCCCTCGCGAATCGAAGCAGCCTGATGAGTCGACTCTTGAGAGCAGAACGAGTGCACTGTCATCCCAGCTGCGCAATCGACGGCTGCCCTGCATCCCGGATCTCGAGATGGTCCTACTTCGGGGACCTAACAGTACAAGCGGGTACCGACACTCGCTAGCACCAAAAGGGTGGTCTCTCGCCGCCTGTCGTTCGCGGCAGCGCTAGTCGAGACTGGGGGTTTCTGAGCGCGGGTCTGCGTGGACTCAGAACAGCAGAGGATTCCCGTAATCGTTGAGAAGCATGCTTCCCTGCTGCAGCATGCTGTCCGGATAGATCGAACGTGGCCACGGTGTCGCCTTGCCTGACGATGCGTCCGCGCCGAACATGGCTTCCAACGCTCCTAGGGATGAGGCTCCCGGCGGAAGCAGTGTCTGGCTCAGCCACGTGACGAACTGCGCCAAGGGCGCTCCGGGAAGATCTGTCGTTGCTCCGTGATAACTGTTGAAAGAGGACATTGGCTGCCAATTGGCTGCGGTACCAGGAACGCTCCCCGGCGCCAATGACACGCGTCGTGCGCTGAAGAACGCGCGATCGGCGACGAGTAAAGCGTCCAGTTCCTCCCGCGGCGCCCGGACCAGCGGGTCCGTCGAGCTGTAGGCGGTCCTCTCGTGGAACTCTTGAATCGCAGCGCGGAAGTCCGTCGCGTTCCGGGCAAGCTCGCTACTGTGCGCGAGAAGTCCGAATGGGAACGGACCGCACAGTGCCTCGCGTACTGACCCCGGTGACGCCCCGGCAACCTCGAGCAGCCGACGCTTTTGCAGCAAGGCCTCGCCCAGGTGCTGGGGTCGTAGCGTGAGCTTTACAGAGAAGGCAGCCGCTACGCCGCTTGCGAGGACTGACGGGTCGTCCATCAAGTGGCTCGGGTAGTCGGGCTTCAAGACGAGGAGGTCAACCTCGTTTGAGTCCCCGCCCGGCCCAACGATGTATTTCCGAGAAACGACGGGCCAGGACGGTCCCCAGTCTCTCAGCAACCGTACCCAGGTGGCCTCTCCTTCATGGCCCGACCGCTGAGCGTCGTGCTCGCGCGCGTGCTGACGAGCTTCCTCATAGTCGGCTCGCACCTGATCCGCGACGCGACGGATCAGACCCTGGAACCTGTTCTCGGACACCTGCGCGAACCCCGTTCTCTTCTCTGGTCACACCCGACTGAGCTCTCGCCGACCATAACCGAGGTAGAGCGTAGAAGCGACGCTTTTCGTGAGCAGACCGCGCGACAGTTTCGTGAGCGGGCGTGCACCTAGAGAGGTCCCGGGCGACCGTTTCAGTGAACAGTCACAGGTTGATGTGAAGTGAAGGACAAGTTGTCGTTTTGAAACGCAACTTGTCGCGGTTGGTACCCAACTTGTCGTGCCGATGGTGGCCGGCCTCCTCATGGGCGGGGTGGCCTTGAAGAGAGGGCGCAGATGAAGACGTTCCGCGGCCACTGGTGGCTCCCGGATGATCCGGACTCACAGCCAGGAACACTTACGATTTCGAACCGCGGAGATGTCACTCTCGAACTCATTGGCGGGTTCGACCTCTCCGTGCGGACACCACTCCCTGGCGGTGGATACGCGGTCTCCGCCAACGAACGACCGATGCCGCTGATCTACGGCCTCGCGGGCAACCAGCGGATCACGGTCCAAGACGCAGTCACGCTTCACTCCGAAGCTCGTTTCGGCTTGAGCGACCGCCCGAACTACCACCGCATCTCCGGCACGCGGGCTTTCGTCGGCGTGCACCTTCCGGAAGAAGAACACCAACAGCTCTGGCAGGGCTGCTGGGTACACCTCGAGAACTTCGCGTACTGGTCCGGCGCAGACGGAGTACGATCCTCCGCGGAACTTCGATCCAAGAGCGCCGACCTCGTCGAAGTCCCCGACAAGACCGTCGAGGTGGAGGGGTGGACGTACACCTCGGTGACCCGCGTCGGCGGCTTTGACTTCGACGTCCGGCGGGGCGATATATCGGTCTCCGGTCTGATGTCGGCACGACTCCGCATCGACGCTCCTGGACCGTGCACTATCGCTGAACTAGACACCCGAGTGAAAGCGTGGATGGATCTGCTCACGCTCGCATCCGGCTCCGCCTGCGGAGTGATCGGCATGTCCGTCATTCCGGTTTCAGACGAGGGTTCACGGGGAGGATGTCGCCGGCGCGAGGATTATCCCGTCCACGTTCGTCACCTCCATGAAGCTGAGCCGAACGCTGATGTGGTCCGCGAGTGGCGATTCACCTGTGACGAGCTGGCCTTCGAACAGGCTGCAGCCGCATGGATGCCCTTGCAGGCGAAGGCACTGGAAGGAACCTCGGCCTACTTCGGGAGTTACTACTCGCCCGGCGGATACACGGAGTCACGTACGCTCCTGCACGCTGTGGCGGCAGAAGCGACGCACCGCGCCCTCGGGGAGCTTAAGCAGGAACGCGATATTGATTTGGACACGTTCGCAGATCGCAAGAGACGCGCGCGAGCCGCGATGCAGACGCTGGACGAGCGCGAGTGGCTCGACCGAAAACTGCGGAACGACCCACGACCGATCACGTTCCGGGACCGCCTCCACGACATCGTCTCGTCACTTGCTCCGGAAGCGGTCTCGCTCATCCTGACCGACGTTGACGAGTGGGCTACGGATCTCACTCAGACGAGGAATGGGCTCGCCCATCGTGCGGACGGATCCGGACAGCGGCTCTATGAACTCGCTCAGGCGACAGACGCAGTGCTCACGGCCTACCTGCTGGCGCGGCTCGGCTTGAATGCCGCGGTCCAAGCGAAGGCAGCAGGCGCGCTGCGACAACCGTACTGAAGCGTTCAGTAACCGCACCGCCTGAACCCCTACGTGATCGCCATGGCGTTTCACCAGATGTTCTCGTGAGCCGTGAGCCGTGAGCCGTGAGCCGTGAGCCGTGAGCCGTGTCGTCCGCCAGCCAACTTGTCCAACTGCCACACAACGTGTCCTGAAATACGGACATGGACACGTTATTTGGCAGTTCCGTCGGTCCACCTCAGTTCCCAGTGATAACCGGGCAACGTCGTAACCACTCCGCGCCGTCGGTGCTCGCGCGGAGTGGTGGATCCCTACTCGGTGCTACGCGATTCCGGCGCTCAGGTCGTCGCGCCGAACTGCCCGTCGTCGATGCTCGACGCCGACTCCGTCAGGGAACAGGTTGATGAGGACCAATAGATACGCCGCGTACCACTCATCCGCGATCTGTTCAGCGCGGCGGATGCGCAGCAGATCCTGCTCGGCAAAGCGGATCAGCTCCGGATATTCGTCTTTGTCGACCGGTTCATAGGTGCCAACCTTCAGCCATCGGCGCTCATCTGCTTGCCAAATCAGGCCAACGCAATCATCATCATCGCCGTCTAAGAGCTCGAAAGCGAACTCCCAGTTGTCAGCCCACGCCTTTCCCATCTCACTTGCGACGTAGCCGTCAGGTTGCGGGGTCTCCTCCGGCATTGGTCCATGGGGGTACCGCATGACGGTGTTTCCGTCCGCTGCGTAGAACAGGACCTCACAGATGAGTAGGGCGTCGACAACCGAGTGACGTTTAGCTCCGCTCGCGAGGTCACTGCGGAACATCCACAATGCCATGTCCGCCTGCTTCTGCCAGTCGTTCCATGCCTCCTCGGGCCCCGGCAGCGTCTCGCCGGGTGGCTCGATCGTCCATGTGGTTCGGTCTCCGAGGACCCACTGCAGAGTGGCTGGTTGAGTCGCATCGGGTTGAAACTGCAATGTGACTGGCCCGTTCTCCTCGCCGGCGGCGGTCAGGCGGGGAGCGTTGAAGTGACGGCGGACCGCAGAGTGGTCAACCTGATGCGATGGCCATTGATAGCGGATCTCGAGCACTACCGTCGAACCTCCTACGACGTCGCACTGATCGCTGACTCAGCCTGCCGAACCGCTCCCACAGACGCAGGGCTCAATCGTTCGATCAGAATTGGATGTAGCCGTTCCAAGCCGCCTCGGCTCTTGCTTCGTCATCACCGAAGATGTCAGGGTCAACTGGGAAGTGCTCGTTTCGGAAGTGGTCCAGCTCCAGCTGCGCACGATCTCGGAGTGTCGCTCGGTCCTCGTCGGGATGTCCCAGAGCAAGCATGGCTGTGCGCCGCTCGATGACGGCATCCCACAGTTGTCGTCGGCTGACCTCCGCGATTAGCTGCGAAGCAACGAGCATCGAGTTGAACTCAAGCGATCCCCCGAACCGGTCCATCAAGGTGACGAGGTCCCTGTCCTTCACCTCGGTGAACACCTTCGGCTGCTTGCGTTGCTCCTCCATCATCCAACGGATCTGTGCACGGGCGTCCGCGATCGGGTTCAGTTCCTGCTCCTCGGTCATGTCTTCATCCTCACCGTGCGCAGGCTTTGCCGCGAGGGAAATTCCCTCGTCTCAGCGTGTGGGCGACGTCAGCAGCGCCGCGACAGACTCGAGCGCGCCGGGGACGAGGGAGAAGTAGGCCCAGGTGCCGCGCTTCTCGCGGTGCAGGATGCCGGCGTCGACGAGCACCTTGAGGTGGTGCGAGACGGTCGGCTGGGACAGGCCGAGCGGTTCCTGCAGGTCGCAGACGCACGCTTCTGCACCCTCGTGCGCGGCAACCATCGAGATCAGCCGGAGCCGCGCAGGGTCAGCGATCGCCTTCAACGACTTCGCGAGGACCTCGGCGGACTCCTGCGTCATCGCTCCCGTCGTGACAGGCGAGCAGCATGCGGTGACGTCTTGAATGGGAAGCAGCTCGATCGTCGTCATCGCACCATCATCCCACGCCCTTCGATGCAGGTCTATATTTGCGTTCATCGATATCGACGTGCTTCGATGTTCCTGCTCGACTTCCGATCGATCTAAAGGACCGACCCGATGACTCACCTTGTTGCCGTTGGGGGCAGCGACGCCGGCATCGCCGCAGCGCTCCGCGCCCGTGAGCTCGACCCGTCGACCGATGTGACGGTGGTCCTCGCCGACGAGTTCCCGAACTTCTCCATCTGCGGCATCCCCTACTGGGTCTCCGGCGACGTCGCCACCGAAGCGTCTCTCGCGCACCGCACCCGCGGAGACCTCGAAGCCGCCGGGATGACTGTCCGCTCCTCCACCTGGGCTTCCGCCGTCGACGTCGACCGCCAGTTGCTCTCCGTCACCGGCCCGGCCGGTGAGGAGCAGATCGCCTACGACGAGCTGCTGATCGGGACCGGCGCGGAGCCGGTCCGCCCGGCCGGGATCCCGTTCGGTAAGCCCGGCATCCACCTGCTGCACTCGATGACCGACGCGGAGCAAGTTGTCGCCGCCCTGGAGCTTTTGCCTGCCGGCAGCCGCGTCGCGGTGGTCGGCGCCGGCTACATCGGTCTCGAGATGACCGAGGGGCTCGTCGCCCGCGGGTTTGACACGACGCTGATCCAGCGCGGCCCGGAAGTGCTCTCGACCCTCGACCCGGAACTCGGTTCCCTGGTCACCGCGGAGGTCCGTCGGCACGGCGCGACGGTGCTGACCGGTGCGACCGTCACCGGAATCACCCCGGCGGGCGGCGGGCAGTGGAGCGTCGCGACCAGCTCCGCATCTGGTGAGGCCGCACGAACGTTCGCGCTCGTGGTGGTCTGTGTCGGGGTGCGGCCGGTGACGGACCTCGCGGCCGCGGCAGGCGCGCGACTCGGGCAGGCCGGCGCGATCATCGTCGACGAGCAGATGCGGACCGGGGTGCCGCATGTGTGGGCGGCGGGTGACTGCGTCGTGACGCATCACCGGCTCCTCGGTACGACGTGGCTGCCGCTCGGGACGACCGCGCACAAGCAGGGCCGCGTCGCCGGGGAGAACATGCTCGGGGGGTCCCGGACCTTCGCCGGTTCGGTGGGGACGCAGGTGGTGAAGGTGTTCGATCTCGTCGCAGCCCGCACCGGCCTCCGCCACCACGAAACCGCGCCGTTGGACGTGTCGCCGCTAAACCGGGTGACGGTCGCGGATGACCACAAGCGGTACTACCCGGGTGCGGTGCCGCTGACGATCAGCGTCACCGGCGACCAGAGCAGCGGCCGGCTCCTCGGGGCGCAGATCATCGGGGAGCGGTCTGCGGAGATCAGCAAGCGCATCGACACGTTCGCCACCGCCCTGCACGCGGGCCTGTCGGTCGATGACGTCATCGACTTGGACCTCTCCTACACGCCGCCGCTCGGGTCCCCGTGGGATGCCGTGCAGGTCGCCGCGCAGGGCTGGGGGCGCGCCGCCGCGGCAGCAACCCCGGCCGGGGTGAGCGGCTGATGGTGCTGGCGGTCGTCGCCGCGGTGATCTTCGTCGCGACGCTCGTGGTGGTGATCTGGCAGCCGAAGGGCTTCCCGATCGGCTACACCGCGCTTATCGGCGCGGTCGTCGCTCTCGTGACCACGGTTGTTGGGCTTGGGGACGTGCCGACGGTGGTTGGGATTGTGTGGAACGCGACGCTGACGTTCGTCGCGGTGGTGCTGATCTCGTTGATCCTCGATGAGGCCGGGTTCTTCGAGTGGGCTGCGCTCTACGTGGCCCGCTGGGGTCGCGGGAACGGTCGGCTGCTGTTCGTGCTGATCGTTGGCCTCGGCGCGGTCATCGCGGCCGTGTTTGCCAACGACGGGGCCGCGCTGATCCTCACCCCGATCGTCGTCGGGATGCTCCGCGCCTTGAACATGCCGCAGAAGGCGGCGCTGGGGTTCATCCTCGCCACCGGGTTCATCGCCGACACCGGCAGCCTGCCGCTGGTGGTGTCGAACCTGGTCAACATCGTCTCTGCCGACTACTTCGGCCTCGGGTTCGCCGAGTACGCCGCCGTCATGGTGCCCCTTGGCATCGTGTCCGTGCTGGCGTCCCTCGGGATGCTGCTGGCGTACTTCGGCCGGAGCATTCCGAAGCGGTACGACGTCCTCGCCCTGCCCCGGCCTGCCGCCGCTGTGAAGGACCGGGCGACGTTCCGCGCCGGATGGGTGGTCCTTGCCCTGCTGCTGGTCGGCTACTTCGCCGCCGACCCGCTCGGGGTTCCCCTCGCCACGGTCGCTGGTGTCGGTGCGGTCGTGATCGTTCTCGTTGCCGCCCGGCAACCTGCGTTCCTCTTCGCCCGCCAGACCGCGTCCCCGGTCCTCGTCACGACCGGCGGCACCGCCACCGTCACAGCCGGCAGTGGTGGCGCTGCGGGTGGCGGGTCGGGGCGGGTGATTCCGGTGTGGAAGACGATCCGGGAGGCGCCGTGGCAGATCGTGCTGTTCTCGATCGGCATGTACCTCGTCGTGTACGGGCTGCAGAACCAGGGCCTCACCGACTACCTCGCGGAGCTGTTCGACGTGTTCGGGGACCAGGGGGTCCTCGTCACCGCGCTCGGGGTCGGGTTCGTGATCGCGATCCTGGCGTCGCTGATGAACAACATGCCGACGGTGCTGATTGCTGCCCTCGCGATCGGCGGAGCTGGCGCGACCGGGCTGACGCACGAGGTGATGATCTACGCCAACGTCATCGGCTCCGACCTCGGCCCGAAGATCACCCCGATCGGGTCGCTGGCGACGCTGCTGTGGTTGCACGTGCTCGATCGGAAGGGCATCCACATCGGCTGGGGGCAGTACTTCCGCACCGGCATCGTCCTGACCGTCCCCGTCCTTGCCGTCACCCTGACAGCCCTCGCCGGCTGGCTCACCCTCATCCGATGACCACCCGAACCGGGAGCACCTCTATGACCGCGACCCCCACGATGACCGCGACCCCCACGATCCTGTTCGTCTGCGTCCACAACGCCGGCCGCTCCCAGATGGCAGCCGGCTACGCCCAGGCCCTCGGCGGCGACCGTGTGCAGGTCCGCTCCGCCGGCAGTGCGCCGAAGGACCAGATCAACCCCGTCGCGATCGAAGCCATGGCGGAGGACGGCATCGACATCGCCTCGAACCAGCCGAAGATCCTCACCACCGACGCCGTCCGCGAGTCCGACGCGGTGATCACGATGGGCTGCGGCGACGCGTGCCCGATCTTCCCTGGCAAGCGGTACGAGGACTGGGACCTCACCGACCCCGCCGGGAAGGGCATCGACGACGTCCGCCCCATCCGCGACGAGATCAAGACCCGCGTGCAGGCGCTCCTGGCCGAGCTGCTGCCCGCCGAAGCATCCGCCTGACCACCGGAAGGACCACCACCATGACCCTCACCCTCACCGTCCCACCCCGGGCCGACGCGGACCGCCTGACCGGGCTGCCCGTCGCCGTCATCGGCGCCGGCCCTGTCGGCCTCGCCGCCGCCGCGCACCTCCTCGAGCAGGGCCTGCCCGTCGTCGTCTACGAAGCCGGCGACCAGGTCGGCACGTCCGTCCGGGCATGGGGGCACACCAGGCTGTTCTCCCCGTGGCGGTACGTCATCGACGACGCCGCCCGCCGGCTCCTCCAACGCACCGGCTGGACCGAGCCCCGCCGCTCGTCGCTGCCGACCGGGCACGACCTCGTCGCCCAGTACCTCGAACCCCTCGCTCAGACGCCCGAGCTGGCCCCGGTGATCCGGTACGGCGTCCGCGTGGACGCGGTGTCCCGGCAGGGCATGGACCGCACCCGCTCCACCGGCCGCGCCGACACCCCGTTCCTCCTCCGCCTCCACACGGCCGACGGCGTCGAGGACGTCACCGCCCGCGCCGTCGTCGACACCTCCGGCACGTACACGTCCCCGAACCCGCTCACCGCCGCCGGCCTCGCACCCGCTGCGGACCTCGGGGACCGGGTGATGCACGCTCTCCCGGACGTGCTTGGTGCGGACCGGGCACGGTTCGCCGGGAAGCGGGTCCTCGTCGTCGGGGCCGGGCACTCGGCCGCGAACACGCTCATCAAGCTTGCCGCTCTCGCCAAGGACGAACCCGGCACGACGCTGCTGTGGGCGATCCGGAACGCCGGCACCGCCCGGCTCCGCGCGGATGCCGCCGACGGGCTCGCTGCCCGCGGGCAGCTCGGCTCGAACGTGCACGGCCTCGTCGAGTCCGGCCAGGTCGAGCAGCTCGCCTCGTTCGAGATCGACGACGTCCGTCCCGACGGTGACCAGGTTGCCGTTACCGGCCGCCGTGCCGGCGAGGCGATCACGGTGACGGTTGATGTTGTGGTGAACGCGACGGGGTTCCGGCCCGACCTCGACATGCTCCGCGAGATCCGCCTGGGCCTCGACGACATCGTCGAAGCACCCCGGGCGCTCGCGCCGCTGATCGACCCGAACCTGCACTCCTGCGGCTCCGTCCCGCCGCACGGTGTCGCAGAGCTGGCGCACCCGGAGCCGAACTTCTTCATCGCCGGGATGAAGTCCTACGGCCGCGCCCCCACGTTCCTGCTGCTCACCGGCTACGAGCAGGTCCGTTCCATCGCCGCAGAACTCGCCGGTGACCACCACGCGGCTCGGCAGGTGGAACTGGTCCTGCCCGAGACCGGCGTCTGCTCCACTGGCGTCGGCGGCTCATCTTCATGCGACGTGCCCGCAACCACGACCGAGGTGTCCGAGGACTCGTCGTGCTGCGCCGCACCTGCACCGGCCGCGCCGCCCGCCAGCAGCTCCTGCTGCACGAACTGAACCGGACCCCGCATGACTGCCAAGCCCACCGTGCTGTTCATCTGCAAGCACAACGCCGGCCGCTCCCAACTCGGCGCAGCTCTCCTCGAAATCGCCGCCCCTGACCGATACACCGCCACCTCTGCCGGGATCGCACCCGCCGGCGAGGTGAACCCGTCGATCGCCGCGACCGTCGCGGAGCTCGGCCTCGACATCAGCGACCGCATTCCGCGGAAGGTCACGCCCGAGCTGTTGGATCAGGCCGACGTCGTCGTGCTGATGAAGCCCGGCCTCGACCTTCCCGCGACGCCTCGCGGGAAGGTGTTGCAGTGGTCGTTCCCGGACCCGGACTCCTGGTCTCCCGACGACGTCCGTCCCATGCGCGACGCCGTCGCCGCCCGCATCCAGGGCGAGCTACTGCGCCCATGACCGACAGCACCACGGTCACCATTCGGCCGATGACCGCCGCCGACTGGCCCAGTGTCGAGGCGATTTACCGGGATGGCATCGCCACCGGAAACGCGACGTTTGAGGCGGCACCGCCGACCTGGGAGGCATCGACGACGGGAAGCTGCCCGAGCACCGGTTCGTCGCCGCCGACGGTGACGCGGTTCTCGGCTGGGTGGCGGTCTCCCCGACCTCCGCCCGGCCGGTGTACCGGGGCGTCGTCGAGCACTCCGTGTACGTCGCCGCCGCAGCGCGTGGTCGCGGTGTTGGACACCTGCTCCTCGACGCCCTGGTCGCGTCGACCGAGGCAGCCGGCATCTGGACCATCCAGTCCGGGATCTTCCCCGAGAACACCGCCTCCCGCGCCCTCCACGCCCAACACGGGTTCCGCGAACTCGGCACCCGAGAACGCATCGGCCTCATGACATTCGGGCCGTGGGCCGGGCAGTGGCGCGACAACGTCCTCGTCGAACGCCGAAGCCCGCACGCCAGCTCCTGAGCAGGAGCGGCACGCTTCGATCCGCATGCTTGCAGGTATGTTCCAAAACCCGCTATGCTGTGACACGCGTCATTAGTGCGCGCAAAAAGCCAGTCCATCGGACTGGCTTTCGTCATGTCCGGCCCGAACCGTAGGCTGGAACCGCTCGATACGACTCTGCCCTCAGCGCAGCACCCGAGCACCACGAACAGGCCGGTCCCGTCAGGGCCGGCCTTTTCCATGCCCTCACGCGCGGAGCGCACACCAGACCGCTCGCTCCGGGCATAGGGCCTCTGCGCGTCCACCGGGCGCACGCGCCGACCTGGCGCTCTAGACCCCCGCCCACGACGGGCGGGCTGGCCACACGGCCAAACCCGAAGGAGGCAACATGCCCATCACCGACACAACGGTGGACATGCTGACGGCCTTCGGCGGCACCATCCTGACCGGCATCATCGCGGTCGTCGCCCCCGTGCTTGGCTTCCTCCTGCGCAAGCAGGTCACGGAGCTGATCAAGCACATCGTGGACGTCGTCGACGACCGCACGCTGGCAAAGGACCCCGAGCGGGCACGCATCGTCGCAGAACTGCGACGAGCCCGTTTCGGGAAGAAGTAGCCGCCGAAAAAACGCCAACCCTCATTCGGGAAGGAGAACTCTGCCCTGAGCCGTATCGATAGGGGTGCCTCATACGAGATGCGGACACCGATTAGCTGCCTAGCTAGCCAACTGGGCTTGGGGACGGGCTGCCCAGACCGCTACAGACCGAGCAGGCGACACGCACCGACCCGCCGCTCGACGTCATCGAAACTGTCGCATCGGAACCAGAGCTCCGATCGGAGCATGCACACCTGGCACTGTTCCGGCAGTGCCTCGACGTCTGCGACGGGCTCTCGAGCGTCCGCAGACCAGAGCCGGTACCCGTCCGCCGAGCTGCACCAGGAGCCCAGCCGGTCAGCAGCAGTCGCACGCGTCGACGTCGCGCTCACCGATCAGTGCCGACACCGGCTGCTTGCACGCGTCGCCGCGCCAGGCCTCCAAGCCCTCCCGGACCGCGAAGACCACCACGACCAGGCCCGCCACCGGGTCGGCCCAGGCCCACCCGAACAGGGTGTTCAGCAGCAGGCCGATCAGGACCGCGGCGGAGAGGTAGCTGCACACGAGGGTCTGCTTCGAGTCAGCGATAGCGGACGCGGAGCCGAGTTCCTTCCCGACGCGCCGCTCCAGCAGGCTGAGGAACGGCATCACGGCGAGGCTCACCGCGGCGAGGACGATTCCGACGGTGCTGTGCTCTGGCTCGCGAAGCCCAGCGAAGGTCAGGGCGGCGTCGACGGTGACGTACAGCGCGAGGCCGAAGAACGACACCGCAATGACTTTCAACGTGGTGCGCTCGCGTGCTTCCGGGTCGCGACCGGCGAACTGCCACGCGACGGCGGCAGCGGAGAGCACTTCCACGATGGAGTCGAGCCCGAACCCGATCAGCGCCGTCGAGGACGCCACCGTGCCGGCTGCGATCGCGATCACGGCTTCGATCACGTTGTAGGTGATCGTCGCGGCGACGATCCACCGCACCCGTCGCTGCAACACGCTCCGGCGCGCAGCCGACAGGGGGGCAGCGAGCTGTACGGCGGCGCTCATGCGCCGGCTCCGCAGCACAGGGGGACGTCGCAGTCCTTGTCCGTGCAGTCAGTGCCGTCATCGACGGCGAGAACGACGTCGACCAGAGCGTCCAGCGCACGTGACAGATGCGGGTCTGCGATTTCATACCGGGTACTGCGGCCTTGTGGGACGGCGACGACGATGCCGCAGCCGCGCAGGCACGCGAGGTGGTTCGACACGTTGGTGCGGGTCAACTGGAGCTCTTCCGCCAGCCGCGCCGGATACCCGGGCTCGTCGAGCAGCCGCAGCAAGATGCGGGCTCGGGTCGGGTCTGCGAGAGCCCGGCCAAGCCGGTTCATCACATCAACCCGAGAGGCTCTAGTCAGCATATGCTGACTATACAGCCGAGGATGACCATCCGAGGGTCGCTGCCTCATCTCGATAGCCGATGGCTGGTTGGACACCGCTGGAGCTAGGTGCTACAGCGTGCGTCCGGCGTTGGCGGTGAGCCACGGGATCGGGTCGATGGGTGTGGTGCCGCCGGGCATGACCTGCAGGTGCAGGTGCGCGCCGGTGCTCGCTCCGGTGTTGCCGACGAGGCCGACGAGCTGCCCGACGGCGACGGTGTCGCCTGGTCGGAGCGGCGAGGAGCCGAATATCATGTGCGCGTACAGGGTGGACACGAGGCGACCGTCGATCTGGTGGTCGATGATGACGTACTGCCCGTATTCGGGGTGCGTTGTCGACACTCGGACAGTGCCGGCAGCGACAGCTCCGATGGGGGTGCCGGCGCCGGGGGTGAGGTCCGCGCCCTGATGAATCGACGAGCAGGTCGCGCATGGGGCGCTTCGCGGACCGAACGGTGAGCTGACGGTGATGGTTCCGGCGATGGGCCAGCGAATGTCGCCGGTTCCGGTGTTCACGATCGTGCCGCCCGTGGTCGTGGGAACGCTCTGTTTCGTCGAGGCCGGTGCGCCCACGGTTGACGCGGCCCGTGAGGCGGGTGCTGTCTTGGTGATGACGGGCTTCGGGGTCGGCTTGGTGATCGTGTACCCGTCGCGGTCGACCGCGAGAGCCAGCCCGGACGCGGTGAAGCTCTGCCCGGTGGTGGCAGGAGCGACGCCGGGCACGACTGCTGCGGGGCCGGTCGTGGCCTGCGCGGGCAGCGCTGCGGCAGCGGTGAACAGCGCCATCGCGGCCGCGGCACCAGTGATTGGGACCGCGGCGAGAACGCGCGACCGCAGTGAGCGGGCCGGTGTTACGGGTACAGCCGCGACGGTCCGCAGTGGCCGCAGCGCCAGCCGGGCAGCGGCAGTGGTCGTCGTGGTTCGGGTGCGGCTGGCGGTCGGGACTGCGGCGGCGCGTTCGGCGGCGAGGGCTTCGCGGCGCGTCCGAGCTGCGGGAATCGTGGGGGTCTGGGGGTGCTGCTGAGGCACGGGCAGGCTCCAAGAGGGGTGGCGGCCGGCAGGCCGTGGGGTGGCCCGAACGCGAGTCGAGCAGGGAGGAGAGGGTGGGCCGGTCGTAGGCCGCGGCGGGAAGGGGGGAGCCTGCCGCGACCCACGCCGGGGTTTAGAGGGACGCGAGCATGTCCTGCATCTGGGTGATCTGCTCGGTCTGGCTTGACACGATCGACTTCGCCATCGCGACGGCGTCGGTGTTCTTGCCCTTGTCGACTTCGGTCTTGGCCATGTCGACGGCGCCCTTGTGGTGCTGGATCATCTGCTCGAGGTAGAGCTTCCCGGCATCCTTCGCAGACGCCTGGTCGAGGTCGCTCATGTCGGAGTCGGACATCATCCCGGACATGGAGTGCCCCATCCCGGAGTGCTCCGAGTCGGCCGGCTCACCCCAACCCTTGAGCCAGCTGGTGAGCTGCTTCATCTCCGGGGACTGCTCGGCCTTGATCTGCTTCGCGAGTGCAGCGACGTCGGAGTCGACGCCGGAGCCCTTAGCCAGGAGCATGTCGCTCATCTCGACCGCTTGCTTGTGGTGCGGCAGCATCATCTGCGCGAACATCACGTCCTGGTCGTTGTGCGCCGACGCCGCCGACGTCGACGAGGACGCGCCGGCGTCGGAGCCGCTGTTGCTCGTGGAGCAGCCGGCGAGGGCGAGGCCGAGGGTCAGTGCGGCAGCGATCGCGAGCGTGCGCGTGGTGGTGGTGGTGGTGGTGTGCATGATCTTCCGTTCCCGTGAATGCGTCAGGTGTTCCGGGCAGGCGGACGCCTCCCGGATCTGGGCATGCGGAGGCCACCCATCGGGGGTGGGATCCCGCTGGGGGCGGATCAGATGCGGATGATCTGCAACGCCGTCAGTGATGGCGGTTTCGGTGCCGCGATGCGGCGCGGCAGCCGGTCAGCCAGCGCGAGCAGCCGCGACAGCAACGCGAGGATGCCGACGGTCCGTGCACGCAGCAGAGCCCAGGTGAACAGCGCGATCGTCAGCGCGCACGCCATCCCCATCAACGAGCACATCAGCGCACACAGGCCACTGTCGCAGCCCGCGTCGGTGAGGACCGTCAGCACCGCAGTCACAGGAGCTACGTGCTCGCCGTGGCCGGCGGCCGCGACGTGGCCGTGCTCGGCGGTGATCGCGGGAGTCGCCATCGAGTGCTCGTGGCCGGCGGTGTGCCCGGCCATCGTGTGCATCAGGACCGTGAACCCGACCAGCAGCAGCAACGCCAGCGTCGCCGTTGCCTGCAACAGCAGCCGGCGACGCGGTGAGGTGGTGGTGGTGAGCATCAGTCTTTCGAGCAGACGGGTGGAGTGAACGCTTCTATGGTGCGGTACCCGCGCGGGCGGCGGCAACCTGGTGTCCGGATTCACACCGAACCCGCCGCGACCGGCCGAACCGGGAACATCGCGCGGAGTTTCGTGTTACAGCGCATGGTACCCCCTGGGGGTATATGTGGACTGTTGGCGTCAGCCGCGTCGGATCGGAGCAGCATGGACACGCACGAGCACCATCAGATGAGCGGAGACGAGCACCATCAGATGAGCGGAGACGAGCACCATCAGATGAGCGGAGACGAGCACGCCGGCCACAGCGGCGGGCACGGGACGACGACGTGGTCGATGGCTGCGCAAGCGACGCTGCACTGCCTCACCGGCTGCGCAATCGGTGAAGTCCTCGGCATGGTCACCGGCACCGCCGCCGGTTTCCACAACGCCGGCACGATCGTCCTGTCGATCGTCCTGGCGTTTATCTTCGGCTATGCCCTCACCATGCGCGGCGTCATCAAGTCGGGTCTGAGCCTCCGCGCTGCGTTCAAGGTCGCTCTCGCCGCGGACACCGTGTCGATCGCGGTCATGGAGCTGATCGACAACACCGTCATCGTTGCGATCCCCGGCGCGATGGACGCGCAGCTCAGTGACTGGCTGTTCTGGGCGGCGCTGCTGTTCTCGCTCGCGATCGCGTTTGTGGTCACCACACCCGTGAACCGATGGATGATCAGCCGAGGCCTCGGCCACGCCGTCGTCCACGGCCACCACTGACCGGTCCGCTGATCAGCTCGATCGCGGCGTGCGGTCAGGCGTGTGAGTGCTCGTGTGCGGCGTGGTCGTGGCCGCCGTCGTCGGGTGCACCCTTCATCATCCGTAGCATCGACCAGGAGCCGGTGCGGATGAATACGATCAGCAGGAACGCGGCGATCAGTAGGAACACGATGTTGAGCCAGGTGGTGTAGTTCCAGCTGATCGAGGTCGCCACGATGCTCAGGTGCCGGTTCGTGGGGACGAGGCCCAGCGGGGTGAACAGCAGCTCGACGGCGTAGCCGGCGAGGACCATCGCACCGTAGAAGATCCCGGTGATCCGGAGGGCTGCCTTCCAGCCGTAGTACTTCCGGTAGATGACGATGATCGGGATGATGATCAGGTCAGCGAAGATGAAGCTGATCACGCCGCCGAAGCTGATCCCGCCGTTCCAGAGCACCGCGGCGAGGGGCACGTTCCCGACGGAGCAGACGAAGCTCACCATCGCGAGCAGTGGTCCGATGATCGGGTCGATGATGAACGCCAGCGTGGGGTTCCCTTCGAGGAACACCGCTTGGAGCCACGCTTTCGGGAACCACGCGTCGAACGCGCCGGCGATGAGCAGTCCGATGATGATGTCGCGGAGCACGGACGCCCAGTCCATGACGAAGTACTGCGACACGCTCGTCAGCCCGGGCCGCGAGAGCAGTCGCCGCCAGAACCCCTGGTCGCCCTGCACGTACATGTCCATGGCCGCGTGTCCCTCCATCGACCCGGCGAGGCCCTTGTCGGCCTGCTCGCGGGCGGCGTCGAGGATCTTGCCGCGCATCCAGAGCCGGAAGCCGAGGGCGATGAGGATGATCATGATCGGGCCGCCGACGAACTCTGCGACGGTGAACTGCCACCCCATCACGAACGCCAGGATCAGCCCGAGCTCGACGACGAGGTTTGTCGACGCCACCTCGAACGCCATCGCGGATGACAGGCTCGCGCCCTTCCGGAACAGGGCCCGCGCGAGCGCGACGGCGGCGTAGGAGCAGGACGATGACAGGGCGCCGAGCCCAGTCGCGACGCTGATCGCACGTGGCGAGTCGTCGCGCATCAGCTTGGTGATCTGGTCCGTTCGGACGATCGCCTGGATGATGCCGGACAGGGTGAAGCCGAGTACGAGGGGCCAGAGGATCTCCCACCCCATCGAGCCGGCCGCCGCCAACGCGTCACCGATCGCTTGCAGCACGAACACCACTACCTCCTCCATCGGTGTTCGAGCTTGCTCCGCCGTAATGAAATGGGTGCCACAGCAAGCATGTGAAGTCACACACGATGGACCCGGGCCGCTGTCTCAATCGACCGTCGTCAACCGGACGCTCGGCAGCGAAGACGGGGTCTTTGCAGGGCTGCGCCTGCGCACTGTCCGGATGGGTGGTCCGGAACAGGTTCCGGTGAAGGTCCGCTACGCGAGACGGCCAAGGGGGCCACGCCGACCGGCCCGGGTGTGCGATCGGCGGACCGGAGACCGCCCGTCGAGGAGCCGGAGTCGCCTCACGGGTGCAGCAACTCGAGATCGTCGAGGAGTGACGGGTGCGTCGGCTCCCACCCGAGTGCCCTCCGGGTCTGCGCGCTGGAGGCTGGCTGGTCCATCGCGAAGATGGGTCCGAGCGGGCCGAACGTCTCGTCCGGTACGGGCTCCACCGGCAAGCCGAGTCGACGGCCGATCACCGTCGCGATGTCGAGGACCCGGTCCCCCTCGTCGGCGACCGCGTGCCAGCTGCTGCCGCCAGGGGCTGACTCGAGCGCGAGTCGGAAGAGCGTCGCGGCGTCCCGGGCGTGGACGGCGGGCCAGCGTTGTGTTCCGTCGCCCGGGTACCCGGCTGTGCCCGAGCGACGAGCGGCATCGGTCAGGAGGCCAGCGAAGCCGCCGCGGCCGTTCTCGTGCACCGTCCTCGGCATGCGGACCACGGAGGCCCGGACGCCCTGCGCGGAGAGCGCGAGCAGGGCGGACACGGCAACGGCTCGGCTACCGACCGGGCCGTCCGTCGGAAGCGGGTCGACTTCGGTCGACAATCGTCCGGGCACCCAAGGCGTGCCGGACACGGCGACGAGCGGCTTCCCGGTGCCGATGAGCGCGTCGCCCAGTGTCTCCATCGCTCCCCGTTCCTCGACGAGTCCTCGTTCCAGTCCATCGGCACTGCTGTAGTCGCGGCTGAAAGCGAGGTTGATGACCCCATCGGCAGCGGCGGCGCCGGAGCGGAGCACGCCGAGGTCGGTGAGTGAACCCCTCAGGATCCCGGCGTCAGCGGTCTCCAGGAGGGCAGCTGAAGCATCCGAGCGGGCGAGGCCGACGACCGTGTGGCCGTGGGCGAGCAGTTCCGTGACGACGGCTGTACCGATCGTGCCGGTGCCCCCGGTGACGAAGACGTGCATGGTGGTTCCTCGATTCGAGTGATGGGACATGTGTACCGTCACTCTAGACCCACCATGGGACAATTGTCCCGTCACTTTGGACCCATCATGGGACAATTGTCCCGTCGGCTAGGATCGCACCATGGCGCGATGGGAACCGGGAGCACGTGAGCGACTCGTCATCGCCGCAGTCGATCTGTTCACCGAGCAGGGGTACGACGCGACGACCGTCGTCGAGATCGCCGAGCGCGCAGGCGTGACGAAGAGCACCTTCTTCCGGCACTTCCCGGACAAGCGCGAGCTCCTCGTCGCCGGGCAGGAGACCCTCAGTCGCCTCCTCGCCGAGGGGATCGCCGAGGCTCCAGCAGAGGCGACCCCGCTGGACGCCGTCGCCGCCGGACTCGAGCGAGCCTCCGGTGAGATGGGTCCGCGGAACCGGGCGCTCGGCCCGCGTCTCAAGGCCGCCGTCGCTGCGAGTGCCGAACTCCGCGAACGCGACGCGCTGAAGAGCGTCGGTATGGCAGCGGCGATGGCGACGGCGCTCCGTGAGCGTGGGGTGCCCGAGACGCTCGCCCAGCTGGCGAGCGAGATGGGGGTCCTGGCGTTCAAGCAGGGGTACGCACGCTGGTCGGAGGGCGAGCGGAGCGACGACGACGCACTGGCGCGCCATGCGCTCGACGTGCTGCAGGAACTCCGGAGCGCGACCAGCGCGCTCGGGTGAACATCCGGTTCGACGAGTCGGCTGCCGCACCTCGACGGCAGCGCCGCGCGACGATCCGGCTGCGCCCGACGGCTCCGCCGGTCTACCGTGACCCCATGGGGCTGATCGCGGACGTGGGTCGTGGGGACTGGTTGCTCGAGCGCGCCGGAGGATGGGCGACGGCGGGCGGCGTCGCCGGGACCGGTTTCGCGGCGTACGCGCGGATCCTGCACCCGCTGCCCGCACATCGGCGGGACGCGAGCGTGACCGACCAGTGGGGTGTGCCGCTCCTCGTGGACGGGCGACCGTGGCGGTGGTCCGACATCGCCGAACGGAACGGCAAGCGGGTGCATCCGCTGGTGCAGTGGGTGCACCTGTCCGGCCGGACGCCGCCCGTCGCCGTCGAGACCGACGACGGCTGGACCGTCGGGCCACCCGAGGAGGGCCAGCTCGACACCGACCTGCTCGCCGCCCTGACCGTGCACCTCGCTCGGTCCACGACCACGCCGACCGACCTCGTCGCCGCCGTGTGGGAGGGATGGGGCGACCTCGGAGCGGGCTCGAGCGCGGCATCCTTCGGCTTCGGCGAGCCCACTGCGGCGGACATCGCGGCGCAGCAGCAGCGGGCGCTCGTCGAGCTGCGACACCGCAGACGGATGATCGCCGACGCGCTGGAGGGTCCGCGCTTCGCCTGGCCGGGGCGCGGCTTCCACCTGATGACGGCCTCGCTCGACACCTTCGCCCGCCCCGACTGGCTCGACACCGTCAGCATCGAGGACCACCCCGCGCCGGGCCACACGCCGCAGATGCTCTGGCCCGAGGACCACGCCTGGGTGCTCGCCACCGAGATCGACTGGGACGCGACGATCGTCGCTGGGAGCCGGACCCTGGTGGCGGACATCCTCGGGGACCCGCGGTTCGAGGCGTTCGAGGTCGACCCCGACGACGACCTGTCCTGGGCTGCCGACATCGCGAACCAGGGCTGAGCCCGCTGCGGCGACCCGCCGCCGGACGGGAGGCGCGGTGCCAGCCGGCACCGCGCCTCCCGTCATGGCCGTCGCACCGCTGGCGCGGTGCGCCGGAACCGGCTGGTGGGGCCGTCTCCCGTCCGTCACACGGCACGGCCACGCGACGGTGCGGCAGACTCGGGAGCCAGCACCGACGATCGGGGGGACCGTGCAGCAGCGGTGTGACCAGTGCCGACGACCCATCCAGGGCGAGCCGGTCCGGACGGCGACGCGGACACTGTGCGACGTTCCTGGGCCTCGCCGCGGGCACGCTGGCCGGGAGCGGTGACGTGGGTCAGGGGATCGCGACGGCCGGGTGGTTCGAACGGCTCCGTCGCCGGCGGCGCGGCTGAGCATCGATCCGGGCGCGAGGGGTCAGCGGACGGCGGGGAGGACCGCTCGTCTCTTGATCACCAGCACCCGCTCATCGAGTACGACGACTGCGGCTGACCGAATACGCATGATCTCAGTTCACCATCCACTGCCTCGATCCAGCAGGCGTCTCGACGGTCGGTCGGCCTCCGGGCGCTGGTAGCGTCCAGAGATGACGCAAGCGATCGGCGGTCCGGCTCGCTCGAAGGTCCGCGGGCTGCTCGCGCTTCCGGAGCCGGAGTCGATCCGCCCGACGGCGGTTCGCCGTTCGGTGCTCCGCAGCGAGGGGTCGGTCCGGAGCGAGCGCATCGAGCTCGACACCCTCGACGGCGACACGATCCCGTGCCTCCTCCTCACGCCGGATGATCCCGCCGGCTTGGACGTCATCGCCGTTCACCAACACGCGGGGGCGTTCACGGTCGGCAAGAGCGAGCCGGCGGGGCTGTCGGGTGACCCCTCACTCGCCTATGGTGCAGCGCTCGCGAGTGCCGGGGCGCGGGTGATCCTGCCGGACCTCGTCGGGTTCGAGGAGCGACGACGCGACTGGACCGATGACCCCGCCGCGGACGAACGGCTCGACGCATTGTTCCGGGTGTCGAACGGCAGCAGCCTGCAGGCGAAGCACACGCGCGACGTCGCAACGGTGACGAGCTGGATGCAGGACACGGGTGCGATCGGTACGGACCTCGGGATCGTCGGGCACTCGCTCGGCGGTCAGGTCGCGCTGTTCTCCCTCGCCATCGACCCCCGCCTGACGCGGGGCGTCGTGAGCTGCGGCATCGGGACGTTGGCTTCGTTCGAGTCGGAACGCATTCGCCACAATCCCGCGCGGTTCGTTCCGGGGCTCACCGCGGTCGGCGACGTTCCGCTGGTCGCCTCCGCCGTCGATCAGCCAGTCTTCGTCGCGGCCGGACGTGACGATCGCCTCTTCCCGCTCCACGGCGTGCAGCAGGTCCTCGAAGCGTTCCGCCCAGGCGTTCTGACCGCCGAGGTGTTCGGCGGCGGACACGCGATGCCGTCCCACGTCCTGGACGCGGCCGTCCGGTATCTGCTCCGAGATCGGGTCGCCGACTGATGTCCTCGCCCGTCCGGTCGTCGACCGACCGGCCCTCCGTCACGCCACCATCTGCACGAGCCCGATCGCGGTCAGTACGAACGCCGCGATCGCCGCGCTCGACCGGAGTACGTCGATGCGCTCCCACCGCACCACGACCCGCTTCCAGTCCGCTGGCGGGTCGAGCGGATCCCAGTCGTTGACCCCGATGTTGATCGGGACGGTACCGAGGAACGACGCCAGGACGAACACCCCGAGCGCCACTGCGGCTGCCACTCGCCACCCGAGACCGTCGCCCGCGCCGGCGACGACCAGGACGGCGACCGTGGCGAGCACCGCCGGCACCATCAGGATCGGCACGACGACCTTGAGCGACTTGACGAGCGCGATCCGTGTGCGGAGGTGGGCGTCGTCCGGCAAGGTAGCCACCGCCGGCTGGACACCCCACCGCACGACGAACTCCTCGCCGGCGAGGAGGCCGACGAGGACGAGCTGCACGACCACGATCACGTTCATGGACCACAGCCTCGTCCGAGCCGCTCACGCCACGCTGACGTGGTGCTGACGCGAACCAGCACCGGACGGGAGACGCGGTGACCTCCCACGGTCATCAGGGCGTGAGCGTGCCCGCCGACAGCGCGGCGCGACTCACCGGCTCGGACCAGGATCGGGTTCGTTGGTCTGGACCGACTCCAGATCATCGATGAGCCCACGGTCGAGCGGCACCTCGTCCACCCCGACGACGACCTCGGCGTGCCCGATCACCGTGGTGCCGTCCGACTCGTACACGTCCACGGTCGCGGTCTTCTCGGCCGCGGACCACTGGTCCCAGCGCGCCCACCCCGTCCGGCCGTTGTCCGCCCTGGCAGGCACGAGGTCCGGGTGACCGGACGCGTTCTCCACGCCGTAGGTCTGACCGTTCGCGTTCACGCTCCACTCGGAGGTCACGGCGCTCGCGTACTGCACGGTCGCCCTCCACTTCGTACCCTGGGTCGCGTCGACGCTGAACGTGGTCGTCCCCGGGGCAGGAAGCAGTCCGTCGACGACGTGGACCGTTCCGAGGTTCCGGCAGCTCGTCCCGGACTCCCCGCTCCGTGTCGGGACCTGCACCATACCGGTGGTGTTCAGGCAGGTGAGGTCCACGATGACGGCTCCGGCGCCCGCGGGTGCATTGCCCATCTCGATCCGAGCGGGTCCGGTGTGCGTCGCGGTGGTCGACGCGCCGAGTGCCGCGGTGGCGGTGGAGCCCGGAAGGCCGGTGGCGAGGAGCGCAGCGGCGCTCGTCGTGACGGCGACCGCCGCAACCGCTACGAGGGAGACGGTGATGCGGGCCCGGCGCTGTCGTCGCTGCAGACGGCTCCCGCGCGTGCCGATCGCCGCGAGCTCCGAACGGATCGAGGTCGCGGCTCCGGGGTGCATGTCGAGGCTCATGAGGAGGTACCTTCCGTGGCGGGGCGGATGTTCGGACGAAGGTCGCGGAGTTCGTCCTGCAGGCGTTTCCGCATGCGGTGCAGACGGACACGCGCAGCAGGTGGCTTGAGACCCAGCGCCTGCGCGGCTTGCCAGACCGGGACGTCCTCGACGCCGGTCAGGACCAGCAGCGCTGCGTCGACCGGGCCGAGGCCCCGTACGGATGCGCGCAGCCGATCGCGCGTCTCCACGTCCGCCGCGTCGACCGGCGGCGACGATGCCTCGTCGCGCGGGAGGCTTGCGATGAGTGTGCGGTACCGGATCGCCGCGCGTCGATGGTTGCGCGCGAGGTTCACGGTCGTCACGAGCAGCCAGGGCACGACGGAGCCGGCGACGAGCGTGACGCTCCGACGCTTCCGCCAGAGCTCGTAGAACGCAGCTGCGGTGATGTCCTCGGCGTCGTGGATGCTCTCGGTCAGGCTGACCGCTCGTCGGTACACGCGGGGCCGATGGCGATCGAAGAGCGCGGCGAACGCGGTCCCGTCGTTGCCCAACGCGTAGGTCCAGAGCGGACCGTCGTCCTGTTCGTTCGTCACACCCAGGAGTGTCCAGTCACCCTCGAAGCGTTACACATCGACGTCTGCACGAGGCGACGAAGGACGGACGGGAGGCACGGCGCGGCCTGGCACCGAGCCTCCGGCCCGCCGTCTGGTCGCCGTCAGGGCGCGGCCGGACGCGACCAGTGATCCGTCTGGATGACCAGGAGCTCCCCCAGGACCTCCTGGCGCAGGATGATGGCGCGCGGGTCAGGGCAGCGAACCGCACGATCGCGAGCACGGCGAGGAGGCCGATGCCGATGGCCGCCGCGACGGCGATCGATCGCGTGCGTCGGCGCATCGTCGTCATGTGCGTGAGCCTCCGTGGATGTCCGGACGGCGCCGGAGCGAGGCGTCAGCGGACGGCGGC
The DNA here is from genome assembly GCF_044759965.1 of Curtobacterium sp. NPDC098951. NCBI lineage: Bacteria > Bacillati > Actinomycetota > Actinomycetes > Micrococcales > Microbacteriaceae > Curtobacterium > Curtobacterium sp. NPDC098951. Next base: position 254,301 of record NZ_JBIWAG010000003.1, read on the forward strand.
GAGGACCGCCGCCTCCTCGGCGGCCGTGAGCCCGGAACGCCGAGCCCGGTCCACACCGCGTGCCCGCTCGTCCTCGAGCACCTCGGCGAGGGTCTCCTCGAGCGGACGGGTGCGGCCGCCGGCGTCGCGGAACGCCCGCGCCGACCGGTCCATCAGCGCCGTGTCGGTGCGCGGCAGCCAGAGCGGTATGGACCGCGGCCCCGCCCAGTACGCGACGTCGTGGGCCAGCAGGACGTCGTCCGCGACCTCGACGAGCTCGCCGTCGAAGCCCGTGGCCTCGACGGCGAGTTGGAGGAAGTCCTGCATCGGCACGACGTCCCCGACGGCGTTGACGACCCCGGTGCGACCGGCCCGTCCGGCATCGCCGATCCAGCGGGCCAGGTCCTCGACGTGGACCACCTGGACCGTGCGACCGGCCGTCGTGGGGACGAGCGCGGGCCCGGGACGGCTGAGTCGGCCGGGCCAGTACCCGAACCGGTCGCTCGGGTCGCCGGCGCCGACGATCAGGCCGGGTCGGGCGACCAGCAGCCTCGACCCGAGGCGGTCGACGCTCCGCCGCTCGGCGGCGACCTTGACGTCTGCGTACTGCGTCAGGTCGGCGGGTTCGACGACCGCGGCGGTCTCGTCCGCGCCCGGTTCGTCGTTGCGGGCGTAGACCGAGGTGCTCGACACGAGGGTCCAGTGCGCGGCGTCGTCCGCGAGGGCGTCGAGCGCGGGGCCGACGAGGTCGGGGTCCCACGAGAGCTCGACCACCTCGTCCCACGCGCCGCGCACGTCGTCGTACGCGCCGGGTGCCCGGCGGTCGGCCCGGACGAGCCGGGCGCCGTCCGGGACCGTACCCGTCTCGCCGCGCGCCAGGCACGTGACGTCCGCCCCCGCTGCGAGGAGCGCACGGACGATCGCCCGTCCCAGCCATCCCGTCCCGCCCAGCACCAGTACCCGCACGGGTCCATTCAATCCTCGACGTCACCCAGCGTCCGGCTCGTCCACCGGGCGAGTGCTGCGGTGGCGGTCCTCGCGACGGTCGAGTCGGGCACCATGCTCGTGAAGCCGTGGAAGGCTCCGGGCCAGACGTGCAGCTCGGCGTCGACGCCCGCCGCCCACAACCCGCTCGCGAAGGCGACGGTCTCGTCGCGGAACACCTCGGCGCTGCCGCAGTCGATGTAGGTGCGCGGGAGTCCGGCGAGGTCGCTCGCCCGTGCGGGAGCGGCGTACACGGACACGTCCTCGGTCCCGCGACGGTCCCCGAGGTAGGCGTCCCATCCGAACCGGGTCAGCTGCCGGTCGGCGACCCCGACGCCGTCGATCTGCCGCGTCGAGACGGTGGCGTCGCGGTCGTCGAGCATCGGCGACACGAGGATCTGCGCCAGCAGCGACGGTCCTCGTCGATCGCGGGCGAGCAGGGCGGTGCCCGCCGCGAGCCCGCCGCCGGCACTCTGCCCGGCGACGGCGATGCGGTCGGGGTCGATGCCGAGCTCCTCGGCGTGCTCGGCCACCCAGACGAGGCCGGCGTAGCAGTCCTCGACCGGGTACGGGTCCGGGTGCTCCGGAGCCAGGCGGTAGTCGACGCTGATGAGCACGACGTCGTGGACCAGCAGCCAGTCGTCGTAGGAGTCGAGGTTCCCGAGGTGGTGGCCGAACACCATGCCGCCGCCGTGGATCGTGTAGACCCCCGTGGTCGCGCCCGTTCGACCGGCGCGCTGGATCACGGCGAGGTCGATCGGGTCGCCGCGGTGGCCGGGCACGGTGATGCGCCGACGCTCGTACCCGCGGGCGTGCAGCCGTGCGTCGAGTTCGGCCTCGGTGACGTCGAGCTGCCGCATGTGCGGGAGCATCTCCGGCGTGACGGTGAAGGGACCGCGTGCCGCCAGTGCGTCGAGGAACGGCACGAGTTCGGGGTCGAACGGCGGGCGAGCGAGGACTTCGGACACGGGGCACTCCTTCGGTGACGAAGTGGCGACCCCCGTGAGCCGCGTGTGAGTACCCGGCAGCCGGTGGGGCGCGGGCCTTTTCCCTCTGGTCCTGACGATAGCGCATCGTCAGGACCCGGATCACACCGTCGCCTCGGTCCCCCGCACCCGTCCGACCACGACGTCGACGATGCCGGCGACGAGGGCGGCCGCCACGAACGCGAGCGCGACGCCGAGCCCCAGCGGCAGCCCCTGCGAGTAGTCGCCCTTCGAGCTCGCGAGCGCCGAGTAGAACACGCTGCCGACGGCGGCGATGCCGATCGCGGAGCCGACACGGGCGCCGACCTGGATGAGGCCGCCGGCCGACCCGCCCTGCTCCACCGGCACCTCGGACAGGGTGAGGGTCTGGTTCGGCGAGATCGTCAGCCCGGAGCCGACCCCGGCGACGAGGAGCGGCACGACGAGCCACCACCCGAGGTCGGACCGGTAGTGGTTCGCGACGACCCAGATCACGGCACCGAGCCCGACGAGCACGAGGATCGTCCCGACGACGATGAGCTGCCGGCCGAACCGCGAGACGACGCGACCGCCGATGGTCGACGCCACCCCGGAGCCGATCGCGAAGGGCAGCGAGGCCAGGCCTGCCATCAGCGCCGAGTAGTGCAGGCCGGACTGCAGGGCCAGCGTCAGGACGAAGAACAGCGGCGTGAACCCGGCGAAGTACAGCGTCGCGAGTCCGACGCCGAGCGAGAAGGACCGGCGGCGGAACAGCGCGAGGTCGATGACGGGCTCCTTCGACCGGGCGTACCGCCGCTCCCACAGGACGAACAGCACGCCGAGCACGACGGCGGCGACCACGAGCCACCACTTCGCCGTGCCCTTCCACTCCTGCGACTGCACGAACGGCAGCAGCAGGGCGACCACGGCGGCGCCGAGCAGGGCGATGCCGACGGGGTCGAAGTCGTGCTTCCGGCCGCGTTCGGCCCGGCTCGCCCCCGGCAGGTAGCGGAAGGCCAGGAGGATCGTGACGAGTCCGACGGGCAGGTTCACGAAGAAGACGAACCGCCAGCCGTTCTCGGTGCCGAAGGCGGTGATGAGGAGGCCGCCGACGAGCGGGCCGATCGCGGTGGCGATGCCGACCGTGGCGCCGAAGAGCCCGAACGCGGTGCCGCGTTCCTTGCCGCGGAACAGCTGCTGGATGAGGGCGGTCACCTGGGGGGTCAGCAGGCCACCGGCGAGGCCCTGCACCAGCCGCGCGACGACCAGCACGATCCCGTTCGGCGCGAAGCCGCAGAGGGCGCTCGCGAGGGTGAAGAGCCCGACGCCGATGACGAACATGCGGCGACGACCGGAGGCGTCGCCGAGCCGCCCACCCGGGACGAGCAGGAGCCCGAAGGACAGCGCGTAGCCCGACAGGATCCACTGCACGGCCTCCGGGGTCGCCCCGGGGAGGCCCGACGAGATCGACTGCAGCGCGACGTTGACGATCGACACGTCGAGCAGGACGATGCCGCCGCCGAGCAGGCAGATGACGAGGGCCTTCCACCGGTTCGGGTCCGGCTGGTCGCCTGAGCCGCCATCGGAGTGCTCGGTGCGCTCGGGGGGCGCGGCGGTGGCAGCGTGGTGCGCCTCGTGGTGCGCGACGGTGGGAGCCGCATCGGGCTCAGCAGGGAGTCGGTGTTCGGGTGCCATGACGCCCTCACGCTAGGCCGCCGACGCGTCGCCGGTCCGGCGAGCACGGATCTTGTCCACACGTTCAGGAGGCGCGGTGCGCGTCCGCCACGCACCGTGCGCCCGGCCGCAGCGCGTCCACCCCGGCCGCACCGCGCCTCCCGGACCGCGCTCCGCCGAGCGCCGTGGGGCGCCACGACTGGCACCATGGCCTCGTGACACCCGACCCGGATCCCGCGCTCGTTCCCGAGCTCCTCGTCGCCGACGTGGACGTCAGCAACGCCTTCTGGGTGGGCCTGTGCGGCTTCGCCGTGCGCTACGCGCGTCCGGAGGAGCGCTTCGCGTACCTGGTCCTCGGGTCGGCGCACGTGATGCTCGAGCAGGCCGGGGTCGGTCGCAACTGGGTCACCGGGCCGCTCGAGCGACCCCTCGGCCGTGGGATCAACCTGCAGATCGGTGTGCCGGACGCCGACGTCGTCGCGGCGTCGCTCCGTGCCGGCGGTGTCGAGCTCTTCATGCCGCCGGAGACGCGCTGGTACCGCGTGGGCGACGAGGAGGCCGGCGTGCGGCAGTTCCTCGTCACCGACCCGGACGGCTACCTGCTGCGGTTCCAGTCGTCCACGGGGCGCCGACCGGTCGCACAATAGCGGGACCGTTCACGCGTCGTCGCGGAGCGCCCGGACCATGCTCCGCAGGGCACGGAGCGCTGCCTCCTGCTCGTCGGCCGACATCCCCCCGAGCATCCGGAGCTCGACGCCGCGGACCGCTGCCGAGGCCTCGGCGAGACGCTCCCGCCCGAGCGGGGTGAGCTGGACCGGCAGCGCCTTGCCCACCGGTGCCTCCGACGCACGCGACACGGAGCCGTCCCGTTCGAGTGCCTGCAGCAGGACGTTCATCGACTGCCGCGTCACGAAGGCCCCGCGGGCGAGGTCGGAGTTCGACGACCCCGGGCGCTGCGCGAGCAGTTCGAGGCACGAGTAGTGCGTGATGGTCATGCCGAGCGGGCGCAGCACGGCCTCCATCGCGGTGCGGAGCGCGCTCGACGCCTCCTTGAGCAGGTAGCCGAGGGACGTGTCGAGGTCGATGCCGTTCCCGTCTTGACGCATGTCAGTAGTCTGACATACATTGATGCGTGTCAGATAACTGACACCAACGAAGGAGCACCCCATGCCCGTCACCGGCCCCGACTTCATCTCGCTGCAGACCCGCGACCTCGACGCGTCGCAGGCGTTCTACGAGCTGTACCTCGGCCTCGTCCGCTCGCAGGCGGGTCCGCCGCACGCGGTGGTCTTCGCGACCACGCCGATCGCGTTCGCCCTGCGCGACCTCGTGCCCGGCACCGACCTGGACGCCGTGGCCCAGCCGGGCATCGGCGCGGCGATCTGGCTGCACGCGACCGACGTCCAGGCGATCCACGACGCGTTGGTCGCCGACGGGCACACGATCGTGTCCGCGCCGATCGACGGTCCGTTCGGTCGGACGTTCACCTTCGCCGACCCGGACGGGTACCAGGTGACGCTGCACGATCGCGCCTGACGATCTGCTCAGTTCCTCGCCGGGGCGGACCGGACGGTCTACGGTGTGGCCATGAGCGACGACGCCGGGGACGAGCAGCTGTGGCGGTCGATCGTCGGGCGGCCGGCCCTCTGGATGGCCGTGGCGTGGACCGCCCTGGGCGTGGTCTGGCTCGTCGTCGCCGGGGTCGAGGGCGGTGACGCGTGGCGGTGGATCGTCGGTGGGGCCTGGATCGCACTCGGCGTCGGCCGGATCGCCGTCGCCGTGTGGGACCGGCGGCACCGCCGCGGGCGCTACGCGGGGCGCTGATCCGGGCGGGGTCAGTCGTCGGCGACCGTCCGGCGGCGGACGGCCACCAGCGCGGTGACGAGGGCGGCGGCCACGAGCGCCGCGATCCCGCCGAGGACCCACGGCGTCGCTCCCGGACCGGACGGATCGGCCAGGGCGCTCGCGGGACCACTCGACGCCGTCGCGCTCGCGCTGGGTGCGGCCGCTGCCGCCGACGGGCTCGCGGACGTGCCCGTCGTCGGGCTCGCGGCGGGCACCCCGGACGACGTGAACCGGTAGCTCCCCGAGATCGGGTGGCCGTCGACCGAGACGCTCCGCCACGTCACCGTGTAGGTACCGGCGGTCGTGAGGTCGGCCGCCGTGCGGAGCGTGCTGCCGTCGACGTCGACGTCCCCGCTGCCGACCTCGGTGCCGTCCGGATCGGTGACGCTGATGACGATGCCCGACTCGAGTCCCGCCAGCGGGGGCTCCGAGAACGTCAGGGTGACCTGATCGAGGTCACCCCGGACCGTGGTGTCCGCGGCGGGTGCGGACCCGGCGAGCACGTCGTGGGCGGAGGCGGGCGTCGCGGTGGCGAGGACGATCGCGAGGGCGAACGCCGAGGCGGCGGTGGTGAGGAGGGCGCGGAAGGGCACGGCCCATTGTCGCCGATCCTGTCCGGGTGTTCAGCCCATCGCGTCGTCGTAGACGCCGATCAGTCGGTCGAGGAAGGCCTGCACGGTCGCGCGCTCGTCGGGCCCGAGGTCGTCGACGATCGCCTCCATGCCGTCGATCAGCGGCAGGACCAGGTCGTACGCGCGGTCCGACGACCGCTCGGCGGCGGTGACGACGAGTTTGCGGCCGTCGCTCGGGTGGCGCTCGCGGCGGACGTGTCCGGCGGCCTCGAGCCGGTTCAGCACGAGGGTCATCGCCGCCGTCGAGATCTCGAGGCGTCGCGCGAGCTCGGTCGGGGTCGCCGGACCGGTCGAGATGAGGTGGTCCATCGCCTCGAGTCCGGCCGCGTCCACCTCGAGCGCCCGGGCGAGGTGCCGCTCGAACCGCTGCTGGCGGACGGCGACCTGCTGGACGCGTGCGCGGATGTCGTCGTCGGGGAGCACGCGTCCGTCGTGACGCGCTGCCGCGCGGTCGTGACGGTCCGTGCGGTCGTCGGCGCGTACGCCCCGGATCTGCTGCTCCTCGTTCGACACGTGTCCATGGTAGTCGTGTACATTGCCAATCTCATTGGTAATCAACGACATGAGGAAACATGACCCACCACCCTCGCGGACGCGTGCTCGTCTCGGGTGCGAGCATCGCCGGACCCGCGCTCGCGTACTGGCTGCACCGCTTCTCGTTCGAGACCGTCGTCGTGGAGCGGGCACCGTCCCTCCGCACCGGCGGACAGAACGTCGACGTGCGCGGCGCCGGGCGCGAGGTCGCTCGTCGGATGGGCGTCGAGGACGACATCCGTGCCGCCACGACCGGCGAGGTCGGCACCCGGTTCGTCCGCGCCGACGGCAGGACCATCGCCGCGTTCGCCGCGGGGACCTCCGACTCCGACGGGGCCACCGCCGAGCTCGAGGTCCTGCGGGGCGACCTCGCGCGACTGCTCGTCGAGCGGACGGTCGACGACACCGAGTACCGCTACGGCGACCGGATCACCCGCATCGACCAGGACGACGACGGCGTGACCGTGGGCTTCGAGCACGGCCCGGACGACCGGTTCGACCTGGTCGTGGCGGCGGACGGCATCGGGTCGAGCACCCGCCGACTGGTGTTCGGCGACGAGCCCGAGATCCGGTCGCTCGGCCTCGAGACGACCTACGGCACGATCCCCCGGACGGCGTCGGACGACGACTGGTGGCGCTGGTACAACGCCCCGGGCGGCCGGTCGATCACGCTCCGCCCCGACCAGCACGGGACGATCCGTGCGGCCGTGTCGGTCGTGACGGACCGCCGGCGGGAGCGAGCCGGCTCCGACCGCGGGGACCTCGACGCCGTGCGCCGCCGCCTGCACGCCGTGTTCGGGGACGCCGGGTGGGAGGCCCAACGGATCCTCGACGGGTTCGACCACGCCGACGACCTCTACTCCGAGGCCATCGGGCAGGTGCACGCCCCGCGGTGGTCCGACGGTCGGGTGGTCCTCGTCGGGGACGCCGCGTACTGCGCGTCGCCGGTGAGCGGCATGGGGACGAGCCTCTCGCTCACCGGCGCCTACGTCCTCGCCGGGGAGCTCGCCGCCCACGTCCACCACCGTGACGCCCTCCGCGCGTACGAGCGGATCATGCGGCCGTACGTCACCCGCGCCCAGCGGCTCCCGCCCGGCACCCCGCGGCTCGCGAACCCGACGTCCCGCCTCGGGGTCGCGGCCTTCGGCGCCGCCGTCCGCGTGGCGGCGCTGCCCGTCGTGGGGCGCCTCGGGGCGCGCTTCGCCACGCCGCCGGCCGAGGCGATCGACCTGCCGGACTACGCGCACCTGGGGTGACCTGCGACCGACGCCGGGCGCCGTGCGACCCCGCCACGCGCCCGGCGTCCGCCCGCTCCCCCGGTCCGGCAGCCGGATGCGCTACGGTCCGGTCATGATCGTCTGGATCAACGGGACGCACGGAGTGGGCAAGACGACCACCAGCAGGTTGCTGGCACCGCTCCTGCCGGACGCACGCGTGCTCGACCCCGAGAAGGTCGGCGAGACCCTGATGGACATCCACCCGCAGCTGTGGCCGACCGACGACTTCCAGCACTGGGACCCGTGGCGACCGCTCGTCGTCGAGACCGCGAGGCAGGTCCTCGGATCCGTGGGTGGCACGCTCGTCATGCCGCAGACGGTCCTGGTCGAGCGCTACTGGCGGGAGATCGCCGACGGACTGGCCGGGCACGGGATCCCGGTCCGGCACTTCGTCCTGCACGCCGACGAGCCCACCCTGCGCGACCGGATCGAGCACGACCAGGTCATGGGGCCGTCCACGTTCCGGTCCAGCCGCGTCGGACCGTACGCCGAGGCCGCGCGCACCTGGCTGCACGCCACCGCCGAGGTCGTCGACACGACGCACACCCCGCCCGAGCAGGTGGCCCGACACATCGCGGAGGCGGTGCTCGGCGCCCCGGACGCCTCCGCACCGTCGCCCGGGCAGGTCCGACCGTGACCGCCCTCGTGCAGCGCGCGCAGTGGTCGGTCGTGACGTCCGACCCGGCGGACGCGGCCGAGCTCGTCACGCGGATCCCCGACGTCCGGCGCGCGACGGTCGACGGTGCCGAGTCCGGGTTCTCGTTCGCGGAACGGCGTCGCGGCTCCGACCTGCTGTCCCTGGTCTCGATGGCGAGCACGGGTGTCGTCGAGGGGACGGTCGAGGCCGACACCGCGATGGTCCTCTTCTGGCTGAAGTCCGGCGGCGGTGCAGTCGACGGCGACCCGGTCCCGACCGGCCGACCCGTGCTGTTCCGCCACGATCCCCAGCACGTCCGGTGGGACGGGTTCCAGCTCGATCTCATCCGCATCGACCGGACGACGGTCGAGCAGGTGGCTGCCGAACGCGGTGCGTGGCACCCCGGACCGATCGAGTTCCAGCCGCACCACGTCCCCGAGGGACCGACCCTCGCGGCCTGGTGGCTGATGGTGCGCGCGGTGGCCGCGGACGTCCTGCGGGGACCGGAGGAGGTCACCGAGGAGCACGAACGGGAGCTGACCCGCTTCGCGGCGGGCGGCCTGCTGACCGCCATCCCGCACTGGCCGGTCGGTCAGGACCAGCCCCGCACGGCAGCGGCGGCCCGGTTCGCCCGGGCCGAGGCGTTCCTGCTCGAGCACGCGACCGAGCAGATCACCGTCGAGGACGTCGCCGCGGCGGCCGGCCTGAGCATCCGCGGCCTGCAGGACGCGTTCCGTCGACACCACGGCATCACGCCGACGACCTACCTCCGGCGCATCCGGCTGCTGCTCGCCCGCGAAGGCCTGGAGTCCGGCGACGACCGGAGCGTCGGCGACGTTGCCCGCGACTCCGGTTTCGCGCACCTCGGCCGCTTCGCGGGCAGCTACCGCGACGAGTTCGGGGTGCTGCCGCGCGAGACCTGGCAGGCTGCGCGCCGGCGCTGATCAGGCGGCCTGCGCCGGTCGGTCCCGCAGTGCCGGGCAGTGCTCGGGCGTCGGGTGCTCGGTGATCGCGATGACCTCGTCGAGCCGGTCGCGCGCCGCCTCGAGCTCGGCGAGCTGCGTCGTGATCCGGTCGCGTTCGGCGACGAGGAGCGCGAACGTCTCGTCGGTGGCCACGCCGGCGTCCACGCACGGCAGCAGCTGCACCACGGTGCGACTCGGCAGTCCCGCGGCGAAGAGCTGCTGGATGAGCCGCACCCGGTCGATCGCCGGGGTGGCGTAGGCGCGCTGGCCGCTCGGTGTGCGGTCCGCGCGGAGCAGTCCCTGCTCCTCGTAGTACCGGAGTGACCGGACGCTCACGCCGGTCGCCGCGGCGAGGTCTCCGATGCGCACGATCTCCTCCTTGCACCTCACATGGATGTGAGGTCTTAGCGTAGCCGAGCCGCTGCGGGAGGTGCCCGCTCGGCAGGAGGGACACCATGGACATCGCTGGATCGGTCGCACTCGTCACGGGCTCGAACCGGGGCATCGGACGACGGTTCGTGCAGCAGCTGCTCGAGCGTGGCGCCGCCAAGGTCTACGCCACGGCGCGGCGGCCCGAGCTGGTGGACGTCGACGGGGTGGAGGTGCTCCCCCTCGACATCACCGACCAGGCCTCGGTCGAGGCCGCTGCCGCCCGGTCGTCCGACGTGACGCTGCTGGTCAACAACGCCGGGATCACGACCCAGGGATCGCTCCTCACGGACGACCTGACCGACGTCCGGCGTGAGCTGGACACGCACCTCTGGGGCAACCTCGCCATGGTCCGGTCCTTCGCGCCGGTGATCGAGCGCAACGGCGGGGGCGCGATCGTGAACGTCCTGTCGGCGCTGTCCTGGTTCGCGTACCCGGGGTCCGGCGGGTACGCCGTCGCGAAGGCCGCCGAGTGGAACATGACCAACGCCGTCCGCCTCGAACTGGCCGGTCGGGGCGTCGCCGTGCAGGGGCTGCACCTCGGGGCCGCGGACACGGACATGATGGCCGGGTACGAGGGGCCGAAGGTCGACCCGGCCGAGGTCGCCCGGCGCTCGCTCGACGGGGTGGAGCGGGGCGCGGCCGAGGTCGTCGTGGACGACTGGAGCGCCGGGGTCAAGGCCTCGCTCGCCGAGGCGCCCGAGCGGTTCTACGCGCAGTTCGCGTGACGCGACGAGCGTGATGCGGCCGGCGTGACCCAGGGACGGACGGGAGGGACGGTGCCAGCCCGCACCGCGCCTCCCGTCCGCCGCCCCGCGCGTTCCGCGCCCTCGTCGCGTCCTCCGCGCTCGCCGCGTCAGGACCGCGCACGGGATCCGGCGCACGCCGTCAGCGATCCGTCAGGACGCTGTCCGCCCGGCCGCCCCCGCCGGATCGTGGAGTGGTGACCCTGACCGCGATCCTCCCGACGCTCCGCGCGTCCCTCCCCGACCCCGTGGACCCGACCCTCTGGCCCGCCCACACCGAGCCCACGACCGGCGACGTCCTGGTCGCCGCCGTCTCGATGGTCCGGCTCGCCGAACTCGCCGGCACCCCGTGCGTGCACACCGCCGAGCAGGCGCCGCCCCGGTACCGCCCGCGCACGTGGACGCCGGGCGAGGTGAGCGTCGCCGTGGCCTCGGTCGTGCGGGTCCGACGACCCCGCACCGGTGTCGTCCTGCTCGAACTCGACGCCGTGCTGCCCCGCTTCGCGGTGCTCGACGAGGTGCGGCTCATCGGCCGCGTGAGCACCGCCGCACCGACGCGGACGTACGTCCTGACGCCGTGCGTCGGCGCGGACGACGGTCCGTTCCACCGCCTCCCGGCGCCGCTGCCGTCGGACGTCCAGGAGGGCGACCTGCTCTGCTTCCCCTGCGTCACCGCCATCCGGCACCGGGACGTGGTGGCGCCGGTCCGTGCCGAGGTCGTCCGGTGAGCGTCGTCTCCGACGTCCGGTCCCGCGTGGTGGACGGTCCGCACGTGTGGGGTCGGTACGCGGTGCGGCCCGTCGACCGGACGATGTGGAGCACCCGGACGCTCGTCGTCTACCCGCCGGGCACGACGCGTGGCGAACGTGCGGTGCTCCGTGCGTGGTCCGCCTGGCCGGCACTCGGCGCCCTCGTGGCGATCGGCGTGATGGCCGCGCTCGCCCCCCACGCCGCCCTCGGGACCGGTGCCGCCGTGGGGCTGTACGCAGCGGGGTTCCTGGTGCTCGGGCGCGCCGCCCGCCGACTCCGGCCCGGCGTGCGGACCCTGACCGTGACGACGTTCCACGGCAACGGACGCCCCGAGGTGCACGGCGACGTCCGGCTGCTCGGCGCCTCGCTCGACGCGCTGACCGTGCCGGAACGGGCGCTCCGGCAGGGCGCGATCCGACCGGTCGACTTCGAGGCGATCTGGGCCGACGTGTGGAACGACCTGCCGCGCGACCGACGTGCCCGGTTCAGCCGCCCGACGCCGCCGGCCGCGGGACGACGAGGTCCGCTCGGGCGCTGACCGGACGGCGTCCCGTCCGGCCCGTCACTCCATCACCATCGCGGACATCCGTGTCATGAGCCCCCGGGGGACGAACCGGTGCGCGCTCGCCAGCACCGCGTTGCGGAGTCCGGACACCACGGTCGGGCCGCCGGCGCGGGAGAACGCCTGCAGACCGACGCGTGCGACCTCGTCCGCCGTCTGTCGGCCGCCCTCGAGGAACGAGCCTCCACCGGCGGCGTCGAAGAAGCCCGTCGCGGTCGGTCCGGGACAGAGGGCGAGCACCCGGACGCCCCGGCCGCGGGTCTCCCACCAGAGCGCTTCGGTGAACGAGAGGACGAACGCCTTCGTCGCGCCGTACAGCGCCATGTGCGGGGTGGGCTGGAACGCCGCGGTCGACGCGACGGTCATGACGCCGCCGACACCGCGGGCGAGCATCCCGGGCAGGAAGGCCCGCGTGAGCCGCACCAGCGCCGTCTCGTTCAGCGCGATCTGCTGGACGATGCCGTCGTCGGGCTGCTCCGCGAAGGTGCCGTGCCACCCGACACCGGCGTTCGCGATCAGGACGTCGACCCGCGTGCCGTCCAGCGCGGAGAGGACCTCGTCGACCCCGGCGGTCGTCGCCAGGTCGGCGGGGAGCACCCGCACCCGGACACCGTGGCGGGCGCGGATCCCCGAGGCGACGGCGTCGAGCTTGTCGGCGGACCGGGCGACCAGGACGAGGTCCGAGCCACCCGCGGCGAGGCCCTCGGCCAGTGACTCGCCGATGCCGCCGCTCGCGCCGGTCACCAGGGCCAGGCGGCCCCGGAACGGTTCGGGGTTCCGCGCCACCGCTCAGCCCGCCGTGCGGAGGAAGTCGGCGATCGGCGTCGACCCGGTGTTGAAGCGGATCGTCTTCCCGACCGTGCCGTCACCCTCGACCGCGTCGGCCACCACGTGCGCCACGTCACCGCGGGGCACCTCGGTCGACGAGCCGTCCCAGTCGACGGAGCCGGTGGGCTCGTCGTCGGTGAGGGTGCTCGGTGCGACGACCGTCCAGCGGAGTCCGGAGTCGCGGAGCACCGCGTCCGCGATCATCTTCGACTGGGCGTACGCGAAGAAGTCGTTGTCCTGCGGGACCCCGTGGTCGAGGAGCGAACCGGACCAGGAGACCATGACGTACCGGTCCACCCCGGCCTTCGCGGCGCCCTGCACGGACAGGATGGCCGCGTCGCGGTCGATCGCCCACGTGCGGTCCGCCGAGCCGCCGCCGGCCCCGGCCGACCAGACCACGGCGTCGTGTCCGTGGATGAGCTCGGCGAAGTCGGTGAGGGTCTGCTGCTGGATGTCGGCGACGTGCGGCTGCCCGCCGTGGGTCCGGATCTCGTCGGCCTGGTCGGGGTCGCGGATGACCGAGGTGACGGTGTGACCGCGATCGGTGAGGATGCGGGTGGCGAGGAGTGCGACCTTGCCGTGGCCGCCGAGGAGGATGACGTTGCTCATGCCGCGGACGCTACTCGCGGCGGCTCAGTGCTCGGGAGTAGCGTCCGGACCGACACGACAGGAGCACCGATGAGCACGAAGCACGAGCAGCACACCCTGGTCCGCACCCTGGCACTGGGCTTCCTCTCCGGCGGCCGCAGCGCCACCCCGCTGGCCGTCATGGCCCTGAACCACGACCGGTCCTCGCTGAAGGGGTCGTGGCAGGACTGGAAGGTCTTCAGCACGCCCCTCGGCCGCGGCGTCCTGGTCGCCTCGGCCATCGGCGAGCTGATCGGGGACAAGCTGCCGCAGGCCCCGAACCGCATCTCCCCCGCCGGCCTCGTCGGGCGCGTGGCGTCCGGCGCGCTCGTCGGTGCCGCGCTCGGCACGACGGGTCGTCGCGACCTGCGCATCGAGGGCGCGATCCTCGGTGGCGTCGGCGCGATCGTCGGCAGCTTCGTCGGCTGGGGTGCCCGGAAGCTGGTCGGTGCGACCACGCACCTGCCGGACCCGGTGGTCGGGCTCGCCGAGGACGCCGCGACCATCGCGGGGTCCGTCAAGGTGATCACCGCCGACTGACGGTCCGGACCGCCTGCGGGACGGGAGGGACGGTGCCAGCCGGCACCGTCCCTCCCGTCCGTCACAGGGGTTCCGTCCGGGCCTGCCACGCCCGGCCGCGTGCGCCTACCGTGACGGGCATGCGCATCGTCGTCATCGGGGCCACCGGCCACATCGGCACCTTCCTCGTCCCCCGTCTCGTCCGTTCCGGTCACGAGGTCGTGACCGTCACCCGCGGGACCAGCACGCCCTACGCCGACTCCCCCGAGTGGCAGCAGGTCGAGCAGGTCACCGCCGACCGCGAGCAGGAGGACCGCGACGGCACCTTCGGCCAACGGATCGCCGCACTCCGTGCCGACGCCGTCGTCGACCTCGTCTGCTTCACGATGTCATCCGCCGAAGCCCTCGTCTCGGCCCTCCGCGGGACCGGCACCCACCTCGTGCACTGCGGGTCGATCTGGCGCGCCGGTGTGTCGCACGTCCTGCCGATCACCGAGGAGAACGGGACCGAGCCCTTCGGCGACTACGGCGTGCAGAAGGACGCGATCGCCCGGATGCTCGGGCGTGAAACTGCCGACGGGGGTTTGGCAACCACCTCGTTGCACCCCGGCCACATCAGCGGTCCGGGGTGGTTGCCGATCGGTCCGCTCGGCAACCTCGACCCGACGGTGTGGACGAAGCTGTCCGCCGGCGAGCCCGTCGAGGTCCCAGGCCTCGGTGCCGAGGCGATGGCGCACGTGCACGCCGACGACGTCGCCCAGGCCTTCCAGCTGGCCGTCGAGCACCGCGACGAGGCGGCCGGTGAGGACTTCTTCGTCACGGCGTCGACGGCGTTGACCGCCCGTGGGTACGCACACCTCGTCGCCTCGTGGTTCGGCCAGGAGGCGCGGCTCGAGTCCGTCTCGTGGGACCGGTTCCGCGAGACCACGGACCCGGAGCACGCGGGCGCCAGTTGGGAGCACCTGTCGCGCAGCCAGGTGTTCAGCACCGAGAAGGCCCGGCGGCTGCTCGGCTACGAACCGGCGTACACGGCCGAGGCGACGGTGCTCGACGCGTTCCGGTGGCTGGTGGAGCACGACCGGGTCGATCTCGCGTGCCCCCTCGCGATCTGAGGTTGTGCTTGCGCGTGTGATCAGTTGCGGCTAATATCAGTCGTGGCTAATGTGCGGTGCATGCAGATCGACTGGCCTCGAGAGTTCAACGCGCAGCTCGACCGGCTCGACGCCGACACCACCGAACGGGGTCGGCGGCGGCTCGAGTTGCTCACGTTCATGCTCAAGCGGCTGCGGGACCTGGATGCAGCGCCGACGGAGGACACCGCTGTGATCAAGCGAGTCCGACAGTCGAGGGAACACGTCGTCTGGCGGGTATCGCACCCGTACGTCCAGGGGATCGCGCTCCGGTTGATCTGCTGGTTCCCGCCGGGTACGGACCGTGTCGTCGTCGCGCTGTTCTCCGGTGACAAGGCCGCGATGGGTGACGTGTTCTACGAAAC
The DNA here is from genome assembly GCF_044759965.1 of Curtobacterium sp. NPDC098951. NCBI lineage: Bacteria > Bacillati > Actinomycetota > Actinomycetes > Micrococcales > Microbacteriaceae > Curtobacterium > Curtobacterium sp. NPDC098951. The sequence goes on from NZ_JBIWAG010000003.1 coordinate 269,728, forward strand.
GGTCGGCGTCCGTGCCGACCGACTGATCGACCGGTGGGTCGACGAGACGAAGGAAGCATGATGGGCGAGAAGGACTTCGTGCACGGCAACGACCGCCTCGAGCGGATGCTCGAGCGGCCTGGCATGGCCGACGCCGTGGCGGCGCTCGAGACGGAGGCGGACGAGCTCGACCGGATCCACGCCATGAGCCTCGCGATGGTGCGGGAAGCCGGCAAACGGACCCAGGTCGAGATCGCCCACGAGCTGGGGATCAGCCAGGGAGCGGTGTCCCAGATGGAGCGTCGTGAGGACATGCTGCTGTCCACGCTCCGGAGCTACATCACCGCGGCCGGCGCGGAGAACCCCCGGATCATCGTGACCGTCAACGGACGTGACGTCGAACTCGCGATCTGAGGTCAGGCGCTGGCGGTGACCACGAGCCCGCGGCGGCGGTGGACCGCCCAGACCGTCAGGGCGAACCCGACCAGGACCGCGCCGCCCACGGTGACCGCTGTCCAGCCGCCGGTGTTCCAGAGCACCGAGGCGAGCGCCGAGCCGATCGCGCCGCCGACGAAGTTGCCGGTGACGAAGGCCGTGTTGAGCCGGCTGCGCGCCGCGGGGTCGATCGCGAAGAGCCGCGTCTGGTTGAGGACGTTCGTCGCCTGCACGCCGACGTCCAGCAGGACCACCGCGACGAGGACGACGACGATCGACGTCGACCCGATCCCGGCGACCACGAGCGAGACGAGCACGAGGGCGATCGCCGCCCCGGTCACGGGCACCGAGTGGCCGCGGTCGTGCAACCGACCGACCCGCTGCGCGGCGACCGCCCCGGCGAGCCCGGCCAGGCCCACGAGCCCGATCGCGCTCGTGGAGTACCCGAACGGCTCCGCGCTGAGCAGGAACGTCAGCGCGGTCCAGAACATCGTGAAGACGGCGAACATCGCCGAGCTGATGACGAGGGTCACGCGCACGGCCCGGTGCTCCGCGACGGCACGGAACACCGAGGCGATGAGCGTCGGGTACCGCACTCGGTCCCGTCGGTCGAGCTCGGGGATCGCCCGCCGGAGCAGCACGGCGAACAGCAGGGCAGCGGCGGCGGCGACCACGTAGATCGCGCGCCAGCCGAACGCGTCCGCGACGAGCCCGCTGACCGTGCGGGACACGAGGATGCCGGTGAGGACACCGGAGGCGATCGTGCCCACCACCCGGCCACGCGCGGCGGGATCGGCGAGGTCCCCGGCCAGCGGGATGAGCAGCTGTCCGGCGACGGTGGTGAGGCCCATGAGCGCGAGCGCGATCAGGAGCACGGCGAACGACGGGGCCACGGCGGCGAACAGGAGCGCGATTGCAGACGCCACGAGCACCCCGGGGACCAGACGTCGGCGGTCGAGCACGTCCCCGAGCGGCACCACGAGGAGGATGCCGAGCGCGTAGCCGACCTGGGTGAGCGTGACGAGCAGCCCGGCCACCGCGGCGGACGTCCCGAGCGAGGACGCGATCTCGTCGAGCAGCGGCTGCGCCCAGTAGAGGTTGCCGACGGCGGCACCCCCGGCGACCGCGAACAGCAGGGTGCGGGCGGGCGTCATCCCCGCACGGGTGGTCACGGACGCCGCCGGAAGAGCTCCGCGAGGTGCCATGGCCCCGGTGCGAGTCGGATGGCCGCCTCGGCGCGGATGCGTTCCTCCCGGGCTCGGTCGCGGACGAGTTCCTCGATCTCGCGCTCGGCACGCAGGCGGAACCGGACCCGCTCGACGAACGTCAGCGGCTCCGCGGTGCGGGTGGTCGGGATCGAGTCGGTCTCGCTCATGCGTCCTCCGTCTCCGGGACGGCGGCGACCGTGGTCGCCGCGAGGTTGGCGAGGAGCTGCAGTCGCTCCTCGGACGGGGAGCCGGGCTCGGTGCTGTAGACGACGAGCGTGAGTCCGGCGTCCGCGACGAGCTCCATCGCCTCGTAGGTGAGGTCGAGGTCGCCGACCGTGGGGTGGTGCACCCGCTTCACGCCGGTGCGGTGCCGCATGACGTCGTGCGCGGCCCAGCGCTGCCGGAACGCCGCGCTGCGCGTCGAGAGCTCCCCGACGAGGTCGGTCAGCCCCCGGTCGTACGGGGTCCGGACGGCCTCGGCACGGAGCACCGCCACCATGTCGCCCGCGACGGCGTCCCAGTCGCGCCAGAACTCGCGGCCGCGGGGGTCGAGGAACGCGAAGCGGGCGGCGTTCGGGGTGCCGGACGGCTCGGAGAACAGCGGCGAGTACAGCGCACGGGCGAGGGCGTTGCCGGCGAGGAAGTCCGACCGACCGTTGCGCACCCAGGCCGGGGCGGTGATCGAGTCGAGGACGCGCTGCACGTTCGGCCGCACCGTGGCGCTCGGGGTCCACCGGCGGGTGGTGGCCGAGGCGTTCTGCGCGCGGGCGAGGTCGAACAGGTGCGCGTGCTCGGCGTCGTCGAGACCCAGTGCCCGGGACAGCGACTCGAGGATGCCCTCGGACACCCCGGCGAGGTTGCCGCGTTCGAGCCGGACGTAGTAGTCGACGCTCATGCCCGCGACGAGGGCGAGCTCCTCGCGCCGCAGCCCCCGGACGCGTCGGGCGCCGCCGCCGAAGTCGGGCAGCCCGACCTGCTGCGGCGTCACGCGCGCACGGCGGCTGCGGAGGAAGTCGCGGACTTCGGCCTTCGTGTCCATGTCCTCCACGGTAGGTCCGATCGACGGGTCGGAGCAGGGGCTGCTGGTACCCGTCAGGGCCGGTCAGCTCGTGGCGAGCGGCACCGAGACGATCCGGTCGTCGCCGTCCGTCGGGTCCCCGCGCCCGTCGGTGTTGTTCGTGACGAACCAGAGCGCGCCCTCGGGCCCCTCGAGCACGGTGCGGATCCGCCCGAAGTCCCCGGCGAAGTACTCGGTCGAGGTCGAGGGGTCGTCGGCGGGGACGGCCCGGACGACCTCGCCCTGCAGGTTCGCGATGAACACGGTGTCGTCGATCACCGTCAGGCCGCTCGGCGAGGCGTCGTCGGTCGCCCACTGCTGCACCGGGTCGACGAACCCCTGGTCGGTGCCGCCGGTGCCCTCGACCTCGGGCCAGCCGTAGTCCTTCCCCGGCTCGATCACGTTCAACTCGTCCCAGGTGTCCTGCCCGAACTCGGACGCGAACATCGTGCCGTCGGCCGTCCACCCAATGCCCTGGACGTTCCGGTGGCCGAGGCTCCACACCGGCGAGCCGGGGAACGGGTTGCCGCCGGGCACCTCGCCGTCCGGGGTGAGCCGCAGGATCTTGCCGGCGAGCGAGTCCCTGTCCTGTGTGTCCGAGCCGGTGCCGGCGTCCCCGACGCTCGCGTAGAGCATGCCGTCCGGGCCGAACGCGATCCGGCCGCCGTTGTGGAAGCTGTTCGACGGCAGCCCGTCGATCACCGTCGTGGCGTCACCGAGCGCGAACGACCCGGCGCTCCCGGTCAGCTCGTAGCGCTGGATGCGGTTGCCGTCGTCGCCCGTGGAGTACACGAAGAGGTCGCCCTCGTGCAGCGCGAGCCCGAGCAGGCCGCCCTCGCCACCCTGCCGGACGCCCCGGACCGTGCCGACCTCGCGCGTGCTCCCGGCGTCGGTCAGTTCGAGCACCTTCGCGGAGTCGCGTTCGCTGATCAGCGCGTCGTCGCCCTCGCCGGTGCGGACCACCGACCACGGGGCGTCCAGTCCCGTCACGACGTCGGTCGTCTCGCCGCCCGGCGCGAGCTGGCCGGCGGCGCTCGCCGCGGACGGTGCCGCGCTGGCCGAGGGGCCGCTCGTCGCGGACGCACGGCCCTCGAGGGTGCGGGCGCCGTCGTCCGTGCAGGCGGCGAGGACGAGGGTCGCGGCGGCGACGGTCCCGAGCGCGGCCAGGGTGCGGCGGGTGCGGTGGCGGCGAGCGGTGGTGTGCACGGTGGTCCTCCCGGGTCGTGGGTCGATTGCACTCGTGGCGGTCGGGAAACCCCTGGGTGGCACTGGCACCACCCCCCTCGGGTGCGCGGAGCGGCCTACGGTCGAGGACGTGCAGTGCCGCGCGGCCCGGAACCGGCGGCACACGACCCGACCACCGGAAGGACCACCGCATGACCACCATCGCCATCGTCGGAGCCGGCAAGGGCCTCGGCCTCGCCGTCGCCGAACGCTTCGCACGGGAGGGCTTCTCGATCGCCCTGGTCTCCCGCAACCAGGACCGCCTGGACTCCCTCGCCGCCGAACTCCGCGAGCACGGCCACACCGCCGCCGGGTTCGCCGCGAACGTCCGCGACGGGGACTCGCTGCGCGCCGCCCTCGAGCGTGCGACCGAGCAGCTCGGCCCGATCGAGGTGCTGCAGTACAGCCCCCTGCCCGCCAAGGAGTACATGCGACCGGTGCTCGAGACCACGGCGGAGGACCTCGTCGGCCCGATCGAGTTCTCGGTCTACGGCTCGGTGAACGCCGTCCGCCAGGTCCTGCCCGGCATGCGCGCGATCGGCCACGGCACGATCCTGTTCGTCAACGGCGGGAGCGCGGTGCGCCCCGGCGCGCGGGTGACCGGCACGTCGGTCGCCTTCGCGGGCGAGAGCGCCTACGCGCAGCTGCTGCACGACGCCGTCCGGGACGAGGACGTCCACGTCGGTCAGCTCATCATCCCGTTCGGCATCGACGACGGGCAGCCGGAGCACTCCGGTGCGGCGATCGCGGACCGCCTGTGGGCGATCCACACCGAGCGCGGTGCGTTCCGGACGTACGCCGAGCCGCTGCCCGAGTGACCGACTGACGGACGGGAGCGCGCCCCGCTCAGCGGCAACGCGAAGCGTTGCGCGGGGCGCGCCGACCGAGCCTGCGAGGGAGGAGTGCGGGCGCGACCCGCGCCTCCCGTCCGCCCCCGGTCGCGTCGCGGTCAGCGTGCGGCGCGCGTGATCGCGGTCGCCATCACGCGGGCGACGACGACGTTCGTCGCCGCGTCCCCGTGGATGCCGTCCGCCGAGGCGCCCCGGACCCACGCGCCGTCCGTCTGCCGGAACCGGGCGAACGGGTCGACGTACGACCAGCCGTGGTCCGCCGCGTCCCGCTCCAGCGCCCGGCTGAGCACGAGCTGTCCCGACCGACGGTCGGCGCCCCACTGGCTCCATGTCCAGTCCGACGGTGGCCCGGAGACGACCAGCACGTGCTGCGCGCCGACCTTCCGGACGACGGCGTCCACGTTCGCGATCGTCGTCGCGGTCGGGATCGCCTGGTTCACGTCGTTCGTGCCGAGTTCGACGACGAGGACGTCCGCGTCCGGCACCGGGCCGATCTCGTGGAGGACCTGGTCGGAGCGGTAGCCGCTGTGCGCGTAGCCGCCGACGGCGTGGAACCGGGTGTCCGGCACGAGGTCGTGCAGCCACGAGTCCGGCCGTGCCGTGATCGAGTCGCCCGCGTACGCGAAGGTGGTCGCGCCGGACCGGTCGCCGGTGCCGAGTGCACCGGTGACGGCGTCGCCCGGCGTCGCGGCACGGAGCCGGGTCACGCCGGTGGTCGTGGTGTCCGCGCGTTCGACCGGGGCCGCCGTGACGTGGCTCGTGGACGGAGCGCGCTCGCCCGCGCCGGTGCTCGCCGACACGACGGCCGTGCCGACGACGAGGGACCCGCCGGCGACGAGGCCGGCGGCGGTGACGATGCTCGCGACGAGGGCGAGACGACGGGTGCGGGACACGACATCAGGTATCCCCCGGATCCGCCTGCCGTACCAGTCCCCAGACCTGGGGAACCGCGCTGCTGGCTGTGGGTCTTCGCGGCCGTTCCCAGCCGGCCGCCACCGTCGGGTCCGGGACCCGCCGCGTCCGGTCACGGCGTGCGCCGGAGGGCCACGCGGTGGCGGCGACCCGCGAAGAGCCAGGTCCCCGCGGTCACAAGCACCGGCAGCCCGATCGCGAGGAGTGCGAGCACGGGCCAGTCCGCCACGAACGGCAGGTGCGTGGTGCCCGTCGGCCCGGCCGTGAACCGGAGGGTGAGCGCCCGGATGGGCAGCAGCCCGAGCAGCGTGCCGATCACCGCACCGACGGTCGTCAGGATCGCTGCCTGCCACGCCGACACCCGTCGCCGGAGCACCGGTGCCGCACCGACCGCGTCGAGGACCTCGTCGTCGCGTCGACCGTCCGAGCGGGCCAGCCCGATGGCGACGGCGGTCGCGCCGATCGTCACCGCCGCGGCGAGTGCGAGGACGATCGCCTTGACGATGCCCTGCGCGTCGACCGGACCGGTCTCGTACTGGAAGTACGGGCCGCCCCAGCGCTGTCGGTCCGCACCGCCGAGGCTCTGCCACGCCGAGGTCAGCTCGTCGGACTGCGCGGGGGTGATCGGCTCGGTCTGTTCCGTCACGAGCATGCCGTCCACCGCCGGGACCCGGTACCGCTCGGCGGTCTCCGGGGTCATGAAGACGCCGACCTGGATGCGGGGGGTCTGCACGTCGAGCACGGCGGGGATCGTGGTCGTGGCGTCCGGACGGGTCTCGGCCGTGATCGCGGGGCTGTTCGACGTCTGGTCGCGGAACGCGTCGATCCGGACCTGGCCGTCGTGCGCGTACTCCGGCCACAGGGCGACGGCGCGGCCCGAGGTGAGTGCGTCGCGGACCTCGGCGGACGGACGGTGACCGGTGAGGACGGCGTAGTCGTCGACCGTGCCGGTCCAGATGTGCGGCGCCGAGGTGTCCTGCGACTCCAGGTACCGCGAGCAGGACGTGGTGTCGTTCGTCGGGCAGTCCGTCCGCCCCCAGGAGTGCAGGAGCGAGATCGTCGACGGTCGGTCGCCGGCGATGTCGGGCACGACACCGAGCACGCGGACCCGGTCGTGGTCGAGGACGCCGGAGACGATCGTCGCCGCCTTCGCCGTGACGGAGGCGTCGTACCCGCTGTCGCTGCCGTCCTCGTTCGAGAGCGAGACGTCGGCCGTCGCGACGCCCACGGCGGTGCGGTACTCGTAGTCGCGGACGAACTGGGCGTGCTGCGACGCGCTCCACGTGATCACCACCGAGGCCACGAACACGACGCTCATGACGCTCGCGAGCACCGGCACGGTGCGCACCGGGTTGCGCCGGGCGTCCCGCGCGGCGAGGCGGGCGGAGAGCCCGAGCCGCGTCGCGGTCCTGGACACGAGGGCGAGGAGCCACGGTGACGACATCGCGACCCCGAGCTGCATGAGGCACGGACCGATCGCGACACCGGCGCCGACGATCCAGGCGAGGTGGTCCTGCTGCACCGGGCGGTCGTTGAGCAGGAGCACGCCGGCACCGCACGCCAGGGTCATCACGCTGCCCGCGACGACGAGCACGGGTGCCCAGATCCGTCGGCGGCGTTCGGCGCGCGGGTTCACCGCGGCAGGCCGGAGCGAACCGCGGAGCGCCGCGAGGACGTTCACCCGGGTCGCCGCACGGGCCGCGACGAGCGCCGACACGAGACCCGCGAGGACGGCGGCGGCACCGATCGACAGGACCAGGCCGGCCGGGATGTGCAGCCCCGGCCACGTGCCGACGTTGCCGTTGTCCGCGAGACGGAACGCGAGCACGCCGACACCGGTGCCGAGCGCGACACCGAGGACGGCGCCGGTGAGCCCGAGCACCAGCCCGGACCCGGCCACGATCGACCGGACGAAGCGACGGTCCCCACCGACGCTCGTGACGATGGCGTACGAGCGGGTGTCCGCCCGGGTGCCGACCAGGAACGCGGCGCCGGCGAGCAGGGCGACCTCGAACATCGCGAAGACGCCGAGCAGCGCCATCGCCCCGAGGAACCAGCCGATCGGGCTGCTGACCCCGGCGCCGTGCAACCGCTCGTCCGGCGGGTCGAGCACGACGGGACGCGACTGCACCGTGATGCCGTGCGCGTTGAGTGCGCGGATCTCCGACCACGTCGGGGCGTCCGAGGCCAGGTACACGGTGACGTCGTACGGTGCCGGGCCCGCGTCCGTCGTCGAGGGCGTGGTGGTGCCCCACGGCAGGAAGACGCCCTGGGCGCCCGGGTCGGACGCGGCGTCGCGCATCGTGCCCGTGATCGTGAAGCGCTTCGTCACCGGGTCGGTCAGGTCCACCGTGTCGCCGATCGACGCGCCGAGCCGCTGGAGCGTGGCCGGTGTGACCATGAGTTCGTCGCGGCTGGTCGGTGCCGCACCGTCGAGGACGTGCCAGTGGCCGTCGAGGACCCGTGACCAGACCGAACCCTCGACCGCCTGGATGCCGATGGGGCCCTTCGGACCGGTCAGCACGATCTGCGCCGAGGTGACCGGGATCGACACGGCACCGGCGGGGACGTGGTCGAGGAGGTCGGCGAACCGGGCCTCGCCGTCGGACTCGGCGACCGGGCTGCCCTTCGCCGACTCGGTGTACTGCCACTGGACCGGGTCCTGCCGCATGCCGGGCAGGTCCGGGCCGACGACCTGCATCTGCGCGACCGCGTGCCCGAGGTCGTAGCGCAGTGCCTCGGCCTGGGTGGGCTGGGTGGACTGCACCACGACGGACACCGCGGCGAACCCCGCGGTGGGGATGCCGATGAGCGCGACGATGAGCGCCGCCCGTCCGGCCTTCGCGAACGCCAGCCGTCGACCCAGCCGGAGCGCCGGACGCAGGGCGAACGGGGTGCGGCGGGCCGGGCGGGCGTCGGCACGGCGCCGACGCGCACTCACGACGCGGCTCGGTCCGTGAGCGCCATCTCGACGCCGGAGTACACGGTCTCGTCGACGACCCGTCCGTCGCGGAGGAACACGATCCGGTCCGCCCACGCGGCGTGCCGGGCGTCGTGGGTGACGAGGAGTGCACCGGCCCCGGCGTCCACGTGGCGACGGAGCATGCGGAGCACGACCTCGCCGGTCTGCGAGTCGAGGGCGCCGGTCGGCTCGTCGGCGAGGACGAGTCGACGGTCGCCGACGACCCCTCGAGCGATCGCGACGCGCTGCTGCTGGCCGCCGGACAGGTCGTCCGGGAAGGCGTCGGTCCGGTGCCCGAGCTCGACGTTCTCGAGTGCGAGCTCGGCCGCGCGCCGGGCCCGGCTCGCCTTCCACCCGTCGAGCTCGAGCGGCAGCGCCACGTTCTCGACCGCGGTCAGCGAGGGGATGAGGTTGAAGTCCTGGAACACGAACCCGACGAGTCGACGACGCAGGGCGGCGAGGTCCTTGGCGGGCCGGTCGGACACGAAGGCGCCGTCGATGACGACCTCGCCGCTGGTCGGCGGCAGGAGCGTGCCCGCACAGGCGAGCAGCGTCGACTTGCCGGAGCCCGAGGTGCCCATCACGGCCACCATCTCGCCGCGGGCGATCCGCAGGTCGATGCCGGCGAGGGCGGTGACGGCCTTCGCGCCGGAGCCGTACTGGACGCTCACGGCGTCGAGCTCGAGGAGCGGCGTGGCGGCGTTCACCGGGCGCTCCGCACGGCTGCGTCGGACGGCTCGGCGACGTCGGTCGACCCGGGTGTCGGGGACGGTCGGAACCGGGCGACGCTCGCCTCGACGTGGTCGAGCCAGCGGACGTCGGCCTCGGCCTGGAACAGCATCGACTCGAGCACGAGCGACCAGGCGAGGTCGTCCGCCGGGTCCGAGGAGCGCTTCAGCCGGGTCAGGTCCTGCAGGTTCCGCACGGCGGCGGCGCGCTGGACCTGGACCAGTCGCGGGACGTCGACCCCGGGCACGGTGACGGCGAGGGCGAACTTGATCGCGAGCTCGTCGCGACCGCGCTTCGGCGGGACGGGCTCGCTGAACCAGCGTGCGACCTCCTCGCGACCCGCGTCCGTCGCCGTGTAGACGACGTGTCCGTCGTCGTCGGCGTCGCCGCGGGCCACGAGACCGTCGCGCTCGAGGCGGTCGAGCGTCGTGTAGACCTGGCCGATGTTCAGCGGCCAGCTGCCCCCGGTCCGGTGCTCGAACTCCCCCCGGAGCTGGTACCCGTACCCGGGTCCGGCCACCAGCAGTGCGAGTACGCCCATCCGTACGCTCATGTCGTCTTCCCCCTCGATCCGTCCGCCTTGGACATACCGAGTATGCCCATACTCGGTATGCATGCGCAAGGGGGCGCTCCTGACGGGGCAGCAGACGGACGGGAGGCGCGATGCCAGCTGGCACCGCGCCTCCTGTCCGGTGGGTGGTCGCGTCCGCGACCCGGGGTCAGGACCCCAGCTTCGACAGCTCCTCGAACTCGTCGTCGGTCAGCTCGACGGTCGCGCCCGCGAGGTTGTCCTCGAGGTGGGCGACGCTCGACGTGCCGGGGATGGGGAGCATGACGGGCGAGCGCTTCAGCAGCCAGGCCAGGGCGAGCTGGGCCGGGGTGGCGCCCTTGCGCTCGGCGATCTCGGTCAGCGGCGAGTCGCTGCCGGTGAGACCGCCGGTCGCGAGCGGGAACCACGGGATGAAGCCGATGCCCTGCTCGGTCGACCAGTCGAGGAGCTCCTCGGCGTCGCGCTTCTGCAGGTTGTAGAGGTTCTGGACGGAGACGATCGTCGCGATCTCCTGCGCCGCCTTGACCTCGTCGACCGACACCTCGGACAGGCCGATGTGCCGGATCTTGCCCTCGTCCTGTAGCTTCTTCAGCTCGCCGACCTGGTCCTCGAGCGGGACCTTCGGGTCGATGCGGTGGAGCTGGAACAGGTCGATGCGCTCGAGGCCGAGTCGGCGGAGGCTCATCTCGGCTTCCTGCCGCAGGTACTCCGGGCGGCCGACCGGCGGCCACTCGTTCGGCCCGGTGCGGGTGAGGCCGGCCTTCGTCGCAATGACGATGTCGTCGCCGTAGGGGTGCAGTGCCTCGCGGAGCAGGTCCTCGGCGACGTAGGGGCCGTAGGAGTCGGCGGTGTCGAAGAAGTCGACGCCCAGTTCGACCGCGCGCTTGAGGACGCGGACCGCCTCGTCGTGGTCCTTCGGGGGTCCCCAGACGCCCGGGCCGGTGAGCTGCATGGTGCCGTAGCCGAGGCGGTGGACCTCGAGGTCGCCCCCGATGCGGAAGGTGCCGGAGGCGGCGGCCGGACGGTTCGTGGTGTCGGTGCCAGTGGTCATGCCCCCGGTCTACGCCGCGTTCGTCGCAGCGCGCTGAGTCGGTGTCCCCCGGGATCGGTCGGAACCGGTTCGGCTCGCGGTTGCCGTGGCTCGTGCCGGTGTCGGCGCGTCAGGGCTTCCGTGGGTACGGGGTCTCGCCCCGCTCGAGCCCACCGACCAGCTTCGCGAGCCGGTTCGCCCGGGCCGTCGCACTCGGCGCGGTCGCGATCCGGTGGAGCACGGCGTACCGGTTCGTGGCGTCGAGTCCGGCGAACAGGGCGGCCGCGGCCGGTGCGGCGTCGAGCGCTGCCCGCAGGTCGTCCGGCACCGTGGCCGTCGCGGCACCGGCGTACGCACGGTCCCAGCGGCCGTCGCCCTTGGCACGGTCGACCTCGGCCTGCCCCCGGACGCGCATCCGCCCGTCGGCGACGAGCGTGGCGACGAGCCCGATGTTCCGCTCGGACCAGAGCGACGCCTTCCGCCGCGGGGTGAACCGCTGCCGGAAGGTGGCCGCGTCGCGCCCGCGCTTCTGCCCGTCGATCCACCCGGAGCAGAGGGCCTCGTCGAGCGCCTGGTCGTAGGTCAGCGTCGTCGGCTCGGTCGTGCCCTTCTTCGCGAGGACGAGCCACACGCCGTCGGGTTCGTCCTCGTGCGCGTCGAGCCAGGCACGCCAGGCGGCGGCGTCCGGCAGGACCAGGTCGTCGGCGTCCATGCGGTCATCGTATGGCGGCCCACCGTCGACGGGGCGGTTCACACCCAGTGCGGTTGCGAGAGCACCCCGTCCGGGTCCGCCTGCTCGGCGATGCGGTGCAGGCGCGAGGTGTTGTCGCCGAAGTACGCCGAGGGGTCCGTGATGGCCGCGTCGCAGTAGTTCGCGTAGGCGGCGTCGCCCCATGCCGGCCGCATCGCCTTCCGGAAGCCCCGGACGTAGGCGTCGAAGGGCGCCGGGTCCGATCCGTCGGCGAAGACCGCGGTGTACTGCACGGTCATGAGCGCGGACCGCCACGGGAAGGCTGAGTCCGTCCGGCCGATGTCGGCCACGACGCCGCCGAGGGCATCGAGGGAGACACCGCCCTCGAGGTTCCCCGGCACGTCGCCGGCCGCGTCCGCCCGGGCGACGAGCACGTCGATCTGCGCGTCGGTCAGCTTGACCGACCCGATCGAGGAGGTCGCCGCCTCGGACACCCGCTGCGGCTTGCCGGCCAGCGCGGCCATCGCGGACCCGTACGTGTGCTGCGTTGCGGTGTGGGCCAGCGGTTTCGCCCCGGTGGCGGCGATGAAACCGTCCACGGAGGTGTCGGCACCGGTCTTCGAACCCGTCCACACACCGGTCACGGTGACGGTCGGCGCGGTGTGGCGGGTGCCGTTCAGCAGCTTGAGCGTCGACCACAGCTGCGGGTCGGCGGTGGGCGCCCAGTCCTGCCAGGCGCGCACGACCGCCGCCGCGGCGGACCACGCGAAGGTGATGGTGAAGAGCAGGACGGGAGGCGCGGCCTGGGTCCGGTAGGTCAGTGCGGTCACGACGCCGACGGTCCCGCCGCCCCCACCGCGGCAGGCCCAGAAGAGGTCCGGTTCGGCCGAGGTCGAGACGTCGTGCACGACGCCGTCCGGGGTGACGAGCGTGACGCCGGTGAGCTGGTCACAGGTCAGACCGAAGGAGCGGACGAGCACGCCGACCCCGCCGCCCAGGGTGAGCCCGCCGATGCCGACGGTCGGGCAGGAGCCGGCGCCGATGGCCCGACCGGCCGTCGCGAGTGTGGCGTAGACGTCCCCGAGCTGCGCGCCGGGGCCGATCGTCACGGTGTCGTCGTCGTGCAGTTCGATGCCGTCGAGGTCCTGCGTGCTGATGACGAGCGACCGTGGGACGTCGGTGCCGGGTGCGCCGCCGGCCGACCACCCCGTGTACGAGTGCCCGCCGGCGCGGAGCGCGACCGGGGTGTGCGTGTTCCGGGCGAAGGCCAGCCCGGCCTGCACGTCGGCGACCCCGGCTGCGCGCAGGATGCCCTGCGGATCGGCGTCGTCGTAGCGTGGGTTCTCGACCAGGCGAGCAGTGTTCCACCCGTCCGACCCGGAGCGCAGCAGCCGTCCGGAGACCGCGGCGGCGAGGGCGTCCCACGAGTCGGGGCCGCCCGGTGTCGGTGACGCGGTCGGGGTCCTCGGGGGTCCGGGTGTGCCCGTGGCCGACGGGGACGGGGACGGTGCCGGTCGGCTGCACGCGGCGAGCACCCCGACGATCCCGAGTCCGACTCCCCCGGCGAGCACCGTCCGCCTGGTGGCGGGCCGGGTCACGGGCCGGAGACCCCGCCGCCGGCGCCGGAGACGCCCGGGTGCGCGGACTTCGACAGTCCCTCGGTCACCGAGTGCGCGGCATCGGCGTCCGCTCTCGCCTGCGCCCCGAGCCGCGGGTCGGCCGGTCCGAGGTGCGCGAGGCGCTTCGCGCGTCGGTGGTTCTGCACCTCGAGCACGGTGATGACGGCGGCGATCAGCACCGCGATGCCGATCACGATCCACACGATGGTCATGACGTCCCCTCTCGTCCCGGGGCATCCGTCCCCCTGCCCGCGAGCGTACCCGAGCTGCTGATCCGGGTGGCACCGGCCCAGTCGTGCACCCACTCCGGCACCGACAGGTCCCGGTCGGTGGCCCCCGCGGCGTCCAGCAGCTCCGCCGGGGACACCGTCCCACCGGCCCGCAGCAGGAACCGCGCCTGCACCACGGCTCGTGCCACCACGGTGCCGCGCCGGACGAACGTCTGCTCCAGGTAGGCCGCGCGGTCGTCCATCCCGAGCACCCGGGTCACGAGCTCGAACCGCTGTCCGAGCGTCAGAGACCGCTTGTACGTGATCGTCTGCGCGGAGACCACGGGGTACCAGCCGCGCTCGGCGATCGCACCCCAGAACCCGGAGCGCAGCATGAGGTCGAGTCGCCCGAGGTCGAGCATCGACAGGTACTTCCCGTTGTTCACATGGCGCAGCGGGTCGAGGTCGGTCAGGGTCACCCGGAACGGCGTGCGGACCTCGTCCCAGAGCGTCGGTCGACGTCCACCGACCGCGGGGCGGAGCCGGACGCGCAACCGGAGCAGGAACAGCCGGAAGTACAGGTTCACGCTCCGATCACACCAGGGTCGGGTCGGGAACGCGCGGAACCTTGGAGGAACCGCACGAACGGGCATTCCTGGCTGACGGGTCCGGTCAGTGCCTCCCTCCAACCGAGGGACGCGGAGTAGACCTGCACCCATGCAGACACGCACGCTCCGAGACCTCGAGGTCGGCCCCGTCGGCCTCGGCACCATGGGCATGAGCGCCTTCTACACGGGCGCCGGCACCGACGACGACGAGTCGATCCGCACGATCCACCGCGCGATCGACCTCGGCGTCACCCTGTTCGACACCGCCGAGGCCTACGGCCCGTACACGAACGAGGACCTGCTCCGCCGGGCCCTCGGGGACCGTCGGGACGACGTCGTCATCGCGACGAAGTTCGGCCTGATCACCCACACCCCCGGCGAGACCGAGCCGAGCACCCAGCGCGGGATCTCGAGTGCGCCCGAGTCGGTGCGCGAGGCGCTCGAGGGCTCCCTGCGACGGCTCGGCACCGACCACATCGACCTGTACTACCAGCACCGCGTCGACCCCGCCGTCCCGATCGAGGACGTGATCGGGCAGCTCGCCGGCTTCGTCGAGGAGGGCAAGATCCGGCACATCGGGCTCTCCGAGGCGAGCGCCGCGACGATCCGGAAGGCCCATGCCGTCCACCCGATCACGGCCCTGCAGAGCGAGTACTCGCTGTGGACCCGGGACCCGGAGGGCGAGGTGCTCGACACCCTCCGTGAGCTCGGCATCGGTCTGGTGCCGTACTCGCCGCTCGGCCGCGGGTTCCTGACCGGCGCGATCACGAAGCCGTCCGACCTCGACTCGGACGACTTCCGCCGTGCGAACCCGCGGTTCGCCGAGGCAGCGTTCGCCGAGAACATGCGGATCGTCGACGCCGTCAAGGACATCGCGTCCGAGGCGGGCGGCACCCCGGCGCAGGTGGCCCTGGCCTGGCTGCTCGCGCAGGGTGACGACGTCGTGCCGATCCCCGGCACGAAGCGGGTCACGCGGCTCGAGGAGAACGTCGGCGCCACCGACCTCACCCTCACCGCCGACCAGGTCGCGCGCCTGTCGGCGCTGCCGGTCCCCACGGGCGACCGCTACCCGGACATGTCGTCCATCGGTCGCTGACCGCACGACCCGACGGCCTGGAGGCGCGGTGCCGGCCCGCACCGCGCCTCCGGGCCGTCTGTTGGTCGCGCCGGTCCTAGACCTCCGCGGCGAACGACGCCGCGCGCAGCTGCAGGTCCTCGATCCGCTGCCGGCGGGCGGCCTCGACGTCGAACCCCTCGTACGCCAGGGGCGGCGTCCGCCGCACGTTCCGGGAGCACTGGAAGTCCTGGCAGACGAGCGTGCCGACGGTGTTGCCGTTGCGCCCAGCCGGCCCGGACCGTTTCGCGCTGTAGAACACGACGTCGTTCGGCAGCTTGACGTCCTGGCACCACGAGCACTGGGCCCGGGCGCGGGGCGACGCCTCGGCCTGCCGGAACAGGATGCCGACGAGTTCGCCCTCGAGCGTCGGCACGACGGCGTACGCGCGGCGCGCGAGCTTCGGGTCGCGCCAGCCGAGGTAGTCGAGCGCGTCCCAGTCGAGGGTGTCGAGGTCCCCGGGCAGGGTGAGGTCGCCGGTCTCCTTGCGGGAGGCGTTGACGAAGGACGTGCGGATGGTCTTCTCGCTGATGGGCAGCATGGTGGTTCGCTCTCGACAGGGCCCGGGGCACGCGGACGCGCGCCGCACCGGGCGGAGGGTCTCAGGGTTCGATGACGGCGGCCGCACCGCACGGTGCGACCGGGGGCATCACGCCCTGATGTCGGCGAAACGGGCGCCGACCACCTCCTGGAAGCTCACGGGACCAGCCTACGTCGACGTGTCAAGCGCGCGGCGGCACCGCGGTGACGAGGACGAGTGAGCCCACCCGTGACGGCTGCGTCCGGAGGGCGCCGTGCGCACGGTCCCAGTCCCCGGAGTCCAGCGCGTTCCGGAGCGCCGCGACCGAGCGGCGTGCGGTCAGCTCGTCCACGAGGCCCCAGGCGGGGTCGGCCCGCCGCGCCGCCGCGTCGAGGAGCCGCTCCGGTCGGGCGTAGTACGCCTCGGAGAACCCGTCGACGCACGTGAACGGGATCGGCAGCGGGGTGGTCGTGACGGTGTCCCCGGCGAGGGCCGCGGCGATGCGGCCCACCGGCGGGTACCGCCCGGCCTCGGCCGCGGTGACCTCGGGGGCGTACTCGGCGAGCCAGAAGTCCGGGACGCGGTCGGGGTCGGACGTCAGGACCACGATCGGACCCTGAGTCACCCGGCGCACCTCGGCGAGTCCCCGCTCGGGGTCGACCCACCCCTCCACGGGGAACGTCACGACCGCGGCGTCGAAGCGGTCGGCCGGGAACGGCAGCGCCCAGGTGCCGGATCCGTCGGAGTCGCTGGTGGTGTCGGTGGTGGCGTCGGTGTCGCTGGCGGCGTCGGTGTCGATCGCGTTCGTCGACGTCGCCGCGGTGACCGCGCGGTCGGCGGGCACGGAGGACACCGCGCCGTCACCCACCTCGAGGACCGTCCGGGCGTCGCCGAGGGCGGTCGCGACCGCCCGGACGAAGGACGGCTCCGGCCGGCGGTACTTCCGGTGGTCCTGCTCGGCGCGAACGGCTCCGGGCTCCCCCGCTGGGCCGTCCGCCGTCCTCGTCACGGCCCCAGCCTACGGACGGTGCCTGCTACCGTCGCCCCATGATCTCCGGGGGATTCGCCGTCGTCAGCCTGCTGTACGTCGCCTTCGTCGTGGCGCTCGCCGTCCTGACGGTCGCGCTCATCGTGCTCGTCTTCGCGGCGATCCGCGTGCTGCGCCTCTCCGCGACGGAGCGGGTGCTGCGCATCGAGCGGCTGCGGTACCGGGCGATCGTCGACGGCATCGCCGGCACCGACGACGGCAGTGCCGCGACCGACGACGGTGGCGCGGGCACGGACGCGACCGGTCCTGCGGCTCCCACCACCTGACACCGCCCCTGGCGATCCGCCGTGACCGTTCTGGTTCGGGGATCCCGGGGATCGCGAACCGGAACGGTCAACGACGCGACGGCACGGGTTGCCGAGCGGCCTCACCGGACCGATCGACCGTGACCGGACCGATCCACCGTGACCGGACCGATCCACCGTGACCGTTCGGGCCCACGGGGGCTCCGGGTCAGTCGACCGACTCGGTCTCCGACGCGCGCAGTGCCGCGTAGTGCTCGGCGCGTTCCGTGGCGGCCCACGACCCGAGGAGTGCCAGCGAGCGCTCGGACTCGCTGCCGGGTTCGGCCGAGTACGAGAACATCACGAGCCCGGGGTCCGCGACGAGCTCGAGGGCCTCGTAGTCGAGCCGGAGTTCGCCGACGATGGGGTGCACGATCCGCTTCTTGCCGGTGCGGTGCATCCGGACGTCGTGCGCGGCCCACCAGGTGCGGAACTCCTCGCTCCGGGTGGACAGTTCGCCGACGAGGGTCACGAGCCCGGGCTCGCACGGGTTCGACACCGCGGCCGCGCGGAGGATCGCCACCGCGTCCCGGGCGGTCTGCGCCCAGTCCGCGAAGAACTCCTTCGCCGCCGGGTCGAGGAACGTGAAGCGGGCGGTGTTCACCGGGCGCCCGGGTCCGGCGAACATCGGCGCGTACAGGGCACGACCGAGGTCGTTCGTCGCGACGACGTCGCCGCGCTCGTTCCGCACCCACGCGGGCGCTCCGGTGATCGAGTCGAGCAACCGCTGCACCCCGGGCCGGACGCGGGTCGGGACGTTCCGGTGCATCACCTTCACGCCGGAGTTCGCCAGGCGCGCGAGGTCCCACAGGTGGACGCGCTCGTCCTCGTCGAGCTGGAGTGCGGCGGCGAGCCCTTCGAGCACGCTGTCCGACACGCCCTTCAGCGAGCCCCGCTCGAGGCGCGTGTAGTAGTCGACGCTCACCCCGGCGAGCATGGCGACCTCGTGGCGTCGCAGCCCCGGCACCCGCCGGACGCCGCCGCCGAACGAGGGCATGCCGACCTGCTCGGGGGTGAGCCGCGCCCGCCTCGAGGACAGGAAGTCGCGGATCTCGTTGCGCACGTCGATACCCATGCGACGAGCGTACGTCCCGTGCCTGGTACCCCGGCAGGCCCTGCCCGTACCCGGGAGGCCCTGCCCGGGACCGCGACCTCAGGCGGCGACGTCCGCCGTGATGCGCACCCGGGCCACGCGGTGCCCGTCCATCGCGGTGACCTCGAGCCGGTACCCGTCGACCTCGACCACGTCGCCGACCTCGGGCACGCGGTCGAGCGCCACCTGCACCAGGCCGCCCACCGTCTCGTAGTCACCGTCCGGCAGCGTCGGGCCGCCGTCGGCGGCGAGGTCCTCGAGCACGGTCGCCCCGTCGACGCCGTCGTGACGGGCCGCCTGCTCGTCGAACTCGGCGGCGTCCCACTCGTCCCGGATGCGTCCGACGAGGTCCTCGAGCAGCGCCTCGAGCGTGACCATCCCGGCGCTCCCGCCGTACTCGTCGACGACCAGGGCGATCTGGTGGCCTTCGGTGCGCATGTCCGCGATGGCGCTCGACAGCGACTTCGTCTCCGGCAGCGCGAGCACGGGACGGACGAGGGTCGACACCGGCCGGGTGGGGTCCTCGGGTCGCAGCAGGTCGCGCAGGTGCACGAACCCGGCCACGTCGTCGCGCGAGCCCTCGGTCACGAGGTACCGCGTGTGGCCGACCTCGATGGCGTGGTCGGTGGCCTCGGCGATGGTGGTGTCGGCGGCGATGGTCGCGACGTCGAACCACGGGCGCATCGACTCGCGGAGGATCCGGTCGCCCGCGTCGAGGGCACTCCGGGCGATGCGGCGGCCCTGGGCGTCGATGGCGTCGTGCTCCTCGACGAGGCCGCGGAGCTCCTCGGTGCTCATCGACTCGCTCCGGGCGTCCGGGTCCCCGCCGAGCAGTCGCACCACGGCGTCGGTCGACTTCGAGAGCAGCCAGATCACCGGGCGCATGAGGGTGGCGAACCGGTCGAGCGTCGGCGCCACGGCCATCGAGAAGCCCTCGGCCCGCTGCAGGGCGAGCCGCTTCGGCACGAGCTCGCCGAACACCAGCGACAGGTAGGCGATCACGAGGGTCATGAGCACCAGTGCGACCACCTCGGCCGCGCCCTGCTCGAGGCCGATGCCGGTGAAGAGCGGGGCGACGTCCGGCGCGATCGAGGACGCACCGTAGGCGGCAGAGAAGAACCCCGCGACGGTCACGCCGATCTGCACGGCGGACAGGAAGCGGTTCGGGTCGCGACCGAGCTCGGCGACCCGCATCCCCCGCGAACCGCGACGCTCGAGCTGCTGCAGCTGTGACTCGCGCAGGGAGACGAGGGCGATCTCGGCCGCTGCGAACACGCCGCCGACGAGCACGAAGAGGACCACGAGCCCGAAGGCGATCCAGGTGTCGGCTCCCATCAGCGGGCCACCGGCTCAGATCGGCGTCGGGCGGGCGGTCTGTGGCAGTCGTCCATGCCTGTGACTCTGCACAGGAAACCTGATCAAGCGGTGAGGGAACGCCCGATGCGCGCTTCGAGCCAGGCCTCTGGGTCGATCGGCGTCACGCCGTCCATGAGGACTTCGAGGTGGAGGTGTGCGCCCGTGGAGACGCCGGACGACCCGACCTTGCCGATGAACTGCCCCGCCTCGACGGTGTCGCCGGCCCGGAGGGGCGAGGAGCCGGGGATCATGTGCCCGTAGAGCGTCGAGACCTTGCGGCCGTCCACGACGTGGTCGATGATCACCGCGGTGCCGTACGAGAAGTACGTGCCGGAGACCCGGACGGTGCCCGCGGCGACGGCGCCGATCGGCGCACCCATGCCCGGGTTGAAGTCGAGGCCCTGGTGGAGCGAGGAGCAGGCGCCGCAGGGAGCCGCACGGTAGCCGAAGCCCGAGCTCATCCGCACCGGACCGGGGAAGGGCGAGCGGATCTCGCCGCCGTAGGACACCGACGTGCCGGGGGTGCCCGTCGAGCCGCCGCCGACCGTGAACCCGTCGCGGTCGAGGGCCGAGGCGGCGATCGCCTGCGTGACGGCGTAGTCCTGCGTGCGCACGGACGGCGCGAGGGTCGCGGTCGCGATCGAGGTGCCGACGCTCGCGTGCGCGGGCATCGCGGACGCGGCGAACATGGCGAGGGCCGCCAGGGCGCTCGTGAGGGTGATGCGGCTGGCGCGGCGGGACCGGGAGGCGCGGGTCGCGCGGACGACGGCGGGCGCGGTCGGCGCGGGTCGGCGGACGACGCGCTGGACGCGGGGGTCGACGTGCTCGGTCGCGGCGCGTGCGGCTGCCGTGCGACGACCGGTCGGCACCGGCTTCGATGCACGCTCGCGGCGGGCCGGCTTCCGGGCTGCGGCGCGCTCGGCCTCGAGGGCGGCGCGACGGGACAGGTGCACCACCGGGGTGTCCGGGTGCTGGTCGAGTTCGCGTGCAGTCGTCATGGCCGCCCACCATTCTGCACGACTCTGTCGCTTTGTACAGGTCCTTTCGTGATCTCATCGTTACCGAGTGCTGGGAGGGTGCTGATCCCCGAGGCCCGCGGCGGACCCCGACGACGCCCGGTCAGTAGTGTCCGCAGTGAGCGAGCCGAAAGGACCCTCCACATGGCCCGAAGACCGCGCGAGCGGCACGAACCGGTCGACCTGGGCACGGCCCACGTCGTGCTCGCCGGCACGCAGGAACTCCTCCCCGTGCTCCGCACCGCTGCCGTGCGGGCTGGTGTCGACGCGGCTCGGATGCGGGTGGTCGGGGTCGACGACCTGCCGGACCCCGCCGAGACGTGGGACGCCGAACTCGCGGTCATCGCGATCCGTCGACCGGGCGACGATCCCGCGTTCCACCGCGCGCACGAGGCCGCCGAGATGATCGACCCGCTCCTGGCGCCGCACGCCGTCCGGATCGTCGTGACGGTGTCCGGGCTGACGCGTCTCGCCCCGAAGATCGAGCGGACGCTGACGTCCGAGGTCCTGCACCAGATCGGCGCGGCGTCGGCGCCGTCCGGGTTCGAGCGTCCGTTCCGGACCTTCCGGATGCGCCTCGGGCTCGCGGCGCTGAAGACCGCCGGTGTCCGCGTGTTCCGGGTGCGCATCGGCGAGTGACGCGCGCAGTCCGGGTCGGACCGGGCGGTCAGTCCCCGTCCGGCTCCGGGGTGTGGGCGGACGAGGCGTTCACCGCGTGGTGCGGCGGGGCGACGTGGGCGACGAGTGCCACGCTCCCCGCGGCGAGGACGAGCGCGAGCGTGCCCGCGGTCACGGCGGTCCCGATCCGCCGCAGCCGCGAGCCCGACCCGCGGTCCCGCGGCGCGAAGCGGGCGAGCCCGCGCCGGGGCGTCGGCCCCACCAGCCAGGGTCCGGAGCCGTCCTCGTCGTAGGAGAACGGCCCCGAGCCGTCCGGTGCGTACCGGTACGGTCCGCTGCCGTCCACGGCGTAGGCCGAGCGGAGGTCCTCCGCGGACCAGCCGAAGTCCTCCGGTGTCTGCCGTGTCGTCGCCATGTGCGCCTCCTGGTCCGTGTGTCGCGGAAGACCAGTCGACGGGACGTCCCTATGAGTCGCCAGTGCGCCTCCAGGAAGCAGACCGAGCATCCGCTCCACGCAGGCGGCACCATGTATCTTGATGTCGAGACATCCCGCTGCGCGAGTAGCGTGGACGTACCGACGGTCGAACAAGGGAGTACCCGCCAGCATGGCCAAGATCATCTACACCCTCACGGACGAGGCGCCGTTCCTCGCCACCCACTCCTTCCTCCCGGTCATCCAGGCCTTCGCCGGCACCGCAGGTGTCGACGTCGAGACCCGCGACATCTCGCTCTCCGGCCGGATCATCGCCCAGTTCCCGGAGCGCCTCACCGCCGAGCAGCGCCTGGACGACGCCCTCGCCGAGCTCGGCGACCTGGCGAAGACGCCCGAGGCGAACATCATCAAGCTGCCGAACATCTCGGCGTCGATCCCCCAGCTCAAGGCCGCGATCAAGGAACTCCAGGCGCAGGGCTACGACCTGCCGGACTACCCCGACGAGCCCGCGACCGACGAGGAGCGCGACACCCGCGCCCGCTACGACCGCACCAAGGGCAGTGCCGTCAACCCGGTCCTCCGCGAAGGCAACTCCGACCGTCGTGCCCCGCTCTCCGTCAAGAACTACGCCCGCAAGCACCCGCACCGCATGGGCGCCTGGAGCCACGACTCGAAGACGAACGTCGTGACGATGGGCACGGACGACTTCCGCTCGAACGAGCAGTCCTGGATCGCCCCGGCCGACGACGTCCTGACGATCGAGTTCGTGGGCAGCGACGGCGAGACCACGGTCCTGAAGCAGTCGATCCCCGTCCTCCAGGGCGAGGTCGTCGACGGTACGGTGCTGCACGTCCGCGCGCTCGAGGCCTTCCTGCGGGACCAGATCCGCGCGGCCGAGGAACAGGGCGTGCTGTTCTCAGTGCACCTCAAGGCCACGATGATGAAGGTCTCGGACCCCATCATCTTCGGGCACGTCATCCGGGCGTTCTTCCCGAGCGTCTTCGAGCGGTTCGGTGCCGACCTCGCCGCCGCCGGGCTCAACCCGAACGACGGCCTCGGCTCGATCCTCGCCGGGCTCGACGCCGTGCCGAACGGTGCGGAGATCAAGCAGGCGTTCGCGGACGGCATCGACGCGGGCCCCGAGCTCGCGATGGTCGACTCCGACAAGGGCATCACGAACCTGCACGTCCCGAGCGACGTCATCGTCGACGCCTCCATGCCGGCGATGATCCGCACCTCCGGCCACATGTGGGGTCCGGACGGCGAGGAGCACGACACCCTCGCGGTCATCCCGGACTCGAGCTACGCGGGCATCTACCAGGCGACCATCGAGGACTGCCGGGCCAACGGCGCCTTCGACCCGGCCACCATGGGCTCGGTCCCGAACGTCGGGCTGATGGCGCAGAAGGCCGAGGAGTACGGCTCGCACGACAAGACCTTCGAGGTCCCGGCCGCCGGCCGCGTCCGCGTGGTCACGAGCGGCGGCGAGACGGTCATCGAGCACGAGGTCGAGGCCGGCGACATCTGGCGCGCCTGCCAGACGAAGGACGTCGCCATCCGCGACTGGGTGAAGCTCGCCGTCACCCGCGCCCGTGCCACCGGCTCCCCCGCGGTGTTCTGGCTCGACGAGAGCCGTGCGCACGACGCGAACCTCATCGGCCTCGTGCGGACCTACCTCGGCGAACACGACACCGACGGCCTGCAGATCGAGATCATGTCGCCCGAGGACGCGATGCGCTTCTCGCTCGAGCGCATCCGCCGGGGCGAGGACACCATCTCCGTCACCGGCAACGTGCTCCGCGACTACCTCACCGACCTGTTCCCGATCATGGAGCTCGGCACCTCGGCGAAGATGCTCTCCGTGGTCCCGCTCCTCGGCGGCGGCGGCCTGTTCGAGACCGGTGCCGGTGGTTCGGCGCCGAAGCACGTCCAGCAGCTCGCCGAGCAGAACTACCTGCGCTGGGACAGCCTCGGTGAGTTCCTCGCGCTCGCGGTCAGCCTCGAGCACCTCGCGGGCGTGACCGGCAACGAGCGCGCGAAGATCCTCGGCGAGACGCTCGACCGTGCCACCGGGACCTTCCTCGACGAGGACAAGTCGCCGGGGCGCAAGCTCGGGTCGATCGACAACCGCGGCAGCCACTTCTACCTGGCGAAGTACTGGGCCCAGGAGCTCGCCGCGCAGACGCAGGACAGCGACCTGGCGGCGTCGTTCGCCGAGATCGCCGCGAAGCTCGACGCCCAGGAGCAGCAGATCGTCGAGGAGCTGAACGGTGTGCAGGGTCACCCGGCCGACATCGGCGGCTACTACCGTCCCGACGACGCCAAGACGAGCGCGGTCATGCGCCCGTCCGCGACGCTGAACGCGACGCTCGCCGCGCTGTAGGCGCGAGCGACGACGGACGGGAGGCGCGGTGCCGGCTGGCACCGCGCCTCCCGTCCGTCCGTGCGCGCGCCGCGCCGCTTCGTGTGCAGCAATGGTCGGGTCCGCACCACGAACCCGACCATTGCTGCTCACGAAGTGAGCGCGCGCCGCGCGTCAGGTGCGGGACGGGACGGGCGGGCCCGCCGCCAGCAGCACCACGAAGACCAGAGCAACCACGACGACCCCGATCACGACCGCCAGGAGCGGGCGGCGCACCACGAAGAACAGCAGGCGGTCCCAGAAGCCCGAGCGACCGTCGGCGGACCGGCGCCAGTCCCCGTCGAGCATCCCGCGCCGTGCGACGGCGACCTCGAACGGCACGGTCGCGTACGGCACCACGGCACTCGCCCACCCGAGCACGAGCGCGCCTGCCGACCACCGCTGGTTCACCGCGACGACGGTGGTCACCACCAGGTACGCCAGGAACACGAACCCGTGCACCCCGCCGCCGATCCGGACGCCCCAGTCGCCGGCGTCCAGCCCGTACTTCAGCACCATCCCGGCGATCAGCAGGGTCCAGGTCACGAGTTCGGCGACCGCGGCGGCGCGGAACAGGGATCGGGGAGTCATGCCCACATCGTCGCGGACGCCTCCCGGGAAAGCCCCGACACTCCGGTGGTCGTATCGATTCGACGACCAGGCGGACTAGCGTGGGAGCCATGTCGACGCCGACCGAATCCCGTCCCCTGAACATCGTCGTCTGGAACGAGAACGTGCACGAGAGCCGGGGTGACGAGACCGTCGTCGGGCACTACCCCGACGGCATGCACACCGTCATCGCCGCCGCGCTCCGCGAGCACCACCCGGACGCGACCGTGAGCACCGCCACCCTGCAGGAACCCGACCACGGCATCACCGCCGAGCGCCTGGCCACCACTGACGTCCTGTTCTGGTGGGGTCACGCCGCCCACGACGAGGTGAGCGACGCCGTCGTCGACCTGGTCGTCGACGCCGTGCACGCGGGCATGGGCCTCGTGGTCCTGCACTCCGGGCACTACTCGAAGCCGTTCAAGCGGCTGATGGGCACGACCTGCTCGCTGAAGTGGCGCAACGACGGGGAGCGCGAGCTGGTCTGGACGGTGGCGCCCGAGCACCCGATCGCCGCGGACGTCCCGCACCCGATCGTCATCGACCGCCAGGAGATGTACGGCGAGTACTTCGACATCCCGCGCCCCGACGAAGAGGTCTTCCTGTCGACGTTCGCCGGCGGCGAGGTCTTCCGCTCGGGCGTCGCGTACCGCCGCGGCCTCGGGAAGGTCTTCTACTTCTCCCCCGGCGACCAGGAGTACCCGGTGTACCACCACCCGGACGTCCAGCGGGTGCTGTCGAACGCGGCCGCGTGGGCGGCGCCCGTGTCCGAGCGGCGCGAGCTCACCGCCGACCCCCACCCGCGGGACTGGTTCCTGGGCGAGGGTGCGGGTAGACAGGACGGGTGACCCACCTCGACGCCGCAGCGCACCGGTCGGCCGTGATCGAGGCGCTCGGCGTGCTCGGGAGCGGCCCCGAAGAGCGCTTCGACCGCATCACCCGCATGACGCAGGAGGCCTTCGGCGTCCCGCTGTCCTTCCTCAACATCGTGCACGACGGCCTGGTGACGGCGCAGTCGACCCAGGGCTGGCACCAGGGCCGCAGCGCGCCGGCCGAGCAGGTGTTCTGCTCGACGACGGTGCTCGACGCTGCGCCGATCGTGGTGCCGGACGCCACGCTCGACCCGCGGTTCGCGCACCTCGCGGCCGTCACCGAGCAGGGGATCCGGTTCTACGCGGGCGCACCGCTGTCGATGCTCGACGGCACCCGCGTCGGCACCCTCTGCATCATGGACGCGGTCCCGCGGACGATGTCGCCGGAGGACCTCGACCTGCTCCGTGACCTCGCACGGTGGGCGGAACGGGAGCTCGGCCACGTGATCGAGCGCGACCGGGTCCGGCGGGTCGTGGACAGCCTCGTCCCGGAGCCCGTCGACGTCCCCGGGTACGCACTCCACGCCCTGGCACTCCCCCGCGAGGACTCCGGCGACGTCTCGGACTGGCGCGTCGCAGCGGACGGCCGCCTGCACTGCACCGTGGGTGCCGTCCCGGTCGCCGGTCGGGCCGCGGCGCTCCTCGCGGCCGCGGTCCGGGCGGCCGTGATCGCACGCACCGACGTCGACACCGTGACCGCGATCGAGGGCCTGGAGGCGCAGGTCGCCGCCGACCTGTCGGCTGCGGACACCGTCGCATCGCTCTTCCACCTGCGGCTCGACCCCGCGTCGGGGCACGTCGCGTACGTGGACGCCGGGCACGGCCTGGCGGCCGTCGTGCGCGCGGACGGCGGCACCGAGGTCCTCCGGTCACGCGACCTGCCGATCGGCCTGCAACCCGCGGGGACCCCGCGGACGACGGGGACCGTCGAGCTCGCACCGGGCGACCGCGTCGTGCTGTGCACCGACGGACTGCTGGCCGCGGTCGGGGGCCTCGACGCCCTGACCACGTCGGTGCGGACCGCCGACGACGTCGCCGACCTGGTCGAACGCGTCCGGGGCGACGCGGCGGTCGGCACGCTCCTCGTGCTCACGCGCGACTGACCGCCGGGCGCCCGGATGCCCGGTCGCGCGGGTGCCCGACGGCCCGGACCCCCGGTCGTCAGCGCTGCGCGGGCTTCGCCGTGAGCGACACGACGAGGAGCGTCGCGAGCATGCCGAACCCGGCGAGCTCGATCCCGAGCCCGGCGAGCTGCCAGTAGGCGCTCGCGACGACCTGCGGCCGGGTGATCGACTCCGGCCACCACCCGTCGACGAGCGGGAACACCGCGGGGAACGGGTCGAGCCCGAACACGACGAGCCCTCCGAGCAGGAGCACCACCCCGAGCGCCGCCATGGCACCACGCGACCGTCGGAGCATCCACGCGACGAGTGCTGCGGCGATGCCGGCCAACCCGACGACGGCGATCGCGAACGCCAGCACGACGACGGTCTGCGGCGCGAGCGCGACCCAGTCGAGCACGGCGATCGGCAGCAGCAGCCACCGCCCCGTCCGGGCCCAGCGCGCGGGGTTCCGCCATCCGTCCATGTCGGGAACCGTACGACAGCCGACCGGGGAGGATCCCGGACGCCGGCCGGACGCCGCCTGGGCGCTGTCGCGTCGGTACGCTTGCAGGATCATGGCGCAGGAGAGCGGGACGCGGCAGCAGCGAGCGGTCGAGACCCGCGCCGCGATCCTCGACGCCGCGGCGGGCGAGTTCGACGAGCGGGGCTACCTCGGCACCTCGATGGACGCCGTCGCCGAGCGGGCCGGCCTCACGAAGGGCGCGCTCTACTTCCACTTCACCTCGAAGGCGGACCTCGCCGGTGCGGTGGTCGCCCGGCAGCACGAGGTCTCCCGGCAGTACGGCGAGGCGGCCGTCGCGCGCGGCACCACCCCGCTCGAGGTGCTCATGTGGCTGTCGCAGGGGCTCGCGTCGCAGATGGTCCACGAGACGGTCGTGAGCGCCGGCATCCGGCTGTCCACCGACACCGCTGCGCAGGGCGTGGCACGGCGCGACCCGTACACCGACTGGATGCAGGTCATCGCCGACCTCGTCCGGCAGGGCATCGACGCCGGCGAGGTCGACCCGGCGTGGGACGCGGACCTCGTCGGCCGGGTCGTCATCCCCGCCTACACGGGCGTGCAGACGGTCTCCGACGTCCTCGCCGACCGCTCGGACCTGTACGAGCGGCTCCGCGAGCTCTGGACGGTCCTGCTCGCCGCGATCGTCACGGACCGGGTCCGTCCGGAGATCCCCCGACTCGTCGGGATGATCGCCCCGCTCCCGCTCGACTGAGCGAACCCCTCGACTGAGCGAACCCGCTCGACCGAGCACTGAGCGGACTCCCTCGACCGAGCGACGCGGGTCCCCCCACCGACACCCACGTCGCTGACCGCTCCGAGCATACCCAGCGGTAGGTTTGCGCTCACGCCCCCGTTCACGGGTCCGCCGCGGTCCGGGCTAGCCTGACCCGATGGCCACCCCCGCTGCCGAGGTCGACGTCGACGTCCCGCTCGTCGCCGCCCTGCTCCGTGACCAGCACCCCGACCTCGCCGACCTCCCGATGGCGATCGCCGCGAGCGGGTGGGACAACGTCGTGGTCCGACTCGGCGACCTGCTGGCCGTCCGGCTCCCCCGCCGCGCGGCCGCCGCGACCCTCATCGAGCACGAGCAACGCTGGCTGCCCGGGATCGCGCAGCGGGTGGCCCCGATCGTGCCGGTGCCGGACCCGGTCCGCACCGGTCGACCGGCCCTCGGCTACCCGTGGTCGTGGAGCGTGGTCCGATGGCTCCCGGGCGAACCGGCCGGCGAGCGACCGGGCGGGGTGCACGTCGCCGAGGCGCTCGCCGCGTTCCTCGGACTGCTGCACGTCCCGGCACCCGCCGACGCCCCGGTGAACCCGGTCCGGGCGGTGCCGCTCGCGACCCGGAGCGAGGCGGTGCTCACGCGGCTCGCGACGGCGGACGTGCCACGGGCCCGCGCACTCGCGGCAGTCTGGCGGACGGCGGCGGCGCTGCCGGCGTACGCCGGGCCTCCCGTCTGGGTGCACGGCGACCTGCACCCCTTCAACGTGCTGTTCGACACGGCGCCCGACGGCGGTACCCGCCTGTCGGCGGTCGTCGACTTCGGCGACGTGACGGCGGGCGACCCGGCGGTCGACCTCGCCACCGCGTGGCTGACGCTCGACCGGGAAGCGCGGCGCACCTTCCGCGCACGCGTCGCGGCCGACGACGAAACCTGGGAGCGGGCCCGCGCCTGGGCCGTGTCGATCGGTTCGGCACTCCACCTGTCCGACGACCGCGCGTTCCGTGTCGTCGCCCACCGGGTGATCGGAGAAGTGCTGGACGACTGAGTCCGCGCGGGGCTATCGTGACCGCACCAATCCGTGCACGTGAAGATCGGAGGGGCCGTCATGACCCTCGAGTTCCGCGTCCAGCACGACGTCGCCACCGACGCCTCTCCCGTCCCGTCCGCCCCGACCCGCACCGGCATCCGCGGGCTCCTCGACCGCCTCGCAGCGCGCCGCACCGCGGCACGCGAGCGTCGTCTCGAAGCCCGTCTGCAGGAGCTCGACGACCTCGCCAGGCTGCTCTCCGGTGCCCGCGGCGTCATCGAACGGGGGTGGATCCAGCACGCGTGGTTCGCCTACGTCGACGAGCACGGACGGATGCGGAAGGCCTCGAGCGCCGCCGCCATGGACGTGCAGGGTCGGCCACTCGTCGCCGCGTGCCTGGTCGGCTCGGTCGTCTCCGCGGCGGGCGGCCCGCACGCCGTGCACTCGCAGCAGGTCCAGCGCGCCCTCGACCTGGTGTGGCACGCGCTCGCCTCCGACGAGGGAGCGCCGGTGCTGTGGTGCCCGGCACCGGACGTCCGGATGGGACGCGTCCGCGACCTCACGAGCTGGAACGACGCACCGACGCGCAGTTCCGGCGAGGTGGCCGGTCTCCTGCTCACCGCCGAACGCGTCGCCGTGACCGAGTCGCAGCGCGTGCGTGACCGCGCGGTGGCACGATCGAGGGCATGACGCGCACCGACCCGGTCCCCGAGGTCCACCCCGCACCGGCAGCACCGACCATCGCCTCGAGCGGTGGGTCGATGCTGTCGGACGAGGGCGTCGCGACCGGTGTCGACGCCGCCGCGCGCAAGCGGACGCTGCACCGTTCCCTGCAGAAGCAGCGCGCCGCGCTGATCGCCAAGCTCGACGGACTCGCCGAGCGGCAGGCACGGTGGCCCGTCACGCCGACCGGCACGAACGTGCTCGGGCTCGTGAAGCACGTCGCGGGCGTGCAGGCCCGGTACTTCGGCGAGGTCTTCGGGCGTCCGCTGCCGGATCCGCCCGCCTGGCTCGAGTCCGAGGACGGCGACGACATGTACGCGTCGCTCGACGAGACCCTGGACGAGATCGTCGCGTTCCACCACCGCAGCGCCGCGCACACGGACGCCACGATCGAGGCGCTCGACCTCGACAGCCGCGGGGTCGTGTCCTGGTGGCCGGAGGACCGCCGCCAGGTGACCCTGCACCGGATCCTCGTGCACATGGGCGCCGAGACCGCCCGGCACGCGGGCCACGCCGACATCGTGCGCGAGATGCTCGACGGACTCGCCGGCGACGGGGACGGCAACCTCGCCGAGAAGAGCCCCGCCGAGTGGGTCGCCTGGCGCGAGCACCTCGTCGACCTCGCCGAGCGATCCGGGCTCCGCGACCTCGACGCATAGCCGACGACGGCTCGGGATCGTTACCGTTCTCCCAGCTACACGCGCCTGAAGCCTTGCTGACCTGGGGTTTATTCCTTGACGGATCCGCAGGATCACCCCGGTTCGGACGTTTGCAGGTGTACAACACTCGTCGCGCTGCCTAGGTTCGAAGGCACCTGTGCCCCGACCCGTGGGTACTTCGGCCGACCGGGAGGAGCGCTTCCGCGTGTTCCAGTTCATCGTGGAGCGATGGGACCAGATCTGGTTCGCGTCGTGGCAGCACTTCTCGCTGGTGGTCCAGTGCACCGTGCTCGCGACCGTCATCGCCGTGGTGCTCGCCACCCTCGTCTACCGCAGCCCCCGGCTGACCTCCGTCGCGAACGGGGTGTCCGCGATCGGCCTGACGCTCCCGTCGTTCGCCGTCATCGGTCTGCTCATCGTGCCCCTCGGGTTCGGCGTCGTACCGTCCGTGACCACCGTGGTGTTCTTCGCCGCGCTCCCGATCCTGCGCAACGCCGTCGTCGGACTCGCCGAGATCCCGCCCACCGTCGTCGAGTCCGCGCGCGGCATCGGCATGAGCCGCTTCCGCACGCTCGTGCAGGTGGAGCTGCCGATGGCGTGGCCGATCATCCTCAGCGGCGTCCGGGTGTCGGCGCAGATGGTGATGGGCATCGCCGCGATCGCCGCGTACGCACTCGGTCCCGGGCTCGGCGGCTTCATCTTCTCGGGCCTCTCGCGCCTCGGTGGTGCGAACGCCCTGTCCTCCGTCGTCGTCGGCGTGGTCGGTGTCGTGATCATCGCCTTCGTCCTCGACCTGCTCCTCATCGGCCTCGGCCGCCTGACCATCTCGAGAGGTATCCGTGTCCAGCACTGACCCCGCCACCACCACCGCTCCCGACGGCGACGTCACCGGCCGGAGCATCCTGCTCGACGAGGTCACCAAGCGGTACCCCGGCCAGCAGAAGCCCGCCGTCGACGGCATCACGCTCGAGATCCCCGCGGGCAAGATCGTCATGCTCGTCGGTCCCTCCGGCTGCGGCAAGACGACGACGCTCAAGATGATCAACCGACTCATCGAACCGACCGAGGGACGCATCGTCGTGGGCGACGACGACGTCACCGGGATCGACGCCGACGAGCTCCGTCGCCGGATGGGCTACGTCATCCAGGCCGGCGGACTCTTCCCGCACATGACGGTCGCGGCGAACATCGCGATCGTGCCGAAGATGCTCGGCTGGTCCAAGGAGCAGATCGCGGCCCGCGTCGACGAACTGCTCGACCTGGTCTCGCTCGACCCCGACACGTACCGCGACCGCTACCCGCGGGAGCTCTCCGGCGGGCAGCAGCAGCGCGTCGGCGTCGCCCGGGCGCTCGCCGCGGACCCGCCCGTCCTGCTCATGGACGAGCCGTTCGGTGCGGTCGACCCGATCACCCGGCAGCGCCTGCAGGACGAGCTCCTCCGCATCCAGGAGGAGCTGCACAAGACGATCGTGATCGTCAGCCACGACTTCGACGAGGCCGTGAAGCTCGGCGACTGGATCGTGATCTTCACCGAGGGTGCGCACATCGTGCAGTACGACACCCCGGAGCGGATCCTCGCCGAGCCGGCGAACGAGTTCGTCGAGAACTTCATCGGGTCCGGCGCCGGGCTCAAGCAGCTCACGCTGAACCGGGTCCGCGACGTCGAGCTCGCACCGGCGGTCACCTGCTCGCCCGGCGAGGAGACGAAGGCCGTCCTGCAGCGCATGCAGGAGGCCGGCGGTCACGGGCACGCCGTCGTCGTCGACCGTCGTCAGCGTCCGATCGGGTGGCCGACCCGCCGTCAGCTCGAGCGGCTGGACCGGATCCCGGAGGGCATCGAGCCCGACCTGCCCGTCGTGGGCGAGGCGGCGACCCTGAACGACGCGCTCGACACCATGCTCGTCTCGAGCGCCGGTGCCGCGCTCGTCACCGGCCGCGGCGAGGCGTTCCGCGGCGTCATCACGGTCGAGGTCGTCATGGACGCCATCACCCGTTCGCGCGCCGCCGCCGCCGAGGAGCAGCAATACGCCCCGGTCGGCACGAACACCAACCCGATCGAGACCATGCCCTCGTCGCCCGCCGCCCCGACGACCGCGCCGTCCGGGGAGGACCTGTGAGCGCGGTCGCCGCCGGACCGGCCACGGGCGCCAGCACGTCCTGGAAGGGCCTGCTGTTCCAGCCGATCGCGATCCTCGTGGTCCTCGCGGCGTTCGCCGTGTGGCTCGCGACCGCGGACCTCACCGCCACCGAGCGGGGGACCCTGAACCCGTCGACCATCCTCGACCTGACCGGGCAGCACCTCGTGCTGACCCTCGAGGCCACCGTGCTCGTGCTCGTGATCGGGATCCCGCTCGGGGTCGTCCTCACCCGCGGGCCGCTGCGTCGGATCAGCCCCGGGGTGATCGCCGTCGCGAACTTCGGCCAGGCGGCGCCCGCCGTCGGTCTGATCGTCCTGCTCGCGGCCTGGCTCGGGCTGAACTCCTGGTCGGCCGTCGTCGCCCTCGTGCTCTACGCCATCCTGCCGGTGCTCCGGAACACGATGATCGGCGTGCAGAGCGTCGACGCTCGGCTCGTCGAGGCCGGACGGGGCATGGGGATGAGTGCCTTCAGTGTGCTCATGAAGGTCGAGCTGCCGCTGGCCGTCCCGGTCATGCTCTCCGGCATCCGCACCGCCCTCGTCCTGCTCGTCGGCACCGCGAGCCTGGCGACCTTCGTCGGCGCCGGCGGCCTGGGCCTCCTCATCACCACGGGGGTGACGCTGTTCCTGCCGAAGGTGCTCGTCTCCGGGGCGCTCCTCGTGGCGCTCCTCGCCCTGTCCATCGACTGGCTCGGCCGCGTGGTCGAGACGGTCGCACGACCGAAGGGACTCCGATGACGCACGCCGACGCGCGCGACGCACGCCGCGCCTCCCGTCCGACGTTCCGCCGCCGCATCGTGACCGCCACCGCCGTGGCGGGCGCCGCCGCGCTCGCACTGACGGGCTGCGGACTCCAGCCGGCGACGTCCTTCGTGCCCGCCGCGGACCCGGGATCGATCCAGCGGATCGACGACCTGCCCGCCGGGGCGCACCTCACGGTGACCTCGAAGAACTTCACCGAGCAGCTCGTGCTCGGCAAGATCGCCGTGCTCGCCGCCAAGGCCGCCGGCTTCGACGTGACCGACGAGACGAACGTCCCCGGCAGCGTCGCGGTCCGCGAGCTGATGACCTCGCACGCGGCGGACTTCACGTACGAGTACACCGGCACGGCCTGGCTGACCTTCATGGGGCACAGTGAGGGCATCCCGGACAAGACCGAGCAGTGGGAGGCGGTCAAGCAGGAGGACGCGGGCAACGGCCTCACCTGGCTCGAACCCGCTCCGATGAACAACACCTACGCCTTCGCCGTCCGCGACGAGGCCGTGTCGGAGCTCGGCGACGTCAAGACACTCTCCGACATCACCAAGCTGCCCGTCAGCGAGCGCACCTTCTGCGTCGAGTCCGAGTTCAACTCACGCGCGGACGGCTTCAAGCCGATGCTCGAGAAGTACGGGCTCGAGCTCGGCGGCTCGGGCGAGAACGGCATCCCGCGCGGCAACGTCAGCATCCTCGACACGGGCACGGTCTACGCGGCGACCGACCGTGGCAAGTGCAACTTCGGCGAGGTGTTCACCACCGACGGCCGCATCAAGTCGCTCGGCCTGACGGTGCTCGAGGACGACAAGGGGTTCTTCCCGGCCTACAACGTCGCTCCGGTGCTCGACTCGGAGACGCTCGAGGAGTACCCGCAGCTCGCGGACGTCTACGATCAGATCTCGCCGAAGCTCACCGACGCCGTGCTGCAGGAGCTGAACCGGCAGGTCGACGTCGAGGGCCGGGAGCCGGCGGACGTCGCCTTCGACTGGATGGTCAAGGAGGGCTTCATCACGAAGCCGTGATGCGTGCGGCGCGTGCGGCGCGCTCGCATCGTGAGCACAAATGGTCGGGTCCGCGCGCGGCACCCGACCATTTCTGCTCACCATGTACGGACTGGAGGCGCGGGGCGGGCCCGTCACGCGCCTCCCGTCCGCTACCGGGTGGTGATGCGCGCAGCGGTGTCGCGGATCGACGCGACGACCGCGGCGCGGACCGCGTCGGGGTCCGACCCCTCGTGGCGTGCCGAGCTGCGCAGCCCGGTCATGCACATGCCGAGCAGCATCTCGGCCGCCTGGGGGGTGGCCGCGTCCGGACCCCACGCCGGGTCCCGCTCGAGGATCGTGCGGACGGCACCCGTCATCGCCTCGGCCACCGTGGTCATCCGCGAGACCTGCCGGCGCATGAGCTGCGGGAACCGCACGATGACCTCCTTGCGGGCGAGCCGTTCGCGCTCGTCGCCGAAGGACTCCCCGAACACCAGGAACGCCAGGTCGACCACGGCCTGCGCCGCCGGTTCGCCCTCGACCGCGGCCAGGTGTGCGGCGAGCGTCTCAGGGGCGAGGTCGAGCTCGGTGTGCCCGAGGACCGCGTCCTCCTTGCTCTCGAAGTAGTTGAAGAACGTCCGGGGCGACACCTCGGCGCGCGCGGCGATCTGCTCGATCGTGGTGCGGTCGATGTCCTGTTCGAGGGCGAGCGTGCGTGCGGCCTCGGCGATGCGGTGCCGGGTCTCGAGGCGTTTGCGGTCGCGGAGGCCCATCTCGGAGGCGGGCGCGGTGTCGGGCATGGCCCGACTGTAACCGGAACGTCACATGGTTTACAGCAAACGCAAACTTGCAGTCGTGCAGTGGACAGTACGGTTGGCGCATGACCACTCCCGTGCTCGAGGCCCGTGGCCTCGCCAGGACCTACGGCCGCGGCGCGACGCGGTTCGACGCGCTCAAGGGGGTGTCGCTGCAGGTGGACCAGGGCGAGAGCCTCGCCATCGTCGGCAAGTCGGGTTCCGGCAAGTCGACGCTCATGCACCTGCTCGCGCTGCTCGACAAGCCCTCGGCCGGCCAGGTGCTGCTCGACGGCACCGACGCGGCGACGCTCAGCGCACGGCAGGTCAACCGCACGCGGAACAGCACGTTCGGGTTCGTCTTCCAGCAGTTCTTCCTGACGCCGAAGACCTCGGTGCTCGAGAACGTCGTGCTCCCGCTGAAGATCGCGGGCGTCACCGGCGCCGAGCGGAAGCGCCGGGGCATGGCCGCGCTGGACGCCCTCGGGCTCGCCGACAAGGCGAAGAACGACGCGAACGACCTGTCCGGCGGGCAGAAGCAGCGCGTGGTCATCGCACGAGCCCTGGTGGGGGAGCCGAGCGTCATCTTCGCCGACGAACCGACCGGCAACCTCGACACGAACACCGGTCAGGTCGTCGAGGACATGCTCTTCGGCCTGCAGCGCGACCGGGGGATCACCCTCGTGGTCGTCACCCACGACGAGGAGCTCGCCGAACGCTGCGACCGCCGCGTCAACGTCCGCGACGGACTCATCGTGGGCGGGGACGATGCCGTCGACGCCGTCGCCACCGGGCACGGGAGGCACTCCGCATGAACGTCCTCGACCTCTTCCGCACCGCGGTCGCGAACACCTTCCGGTCGAAGCTCCGCACGACGCTCACCGTCATCGCGATCTTCATCGGCGCGTTCACCATCACCCTGACCTCGGCCATCGGCACGGGCGTCAGCAACTACATCGACACCCAGGTGGCCTCCATCGGCGACACCGGGTCGCTGACGATCACCAAGGCCGTCGAGTCCTCGACCGACTCGGGGCCGGCGAAGTACGACCCCGACGAGTCGAGCCAGAGCGTCGACCGCGGGCCGGCGTCGTTCGCGTACCTGTCGCAGTCCGACGTCACGAAGATCGAGGACGTCGCCGGCATCGAGAGCGTCCGTCCGGCCGTCGCCCTCAGCACGAAGTGGGTCGAGTACGGCAGTGCGGGCAAGTACGTCGTCGACATCGCGGCGAACGCGGGGGAGCTCGACGCCGACCTCGCCGCGGGGAAGCAGCTCGACGACTCGTCCTCCGCCGGCAACCAGGTGCTGCTGCCGACGAACTACCTGAAGAACCTCGGGCTCGGCAGCGCGAAGGCCGCGGTCGGCAAGGACCTCACCATCGCGGTCGACGACTACCAGGGCAAGGAACACACCCTGACCGCCACGGTCGCGGGCGTGCAGAACGAGTCGCTGTTCGGCGGCGGGGCCGGTGCGAACGCAGCGCTCACCGACGCGATGCAGGCGGCGCAGGAGACCGGCAAGCCCTCGTCGATCGCCACCTCGTACGCCAGCGCCACCGCCACCCTCGACAGCGGCGCGTCGGCGACCACCGTGAAGAGCGCCCTGTCGAAGGACGGCTACACGGGCCAGACCATCCAGGACCAGCTCGGCCAGTTCCAGACGGTCATCAACGGCATCGTCGGCGTGCTGAACGCCTTCGCCGTCATCGCACTCGTCGCGGCCGGGTTCGGCATCATCAACACGCTGCTCATGAGCGTGCAGGAGCGCACCCGTGAGATCGGACTGATGAAGGCGATGGGGATGGGCGGCGGGAAGGTCTACACGCTGTTCTCGCTCGAGGCCGTGTTCATCGGGTTCCTCGGCAGCGCGATCGGCGCGGGCGTGGCGATCCTGCTCGGCACCGGGATCTCGAACGTGCTCGCCGGCACCGTCCTCAAGGACCTGCCGGGCCTGCAGATCATGCAGTTCGCGCCGTCCTCGGTGATCACGATCATCCTCGTCGTGATGTTCATCGCCTTCCTCGCGGGCACCCTGCCCGCGCGTCGGGCCGCTCGGCAGAACCCGATCGAGGCGCTCCGGTACGAGTAGGCGCGCGCGTGCCTAGTCTCTGAGGGGTGGCGGCGTTCGGACGGGACCTCGGGGACGGGTACACGCTGACGCTGCGCGACCTCACGACCGTCCGGCCGCTGCACGAGCTCGTCGTCGCCAACGCCGACCGGCTGCGCGCGGCGGAACCGTGGGCGTGGCAGGAGCAGACCGTCGAGACGATCGGCCTGCACACCGAGCGCCTGCTCGCGCAGTACGCGATGGACCGGGCGCTCCCGTGCGTCATCCGGCTGGACGACCGGGTCGTCGGTGCCGCCTCGCTCGCCTTCGACCCCTACCTCGGGCAGGCATCCCTCGGCTACTGGGTCGATGCGGGCCAGGAGGGACGGGGTGTCGCCCGGCGGGCGGCCACCGTCCTCGTCGGGGTCGCCCGGACCCGCGGCTCGGCCCGGGTGGAGATCCGGACCGCCGTGGACAACCGCCGGAGCCGTGCCCTCGCCGAGCGGCTCGGCTTCGCGTACGAGGGCACCCTGCGGAGCGCGCTGCCGCTCGGGCCGGTGCGGGTCGACGTCGCCGTGTACGGCCTCGTGTTCTGAGTCGGGCGCTCCGGTTCAGCGGCCCTGGGTGACCCCGGTCCAGACTGCGAGCGCCCCGCCGACGACGAACAGCGCGAGCAGCAGGATCCAGACCGCCAGCGCGACGAGGTTGAGCAGGATCCCCCAGCCGGCACGACCACGGGCGAACGGCTCGCGGCTCCGCGAGGCGACGCCGAGGCACAGCCCCACGATCGGCGCGACGAACGTCCACCCGGCGAGCAACGAGCAGATGCCGAGCACGAGACTCGCCGTGCCGAGACCGGTGCGGGGGGATTCCGAGATCGTGGCCATGCACCCGACGCTACGGGTCCGTGGGAGGCGGGTCGTCCCTCCCGAGCGTGATCCGGGTCCACCTGCGGACGGATGGTCACCCGACGCCGGTATCGTCGACTGCATGGCCTTGTTCGGACGACGCAGCAAGCACGACGTGCGCGACCGGCCCGTCAGCCAGGTCGAGCTGAAGCGAGCGGTCGACGAGGGTTTCCTCATCGCCAAGGCCGCCGTCACCATCGCCGTCGGCAACCGGATCATCACGAACGCGCTGCGCGACGAGGGGTACTTCGACCACGCCGTGATCGCCGAGGCCGCGCGCGAGGAGCTCCACCGCATGGCCGACGAACAGCGCGGCGACGCCGCCCGGATGCGCGACATCCGGTCGCGGTCGAGCAAGCAGAAGGGGCGCTCGCGGCACCAGCACGACTACCGCCGCGGCGACGACCTGAAGCTCCGCACGCGTGAGGCGACGTACGAGCAGCTCGCGACGATGCTCGACAAGCGCCGGGACGACAAGGGGTTCGTCGACGGCATCGTCCTCGCGGCCCGGGCCCGGGCGTGGGACGACATCGGCACGACCGTCGTCGGGCGGCTCGGGTGGGCGCAGCGTCCGGCGGACGACTACGAGGTCGGACGGGACGACCGGCTGCAGCAGATGCTCGACGAGGACTTCGCGGCGCTCCTGGCCGAGCACCCGGTGGGGTCCACCGCGCTGGACGCCGACGAGCCCGACGCTGCGGACGCGGGCGACGACGGATCGGACCCCGCCGACCCGGACGCGGCGCGCGTCTGACCTGTCAGGCTGCCAGGACGGCAGAGCCTCCGACACGTTCCCGGGTCCTGTCGCCGAAGCGGGTCCATCGTCCTCGGCGCGCGCGGCAGGATGCGTTGAATCCGTCGGCGCGTTGACCGTTCCGGTTCGCGATTCCCGGGGTTCGTGAACCGGAACGGTCAGCGGCGGAACCGGGAACGGCCCTGGACCGCGCCCGACGACGGACCTAAGGCGTGGGGCGGCACCGAACCGCGCCTCCGGTCCGCAGCGGACCGTCCCGACCGAGACGGCGCGCAGCAGCGGTCCCTAGGCT
The DNA here is from genome assembly GCF_044759965.1 of Curtobacterium sp. NPDC098951. NCBI lineage: Bacteria > Bacillati > Actinomycetota > Actinomycetes > Micrococcales > Microbacteriaceae > Curtobacterium > Curtobacterium sp. NPDC098951. The sequence continues at coordinate 308,586 of NZ_JBIWAG010000003.1, forward strand.
CGGGTGCATGGTGGATGCGGTGGTCGTCGGAGCGGGGCCGAACGGACTCGCGGCGGCGGTGACGCTCGCACGTGCGGGGTTGTCGGTCGAGGTCGTCGAACGCGGCGACACGATCGGCGGTGGCGCACGGACCGCCGAACTCACGCTGCCCGGGTTCCGGCACGACGTGTGCTCCGCCGTGCACCCGATGGCGCTGCAGTCCGAGTTCTTCCGGCGCTTCCGGCTCGAGGACCGCATCGAACTCCGCCTGCCGGAGGTCCAGTACGGGCACCCGCTCGACGGTGGGCGCGCCGGCATCGCGTACCGGGACCTCGCTCGCACCGCGGAGTCGCTCGGCGTCGACGGTCCCGCGTTCCGGCAGCTCATGGCGCCCCTGTCCGGCAACGCCGACCAGGTCGCCGACTTCGCCACCGACGCGCTGCTGCACGTCCCGCGGCACCCCCTCACGGTCCTCCGGTTCGGACTCCGCGCCCTCGAGCAGGGAACGAGCGCGTGGAACCTCCGCTTCCGCGACGAGGTCGCGCCCGCCATGGTCTCCGGGGTCGCGGCGCACTCGATCCAGCACATGCCGTCCCTCTCCACCGCCGCCGCGGCGCTGTCGCTCGGCTCCTACGCGCACGCCCGGGGCTGGCCGGTCCCGATCGGCGGCAGCCAGGCGATCGTCGACGCGCTCGCCGCGGACCTCGTCGCGCACGGCGGCCGGATCGAGACCGGCCGCGAGGTCCGCTCGCTCGGCGACCTCACGCCGGCCAAGGCGGTGCTGTTCGACACGAGCGTCCCCGGCATGCTGCGGATCGCGGGGAAGCAGATCCCGACGCCGCGGCGCGGGGCCCTCCGTCGGTTCCGGTTCGGCAACGCCGCCGCGAAGGTCGACTTCGCGCTCTCCGACCCGGTGCCGTGGACGAACGCGGCGCTCCGCGAGGCCGGCACTGTGCACATCGGCGGGACCCGTGCCGAGATCGCCGCTGCCGAGGGCGCGGTCGCGCGTGGTGCGCACGCCGAGCGGCCCTACGTGCTCGGTGCCGAGCCCACCGTGGTCGACCCGAGCCGCGCACCGGCCGGCAAGCACGTCTTCTGGGCCTACGCGCACGTGCCGGCAGGGTCCGACGTCGACCAGACCGAGGCGATCACGCGGCAGATCGAGCGCTTCGCACCGGGGTTCCGCGACACCGTCCTGCAGTCGAGCAGCCGCACCGCGGTCGACATGGGCGCGTACAACCCGAACTACGTCGGTGGCGACATCGCCGCCGGCGCCGCGAGCTTCTGGCAGCTGGTCAAGCGCCCGGTGCTGTCGTCCGACCCGTGGCGGATGGGCGGTGGCATGTACCTCTGCTCCGAGGCGTCCGCCCCGGGCCCCGGCGTGCACGGCATGGCCGGCTGGCACGCGGCACGGAGCGCCCTGCGACACACGTTCGGGCTCACCGAGCGCGTCGATCTCACACCGGAGGACTGACCATGGCGAAGAACCTCCGCATCCTGCACTGCCGCCCGGAGGACGTCTTCGACGTGTTCTCGGACGGTTGGCTCTTCACCACCTGGGTCGTCGGCGCCTCGCGCATGCGCGGTCAGGACGAGGGGTGGCCCGCGGTCGGCACCCGCCTGCACCACTCGTTCGGCATCTGGCCGCTCGTGATCGACGACGTGACGACGGTCCTCGAGTGGGACGCTCCGCACCGCATGGTGATCCAGCCGAAGGGGTGGCCCCTCGGCGAGGCCCGGGTCGAGCTCGTCGTCGAGGAGCACCGACGGGGCTGCAAGGTCACCATCGTCGAGGACGCCGTGGCGGGGCCGGGTGCCTGGGCGCCGGACGTCCTGGTGCAGCCGATGATCTGGATCCGGAACCGCGAGACGTTGCGACGGCTCGGCTGGGTGGCCGCGGGTCGCGCCGCGACCGCCTGAGGGCCTGGAGGCGCGGATCGGGCCCGCACCGCGCCTCCCGTCCGTCCTGTGGTCGCCTCGGGCGAGATCCGGTGCGGACACGACGAGGACCTGTACCTGCGCACCCGGAGCGAGTACGTCACCATCGGTCCGACGTCCGGGGACTCGACCGTCGGCTGGTACGCGGCCACCTACAGCGACCTCGCGGCGACAGCCGCCGACTGACCGCGGGGCCGGGGTACGCGCGGGTCCGCCGCGTGCCCGACCAACCCGATCCGGTGCCCACCCGCCTGCTTCCCCGAGCTGGTGCGGTTCGACGCGGCGCACGCGCCGAGGCGGGATGCCCACCGGACCTGGCGAACGCCTCCGAGCAGCCTGAGCGATCGTCGGGACTCGCGTGACTGAGCGGACGTACAGGCCTAGCGTCCCTCGGTGTCGGGCCGAGGGAGCCCGACGCCGAGGGGGGTCGGGTCGTGCAGCACACGTACGGACAGCAGTTCGCGGAGATCTACGACGACGTCTTCCCGCCGGACCCGGGCCTCGTCGAGGTGCTCGCTTCCAGCGCACCGGCGACGGCGCTCGAGCTCGGCGTGGGGACCGGTCGCGTGGCGATCCCGCTCGCGCAGCGGGGCATCAGCGTCACCGGCGTCGACCTGTCCGCCGAGATGCTCGACCGGTGCCGCGACGGCGCCGACGAGGCCGGCGTCGACCTCGACCTGGTGCAGGGCTCGATGACCGACCTCCGCCTCGGACAGCGGTTCGACCTGGTCTTCTGCGTCTGCGCGTCCATCTCGATACTGCTGACCCGCGAGCACCAGCGCGAGACGCTCGCCACCGCGCGGGACCACCTCGCCGACGGTGGCCGCTTGGTCGTCGAGACGCACAACCCGGACGCGGTGCTCGGCCTGCACGGCGGACGTCGTCGTGAGACCTGGTTCGTCCCGTACCCTGGCGTCGGCCGTGGTCTGCAGACCTACGCGACCCTGGACGAGCCGACCGGACTCTGGCAGGTCAGTCACCTGTGGCACGACGGCGGACGGACGACCATCGGGAACGAGGTGAGCCTCCTCACACCGGTCGAGGTCCTGACCGGCCTCGGTACGGAGCTCGGGCTCGCGGTGCGCTCCGTGACGGGCGACCGGGACGGCGGTCCGGTGACACCGGAGTCCCCCACGTACACGGTGGAGTTCGAGGTGGCGTCGTGATCGGGTTCGTGGACCGGGTCGTCCGCGGTGTCGTCGACCGGTCGGCCGACCGCGGGAACGTGCTCGCCGCGACCGAGCGGGCCTCCGCGCTCGTGGTGCTGATGGGGAGTCTCGAGCACCTCGCGAACGCGGACAACCGCCGGACGGGCGGCCTGAACGACTGGACCCTGCTGCGGGGCTCCGCGCTCGTCCGCAACGAGCGACTGCGCCGCGTGCTGGACCGCGTCTACCGGCCCCGGGTGGTGACCGCGATGCACGGGCTCCGGGTGGCCGCCGCCCTCGTCCACCTGTCCCCGGTCCGCGACCGACGCGTCCGCGCCGCGGCGTCCGCCGTCACGGTGCTCACCGGCTACGCACTCGGGCCACTGCACCACAACGGCGGCGACGGCAGCGACCAGGCGGCGTTCTTCACGCAGGCGCTGTCGGGTGTTGCCCGGGCCTCCCGACGACCCGCGACGGTGGACACCGCGCTGTGGGCGGTCGCGAGCCAGGCGACGCTGTCGTACCTCGTCTCGGGGTGGGTGAAGCTGATGGGTGAGCCCTGGCGGAACGGCTCGGCGCTGCTCGGGGTGATGCGCACGCGGACCTACGGTTCGGAGCGGGTGTGGCGGGTCCTGCGCGACCGGCCGGCACTGGCCCGGGTGGGCGAGGTCGCCACACTCGTCCTCGAGTGCGCGTTCCCGATCGTGTTCGTGCTCGGCCCGCGGATGCGCGTGGCGTACCTCGGCGCGATCGCCGGGATGCACCTCACCATCGCCGCGACCATGGGACTCGGTCGGTTCCTCCCAGCGTTCCTCGCACTGCAGCCCGCGGTGCTCTACGTCACCGCAGACCGCCGATCGGTCGTACCGCGTCGTCACGACGGGTTCCCGTGGGTCCTCGGCGTGATCGGGGCCGCGGTCGGGACGCAGGCTGTGGTCCGGCAGGTCGTGGACGCCCGGCGCAGTCGACGTCCCCGCGCCGGGCAGACCGTGGTCGAGACGCCCGCCGGATCGCGCCTGGCCGTGCGGTACCGGCCGGCAACCTCGGGGCCGGGGGCACCCCTGGTGGTGTTCGAGAACTCGCTCGTCGCGGTCCAGGAGTACTGGGACCCGATCATCGCGGAGCTCGGCGGCGACGTCGCCACGCTGACGTACGACCGTCCCGGGACCGGGGCGAGCACGGCACCAGGCGCGACGCTCGCCACCTACGCGGAGGACCTCCGCTTCCTCGTCGGCCGCCACGCCGGGGACGGACCACTCTGGCTCGTCGGGCACTCGTTCGGCGGGCACCTGCTCCGACGCCACGCGGCCGAGCTCGGGCGCGACGTCGCCGGGGTGGTCCTCCTCGACCCGACCACCGGTTTCGTGGACCGACCCGACGAGGACGTCCTGACCGCCGTCCGGTCGCTCACGGACGGCTTCCCGCTGATGGAGTGGTCCCTCCGGACCGGCTGGGGATGGCTGCTCGACGCCACGACCTGGGCGATCCCCGCACGCCAGGGGCGGACCGACGACCTGAGCCCCGTGTACCGGAACGCCCGGCTCTGGCGCACCGGCCGTGCGGAGTGGCAGGCGGCGGAGCCGGACCTCGTCGCCGACCGACCCGGACGCCGCATCCCCGAGGGTGCCGACGTGCTCGTCGTCACGGCGAGCACGAGCGACGAACTCCAACCGGCGGTGAGCGCCGCGCACGAACGCGTCGCGCACGAGCACGACGGCCGCCGCGAGGTCGTGCGGTCCACCCACGACGGCCTGCTCGTCCACCCCGCACCGGTCCGACGGGTCGGTGCACTCGTCCGCGAGGCGATCGGGGTGGACCGATGAGCCGCCGTGGAGACGGTCCGGCACTGCCCCTCGCGATCGGCCTCGCGCTCTGGATCATCGCGACGGTCATCGGCCAGCACCCGAACCGTCGGTTCGACCGGGTCCGGCAGGTCGACACCGCCGCGCTGCTCATCCCGAACTGGCGCTTCTTCGCACCGATCCCCGCCTCGATGGACTTCGAGCTGCTGTACCGGTACCGGCAGGACGACGTGGTCAGCGAGTGGACGCGGACCAAGGACGTCGCAGCACGCCGGCTCCGGCACATGCTGTGGTTCCCGGACCGGCGGGTCGACAAGGGCCTGTTCGACGTGGTCGGACGGTTCTTGGTGGCAGCGGAACAGCTGCCGGACGGGTACGAGACGGGCGCCGACTACCGCGCGCTGCTCGCCTTCGTCCGCCGCGTCGTCGCCGCGCAGACCGGTGGCCGCGCCGATGCCGTCCAGTTCGCGATCGTCCGCACGGGCGGCCACGACGACACCGTGCCCGTCGAGGAGCTCTTCGCATCCCGACGGGAACCCATGCACGACGGGGACGGCCCCCGTCGGCAGCCGGACGCCGCCTCCGCAGCGTCCGCACGACCGAAGGAGGAGACCAGATGAACGCCAACACACGGACCGCGCTGTGGTTCGCAGCACCCGTCGTGCTCATCGCCATCGCGGTGGCGATACTCCTGTTCGACCTGCCCGGCTTCGCGTGGCTGTCGGTCCTGGTCGTGCTCGGCATCGCAGCCGCAGTCTTCGTCGTCTCGGCACGACGAGAGTGACCTCGGCCCCCCGGGCCGGGAACCGGGCCCAGCGCCCGACCATCACCATCGCAGAACGGAAGGAATCCAGCATGACCACCATCGCCGACATCGCGTTCGACAGCGACCGCGGGCAGCGGTTCGCACCGGAGCAGCCCCTCGCCGCGACCCCGCTCGCAGCGCTCGCCGCCACCTCGGTCTTCACGGGTGCGGTCGCCGCGTACGCGGTCGAAGAGGCCGTCGGGAACTGATCACCAGGACATCGAGGAAGGAAGCAGCGCATGCAGCAGACACGACAGCTCGACGCCGTCCCGTTCGACAGTGACGAGGCGACCACGTTCCGTGGCCTCCGTCCCGTCGCGGCCACCCCGGCAGCGGTGGCCTGGGCCGGCGCCGTCGTGGCGGCGGCCGGGGTCGGTGCCGCCATCGGGGACGCCGTCGACTGACCCAGCCGCGTGACGGCGCCGGTGGGCGCCGTGTGCGGGCAGGACGGGAGGCGCGGTGCCGGTGGGTACCGTGCCTTCCGTCGTGGACGGTGCACGATCAGGGCGCGGCGCGGGTGCAGCTCGGTGCGGGGTTCGGGTGTGCTCCGCGCTACGGCCGGGTGTCGACGAGCGCGACGAAGCGGCTGCCGATGCCCTCGACCTCGTGCCGGGTGAAGCCCGAGGCGGGGTCCGGCGCCTGGTAGGGCTCGTGGTAGTCGCACATCAGATGGTCCCAGTCGGGCCACCACTTCTTCGGACGGGCCTCCTCGGAGTAGCCGCACACGACGCACTCGAGCCGCGTCCAGACCTTCTTCGTGCCGGTGCGGTTCGCCCGGGACTGCACGAGCCAGGCGGGCGGGTCCTGCTCGATCGCGGTGAGCTCGGCCTCGCTGAGGCGTGCGGGGATCCCGTGTCGGGTCGCCATCTCGAGGGGGATGTCGAGCCGGACGGCGGCGTCACGTCGGGAGAGCATCCGACCAGCGTAGGCGACCCCGGCACCCGTGGCGGGGTCGTGCCGGGCGCTGGACGGTGGACGGCGCCGAGGGGTGTCGCTCCGGATGGGACCGCGCTACGATCCGCTGCATGCGTACACGTCGTTCTTCGTGGTGGCTGCGGTAGCAGCCTCATGACGCATGGTCGCGGGCTGCACGGCAGCTCGTAGACCCGCAGGACCGTCGTGCAGCCCTTTCTCTCGAGAGGGCAACTCCAGTGGACACCTTCACCGCCACACAAGCACCGCATGCACGACCTCGACGCGCGGATCCGCGCCCGACCCGATCGGTTCCGCGTCCTGACCGGCGAACGGCCGACCGGTCGCCTGCACCTCGGGCACTACTTCGGCACGATCGCCGAACGGGTCGCGCTGCAGGGGCGCGGCGTCGAGACCTTCCTCGTGCTCGCCGACTACCAGGTCATCACCGACCGGGACACCGCCGGCGACGTCGCCTCGAACGTGCACGAGGCGGTGCTCGACTACCTCGCGGCCGGACTCGACCCGGATGCGACGACGATCTTCACGCACTCCTCGGTGCCGGCGCTCAACCAGTTGCTGCTGCCGTTCCTGAGCCTCGTCACGGAGGCGGAGCTGCACCGCAACCCGACCGTGAAGGCCGAGCTCCAGGCCTCCGGTCGCACGCTCAGCGGGCTGATGCTCACCTACCCGGTCCACCAGGCCGCCGACATCCTGTTCTGCAAGGGCAACCTCGTCCCGGTGGGCAAGGACAACCTGCCGCACGTCGAGATGACCAGGACGATCGCGCGGCGGTTCAACGACCGGTTCGGCGAGGTGTTCCCGGAGCCGGAGCCCCTCGTCACGACGTCCCCGGAGGTGCCGGGGGTCGACGGGCGGAAGATGAGCAAGAGCTACGGCAACGCCATCGCGCTCGGCATGACCGAGGACGAGACGGCGGCGGTGGTGCGACGGGCACGGACGGACAGCGACCGGCACATCACCTTCGATCCGGAGCGTCGTCCGGGGATCGCAGCGCTCCTCACGACGGCGGCGCTCTGCACGGGCACGACCCCGGAGGAACTGGCGGACGAGATCGGCTCAGCGGGCGCGGCGGCGGTGAAGCGTGTCGCGGTCGAGGCGGTCAACGAGCGCTTCGCCGCGCACCGACGCCGTCGCGCCGAACTCGCACGCGACCCGTCGGTCGTCACCGCGGTGCTGGCCGCCGGCAACCGTCGGGCGAACGAGATCGCCGAGGTGACCCTCGACGAGGTCCGCTCCCGCATGGGCATGCGGTACACCGACCAGCCGATCACGCCTCCCGGCGACTGAACTCGCTCGCCCGTCGGACCTGGTCGTCGGTCAGCGCGACGCCGGTGTACCGCTCGAACTGGCGTGCGGCCTGCAGAGCGATCACCTCGGCGCCGGTGACGACCTGCTTGTCGGCAGCGCGCCCGGCGCGGACGAGCGGGGTCTCGGACGGGAACGCGACCACGTCGAACACGGTCGTCGCGGCGTCGACGCGGTCCTGGTCGAAGGCGAGCGTGTCCTGCTGGTCGCCACGCATCCCGAGGGGTGTGACGTTCACGAGGACGTCGGCGTCCGGCGCGTCCCGCTCGTCGGCGACCCACTCGTAGCCGTACTGCGCGGCGAGGGCGGGTCCGGCCTGCTCGTTGCGGGCGAGGACGGTGAGGCGGTCGAAGCCCGCGCCGCGGAACGCCGCGGTGACCGCCTTGGCCATCCCGCCCGAGCCACGCAGGAGCACGCTCCGGCCGGGGTCGACCGCGTGCGAGGCGAGCAGCGACGCCACCGCTTCGTAGTCGGTGTTGGACGCGGTGAGCACGCCGTCGTCGTTCACCACGGTGTTGATCGACTCGATGGCGGCCGCGGAGTCCTCGACGACGTCGACGAGGGGGATGATCGCCTCCTTGAAGGGCATCGACACCGAGCAGCCGCGGATCCCGAGCGCCCGGATGCCCGTGACGGCGCCCGGCAGGTCGGTCGTGGTGAACGCCTTGTAGACGAACTCGAGCCCGAGTTCGTCGTAGAGGAAGTTGTGGAACCGGGTGCCGATGTTGCTCGGTCGCGCGGCGAGCGAGATGCAGACCTGCATGTCCTTGTTGAGGATGGGCATGCCGTCAGTCTCCCATGTCCACGGGGATGGAGCGGTCCACCTCCGAGTGCTATGCAGGGGTGGGGTTGTCCCCACCTCGGATCGGGGTGTCCCCCGGGTGCGATGCCGGGCGGAACCTCCGTAGCGTCGAGGCCATGACCACACTCATCCGCCCTCGCACGGGCCGTCTCCTCGCCGGGGTCTGCGCCGGCATCGCCGACCGCTTCGGCTGGTCCCGCACCCTCGTCCGCGTCGCCTGGGTGATCCTGAGCTTCTTCCCCGGGCCGCTCTGGATCGCCTACGTCGTCCTCTGGATCCTCATGCCGAACCAGGGCTCGCGTCGCTGATCGCCCACCCGTCCGGACGGGTTAGTGTGGCGGGATGCCGGTCTCCGTCTTCGACCTGTTCAGCATCGGGATCGGTCCGTCGAGTTCCCACACCGTCGGGCCGATGCGGGCCGGGCGCGCGTTCGCGTCCCGCCTGGCCGGAACCCCGGTCGCGTCGGTCGCCGTCGACCTGTACGGCTCGCTGGCGTCGACGGGCCAGGGCCACGGGACGCTCGGTGCGGTCGTCGCCGGTCTGATGGGCTCCGACCCCGAGACCGTCGACCCCGATGCCATGGGCGCGTCGCTCGCCGAGCTCGAGGACACCGGTCGGCTGCGGCTCGCCGGCGGCGCGACCGTCCCGTTCCGGCTGGCGGACATCGTCCTGCACCCCCTGACGATGCTGCCCCGCCACCCCAACGCGATGCGCCTCCGGGCCACCGACGCCTCGGGCGCGGTCCTCGCCGAGGAGACCTACTACTCGATCGGTGGCGGCTTCATCACGAACGACTCCGAGGGTGACGTCGCCGAGGCCGCCATCCCCGTCGACGACGCCGTGCCGTTCCCGTTCTCGAGCGGCGCCGAGCTCCTCGCGGCGTGCGCGGCGAACGGGTTGCCGGTCAGTGGGATCGCGCTCGCCAACGAGACCGCCACGCGCAGCACCGAGGACGTCCGGGCCGGCCTCCTGCGCATCCACGACGTCATGGAGTCCTGCGTCGAGCGGTCCGTCGCGCGCTCCGGGACGCTCCCTGGCGGGCTCACCGTGCGCCGCCGTGCCGCGAACTGGTTCGAGCAGCTCACCGCCGACGACCCCGAGCACGACCCGCTCTTCGCGATGGAGTGGGTGAACCTCATGGCGATGGCCGTCAACGAGGAGAACGCCACGGGCGGCCGGGTCGTCACGGCGCCGACGAACGGGGCTGCCGGCATCATCCCCGCCGTCCTGTACTACGCCCTCACCTACGTCCCGACGGTGACCGCGGAAAACCGCGACGACACCGTCGTGCGCTTCCTGCTGACCGCCGGCGCCGTCGGCTCGATCTACAAGGAACGGGCCTCGATCTCCGGCGCCGAGGTCGGCTGCCAGGGCGAGGTCGGGTCGGCGGCCTCGATGGCCGCCGCCGGGCTCGCCGAGGTGCTCGGCGGGACGCCCGAGCAGGTCGAGAACGCCGCCGAGATCGCGATGGAGCACAACCTCGGGCTCACCTGCGACCCGATCGGCGGACTCGTGCAGATCCCGTGCATCGAGCGGAACGCGATCGCGGCGAACAAGGCGATCAACGCGGCGCGGATGGCGCTCCGGGGCGACGGCGTGCACCACGTGTCCCTCGACCAGGTCGTCGAGACGATGCGCCAGACCGGGGCCGACATGTCCACGAAGTACAAGGAGACCGCGATGGGCGGGCTCGCGGTGAACGTCCCGCTCTGCTGACCGCGTACGGTCGGCTCCATGACGAAGCCCGACCGTGACCACCTCGACGACGGAGTCGACATGTCCTTCGAAGCCCGCCGGCAGGACACCCTCCGACGCATGTCGGGCTCCGACGAGCACGACTCCGAACCACGCGTCGAGGTGTCCCGCGCCGACGACGGCGACGTCCGCATCGACGTCGCCGACACCGCCGCCGTGCGTCCCGGTGACGCGGCCGGCCGGGACCGCCGCCGCGACCCCGAGCAGTGACACCGGCAGCCACCGCACCGACCGTGTGAGGCACTGACGGTGGCGCACGGCATGATCGTTCCGTGCACCTCGTCCTCCACCGCGCCGACGGTGGCGTCCTCGCGACGCCCCTGACCGACGCGGGGACCGCCGACGGCGAGCCGATCCGCGTGGACGAGCCGCGCCTCCCGGCCTTCGTCGCGGCCCGCGACGCACCCGACGTGCGCTGGGTGTGGGACGACACCGCGCGCTGGTACCCGGCCGTGCTCCGAGCGGGCGGCCGTGTCGGCCGGTGCATCGACCTCCGGCTCTGCCGACGCATCCTGCGGTCCGCGCTCGCGACGCGGGGCACCGCGCTCGCCGCGGCGCCGGCAGACGGGTGGGACGCACCCGTCCAGGAGGCGCGGGTCGCCCGACCGACGCACGCCCGGCTCTTCGACGACGCGCTCTTCGACGTGTCGCCTCCCGACGACGCGCTCGACCCGGTGGCGGAGCTGCGCGCGCAGCTCGACGCGGTCGCGTCGTCCACCGCGCCCGGCGCGCTGCGACTCCTGGTGACGGCGGAGTCGGCGGGTGCGCTCGTCGCGGCGGAGATGCTCCACGCCGGACTGCCGTGGCGTGCGGACGTGCACGAACGCCTGCTCGAGGACGCCCTCGGCCCGCGGGTGCCGTACGGGGTGCGGCCGCGACGACTCGAGGAGATCGCGGCCGTCGTGCGGGACCGGGTGGGGGACCCGTCGCTCAACCCGGACTCACCCGCCGACGTGCTGAAGGCCCTCCGTCGGGCCGGCCTGATGGTCACGAGCACGCGGAAGTGGGAGCTGCAGGAGATCGAGCACCCGGTCATCGAACCGCTGCTCGAGTACAAGCGGCTCGCCCGGTTGCTGACCGCGAACGGCTGGACCTGGCTCGACGAGTGGGTGCAGGACGGTCGTTTCCACCCGAAGTACCTCGTCGGCGGGGTCGTGACGGGGCGCTGGGCCGCCGACGGCGGGGGAGCGATGCAGCTGCCGAAGGGGATCCGTGCCGCCGTGGTCGCCGACGACGGCTGGAAGCTCGTGGTGGCCGACGCGGCACAGCTGGAACCCCGGGTGCTCGCGGCGATGTCCGGCGACCGGGCGATGGCGACGGCCGGGGACGGGCGCGACCTGTACGACGGCGTCGTGGCGTCCGGTGCGGTCGAGACCCGGCAGCAGGCCAAGGGCGCGATGCTCGGCGCGATGTACGGGGCGACCCAGGGCGAGGGCGGGCGGCTCGTCCCGCGGCTCGAGCGGGCGTTCCCGGCCGCCCTCGGACTCGTCAGCCGGGCGGCCCGGGCGGGGGAGCGAGGTGAGGCCGTGACGACCCTGCTCGGCCGGACGTCCCCGGTGCCGGACGCCGCCTGGTTCGAGGCGCGGAACCAGGCGTACACGGTCGAGGGGACGCCGGCGATGCAGCGCGCGGTCGAGTCACGGGCGCGGAGCTGGGGCCGGTTCACCCGGAACTTCATCGTGCAGGGGACGGCGGCCGAGTGGGCGCTCGCGTGGATGGGGTCGCTGCGCTCGCGGCTCGCCGAACGCTTCCCGGGGCCGGTGACGGACGGCCCGCACCTGGTGTTCTTCGTGCACGACGAGATCGTCGTGCACACCCCGGCCGAGCACGCCGAGTGGGTGGCCGAGCAGGTGCGGGCCGCGGCGGCCGATGCCGGGCGGCTGCTGTTCCGCGACTTCCCGGTGGTGTTCCCGCTGTCGGTGGCGGTCGTCGACGACTACGGCGCGGCGAAGGACTGACCCGCGACGGCGTGCGGGACCGGGTGCCCGGGCCCAGGTGCCCGGTCCCGTGCCCGGTGTCCGGCGCCGGTCGCCGCGGCGTGCACCGCACCTGCACACCCGGGTTCGGGCAGGGTGGGTCGATGCAGACCGATCACCCGGAGGCGCCCGACGAACGCGTCGGCACCGTCGACCTCACGACGTGGCGCACCCGTGCCGGACGGGCGACGGCGGCCGGCTGGGCAGCGCTCGGCCACCGCTGGGGCGCCCTCCCGCTGCTCGTGGTCACCCTCGCGATCGGCATCGGGGTGGCCGTCACCGCGACCTGGGTGGCGTCCGAGGTCTACGACGCGGTGCGCGAGGCGGACGACGTCGCCGTGCTCGACCGGCCCGTCCTCGACTGGATGCTGACGCTGCGGTCGCCGACGGCCGACACCCTCGTGACCTGGTGGACGGACGTCGCCGGCACGATCGGGATGCCGATCGTCGCCCTGGGGTTCCTCGTCGGGTTCACGATCCAGCGTCGTGCGTGGACGCCGGTGGTGCTGCTCGTGGCGGCCTCCGGCGGGTCGCTGCTGATGACGGTCGCGGGCAAGGACCTCATCGGCCGCGCCCGACCGCCGCTCGCCGACGCCGTCCCGCCGTACGAGCACTCGCCGTCGTTCCCGTCCGGGCACACGCTCAACGCCACGGTCATCGTCGGGACGATCGTCTACCTGCTGCTGCTCCGGCAGTCGAAGCTCGTGACCCGGGTGTGGACGATCGTCGCGGGCACGGCGTTCGTCGTCTCGGTCGGCATCTCGCGCGTGTTCCTCGGGCACCACTGGCTCACCGACGTGCTGGCGGCGTGGGCGCTCGGGCTCGCCTGGCTCGCCCTGGTCATCACGGCGCACCGGTTCTACCTGACGGCACTCCGCCGAGGTGCGCCACCCGTCAGGTCGCCCCGGTAGGTTGCCCCGCATGGAAGAACGGGTCTTCGGCGGTCGGTACCGCGTCACGGGAACGCTCGGGCACGGCGGCATGGCGTCCGTCTACCGGGCGGTCGACGAGCAGCTCGGCCGCGAGGTGGCGGTCAAGGTCTTCCGCATCGGGGCGGTCGACCACGGCGAACGTGCCCGTGCCGAGGCGGAGATCCAGACGCTGGCGGCGCTCCGCAGCCCGGCGCTCGTGACCCTCTACGACGCGGCGCTCGACGACGTCGACGGCGACTCGTACCTCGTGATGGAGCTGGTCCCGGGCAGCGACCTCGCGACCCGACTGCGCGAGGGACCGCTCGACCGGTCGACCGCCGCGGGCGTCGGGGCGCAGGTCGCAGACGGCCTCGCAGCGGCGCACGCGCAGGGCATCGTGCACCGTGACGTCAAGCCCGCGAACGTGCTGCTCGAGAGTGACGGCGTGCACGTCAAGCTCGCCGACTTCGGCATCGCCCTGCTGCGGGACGGCGCCCGGGCCACCCAGACCGGCACGGTGATGGGCACGGCGGCGTACATCGCGCCGGAGCAGGTCCTCGCGCAGCCGATCACGGGCAAGGCCGACGTCTACGCGCTCGGGCTGATGCTCCTCGAGAGCCTGACCGGCCGCCAGCCGTTCCCGGGCAGCGCGGTCGAGTCCGCGACCGCGCGCCTGACCCGTGGCCCGGAGATCGACCAGCACCTGCCCACCGCGTGGCGCACGCTGCTGCACGTCATGACCGCGCAGGACCCGTCGGAGCGACCCTCCGCCGCCGAGGCTGCGCAGCGACTCCGCGCGCTCGGCCACGACGACGCCGCGCCGGCCACGCAGCTGCTGCCCGGCGGTCCCGGGACCGTCACGCCCGCGGCGGCTGCCGGCGCGGCCGCCGCCGGTGCCGCCGCAGCCGGAGCGGCCGGGGCAGCACGCGCCGACGAGGCGACGCAGGCCATGCCGGCGCCGGGCGCCTCCGGGAACGACGCGGCGACGCGCGCGATGCCGACCGCGTCCCCGGGTGCCGAGGACGCGACCCGCGTGATGGACACGCACCGCCCGAGCGCCGCCGACGACGTCGCGACCACCGTGCTCGGCGCGCAGGCGTCCCGCGGCGCCACCGGTGCGTCGGCCGCCGGTGGTCGGCCCGGCGGTCCGGCCCCGACCCCCTCGGCAGCGGCAGCGGACGACCGACCCCGTCGTCGGCGCGGCGCGATCATCGCGGCCGTGGTGGTCGTCGTGCTCGTGCTCGCCGGCATCGTCGTGGCCGTGGTCGCCCTGGGTGGTGACGACGGGTCGACGCCGGCCCCGACCGAGTCGAGCTCGTCGTCGACGGACGACCAGCAGCCGTCCCAGCCGGCCGAACAGCCCTCCGAACCCGCGGACCAACCGTCGGAGCCCGCCGAGCAACCCTCCGAACCGGCCGAGCAGCCGTCCGAACCGGCCGAGCAGCCGTCCGAGCCCGCGCAGCCGAGCGACCCGGCCGACGAGCCGTCGGTGGGGCCGGAGCCGTCGGCCCCGGCGAGCAAACCCGTCCAGGCACCGCAGGACGGCGCGGACCCGGCCGTCGACACGAGCGGACCCGGGAACACCGGGAACACCGGACCGGGGAACTCCGGCAACGCTCCCGGTCACGACAAGGGCTGACACGCCGGGGGTTCTCCTCCAGACGCTGGAGCAAATACGCTGAGCCGGTGCGAGAACTGCAACGGAGCGGTGGCCCGACGACGGCCGTCGCCGCGCGGAACGGCGTCGGCTTCGACTCGGCCGAGGGCCTCTTGGTCGAACGTCCCTCCGGCGACCACGTCGCCGAGGCGGTCGTGCCCGGGTTCACCGGGCGGGCGATCGAGTCGGGTGACGAGCTGTCGTGGGTGTGGTTCCCGGAGCGGGTCCTGCCCGACGGCCGCACGGAACCGACCGAGGCCGACCTGCCGCACTTCTGGGACGCCACGGCGTTCGTGGTGGACGTCGTCTGCACCGACGGCACCAGGCTGAGCGACACGGCCCACGACCAGTACGGCGACGCGCTCACGCCCGCGGCGCAGGCGGCCGCGCGCAAGCAGTGGGTCGACCAGTGGAACCGTCGCGCGGTGGACCTCACGCCGCTCGCGGGCCGGGTTGTGGACCGCCTGGAGGCGCGGCTCGGCTCCGACCCGCACCCCACGAGCGCAGACGGGTCACGCCCGGCGCTCCGTGGCTGGCTCGACGCCGTCCGCATCGGTCCCGCGCGCCCGACCCCGCGCACCCCGCTCGACCACGTCCGCACGACCCGCGGCACGCAGGCGTCCGCCCGGTTCTCCCGCGGCAACAACGCCCCGCTGGTCGGCCTCCCGCACGGCGGGGTCTTCGGGCTGCCGATGACCGACGCCTCGAGCAACCGCTGGCCGTACACCTACCAGGAGCACGACCGCACCGACGCGACCGGTCGGGTGCGCCCGGCGATCCAGGGGTTCGCGACGAGCCACATCCCGTCGCCGTGGATGGGGGACCGCGGCGTCTTCCAGGTCATGCCGTCGCCGCTCGACGCCCCGGACACGGATCGGGCCGCCCGCGCGCTCGGGTTCGACCACGACCACGAGCAGGACGGCCCGCACCGCTACCGGGTCGAGCTCGACCAGGGCGTCACGGCCGAGATGACCGCGGGGGAGTTCGCCCTCGGCTTCCGGTTCACCGGCGCCCGGAGCATCGTGCTCGACCACCACGGCCGGGTCTCGGACGTCTCGGTGACGGTCACGGACGGCACCGCCGTGGTCGAGGCCCTGCTCGACGACCGTCCCGGCACCCCGCCGCACTTCGTGCACGTCCGGATCCCCGGCGCGACCTCCGACCACACGACGTCCAGCGAGCAGCAGCTCCGCGGGTGGGTCGGTCTCGGCGACGCCACCGGGACCGACGTGCTGCTCGGCATCTCGACGGTCTCGTTCGCGGACGCCCGCGCGAACCTCGACGCCGCCGGCCCGTTCGACACCATGCGGGCCCGCGCGGAGCGGCTCTGGACGGACGAGCTCGGCACCCTGTCGTTCGAGGGCGCGACCCCCGACCAGCTCACGAGCCTGTACTCCGGCCTGTACCGGCTGTTCCTCTACCCGAACCGTGCCGGCGAGACCGCTCGGGACGGGGTACCGCGGCACCGTTCCCCGTACGGCGCCGTGCAGGAGTCCCCGATCCGCGACGAACCCGGCCCCGAGGTCGTCGAGGGCCCGTTCACCACCACGAACGGCTTCTGGGACACCTACCGGACCGCCTGGCCGCTGCTCGCCCTGCTCACCCCGGACACCGCCGGCGAACTCGCGCAGGGCTTCGTCGAGCACCACCACGACGGCGGGTGGACGCCCCGGTGGAGTGCCCCCGGCGCCGAGGACTGCATGACCGGCACGACGAGCGACACCGTCTTCGCGGACCTCGCGGTGAAGGGCATCGCCGGCTTCGACCTCACCGAGGCCTACCGCAGCGCACTGCGCAACGCGACCGTCCCGCCACGGGACGAGCGCGTCGGACGCAAGGGGAGCCTCCCGGGCGCCTTCCGCGGCCACGTCGACACGGCGACCCACGAGGGGATGAGCTGGACCCTCGACGCGGCCATCAACGACTGGGGGCTCGCGGTGATGGCGGGCCTGCTCGCCTCGCGCGCTCGGACCCCCGCGGACCTCGCACGGTACGAGGCCGAGTCGGAGTGGTTCGCCCGTCGCTCGCTGCAGTACCGGAACGTGTTCGACTCCGAGCGCGGCTTCTTCATCGGCCGCGACCCCGACGGCTCCTGGCGGGTCGGCACCGAGTTCGACCCGCGCGACTGGGGCGACGACTACACCGAGACGAACGCGTGGGGGACCGCCTTCACGGCTCCGCACGACGGGGTCGGTGTCGTCGACCTGCACGGCGGACCCACGCGGTTCGATGCCGCCCTCGACACCTTCTTCACCACCCCGGAGACCGGGGCGACGGTACGGTCCGGCTCGTACGGCTTCCCCATCCACGAGATGACCGAGGCCCGCGACGTGCGGATGGGCATGCTCGGGCTGTCGAACCAGCCGGCGCACCACATCCCGTTCTTCCCGATGTTCACCGGGCGGCACGACGAGGCGCACCGCATCGTCCGCGAGGCGCTCGAGCGCCTGTTCGTCGGCTCGGACCTCGGTCAGGGCTACCCCGGCGACGAGGACAACGGCGAGATGAGCGCCTGGTACGTCTTCGCGACCATCGGCCTGTACCCACTGGCGCCCTCCACGGGCACCTACGTCCTCGTGCCGCCGTCGGTCCGCAGGACGGTGCTGCAGCAGCCGGGAGGCACGCCCACCGTCATCGAGGTCGCCGACGGCTCCGAGGGCGCGTACGTCGCGTCGGTGACGGTCGACGGCACGCCGTGGACGTCGGTGAGCATCCCGCACCGCGTGGTGGTGTCGGCGTCCCGGATCGAGTTCACGCTGTCGCCCGAGCCGCAGGGCTGGGCATCGGACACCCGCCCGGTCTCGGCGTCCGAGGTGCACGGCTACCGGGACACCCCCGTCGACCTGCTGCCGGTCGGCTCCGCTCCGCAGGGCTCCGCACCGCACGGCTCCTCACCGCAGGGCTCCGCACCGCACGGCGCCTCGTCGCTCGTCGACGACACCGGACGGACGGTCACGGCGGTCCCCGCGGGCACCTCGGTGTCGTTCGCGGTCGAACCGGTCCCGTCGTCGCTCTACACGGTGACCGCAGCCGAGCCGGGGACGTACTCGTGGGAGGTCGCCCTCGGGGACACCCGTGCCGCCGTGCAGGACGCGGTGTTCGACTGGGCCGGCCAGACCCGGGTGTTCCGGTTGCAGGGCTCCGGGACGGCCTTCACGGTCACGGCCGTCTCCGACCTGCCGCTCACCCAGCTCGAGCTGATCGCGGCGGACGGACAGCGCTGATCGCCGTCTCTTCGGGCACTCCAGGGCGATTGCCAAGCGGCTCGGGCATGCTCGTGCGCATGTCGATCGCGAACTCGTGGGACCCGTCCGGTGGCCGTGCAATCCCGGAGGACCAGGTGAAGCACGACGGGCTGGAGCTCGACGAGGACACCGCTGCCGAGCTCGGCATCACGTTCGACGTCGTCGGCGGGGCGTCGGCCGACCCCGCTCGAGTGTCGCCCGTCGACGTGGCGGTCCCGAGCGCCCCGACCCGCGCCGACTGACGCGGCGCGCCGCCGCCCCGCGCCGCCCCCGCGCCGCCCCCGCGCCGCCCCCGCGCCGCCCCCGCGCGGTGTACCTGGTCGAATCGGGCGTACCTGGTCAGAAGTTCCGACCCGGTACGCGCGGGAAGCCCATGCATCGCGGGCGTCCTGGGAAAGAAACGTCAGTGCAGCGGGACGTCGGGCACCCGGTACTTGAACCCGACGTGCGATCCGGTGAACCCCAGCCGCTCGTAGAACCGGTGGGCGTCCGTCCGCTCAGCGTCCGACGTCAGCTGCACGAGCGGCGTCGCGAGCTCCCGCGCCGCGACGTCCACCACCCACCGCATCACCGCGCCGCCGATCCCGCCCGAGCGCACGGCACTGCTCACCCGGACGGCCTCGACGAGCAGCCGGGCGGACCCTCGCCGGGCCATCCCGGGGATCCGCGTGAGCTGGAGCGTCCCGACGACGACGTCCTGTGCATCCGTCACGACGAGGAGCGCGTTCGACGGGTCCTCGACGATCGCCCGGAGTGCGGCGGCGTACAGCGGGGCGTCCTCCGGCGCGGCGACGTCTCCGCGGGCGGCACTGACCGGGTCGTCCGACAGCAGCGCGACCAGGGCGTCGAGGTCGTCGGGCGTCGCGTCCCGGACGGTGACCGGGCCGGAGCGCGTGTCGAGCGTGACGGGCAGGGTGAGGTCGTGGAGCACGGTCCCACCCTGCCCGATCGGCTCAGGGGACGGTGTGCCCCGCGGCGGTGAACACGCGGTACCACTCCTCGCGCGAGAGCTCGACGTCGGAACCGGCGGCCGAGTCCCGGACGCGCTGCGGGTTCGTCGTGCCGAGGACGACCTGGAAGTGCGCCGGGTGGCGGGTGATCCACGCCACGGCGATGCCGGTCGGGGTGACGCCGTGCGCGACGGCGAGCTCCTCGAGGACGTCGTTCAGCTCGGCGTAGTGCTCGCGATCGCCGAGGAAGACGCCGTCGAAGAAGCCCTTCTGGAACGGCGACCAGGCCTGCAGCGTGACACCGTTCATCCGCGAGTGGTTGAGGATGTCGTTGTCGCGGTCGATCGACTGGTCGAGGCCGCCCATGTTCGCCGTGACGCCCTGTGCGATGACGTTCGCGTGCGTGATGCTCAGCTGCACCTGGTTGAACGCGAGCGGCTGCCGCACCGAGCGGCGCAGCAGGTCGACCTGCCCCGGCGTGTGGTTCGAGACGCCGAAGTGGTGGACCTTGCCGGCGGCGTGCAGCTCGTCGAAGGCCTTCGCGACCTCCTCTGGCTCGACGAGGGCGTCCGGGCGGTGCAGCAGCAGGACGTCGATGAAGTCGGTGCGCAGGGCCTCGAGCGACTCGTGCACGGACTCGATGATGTGCTCGTACGAGAAGTCGAAGTACGCGCCGTTCGGCGTCGGGCGGATGCCGACCTTCGTCTGCAGCACGATCTCGGCGCGCTCGGCGGGGGAGAGCGTGACGGCCGAGCCGAACCGCTCCTCGCAGCCGTGCCACCCGCCGTACACCGCGGCGTGGTCGAACATCGTCACGCCCGCGTCGCGCGAGGCGGCGTACAGCGCGCGGATGTCCTCGTCGCTCATGTCGTTGATCCGCATCAGGCCGACGACGACGTCGGATGCGGTGAGGTCCGTCTGTGGCAACTCCAGTGTCTTCACGCCCTCGATCCTCCCACCGGCGCCGCCGGGCAGGCAGGCCCTGTCCGTACCGGCATCGGTGCGGCCGACGGACGGGAGGCGCGGCTCGGCCCCACCGTGGACGTCGCGGCCGTCAGGTGGTCCGGTTCAGGGCACCAGGACCGCGAGCACGCCGATGCCGTCGGCCCAGCCGCCGGTGAGCGTGCGGCCCGCGGGCAGTTCCGCCCCGACGGCACGGGCGACGACGAGCGTCCCGTGACCGGTCGCGACGGAGGTCAGGGCGCCGGAGGTCTGCGCGTCCACGGTCGTCACGGTGGGGGAGTCGGCATCGGACCCGCTGCCCGATGCCGTCCCCTCGGCGTCCCACGCCCCGGATCCGTCGGCGCGCTCGAGGGTGGCCTCGTTCCCGCCCGTGGCGATCGCCCGGCGCAGCACGTCGGCGTACACCGGGTCGCCCACGGCGTCGTAGACCCAGCGTCGTCGGAGCACGGAGTGGTCCATCTCGGTCACGAGGAAGGCCTCGGCGCCGCCCCGCGGCGCCCCGCGGTAGGTCAGCGGCGCCTGGAGCACCCGGCCGTCCGTGGTGCGCACGAGCACCGTCTCGACGCCGACCTCGCCCGCGGGGTCGTCGAACCGGAACTTCCCGGCGATCGCGAGGTCGTCACCGGCGGACACCCCGCTCCAGGGCTGGTCCGGCAGCCAGACGGCGAGCGCCTCGAGCTTCGACGGACGGAGGGTTGCGTGGTGGATGACGGCCATGCCCCGACCGTACCGACGATCAGTGCACCGAGAACCCGCCGTCCGATCGGGCTACCGACGCCTACGCTGGTCGGGTGCGCGACGACCTGCTCCCCGTGCTCGCCTGCCCCGTCTGCGCCGAGCCCCTCGGCCGCGTCGACGGCGGCCAGGTGGGCTGCGCGACCGGTCACCGGTTCGACGAGGCCAAGCAGGGACACCTCACGCTCCTGCCCGCGAAGCGCCGTGCGCTGACGGCGGACACCCCGGAGATGGTCGACGCCCGACTCCGCTTCCTCGGCCGGGGGCACTACGCGCCCATCGAACAGGCCGTCGCCCGGGCGGTTGCCTCCGTGGACGTGCCCGGTGTCGTCCTCGACGTCGGGTCCGGGCCGGGCACCTACCTCGCACACGCGCTCGACGCCGTGTCGCGGCTCGGGGTCGCCCTCGACCTGTCCGCGGTCGCGATCCGGCGGGCCGCTCGCATCCACGAGCGCGCGGGAGCCGTCGTCGGGGACGTGACCGAGCGCCTCCCGGTCGTCGACGGCGCAGCCGCGGTCGTGCTGGACGTCTTCGCGCCACGCAACCAGTCGGAGTACGCCCGCGTGCTGCACCCCGAGGGCCTCCTCGTGGTGGTGACCCCGCGCACGGGACACCTGGCGGAGCTGGCCGAGGCGACCATCACGGTGGACCCCGAGAAGGAACGGCGGCTGCACGACTCCCTGACGCCCGCGTTCGTGCAGCGGTCGGCCGAGGACCTCACGTGGACGATGGAGCTGTCCGCCGAGGACGTGCACGACGTGGTGCACATGGGGCCGAGTCACCACCACGTCGACCCGGCGCAGGTGTTCGCGCCGACGAGCGTGACCGCCACCGTGACCGTCAGTACGTGGAGTCCGGCGACCTGACCGTGGCCCCCGCTCCGTCAGCCACGGGTCGCTGACCGCCGGGCGGTGTGCGACCGTCCGCGCGCACGGTCGACCGCCATGCCGACCCGGGCGAGCAAGAGTACGGCGCCGACGCCGCCCGCGCCGATCGGGGTCACGAACAGGCCGAGGTCCATCCCCGGCATCCGCCACCAGTCGATCGACCACGCGGCGACGACGGCGAACCCGAGCAGCAGCGCCGCTCGCCACCACCAGCGCCCCGGCAGCCGTCCGACGCCGAGCGCGGCCAGCACCAGGAGCGCCCAGCAGCCCTCCGGAACGAAGGACCGTGGGTCGTTCGTCCCGCACGAGGACACGGCGCACTCCCACTCGACCTGGTCGGCGACGCCGGCGTACCAGCGGAACAGCAGGACGGCTGCGACCAGGGCGACGAGCGCGACCGGCGGTCCGACCCAGCGCCACACGCGGCCGAACCGGGTCCGGCGCCGGCGGGCGCCCACCCACCCGCCCCCGAGCTCGTAGCCGGGCATCGGTCGGTACTCGGGCATGCCGGCACGCTACCGGCGGTCGGTTTTCGTGGGGAAGTGGCTCGGAAACCGCGCAGCCGGCAGCCGACGTGCGTGTGGCCCGGGGACCGTCCCCGGGCCACACCTGCGCGCTACTCGGTCGGTGCCGCGACGTCGAGCGCCCAGATCACACCGAAGCGGTCACGGAGCTGGCCGGCCAGGGGTGCCCAGGCCGACGGACCGAGCGGCTGCCGGATCTCGGCCCCCTCGGACAGGGCGGCCCAGTACCGCTCGACCTCGGCCGCGTCGTCCCCGTGCACGTACACGTAGAAGGCGTTGGTGCCCTGGTCGTACGGCTGTCCCGGCCAGACGTCGAACGCCATGACGCGCAGACCGGCGTCGGTGGCCACCTGGCCCCACACGATGCGGTCGGCCCATGCCGGCTCGTCCGAGGCGCCCATCGCGCCGTAGGTCATGGACGCGACCTGGCCGCCGAAGACCGCGGCGTAGAAGTCGAGGGCCTCGCGGGCCTGTCCGTCGAAGTTGAGGTGGGTTGTCGTCTCGATGCTCATGGGACCAGCATCGACGGCATTGCGGTCAGATTGTGTCCGCTTCTCGATCGATACTGGAACCATGTCCGGACCGTCCTCGCGCATGCTCGCTCTGCTCTCGCTGCTGCAGGTGCACCGTGACTGGCCCGGCGACGAGCTGGCAGAGCGGCTCGAGGTCAGCCCGCGCACGCTCCGTCGCGACGTCGACCGGCTCCGCGGCCTCGGGTACCGCGTGGAGTCCCTGCGCGGCCCGGCCGGCGGGTACCGGCTCGGCGCGGGCGCGGACCTGCCGCCGCTGCTCTTCGACGACGACCAGGCGGTCGCCATCGCCATCGCGCTCGCCGTGGCTCCGGCGTCCGGAGCGGACATCGCCGAGTCGGCGGCAAGGGCCCTCGCGACCGTGCGACAGGTGATGCCGGCACCGCTGCGCGCACGGGTGGACGCCGTCCACGCGGTCACCTCGGCGGGTCGCGACCCCGTCGACCCCGAGGTCCTCGTCGCGGTGAGCGAGGCCGTCCACCTCGGCGAGGTCCTGCGCTTCGGCTACGGTCCCGACGAGACGCCGCACCGGGTCGAGCCGCACGCCGTGGTCGCCCGGAACGGTCGCTGGTACCTCCTCGACTGGGACCTCGACCGCGAGGACTGGCGCACCCACCGCATCGACCGCATCACCCCGCGGATGCGGACGCGCCTGCCGTTCGTGCCGCGACCGGTCCCGCGCGGTGACCCGGCGGCGTTCGTGGCCGCACGGTTCAAGGGGTCGGACCGTGACGACGTCTGGCCCTGCACCGGTACCGCGGTGCTCGAGGTGGCGGCGGAGACGATCGCGCCGTACCTGCCCGACGACGCCGTGCTCGAACCGCTCGGCCCCGACCGGTGCCGTCTGACGCGGGGGTCGTGGTCGTGGGCGGGCCTCGCGGCGGCCTTCGCCGCCGCGACCGTGGACTTCACGGTCGAGGGTCCCGACGAGCTCCGCTCGGCGACCGCGGTGCTCGCCGAGCGGCTGCGCGGGGCCGCCGCGCGTTAGTGACGCGCATGCGTGTGTCAGGAGCGCGTTAGGGAACCGTCAGGACGGGCCCGGAGGCGCGGTGCCGGATCCACCATCGGTTCGGCACCACACGTGGTGCCGGTCCGCACCGTCCGGTGCCGGGCCCGTGCAACCTACGGAGTCCCAAGTGTTCGACGTGTTCGTCGTCGCCGGTGTCCTCGCCGTGTTCGGCGTGGTCGCCCTCATCGCCAAGGGGGTCGAGCGGCTGTGATCGGCATCACCATCGCCGCCGCCGTCCTCGGCGTCGCCGCTGTCGTCTACCTGGTCTGGGCGCTCGTCCGGCCGGAGAAGTTCTGATGGGCTCCGCGGCCGACACCTGGGCCGCCATCGCCCAGGTCGCCACCCTCGTCCTGCTCCTCGTCGTCTGCTACCGCCCGGTCGGTGACTGGATGGCCCGCGTCTACGAGGGCAGGAAGCACGCCCGGATCGAGCGCGGCGTCTACCGTGTCATCGGCGTCGACCCCGACGCCGAGCAGTCCTGGGCCGTCTACCTCCGCGGTGTCCTGCTGTTCAGCGTCGTCGGGCTCCTCGTCGTCTACCTGCTGCAGCGCATCCAGGTCGTCCTGCCGGGCGACCTCGGGCTGCCGAACGTCGGGCCGTCGCTCGCGTTCAACACGGCGGCGTCCTTCGTCACGAACACGAACTGGCAGTCGTACTCGCCCGAGGCCACCATGGGCTTCACCGTGCAGATGGCCGGGCTCGCGGTGCAGAACTTCCTGTCCGCGGCCGTCGGGCTCGCCGTCGCCGTCGCGCTGGTCCGTGGGTTCGCCCGTCGCCGGACCGGGACGATCGGCAACGTCTGGGTCGACATCGTCCGCGGCACCGGCCGGCTGCTCCTGCCGGGTGCGTTCGTCTTCGCGATCGTCCTCGTCGCCGGCGGCGTCATCCAGTCCTGGGGCACCGGCGTCGACGTCACGACGCTCACCGGCGGCACCCAGCACATCCCGGACGGCTTCGTCGCCTCGCAGGAGGCGATCAAGGAGCTCGGGACGAACGGTGGCGGCTACTTCAACGCGAACTCGGCCCACCCGTTCGAGAACCCGCAGGCGTGGACGAGCCTCGTCGAGGTCTTCCTCATGCTCGTCATCCCGTTCTCGCTGCCGCGCACCTTCGGCCGGATCGTCGGCGACGACCGCCAGGGCTACGCGATCCTCGCCGTCATGGGCGCCATCTTCCTCGTGTCGCTCTCGGTCATGTCGGCGTTCGAACTCGCCGGAGCCGGCACCGCCACGCACGCCGCCGGTGCGGCCATGGAGGGCAAGGAGGTCCGCTTCGGGATCCTCGGCACCACCCTGTTCGGCACGACCTCGACGGCCACCTCGACCGGCGCCGTGAACGGCATGTTCGACAGCTTCACGCCGATCGGCGGGATGATGGCGATGCTGAACATGATGCTCGGCGAGATCAGCCCCGGCGGTGTCGGCTCCGGGCTGTACGGCATGCTCGTGCTCGCCGTCATCACGGTGTTCATCGGCGGGCTCCTCGTCGGCCGCACCCCGGAGTACCTCGGCAAGAAGATCCGTGCCCGCGAGATGACCTTCGCCGCGCTGTACATCCTCGTCACCCCGACGCTCGTCCTCCTCGCGACCGGGCTGTCCCTCGTGATCCCGGGCGTCAAGGAGCAGGTCACCGGCACGAGCATCTTCAACCCGGGCAACCACGGCCTGTCCGAGCTGCTCTACGCCTACACGTCCGGCGCGAACAACAACGGCTCGGCGTTCGGCGGCATCACCGCGAACACGACGTGGATGAACTCGTCGCTCGGCGTCGTGATGCTCCTCGGCCGATTCGTGCCGATGGTGTTCGTCCTGGCGCTCGCCGGGTCCCTCGCCCAGCAGGACAAGGTGCCCGCGACCGCCGGCACGCTGCCGACCCACCGGCCGCTGTTCATCGGCCTCCTCGGGGGCGTGGCCGTGATCGTCACCGCCCTCACCTACTTCCCGGTGCTCGCACTGGGACCCCTCGCAGAAGCGCTCGCACGATGAACGCACCGTCGACGTCCAAGGACACCCCCATGACCACCGCGACCTCCGCGCCCGAGGCGACCAGCGCCTCCAGGCCGACCACCTCGTCCGCGTTCGGACCCCGCCAGCTGGCGGCGGGCCTCCCGGGCGCCCTCCGCAAGCTCGACCCGCGTCTCATGTGGCGCAACCCCGTCATGTTCATCGTCGAGGTCGGCGCCGCACTGACGACCGTCTCGCTGTTCGTCGAGCCGTCGGCCTTCACCATCGCGATCGCCGTGTGGCTGTGGCTGACGGTCGTCTTCGCGAACCTCGCCGAGTCCGTGGCCGAAGGCCGCGGCAAGGCGCAGGCCGACACCCTCCGCAAGACCCGTTCGACCACGAGCGCGCGCCGGGTCCTCCGCTACGACCAGGCCGACCCGGCCGCCACCGGCAACGAGACCGAGGAGGTCGCGTCGGTCGACCTCGCCAAGGGCGACGTCGTGGTGGTGGTCGCCGGTGAGGTGATCCCGGGTGACGGCGACGTCATCGACGGCATCGCGTCCGTCGACGAGTCCGCGGTGACGGGCGAGTCCGCGCCGGTGATCCGCGAGTCCGGCGGCGACCGCAGCGCCGTCACCGGTGGCACCCGGGTGCTCTCCGACCGGATCGTCGTGCGGATCACATCGACTCCCGGCGAGACCTTCATCGACCGGATGATCCGCCTCGTCGAGGGCGCCGCCCGCCAGAAGACGCCGAACGAGATCGCGCTGAACATCCTGCTCGCCTCGCTGTCGATCGTGTTCGTGATCGTCTGCCTCACGATGCAGCCGATCGCCGGACTCGTCGGCGCGACCGTGAGCATCCCGGTGCTCATCGCCCTGCTCGTGTGCCTCATCCCGACCACCATCGGCGCACTGCTGTCCGCGATCGGCATCGCCGGCATGGACCGCCTCGTGCAGCACAACGTGCTCGCGATGTCCGGTCGCGCGGTCGAGGCCGCCGGCGACATCACGACCCTGCTGCTCGACAAGACCGGCACGATCACGTACGGCAACCGTCGCGCGTCCCGCGTCGTGCCGGTGCCCGGTGTCAGCGAGCCCGAGCTGATGGAGGCCGCAGCGCTCTCCAGCGCCGCGGACAGCACCCCCGAGGGTCGCTCGATCGTCGACCTGGCCGCCGAGGCCGGGATCGGCGCCGGGCTCCCGGTCGACGCCGTCGAGGTGCCGTTCACCGCGCAGACCCGGATGTCCGGTCTCGACCTGACCGACGGCACCGAGGTGCGCAAGGGCGCCGCGGCCGCGGTGCTCGCCTGGGCCGCCGCGTCCTCGTCGGCACCCGAGGCGCACATCGTGTCCGCGATCGACGCGACCGTCGCCGAGGTCTCCGACCAGGGCGGCACCCCGCTCGTCGTCGCCCGTCGCTCGGCGGACGGGGCGGTCACCCTGCTCGGCGTCGTCCACCTCAAGGACGTCGTGAAGGACGGCATGTCCGCCCGCTTCGCGCAGCTCCGCGAGATGGGCATCCGCACGGTGATGATCACCGGCGACAACCCCCGCACCGCGAAGGCCATCGCGGCCGAGGCCGGCGTCGACGACTTCCTCGCCGAGGCCACCCCGGAGGACAAGCTCGCCCTGATCCGCAAGGAGCAGGAGGGCGGCAACCTCGTCGCGATGACGGGCGACGGCACGAACGACGCCCCGGCCCTCGCGCAGGCGGACGTCGGCGTGGCGATGAACACCGGGACGACCGCGGCGAAGGAGGCCGGCAACATGGTCGACCTCGACTCGGACCCGACCAAGCTCATCGACGTCGTCCGGATCGGCAAGCAGCTGCTCATCACCCGCGGCGCGCTCACCACGTTCTCCATCGCCAACGACGTCGCGAAGTACTTCGCGATCATCCCCGCGATGTTCCAGGTGACGTTCCCGGGGCTGGCCGCGCTGAACGTGATGGGGCTGCACAGCCCCGCGTCGGCGATCCTGTCCGCGGTCGTCTTCAACGCGCTCGTCATCGTGGCGCTCATCCCGCTGTCCCTGCGTGGCGTCAAGTACCGCGCAGCGTCGGCGTCGTCGATCCTCGGCCGCAACCTGCTCCTCTACGGGCTCGGCGGCGTGATCGTCCCCTTCATCGGCATCAAGTTGATCGACCTCGTCGTCGGTCTCATCCCGGGGTTCTGACAATGGCTTCCTCCTCTCGCTCGTTCTTCCGCTCGACCGGCGTCGCGATCCGGCTCACCCTGCTCTCGACCGTCGTCCTCGGCGTCGCCTACCCGCTCGCGGTGTGGGGCGTCGGCCAGGCGGCGTTCCACGACCAGGCGAACGGCTCGATGGTCACCTCGTCCGACGGGAAGGTCGTCGGCTCGTCCCTGATCGGCCAGGCGTCCTCGGGCTCCGCCACGGACGCCGCCCGGTGGTTCCAGTCCCGCCCGAGCGCCGCTGGTGAGAAGGGCTACGACGCGAACGCCTCCAGCGGCTCGAACCTCGGCCCGAACAACCCCGACCTGCTCACGGCGATCGAGGAGCGCAAGGCCGCGATCGCGAAGGCCGACGGGGTCCCCGAGTCGTCGATCCCGGCGGACGCCGTCACCGCGTCCGGGTCGGGCCTCGACCCCGACATCAGCCCCGAGTACGCGCTCCTGCAGGTGTCCCGCGTGGCGTCGGCCCGCGGCATGTCGGAGGCGGCCGTGCGGACGCTCGTGCACGAGCACACCGAGGCCCGGCAGCTCGGGTTCCTCGGCGAACCGGTGGTGAACGTCCTCGAGCTGAACCTGGCGCTCGCGAAGGCGTCCTGACACCACACACCCACCGGGACCACGGACGCGAGAGGATGAACACGTGAAGCGCGGGAAGCTGCGGGTCCTGCTCGGTGCGGCGCCCGGTGTCGGGAAGACGTTCACGATGCTCGAAGAGGGGCACCGGCTGCACGCCGAGGGCCGGGACGTCGTCGTCGCCGTCGTCGAGACGCACGGCCGCGCCGCCACCGCCACCCTCGTCGACGGGCTCGAGGTCGTCCCTCGTCGCATCGTGGAGCACCGCGGCGTCCAGCTCGACGACCTCGACCTCGACGCGGTGCTGGCCCGGCGGCCGGACATCGCCCTCGTCGACGAACTCGCCCACACGAACGCCCCCGGCAGCGCGAACGAGAAGCGCTGGCAGGACGTCGAGGCCATGCGGGACGCCGGCATCGACGTGATCTCGACCGTGAACGTGCAGCACATGCAGTCCCTCGGCGACGTCGTGCGCGAGATCACGGGCACCGTGCAACGCGAGACCGTCCCGGACGCCGTGGTGCGCGCGGCCGACCAGATCGAGGTGGTCGACCTCGCCCCCGCGGCGCTCCGCGAACGGCTGTCGGACGGTCTGGTCTACCCGGCCGCCCGGATCGACGCCGCCCTGTCGAACTACTTCCGGCTCGGCAACCTGACCGCGCTGCGCGAGATCGCCCTGCTCTGGCTCGCCGACGAGGTCGACGACGCGCTCAAGGCCTACCGCGCCGAGCACGGCATCGACCACCGATGGGAGACCCGCGAGCGCGTGCTCGTCGCGCTGACCGGCGGTCCGGAGGGCGAGACCCTGCTGCGCCGCGGTGCCCGGATCGCCGCACGGAGCGCCGGCGGCGAGCTCGCGGCCGTGCACGTGACGACGAACGACGGCCTGCGCGAGCGGCACCCGGGGGCGCTCGGCAAGCAGCGCGCCCTGCTCGAGCAGCTCGGCGGGACCTACCACCAGGTGGTCGGCGAAGACGTGCCCACGACCCTGGTGCGGTTCGCGAAGTCGATCGACGCCACGCAGATCGTCATCGGCGTGAGCCGCCGCAGCCGGGTCGCGGCGGCGATCACCGGACCGGGCATCGGCAACACCGTGATCCGCGAGTCCGGCGACATCGACGTCCACGTCGTCACCCACGAGCGTGCCGGGGGCGGCTTCGCCCTGCCGCGGCTCGGCGGCAGCCTGTCCCGCGGCCGGATCGTCGCCGCGTTCGCGCTGTCCCTCGTGGCCGGTCCGCTCCTGACCTGGTTGCTCTCGCTCGGCAAGGACCCGGACGCGATCACCGTCGACGTGCTCGCCTACCAGCTGCTCGTGCTCGTGGTCGCGCTCGTCGGCGGCATGTGGCCGGCCGTGTTCGCCGCAGTGCTGTCCGGGCTGAGCCTCGACTTCTTCTTCGTGCAACCCCTCTACATGGTCACCGTCCAGCAGCCGTGGCACCTGGTGGCCCTCGTCATGTACGTCGTCAGCGCGGTGCTCGTGAGCTTCGTGGTCGACCGCTCGGCGCGGCGGTCCCGGGCCGCCCGGCGTGCGGCAGCCGAGTCGGGCCTGCTGATGGGGATCGCGGGCAGCGTGCTCCGCGGCGACGACGCCCTGCAGGCGCTGCTCGACCGGACCCGCGAGGCCTTCGGCTTCGCCGGCGTCCGGATCCGGCAGGGCGACGAGGTCCCGGCGACCTCGGGGACCTTCGGCGAGACGCCGGACGCCGCCACGACCCTGGCGTCCGGTGCCGTCCTCGAGTTCGCGGGCGCCCCGGACGACCCGACCCAGCGGCGACTGCTGCGGGTCGTCGAGCAGCAGCTCGACGCCGCGGTCGAGCACCGCGACCTCACCCGGGCCGCGGTCGACGCCGAGCGCATCGCCGCGGTGGACCGGGTCCGCAGCGCGATCCTCGCCGCCGTCGGACACGACGTGCGACGGCCGATCGCGGCCGCCTCGGCGGCCGTGCAGACGCTCCGTGCGTCGGACATCGAGTTGTCGACGGACGACCGGGAGGCGCTGCTCGCCACCGCCGACGAGAGCCTCCGTCAGCTGGCGGTGCTGTTGGCCGACCTGCTGGACGTCAGCCGCGTGCAGGCCGGGGTGCTCGCCGTGGCCCCGGTGCCGCTCGCCCTCGAGACGGTGGTCGCCCCGGCACTCGACGAACTCGAGCTCGGTCCGGACGACGTCGACCTCGACCTCCCCGCCGACCTCCCGCCGGTCCTCGCCGACGCCGTGCTCCTGCAGCGCGTGGTGGTGAACCTCCTCGCGAACGCCGTGCGCTACGCGCCCGAGGACACCCGGGTCCGCATCGCCGCGAGCGCGTTCGGCGGCGGGGTCGAACTGCGCGTCGCCGACCACGGCCCGGGGATCCCGTCGGACCGCGTCGACGAGGTGTTCCAGCCGTTCCAGCGCCTCGGCGACACCGACAACGACACCGGCCTCGGGCTCGGTCTGGCGCTCGCCCGCGGCTTCACCGAGGGCATGGGCGGCACGATCGAGGTCGACGACACCCCCGGCGGCGGGCTCACCGTCGTGGTGCGGTTGCCGATCGCCGGACACCTGGGAGTGGAGATCCGATGAAGGGCCGTGCGCGATGAAGGTCTTGATCGCCGACGACGACGCGCAGCTCGTCCGCGCGCTCGCCGTGACGCTCGCCGCACGCGGGTACGACGTCGTCACCGCCCGCGACGGCCGGGTCGCGATCGACGCGGTCATCACCGAGCGGCCGGACCTGGTGCTGCTCGACCTCGGCATGCCCCGGCTCGACGGCATCGGCGTGCTCGAGGGCATCCGGGCCTGGTCGCAGGTGCCGGTGCTCGTGCTCTCGGGCCGGACCGACTCGTCCGACAAGGTCGACGCGCTCGACGCCGGTGCCGACGACTACGTGACGAAGCCCTTCCAGATGGACGAGCTGCTCGCCCGGCTCCGGGCGCTCGGCCGCCGGCAGGTCGCGGCGGCGACGGCCGCGGGGGCGACCCCGTCGGTGTCGATCGGCGACCTCGTGGTGGACCTCGTCGCGAAGCAGGTCACCCCGCCGTCCGGCCCGGCGATCCGGCTGACCCCGACCGAGTGGCGGCTGCTCGAGGTCCTCGTGACGAACCCCGATCGGCTGATGACCCGCGAGATGCTGCTCACCGAGGTGTGGGGTCCGTCGCACGGCAGCGACTCCGGCTACCTGCGCCTGTACATGGCGCAGCTGCGACGCAAGCTCGAACCCGACCCGGCGCACCCGCGGTACCTGGTGACCGAGTCGGGCATGGGCTACCGGTTCAGTCCGCGTGCGTGACGAGCCGCGTCAGCCAGGTGGCGGGCCGTTGTCGTGGACGTGACGGGTCCCTGTCGTGGTGGTCGGGCCCGTGCGCTTCCTAGGCTCGGAGCATGAACGAGATGCGGATCGCTGCACTGCGGCGTGAACGGGGCTGGACGCAGGAACGGCTCGCCGAGGCGAGCGGGATCGCGGTCCGGACCGTCCAACGGCTCGAGGGCGGCAAGGACGCCAGCCTCGAGACCCTGAGTGCCCTCGCCCGTGCGCTGGAGGTTCCCGTCCGGGACCTGTTCGCCGCGGGGGAGACGTCCGGCCTGGACCCGGCGGTGCGTGGCCTCGACGAGCGGACGGCGGCCGACCGGGCCGCCCGCGACCGGGCGGTCGCCGGGCTCTGGTCGCTGTACTCCGCGATCGGTGTGGGGTTCGGTATCGCGACCACGCTGCTCGTCGTGCTCCGGGTGTGGTCCCCGCTCGTCTTCATCGCCGTCGGCGGGTACTGGGCCGTCGGGCGCCTGGGCGTGAGCTTCCTGCTCGACTCGGTCGTCGGGCCCCGACTCGACCGCCGGTACCCGCTCGCGAGGAGCACGACCGCGCCGGCACGCTGACGGCGTTCCTCAGGCCCGGGAACTGACCGCGGCGAGCTCCGCCCGGGTCCGGGCCCCGAGCTTCCGGAGCAGGTTCGCCACGTGGTACTTCACGGTGTTCGTGCTGATCCCGAGGCCGTCGGCGATCTCCCGGTTGCCGACCCCGGTGGCGACGAGTCGCAGCACGTCCTGTTCGCGGGGCGTCAGGTCGGACGCGTCCGAGGGCACCGGTGCGCCCGGCGGCGGATCGAGGGGGATCCGGATGTCGAGCACCGACCCCCAGCCCGCCGTGGACGCGACCCGCAGCTCCCCGTCGAGGGCCACCACCCGCTCGGCGATCGGCCGGACGCTGTCGTCGTGCGCGTCGAGTGTGCCGGCGCCGTCGTCCCGGAGCTGCATCAGGAGGTTCCGCCCGTCGCAGTCCCACTGGATCCGGACGCGTCGTGCGGCACCCTCGTCCACGAGGGCGAGCACCGCCGTCCGCACGATCGCCCGGGCACTGTGGGCGACGTCGCCGGGAAGCGCCCGCCCGGTCGCCGGCGGCTCGACGAACTGCAGGTCGAGGTCCCCGAACCGGACGAGCGGCCGGAGGTCCGCGCGGAGCCGGGAGAACGCCCCGGTGACCGGTTCGAGCAGCGCGCCGCGCTGCCGGTCCGTCACCGTCCGGAGGTCCACGAGCGCCGCCGACGCGATCTCGACCGCCTCGGCGCGGGCGGCAGCGTCGCCGACGCGCGGCGACCGGAGCACCGCGAGCACCGACTCCAGGGTGAGGGCGTGGCGGTCCGCCTGCTCCGCGACGGTCCGCGCGTGGTCGGCGGCGGCGAGGCGTCCCGCGGAGTCACGCCGCGCCTCCTGGACGGCCGACGGAGCCGCCGTCCCGTCATCGCGCACGTTGTCGGTCACGGGACCAACCGTACGACTCCCACCCGAGCGGGTGGGGCCACCCGATCGGGCAGGGACCCCGCCGTGTCGGGTAGCGGCGGCCGACCGGCGTCCCGACCACGATCGATGCCATGCCCGCCGCCACCGTCACCGACGCCCTCGCCCTGATCGTCCGCGAGTCCGCCGACCTCGCCGAGACGCTGCGGGGCGACACCGACGCCGCCCTCGACCTGCTCAGCGGCGCCGAGCGCGTGTTCGTCCACGGGGCCGGCCGCTCCGGTCTCGCCCTCCGGATGACGGCCATGCGGCTCATGCACCTCGGCCTCGACGTCCACGTCGTCGGCGAGGTGACGACCCCGGCCGTCCGGGCGGGCGACGTCCTGCTCGTCGCGAGCGGATCGGGGACCACGACCGGCATCGTCCAGGCCGCGCGCACCGCGGTCGACGTCGGTGCCGCGGTCCTCGCGATCTCGACGACCGACGACGCACCGCTCGGCGCGCTCGCCGCCGTCACCCTCGTCGTCCCCGCCGCGACGAAGACCGACCGGTCCGGCAGCGCCTCCGAGCAGTACGCGGGCAGCCGCTTCGAACAGGCCGTCGTCCTCGTCGGCGACGCGCTCTTCCACGCCCTCTGGACCCGGAGCGGACGCTCCGCCGACGACCTGTGGCCCAGCCACGCCAACCTCGAGTGAAAGGCACACCCATGCAGATCCAGTTCGCCATCGACACCCTCACCACCGAGGCCGCGCTCGACCTCGCCGCGAAGGCCGCCCCGAGCGTCGACGTCCTCGAGCTCGGCACCCCGCTCATCAAGGCCGAGGGGCTCTCGGTGATCACCGCGATGAAGCAGGCGCACCCGGACAAGACCGTGTTCGCCGACCTCAAGACGATGGACGCCGGCGAGCTCGAGGCGGACATCGCCTTCGCCGCGGGTGCCGACCTCGTCACCGTGCTCGGTGTCGCCGGGGACTCCACCATCCGCGGGGCCGTCGCCGCCGCCGAGAAGCACGGCAAGGGCATCGTCGTCGACCTCATCGGGGTGGACGACAAGGCCGCCCGTGCCCGTGAGGTCGTGGCCCTCGGCGCGCAGTTCGTCGAGGTGCACGCCGGACTCGACGAGCAGGCCGAGGAGGGCTTCACCTTCTCCACCCTGCTCGAGGCCGGCGAGGCCTCCGGCGTCCCCTTCTCGATCGCCGGCGGCGTGAACGCCTCCTCGATCGCCGCGGTGCAGGCATCCGGCGCGATCATCGCCGTCGCCGGCAGCGCCATCTACAGCGCGGACGACGTCGCAGCCGCTGCGGCGGAGCTGCGTGCAGCCGTCACCGAGGACGCCTCGGTCTGACCCGGTCCAGGAGGCGCGGGTCGGTCCGACCGGGTCGGCTCGCGCCTGCGGGCGGTAGCGTCGAGGCGTGACGACGATCGCGCTGCGCCGGGTGACGGCGGACGACTGGGAGACCTGGCGTCCGGTCCGGCTCGCGGCGCTCGCCGACGCCCCGACGGCCTTCGGGTCGACACTCGCCGACTGGGCTGATGCCCGCGAGGACCGCTGGCGGACCCGGCTCTCGATCCCGGGTGCGCTCGACCTGCTCGCCCACGCCGAGGACGGGACTGCCGTCGGCATGGCCAGCGGCGTCCAGGGTGATGATCCCGGCACCGCCGAACTCATCTCGATGTGGGTCGACCCCGCCGCACGCGGCCGGGGCGTCGCGGCAGCGCTCATCCGTGCGGTCGCGACCTGGGCGGCCCGTGCCGGTGCCCACACGCTCGAACTGTCCGTGATGCCGGACAACGCCGGGGCCCGGCGCGCGTACGAGCACTGCGGGTTCCGCGCCGTCGACGAGCCCGGCGACGCGCTGCCGGACGGTCGGCACGAGGTGGTGATGCGGCGCGATCTCGCGGCGGAACGCACCCTCGACGCGTACGAGCGTGCCGCCGACCGCTACGCCGAGCGGACGGACGACCACCGCGCCGGCCTCGTGGACGACCTGCTCGCGCTCGTCCCCGTCGGTGCCCACGTCCTCGAACTCGGATCCGGACCGGGACGCGACGCCCTCGCCCTCGAGGCTGCCGGGCTCGCCGTCGACCGCACCGACGGCGCGCGCTCCTTCGTGGACGCGCTGCGGTCCGCGGGGCACGAGGCGCGCCTCGTCGACGTGCGCTCGGACGCGTTCGGCGGTCCGTACGACGCCGTCTTCGCAAACGCCGTGCTCCTGCACGTCGGCCGGTCGGCACTCGAGGGCGTCCTCGCTCGGCTCCGCGACGCCGTCCACCCCGGCGGTGCGCTCGCCGCGACCCTGAAGCGCGGCGACGGCGAGGCCTGGAGCACCCGGAAGCTCGACCGTGCCCGCCACTTCACGTACTGGACGCCCGGCCCCCTCGCCGAGGTCGTCGGGCGTTCCGGGTGGGCCGACGTCGACGTCCGAGAGACCACGCGCCCCGGTGCCGACGAGCGATGGCTCACCGTCACCGCACGACGCCCGCAGGGAGCAGGAAGCGCATGAACCGAGTCCTCCGCTGGTCCGCCTGGGTCCTCGCCGTGATCGTGCTGATCGCGGTGGTGTTCCTCGTGTGGGCGAACATCGTCATGCAGGGCACCCGGAGCGCGGCCCTGCAGGTCTGGCGGGACGACCGGGTGGCGGTCCGGGACGCGGGCGACTCCGTGGTGATGACCCCGACCGGCAGTGCGAACGGCGCCGGCATCGTCTTCATCCCCGGCGCGAAGGTCGATCCGTACGCCTACATGGCGACGTTCCGGCAGGTCGTGGCCGCCGGGACGACCGTCGTGATCACGAAGCCGACGCTGCACCTCGCCTTCTTCGACACCCGCGGGCTGTCGACGTTCGAGGCCCACGCCCCGGACGTGCGGTCCTGGGCGGTCGGCGGGCACTCGCTCGGCGGGGTGCGCGCGTGCCAGCTCGCCCCGGACGCCGACGGGCTGCTCCTGCTCGGGAGCTACTGCGCGAACGACATCAGCCGGTCGTACATCAGCGTGCTCAGCGTCTCCGGGTCGCGCGACGGCCTGTCGACGCCCGAGAAGGTCGACGCCGCGCGGCACCTGCTGCCGTCGAACGCCACGATGGTCGAGGTGCAGGGCGCGAACCACGCCGACTTCGGCGCCTACGGTGCGCAGCCCGGCGACGACACGGCCACGATCTCGCGGACCGACGCCCGGCAGCAGATCGCCGCGGCGATCGAGGAGTGGGTCCGGACCCTGCCGTCCGGGTCGGCACTGCGCTGAGCGCCGTCCACGGTCGACGGCACGGACGCGTGCCGTTCCACCCGCCGGACGAGGCGGTCCGACCCCGACGGTCGTCACGTCGTGACGGCCGTCGGGGTCGGCGCCGGGGACTCACGCCACGGCGAGCCAGAACTCCACGTACTGGCCGTCGCCCTGCTGCGTGACGGTCGTGAGGAACTGACCACTGGCCGGGAGCGCGGACGGGCTCGCCGCCGACCAGTGACCGTCGGCACGGACGACCGCAGCGACCTCGACCGACAGGCCGGGGATCGCGACGACGACGCGGGCACCCGGGGTCCCCGTCCCGGCGAACGTGGGCTTCGCGCCGCGCGCGAACCGGGTCGGACCGTCCGATCGCAGGGTGGTCGGGGCGGTGTGGGCGGGGGCGGCGCCGCGTCGCAGGTCGAACTGGACGAGTTGCCCGTCCTGCTGCT
The DNA here is from genome assembly GCF_044759965.1 of Curtobacterium sp. NPDC098951. Taxonomy (NCBI): domain Bacteria; kingdom Bacillati; phylum Actinomycetota; class Actinomycetes; order Micrococcales; family Microbacteriaceae; genus Curtobacterium; species Curtobacterium sp. NPDC098951. The sequence continues at coordinate 345,536 of NZ_JBIWAG010000003.1, forward strand.
GGTACGCGAGGTTCCCGAAGTAGTCCCCCGAGGAGAAGACCTCGGGGCTCGTCGCCGACCACCTGCCGTCGGCGGCGACCGTGGTGGAGAAGGTCACCGGCTTCCCGGGGAGCATGACGAGGACCTCGGCTCCCGGGGTGCCGGTGCCGGTGATCACGGGCCGGGTGTCGGGGACGTAGCGTTCCGGCGAGGTGACGGCGAACGCGTGTGTGGCGCGCTCGGACGACACGGCCGCGGAGGCGTGGGGTTCCGCGGCCTGCGCGGTGATCGCGGGGCCGGTGACGGTGACGGCGGCAGCGGCGACGAGGGCCGCCACGGTGAGGACGGGGATGCGGAGCACGGGGTTCCTTCCGGGGTCGGGGACGGGTCAGTTGAAGACGACGGGATCGGACCAGTGCCCACGGCTCTTCTGCGTGATGCTCAGGCCGCGTTCGAAGCCGACCGGGTAGGCGATCCAGCGTCCGGTGACGTTCGCGGTCGCGGTCACGACCTGGCCGTCGGCACCCTCGATGCGGATCTCGGCGTTCGCGACGCCGAGCCCGGTCACCATCCCCGACGGGCCGTTCGAGATCTGGCTCACGGCCGGGATGTCGACGTCGGAAGGTGTCACGAACGTCACGGGAGCGGAGGTCCGGCCACCGATCGACTGGGTGATCGAGTACGTGGGCGTGAGCCCCTCGGCGGGGACGAAGAACCAGTTGCCGGACTGGACCACGGTGGAGCGGGTCTTCCCGGCGGCGTCGGTGAGGGTCACGGTCGCCCCCAGGACGCCGGAGCCGCCGATCAGGTCCTTCGGTCCCCAGTGGACCCTGTTGACCGGCGCGACGGTCGAAGCGGCGCTGGACCGCACGGCGGTCGTCGACTGCGCGGGCTCTGCGGACGCCACGGACGCGGTGCCCAGGACGGCCGCCGCGGTCAGGCAGCCGACCGTGACCAGGCGGGTGGTGATGAGGTGTGAACGCATGGATCCTCCAAGGATCGATATTGGAAGATGAAATATTGCACGTTTCGAATGTGCAGTCGTCCACACGTCCGTCGCGGGTGAACTCTCTCCACAGATCGGTGATGCGTCAGGGTCCGCGGCGGAGGCCGGTCCTAGACTCGCCTGCATGACCGCACCGGACCGGCGCACCCCCGCGCGACTCGCTGACCAGCGCGCGCTCCTGTTCGACCTCGACGGTGTCCTCACCCCCACCGCCGACGTCCACATGCGCGCCTGGAGTCGGCTCTTCACGCCCTACCTGGCCCAGCACGGCGTCGCTCCGTACACGGAACAGGACTACTTCGCGTACGTCGACGGCAAGCCGCGGTACGACGGGGTCCGGTCCCTGCTCGAGTCACGCGGCATCGACCTGCCCCAGGGCACCCCGGACGACCCGCCGGACGCCGACACGGTGTGCGGGCTCGGCAACCGGAAGAACGCCGAGTTCACCGCCGAACTGACCGAGCACGGCGTCGAGCCCTACCCCGGTTCGCTCCGGTTCCTCGTCACGGCGATCGACGCCGGGCTGTCCGTCGCGGTCGTCTCGAGCTCCGCCAACGCCGTGCAGGTGCTCCGCACGGCGGGGATCCTCGAACGGTTCCCGGTGATCGTGGACGGCATGGTCGCCCGCGAAGACGGTCTCGCCGGCAAGCCTGCCCCCGACACCTACCTCGACGCCGCGAGCCGCTTCGGCCTGACCGCTGCCGAGTGCGTCGTGGTCGAGGACGCCACGAGCGGGGTCGAGGCCGGGCGCAACGGCGCCTTCGGGCTCGTCATCGGCGTGGACCGCGGCGCCGGGGCCGACGCGCTCCTGGAACACGGTGCCGACGTCGTCGTCACCGACCTCGACGAACTCGTCGACGAGCTGCCGGAACCGGCCACGAGCACGACGTAGGCGGTGCGGCCGGGGCGATCCGCGCCTCCAGGCCCTCCCGACCCTCCCCCCACGAACACCTCCTTTCCCACGGAGCACCATGAACCCCATCACCTCCGACCCGCTCGACCGGGTCCGCTACCCGATCGACGAATGGGCGCTCGTCGAGACCGAGTACGCCCCCGACGAGCAGGGCGTGGCCGAGACGAACTTCGCCGTCGGCAACGGGTACCTCGGCCTCCGCGGCAACCTCGACGAGGGCCGCGGCGGCGTGCAGTACGGCACGTACGTCAACGGCTTCCACGAGACCTGGCCGATCCGTCACGCCGAGGACGCCTTCGGCTTCGCGAAGACCGGCCAGACGATCATCAACGCGCCCGACGCCAAGGTGATCCGGCTGTACGTCGACGACGAGCCGCTGGTGCTGGCCGAGGCGGACATCCTCCGGCACACCCGACGGCTGGACTTCCGGGGCGGCTACCTGTTCCGCGAGACCGAGTGGTCGACGCCGTCCGGCAAGCGGGTCCTCATCCGGTCGCGGCGGCTGGTGTCCTTCACCGACCGACACCTCGCGGTCATCGACTACGAGGTGACCGTGCTCGACGCGGACGCCTCGATCCTGCTGTCGAGCCAGATCCTCAACCGCCAGGACGTGCAGGACGAGTACCACGCCGGCATGCGCGCGGCGGCGAACGCCTTCGACCCGCGCAAGGCCGAGGCGTTCACCGAGCGTGTCCTCGAGCCGAAGCTCAAGCGCAGCACCGGTGGCCGGTCCCTGCTCGGGTACCAGGCGGCGAGCTCCGGCATGACGATCTGCGTCGGCGTCGAGCACCACCTCGAGACCGAGAACAGCTGGGACGAGTCGTCGTCGATCGAGGACGACCTCGCGAAGCACGTCTACCGCGTGCAGGCCCGCGCCGGACAACCCATCCGGTTGACCAAGCACGTGGTCTACCACACGTCCCGCGGGGTCCCGGCGCGTGAGCTCGCCGACCGGTGCGAGCGGACGCTCGACCGCTCGCGGGCCGAGTCCGTCGACGCGGCCTTCGCGCGGCAGGCCGAGTGGATGGACGACTTCTGGGCGCGCAGCGACGTCGAGATCGCCGGGCAGCCCGCGTTGCAGCAGGCCGTCCGGTGGAACCTCTTCATGCTCGCCCAGGCCACGGCGCGCACCGACGGGCACGGCATCGCCGCCAAGGGCGTCACCGGGTCGGGCTACGGCGGGCACTACTTCTGGGACATGGAGATCTACGTCCTGCCGTTCCTGTCGTACACGGCACCGATCGTCGCCCGGAACGCCCTGCGCTTCCGGTACAACATGCTCGACGCCGCGCGGTCCCGTGCCCGTGAGCTGAACCAGCACGGTGCGCTCTTCCCGTGGCGGACGATCAACGGCGAGGAGTCCAGCGCGTACTACGCGGCCGGCACCGCGCAGTACCACATCGACGCGGACATCGCGCACGCGCTGATGCAGTACGTCCGCGCCTCGGACGACCGTGAGTTCCTCAAGCGCGGCGCGATCGACATCCTCGTCGAGACCGCACGACTGTGGGAGGACCTCGGCTTCTGGCGGTCGAACGGCGACAAGAAGTTCCACATCGACGGCGTCACCGGCCCCGACGAGTACACGACGGTCGTCGACGACAACCTCTACACGAACGTGATGGCCCGGGCGAACCTGTGGTTCGCGGTGAACGCCTGCCGCGAGCTCGCCGCGGACGACCCCGAGGAGTACGACCGCATGGTGCGGCGGACCGGGCTGCAGGCGCAGGAGATCACCGACTGGGAGCACGCCGCCGAGTCGATGGAGATCCCCTTCGACCCGCACCGTGGGATCCACCCGCAGGACGCCCAGTTCCTCGACAAGGAACTCTGGGACCTCGACAACACCCCCGAGAGCAAGCGGCCGCTGCTGCTGCACTACCACCCGCTGGTGATCTACCGGTTCCAGGTGCTGAAGCAGGCGGACGTCGTGCTCGCGCTGTTCCTGCAGGGGCACGAGTTCACCGCTGCCGAGAAGCGTCGCGACTTCGACTACTACGACGCCCTCACGACCGGTGACTCCACCCTGTCCGCCGTCGTGCAGTCGATCATGGCGGCGGAGGTCGGCTACCACGACCTCGCGCTGCAGTACTTCCAGACGGCGCTCTACGTCGACCTCGCGGACCTGCACGGCAACACGAGCGACGGCGTCCACATCGCCTCGACCGGTGGCATCTGGGGTGCGGTCGTCAACGGGTTCGGCGGCATGCGGGACCACGGCGGCCGGATGACCTTCAACCCCCGGCTGCCGAAGGACTGGGAGCGGATCACCTACCGGCTCACGGTGCGTGGGTCACGGGTGCGGGTCGACCTCGAGCAGGAGACCCTGACCTTCACGGTCGAGACGGGCGAGGGCTTCACGGCGTGGGTGCACAACCAGCAGTGGGACATCACCGCCGGTGAGCCGACCGTCGTGCCGCTGACGCACCAGGGCCCGCGGATGTCCGGTCGCGCACCGACGACGGCCGACATCCAGGGCACGCTCCGTGCCGACGGGTCGGTGATCACGGCCTCGATCCCGACGATCTCGCTCGACCGGGATCTCGAGCCCGACGAGGCGACCGCCTGACGGACCCCGTCCCGGAGGCGCGGTGCGGCCCCGGCGCGCACCGCGCCTCCGACTCGTGCCGCGTCTCCGGCGCGCACCGCGCCCGAAGCGCTCAGTCGGCGACGAGTTCGACCTTGAACCGCTCGGCGTCCTCGAGGAAGCCTGCGTGGTGGTCGGGGCCACCGGCGTGCGGGTGGCGGTCCTCGTAGAGTCGACGCCATCCGTGCGCAGGCGCGGCCGCCCAGATCCTGGCGACGTCGTCGATGCCTCCGGCGTGGAACGCGAGGTGGCTCAGCCCTGGTCGACGACGGTCGTCGGCGCCGTGCGCCGGGGCGGTCTCCAGCACGACGTACAGGGCGCCCGACCGCCAGCTCCGCCCGTCGGACCACTGCTGGAAGGGCTCGTAGCCGAGCTCGCCGAGGAGCCAGCCCCACGCAGCTGCGGAGCGGTCGAGGTCGGCGGTGCGCAGTTCGACGTGGTGCAGGCCGCCGCGCGTCACAGGAGCTTCCGCAGCGTGTTCACGTTGCGGGTCGTCGTCGTCCGCTTGAAGCGCGCCGCGCCCGCCCGCTTCGCGAAGACCGTGTCCGTGCTCGAGCCCTTCGGACACGACCAGTACACGACCCCGGAGCCCCGCGCGACGCGTTCGACCGTCTCGTCGACGTCGAGGTCTGCCAGCAGGTCGTCGAGGGCGTCGTCGTCCGAGCCGAACACGACGTAGTCGTGGTGGTCCTCGGCGGCGGGGAACGGGAAGCCGTCCACGATGTCCGCCAGGTCGTCGTGCGGGACGAGCACGATCCACGCCTCGTAGCCGAACCGGTCACGGAGCGACTGCTCGATGACCGTCTTCAGGGCCGCGGCCGTGCCGTCGGAGCCGAACACCACGTTGCCCGACGCCAGCACGGTCCGGACGTCCTGGTACCCGCGTTCCCGGAACAGCGCCGCGAGGTCGGCGCTCGTGATCGTGATCCCGTTGACGTTCACCCCGCGCAGCAGCGCGACCCACCTGGTCATGCCCGAACCGTACCCCGCCGCCCCGACACCGCTTGCTCGGAGCGGCGTGAGCAGCGGTCCGGTAGACGGGACCCATGACGAACGACGCACCGCACGACGACGCACAGGGCCCCGACGAGCAGCACCGCGTGCCCGAGGGGGTCTCGGACGCCACCGTCGAGGCGCTCGGGACGCTGTCCGCCGCCCTCGAGACGATGGAGCACGCCCGCGGGCTGCTGTACGGGTTCCACCGGCTGACGGGCAAGGCGGACCTCGACCTGGGGGAGGCGGTCGACCAACTCCGCGATGCCGGGCACGCCGAGCTGGCGGACCGGATCGACCGCGAGCTCGTCGGGCGCAACGTCATCGGCGGCCGCTGGACGTTCCAGATCGTCGAGGACTACGACGACGGGTACTACGCCCTCGCGAAGGAGCTGGAGCGGACCGCGCGCGACGAGCTCGTGCAGGGCCGCAAGCACCTGTTCGAGGCGGGCATGAAGGAGGACCGGCGCACCCAGGGTCGGCGTCACCACGAGGCGACGCCGACCGACCTGCCGGACTGAGGCCGCGCCTCCCGGCTGCCGCACCGCCGCACAACCACAACCGCCCCGAACCACGGCTGTCCGTGGTTCGGGGCGGCTTTCGTTGTGCGAACGCGGGGCGGCGCGGCGCGGCGCGGCGGGGCGGGGCGCGCGGTGCGGCGCGGGGCGACGCAGGACGAACGCGCGCAGCGACGCGCCCCGCGCGCGGAGCCCCGCGTCAGCCGACGCCGAGCAGCGTCTCGATCGGCCCGCGCGCGAAGTACAGCAGGAAGCCCGCGGCCACGACGTACAGCAGCCACGACACCTGCCGACCGCGCCCGGACAGCAGCTTGATGAGCACCCAGCTGATGAAGCCCGCGCCGATGCCGTTCGCGATCGAGTAGGTCAGCGGCATGATCACGATCGTCAGGAACGCCGGCAGCGCCGCCCCGAAGTCGGTCCAGTCGATGTCCTTCACCTGCGCCACCATGAGCGCTCCGACGACAACGAGTCCGGCGGCGGCGACCTCGAGCGGGACCACCTGGGTGAGCGGCGTGAGGAACATCGAGGCCAGGAACAGCAGGCCGGTGACGACCGAGGCCATCCCGGTGCGGGCACCCTCGCCGATGCCGGCGGCGGAGTCGATGAACACGGTGTTCGACGACACCGAGGCGCCGCCACCGGCGATCGCACCGGCACCCTCGACGACCAGCGCCGACTTCAGCCGCGGGAACGTGCCGTCGGCGTTCGCCACGCCGGCGGCCTTCGCGAGGCCGGTCATCGTGCCCATGGCGTCGAAGAAGTTCGTGAAGACCAGGGTGAAGACGAGCATCGACGCGGCGATCGGGCCGATGCGGGTGAAGGCGCCGAAGACGTCCGCGTGGCCGACGAGCGACAGGTCCGGCACCGCGAACAGGGCGCTGGGGAGGCCCGGGGCGTTGAGGTTCCAGCCGGTGGGGGAGTCGACCGAGGTCGGGACCTTGAAGATCGCCTGCAGGATGATCGCGATGACCGTGGTCGCCACGATGCCGATGAGCAGGGCGCCGCGGACCTTGCGGGCCATGAGCGTGCCGATGATGACGAGGCCGATCAGGAACACGATGGTCGGCAGCGCCGCGATCGAGCCGTCCTCGCCGAGCTGCAGCGGCGGCGAGGCGTTCTTCGTGGTGCGGACGAAGCCCGAGTCGACGAGGCCGATGAACGCGATGAAGAGGCCGATGCCGACGGTGATCGCGGCCTTGAGCTGCGCGGGCACGGCCGTGAAGATCATCGTCCGGATGCCGGTCAACGCGAGGATCACGATCACGACGCCGTTGATGACGACGAGCCCCATCGCCTCCGCCCACGTCACCTGGTGCACGACGCTCACGGCGAGGAACGAGTTGATCCCGAGTCCCGCGGCGATGCCGAACGGCAGGTTCGCGATGAGCCCCATCGCGATCGTCATGAGGCCGGCCACGAGCCCCGTCGCAGCGGCGACCTGGGCGTTCTGCAGCCACCCGCCGACGACGTCCTGCGGCGCCTGGTCCTGGCTGAACCCGCCGAGGATGAGCGGGTTGAGGATGACGATGTACGCCATCGTCACGAAGGAGACGAGTCCACCGCGGATCTCGCGGGGGATCGTCGATCCGCGGTGCGTGATCGAGAAGAAGCGGTCGAGGCCGGTCGCGAAGCGGTTCCGGGGTGTGGTGTCGGTCTGCGGGGCGCTCACCGAACAAGCTTAAAGGGCGCTGGGTTTCCGGCACGTCACAGCTTCCTTACAGGGATTTCCGGGAGGCGCGGCGCGCCTGGACGGGGTACGTCTCGCCCGGCGGCCGCTCGCGTTCTGCGGCCAGGGCTGGTGTTGGATGGACGGGTGAACCAACGTCTCGACCGAGCGCGCATCGAGTCCGCCGTCCGCGAGCTGCTGCTCGCGATCGGCGACGACCCCGACCGCGCGGAACTCACACGGACGCCCGCCCGCGTGGCCGAGTCCTACGCCGAGTTCTTCTCCGGCATCGGCACCGACGCGGTGGCGATCGCGCGGGACGGCACCGTGCACGCCGAACCGGCGGACCGCGGCCAGCTCGTGATCGTCCGGGACGTGAAGTTCCGCTCCGTCTGCGAGCACCACCTCCTCCCGTTCCTCGGCGTGGCCCACCTGGCCTACGCGCCGGGGGAGCGGCTCATCGGACTCGGCACGCTCGCCCGCGTGCTCGACGCCGTCGCCTCCCGTCCGCAGCTGCAGGAGCGGCTCGGCGAGCAGGTCGCGACGACGATCGCGGACGGGCTCGCGGCGGCCGGTGTCCTCGTCGTGCTCGACGCGCAGCACCAGTGCGTGACGACCCGTGGCGAACGCCAGACCGGATCGACGACCGTCACCGTCGCGGCAACGGGGAGCCTCGCGGACGCCGCCGGCCGGGCCGAGGCGATCGCCCTGATCGGCGCCGGCGCCGCCGGGACCGGCCACGGGGCGGACGCATGACGACGGAACGTGCCGGGTCGCGCCTCCCGGCCCCCGCGACGGCACCCGGCTGGGTCGTGCCCGCCCTGCGCGAACCGGTGCGCACCATCGGGCGCCGCACCTACGACTTCGACCACCGCGTCGCCGTGATGGCGATCGTGAACCGCACCCCCGACTCGTTCCACGACCGGGGTGCCACGTTCGCGCTGGACCGTGCCGTCGAGGCGGCGGTTCGGGCCGCCGAGCAGGGCGCGGACTGGGTCGACATCGGCGGCGTGAAGTTCGCCCCAGGGCCCGAGCTCCCGGCGGCCGACGAGATCGACCGCGTGGTGCCGGTGGTCCGGCAGCTCGCCGAGGAGTCGGACGTGACGATCAGCGTGGACACGTTCCGCCCCGAGGTCGCGGCCGCCGCGATCGAGGCCGGCGCGAGCGTCGTCAACGACACGACCGGGCTGTCCGACCCGCGGATGGCGGCCGTCGTCGCCGACTCGGACGCGACCGTCGTCATCACGCACTCGCTGGCCGAGCCCCGTCGTCCGCTGCCCGCGCCGCCGCAGTACGGCGACGTCACGACCGAGGTGGTCGACTTCCTGCGGGAGCGCGTCGACCGGGCCCTCGCCGCCGGCATCCCGGAGTCGCGGATCATCGTCGACCCGGGGCACGACCTGAACAAGAACACCCGGCACACGCTCGAGCTCACCCGGCGCCTGCCCGAGGTCGTGGCGCTCGGCTACCCGGTGCTCGCGGCGGTGTCGAACAAGGACTTCGTGGGGGAGTCGCTCGGTCGGCCCCGCGGTGAACGGCTGGCCGGGTCGCTCGCCGTCGCGACCGTGAGCGCGATGCTCGGCGCCCGGATCGTCCGGATGCACGACGTGCCCGAGAGCGTCGACGCGATGCGGATGCTCGAGGCGACGCTCGGCTGGCGCGAACCGGTGGAAGCGCGGCACAACACGTGACCGGCCTGCCGCAGGCGATCGGCGACCTGTCCGACGACGACCTGCTCGAGCTGTACACCGCCGACGCCGTCGCCCCCTGGCTGCGCGTGAACTTCGTGACGACGCTCGACGGGTCGGCGACCGCCGCGGGGGACGGCGTGTCCGGGTCGCTCGGCGGCCCGGACGACCTGCGCGTGTTCGACCTGCTACGCCGGGTGGCCGACGTGGTGCTCGTCGCCGCCGGGACCGTCCGCGACGAGGGCTACGGGCCGATGGCGCTGCACGACGCCGACGTCGCCTGGCGGCGGTCGCACGGGCTGCCGGACCACCCGGTGTTCGCGATCGTGTCCGGGTCACTGTCCCTCGACCCCGCGTCCCGGATCTTCACCCAGGCCCCGGTGCGACCGATCGTCCTCACCTCGGCGTCGGCGGCCGGGTCGCCCGCGGCCTCGGCGCTCGCAGCGGTCGCGGACGTCGTGCCGTGCAGCGCCGACGACGACCCGGACACCGTCGACCCCGCGCGGCTCCGTGACGCCCTCGTGGCGCGCGGCCTCGGCACGGTCCACTGCGAGGGCGGACCGTCGTTCTTCGGCGCGCTCGTGGCGGCGGACCTCGTGGACGAACTCACCCTGACGATCGACCCGACGCTCGAGGGCGGTGCCGGCCCGCGCATCACGCACGGCGGCTCGAACGAGCTGCGGCGCTTCCGACCGGCCCACGTGCTGCTCGGGCGCGACGGCGTGCTGCTGACCCGGTACGTGCGGGCACCCGATCCCGGCGAGTGACGGGCGCCGCGTGTCGGACCCCGGCGAGTGACGGGCGCCGCGTGCCGGACCCCGGCGAGTGACCGGCGCCGCGTGCCGGACCCCGGCGAGTGACCGGGGCGGCAGGCTAGGGTCGGGCGCGTGATCGACATCGTGGCGTCCGGGGTCCTCTTCGACATGGACGGGACCCTCGTCGACTCGACCGCGGTGGTCGAGGCGACCTGGTCCCGGTTCGGCGAGCGGCACGGCATCGACCCGGCGGAGATCCTCGCGTTCTCGCACGGCCGCCAGGCGATCAGCACGATCGAGCGCTTCCTGCCCGACCTCGACCACGACGAGCAGGTGCGGATCGCCGACTCGCTCGTCGCCGAGGAGAGCGCGAGCACCGAGGGCATCGCCGAGATCCCCGGCGCCGCGGCGTTCGTCGACCGGCTGCTCGCGGCCGGCGTCCCGGTGGCGCTCGTGACGAGTGCGCCGCGGGACCTCGCCGCCGGACGCATGGCTGCCGCAGGACTGGCCATGCCCGGGGCGTTCGTGCCGTCGGAGGACGTCGAGCACGGCAAGCCCCACCCGGACGGCTACCTGCGCGGCGCGGCGTTGCTCGGCGTCGACGCCGCCGACTGCGTGGCGTTCGAGGACGCCCCCGCCGGGCTCGAGGCCGCGATCGCCTCGGGCGCGACCACGGTGGTCGTCGGCACGCTCGACGCGGACGTCACGGCCGGGCTGTACCGGGTGACGGGGTACGACGGCATCACGGTCGAGCGCGAGGGGACTGCGTTCCGCATCCGCGGCTGAGCCCGACTCCACGGCTGAGCCGGCCTCCGCGGCTGGGCCCACGGCCTCGGCTGTCCACCTGCGGACGCTTCCAGCCCCCGTGGACGAACGTGGTCGTGCGGCCGGAACGACCGGGCCGCGGAAGGAACGACCATGGCAGCACTCGACGGCAAGAAGATCCTCGTCATCGCGACGAACTCCGGTGTGGAGCAGGACGAGATCGTCGTCCCCATCGACCAGCTCCGCGAGCGCGGCGCGACCGTGACGGTGGCGGCGCAGGAGACCGGGCCGATCACGACCCTCATCGGCGATGAGGACCCGGGCAAGTCGGTCGACCCGGACACCACCATCGCCGGTGTCAACGCGGGATCCTTCGACGCGCTCGTCGTCCCCGGTGGCACCATCAACGCCGACACCCTCCGCACCGACCAGCAGGCGGTGTCCCTCGTGCAGGCGTTCGCGGAGGCCGGCAAGCCCGTCGCCGCGATCTGCCACGGCCCGTGGACCCTCATCGAGGCCGGCGTCGTGTCGGGGAAGACGATCACGTCGTTCCCGTCGCTGCAGACCGACGTGCGGAACGCCGGCGCCGAGTGGGTCGACCGGGAGGTCCAGGTCGACGGCGTCCTCATCACGTCGCGGAACCCGGACGACCTGCCGGCGTTCGTCGACGCGATCGAGTCGGCGCTCACGGCGTAGCCGGCGCTGCGCCCACTCGCCATCGAGTCGGCGCTCACGGCGTCGCCGGCTGGGCCGAGTCTCGGCTCGGCGGACGCAGCGCGGGCTGCGGCGCCGCGGAAGAGTCCGCGGATCCGAGTCTCGGCACCCCTGCACCGAGGCGCCGCGGCCGGTCAGCCGAGCGGGACGGGGCGGGTCGTGCGGAGCACCGCGGGCCCGAGGGCGAGGACGCCGTCGGACTCCGGGTCGCACCGCACCCCGCCCCGCCCGCGCATCGCCCGGAACGCCCCCGGGGCCACCTCGTGGTCCATCCAGGCGCACGGGTTCGCCGGCCGGTACCCGCGGAACAGCACGGGGGCGTGACCGACGCTCTGCAGCGAGAACGGCTCGCCCCGGAGCGCCTCGACGTCCGCCCCGCGGAGGAACACGTTGCGTCGGGTCGCGGCCGGGTCGACGTCCGCGCCGAGAGCGGTGCCGACGGCCTCGAGCCCCTCGAGACCGATCACGGTCACGGAGGCGTGCACGTGCGCCCGCGACGCGAAGTAGCGGTCGCCGACGATCCCGAGCCCCGCGCGCACCTCGACGTGCCCGCGCAGGTCGTCTGGCTCGCCGTCGACCACCGGCAGCGCACCGTCCGCCGGTCGCCCCTCGTACCGGTGCCGCCGGGACACCAGCAGCAGCGCGATCTCGACGTCGGTCCGGCAGGGCAGGTCGCCGGGGCCGGCCACGTCGTCCACCAGGGTCACGCACCCCACGCTAGCCGCGCCTCCCGGTCCCGTCCCGCGACGACGGACGTCCGCTGCCGTGTCCGATTCCCGCCAGTCGATGTCGGTGACCCGTGTCAGGGTGGAGGCATGTCCACCGCACCAGACGCCCTGCACGCCGAGCGCCACCGCGCCGTCGCCTCGCGCGACGCCCGGTTCGACGGGCAGTTCGTCACCGCCGTGCACTCCACCGGCATCTACTGCCGACCCTCGTGTCCGGCCCGGACCCCCGGCGCGGCCGGCGTCACGTTCTACCGCACGAGCGCGGCGGCGCACCTCGCCGGCTACCGCGCGTGCAAGCGCTGCCTGCCCGAGGCGACCCCGGGCAGCCCCGAGTGGGACGTGCGCGAGGACGTCGCCGGACGGGCGATGCGCCTGGTCCTCGACGGCGTCGTCGAGCGCGACGGGGTCCCCGGCCTCGCGGCCCGCGTCGGCTACTCGGAACGGCAGCTGAACCGCATCATGACCGCCGAGCTGGGCGCCGGACCGAAGGCACTCAGCCGGGCACACCGCGCGCAGACGGCACGGACCCTGCTCACGTCGTCCGACCTGCCCGTCGCGGACGTCGCGTTCGCCGCCGGGTTCGCGAGCGTCCGCCAGTTCAACGACACCGTGCGCGAGGTCTTCGCGGTCACCCCGACCGAGCTCCGCGCGCGGCGCACGACGCGGCCGGTGGTGGACGGGGCGCTGCACGTGCACCTGCCGGCACGGGCGCCGTTCGACGCGCAGGGGCTCCTCGACTGGCACGCCCTCCACGCCCTGGCGGGCACGGAACAGGTCGAGGTCGACGACGCGGGGCGGGTCACGTCGTACGGGCGGGTGCTCGACCTGCCAGGAGGCGCGGCCTGGTTCAGCGCGTCGGCCGCGGTCCCGAGCGCGGACGGGCGGGGCACCGGGATCGACCTGCGCGTGCGCGTCACGGACCTCTCCGACCTGCCGACGCTCGTGGCCCGGGTGCGGTCGTACTTCGACCTCGACGCCGACCCGGAGGCGGTCGACGCCGTCCTCGGCGCGGTGCCCGAGCTGACTGGCGCCGTCCGGCGCGTGCCCGGCATCCGCTTGCCGGGCGCGGTCGACCCGCACGAGATCGTGTTCCGCACGCTCATCGGCCAGCAGGTGTCCGTCGCGGCGGCCCGGACGGCCCAGACCCGGCTGGTGGCGGCGCTCGGTGCGCCCGTGCCGTCCGCGATCGCGCCGGACGGCCTGCTCTTCCCGTCCGCCGCCGCGATCGCTTCGCGGGGGCACGAGGTCCTGCGGGGACCGGCGGCCCGCGTGGACACCATCCTGCGGGTGGCCGCCGCGCTCGCCGACGGATCGCTGGTGGTCGACGCCGGCCAGTCGCTCGACGAGCTGCGCGCCGGGCTCCTCGCGGTGAAGGGCATCGGTCCCTGGACCGCCGACTACGTGGCGCTCCGGGTCCGCCACCACCCGGACGTCTTCCTCCACAGCGACCTCGCCGTGCGGAACGGTGCACAGGAACTCGGTCTGCCCGGTTCGGCGCGCGAGCTCTCCCTATGGTCTGAGCAGGTGGCGCCGTGGCGGAGCTACCTCACCATGCACTGCTGGCGACCGATCATCGACCGCGCGACGGCGACGACCGTGCCGACCAGCACGACGACCGCGGCTCCGGCCGCCCGGAAGGACGAACGATGACCGACGCGACGATCCAGACCCTGGACACCCCCGACGGCCCCTTCACCGTGCTCGAGGACACCGAGGGCCGTGTCCTCGCCTCGGGCTGGACCGACTCGGTCGAGCGCATCCTCGCGCGCCTCGCCGACCGACACCGACCCGACCGCATCGCCGACGGGCGGGTGGCCTCGGCCGATGCCGTCGACGCCTTCTACGCGGGCGAGGTCGACCACGCGATGCAGGTGCCCGTGCGGCAGTTCGGCACGGAGCTCTTCACCGAGGGGTGGCGGCAGCTCCGACTGGTCCCCGCGGGCACGACGCTCACCTACACCGGCTTCGCGGCGGCGATGGGGCGACCCGACGCGGTCCGGGCCGCGGCGAGCGTGTGCGCTCGGAACGCCCCGGCGCTGTTCGTGCCGTGCCACCGGGTGCTGCGGACCGACGGCACCCTCGGCGGGTTCGCCTGGGGGCTCGACGTGAAGCGGTCGTTGCTCGAGCGGGAGTCGGTGGGGACGACCGCGCTCGTCTGAGCCCGGGCGGGCGCACGGGCGTCCTCCCCCTGGTTGCGGGTGTCGACGTGGCGGCGCAGTGCTGTCATGCTCGACACAACCGACCCGCCACGGACCAGACCCGAAGGACCCACGCACACCTGCGGCACACCGCGGTCGAACCACCTTCGAGGACCCCCATGGACCAGCACGTCGACCGCACGGTCGTCTCCGCGGACGGCACGGTGCTCGCCGTGTCGGACGCCGGAGCGGGCCCCGCGCTCGTGGTCGTCGGCGGGGCGTTCGACCACCACGGCACCCCCTTCGTCACCGCACTGACCGCGGCGCTCCGCGACCGCTACCGGGTGCTCACCTACGACCGGCGCGGCCGCGGCTCGAGCGGCGACACCGAACCGTGGTCGATCGAGCGCGAGGTCGAGGACCTCGCGGCCGTCGTCGCCGACGTCGAGGGGCCGATCACCGCGGTCGGCCTGTGCGTCGGCGCCGGGGTGGTGCTGCACGCGATCGCGGGCGGGGTCCGACTCGACGCCGCCGTGCTGTGGGAACCGCCCTACCGTGCCACGGTCGACCCGCACGCCGACGACGTCGTGTTCGCCGATGCGCTCGACGAGCACGTCGCGAGCGGTCGTCGGGCCCAGGCTGTCCGGGCGTTCCTCGCGCACGTCCTCGGCGTCCCGATGGGCCAGATCACGGCGCTCCGGCTGAAGGGTTCGCTGTGGCGCTCCCTCGTCGTCGACGCGCACGTCCTGAGCCGCGACGTCCGGGTGCTCAACGGCCTCGCGATCCCCGAGCGGGTGGCCGCGGCCGTGGGCGTGCCGGTCCTCGTCGCGGCGGGTGGCGACGGGCTCGAGTGGATGCGGCAGGCGGCACTCGCGGTCGTCGAAGCCGTCCCGGGGTCGGAGTACACCGAGGTGCCCGGACAGGGACACGCCCCCGCCCCCGAGGCGCTCGGCGAGCTGCTCGACCGCCTCACGGTGCGGACGAACGCACGGCGCTGACCACCGGGGCTGCAAGGATGGTCGTCGTGAACGCACCTCGTCTCGGCCTCCTGCTCGACGTCGACGGGCCCATCGCCAGCCCCGTCTCGCGCACCATCGCGATCCCGAGCATCGTCCAGGACCTCGTCGCGCTCGCCGCCGAGGGCATCCCGGTCGTCTTCAACACCGGCCGCAGCGACGCCTTCATCCGGCAGGAGGTCGTCGGACCGCTCCTCGAGGGGGGTCTCGCCGCCGGCGGCCGCGTGCACGCCGTGTGCGAGAAGGGCGCCGTCTGGTGCTCGATCGGGCCGCAGTACGAGGGCGGCATGGGCGAGCTGACCGTCGCCGAGGACCTCGCCCTGCCGAGGGACTACGCCGACGAGATGCGGGAGCTCGTCCGCGACGAGTACGCCGACCTGGTGTTCTTCGACGAGACCAAGCGCGCCATGGTGTCGATCGAGCAGCGCGTCGAGGTGCCGAACCAGACGTACCTCGCGCGCCAGCCGGAGTTCGACGCGAAGGCGATGGCGGCGCTCGAGCGCCGCGGGCTCGGGGTCCGACGGCTCGACGACGTCCGCCCCGACGCCGCCGGGGTCGTGCAGTGGCGCATCGACCCGACGATCATCTCGACCGACGTCGAGTCCGATCGCAGCGGCAAGGACATGGGTGCCGAGCGGTCGCTCGAGCTCCTCGCGCAGGACGGCGAGCTGCCGCTCGCGTGGCGGACGATGGGCGACTCCCGGAGCGACTACGCGATGGCGGACTGGCTGCACGCGAACGGGCACGAGGTCGCGCACGTCGACGTCCGCCCGTCCGACGGGGTCCCGGCCACGCCGTACCCGGTCCTCACGGCACCGGACGGCGTGATCCACGACGAGGCCGGAGCCCGGTTCCTGTCGGACTGGCGCCGATCCGCCTGAGCCGAGCCGCGCCTCCCGGCCCGGAACGGGACATCCCCGCCGTTTGCGTGCCGGGGTGGTACACCAGTACTCTCGCGGGGTCCGCCGCCAGCCGATGACGGGAACCACCCCATGGCACCGAAGCTCCGCATCAAGTCGATCGAGGCGTCCCTCGCTGACTCCGAGGAGAAGGGGCGCTCCCTCAAACGGTCGCTGAAGACCTTCGACATCGCGGCGATGGGCATCGCCGTCGCCGTCGGCGCCGGCATCTTCTCGGTCGGCGCGAACGCCGCCGCGAACTTCGCCGGTCCCGGCGTGATCATCTCGTTCCTGCTCGCCGCCGTCACGTGCGGCCTGGCGATCATGTGCTACGCCGAGTTCGCGTCGACGATCCCGGTCGCCGGCTCCGCCTACACGTTCACCTACGCCACGATGGGCGAGCTCCTCGCGTGGATCGTCGGTTGGGACCTCATCCTCGAGACGCTCACCGCCAGCGCCGTGATCGCGAAGTACTGGGGGATCTACCTCAGCGAGGCGTTCAACGTGTTCGGCGTGGCCCTGCCGAGCACGATCCAGCTCGGCCCGGTCCCGTTCACGTGGGGGCCGGTGCTCATCGTCGGCATCTTCACGGTCCTGCTCGCCTTCGGCACCCGACTGTCGAGCCGGGTCTCGGCCGTCATCACGATCATCAAGGTCGCGATCGTCGTCTTCGTCATCGTGGCCGGTGCGTTCTTCGTCAAGGCCGCGAACTTCACCCCCTTCATCCCGCCGGCCGAACCCGCCAAGGGTGCCGAGGGGAGCGTCTGGACCCAGTCGCTCGTGTCCTGGTTCACCGGGTCCGAGCCCGCCCAGTACGGCGTCTTCGGTCTGCTCGCCGCGGCGTCCCTCGTGTTCTTCGCCTTCATCGGCTTCGACGTCGTGGCGACGAGCGCCGAGGAGACCGAGAACCCGCAGAAGACCCTGCCCCGCGGCATCTTCATCGGCCTCGGCATCGTGACGCTGCTCTACGTGGGCGTCAGCATCGTCATCACCGGCATGGTCTCGTACCAGCGTCTGGCGCAGGAGGACGCGCCGTCCCTCGCCTCGGCGTTCTCCATCGTCGGCCTGCCGTGGGCCGCCGGGATCATCGCGATCGGCTCCCTGATCGGTCTGACGACGGTCGTCATGGTGCTGCTGCTCGGTCTGTCCCGCATCGTGTTCTCGATGAGCCGCGACGGCCTGCTGCCGCGCTGGTTCTCGAAGACGAACGAGAAGACGCAGACCCCCGTGCGCGTGCAGGTCGTCGCGGGCGTCGTCGTGGCACTGCTGGCCGGCTTCACGGCGGTCGACAAGCTCGAGGGCATGATCAACATCGGCACGCTGTCGGCGTTCGTCCTGGTGTCGATCGGCATCGTCGTGCTGCGTCGCACGCGTCCGGACGCCCCGCGCGCCTTCCGGGTGCCGTGGTCGCCGGTGCTGCCGATCGTGTCGGCGGTGCTGTGCTTCTGGCTGATGCTGAACCTCGAGGTCGAGACGTGGCTGCGGTTCGTCATCTGGCTCGTGATCGGCTTCGTGATCTACTTCGGCTACAGCCGTCGCAACAGCCGGGTGGGCAAGGGCCTGCAGTAGGGCGTCGCTGACGCGGGCGCTGGCGCTGGCGGACGGGTCGAACCAGGTTTCCGACACCGAACCACGCGCAGGGGCTGGTTCGGTGTCGGAAACCTGGTTCCACGCAGCCACGCGGCCCCACGTCGGCGCCGCGTCAGGCGCCGAGCGCGAGCGTCGCGCCGAAGCCCAGCATGACGAGCGCGACGAGACCGTCGAACACGCGCCACGTCAGCGGCTTCGCGAACAGCGGTCGCAGGAGTCGTCCGCCGAACCCGAGCGCACCGAACCACAGGCAGCTCGCGAGGACCGCCCCGGCCGTCCACCACCACCGGTCGGCCGGCCCCTGCTGGTTCGCGACCGAGCCGAGGAACACGAGCGTGTCCAGGTACACGTGCGGGTTCGCCCAGGTGAACAGGAGCATCGTCACGACGGCCGTCCGCACGGTCGCGGCCCGACCAGGAGGCGCGGTGCGCGTCCGCCCCGCTGCCACCGTCGTCGGTGCCGTCGCCGCGGCACCGGTCCCGGCCGGGTGGACGGCCGCACCGCGCCCCGTCGCCGGTCGTGCAGCCGCATCGCGCCCCGCACCGGACACTGCGCCCGATCCTGACGGGGCGCGCTGTCCGTCCGCGGGCGCAGTCGCGGACGCGATCGCCACCGGGACGCCGTCGTCCGCCGCCTCGGACTCGACCCGCAGGGACTCGCCCGACGGCCACAGCGCACGACGGGCCGCGAGCACCCCGTAGGTCACGAGGAACGCCGCCCCGACGAAGCGGATGACGACGAGCGCGACCGGGAAGCGCTCGACCACGACCCCCACGCCGAGCACCCCCGCCAGGATGAGCACGGCGTCCGACAGGGCGCAGACGACGACCGCGGCCGCGACGACCCGCACGGACGAGGTCACCGCGAGGCGCAGCAGGTACGTGTTCTGCACGCCGATCGCCACGATGAGCGCGAGTCCGGTGCCGAGGCCGGCGAGCATGGGGAGGAGGGCGGTCACGGTTCGAGCGTAGGAGCGCACCCGGATGCAGTACAGCTCACGTTCCTGATGCGGCGTAAGCTCAGCTGCATGCCAGGGCTGCAGCGCGAACACCTCGAGACCCTCCTCGCCGCGGTCGACCACGGCACCCTCGACGCCGCTGCCCGGGCGCTGTCCATCACGCCGTCGGCCGTGTCGCAGCGGATCAAGTCGATGGAGCAGCAGGTCGGTCGGGTGCTCCTGCAGCGGACGACACCGGTCCGCCCGACGCCCGACGGCGAGGTCGTCCTCCGCCACGCACGACAGGCGCAGCTGCTCGACGAGGAGACCGCGCGGGCGCTCGGCGGCGGGGAGTCGGTCGTGCCGTCGATCCCGCTCGCGGTGAACGCCGACTCGCTCGGCACGTGGTTCCTCGACGCGCTCGCCCTCGTGCGCGCCGACACCGAGGTCGTGTTCGACCTCCACCGCGAGGACCAGGACCGCACCGCCGAACTCCTCCGCGCGGGCACGGTGATGGCCGCCGTCACGGCCGAGGCCGAACCCGTGCAGGGCTGTTCCTCGGTGCCGCTCGGGATCGACCGGTACCGGGCGGTGGCCTCCCCGTCGTTCGTGGCGCGGTACCTGCCGGGTGTCGACAGCGAGCAGCGGATGACGCGACTCCTCGACCGCGTGCCCCTGGTGGACTACGACCGTGACGACGACCTGCAGCAGGGGTACCTGCGCCGGGTGCTCGGGCACGCCCCGTCCGGCCCGAGGCACTTCGTCCCGACCTCGGCGGACTTCGCCCGTGCGGTGTCGCTCGGCTTCGGCTGGGGGATGCTGCCGGAGGCCCAGTGCCTCGACGCCCTCGAGCACGGCGACCTCGTCGAACTCACCCCCGGGCGCCGCGCGGACGTGGCGCTGTGGTGGCAGCGCTGGAACCTGGCCTCGCCGCTGCTCGAGCGCGTGACCGAGGCCGTCCGAGCGACCGCGGCCGAGCGCCTCCACCCGGTCGGTCAGACCGTCGCGCGGTAGCGGAGGCCGTCCACGAGCAGTCCGACGAGCATCTGGCTCTGTTCGATCGACGCGGCCCCGTGGCACAGGTCCGCCACCGCGTGCAGGAGCTGCTGGGCGTCCACGTCGGGACGGATCGTCCCGGCTTCGGCCGCCGCATCGAGGAGTCCGCCGAGCGCGC
The DNA here is from genome assembly GCF_044759965.1 of Curtobacterium sp. NPDC098951. Classification (NCBI taxonomy): domain Bacteria; kingdom Bacillati; phylum Actinomycetota; class Actinomycetes; order Micrococcales; family Microbacteriaceae; genus Curtobacterium; species Curtobacterium sp. NPDC098951. The sequence goes on from NZ_JBIWAG010000003.1 coordinate 365,605, forward strand.
CGCCGAGCCGACCGACGAAGTACTCGGGCAGGGCTGCGAACGCCGGATCCCCGGAGTGCAGGGCCGCGGCGAGTCCCCGCTTCGTCGCGACGAACTCGGTGAACCGCTGCAGCCAGCGGGCGAGCGCCTCGTCGGGAGCGTGCGCCGCCGCGAGCTCGTCCGCGGCGGCCGCCGTCGACTCGACCGCCCGCTGGAACACGGCGACGACGAGGTCCGAGCGCTGCGGGAACCGCCGGTAGAGCGTGCCGACGCCGACGCCGGCCCGGTCGGCGATCAGCTTCGCGGGGGCGTCCACCCCGTCGCTCGCGAAGATGGCCTTGGCGGCGTCGGTCAGGGCGTCGGCATTGCGTCGGGCGTCGGCGCGCACGGAGTCCTCCTCTTGCGTAAACGGAAAACCATTCCGTATAGTTCCGGAAGAGCGTTCCACTTCGGTTCACGATACGGCACCGAGCCCCGGGACGCCATCGACAGGAGGAACCGCACATGCAGTACCGCACCCTCGGCCGCACCGGCATCCAGGTCAGCCCCTTCGCGCTCGGCGCCATGATGCTCGGCACCGACGGCACCATCGGCAACGGCGACGAACAGGACTCGATCCGCATCGTCCACCGTGCACTCGACGCCGGCATCAACCTCATCGACACCGCCGACCGCTACTCGCAGGGCGGCTCCGAGGAACTGCTCGGCAAGGCACTCGTCGGGCGACGCGACGACGTCGTCCTCGCCACGAAGTTCAACGGCCCGATGGGCGACGACCCGAACCGCCGGGGGAACTCGAGGCGGTGGATCATGCAGGCGGTGGAGGGGTCGCTCCGCCGTCTGCGGACCGACCACATCGACCTCTACCAGGCGCACCGACCCGACGACACGGTCGACCTCGAGGAGACCCTGTCCGCACTGACCGACCTGGTCCGCAGCGGCAAGGTCCGGGCGATCGGCAGCTCGGACTTCCCCGCGTCGATGCAGGTCGAGGCGCAGTGGACGTCCGAGCGCCGTGGCCTCGAACGATTCCGCACCGAACAGCCCACCTACTCGATCCTCAACCGGGGCATCGAGCGCGAGGTCCTCCCGACCGTCCAGCGCCACGGCATGGGAGCACTCGTCTGGAGCCCCCTCGCCGGTGGCATGCTGACCGGCCGGTTCCGGAAGGGGCAGGACACCGACCTCGCCCGCGCGACCATGTTCCGACACAACCGCGACGAGCGACGGATCGACGCCGTGGAACAGGTCGTCGCGCTCTCCGAGGAGACCGGCATCCGGATCACCCACCTCGCGATGGCGTTCGCGATCGCCCACCCCGGCGTCACGAGCGCCCTGATCGGCCCACGTTCGATGGAGCAGCTCGACGACCTGCTCGCCGGCGCCGACGTGGCGCTCTCCGACGAGGTCCTCGACCGCATCGACGCGATCGTCCCGCCCGGCACCGACGTCGGTCGGCTCGACCAGCAGTACAACCCGCCGGCGGTCCTCGACGCGGCTCTCCGCCGGCGCTCGGCCACGGACCGTTCGGCGGCCTGACAAGCGTCCGAGCGGCCTGACACGCGGCAGGGCGGGCCGCCCGGCCGTCGGGGCTGTCCGCTTCCCGTCGCGTCCGTTGCGGGAAACCGCACGATCAGCCCGCCCGGGCCCGTGTTCACACGTTCGTCACGAAGCGGGCCCGTGGGCCGCCCTACGATCGCAGGACCGACGGCGACGGGCCGTCGGGAGCACGACCGCTCCACGACACGAAACACCGAACACCGCGACCGCACCCACGGTCGCGACCCCGCCGGCCGAGGATCCCTAGTCCTCGCCGGCCGGACCTCCCGAGGGTCCGGATCCATGTCGCCGCAGCCGCCGACGCCCGTCTCACGATGCGTCGGCGCCTGCGCTCGACGACGCGTGAGTCCTCTCCGAACCCGACAGGAGACCACGCCATGTCCGCACCGCCGGACGTCCGTCGTACCCCGACGCGACTCCAACCGCCCGCCCGCACGACCGACGAGCTGCAGTCCCCGGACTTCCAGCTCCCCGCCCCGCTCACCCCGCGTGACCGCGAGCGGGCCCGCCGCCGCCGGCAGACCGAGCCGGTGCCCTACGTCCGACCCCGGGCGGAGAGCCGCGCGCACAGCCCCGTGATGGTCCTCATCGTGCTCGTCGCCACGCTCGGCGTGATGGCGTACGCGGTGTTCCTGCTCGATCCGGCCAACCGCGGCGACTTCCTGCCCTACGGGCTCGTGATCGTGGCCGAGAGCGTGCTCGTCGGACAGGCGCTCCTGTCGATGTGGACGATCCTGTCCGGTGGCTCCGACCCCCGGGACTTCGCGTTCCACCACACCCAGGACACCCTGTTCGACCGCGACACCATCGCCCGCAGCGGTGCCGCCGACCAGCCCCACCGCTGGCCGATGCACGTCCGCGGACGTCGGGTCGAGGTCGACGTCTTCATCACCGTCTACGGCGAGGAGCTCAGCAAGGTCGCCGCCACCGTGCAGGCGGCGGTCGCGATGCGCGGCGAGCACCGCACCTGGGTGCTCGACGACGGCCGGAGCGACGACGTCCGCGCGCTCGCCGAGGAGCTCGGGGCCCGGTACGTCCGACGGCTCTCGTCGCACGGCGCGAAGGCCGGCAACATCAACCACGCGCTGACCCTGGCGAAGGGCGACTACTTCGCGGTGTTCGACGCCGACTTCGTGCCGAAGCCGGACTTCCTGTTCGAGACCGTGCCGTTCTTCGCCGACGACGGCATCGCCTTCGTGCAGACGCCGCAGTCGTACGGCAACCTCCACAACCTGGTGTCCCGCGGCGCCGGGTACATGCAGACGGTGTTCTACCGGTTCATCCAGCCCGGACGGAACCGCTTCAACGCGGCGTTCTGCGTCGGGACGAACGTCATCTTCCGCCGCGAGGCGATCGACGAGATCGGCGGCATGTACACCGACTCGAAGTCCGAGGACGTCTGGACCAGCCTGATGCTCCACGAGCGCGGCTGGAAGACCGTCTTCATCCCGATGACCCTGGCCGTCGGCGACGCCCCGGAGACCATCGAGGGCTTCACGAAGCAGCAGCTCCGGTGGGCCACGGGCGGCTTCGAGATCCTGCTCACGCACTTCCCGTTCCGTCCGAAGCACCGGCTGACGATGGACCAGCGGCTGCAGTACCTCGTCACCGCGAGCTTCTACCTGACGGGCATCGTCCCCGGGCTCCTCCTGCTCGTGCCGCCACTCGAGATCTACTTCGACCTGCGCCCGATGAACCTGTCGATCGGTGCCGGCGAGTGGGTGCTGTTCTACCTCGGCTTCTACGGCGTGCAGGTGCTCCTCGCGTTCTACGCCCTCGGGTCGTTCCGGTACGAGACGCTCCTGCTCGCGGCGGTCTCGTTCCCGATCTACGCGAGCGCGCTCTGGAACGTCGTGTGCGGCAAGGAGCAGGCCTGGCACGTCACGGGAGCGGCCCGCGGTCGGACGCCGTCGCCGTTCAACTTCATCGTCCCGCAGGTGCTCGTGTTCGTGTTCCTGGCGTTGACGAGCGTCGTCGCCGTCTGGCGCGACCTCGACAACGGGCAACTGACGCTCGCCACCGCGTGGAACATCACGAACACCCTCGTGTTCCTCGCCTTCGTCATCGCGGCGTTCCGCGAACAGGGCCGGAACCGTGTGACGGACCGGATCGCCGCCCAGCGGGAAGGGATCGCAGCATGACCTGGACGAACCGACTCCGGTTGTTCGCCGGACTCATCGTGGTGCTCGTCGTCGTGGCGGCGTGCACGCTCGTCTTCAACCAGCGCCAGAGCGCGGTGGCGAGCACGTCGGCCGCGATCGCCGCGCAGGAGTACGCCGTCGGCACCGACTACGGCGGCACCGTGACCGAGGAGTACGTCGAGGAGGGCGACACCGTCCAGAAGGGCGACGAGCTCCTGCAGGTGCAGAGCCTCCAGCTGGCGCAGGACATCCGCAAGGGCGTCGTGGGCGCGAACACGCAGACGAGCGCCTACGACATCGGCGCGGACGGCTTCATCACCTTCAAGGCCGAGGTCTCCGGCACCGTCGCGAAGGTCGACGTGAAGACGGGCGGCTACGTGCAGGCCGGCTCGGAGCTCGGCACCATCCACAAGGAGGACAGCCTCTTCGTGACGTCGAGCTTCATCGTCACCGCACGGGACTACGGGCGGATCCGCAACGGTGCCGCGGTCGACCTCGTGCTCCCGAACGACACGACGATCCGCGGGACCGTGAAGAGTGTCAGCGTCGAGACGAACGACCAGGGGCAGGCGAAGACCACGGTCGACGTCGAGAGCCCCGAGCTGTCCGCCTCGCCGACGACCGGCATCACGAGCCCCGGGACCCCGGTGGACGCCACCCTGCACCTGCGGGACGACGGCCGGCTCGCGGGCGTCACGGACCTCGTGCGCGACTTCGCGCGGCAGATCGGCCTGTGACCGTGCTCCGGCTGCCTCGGTCCGCCCGTCGCGACCAGGCGCCGGACGCGCGCCGGCGGGTCGGCGTGCGCCGCGCCTCCAGACCGGTCCTGGCCGTCACCGTCGTGACGACCGTCGCGGTGCTCCTCACCGCGTGCACCGGGACTGGAGGCGCGGACCACCCCCGCGAGACCACCGCACCCTCCGCGAGTGGTGCGGCACAGGCGCGTGCCGTCGCCCGTCTCGGCGACGTCGCGTCGTCGAAGGCGGGCGCGATGCGCCTCGCCGACGGCCTGCTGCCGCCGACGAACCGGTGGTTCTCCGGACTCGTGTTCGGCGACGCCCCACAGCCCGTGTTCCCCAGTCCGATCTCGTGGCAGGTGACCGACGACGGCTTCGCGGCCGGGCTCCCGGTCGTGTCGGCCACCGAGAAGACCATCGCCGGTGGCGCGACGCAGCAGGTCGGCCTCGACCTCGGCGCGACCTCGACCGAGGTCTCGGCATACGACGCGGTGTCGGTGACCGTGGAGCACCGTCGCGGCGCGACCGTCCTCGGACACACCGTGCTCGCCGAGGGCTCGCCGCTCGTGACCTACACCGCCGCGCGTGCCGGCACCGTCACCACGACGGCGCCGATCGACGCGACCGGCACCCGGACCGGCACCGTGACGAGCGGTGGGCGCACCTGGCAGCTCGTGGTCCGCGACGGCACGATCGACGGTGACGCGGTCGCGCTCTCGGCCGGCGGCAGCATCGTCCTCCTGCCCGTGCCGGACGACGCGACCGCAGCACAGACCGACCGGCTCGTCGGGGCCGCCCGGCCGCTCACGGGCGTCGCGCTCGGGCGGAGCGCCTCGCGGGGGCAGCAGCGCACCACGCTGACGTACGACTTCGGCTCCGACGACCCGGGCGTCCTCGTCCCGCAGCCCGGGCAGGGCACGACCGGGCTCGACTGCACGGGCCTGCACTACGACACCGTCCAGGGCGCCGCACCGGTCTGCACCGGCACGGCCCTCCGGCTCGCGGTCGACACCGTCGAGCCCTCGGACACCCTCGATGTGTCCGGGGTGTCGTCCGCCGACCGGTCGACGCTCGTCGCCCAGGTGCGCGCCGACGCCTCGACCGTGAACGCGTCGTCCTACGCGGCGGACAGCTACGCCGGTGGGAAGGACCTGTACCGCGTCGCGAACCTGTACCGGCTCGCGACCGAGCTCGACCTGCCGTCGGTGGCGAGCACGCTGAAGACCTCGGTGGTGGACGAACTCGACCAGTGGCTCGACGCCGCCGGGTGCGAAGCGCGGACCGCCCGGTGCTTCGCGTACGACCCGACCGTGCACGGACTCGTCGGACAGGAGGCCTCGTTCGGCTCCGACGAGTTCAACGACCACCACTTCCACTACGGGTACATCCTCTCGGCCGCCGCGGTGCTGGCCGCCGACGACCCCGCGCTCGTCAGCCGCTGGCGCACCGTCGCCGACCTCGTCGCCGCGGACATCGCCTCGCCGGAGGCCACGGCCTCGTTCCCGCAGCTGCGCGTCTACGACGCGTACGCGCAGCACTCCTGGGCGTCCGGCTTCTCGCCGTTCGCCGACGGCAACAACCAGGAGTCGTCGTCCGAGGCCGTCTCGGCGTGGAACGGCGTCGCGCTCTGGGGTGCGGTCTCGGGGTCGTCGTCCCTCGAGTCGGTGGGCACGTGGCTACTGTCGAACGAGGCCGCGTCGGCCCGCCGGGACGTGCTCGACCCCGACCTGTCCGCGTTCCCGGAGTTCCGGCACGAGGTGGTCTCGCTGACCTGGGGCGGGAAGCGGGACCACGCGACGTGGTTCAGCGCCGCCGCGGCCGCCCCCGCGGGGATCGAGCTCATCCCGATGCCGGCCGTCGCTCGGTCGTACGTCGCCGCCGGCGGGGCCGCGCAGATCCGCCGGGTGCTCGCCGAGGCCGTGCCGGACGACAGGTACGACGTCCAGTTCGGCGACTACCTGCTCATGTACCGGGCGTTGGCGTCGCGGTCGGAGGCGCGGGCGGCGCTCGGCGCGGCCCGGGACCTGCCGGACGCGGTGGTCGACTCGGCGAACTCGCGGTCGTACATGCTCGCGTGGATCATGGCACGGGCGTAGGCGCGCGGGGCCGAGCGGAGGCGCGCGTAGGCGCGCGGGGCCGCGGGGTGTGGGGGTGCGGGGTGCGTGGGTGCGGAGTGCGGGGGCTGCGCTCCGCACCGTGCGCGGTTCGCGATCCGGTGCGAGGAAGGTCGCTCGGTGCGGCGCTGCATGCTCGCACCGAGCGGTCGCCGGCGCACCGGCTGAACAACCTCGCACGGTGCGCGGCGCGCTGACCCCGCACCGGCCGGGCAACCTCACACCGCGCGGCCGACCACGCACGGTGCTGGGCGCCGCCGGACGCCTCGCGCGGGGTCCCCGCCCGCCCCGCACCGTGCGTCGTTCGCGATCCGGTGCGAGGAAGGTCGCTCGGTGCAGCGCTGCGTGCTCGCACCGAGCGGTTGCCGGCGCACCCGCCGAACAACCGCGCACGGTGCGCCGCCCGCTGACCTCGCACCGGCCGGGCAACCTCGCACCGTGCGGACGACCACGCACGGTGATGGGCACCGCCGGGCGCCTCGAGCGGTGTCCCCGCCCGCCCCGCACCGTGCGTCGTTCGCGATTCGGTGCGAGGAAGGTCGCTCGGTGCGGCGCTGCATGCTTGCACCGAGCGGTTGCCGGCGCACCCGCCGGACAACCCCGCACGGTGCGTGATGCGCCGATCAGGTCTGGCAGCGCGGGCACCAGTACGTGTCGCGCAGCGTGAACTCCGAGTCGCCGAGCTCCCCGTGCCGGATCGGCGTCCCACACCGCAGGCACGGCTTCCCCGCTCGCCCGTACACCCAGAAGCGACGCCCGGGCCGGTCGACTCCGGTGGTCACGCGGGCGTTCCGGTCCCGGTTGGCGAGGATGAGTCGGCTCGCCAGGGCGATCACCCGCGCCGGGTCGTGCACCTCGCGCACCGGACGGGTCGGCAGCACGCCGCGCAGGAAGCACAGCTCGTTCCGGTACACGTTGCCGAGGCCGGCGAGCACCCGCTGGTCGAGCAGTGCCAGGCCGATCGGACGTTCCGGGTCGCGCTCGAGGTTCGCCAGGGCGAGGTCGGCGTCCCAGTCGGGACCGAGCAGATCGGGACCGAGGTACCCGACGACCTCGGACTCCTGGTCGCGAGGGACGACCTCGAGCACGCCGAGGGTGAAGCCGACCGTGGAGACGTCGGCGGCGCTGCCCGGTCCACCACCGGTCGCGTCGAGGACCACTCTGGCCTGGTGCGCCGGGCGACGCCATCGGTCCCCGGGGGCGTAGACGTCCCACCGGCCCTCCATCTTGAGGTGCGAGTGGATGGTGAGGTCACCGATCCGGTGCAGCAGGTGCTTGCCACGGGGAACGACCTCGTCCACGGTGCGGCCGACGAGGTCGAGCGTCGCGAACGCCGGCACCCGGAAGTCGCTCCGGGTGAGGACCTTCCCCGCCAGGGCGGTGTGGAGCCGTCGCGCGGCCCGGAAGACGGTGTCGCCCTCAGGCACGGGCCACCCCCGTCGAGTCGTCAGACACGGAGACGCAACCCCTGCGGTGTGGCGGTGAACCCGGCCTCGCGGAGCGCCGAACCGAGCGGCGTCTCGAGGACGAAGTCCCCGTTCACCCGCTCGACCGAGAGCTTCCGCAGACCGGTCCGCACGGTGGCCGCGATCGACGCCGCGGCCACGGCGAGGTCGGCCGGGTCGTCGGTGAAGGTCAGCACCGACTTGCCGCCACGCTCGACGTACACCGCGAGGTGCCCGTCGACCGTCGTGACGAGCGCGCCCGCCTTGCGCCCGGGCCGGTGGCCTCTTCCCGTGGTCTTCGCAGGAGCCGGGTCCGCGGCCGCACCGGAACGATCAGCGGTGCTGTCGGCGCTGCCCGCAGCGTCGTCGGGGCCGGCGGAGTCCGACGGCCACGGCAGCGACGCCCCGAACGGGTTCGCCGGGTCGGTCGCCGCGAGGGTCAGCGCTTCGCGGGCGCGGTCGGGATCGGCGCGTTCGTCGTCGTCGAGGTCACGCGCGTACGTGCGGAGTCGGTCGACGGTGGGTCCGGTCGCGAACTGTGCGGCCCCGAGCCCCTCGACGAAGTACCCGCGGCGGGCCCGGCCGGACTCCTCGAAGCGGGAGAGCACCCGGTACACGCCGGCGAAGCCACCGCGGACACCCTCGACCTGCACGGCGCCGCGGGTGACGACGCCGTACCGTTCGAGCAGCTGTTCGGCGGTCGCCGCGGCCCGGACGGTCGAGTCGGACTCGGCCAGGGGCAGCAGGGACCACCGGCCACCGACGGACGGCGGACCGGACTGCGTCGGCAACGTCGGCCGTCGACGCCCGCGGTACGCCCGGGCGCGGGGCGCGCTGGAGCTCTTCGCCTTCCCGCCGAGCATCGCCCGCAGCGGCGCGAAGGTGTCGTTCGTGATCTGTCCCGCCCACACGAGGTCCCACAGCGCGGTCGACAGGGCGGTGTCGTCGGTGCTCCCCACCGCCTGTCCGAGCTGCCGGAAGAAGTAGGCCCCGCCTCCGGCCAGCGCTCCGAGCACGTCCCGTTGCAGTTCGGTCGTCTCGTCACCGGAGGGCTCGGCGAGGGTGGTCGCGGCGGTGTCGGCCAGGTGCAGGCGGACCCAGCCGTCGTTGCCGGGCAGGGTGCCACCACCCGACCAGAGGACCTCGCCCGTGGCGGTGAGCTCGTCGAGCATGCTCGGCGCGTAGTCGCTGACACGGACCGGCAGGACCAGGGTCTCCCACGAACTGGCGGGCAGTGCCACCCCGGCGAGTTGATCGACGACCTGGAGCACCCCGTCGATCCCGCGCAAGCCGCTGCGGGCCCCGCCCGTCCGGACGTGCTGCCACGCGGGCAGGAACCGCGCGAGGGCGTCCGGCGCGACCGGCTCGACCTCGTGCCGGAGCGCCGCGAGCGACTTCGTGCGGATGCGGCGCAGCACCTCGGCGTCGCACCACTCCGCACCCTGCCGGTCGGGACGGAACTCGCCCTCGACCACACGGCGGTCGGCGACGAGCCGCCGCAGGGTGTCCTGCACCACGGCGATCCCGAGGCCGAGTCGTCCGGCTGCGTCCTGCGCCGAGAAGGGCCCGTGCGATCGGGAGTACCGACCGACCAGGTCACCGAGCGGATCCGCGACCGGTTCGACGAACGCCGTCGGCACGCCGATCGGCAGGGGCACCCCGAGGGCGTCGCGCAGGCGCGAGGCGTCCTCGATCACGGCCCACCGGGTCGCACCGGCGTGCGAGAACGAGAGCACACGGCGATCGCGTTCGAGCGCTGCGAGCGCGGTCTGCACCTCGGTCGCAGCGGCGGCACGGTCGTCGGCTGCTGCCAGCCAGCTCCGGTCCACGATCTCGTCGAGGTCGAGTGCGCCGACGAGCCGCAGCACGTCGACGATCCCCTCGGTGTCACGCGCCCGGCGGTCCGGCGACAGGCGTTGCAGGTCGCGTTCGACCGAGGCGATGACGGCGGGGTCGAGGAGCTCCCGCAGCTCTGCCCGACCGAGCAGCTCGCCGAGCAGGGTCGAGTCGAGCGACAGCGCCGCGGCCCGACGTTCGGCGAGCGGCGAGTCGCCCTCGTACATGAACGCGGCGACGTACCCGAAGAGCAGCGAACGCGCGAACGGCGACGGGATCTCCGTCTCGGTCTCGACCAACCGGATGCGCCGCCCCGCGATGTCGTCGGCGATCCCCAGCAGTGCGGGGACGTCGTACACGTCCTGCAGCACCTCGCGCACGGTCTCGAGCACGATCGGGAACGACGGGTACTTCTGGGCGACCTCGAGCAGCTGCGACGCCCGCTGCCGCTGCTGCCAGAGCGGCGACCGCTGCCCGGGGTTCCGTCGGGGCAGCAGGAGCGCCCGGGCGGCACATTCGCGGAACCGGGCGGCGAAGAGCGCCGATGCCCCGACCTCGTCGGTGACGAGCGCGTCGAGGTCGTCCCGCTCGAACACGAACAGGTCGGCACCGGGCGGCTCGGCGTCGGTCTCGGGGATGCGCACCACGATCCCGTCGTCGGCCGCCATCGCGTCGCCGTCGATCCCGTGGCGTTCCCGGAGCCGGGCGGCGACCGCCAGTGCCCACGGCGCGTGCACCTGCATGCCGTAGGGCGAGTGCAGGATGAGTCGCCAGTCGCCGAGCTCGTCGCGGAAGCGCTCCACGACGAGCGTGGTGTCGTTGGGCACGTGCCCGGTCGCGGCTCGCTGGTCGCGCAGGAAGGTCAGCAGGTTCGTCACCGCGCGCTCGTCGAGTCCGCCGGCGGCGACCCGGGCGCGGGCGTCGTCGTCCGACGCTCCCTCGACCTCGCGCACGAAGGTCCCGGTGGCACGCCCGAGCTCGGCGGGGCGACCGATGCCGTCGCCCTTCCAGAACGGCACGCGACCCGGCTGCCCGAAGGCCGGACTGACCAGCACCCGGTCGTGGGTGATCTCCTCGATGCGCCAGCTCGTCGCGCCGAGGGCGAAGACGTCGCCCACGCGGGACTCGTAGACCATCTCCTCGTCGAGCTCGCCGACGCGGGAGGCCTTCTCGCCCACCATGAAGACGCCGAACATGCCGCGGTCCGGGATCGTCCCGCCGCTGGTGACCGCGAGTCGCTGCGCACCCGGTCGCCCGGTCAGCGTGCCGTGCACGCGGTCCCACACCAGGCGCGGGCGGAGCTCGGCGAACTCGTCGCTCGGGTAGCGGCCGGTGACGAGGTCGAGCGTGGCCTCGAATGCCGACCGGGGGAGTCCGCTGAACGGGGCGCTCCGCCGGACCAGCTCGAACCAGTGCTCGACGTCGACCGTGTCGATCGCACCCGCCGCCACCGTGTGCTGTGCCAGGACGTCGAGGGGGTTCGCCGGCACCGAGATCGACTCGATCTGCCCGGACACCATCCGCTCGACCGTCACGGCGCTGTTCACCAGGTCGGCCCGGTGCTTCGGGAACAGCACGCCGCGGGAGATCTCGCCGACCTGGTGCCCGGCCCGGCCGACGCGCTGCAGGCCGCTGGCGACGGACGGCGGCGCCTCGACCTGTACGACGAGGTCGACCTCGCCCATGTCGATGCCGAGCTCGAGCGAACTCGTCGCGACGACGCAGCGCAGTCGACCGGACTTCAGGTCGTCCTCGATGATCGCGCGCTGGTCCTTCGACACGGAACCGTGGTGGGCGCGCGCGAGTACCGGCACGGCGGCGTCGGAGCCCCCGCCACCGGTCTGCCCGGACGCGCCGATCACCTGCGCCGGGGACCGTTTCGTCCCCTGGGGTGCGACCGCGTGCGCCGACGTCCGCGCCGGCGACTGGGGACGTCCACGCGCGACCGGCAGCCCGTCGTCGGCGGGGGAGGCACCGGCCGGCACGAGTGCACCGTCACCGACGGAGCCGGCCGCCGCCAGCACCCGTTCCTCGTGGATCTCGTTGAGTCGAGCCGTCAGCCGTTCGGCCAGACGTCGGGAGTTCGCGAAGACGATCGTCGACCGGTGTTCCTCGACGAGGTCGACCACCCGTTCCTCGACGTGGGGCCAGATCGAGCCGTTCGTCGGGGACTCCGTCGCGTCCGCTCCGACCGGCGGCGCACCGAGCTCGGTCATGTCGTCGACGGGGACGACCACGCGCAGGTCGAAGGTCTTCTGCGCCGGCGGCGCGATGATCGACACCGGGGCGCGTCCGCCGAGGAACCGCGCGACCTCTTCCGGGGGGCGCACCGTCGCCGAGAGGCCGATGCGCTGCACGGGCTTCTCGAGCAGGTCGTCGAGCCGCTCGAGTGACACCGCGAGGTGCGCTCCGCGCTTGGTGGACGCCACCGCGTGCACCTCGTCCACGATGACGGTGTCGACGTTCACGAGGGTGTCGCGCGCCTGCGAGGTGAGCATCAGGTAGAGCGACTCGGGCGTGGTGATGAGGATGTCCGGCGGCTGCCGCAGCAGCTTCTGCCGGTCGGATGACGGGGTGTCACCGCTGCGGACCCCGACCGTGACGTCTGGTGGTTCGAGCCCGAGGCGCCGGGCGGTCTGGGTGATGCCGACGAGCGGGCTGCGCAGGTTCCGTTCGACGTCGACGCCCAGTGCCTTCAGCGGGGACACGTAGAGCACCCGGGTGCGCTGCTTCGCGGGTGGCCGGTCGGTCGAGCTGATGAGCCGGTCGATCGACCACAGGAACGAGGCCAGCGTCTTGCCGGAGCCCGTCGGGGCGATCACGAGCGCGTGCTGCCCGGTGGAGACGGCGTCCCACGCGCCGGCCTGTGCCGGGGTCGGTGCGGCGAAGGCGCCGCGGAACCACTCCGCGGTGGCGGGGGAGAAGCGCTCGAGCACGTCCGTCATGGTCCGTCCCATCCTGCCCGCCACAACCGACAGCGGCCCGAGCGGACGTACCCCTTGACACAGCGATAGTTACCGATCTATCGTTGACCCATCGCGATACGACGAAGACGATTCCGGTCAGACCGTTCGCGAGCCGACTCAGCACAACGGAAGGACGCATCATGCGACCCATGCACAACGACTTCGACAGCACCCAGCACCCGCGCGGCCCCCGCTTCGGCGGCGCGCGGCAGCACCACGGCGCCGGCTTCCCCGGCCGCGACCGCGGTGACCACGACCACGGCGGACGCGGTGGCTTCGGCCCCGGCTTCGGTCGCGGGTTCGGACCCGGCTTCGGCGGCCCGATGGCCGGCGGTCCCGGCTTCGGCCGCGAACGCCGTCGCCGCGGCGACGTCCGCCTCGCGATCCTCGGCCTGCTGGCCGAGGGCCCGCAGAACGGCTACGCCGTCATCAAGACCATCGCCGAACGCACCGGCGGCGCCTGGAAGCCGAGCCCCGGTTCGGTCTACCCGACGTTCCAGCAGCTCGTGGACGAGGACCTCGTCGTCTCCACGGGTGACGGTCGCAAGACGCTCTTCGAACTGACCGACGCGGGCAGGGCCGAGGCCGAGGCGAAGGCGGACGAGATCGCCGCGGCCTTCGACGCGCCGGGCCTCCCGGACGCGTCGCGCGAGTTCATCGAGGCGCTCCGGAAGACCATGGGCGTCCTGCACATGTACCGCACCAGCGCGACCGAGGAGCAGGCGAAGGCGGCCACGGCCAAGATCGACCAGCTCCGCAAGGACCTCCTGCAGATCCTCGCCGACTGACGTCGGAACCCCGGACGGGAGGCGCGGTGCCAGCTGGCACCGCGCCTCCCGTCCACATCGTGCGCAGCAATGGTCGAGTCCGCACGTCGGACCCGACCATTTCTGCTCACCAAGCGGGGCAAGCGCGCCGGGCGCGCCGGGCGCGCCGAGCGCGCCGAGCGCGGCTACGCGCCGATGAACGCCGCCACGTCCGCCAGCTCCGCTGCCGACACCGCGTGCGGCAGCCCCGCGTAGGTGCGATCGGTCACGGCGGTGTTCGCCGCAGCCCACGCCTGCGTCCGGGCGGTGGCCTCGCCGGGGATCACCGGGTCGAGGTCGCCGTGCCCGAGGAACACCCGGGGCCGGACGGCGGCGACGGCCTCGTCGCGCGGGTCCGTCACGCCCGGCTCGCCCGGCACGACGAACCCGGACAGCGACACGGCGAAGGCGAACGCAGCAGGCCGTGCACGCAGGAGCTGCAGCGCCATCGACCCGCCCTGCGAGAACCCGAGCAGGCCGATCCGCGGGTGCTCGGCCGCCACCGAGTCGATCCAGGCGAGGACCTCGGCGGCGGACTCGTCGACGGGCCCCGGCGCGGGCGACCCCGGCGTGCCGAGGGGGTACCAGCTCCACCCCTGGCCGAACGGCATCGGTGCGCGGAGCGATGCGACGGTCCACGACGGCGGCAGCGCCGGCGCGAGCCCGAGCAGGTCCCGCTCGTTCGACCCGACCCCGTGCAGGGCGACGAGCAGCGGCGTCCCCACCCGCTCGGAGGGGTCCCGGGTCCACTGCACGGCGTCGCGATCGATCATGCGCCCGACTGTAGTTGCCGCACCGACGCGGCTCGATCCCCGCGCGTTCCGCCGAACTCGCCGCGACGACTGGTAGACACGGTGCATGGCCTCGCTGCGCACCCCCGACCCCGACTCCGGCTGGCTGTCCGACGAGGAGCTCGCGAACGTCCGCCGTCGACTGCCGATCTGCTACGTCGAGGCGGTCCCCGTCCGGACCGACGGCCTCGGCGTCGTCAACGAGGTGGGGGTGCTGCTGCGCGTCTCGCCGAGCGGCTCGATCGCCCGCACGCTCGTCTCCGGGCGGGTGATGTTCGGCGAGTCGATCCGGACCGCGCTGTTCCGGCACCTCGAGAAGGACCTCGGCCCGATGGCGTTCCCGCAGCTGCCGTCGAGCCCCACGCCGTTCACCGTCGCGGAGTACTTCCCGCTGCCGGGCGCCTCGGTCTACACCGACGAGCGGCAGCACGCGATCTCCCTCGCCTACGTCGTCCCCGTCACCGGGACGTGCGAGCCGCGCCAGGACGCGCTCGAGCTGACGTGGATGAGCCCCATGGAAGCGGCCTCCGACGCCGTCGCCGACGAGATGGAGGGCGGTCGCGGAGCGCTCCTCCGCGCCGGCCTCGCATCGGTCGGCGCGCTCCTGTAGCGCGCGCCGCCGCCCCCGCACACGACGAAGCCCCCGGATCCGAATCGGACCCGGGGGCTTCGCAGCGCGGTACTGGACCGGCTTACTTGTTGTCGTTCTTGAGGCTGTCGGCCACGCCTGAAGCGGCGTCCTTGACGTCCGTACCAGCCTGCTTGGTGTCGGCCTTGACCTGATCGGTCTTGCCCTCCGCCTTGAGGTGGTCGTTGTCCGTCACGTTCCCGACGGCTTCCTTGGCCTTGCCAGCTGCCTTCGCAGCGGCGTTCTTGACGTCTTCGATCCCAGCCATAGGCTCTCCTTCCGACAGCGGACAAATCCCCGTCAGCCGCTCGCGCGGCATCCGGTGAAGGAGAACCTACGCGGCCTGCGATGCTGGCTCGCAGGGAGCGTCAAGGTTCGGATCAGCGCGCGGAACCGGCGGGTCACGGTCGGGTCAGCGCTGTGCGCGGCGCGAGCCGTCAGCGCGCGGAACCGGCGGGTCACGGTCGGGTCAGCGCTGTGCGCGGCGCGAGCCGTCAGCGCGCGGAACCGGCGGGTCGGGAGGCACGGCGCGAGCCACCACGACGGTTGCCGCCCGACTCGGTGCCGGTCCCACGACCGGCGGCGTAGCCGCCCTCGGACGACCAGACCGGAGAGGACCCGCCACGGACGGTGTCGCTCGACGCACGGCGGCTGCCGCCGCTGCGGCGCCCACCGGACGCGGCACCGGAGCGCTGCCCACCGGCGGAGCCGGTCGACGCGCCGGCACCGGCCTCGGCGGGGCGACCGCCGCGACGCCCTGCACCGGACGACCCGGAAGCTGAGCCG
The DNA here is from genome assembly GCF_044759965.1 of Curtobacterium sp. NPDC098951. Classification (NCBI taxonomy): domain Bacteria; kingdom Bacillati; phylum Actinomycetota; class Actinomycetes; order Micrococcales; family Microbacteriaceae; genus Curtobacterium; species Curtobacterium sp. NPDC098951. The sequence goes on from NZ_JBIWAG010000003.1 coordinate 381,394, forward strand.
GTGCGCGCGGGCTGCGCCGCGCCTCCCGTGCGACCGCCGCGACCACGGCGACGACCGCCGCCAGCGGTGTCGGACTCGGTGGTGCGCTGCTTCGGCTGACGCTGCTGCTGCTGGGGCTGCTCGGGTGCGACGTGGCGGACCGGGGCGACCTCGCCGACGAGCGTGGTGACCGCCGGGGAGTTCGCGGTGACCTGCTGCGGCGTGACCTTGATCGCGGCCGCGCGCATCATCTGCGCGACGTCGCGACGCTCGGCGGGCATCGTCACGGTGACGACGTCGCCGGAGGAACCGGCACGGGCGGTGCGGCCCGAACGGTGCAGGTACGCCTTGTGCTCGGTCGGCGGGTCGACGTGCACGACGAGCTCGACGTGGTCGACGTGCACGCCGCGGGCGGCGACGTCGGTGGCGACGAGCACGAGGGCCTCGCCGGAGGAGAACTTGGCGAGGTTCCGCTCACGGGCGCCCTGCGACAGGTTGCCCTGCAGGTCGACGGCCGGGATGCCCTGGCTGCTGAGCTGCTTGGCGAGGCGCTTCGCGTGGTGCTTCGTGCGCATGAAGAGGATGCGACGACCGGTGCCGCTCGCGAGCGTCCGGACCAGGTCCTTCTTCGCGTCGGCGTCGGCGACCTCGAAGAGGTGGTGGGTCATCGCCTCGACGGGGCTGTTCGCCTCGTCGACCGAGTGCATGACCGGGTTGTGCAGGAACTTCTTGACGAGCTTGTCCACGCCGTTGTCGAGCGTGGCGGAGAACAGCAGGCGCTGCCCCTGCTCGGGCGTGGCCTGCATGATCTTGGTCACACCGGGGAGGAAGCCCATGTCGGCCATGTGGTCTGCTTCGTCGAGGACGGTCACCTCGATGTCGCCGAGGTTGACGTGGCCCTGCTGCATGAGGTCGGCGAGACGGCCGGGGCACGCCACGACGACGTCCACGCCGCCGCGCAGGGCGTCGACCTGACGACCCTGTCCGACGCCGCCGAAGACGGTCGTGGTGTTCAGGCCCATGGCCTTGGCGAGCGGCGAGAGGGCGACGTCGATCTGGGTCGCGAGCTCACGGGTGGGGGCGAGCACCAGGGCACGGGGCCGACCGGCGCGGCGCTTGCGGCCACTGGCGGCGAGGCGCGCGACGAGCGGGATCGCGAACGCGATCGTCTTGCCGGAGCCGGTGCGGCCACGGCCGAGCACGTCCTTGCCCTGCAGGGAGTCGGGGAGCGTGTCCTCCTGGATGGGGAACGCGGTCTCCTTGCCCTGGTCGGCGAGGACGGCGACCATCGGCGCGGGGACGCCGAGGTCGGAGAAACGGATGTCTTCGTTGGTCATGGTGACCTTTCGAGCCGGATGAGACCGGCTGTGGGCGCGCTTGCGAGGCAGCACGCGGGCGGGATGCGCGCCAACAGAGGTGGCTGGCGCAGTCGCCGCAGCAGAGAAGCCTGGCACCTTCACAGAGGTGATCGATCATCGGTCCGTGGACCGGGAGTTCGGGGGCGTCCGTACGACGCACGAGGCGATCGGCGCCTCGAGTACGACCAGCATAGCGTGCTCCGCCCCGATCCCCCCAGACCCGGCCGTGCACCGGCCCGTGCGAGGATGCAGCGGTGCGCACACGATCCGTCCTGCTGACCACCGCGATGACCCTGGTGGCGGTCCTCGGCACGGCGGGCTGTGCCGCGGCCGCTCCGTCCGGCGGGAGCGCCGCGTCGTACACGAACCTGCCGACGTCCGGGCGTCCGGACTACCAGCTCGGGGGGTCGTACACGCCGCCGTCCGGCGTGACGATCGTCGAGCGGGACAGCACCGGTCGGCCCGCTGCCGGCACGTACTCGATCTGCTACGTGAACGGCTTCCAGACCCAGCCCGATGCCGCGAGCACGTGGAAGCGGTCGTACCCGTCGGCGATCCTCCGTGACCGCGCGGGCAAGCCGGTCTCCGACCCGGGGTGGCCGGACGAGATGCTGCTCGACACCCGGACCGCTGCGAAGCGGGCACTCATCACGAAGGTGCTCGCGAAGACCGTCGCCCGGTGCGCCGATCGCGGGTTCGACGCCGTCGAGTTCGACAACCTCGACTCGTGGACCCGGTCGCACGGCGCGCTGACCCGGGCGGGCAACCTCGCGCTCGCGGCCGCGCTCGTCCGCCTCGGACACGGTGCGGGTCTCGCGGTCGGGCAGAAGAACACCCCGCAGCTCGGGGTCGCCGGTCGGAAGAGCACCGGGTTCGACTTCGTGGTCGCCGAGGAGTGCTTCGTCTACGACGAGTGCGGCGCGTACACGAAGGTGTACGGCGGGCGGGTCATCGACATCGAGTACTCCGACAACAGCGAGCGGCCGTGGTCGTCGGTGTGCGCGTCGTCGAAGCGGCCGGCGATGACGATCCTGCGCGACCGGGACCTCGTGACGCCGTCGAGCGACGAGTACGTGTACGAGCACTGCTGACGGGACCCCGGGGCGCGGGTTCTTCCCAGGACGGCCGCGATGGAAGGTCGAACCGGGCGTACCTGGCCCGGACTTCCGACCGGGTACGCCCGGAAGCGCCGGGTACGCCCGGAAGCGCCGGGTACGCACCGGGTGCGCCCGGAAGCGCCAGGTACGCGCGAAAGCCCCTGGAGCGCCCCGCCCGCGTCAGGCGGGCCAGGCGTCCCGGAGCGCTGCCGCAGCCTGATCGGCCGACAGCCCGGCTGCCCGGGCGGCCGCGGCGAGGGCACGGGCGGCGTCCGTCACCGCTGACGGGACCTCTGCGGGGCGGATGACCCGGGTGCCGGCGCCCCGGGCGGTCTGCACGAGTCCGGCCTCCTCGAGGAGCTGGTAGGCGCGTGCCACGGTGCCGGCGGCGAGGCCGAGCTCGTCCGCGAGTCCCCGGACGCTGGGCAGCCGCTCACCGTCCACGAGGTACCCGGCGCTGATCTGCGCGGCGATCTGGGACCTGACCTGCTCGAACGGCGGGATGCGCCCACCGGCGTCGATCGCGACGAGACCCGACATGTGCTCCACCCTAGAAGTCGTACTGCTCGCCGACGGGGATCGGGACCGCGACGGTGTTGCCGGGCGGCGCGAGCGGGCACGCCCACGCCGGGTCGTACGCGCACGACGGGTTGTAGGCGAAGTTGAAGTCGAGGACGAGCTCGCCGTCGTCGCCCCCGAGGTCCGCGCCCTTGATCGTGTCGAGCAGGTAGCGGCCACCGCCGTAGGTCCCGCGGGCCTTGCCGGCGCTGGCGTCCTTCACCGGGACGAACACGCCGCCCGCGTAGCCGCCGTGCGACCAGACGTCGAGCGAGCCGATGCCGGCGAGGGTCACCACCCCGAGCCGGTCGAAGTGCACGATGCCGTCGGTGCCCGTCTCGACGTCCATGGCGAGGGCCTCGGCAGGCTCGATGCGGGCCCGGAACCGCCACGACGGGTCGTAGTCCGGGACGGGCAGGGACTCGAAGTCGCGGGCGTCCTCGTCGAGGAGCGGACTCGCCGGGTGCTCGCCGAACATCGCGTCGCGGGTCTCGCGCCACATCGCGTGGGCGGTCTCGGGATCGCTGGTCGCCCGTACTCGTCGGTACAGGTCGAAGGTCATCCGCCGCCAGTCCACGGTGGCGAGCGTGCTGTGCACGCGGTCGTCGGTTGCCGGCTCATGCGTCTGGCTCACGGTGCGAGCGTACGCCCCTCCGGCCGTGCCGGGAGGAACGGCGCGGGCCCGGCGGTCAGGCCGCGGCTCGTCGAGCGCGTCGCCACCCGGGCGCGAGGGCGCGCATCCGCAGCGCGCGCCACTGCCAGATCACCCACATCCCCGGCCACAGCAGGACGCCGAGCGCCGCGGGGCGCATCCGGTAGGACAGCCGGTCGACGAGCTCGGTCCGTCCGTCCCCGAGGTCGACGGTCGCCATCCGGTGCTGCATGGTCATCCGTCCGAACAGCCCGCTCGTGCCGCCGCCGTTGTCGCGTTGCACGGGCACGCCGCGCACCTCGTACAGGTCGAGGTCGACGTGCGTGTCGCCGCTCGGGAACACCCCGAAGGCGCTCGCCGTGATCGGGTGCGGGGTGCCGGGGACCCACCGCACCGGGAACCCCTCGGGGTCGCGCGAGCGGTAGACCAGGAACGGCTTCGTCACCGCCACCATGACCGACGGGGAGAGCAGGGCGTCGCGCACGGCCTCGGCCGGTGCGTCGAGGGTGATCCGGAGGCCCACGTGCATGCCGCGAACGCTACTCGTCGACGGTGGGCACCCGGTGGGGTGCTGCGCGGGTCGGGTCAGGCGTGCCGTGCCGCGCGCCGACGGGCCCCTTCGGCACGGTCGTGCCGGCGGAGCCGTTCGGCGAGCGAGAGCCGGACGGTCGGCCACTCCGACGCGATGACCGAGAACACCACGGTGTCGCGCAGGGTGCCGTCACGGCCGATCGAGTGGTTGCGGAGCACGCCGTCCTGCTTCGCCCCGAGCGCGGCGATGGCCGTGCGGGACTGCAGGTTGTGCCAGTGCGTGCGGAACTCGACCGCGATGCACTGCCAGACGTCGAAGGCGTGCGAGAGCATGAGCAGCTTCGCCTCGGTGTTGATGCCGGACCGCTGGGTGGACCGGGACAGGAACGTCGCGCCGATCTCCACCCGACGGTTGCCGGTGTCGGGGTTGAGGAACGTCGTCGACCCCACCACCCGGCCGGTCGGGCGGTCGCGGACGGCGAACGGCACCATCCGCCCGGCGGCGTGCTCCGACAGGCGCCGCTCGATCTCGTCGTCGACCTGCGCCGGAGCGGGGATCGACGTGTACCAGGTGCGCCACAGGTCACCGTCCGCGACCGCCGCCCGCAGGTCGTCCGCGTGCTCCGGCCCGAGGGGCTCGAGCGTCACGCGGTCGCCGGTCAGGGTGGGTGCGGGGGCGATCTCCATGGCAACAGATCCTACGGTCGACGACCGTGACGGACCCCGGGCGGCGGGGCACCTGTGGAAAGGATCAGGGACCGCGGACGGCTATCGTGTCGCGGGTGGCAGCACGCACGCAGGAGAAGTACCAGGTCCGCTTCGCATGGGGCACCGGCGGGGCGGCGCGGATCGCCCACGGGACGCACCTGCTCGTCTGGGTCGACGTCCTCCCGGCGTCCGCCGGGCACGACGGCCCCGGTCGTCGACGCGCGCTCGCCGCGCAGCTGCCGGAGGGTCCGGAGGTCGTGCTCGGCCACCTCGGCAACGCGACGGCCGTCGCGGAACGCGTGACGCGCCTCCAGGCCGACCGTGGCGACCGCTGCGTCGTCGCGATCGTCGCCGCCGGACGCCACCACGCACCGGCGGACGACGCCGCACAGGCGGCAGGCGAAGCGGCCGACGTGCCGGACGCGCCGGACTTCGCGGTCGAGGACCTGCTCGCCGCCGGGGCCGTCGTCGACGCGCTCGCCGAGGTCGGGATCGACCACACCTCACCCGAGGCGGCGGCCGCGTGCGCCGCGTACACGGGGCTGCGGCGTGCGGTGAAGCACCTCGTGAGCGCCTCCGAGTCGGCAGCGGCGCTGGCTCCGGGTGCCGTGCACGATGCCCTCGCGGTCGACGGCGGACTGGAGACCCTGCGGGAATCGAGTTCCCGCGCGTAGCGTTCGGACTCGACATCCGGTACCTCGCCGGACCGCAGAGCGAAGGAGCACGCCGTGAAGGCAGTCGTCGGAGACACCGTGATCGCCGAGGCCCCCAAGGAGGACCTCATCCAGATCGAGGGCAACTGGTACTTCCCGCCGTCGAGCGTCAAGTCCGAGCTCTTCACCGAGAGCCCCACGCAGTACCACTGCCCGTGGAAGGGCGACACGCAGTACTACACGGTGAACGTGGACGGGCAGGCGCTGCAGGACAACGCATGGTCGTACCCGACGCCGATCCCGTCGTCGTTCGACCGCGTCGGCAAGGACTACTCGGGCTACGTGGCGTTCTGGAAGGGCGTCAAGGTCGTCGACTGATCCGCGCCGACCCGGTCAGCCCGCCAGCGTGAGCGCGACGAGCGCCACGTTGAGCGCGACGATCACCAGCGCGATGACCCCCGCCACGACGCGGGTGGTCATCGCGTTGACGTCTGCACCCATCACGCTCCGACGCGAGGTGTAGACCACCAGCGGCACGATCGCGAACGCGATCCCGAAGCTCAGCACGACCTGGCTCACCACGAGCAGCATGGTCGCGTCGACGTTCACGGCGAGCAGCACGATCGCCGGCACCAGCGTCACGAGCCGCCGCACCACGAGCGGGATCCGCACGTGCAGCAGACCCTTCATGATCTCGGCGCCGGCCATGCACCCCACCGAGGTCGAGGCGAGGCCCGACGCGAGCAGGCCCACCGCGAACAGCACGCCCACGACCGGGCCGACGTTCGACACGATCGCGGCCTGCGCGCCCGGGATCGTGTCCGTCCCCTCGACCCCGGGCAGCGTCGCCGCCGCGAGGACGAGCATGCAGACGTTCACCCCGCCGGCCACGAGGAGCGCGAGCCCCACGTCCCACCGCGTCGCGACGAGCACCCGACGACGCTCCGGACCGGCGGGGACGTCACCGTGCCGGTCACGGGCCAGCGCCGAGTGCAGGTACACCGCGTGCGGCATGACCGTCGCGCCGAGCATCGAGGCGGCGAGCATCACGGACTCGGACCCCTCGAACCGCGGGACGAGCCCGGCCACCAGCTCTGCCGGAGAGACCTGCGCGAACAGCAGCCCGGCGCAGAAGCCCACCGTGAGGATCGCGAGCATCGCCGTCACCAGGGCCTCGAACGTGCGGGTCCCGCGGTGGCTCTGCAGCGTGAGGATCGCCATCGAGACCACGCCCGTGATCAGCCCACCGGCCACGAGGGGCAGGCCGAACAGCAGGTGCAGTGCGAGCGCGCCGCCGATGACCTCGGCGATGTCGGTCGCCGCGGCCACGACCTCGGCCTGCGCCCAGAACAACAGCCGGGGGGTGCGCCGCATCCGCAGGCCCAGGTGTTCCGGCAGGGACTTGCCCGTGACCACGCCGAGCTTGGCGGACAGGTACTGGACCACGACCGCGCTGGCGTTCGCGGCGACGAGCACCCAGAGCAGCAGGTAGCCGTACTTCGCCCCCGCGGTGAGGTTCGCGGCGACGTTGCCGGGGTCGACGTAGGCGATGGCGGCGACGAACGCCGGGCCGAGGAGCGTCAGGCCGGCGGCGCGTTTCCGGGACGTCGTCGCCTCGGCAGGGCGGGTCGCGGTGTCGGTCATGGGGACCAGTGTGCCAGAGGATTCGGCGTGCCGAATCCTTGTTTTCGAGGCGCGCACGAATCGGTGCGCATCTGCGCGGAGCGGCGCGGAGCAGACCGGGAGGCGCGGGTCTCGTCAGACCGCCGCGCGCCGCGCCCGGTGCGCCCGCACCTTCGCCCGGTTCCCGCACCGCTGCATCGAGCACCACCGTCGGGTGCCGCCGCGGGACGAGTCGTAGAACACCAGCGCGCAGTCGTCGGCCGAGCACCGGCTCAACCGCGTCGGCTGTCCGTCCGCGGCGACGTCGTCGAAGCCGACCTCGGTGAACAGCGCCACCGCGTCACGTGCGACGCTCGACAGCGCCTGGGCCAGTCGCACCCGGTTCGCTCCGGCGCGACGCCGCCCGCCCGGGAGGCTCGGCGGCACGTCGGGCAACGCCGCGAACAGGTTGACCGTGTCGATGTCGTCGGGCGCCGGTCGGGAGCGGCCGGTCCCGGCTCGGAGTCCCGCGGCCACCGCCGTGCGCTCCGCCGCGGTCGACGCGGGACCCGGAGCGGCTGCGACGGCCAGCCGGGCGATCGCCGCGCGGAGGGCACGGGCGTCCTGCAGCTCGCGGGCCGTCGCCCCGACGTCGATGGGCTCGGTGTGGTCGCTCAGCCACTCGTCGAGGTCGGCCGGGGTCACCAGCAGCTCGCCGAGCTGCGCGCGCGGGCGACGGTCGTCCGGGTCGTCCGCGAAACCGCCGGTGTGCGCGAAGTCGAGGGCGATCCGTCCGGCGTCGAAGAACCAGGTGGAACCGGTGTCCGTGCGGATGTGCTGCCCCGTGTGCATCCGCCCAGGCTAACGGGTTACCGGCGCGCCTCCGCCAGCGATCGGCATCATGCGGTAGCCCGGCGCTCCTCGGGGGCACGGCGGTTCCACGAGATCACGTTGCGGGCGTCGAAGCGTCGGGAGCACCTCGCGCACGCCAGCGGTCGCGTCGGGGTGCGGTAGCGGAAGTGCTCGTGGCCGGCGGGACACGTGCCGATCCACGGCGCGAGTTCGCTCGCCACGGGACCGTCGTACAGGCGTGATCCCGTGTACCCGATGGCCTTCGCGGTGCGGCGCCAGGCCGGCCCGTGCCCGGCGCGGGCACCGGCCAGTGCGTGCGCGATCTCGTGCAGGAGCACCTGGTCGACGTCGTCGTCGGAGAACCGCACGGCCAGGTGCCGACTCACCGTGATGCGCCGGCGGGCGAAGTCGCACTGCCCTGCCCGGGTCTTCGCGTGGTCGAAGCAGAACGACCAGCTGCCCGTTCCGAGGTGCGCGGTCATCAGCCGCTCCGCGCGGGACCGGACGGCCTCGAGCGTCGTCACCGGTCGTCGTCGGGTTCGTCGCGTCCGGCCTGGCCCTTCTGCGCCGCTCGTGCGGCGATGCGGCCCCAGAGTTCGTCGGCCTCGGTCCGGGCGGCGTCGGGCGCGCCGAGCACACGACGTCGGACCGGCGGGGTCTGCTGCGCCGGCTCCGGGGCGCGGGGTGCCACCGGCTCGTCCTCCTCCGCGCGGCGAGCGGCGACGTCGCGGGCGGTGCGGGGCTTGTCCTCGACGCGGGGCTGCGCGACCGAGGCCCGGAGCGCCGCCTCGACCGCCGTCCGCAGCGCCTCGGTGCGCTCCGACGGGGCACCGGCCTGACGGAAGGCCTGGTACGCCCGGGACAGCGCGGCACGGGCCTCGTCGAACCGGGAGAGCTCGAACAGCGACCAGCCCTCGAGCTCGGCCGCCGCTCCCTCGAGCTCCGGCCACTCCTCGGTCCGCGCGGTGTCCCGCGCCATGGCGGACTCGACCGCAGCGCGCTCGTACCGACCGAGGTCGTGGAGCACGTGGGCGCGACGGATCCGCGCGGACACCTTGTCGGAGCGCTCGCCGGTGAACATCGTCAGCCGGAAGACCTCTTCCGCGATGACGAGGGACTCGTCGAGCCGACCGAGCAGGCGGAGGAGTTCGGCGCGTTCGGCCAGGGCGTCGGTGCTGCGGCTCTGCCCGAGGTCGCGCAGCCGCTGCTGCACGGCGTCGGCGTCGACCGCGGGGCGCAGGCTGATCGGAGCGAAGGTGCTGCCGGGGCTGACGCCGGCCGTCACGGGCGCCGCATGACGCGGTTCCCGGGCGCGGTCGGTGCGGTCGGGCTGCTGGCGGTCGTCGGGCGGGAGGGACATCGGTTCGAGGGTAGCCGCGCTGTCCCGAGAGCGAGCGGTGCCACGCGCACGGGGGGCACGGACGTGTCCTCGGTCGAACGGCGACGGCCCGCCGTGCGGGTGCACGACGGGCCGTTCCGGGACCACGCTCGGATCAGGGCGCGACGCCCGAGTTCGCGACCGAGACGGCGGCGACCGCTCCGTAGGTGACGAAGAAGGCGATGGGACCGAGCACGGCGAGGATGAGCCCGAAGACGCCCCACGCGCGACCGCGCTTGGTGACGATCGCGATGATGCCCTGCACGATCGCCCAGATGCCGAGGACCGAACCGATCACCGCGATCACGCCGCTGATCAGGATCGTCGGGGAGCTCGTGACGTCGTCGAACGCCTGCGGGTCCGTCGTCGACCCGCCGTTCTGGATCATGTCCTCGAACGCCCGGCTGTCGACGATCGCGGAGCCGAAGAAGTAGCCGCCGACGATCCCGAGGGCGAGGGCGATCAGTCCGAGCAGGAACGCCACGACACCGACGGTCTTCTTCTTGGCCTTCGGCTCCTCGTAGCCCTGCCACGACGGGGCACCGGCGCTCGCCGGAGCCGCCGCGTACGGCTGCTGGCCGTACTGATCGTGCCCGTGCTGGGGCTGGCCGTACTGCGTCGACCCGTACTGCGGGGTGTCGCCGCGGCGCGGCTCGCCCTGCTGGTCGTGGTCGCCCCAGCGCGGAGCGTCGGCCTGCGGTGCCTGCTCGCCGTACCGCGGTGCCGGCTCGCCGTACTGCGGTGTCGAGGCGGGCGCGGGATCGACGCGCTCGCCGTAGCGGGGCGCGTCGTGCGCGGGCTGCTGCGGCGCTCCGCCCCAGCTCGGCGCCTGGCCGTCGCCCGTCCGGTCCTCGTTGCTCCGGTCGTCGTTCGTCATCAGGGTTCCCCTTGCTCGGTCGCGCACCTGCGCGGTCGTTCAGACCCATCCTGGCAGGGACACCCTCCGCGTGTGCGGGACCGGCCCGATCGCGCCCGGAGCGCCCAGGGCCGAGCACCCAGCACCCAGCACCCAGCGCCCAGCGCCCAGCGCCCAGCGCCCAGCGCCGCCAGCGCGCCCGCTGCGGGGGCCGACCCGTCTCAGCCGCCGAACACGCTCCGGTTCGGCTCCGGCGACGCCACCGCGGTCTGGTCGGTGACGATCGGCGCCCCGGCGACGAACGCGCGCAGCTCGGCCCCGTGCACGACCTTCGCCGGCATCGGGTCCGACGAGTACCGCCGCGGCATGTCCGCCACGGGCAGGTCCGTCGGCGACCCGAGGAGCACGATGTTCCCGAACCGCCGCCCCTTGAGCATCCCGGTGTCCGCGACGGCGGCGACCGACGGCAGCACCGCCTGCAGGGTCGATGCCTGACCGCGGGCGAACGCCAGCCCGGCACCGTCCGCCACGTTCACGGCGACGATGCCGGTGGGCGACAGGAAGGCCGCGACCTCGCGGTAGAACTCGATGCTCGTCACGTGTGCGGGGATCTGCGAGCCGCCGAACACGTCGACGACGGCGAGGTCCACCGTGCCGCGCAGCCCGGCGGGGAGCTTGCCGAGCACCTCGCGGGCGTCGCCGTACCGCACCCGGATCGAGGCCCCACGGGGGAAGGGGAGCGCGTCCCGGACGTGGTCGACGAGGTCCCGCTCGAGCTCGATGACCTGCTGTCGGGACCCCGGCCGCGTCACCGCGACGTACCGGGGGAGCGTCAGGGCACCGGCGCCGAGGTGCAGGGCCGTGACCGGGCCGTCCGGCAGCAGGTCGATCGCGTGCCCGATCCGCCGGATGTACTCGAACGCCAGGTGCGTCGGGTCCTCGAGGTCGACGTGGGACTGCGGCGTCCCGTCGACCACGAGCGTGAAGGACCCCGGCCGGTGCCGGTCCGGCTCGACCACCGCGTACCCCGCACCGATCCGGAACCCGTCGAACGCATCAGCCATGGCACCAATCGAACACCACCTGGATCCCCACCCGGGTCCCCACCCCTGGTTGGTGGGCGGACGGACGCTCGCGAACGAGGCTGGTCCCACCGGTCGGGAACGGCCCGCCGGACCCCCACCGGAAGGACGATCATGTCGGTCCAGCTCCTCGCGAACATCCTCATCGGGATCGCCCTGGTCGCGTTCCTCGGCTACCGCCAGGCGACCTGGCAGTACCTCGACCCGACCCGCATCTGGCGCACACCGCTGGTCATGGCGGTCGTCGGCGTGGTCGTCCTCACCCAGACCCGATCGACGATCACCACGACGGACGTGGTGCTGCTCGGCATCGAGGCCCTCGTCACGGTGGGCGTCGGCCTCACCATGGGCAGCATCACCCGCTTCCGCACGGTCGGCACCCCGGACCGCAAGGGCCGCACGATCCAGTCCCGCACGGGTGCGCTCGGAGCCGTGCTGTGGATCGTGCTCATCGCGGTGCGCATCGGGCTCGACGTACTCGGTGGCCACCTCGGTGCCCACCTCCTCACCTCGACCGGCACGATCCTGCTCGTCCTCGCCCTGAACCGCGCCGCCCGCGCCCTCGTCATCGACGGGCGGATCCCCCGCGGCGACCGCCGACCGAGCGGCATGATGGTCCGGTGACCCTGCTGACCGGCAAGGACGAGACCGACCTCCCCGGAGGCCGGTCCCGTTCCGGTGCCGCCTGGGGACTGAACGGCCTCGGCATCGCGATCGTCGCGTTCTGGTTCGTCCGGAACGGTGTCCTGCTGCACCACCCGGCGTGGGTGTGGATCCTCGGTGCCGTCGCGCTCGCCGCGTGGGCCCTCCGCGAGTTCGGTCGGACGCCCCGGGTCCTCCTCGTCGCCGGCGTCGTCATGATCGCCGCGGGGTCGGTCGTCGTGGTGCCGACGGACTCGCTCATGATCGTCCCCGTGATCGTCGGGGTCGTGCTCATCGGCGCGAACCTCCGCGTCCCGGTCTGGACGAGCGCCGTGGCCGCGCTCGCCGCGATCGTCGTCATCGCCGTCTCCGCGTCGATCGCGCACGCCTCGGTCCAGTTCGTCCTCGGGACGAGCGGTGGCCTGCTCCTCGGGGTCCTCATCGGCTTCAGCCGCCGACAGCTCCGGATCGCGGCGGACCGGGCACGGGCTGCCGAACGGGAGCAGCAGCGCGCCGAGCTCCTCGCCGACCGGTCCCGCGCGGCCCGCGACATCCACGACGTGCTGGCGCACTCGCTCGGCGGCCTGGTGCTCCAGCTCGACGCGGTGGAGGCCCTGCTCGAGGCCGGCCGGGTCGACGACGCCACCCGGCGCGCGGCCGAGGCGCGGGCGCTCGCCGCGGACGGACTGGCCGAGGCGCGACGCGCGGTCCACGCCCTCCGCGACGATGCCGGGGCGGATGCGGGGACGGACGCCGCGACGGACGTGCCGCCCCCTGCCGAGCCGAGCCGCGCCTCCCGTCCGGCGACCGGGGACGCACCCGACCTGGACGCGCTCGTCGCGGCTCACCGCTCGTTCGGCGGCGAGATCGTGACGCAGGGGGACACGGCGCTCACGGCCCTCGACGCGGCGCACCGCGCCGCCGTGGTCCAGGTGGTCCGGGAGGCGCTCAGCAACGCGCGCAGGCACGCACCCGGCCGTCCCGTGTCCCTGTCCGTCATCCGGGACGGCGACGCCGTGGACGTCGTGGTCGCGAACCCGCTGTCCGGCGGCGGGCACGGGCTGCTCGGGATGCGGGAGCGCTTCGCCGAGCTCGGCAGCGGTGCCGCGGTCGAGGCGGACCGGTCGGACGACGAGTTCGTCGTGGCGATGCACCTGCCCGTCGACCGGCTCGCGGTCGAGGGGGACCGGTCGTGACCATCCGCGTGCTCGTCGTCGACGACCAGGCCATCGTGCGCGACGGCCTGGTGACGGTGCTCTCGCTCGTGGACGACCTCGAGGTGGTCGGCCAGGCGTCCGACGGGGCCGAGGCGCTCGACCAGGTGGCGCGGCACGCGCCGGACGTCGTGCTCATGGACCTGCGGATGCCCGGCGTCGACGGTCCCGCCGCGACGGCGCGCATCACCGCGGAGCACCCGGGGGTCGCGGTGCTGGTCCTCACGACCTTCGCCGACGACGCCTCGATCCTGACCGCGCTGCATGCCGGTGCGCGCGGGTACCTGACGAAGGACGCCGGCCGCGCGGAGATCGCGACCGCGATCCGCGCGGTGGCCTCGGGGCAGTCGACCTTCGACGCAGCCGTGGGTGCGCGGCTCGTGGCGCAGCTCGCGGGCGGCGGCTCGCTCGCGGCCTCGCCGGGTCCGGGGCCGGCGTCGTCGCCGGACGCCGGGCTCCGTGACCGGTTCCCGGCGCTCACCCCGCGCGAGGCCGACGTCCTCGAGCGCATCGCCGAGGGCCGGTCGAACCCGCAGATCGCCGCCGAGCTGTTCCTCACCGTGCCGACCGTGAAGTCCTACGTGAACCAGGTCTTCACGAAGCTCGGCGTCCGCACCCGCGCGGAGGCCGTGGCCCGCGTCCTGCGCTGACCCGGCTCCGCGTTCCCGGCTCGTCCGCAGCCCGCCCCGGCGCCTCCCGAGGCCTGCGAGTGGATGCGTGCACATGGACGACCAGCGGACGCCAAGGGTCGTCGCCTACCGTTCACCGGGTCGTCACCTCGGTGCGTCGAACCGTGCAGTGCCCCACACCCCACGGTTCCGCACCCCGCTCGTGACCGCGGCGTGACCGTCGGGCAACCCCACTGCCCGTGGTGTGCGCGCCGTCGGCGTGCGCCGGGCTCCCCGCTCTCCTGCGCGCCGCCCGTGGCCTGCCCGCCGTCGCGCGACCACCGATCACACAGCGTGCGTCATGGAGTCCATGGGCACGCACGGACCCGATCCCGCGAGGAGCCGACCCCATGACCGACACCGTGAGCGTCCCCACGTCCCGGCTGACCACGACCCACCGACCCACGCCGACGACCCGCGCCCTGCGACCGTCCGCCCACGCCGAGCGCGAGTACGCGCCGACCTGGATGCGTGCGGTGGGGGCGGTCCTGCTGGTCGGCGGACTCGGGCTGACCGCGGCGGTGCTCGGCTGGCCGGGGGACGCGCCGGAGGCGTCGCTCCTGGTGCCGGCGCTCGTCGGGATCGCGGCCGGCTTCCTCCTGCTGGTCGCACGCTCGGGCTACGACGTCACGGACACCCACGTCGTCCTGCGCTTCCGGCCGCTCCCGGCCCGTCGGATCCCGCGCGACCGGATCGTCGACGTGCGACTCGTCGAGGCGGACGCGTCGACGTACGGCGGCATCGGCCTCCGGATCGGCCGCGGCGTCCGCGCGCTCATCCTCACGCCGGGCCTCGGGATCGAGTTCACCGACGACCGTGGACGCGTGACGTTCGTGCGGACCCGGCAGCCCGAGCGAGCCTTCCGCGCGCTCCGCTGACGGGCGCTCGGGCGGGAATGCCGAGGTCGTCCACCGGCTTATACACGGCACTGCCGAATTCGGTCAAGCCAGGACTGGACATCCGCGACGAGGCCGACCTATGATGGCAGTTCGCGCTCCCTGGCATCCGTGTCGTCATATTGCGGTCGACGCAGCGTTCTTCCAGAACGTGCCCTGGTGGTGCCGGTCCCGTATATGTCGGCGGGTCCCGTCCACCCAGATCATCGCACACGTGCACAGCTCACCGGCCGTCGCGTGATCGCGTGTCTTCGAGGGGTGCGCCGAAGCGTCAATCCACTCACCTACGTGCTGCTCGTCAGTACCGGCCCGACGGGGCCTACCGGAGGTCAAACCCTTGGCTGCTGCGCCCAACGCATCCACCAACCCCAAGAACGGTCGCAACCACTCGCGACTCTCGTTCGCCAAGATCACGGACACCCTCACGGTTCCTGATCTGCTCGCACTCCAGACGGAGAGCTTCGACTGGCTCGTCGGCAACGACGTCTGGAAGGCCCGCCTGGCCGAAGGTCAGGAGCAGGGTCGCACCGACCTCGCGCTGCACTCCGGCCTCGAGGAGATCTTCGAGGAGATCTCCCCGATCGAGGACCTCGGCGAGACGATGCAGCTCGGCTTCACGTCGCCCGAGCTCGAGGACCCGAAGTACTCCATCGACGAGTGCAAGGAGCGTGGCAAGACCTACGCCGCCCCGCTCTACGTCAACGCCGAGTTCATGAACCACATGACCGGTGAGATCAAGACGCAGACGGTCTTCATGGGCGACTTCCCGCTCATGACCGAGCGCGGCACGTTCATCATCAACGGCACCGAGCGCGTCGTCGTCTCGCAGCTCGTCCGCTCGCCGGGCGTGTACTTCGAGCGCCAGCAGGAGAAGACGTCCGACAAGGACATCTACTCCGCTCGCGTGATCCCGTCGCGTGGTGCGTGGCTGGAGTTCGAGATCGACAAGCGCGACCAGGTGGGCGTGCGCATCGACCGCAAGCGCAAGCAGTCGGTCACGGTCTTCCTCAAGGCGCTCGGCATGACGAGCGAGGAGATCCTCGACGAGTTCAAGGGCTTCGCGTCGATCGAGTCGACCCTCGAGAAGGACGCCATCCTCACCAAGGAAGAGGCGCTCAAGGACATCTACCGCAAGCTGCGTCCGGGCGAGCAGGTCGCCGCCGAGGCCGCGCGCGCGCTCCTCGACAACTTCTACTTCAACCCGAAGCGCTACGACCTCGCCAAGGTCGGCCGCTACAAGGTCAACCGCAAGCTCGGCATCGACGCGCCGCTCAGCGACTCGGTCCTGACCGTGCAGGACATCGTCCGCACGATCAAGTACCTCGTCTCGCTGCACGCCGAGAAGACGAACCTCGACGGCGTCCGCGACGGCGAGCCGGTGCAGCTGCGCCTCGACGTGGACGACATCGACCACTTCGGCAACCGTCGCATCCGCGCCGTCGGCGAGCTCATCCAGAACCAGGTCCGCACCGGTCTGTCCCGCATGGAGCGCGTCGTCCGCGAGCGCATGACCACGCAGGACATCGAGGCGATCACGCCGCAGACCCTGATCAACGTGCGCCCCGTCGTCGCCGCGATCAAGGAGTTCTTCGGGACGTCGCAGCTGTCGCAGTTCATGGACCAGAACAACCCGCTCGCGGGCCTGACGCACAAGCGTCGTCTCTCGGCCCTCGGCCCGGGTGGTCTGTCCCGTGAGCGCGCCGGCGTCGAGGTCCGTGACGTCCACCCGTCGCACTACGGCCGCATGTGCCCGATCGAGACCCCGGAAGGCCCGAACATCGGCCTGATCGGCTCGCTCGCGTCCTTCGGTCGGATCAACTCGTTCGGCTTCATCGAGACGCCGTACCGCCGCGTCGTGAACGGTCAGGTCACCACGACCATCGACTACCTCACGGCCTCGGAAGAGGACGACTTCGTCGTCGCCCAGGCGAACGCGCCGCTCACCGACTCCTTCCACTTCCAGGACGACAAGGTGCTCGTCCGGAAGAAGGGCGGCGAGGTCGAGCTCGTCGGCAAGGACGAGGTCGACTACATGGACGTCTCGCCGCGCCAGATGGTGTCGGTCGCGACCTCGCTCATCCCGTTCCTCGAGCACGACGACGCGAACCGCGCCCTCATGGGTGCGAACATGCAGCGCCAGGCCGTGCCGCTCCTCCGTTCCGAGTCGCCGCTCGTCGGCACCGGCATGGAGGGCTACACCGCCATCGACGCCGGTGACGTCGTCACCGCCGACAAGGCCGGTGTCGTCTCCGAGGTCTCGGCCGACGCCGTGACCCTGCAGCTCGACGAGGGCGGCACGCAGACCTACTACCTGCGCAAGTTCGACCGCTCGAACCAGGGCACGAGCTACAACCACCGTGTGGTCGTCTCGGCCGGCGAGCGCGTGGAGCAGGGCGAGGTCATCGCCGACGGCCCCGCGACGGAGAACGGCGAGCTCGCGCTCGGCAAGAACCTCCTCGTCGCGTTCATGCCGTGGGAGGGCTACAACTACGAGGACGCGATGATCCTGTCGCAGAACCTCGTGAAGGACGACACGCTCTCCTCGATCCACATCGAGGAGTACGAGGTCGACGCCCGCGACACGAAGCTCGGCAAGGAAGAGATCACCCGCGACCTCCCGAACGTCAGCCCGGACCTCCTGGCCGACCTCGACGAGCGCGGCATCATCCGCATCGGTGCCGAGGTCCGCCCCGGCGACATCCTCGTCGGCAAGGTCACGCCGAAGGGCGAGACCGAGCTGAGCGCCGAAGAGCGCCTCCTCCGCGCCATCTTCAACGAGAAGTCGCGCGAAGTCCGCGACACCTCGCTGAAGGTGCCCCACGGTGAAGAGGGCACGATCATCGGCGTCAAGGTGTTCGACGCGCAGGACGGTGACGACGAGCTCGGCTCCGGTGTCAACCAGCGCGTGGTCGTCTACATCGCCCAGAAGCGCAAGATCACCGCGGGTGACAAGCTCGCCGGTCGTCACGGCAACAAGGGCGTCATCTCGACGATCCTGCCGGTCGAGGACATGCCGTTCCTCGCCGACGGCACCCCCGTCGACATCGTGCTCAACCCGCTCGGCGTCCCCGGCCGCATGAACTTCGGCCAGGTCCTCGAGATCCACCTCGGGTGGCTCGCGAAGCAGGGCTGGAACGTCGAGGGCATCCAGGAGTGGGCGTCCGCCCTCCCCGAGGCCGCCCGCAGCGCCGAGCCCGGCACGAAGGTCGCCACCCCGGTGTTCGACGGTGCGTACGAGCGCGAGATCGAGGGCCTCCTCGACTCGACCCTCCCGAACCGCGACGGCGAGCGCCTGATCGGTTCGTCCGGCAAGGCGCAGCTCTTCGACGGCCGCTCCGGCGAGCCGTTCCCGGAGCCCGTCTCGGTCGGCTACATGTACATCCTCAAGCTGCACCACCTGGTCGACGACAAGATCCACGCCCGTTCGACCGGTCCGTACTCGATGATCACGCAGCAGCCGCTGGGTGGTAAGGCGCAGTTCGGTGGACAGCGCTTCGGCGAGATGGAGGTGTGGGCGCTCGAGGCGTACGGCGCCGCCTACGCCCTCCAGGAGCTCCTGACGATCAAGTCCGACGACATCCTCGGCCGCGTGAAGGTCTACGAGGCGATCGTCAAGGGCGAGAACATCCAGGAGCCCGGCATCCCGGAGTCGTTCAAGGTCCTCATGAAGGAGATGCAGTCGCTCTGCCTGAACGTCGAGGTCCTCTCGGCCGACGGCCAGGCGGTCAGCCTCCGCGACACGGACGACGAGGTCTTCCGTGCCGCTGAAGAGCTCGGCATCAACATCTCCTCGCGGTTCGAGTCGTCGTCCGTCGACGACATCTGATCCCGCCCGTACTCGTAACGAATCCAGCTAGAGAGAAGAACATTGCTCGAAGCAACTTCATTTGACGCACTGCGGATCGGTCTCGCCACGGCCGAGGACATCCGCCAGTGGTCGTACGGCGAGGTCAAGAAGCCGGAGACCATCAACTACCGCACCCTCAAGCCCGAGAAGGACGGTCTGTTCGGCGAGCAGATCTTCGGTCCGTCCCGCGACTGGGAGTGCGCCTGCGGCAAGTACAAGCGTGTCCGGTTCAAGGGCATCGTCTGCGAGCGCTGCGGCGTCGAGGTCACCAAGTCCTCGGTCCGCCGTGAGCGCATGGGCCACATCGAGCTCGCCGCGCCCGTCACGCACATCTGGTACTTCAAGGGCGTCCCGTCGCGCCTCGGGTACCTCCTCGACATGGCGCCGAAGGACCTCGAGAAGGTCATCTACTTCGCGGCGTACATGATCATCGACATCGATGAAGAGGGCCGCCACGCGGACATGCCGGGTCTCGAGAACGAGATGCGCCTCGAGATCAAGAACCTCGAGGGGCAGCGCGACTCGATCATCGCCGACCGCCTCAAGAAGCTCGAGGACGACCTCGCAGCGCTCGAGGAAGAGGGCGCCAAGGCCGACGTCAAGCGCCGCACCAAGGACACCGCCGAGAAGGAGATGTCCCAGGTCCGCAAGTCGTTCGACGAGGACATCATCCGCCTCGAGCGCGTGTGGGAGGACTTCCGCAACCTCAAGGTGGGCGACCTCAAGCCCGAGGACGCCGTCTTCCACGAGCTCCAGGACCGCTTCGGGATCTACTTCGACGCCTACATGGGCGCCGAGGCGATCAAGCTGCGGCTCGAGGCGTTCGACCTGGCCGCCGAGGCCGAGGCGCTGCGCCTGCAGATCGCCGAGGGCAAGGGCCAGAAGAAGATCCGCGCGATCAAGCGTCTGCGCGTCGTCAGCTCCTTCCTCGCCACCGGCAACTCGCCGGCCGCGATGGTGCTCGACGTCGTGCCGGTCATCCCGCCGGAGCTGCGCCCGATGGTGCAGCTCGACGGTGGCCGCTTCGCCACGAGTGACCTCAACGACCTCTACCGTCGTGTGATCAACCGCAACAACCGTCTCCGCCGCCTGCTCGACCTCGGTGCCCCCGAGATCATCGTGAACAACGAGAAGCGCATGCTGCAGGAAGCGGTCGACGCGCTGTTCGACAACGGTCGTCGTGGTCGTCCGGTCACGGGTACCGGCAACCGCGCCCTGAAGTCCCTGAGCGACATGCTCAAGGGCAAGCAGGGTCGTTTCCGCCAGAACCTGCTCGGCAAGCGCGTCGACTACTCGGGCCGTTCGGTCATCATCGTCGGCCCGCAGCTGAAGCTGCACCAGTGCGGTCTGCCCAAGCAGATGGCGCTCGAGCTCTTCAAGCCGTTCGTGATCAAGCGCCTGATCGACCTGTCGCACGCGCAGAACATCAAGTCGGCCAAGCGCATGGTCGAGCGTTCGCGTCCGCAGGTGTGGGACGTGCTCGAGGAGATCATCCGCGAGCGCCCCGTGCTGCTGAACCGTGCGCCGACGCTGCACCGTCTGGGCATCCAGGCGTTCGAGCCGCAGCTCGTCGAGGGCAAGGCCATCCAGCTCCACCCGCTCGTGTGTGCTGCGTTCAACGCGGACTTCGACGGTGACCAGATGGCCGTGCACCTGCCGCTGTCGGTCGAGGCCCAGGCCGAGGCCCGCATCCTGATGCTCGCCTCGAACAACATCCTCAAGCCGTCCGACGGCCGCCCGGTGACCCTGCCCGCACAGGACATGATCATCGGTCTGCACCACCTCACGACCGTCCGCGAGGGCGCCGTGGGTGAGGGCCGTGCGTTCTCGTCCGTCGCCGAGGCGATCCTCGCGAAGGACCAGGGCACGCTGCACCTCAACGCGCTGGTGAAGATCCGCATGGCGGACGTCCACTTCGCCGAGGGTGAAGCACCCGAGGGCTACGAGCAGGGCGACACCGTGCTGCTCGAGACGACCCTGGGCCGTGCGCTCTTCAACGAGACCCTCCCGGCGAACTACCCGTTCGTCCAGAAGGTCACCGACAAGGGCGTGCTCTCCGCGATCGTCAACGACCTCGCCGAGCGCTACTCCAAGACCGAGACGGCCGCAGCGCTCGACCGGATCAAGGACGCGGGCTTCTACTGGGGCACGCGCTCCGGTGTGACCGTGGCGCTCTCGGACGTCGTGACGCCTCCTCGCAAGAAGGAGATCATCGCGGGCTACGAGGTCCAGGCCGCCAAGGTGCAGGGCGAGTTCGACAAGGGTCTGATCACCGACTCCGAGCGTCGCGCCGACCTGATCAAGATCTGGACCGAGGCCACGAACGAGATCGCGCAGGAGATGCGCGACAACTTCCCGGTCGACAACACCATCAACCGCATGGTGTCGTCCGGTGCTCGTGGTAACTGGCTCCAGGTCCGCAACATCGCCGGTATGCGTGGTCTGGTGAACAACCCGAAGGGCGAGATCATCGCCCGCCCGATCATCAACTCGTACCGCGAGGGCCTGACCGTGGCGGAGTACTTCATCGCCACGCACGGTGCTCGCAAGGGTCTTGCCGACACCGCGCTCCGGACCGCGGACTCCGGGTACCTCACCCGTCGTCTCGTGGACGTCTCGCAGGACGTCATCATCCGCGAGGACGACTGCGGCACGACGCGGGGCCTCGAGCTCCCGATCGCGACCGTGGGCGCCGACGGCAAGCTGGTCCGCGACCCGCGCGTCGAGAACACCGTGTACTCGCGCACCCTGGCCACCGAGGCCGTGGACGCCGAGGGCACGGTCGTCGCCGAGGCTCGGGAGGACGTCGGTGACGTGCTCCTCGAGAAGCTGCTGGCAGCCGGTGTCGAGAGCATCAAGGTGCGCTCGGTCCTGACCTGCGAGTCGAGCGTCGGTGTCTGCGCGAAGTGCTACGGCCGTTCGCTCGCCACGGGCAACCTCGTCGACATCGGCGAGGCGGTCGGCATCATCGCCGCCCAGTCCATCGGTGAGCCCGGTACCCAGCTGACGATGCGTACCTTCCACACGGGTGGTTCGGCGTCCGCCGACGACATCACCCAGGGTCTGCCGCGTGTCACGGAGCTCTTCGAGGCGCGTACCCCCAAGGGCGCGTCCCCGATCGCCGAGGCCCCCGGCCGCGCCACGATCGAGGACACCGACAAGGGTCGTCGCATCATCCTCACGCCGGACAACGGCGACGAGCCGTTCATCTACCCGGTGCTGAAGCGTGCGACGCTCCTCATCGAGGACGGGCAGCGCGTCGAGCTCGGCGAGCAGTTCATCGCCGGCACCGTCGACCCGAAGGAAGTCCTTCGCGTCAAGGGTGTGCGTGAGGTCCAGAAGCACCTCGTCAACGGTGTGCAGGACGTGTACGGCTCGCAGGGCGTGCCGATCCACGACAAGCACATCGAGGTCATCGTGCGCCAGATGCTCCGCAAGGTCACCGTCGTCGACCACGGCGACACCGACCTGCTCCCGGGCGAGCTCGTGGACCGTTCGCGGTACAACGAGCTCAACCGTGCGGCGCTGCAGGAGGGTCGCAAGACCGCTTCCGCTCGCCAGGAGGTCATGGGCATCACGAAGGCGTCCCTCGCGACCGAGTCGTGGCTGTCCGCCGCGTCCTTCCAGGAGACCACCCGCGTCCTCACGCAGGCGGCCATGGAGGGCAAGCAGGACCACCTCGTCGGCCTCAAGGAGAACGTCATCATCGGTAAGCTCATCCCCGCCGGGACGGGCCTCAGCCGGTACCGTGACGTGGACGTGAACGCGACGGAAGAAGCGAAGGCGGAGCGGTACCCCAACCGCATCTTCGCGGACGACTCGTCGTTCTCGGACGCCGACCTGAGCTTCGTCGACTTCGACAGCTTCTCGTCGGACGACTTCACGCCGGGCACCTACAACTGAGCCTGAGCTCCACCGGAACGGCCCCCGCATCCTCGGATGCGGGGGCCGTTCCCGTCGGTGGCGGTCCGTCGTGACCCGTCGTCGGACGGGAGGCGCGGTGCGGGCCGGCACCGCGCCTCCCGTCTGTCAGGTGGTGGCGTGACGGTTCAGACCGCGCGGTCCGCCCCGTTGTCGCGACCGGAACCGCGGCCGGTCTCGTCGACGAGGGAGAACAGGCTGAGGACGTTGCCGTCGGGGTCGCGGACGTCGAACCAGTCCACGGCACCGTCGACGCACTCCACCGGGCCGATGTCGATGCCGAGCGCGCCGATGCGCGCGTGCTGTGCGGCGACGTCGTCGACGCCGAAGCGGACGCTGACCGGGTTCTCCTCGGCGTCGGGGTCCTCGTAGAGCTGGATCCAGATGCCGCCGACCTCGTACTCGGCGATGCCCTCGTCGGGCTCGAGGTCCGGTTCGGCGCGTTCGAACACGGCGCCGTACCAGAGGCAGGACGCCTCGATGTCGGTGACGGGCAGCCCCACGGTCACACTCGTGATGTCCATGACTCATCTTGTCCCGCACGGGGCCGCACGTCGAGGACTTTCCGCCGTCGGTTCCGCGACTCCTGGCAGGCTGGGCGGATGGCAACGCTGCGCGAACGGATCACCGCCCCGGCCCACCTCGAGCTCCCGGTCCCGATCGCCGGGCTGACCTTCCGAGCGGCGACCCGTGACGACCTGCCCGCGGTGCACGGTCTCGCGGTGGCGGCCGCGGCGGTCGACGACCCCCACGCTCGTCCCTCCACAGCGAGCCTCGAGCGGACGTTCTCCACGGAAGGGCTCGACCTCGAGCGCGACACGCTCGTCGGCATCGATCCTGGTGGGCATGTGCAGGCCTACGGCATCGTCATCGACGTCCCCTCCCGGGTCACCGCTGCTCGGGTGGTGCTCGAGGGTACGGTCCATCCGGTGCTCCGCGACCGGGGGATCGGCCGACGGGTGCTCGCGTGGCTCGTCGGACGCGCCAGACAGCGACTCGCCGCGCTCGAGGTCGACCTGCCGGCGACGATCTCGATCGGCGCGCCGCAGGGGTCCGGCGCCCTCCGGCTGGCGGCCCGCGCAGGGCTCGAGCCGGTCCGGCACTGGGTCGACATGCAGGTCGTGTTCGACGAGCGCGGCGACGTGGAGCTCCCGCCGATGCCCGTCGGGTACCGGCTCCGCCCGATCACGCCCGACGACATCGAGCCGCTCCGGCACGCGAAGAACGACGCCTTCCGCGACCACTGGGGATCGCAGCCGATGGTCGCGTCCGACTGGCACGGGTTCCTCACGGCACCGATCGCCCGGCTCGACCTCGGCCGGGTCGTCGTCGACCCCGTCGGCACGATCGTGGCGTTCGCCCTCGTCGAGGTGGACCCGGACGGGTTCGCAGCGCGCGGCCGGTCGTACGGCTACGTGCACTGGGTCGGCGTCGTCCGCGGCGCCCGGGGCACGGGGCTGGCGCCGATCGTCCTCGACGCCGCGCTGCGGGGCATGCAGGGCGACGGACTCGACGCCGCGGTCCTGCACGTCGACGCCGAGAACCCGAGCGGCGCGGGCCGGATCTACGAGCGGCTCGGCTTCGTCGCCGGACCCGTGCACGTCACCGCGTCGACGTCCCTCTGACGGGGGTCACCCGCGCCGACCGTCCGATGCGGTGCAGGCATCTCGATACCCGCGGGTACCCCTGCACTGGGGCCACGGGAAACCCCCTCGCCCCCTCGTTGTGGGACTGCGGCGGCCGATCCGTGCCGACGTAGCGTGGTCGGGCGCCGAACCCCACCGGCGCTCGTCCCCACGACCCCCGCGCGACCCGAAGGAGGCTCCGCAGCTCATGGCCACGCTGTCCGAGATCCTCATCCTCAACGGAGCCCTCCCGATCGAGCACCTCGACTCGATGACCGGCGACGAGGAGATCGACGACCGGTCGATCCGCTCGCTCGTCGACCAGGGCCTCGTCAGCGAGGCGCAGTACATCACCGCCCGTGCCGCGTCGAACAACTCCAAGACCGTCCCGCTGACGGACTACCCGGTGGACGGCACCGCGGTGTCGATGCTCCCCGCGGCGCTCTGCCGTCGGCACGGGGTGCTCGGCGTCGGGTTCGAGGGCGAGGTCCTCGTGCTCGCGATGGTGAACCCGACGAACGTCCTCGCGATCGACGACGCCCGCACCGCCTCCGGTCGCCCCGTGAAGCCGCTGCAGGTCGACGAACGCGATCTCGCCGCCGCGCTCGACCGCTACCTGCGTGCCGACGACGAGCTCAACGACCTGACCTCCTCGCTCGAGGAAGAGGCGTCGGCGCAGACGCAGCAGCAGGTCGACCTGACCGACGGCGCCCTCGACGACGTCCCGATCGTCCGGTTCGTGAACCTCCTCGTCTCCCAGGCCATCCAGGACCACGCGTCCGACATCCACATCGAGCCCGGCGAGCACGAGGTCCGCGTCCGGTACCGCATCGACGGTGTGCTCCACGAGATGGCGCCGGCGCCGAAGAACATCCAGAACGGCGTCATCAGCCGGCTCAAGATCATGAGCGACATCGACATCGCCGAGCGTCGGAAGCCGCAGGACGGCCGCATGTCGGTGCGGCACGGCGGCCGGCAGATCGACCTCCGCGTCGCGACCCTCCCCACCGTCTGGGGCGAGAAGGTCGTCATGCGGATCCTCGACAACACGAACACGTCGATGTCCCTCAAGGACCTCAACCTGCTCGAGCAGAACTTCCAGGCGTACCAGCGGTCCTACTCGAAGCCCTACGGGATGATCCTCGTCACCGGGCCGACCGGGTCCGGCAAGTCGACGACGCTCTACACGACCCTGAACGCCGTCGCCCGTCCCGAGATCAACGTCATCACCGTCGAGGACCCGGTCGAGTACCGGATGGCCGGCATCAACCAGGTGCAGGTCAACCCGAAGGCGGGCCTGACGTTCGCGTCGGCCCTGCGGTCGATCCTCCGGTCGGACCCCGACGTCGTGCTCCTCGGTGAGATCCGCGACCACGAGACCGCGCAGATCGCGATCGAGGCCTCGCTCACCGGCCACCTCGTGCTGTCCACGCTGCACACCAACGACGCCCCGTCCGCGGTGACACGGCTCACCGAGATGGACATCGAGCCGTTCCTCGTCGGGTCCGCCCTCGACTCCGTGGTCGCCCAGCGTCTGGCGCGCCGGCTC
Source organism: Curtobacterium sp. NPDC098951 (assembly GCF_044759965.1). Taxonomy (NCBI): domain Bacteria; kingdom Bacillati; phylum Actinomycetota; class Actinomycetes; order Micrococcales; family Microbacteriaceae; genus Curtobacterium; species Curtobacterium sp. NPDC098951. The sequence continues at coordinate 407,062 of NZ_JBIWAG010000003.1, forward strand.
TGCGACCGCTGCAAGGCGCCCGCGCAGTACACGACGGCACAACTCGTGGCGCTCGGTTTCGTCGCGGACCAGGACTCCGCCGTGCCGGAGTTCTTCGGCCCGGTCGGCTGCGCCGTCTGCTCGAACACCGGGTACCGCGGCCGCATCGCCCTGCACGAGGTCATGACGGTGACCGAGGAGATCGAGCGCCTCGCGGTGTCGCGCGCCTCGAGTGCCGAGATCGGCCGCGTCGCCCAGCAGCAGGGCATGCTCACCCTCCGCCAGGACGGGTGGGAGAAGGTCAAGCTCGGCATGACGAGCATCGACGAGATCCTGCGCGTGGTCGCGTAGGCGTGGGAGTGGGACGATGACCGATTCCGTCTACGACATCTCCGTGCCCGGCGACGAGCCGGTCGCCGGATGGCACCCGGGACGCCCCGGCACCGAGGTCGGCGGGCGCCGGGCCGCACGGCTCGCGGCCGCAGCGGCCCAGCAGCCGACGTCGCCGGCCGTGGAGGCGCAGCCCGCCCCCGCCTCGGCCGCGCCGGTCTACGACCTGTCGGGTGACACCGCGTGGCCGGCGCCGTCCGCGACCGCGCCGGGCACCGCGTCCGGACCGCAGCCGTCCCTCGCGAGCGGGTCCTGGCCGGCGCCGTCCGGCGACCCCGTCGCCGTGCCGGTCGCGCAGCCGCACACCCGGCCCGCGACGCCGTCCGCAGCCGTCCCGCCGTCGACCGCGTCCTACGGGTACGCCGACGCGGCGACGCAGCACCTGCCGGTCGTACCCGCCGAACCGACCACGATCCTCCCGACCGTCGCCACCACGGCCACCCGCGTGCCGGCGCCCGCCGGGCACGACGAGATCAACTTCACCCGCCACGCGCGCGAGGTGGCGGACCCCGACCTCATCACCGCGCTCGCCCAGGTCGTCTACCAGGGCGCGTCGGACCTGCACCTCACCGCCGACGCCGCACCCACCGTGCGCGTCGACGGCTCCCTGCGTCCCGCCGTCCCGGGCGGCCCCTGGGCCCGGAACAAGGTGATCGCCGCCCTCAAGACCCTGCTCTCGGTCGAGCAGGCCGGACAGTTCGACCACGAGCAGGAACTCGACTTCGCCTACTCGCTGTCCCCCGAGTACCGCTTCCGCGTGAACTACTACCAGCAGCGCGGCAACTGGGGCGCGGCGTTCCGCATCATCCCCACCAAGATCAAGACCCTCAAGCAGCTCGGGATCCCCGAGCACGTGGGGGAGTTCGCCAAGCTGCCGCGCGGACTCGTGCTCGTCACCGGGCCGACCGGATCCGGCAAGTCGACCACCCTCGCCGCGCTCATCGACCTCGTCAACGAGACCCGTGCCGACCACATCGTCACGGTCGAGGACCCGATCGAGTTCATGCACGACCACAAGAAGGCGATCATCAACCAGCGCGAGGTCGGCGCGGACACCCACTCGTTCGCCGCCGCCCTGAAGCACGTGCTGCGGCAGGACCCCGACGTCATCCTCATCGGCGAGCTCCGCGACCTCGAGACGATCTCCGTCGCCCTCACCGCCGCCGAGACCGGACACCTCGTCTTCGCCACCCTGCACACCCAGAGCGCACCGGGCACGATCGACCGTGTCATCGACGTCTTCCCGCCGCACCAGCAGGGACAGATCCGGACCCAGCTCGCCTCGACGCTCGAAGGCGTCGTCTGCCAGACCCTCGTGCCGAAGGCCAACGGCGCCGGCCGGGTCGTCGCCACCGAGATCATGAAGACCACCCCGGCCATCGGGAACCTCGTGCGCGAGGGCAAGACCTACCAGATCACCTCCGCCATGCAGGCCGGACGCGACATGGGCATGCACACGATGGACCAGGACCTCGCCGAACTCGTCAACGTCGGCACCGTCACGCGTGCCGCCGCGATGGAGAAGGTCCACGACCACGAGGGCTTCGACCGCCTCGTGCAGCGCGTCGAGTCCCCGTCCGACTCCTCCGCCGCCGCGATCGCCGCATCCGAGATCGACTTCGGCGACAAGTACTCAGGAGGCCACTGATGTCGCTCGCCTACGACTACCGGGGGCGCGACGGCGCCGGCAAGCTCGTGAAGGGGCGGCTCGACGCGTCCTCCGAAGGAGCGGTCGTCCAGCGCCTGCGGGGCATGGGGGTCTCGCCGATCGCCATCACCGAGGCGAAGCCCGGCACCGGGTTGCAGACCGAGATCAAGATCCCCGGGTTCGAGAAGGGCGTGGGGCTCAAGGACCTGGCGATCATGTCGCGGCAGGCGTCGACCATGCTGACCTCGGGCCTCTCGCTGCTCCGGGCGCTGTCGATCCTGGCCGACCAGACCGAGAACAAGAAGCTGAAGGTCATCCTCGGCAAGGTCCGTGACGACGTCGAGCGCGGTGTCTCGTTCTCGGAGGCCGTGGCGAAGTACCCGGTCGACTTCCCGCCGATCATGATCAACATGATCCGGGCCGGCGAGACCGGTGGCTTCCTCGACCAGGCGATGGACTCCATCGCCACGAACTTCGAGAAGGAGCACAAGCTCCGGTCCACCATCAAGTCGGCGATGACCTACCCCGTGGTCGTGCTCGTGATGTCGCTGCTCGCGGTCGTCATCATGCTCATCTTCATCGTGCCGATCTTCCAGGACATGTTCTCGAGCCTCGGTGGGAAGCTGCCCGTGCCGACGCAGATCCTCGTGTCGATGTCCCATGCGATGCGCTGGCTCGGACCGGTGCTCGCCGTCGCCGTCGTGGTGGGGTGGCTCTGGTACCGCGCGAACAAGAACACCGATCGCTTCCGGGCGTTCCGCGACCCGTTGATGATGCGGCTACCCGTCTTCGGTCCGCTCACGAAGAAGATCGTCATCGCCCGGTTCGCGCGCAATTTCTCGAACATGATCGGTGCCGGCGTGCCCATTCTTCAGGCATTGCAGATCGTCGGCGAAGTGTCGAACAACTTCGTCGTGCAGAAAGCCCTCGAGCGCGTCGGTGAAAGCGTTCGAAAAGGTGAGTCGATTTCTGCTCCACTCGCGAAGGAAAAAGTGTTCCCGAGCATGGTCTCGCAGATGATGGCCGTCGGCGAGGACGCCGGATCCCTCGAGGTCATGCTCGAGAAGATCGCGATCTTCTACGACGCCGAGGTCGAGGCGACGACCGAGTCCCTGACTGCGCTGATCGAGCCGTTGCTCATCGCGTTCCTCGGTGTCGTGGTCGGCGGGATGATCATCGCGCTCTACCTGCCGATCTTCGAGATCACGTCCCTGGTCAAGTAGTAACCAGTTTCCGCTACCCCTCGTGCGGGGGCGGGAATGCCCCCGCTGCCCCCGGGAGTGGGGGTATTTCCTTGCCCCCTTGCCCCCCGTTCTCGGGATTATGCCCGGAATTGGCCCTGAATACTCTTGTCAGCGGCGGCCGAGCAAGCCCCGAACAATCTTCCGATCGCATTCCCGAAAGAATGGAACCACCATGTACTTCGCGCTCATGGGCAAGCTCGACGCTCGCCGCAAGGGACTCCTCGCCGAGGACGAGAAGGGCTTCACGCTCATCGAGCTCCTCGTCGTCGTGATCATCATCGGCATCCTCGCCGCGATCGCCATCCCGGTGTACCTCAACGTGCAGAACAACGCGAAGGACGCCTCGGTCAAGTCGGACCTCGCCAACGCGAAGACCGCGGTGATCGCGTTCCAGACGGACAAGAACGGCAAGCTGCCGACCGCCACCGAGTTCAACACGTCCGCGACGATGACTCCCTACGGCTGGACGAAGAGCACCGACACGACCTTCACGTACGCTCCCGCCGCGACCGGCTCGTCGTTCTGCATCTCGGCTCGGGGCGCGACGCAGACGGACTTCAAGATCACGGACACGACTGCAGCCGTCGCGGGCACCTGCAACTGATCGACCGACTGAAGGGCGGTCCGTCGAAGGACGGACCGCCCTTTCGCTCACCCGAACACCGACGAGGAGGTGACCATGATCCAACGACTGCTGAACGTCCTCAGCCCGCGCGACGAGCGCGACGCCGAGGCCGGCTTCTCGATCATCGAGGTCATGGTCGCGATGATGGTGTTCGCGGTGATGTCGGTGGGCATCGCCTACGGCATCGCCAACACCCTGCAGCTCACCCAGACGACGCGCGGTCGAGAGACCGCGGTCGCACTGGCGTCACAGGACATCGACACCCTCCGGCAGACGGCTGCGGCGTCGACCGGGGGGATCTTCGACGTGGTCAGCAAGGCGGGGGCCGACAACACGAAGACGGTCGGCAACGTCGAGTACAAGATCGACCGGTCGGTCTCGTGGGTGCAGAGCGACGGCGCGACCGGTGCGTGCGGGTCGTCGACCGGAAAGCTCGCGTACAAGAGCGTCGTCGAGACCGTGAGCTGGCCCAACCCGCGGGGAGCCGGGACGAGCTCCACCTCGGTGACCTCCGCCATCGCGCCGAGCGACGCCGTGACCGATCCCGGGTACGGCACGCTCATCATCTCGGTCGCGACGGCGTCCGGCGCCCCGAACCCGGGCGTCGGGATCACCGTCACCCCGGTGTCCGGCGGCGGCGGTTCGGCGCTCACGACGCCGGTCCGGCCGACCGACGCGCAGGGCTGTTCCTACGCGGTCAACGTCGCCCCCGGGGACTACACCGTCACCGCGAACACCACCGGCGGCATCGACACGGGCCAGGCGCAGCCGTCATCGCAGTCGCCGATCACCGTCTCCGCCGGCGCGAGCTCGCCGGTCCCGTTCGTCTACGACCGTGCGAGCCAGCTGACGCTGCAGTACGCCAAGGACTACAACGCAACGCTCCCCACGAACATGGTGACGGTGCTGTCCTCGACGGTCGGCGGTCTCGACACGATGAAGCCGTGGGACGTCACGAGCACTTCCCTCGTCGTCACGTCGGCGTCCACGCCGAGCATGCCCGTGTTCCCCTTCACCTCGGGCTACACGGTGTACGCGGGCCCCTACTCGAACAGCCCGGCGTCGTCGTCGAGCTGCCTCAGCCCGAACCCGGCGGCCTGGTCCACCCCGAACCCCTCGGGAGCCATCGGTGTGGCACCCCTATCGGTCGCGACCTCACCGGGGACGGCATCCTCCGCCTCCGTGATGATGGGCGTCGCGACGGTGAAGGGCGTCAAGGGTCGCTACGTCACCGCGGTGTCGTCCTCGAGTCCCGCAGCGGGCGACCCGGGGTGCTCCGCCGGCATGACGATGAAGTTCCCGGTGTCGGCGGCCGACACCGCGACGATCGCCCTGCCGTTCGGCACGTGGACCCTCTACTCCGGAACGACGTTCGGCGCGACGACCAAGAACGAGATCGCCTCGAACGCCTCGAACGTGAAGGCCGTCACGAGCGGCAGCGTCAACCAGAAGACCGCGCTCGTGGTCATCAGCTACGACAACACCCTCACGCTCGATCCGAGAGGACAGACGTCGTGACCCGGGTCCTCCGCCGACTGCACTCCGACGAGTCCGGCGTCTCGCTGTCCGAGCTGCTCGTCGCGATGAGCGTGGCGATGATCATCCTCGTCGCCGTCGGAGGGTTCTTCACCGCCACGCTCCGGGCCGGTTCGACGAACACGACGTCCGACCAGAACGCACGGTCGGCCTCCATCGTGATGAACTCGATGACCCGCTACGTCCATGCTGCGAGCCTGCTGCCGAAGTCGGACGGCAGCTACGCGGCGGCGTTGACCGAAGCCGGGCCGACCCGGACGACCTTCTTCGCCTACATCAACCTCGACGGCAACAGCACCGACAAGCCCGTGCAGATCCGCTACTCGCTGAACGCGGCGAAACGGATCGTCCTCGACCAGTGGGACGGCACCGCCAACAACGGCTTCTGGACCTTCCCCGCGACCACCCAGACGCCCACCCGCAGCACCGTCGTCGGCGGTCCGATCGCATCGCCCACGGTCGACGGTGATCCGCTGTTCGAGTACCTGGGTGCCAACGGCGGACCGATCGCGACGCAGGCCGACGGCACGCTCGCCACCACCCAGCTCGGCAACGTGCGGGCCGTCCGTGTGAACCTCGAGCTCGGCTCGTCGACGGCGGGTCTGTCCGGCAACACCCACATCCAGAACACCCTCTACCTCTTCAACGTGGTCTACGGGACGAGCACCGGAGGGACCCCGTGAGGCGCATCCGTGCACTGCTGGACCGGGCGGATCGTGACGAACGCGGGATGATCCTCGGCAACGTGCTCATCTTCGGCACCGTCATGATGGTGCTGGTCGCGACGATGATCGCCGTCTCGACGTCCGGCGCCGTGAAGTCCGCGACCGACCGCAACTTCCAGAACGCCATCGCTGCCGCGTACGCGGGGCTGGCGGACTACCAGTCGAAGCTCTCGAACGACAACGGGTACGCGCTCTACGGCAACGGCGATGCGCAGTTCAGCAAGGACAGCGGCTCGAGCTTCACCGGTCTGAACGGCAACGACGCGTTCTCGACGTGGGCGAAGGTGGTCGGCTCGACGGACCAGTGGTACCGGTACGAGGTCGACAACTCGAACTACTCGGCGAAGGGCGTCCTCAAGGTCCGGGTGACCGGCAAGTCCGGCGGCAGCGTGCGGTCCCTGGTGGCCAACCTCAAGGGCGACGGGTTCATCAACTACCTGTACTTCACCAACTACGAGTCGTCGAACCCGGCGATCACCGGCAGCACCTGCACCACGATGTACCAGTGGCAGAGCGGATCGAAGTGCCAGGCCGTCCAGTTCGCCGGGACCGACGTCCTGAACGGGCCGATCCGCACGAACGACGTGTTCACCGCCGCGTGCTCCACCGTGTTCAACGGGACCGTCGAACAGCACGACACGACCGTCCGCCCTTCCAGCGGTTCGTGCAGCGGTGTCTTCAACGGCGGTGCTGCGACGGCGGTGCCGTACCTCGGCCTCCCCGCGCTGAACTCGAACATGTCCCAGGAGACCCGGACGGACCTCCCGACGTCGGTGCCGCGTCCGGGGTGCCTGTACACGGGCCCCACCAGGGTGTCGTTCCTCGGCAACGGCAAGATGACCGTCTGGTCGCCGTGGTCCAAGGCGACCCAGATCCGGGTGATCGCTTCGACCGGTGAGGTCAAGGAGACGACCGACGTCGCGAAGTCCGCCGCACTGTGCGGGACCGTGTCGGACCTGCAGAGTGCCGCCGGGGCGACCATCCCGACCCTGCCGGCGAACCTCATGTACGTCCAGGACGTGCCGACGGCCAGCAACGACGTCAACTCCTGGGCCGCGAACACGTACCCCTCGAAGTACACGAACACGTACTGCACGACGACGGTCACCGTGCGCTCGAACGGGACGTCGACGACCACGGCGAACCAGCCCTTCAGCAACGGGCAGGGCTTCCCGGCAGCGGGCGAGTGGATCAACGGCGGGTCCACCGGCTCGTACTCGCAGACGGGTTCGGCGTCCGACACCTACAGCTGCTCGGCGGGGGACGTGTTCGTCAGCGGAGCGTTCAGCGGTGCGATGACCATCGCGTCGTCCGGCACCATCTGGGTCACGGACGACGTCACCTACGTCAGTGCGACGAACGACATCCTCGGGCTGGTGGGTCAGAACGCCGTCGAGGTCTACAACCCGGCGCGCTGCACCTCGTACCCGACCGTCTACCAACGTGGTGTCGGCTACGTCACCGACACGACGCGCTGCAACTCGAGCGGGGTCGGACTCCTCAACCGCTCCGGAGGCAACTCGCTCACGATCAGTGCGGCGATCGCGAGCAACGCCGGGACCTTCTGGAACCAGAACTACGACATCGGGTCGAAGTTGGGCGTGCTCAAGGTCATCGGCTCGATCGCGCAGAACTGGCGCGGGCCCGTCGCGACCACGGGCGGCACGGGCTTCTCGAAGAACTACGTCTACGACCAGCGCCTGCTGACCACGGCGCCGCCGAAGTTCCTGCAGCCCGTCTCGACCTCCTACGGGGTCACCACGCAGGTCGAAGTGCAGGCGGCGTTCAAGCCGGACGGCTCGTGCGCGACCACCAGCACGGGGGCGTGCAGGTGAACGGCGTGCGCGAGCTGCTGCCGGTCGTCGTCGTCCTCGCCGGTGTCCTCGGGCTGCTCGTCGGCTCGTTCCTGAACGTCGTCGTCCACCGCGTCCCCGCGGGTCTCTCCGTAGTGTCCCCGCCGAGCGCATGCCCCGGGTGCGGACACGCGATCCGTCGTCGGGACAACGTGCCGGTGCTGTCCTGGTTGCTCCTCCGCGGCCGGTGCCGTGACTGCGCGGAGCCGATCTCGCCCCGGTACCCGATCGTCGAGCTCGCGACCGCACTCCTGTTCGTGGTCGTCGCGGCGGTCGCGGTGTCCGGCCCGGTGGTGATCGGCACGATCCCCGTCCCGGCCGCCCAGGCGGTGCTCCTCGCGGCGCTGCTGTACCTCATGGCGATCTCCGTCGCCCTCGCACTGATCGACATCGAGACGCACACCCTGCCGAACGCGATCGTCTACCCGTCCGCCGTGGTCCTCGCCGCCCTGCTGGTCGTCGCCTCCGTGCTGAGCGGTGACTTCGGCGCCCTCGGCCGGGCCGGCATCGGGGCGGTCGTCCTGGGCGGTGCGTACCTCACGCTGGCGCTCGCCGTCCCGGGCGGGATGGGACTCGGCGACGTCAAACTCGCGGTCGTCCTCGGACTCGTCCTCGCGTACCTCGGATGGGGACCCCTCGCAGTGGGTGCTTTCGGTGCCTTCGTCGTCGGAGGTACCGTCGCGATCGCGCTGGTCCTCACCCGGCGCGCCAGGTGGCGTGGCGGCGTGCCGTTCGGCCCGGCGATGTTGGCCGGTGCCTGGATCGGCATCGTCTTCGGCCACGGCGTCTGGACCGCCTACCTCGGGGTCCTCGGACTCGCCTGACACCTCCTCCGACCACTCCTCGACGAAAGCAGCATCATGGGCAAGAGCATCGTGGGCATCGACATCGCGGGATCCTCGATCCGCGCGGTCGAGGTCGCGAACGCCGACCGCGCACGCCCGACCGTCCTGCGGTTCGCCGAGGTCCCGACGCCGCCCGACGCCGTCAGCCGCGGGGAGGTGCTCGAGCCGAACACGGTCGCGTCGGCGCTGCGCTCGCTGTGGTCGATCGGGCGGTTCCGTTCGCGTGACGTCGTGCTCGGCATGGGCAACCAACGCGTCCTGTCCCGCGACCTCACCGTCCCCGCGGCGCCGCTCGCCCAGATCCGCGAGAGCCTGCCGTTCCAGGTCCAGGACATGCTCCCGGTCCCCGTCGGTGACGCGATCCTCGACTTCTACCCGACCGCCGAGGCGACGGGCGAGAACGGACCCGTCGTGCACGGTCTGCTCGTCGCGGCGATCAAGGACGCCGTCCTCGCGAACGTCAAGGCCGCACAGCTGGCGGGCCTGAACCCGGTCGGCGTCGACCTCATCCCGTTCGCCCTGACCCGGGTGCTCGTCGGACGACCCGGGCTGCACGGCACCACGGCGCTCGTCCAGCTCGGGGCGGACACCACGACCGTGGTCCTCGTGACCGACGGCGTCCCCCAGTTCGTGCGGATCATCCCGACGGGCGGGAACGACGTCACGAAGACGCTCGCCGCCGCGCTCGACATCGAGTTCGGACAGGCCGAGGTCGTGAAGCGGCACCTGGGCATCGGTGGGGACGCGCGCACGCCTGACGACGTGCGTGCCGTGACGGTGATCACCGACGCCGTCACCGAGCTCATCTCGAGCCTGCGCAACACCATCAGCTACTTCGTCAACACGCGCCCTGGTGACCGCGTCGAGCGCATCGTCCTGGTCGGTGGTGGGGCTCGCCTCCAGGGACTGCCGGAAGCGCTCGCCGCACACACGCACCTCCCCGTCCAACGCGGCTCCGCGTTCACCGGCGCCGACCTCGCGCGGTCGATCCCGGTGCAGGACGTGACGGACCACGAAGACGCGATCGCCGTCGCCTACGGGCTGGCAGTGGGGAGCCGAGCAGCATGACCGCCACGGACATCCGGGCCACGGTGCCCGATGAGGCCGTCGGAGCCGGACGCGGCAGCACCGCACGCGGTGGTCGGCCTTCGGTCGCCTCGATCGCGGGCCGCGAGCCTCGGGTCGACCTCCTGCCGCCCGAGGTGCACGCCGAACGGCGCGAGCGGGCGATCGCCCGGCGGGCCTGGCTCGGCGTGATCGTCGCCGCCGCGGTCGCGGCTCTGGCCACGGGGGGTGCCTACGTCCACCAGCTCGAGACCGCGCAGTCGTACCTGTCCGCCCAGAACGAGACGACCTCACTCCTGCAGCAGCAGCAGCGCTACTCCGAGGTCCGCTCGGTCGAGAACGACACGGCCCTGCTCGAAGCTGCACAGTCGGTCGGCGGCTCCACCGAGATCGACTGGAGCTCGACGCTCGCGCAGCTGAAGTCGGTGCTCCCCGCCGGCGTCTCGATCACGGCGATGACGATCGACTCCGCCGACGCCACCGAGTCGTTCGCGCAGTCCACGGTCCCGTTGCAGGGATCGCGCGCGGCGACGATGCAGTTGACGATCCAGAGCCCGGGCATCCCGTCGGTCCCCGACTGGACCGCACGGCTCTCGCAACTCCGCGGGTACGTCGACTCGACGATCACCTCGGTCTCGCTCGAAGAGGACACCGGCCAGTACTCGGCGACCATCCAGGCACACCTCGGCGCGAAGGCGTTCGACGGCAAGTACACGAAGGACGGATCGAAGTGAACAAGAACCGTCTCTCCCTCATCATCGCCCTCGCAGCGACGCTGGTCGTCCTCGCGGGTGGGTGGTTCCTCGGCGCGCAGCCACAGCTGGCGCAGGCGTCCGACAACACCGCGCAGCAAGCCGACATCGACGCGACGAACGCGAAGAACCGCGCCGAGCTCCGCCGACTCGAGACGGCGTACACCTCGCTCGACGCGACCAAGGCCGAACTCGCCGATCTGCGCGCCTCGGTCCCGGCATCGACCGACACCGCCTCGCTCCTCGACCAGTTCAACGGTGCCGGCGCCGCGAGTGGGGTCACGGTCACGTCGATCACCATCGGGGACCCGAAGGCGTACACGCCGGTGACCTCGGCTGCGTCGGCGACGGCGTCCGCGACCGCCGCCCCGTCGGCCTCCCCCTCGGCGTCGTCGTCGGCTTCGCCCGCGTCCGCACCGACGGCAGCGGCGACGCCCGATGCTCCCGCTCCGCACAGCGACGCACAGATCACGGCTTCGAACTTCGTGGTCGTGCCCGTGACCGTGGCGGTCAAGGGTTCCTACGACCAGGCGATCGGCTTCACGAAGGCCGTGCAGAACGGCGATCGGCTGTTCCTCGTGAACGGTCTCGCCGCGACGAGCTCGGACTCCGGTGGCGATCCGATGACGGACCAGTCGTGGTCGCTGTCGGGCTACGTCTACGTGCTCGCAGACCCCGCCGCGACCAACTGAACCGACCCCCACCAACTGGGGTCCGACGCGCCACGCCGAACCCTCTTCCGTCCGGCCTCCGGCTGTGCCTACGATGCTCCCGAGCCCGCATTCGCGGCAGCTCATCCCTCTCTCGAACGGCCGCTCGAAATGGCCGTTCCTCGTCGTGCCCGGAGTCGCGCGTGTTGGCTGGAATCGTGGAGTTCCTCGGTTGGTTCGGAGCTGTAACCGTCCTTGCGGGTTACTTGCTCTTCTCGATGGGCAAGCTCCCGAACGGCCCGGTCTACCAGCTGTTCAACCTCGTGGGCGGGCTCGCCGTGGCGATCAACGTCGCCGCCCACCACGCGATCCCGTCGACGATCGTCAACGGCATCTGGGCGATCGTCGCCGTCGTCGTCCTGGTCAAGATGGCGCGGGCCAAGCGGGCTGCGAAGCGAGGCGCTCCGGTGACCGAGGCGCCGGTGCTCCACACCGAACCGCCGGCGACCACGGCGGTCCTGCCGATCGTCGGGCCGGCACTGCGTGACCACGAGGCGGAGGCGACGCTCCCCGTGACACCCGCGCCGCGCCTCCAGGACGCCCCGCCGGCGACTGCCGACACGACCACGACCGCCGACCGGGCCACGGTGACGGCCTCCGCGGCCACCGAGCCCGCCGCGCCGACCGCCGCCGCACCGATGACGGAGTCCATCCCGGTGATCACCGCGACCATCGCGCTGGCCCTGGTCGCTGCGGCGCAGGAACACGCGGACAGCGCGGCGCAGGACCAGACTGAGCAGGACCACGGGGCGCAGGACGACGCGGAGCAGCGGGACCCGGTCGCGCAGGACCACGCGGACCACGCCGCGCACCCGCACGTCGACGAGCCGCAGCACGCAGCCAGCGCCAGCATCTGAGGCCCGCCAGCGATACGATCACCGCATGTCCCGGTGGTTGATCGCGACGATGACGTCGATCCTGTTCATCGCGCTCGTCATCGCGGTGACCGGCTTCGAGGCGCTCCTCGCCGACGTCGAGGTCATCTCCCAGCCCGACGCCACGCCGTACCTCGGCCCCGCGATGGTGCTCGGCGGTGCGGTGGTGGTGTTCCTCGCCACGGCGGTCGGCTCCCGCGAGGGCAACCCGGGCGTCACGGGCCTCGTGGCCGCGGCGACGAGCTACCTCGTGATGCTCGGCGTCGGTGCGGTCGGGTACAGCCTGATCCGCTCCGACCTCACCGAGCTGGTGGTCTTCCCCGCGGGGTACGCGCTCGGTCCGTTCGTCGTCGGATCGGTCGTGGTGGCGCTGGTGTGCGTCGTCGGCGGGATCGCCGTGACACGGCACCAGTCGCGCTCGTCGGGGGTCCGCCCCGAGCCCGGCGATGACGGTGCCCGCCGGTAGTCTTCCAGCAGCACCAGAGGACGACGGGGGACCGATGACCGACCAGCAGCAGGCCGACGGATGGGGATCCGTCCCGGCAGTGGACTCGATCCGCGGCACACAGGACGCACCGCCGGTGGGCGCGAGCGGACCGCAGCCGTTCCGGCGGGGCGCGCCTCGGCGCCGACTCGGTCGCGGACCGCTCATCGGCATCATCGCCGGCGGCGCCGCCGTCGTGCTCCTCCTCGTCGCCGGCGTGGTCGGCTACTCGGTCGGCACGTCGACGCACGCGCCCGACCGGCCGGTCCGCGCCTTCCTCGACGACCTCACCGCAGGCCGTGTCTCCGACGCGCTGGACGCCGCGGGCATCGACCACGACGAGCGCGACCTGCTCCTCACCGACGCCGCCTACGCGAAGGCGAAGGACCGCATCACCGGGTACCGGATCGCGGCCACGCGTGACGACGGCGACACCGCGACGGTCACGGCGTACCTGCGGCAGGCGGGCCGTGACGTGTCGTCCACCTTCACGCTCGACAAGACGGGTACCGAATGGGGCGTCTTCCCCGTCTGGGAGCTCGAGCCACCCCGTCTCGGCGCGGTGGACGTGAGCCTGCGCGGACCCACCGGGACGAAGGTCTCGGTCGCCGGGCAGTCCGTCGTGACGTCGAAGGACGGCACGGTGACCCTCACGGCGCTCCCCGGTTCGTACGACGTCGCGGTCGACGGCGGCAAGTGGTTCTCGGCGAAGGCGTCGACGGCGACGGTCACGGGCTTCGGGGGCACCGCCTCGAGTCCCGTCTCGATGACGACGGAGCTCACCTCGGCCGGCAAGCAGTCCGCCCAGGCAGCGGTCGACGCCTGGGTCGACGGCTGCATCGCGTCGACCGACGCCGCACCCGCCGGCTGCAGCTTCTACGCCTACGGTCAGGACGCCGCGTACACCTACTCGAACCAGAAGTGGACGCTGGACACCCGCCCGACGGTGTCGATCGGTGCGTGGGCGGCGAACGGGTGGCTCGTCACCACGACCAGCTTCGGCCGCGCGACGTTCACGGCGGACATCTCCGGCCCGGGTGGGGTCGGCACGGCCTCGGCCGGCCCGATGAACGTCAACGCCAGCGGGTACGTCACCGAGTTCACGGACGCGGGTGCGACGTTCCGGTCGGCGGTCGGCAACGGGTCGTCGGACACCGGTTCCTGACGCGCGCCCGGACGACGACGCGGTCCCGGCTCGTCCAGGAGGCGCGGTGCGGCCCCGCCGCGCCGGTCGCGGACGCCCGGGTGCACGTCACCGACCACCGCCACCGGTCCCGCCGGACCGGGCCGGCCGGAGCGCCCCGCGCCCAGCGTGACCATCCGCGTGACGGCTGTTCGCCCAGGGCACTCGTCACGCGCCTCCAGGGCGACGCGCCCGGATTGATTTCGCCGGGTTACGCGGGTAATCTCTTCCGGGTGTGCGCCTTCGGGCGTGCCCGAAAAGTCCGGTCCGACCAACGGTCGGCCGGGACACTCCGTCCCCCACTCGTCATCCGCCGTCAGGCGGTGATCAGCGTGGGACGAGGAAGCCGGCGGTCCGCGCCGGCCGGAGAACACGAGCGAAGAACCAGGAGAACAGTTGCCTACTATTCAGCAGCTGGTTCGCAAGGGTCGTACGCCCAAGGTCACCAAGACCAAGGCGCCCGCCCTGAAGGCGAACCCCCAGCAGCGTGGTGTGTGCACCCGCGTCTACACCACCACCCCGAAGAAGCCGAACTCGGCACTGCGCAAGGTCGCTCGTGTCAAGCTCTCGAACGGCACCGAGGTCACGGCCTACATCCCCGGTGAGGGCCACAACCTCCAGGAGCACTCGATGGTGCTCGTGCGCGGCGGTCGTGTGAAGGACCTCCCCGGTGTCCGCTACAAGATCATCCGCGGTGCGCTCGACACGCAGGCCGTGAAGAACCGTAAGCAGGCACGTAGCCGCTACGGCGCGAAGAAGGGTTGAGCCAATGCCTCGTAAGGGTCCCGCCCCCAAGCGTCCCGTCGTCGCAGACCCGGTCTACGGCGCACCGATCGTCTCGCAGCTCGTGAACAAGATCCTGCTCGACGGCAAGAAGGGCCTCGCCGAGCGCATCGTCTACGGTGCACTCGAAGGCGTTTCCGCCAAGAACCAGCAGGACGCCGTCGCGACGCTCAAGAAGGCGCTCGACAACGTCCGTCCGACCCTCGAGGTCCGCAGCCGCCGCGTCGGTGGCTCGACCTACCAGGTCCCGGTCGAGGTCAAGCCGCACCGCGCGAACACCCTCGCGCTCCGCTGGCTGACCTCGTACGCCAAGGCCCGTCGCGAGAAGACGATGACCGAGCGTCTCATGAACGAGATCCTCGACGCGTCGAACGGTCTCGGTGCCGCGGTCAAGCGCCGCGAGGACACGCACAAGATGGCCGAGTCGAACAAGGCCTTCGCCCACTACCGCTGGTAGTCCCGGCACCGTCCGGGCGCCGGTGGTCATGAACCCCGGCGCCCGGACGGACGCCAACCTCTCCTACAACTCTTCCGGAGGAACCCTGTGGCACAGGACGTGCTCACCGACCTGAACAAGGTCCGCAACATCGGCATCATGGCGCACATCGATGCCGGCAAGACCACGACGACCGAGCGCATCCTGTTCTACACGGGCATCACGCACAAGATCGGTGAGGTCCACGACGGCGCAGCCACGATGGACTGGATGGCGCAGGAGCAGGAGCGCGGCATCACGATCACGTCGGCCGCGACGACCTGCTTCTGGGACAACAACCAGATCAACATCATCGACACCCCCGGTCACGTGGACTTCACGGTCGAGGTGGAGCGTTCGCTCCGCGTCCTCGACGGTGCGGTCGCCGTGTTCGACGGCAAGGAGGGCGTCGAGCCCCAGTCCGAGACCGTGTGGCGTCAGGCCGACAAGTACGACGTCCCGCGCATCTGCTTCGTCAACAAGATGGACAAGCTGGGCGCCGACTTCTACTTCACGGTCGACACCATCGTCAACCGCCTCGGCGCGGAGCCCCTCGTGCTCCAGCTCCCGATCGGTGCCGAGAACGACTTCGTCGGCATCATCGACCTCATCGAGATGCACGCCAAGGTCTGGCCGGGCGACGCCAAGGGTGATGTCACCATGGGCGCCCAGTACGAGGTCCAGGAGATCCCCGCGGACCTCAAGGACCGCGCGGAGGAGTACCGCGCGAAGCTGATCGAGCGCGTCGCCGAGACCGACGACGCCCTGCTCGAGAAGTTCTTCGGTGGCGAGGAGCTCACCAAGGACGAGATCAAGGGCGCGATCCGCAAGCTCACGATCGCTTCCGAGGTCTACCCCGTCCTGTGCGGCTCGGCCTTCAAGAACCGCGGTGTCCAGCCGATGCTCGACGCCGTCATCGACTACCTCCCGTCCCCGCTCGACGTGCCGCCGATGATCGGCCACGACGTCAAGGACGAGGAGAAGGAGATCATCCGCAAGCCCGACGCGTCGGAGCCGTTCTCGGCCCTCGCGTTCAAGGTCGCGGTGCACCCCTTCTTCGGTCGTCTCACCTACGTCCGCGTCTACTCGGGCTCGATCGAGTCGGGTGCCCAGGTCATCAACTCGACCAAGGGCAAGAAGGAGCGCATCGGGAAGATCTTCCAGATGCACTCCAACAAGGAGAACCCGGTCGACAACGTGACCGCCGGCCACATCTACGCGGTCATCGGCCTCAAGGACACCACCACCGGTGACACCCTGTGCGACCCGACCAACCAGGTCGTCCTCGAGTCGATGACGTTCCCGGAGCCGGTCATCGAGGTCGCCATCGAGCCGAACACGAAGGCTGACCAGGAGAAGCTCTCCACGGCCATCCAGAAGCTCGCCGAAGAGGACCCGACGTTCCGCGTCGAGCTCAACGCCGAGACCGGTCAGACGACGATCAAGGGCATGGGCGAGCTCCACCTCGACATCCTCGTCGACCGCATGAAGCGCGAGTTCAAGGTCGAGGCGTCCGTCGGCAAGCCCCAGGTGGCGTACCGCGAGACCCTGACCAAGGTCGTCGAGCGCTACGACTACACGCACAAGAAGCAGACCGGTGGTTCCGGCCAGTTCGCGAAGGTGCAGATCGCCCTCGAGCCGATGGAAGTCACGGCCGAGAAGGTCTACGAGTTCGAGAACGCCGTCACCGGTGGTCGCGTCCCGCGTGAGTACATCCCGTCGGTCGACGCCGGTATCCAGGACGCCATGCAGGTCGGCATCCTGGCCGGGTACCCGACCGTCGGCGTGAAGGCCATCCTCAAGGACGGCGCGGCGCACGACGTCGACTCGTCCGAGATGGCGTTCAAGATCGCCGGTTCGATCGCCTACAAGGAAGCGGCCCGCAAGGCCGGTCCGGCGATCCTCGAGCCGATCATGGCCGTCGAGGTCCGTACTCCGGAGGAGTACATGGGCGACGTCATCGGTGACCTGAACTCCCGTCGTGGCCAGATCGCCTCGATGGAGGACGCCTCGGGCGTCAAGGTGGTCCGCGCGAGCGTGCCGCTGTCCGAGATGTTCGGCTACGTCGGCGACCTGCGGTCGAAGACCTCTGGTCGTGCGGTCTACTCGATGACCTTCGAGACCTACAGCCAGGTCCCGGCCAAGGTCGCCGAGGAGATCATCGCGAAGAACGCGGGGGAGTGACGCTCCAGCGTCACTCCACAGGCGGGGGTGCCCGGCGACGGGCCCCTCGCCACCAAGTACAGTAAAGACACACACTGCACGCCAACGGTTTCGAACCGGGGGCATGCTCTCCGAGTCCTGAGGAGGACCCACAGTGGCCAAGGCCAAGTTCGAGCGGACCAAGCCGCACGTCAACATCGGAACCATCGGTCACGTCGACCACGGCAAGACCACGCTCACGGCGGCGATCACCAAGGTTCTGCACGACCAGTACCCGGACCTCAACGAGGCCCGTGACTTCGCTCAGATCGACAACGCTCCCGAGGAGCGCGAGCGCGGCATCACGATCAACATCTCGCACGTCGAGTACCAGACCGACAAGCGCCACTACGCGCACGTCGACGCTCCGGGCCACGCCGACTACGTGAAGAACATGATCACGGGTGCGGCGCAGATGGACGGCGCGATCCTCGTGGTCGCCGCCACCGACGGTCCGATGCCCCAGACGCGTGAGCACGTGCTGCTCGCCCGCCAGGTCGGCGTCCCCTACATCGTCGTCGCGCTGAACAAGTCCGACATGGTGGACGACGAGGAGATCCTGGAGCTCGTCGAGCTCGAGGTCCGTGAGCTCCTCGGCTCGCAGGAGTTCGACGAGGACGCCCCCGTCGTGCAGGTCTCGGCGCTCAAGGCGCTCGAGGGCGACGACAAGTGGGTCAAGTCCGTCCAGGACCTGATGGCCGCCGTCGACGAGTCCGTTCCGGACCCGGTGCGCGCGACCGACCAGCCCTTCCTCATGCCGATCGAGGACGTCTTCACGATCACCGGTCGTGGCACGGTCGTCACCGGTCGTGTCGAGCGTGGCACGCTCGACCTGAACTCCGAGGTCGAGATCGTCGGCATCCGCCCGACGCAGAAGACCACGGTCACGGGCATCGAGATGTTCCGCAAGCTGCTCGACAAGGCCGAGGCTGGTGACAACACCGGTCTGCTCATCCGTGGCCTCAAGCGCGAGGACGTGGAGCGCGGCCAGGTCGTCGTGAAGCCGGGTTCGGTCACGCCGCACACCGAGTTCAAGGCGAACGCCTACATCCTGACCAAGGAAGAGGGCGGGCGTCACAACCCGTTCTACGCGAACTACCGTCCGCAGTTCTACTTCCGCACCACGGACGTCACCGGCGTCATCACGCTGCCCGAGGGCACCGAGATGGTCATGCCCGGCGACACCGTGTCGATGGCCGTCGAGCTGATCCAGCCGATCGCCATGGAGCCGGGTCTCCGTTTCGCCATCCGTGAGGGTGGTCGTACGGTCGGCGCCGGTACGGTCGAGGAGATCGTCAAGTAACTCCGGTTACCTGCGTCGAGCGGGGTCGGGCCTTCGGGCCCGGCCCCGCTCTGCTGTTCGCCGGGCGGGGTCCGGCGGACAGACGGCCCGATTCGGAGCACGATGTGGGCCAAGCGGCCGGATCGACCGGCCATCGAGCGGCCGGGTCACCTCCGGTCGGCAGGGAGGCAGCATGGCCGGCTTCGACGACATCCAGAAGAACGTCTCCGCCAAGGCGGAGGAGGTCACCGATCGCGCGAAGGCGTTCGTGGACCAGAACAAGGACAAGATCGAGGAAGCCCTGAAGAGCGACAAGGCCGAGGAGGTCTCGGACAAGCTCATCCACGGCCTCGCCGACGGCCTGAAGAAGGTCACCGGCGGCAAGTTCGACGAGCAGATCGACAAGACCGCCGCGGACCTCGACGGCAAGATCGGCAACGACGGCGCGTAGATCCGACGCTCCGGTCGGGACGGGAGGCGCGGCGCACGTCGTGCGCGGCGCCTCCCGTCCACCTCAGGCCGGCTGCACCGCCCGCGTCACGACCCAGCGGTGCGTGCCGATCGCGCGGTCGCGGGTGAACCCGAAGCGCTCGAAGGTGGACAGCGCGCCGTGGAACAGGAACCCGGCCGGCACCGCCCCTGCGGGCTCCGGGTAGCCCTCCACGACACCCCCACCGGCGGCGGCGATGAGGTCGATCGCGCCACCGAGCGCCGCGGTCGCGACCCCCTGTCGTCGGTGCCCCGCTCGGACGTAGTTGCAGCCGATGCGCCAGTCGGGTCCCGCCCCGGCGTGCGACCGTTCGTACTCGCGACGGTTCTTGATGCGCACGACCTCGGTGACCGGACCGAACTGGCACCACCCGACGCACCGGTCGTCGGCGAAGACCAACGCTGCGTGCGTGGTGCCGGCGAGGACCCGGGCGTACTTGCGCGCCCGGTTGCGGCCGGCGTCGCGTGCCGGCCCCTCGTCGTGGAAGCCGATGCAGAAGCACCCGCTCGGGAAGCCGTCGCTCGTGCTGCAGAGCTCCTCGAAGGCGTCCCACGTCGACGGGTCGAGCGCACGCACGGTGTACGACGCCGGGGGTCGGGCAACGGTGACCATGGCCGAAGCGTAGGCCGCCCGACGACCGTCCGGGCGAAGCCGCACAGTTGTCCCCACAAGGTGGGACGCGGTGTACCCCGGTCGGGGTGTTGTTGCGGTTTCCCGCAGCTCGATACCGTCGAGTCGCGGGACCGCACCGGTCCCGTGTGGTGACCCGAACACCCGCCTTCCCCGTCGCAGCGCCCCCTGCCTGCGCGGATGCTGTCGCGCGCGCTCCGGGTCCCTGATCGTCGACCCGAAGGATCAGCGTGTCTGCACAGCACCGTGCCCCCGCGCGCCGCCGCCCCGCCCGCCTGCTCGCGGGAGCTGCCGTCACCGCGCTGGTCGCGGGGAGCGCAGTCCTCCTGACCCCGCAGCTGGCATCGGCCGCCGCACCGTTCCCCGCGACGACGCTCTACGCGACCGTCTCCGGTTCCTCGACGGTCTACGCCGTGGACCGGACGAGCGGCGCCGCGACCCCCGCCGTGACGGCGCCGGGCAACGCGACCGGTCTCAACCAGATCGGCATCTCCGGCGACGGTGACGAGCTGTTCATGACCAACAGCACCACGGTCTTCGAGTACACCGCGTCGACGGACTCCTGGGAGACCGCCGCCCGGCCGAACCCGCCGTTGGTCCCGAACCAGATGGGCGGGGTGGACCCGAAGAGCGGCAAGTTCTTCTTCGGCGGGCTGTCGAACGGCTCGACGTTCAGCTTCACGTCCTACGACCCGGACACGAACACCATCTCGTCGAACGTCACCTCGGTGACGGCGGCGAACCCTCCCGGCGGCAACGGCGACCTCGCCTTCGACCGGCAGGGCAACCTCTACTTCATGTCGAGCAGTGACACCGCGGCGCAGCTGTACCGCGTCGACGCGGCCGACCTCGGTGGTGGGTCCACGACGGCGGTCGCCGTCGGGCCGGTGATCACGCCGGCGTCCCGCCTGACGTCCCTCGCCTTCGGCGACGACGGGTACCTGTACATCGCGGGCTCGACCGCGAACACGTTCCTGCAGGTCAACCCGGTCACCGGGGCCACCGTCGCGCAGCGCAGCATCAACCAGGGCGGCACCGCGCTGGCCGTCACCGACCTCGGCTCCCGGGCCGTCCCGTCGACCGGCGCCGCATCCGGTGGGTTCACGGACGGCAAGGCGAAGCCGAGCGACCAGCTGACCATCAGCGTCGGCGGCGGTGATGTCCCCAAGCCGGCGACCGCCACGACGTCCGACGGCAACGACCAGGTGACGGCGGGTCCGATCATCCTGCTCCCGGGCCAGTCGTACACGGTGACGCAGTCGCCCGGCAACACCTCCACCGACCCGGCGGACTACGACACGTCCTACGTCTGCACGAACCTGACGGACAAGTCCGTCGTCTCCTCGGGGAAGGGCACCGAGGCACCGTTCACGGTCCCGACCTCCGGCGGTGACGTGAGCTGCGCGTTCTCGAACCCGCTGAAGCCGAAGGTCGAGAACAGCTCGTCCACCGCCAACACCCCGGGCCAGCCCGCGACCGTCGACGTGCTGCAGGGCGCGACGGGCGACATCGACCCGACCACCGTGCAGCTGACCGCACCGGACGTCGCCGGCTCGACCGTGCGCGACGGCGGCAAGACCCTCACGGTCCCCGGCCAGGGCGTCTGGACCGTCGACCCGACGAGCGGTGCCGTGACCTTCACCCCGGAGGACGGCTTCACGAAGAACCCGACCCCGGTCACGTACACCGTCGCGGACACCCGCGGGAACCAGACCCAGGGGCAGGTGTCGGTCACCTACCGAGGTGCGGCGCAGGACGACGTGGCGACCACCGACCAGGGCGAGGCCGTCACCATCGACGTCCTCGACAACGACCAGGGGGGCACCGTCGCCACGTCGGTCGTGTTCCCCACCGCCGGTCAGCCCGACGGTGCCACGGTCTCCGACGACGCTCGCACGCTGAGCGTCCCCGGAGTGGGCACCTGGACGGCCGGCCCGACGACCGGTGCGGTGACCTTCACCCCGGAACCGACGTTCCGCGGGGACGCCTCGCCCGTGACGTACCGCGTGGCGGACGCCGACGGCGGCACGTCGACGGCGCAGATCGCGGTCTCCGTCGCGCCAGTCCGTCCCCGGGTAGCCGACGACACCACGACCACGCAGCAGAACACCCCGGTCACGGTCGACGTCGCCGGGGACGCCGCTTCCGGCGTCGAGCGCGGCACACCGATCGACCCGACGTCCGTCGTGTTCCCCACCTCCGGGCAACCGGACGGCGCGACGGTGTCGGACGGTGGGAAAGCGCTCACGGTCCCCGGCGAGGGTGTGTACACGGTCGACCCGGACAGCGGGAAGGTGACGTTCACCCCGGCGCAGGGCTCCACGGGCACCACCGCCCCGGTGACGTACCAGGTCAGTGACACCGGCGGTCAGTCGGCGACCGGCACCATCGTGGTGCGCGTCACCGCGGTCGCACCGACGGCGGCACCGGACAGCGCGACGACCTCGCAGGGCGAGGCGACCACGATCGACGTCCTCCGCGACGACACCGCCGGGAACGCCGGCACGCCGCTCGACCCCGCCACCGTGGTGTTCCCCGCGACGGGGCAGCCCGCCGGTGCGACCGTCTCGGACAGCGGCAAGGCGCTCACCGTCCCCGGTCAGGGCGTGTACACGGTGCACCCCGACGGCACGGTGACGTTCACGCCGGAGCCGACCTTCCGCGGACCCGGTTCGGCCGTCACCTACCAGGTCGCCGACGTGGACGGGACCACCACCTCCTCGACCGTCGCGGTCACCGTCACGCCGGTCGGCCCGGTCGCCGAGGACGACACCGCCGCCACCGCGCAGAACACCCCCGTGACGGTCGTCGCCCCGGGGAACGACCGGCCCGGTGTCCGCGGCGGTACCCCGATCGACCCGACCTTGGTCGTGTTCCCCACCGCCGGGCAGCCCGCGGGCGCGGTCGTCTCCGCGGACGGGCGCGCCCTGACCGTCACCGGCGAGGGCGTGTACACGGCGGACCCGACCACGGGTTCGGTGCTGTTCACCCCGGTGCGGGGCTGGGCCGGCACGGCGTCGACCGTGACCTACCGGATCGGTGACACCGGTGGGCAGACGGCCACCGCCACCATCAGCGTCACCGTCACCCCCGTGGCGCCCACGGCCCGTCCCGACACCGCCCGGACGGCCGCGGACACCGCGGTGACCGTCGCGGTGCTCGGCAACGACGGTGCCGGCAACGCCCGCACGCCGATCGTGCCCGGGTCGGTCCGTCTGGTGGACGCAGACGGCGCACCGATCACCTCGCTCGCGGTGCCCGGGAAGGGGACCTTCACGGTGGACACCACCACCGGTGCGGTCACCTTCGCACCGGTGGCGGGCTTCACCGGCACGCTCGAGGTCCCGTACACGATCACCGACCGGGACGGCGGCACGGCCTCGTCGACGATCACCGTGACGGTGGGTGCGGCCCCGGTGGCGACGAACGACACCCGGACCGGCACGCCCGGCGAGCCGCTGACGGTGGACGTCCTCGGCAACGACGTGGCCGGCTCGACCCCGATCGACCCCGCGTCCGTGCGCCTGGTCGACCCGGAGACGGGCGAGCTCGTCACCACGGTGACGATCCCGGAGCACGGGACCTTCACGGTGGGCGAGGACGGCACGGTCACGTTCACCCCGGTCCCCGGCTTCAGCGGCACCGTGGCGGTCCCGTACTCCGTCGCGGGTGAGGACGGGAGCCGCACCGCCGCGACCCTGACCATCACCTACCCGGCGGCGCCGGTCGTGCCGGGCATCGCGGTGAACCCCGCAGCCGGTGGCGGCGTCGTCGTGACCGGCCCGGACGGCGGGCGGCTCGCCTTCACGGGCACCGACGTCGTCTGGCAGGGCTCCGTCGCGGCGCTCCTGCTCCTGGCGGCCGGTGGCACGGTCCTCGTGCTCCGTCGTCGTCGGCTGACGGGGCGGTAGCCGACCGGACGACGGACAGGAGGCGCGGTGCCGGCTGGCACCGCGCCTCCCGTCCGTCACCGGGTCCGGTCACAGGCGGTGGCGAGTTGCATCGGGGACGTGACACGTCTCCGCCGCTCCGCGACCAACGGTGGCTACCACCGCGTCCGCAGCGGGCGTGGGTTCTCGTACCGTGCCCCGGACGGCACCACCGTGACCGACCCCGCGGTCCGACAGCGCCTCGAGGACCTCGTCATCCCGCCGGCGTGGGACGACGTCTGGATCTCGCCGTACGAGAACGGCCACATCCTCGCGACCGGCATCGACGGGGCCGGGCGGCGCCAGTACATGTACCACCCCTCCTGGCGGGAGCGGATGGACCGGATCAAGTACGACCGTGCCCTCGCACTCGCCGAGTCCCTGCCGGTGGCCCGCCGCGGTGTCACCATCGACCTGCGGCGTCCGGAGCCGGACAAGCAGCGTGCGCTGGCCGCGGCCTTCCGGATGCTCGACCAGGGCTCGCTCCGGGTCGGTTCGGAGCGCTACGCCACCGAGCACGGCAGCCGGGGCCTGTCGACCCTGCTGTGCGCCCACGCGCACGTCTCCGGCAACGACATCGAGCTGGACTTCCCGGGCAAGAGCGGCCAGGAGTGGTCCTCGTCGATCCACGACCCGGACCTCGCGACGGTGATCGCCGGCATGAAGCGACGGGGCCCGAACGCCCGGCTCCTGTCGTTCCGCGAGCGGCGCGGCGCCGAGTGGGAGCCCCTCTCCGCCGAGGACATCAACGAGTACGTCAAGGACCGGGCGGGCGAGGAGTTCACCGCGAAGGACTTCCGCACGCTGCACGGCACCGTCGCCGCGGCGGTCGACCTGGCGGTCACCGGCCCGCAGCCGTCCGACGCGAAGCGGAAGAAGGCCGTGTCGCACGCGGTCAAGGTCGCGAGCGAGGAACTCGGCAACACCCCGACGGTGTGTCGACAGAGCTACATCGACCCTCGCCTCATCGACGCCTACCACCACGGCGAGACCATCGACCCGGCACGGACCCACGCCGCCGAGTCCGAGGTCCGCGCACTGCTCTACCGACAGTGACCGGGAAGGGGCTGCGATGACGTACCGTTGGACCTCGTGCCCGAACACCCCCACCCGGGCACGGAAGGACCCCACCAGTCGTGACTGACGAGTGCATCCACGGATTCCCCACCGAACTCTGCGACATCTGCGCGCCACGCCAGCGCGAGGCGGCAGAGACCCCCACCACCCCGACCCCGCGCCGCACCCGGATCACCACCTCGCTCCGGACCGTCCCCGGTCAGGCGGCGGCCCCGGCGTCCTCGCTGCGGTCCCCGGTGCCCGACCTGCCGGAGGCGCGTGACTTCGCCTCGCTCCGCGCGCACCACGTGACCCACGTGGACAACCTCGACGACATCGTGGGGTCCGGTGCGATCCTCGCGTCGGACGCCGTGACGCCCGTCGTCGACGTCGCCTCCGCCGAGGCCCGGGCCGCCCGCGCCGCCGCGACGGCCCCCGACGGCTCGCCGGTCGCCGCGCACGTGCCCTTCACCCTGTCGCCCGACGCGACGCGCTGGGACGAGCTCCGCACCGGCGCCGAGGGGGAGCGGTGGTCCGACGCGGCCCGCCGGACCCGCGCGACGGAGTACATCATGCTCGTCGTGCCGGTGTCGGCCTTCGGGGCGTCGGTCATCGTCGCCGACCAGGACGCCGACGCCGACGACGTCCGGTTCGCCGTCGGACCGGAGGCCGCGACCAACCTCATCCGTCGCACGGACTTCACCGACCCGGAGATGCACGGCCTCGAGCTGCTCGCGGGCCCGAGCGTGCCGTTCTCCGCCGTCGCGGTGATCGGCGTCCCGAACGACCGCGTCCGCCAGAGCGTCAAGGCGGTCCTCAAGGACCACGGCGGACACGCGCCGCGCGTCGCGGTCTTCCCGCCGTGGTTCGTCCCCCCGGTCGTCGCCGAGTAGTCCGGAACGACCGTTCGCCACATGCCCTCCGGACCCGCTCCGGAGGGCATGCTGCGTGACGGGGGCGAGCCGCGCCTCCTGGCCGTCGATCCGCATGGATCCGCGGGAACCGGCCCGTTCCGACACGCCCGTGAATCGCGACACGCCCGGGTTGCACGGATGCCGTGCCTATGCGAGACTTGTCCGGTTCCGAATTCCGCGTGCGTTCGCGTGCGCAGGATCACTGCTCTGGCAGTGCACAACCCCCCTGTCCAGCAGGGCTGGGTTGGGCCGCAGGCAGCAGAACACGATCGACTCCCCACCAAGCGTGACGGGCACTGCTGTGCCCGGACCGTGCGGGAGACGACATGCCCACGCTGAACGGCCCAGGTCGCTCCGCGCGGTTGACACGAGAACAGCGGTCATCCCCAGCGGATGCGGCCGGTTGGTTCACAGAAAACAGCCAAGCCCTGCAGGAATGCACGGTGACGGCGGCGTCAGGCGGCCCGAGGGTGCGCGGCGCAGAGAGGACAAAGAGACACATGGCGGGACAGAAGATCCGCATCCGGCTCAAGTCGTACGACCACGAGGTCATCGACACGTCGGCCCGGAAGATCGTCGACACGGTGACCCGTGCCGGTGCGACCGTGGTCGGCCCGGTGCCGCTCCCCACCGAGAAGAACGTGGTCACCGTGATCCGTTCTCCCCACAAGTACAAGGACTCGCGCGAGCACTTCGAGAAGCGCACGCACAAGCGAGTCATCGACATCGTCGACCCGACGCCGAAGGCCGTCGACTCGCTCATGCGACTCGACCTCCCGGCCGACGTCAACATCGAGATCAAGCTGTAAGGGGGCTGGACTGATGGCGAACTCAACCAAGACCGTCAAGGGCCTCCTCGGCAAGAAGCTCGGGATGACCCAGGTGTGGGACGAGAACAACAAGTTCATCCCCGTCACCGTGATCGAGGTCGGCCCGAACGTGGTCACCCAGATCCGCAACGTCGAGCGCGACGGCTACGAGGCGATCCAGATCGCCGCCGGCGCCATCGACCCGCGCAAGGTCAACAAGCCGGCCGCCGGCCACTTCGAGGCCGCCGGGGTCACCCCGCGCCGCACCCTCACGGAGATCCGCACCAACGACTCCGCTGAGTACTCGCTCGGCCAGGAGCTCACCGTCGACACGTTCGAGGCGGGCCAGAAGGTCGACGTCGTCGGCACCTCCAAGGGCAAGGGCTTCGCCGGTGTCATGAAGCGCCACGGCTTCGCCGGTGTGTCCGCTTCGCACGGTGCCCACCGCAACCACCGCAAGCCCGGTTCCATCGGTGCTTCGTCGACCCCGTCGCGTGTCTTCAAGGGCATGCGCATGGCCGGTCGCATGGGTGGCGAGCGTGTGACCGTCCTCAACCTCACGGTGCACGCCGTCGACGCCGAGAAGGGTCTGCTGCTCGTCAAGGGCGCCGTCCCCGGTGCTCGCGGTCGCTCCGTCTTCGTCCGCACCGCCGTGAAGGGTAAGTGATCATGGCCACCACGACCGCAACCACGATCGACGTCCTCGACGCATCGGGCGTCAAGTCCGGCTCCGTCGAGCTCCCCGCCGAGCTCTTCGACGTCGAGACCAACGTCCCGCTGATCCACCAGGTCGTCACCGCGCAGCTCGCAGCCGCGCGTCAGGGCACCCACAAGACCAAGAACCGCGGCGAGGTCCGCGGTGCTGGTCGCAAGCCGTTCAAGCAGAAGGGCACCGGCCGCTCCCGTCAGGGTTCGGTCCGCGCACCGGAGCACACCGGCGGTGGCGTCGTCCACGGACCGACCCCGCGCGACTACTCGCAGCGCACCCCGAAGAAGATGATCGCCGCTGCTCTGCTCGGCTCGCTCTCGGACCGCGCCCGCGGTGGCCGCATCTCCGCTGTGGAGGGCTTCGTCGCGGCCGATGTGCCGTCGACCAAGACCGCCCGCACGCTCCTCGAGAAGGTCGCGCCCGTCAAGCACGTGCTGATCGTGCTCGAGCAGGACGACGAACTCACGCTCAAGTCGATCCGCAACCTGCCGAACGTCCACGCGCTCTCGTACGGCCAGCTCAACGCCTACGACGTGCTCAAGGCCGACGCGCTCGTCTTCAGCAAGAGCGCACTCGACGCCTTCATCGCGTCGAAGACCGCGAAGGAGATCTCCGCATGAGCGGCTTCAACAAGGACCCGCGCGACATCATCATCTCGCCGGTCGTCTCGGAGAAGAGCTACGGCCTGATCGACCAGGGCAAGTACACGTTCATCGTGGACCCCCGCTCGAACAAGACCGAGATCAAGCTCGCCATCGAGAAGATCTTCGACGTCAAGGTCGCGAGCATCAACACGCTGAACCGTCCGGGCAAGACCCGTCGCACGCGCTTCGGCATGGGCAAGCGCAAGGACACCAAGCGTGCCATCGTGACGCTCAAGTCCGGTTCGATCGACATCTTCACGGCTGTCGGCTGAGGACCTTAAGGGATTAATCATGGCTATTCGTAACTACAAGCCGACGACCCCCGGTCGTCGCGGCTCGTCGGTCGCCGACTTCGCTGAGATCACCCGGTCGACGCCGGAGAAGTCGCTGCTCCGCCCGCTGCCGAAGACCGGTGGCCGCAACAGCTCCGGTCGCATCACAACCCGTCACATCGGTGGTGGCCACAAGCGCCAGTACCGCGTGATCGACTTCCGTCGTCACGACAAGGACGGCGTCGACGCCAAGGTCGCACACATCGAGTACGACCCGAACCGCACCGCGCGCATCGCGCTCCTGCACTACGTGGACGGCACGAAGCGCTACATCATCGCGCCGAACAAGCTCAAGCAGGGCGACGTCATCGAGCAGGGCCCCGGCGCCGACATCAAGCCCGGCAACAACCTGCCGCTCCGCAACATCCCGGTGGGTACGGTCGTGCACGCGATCGAGCTCCGCCCCGGTGGCGGCGCGAAGATGGCCCGCTCGGCCGGCGCCTCGGTGCGTCTCGTCGCCAAGGACGGCCCCTACGCGCAGCTCCGTCTGCCGTCGGGCGAGGTCCGCAACGTCGACGCCCGCTGCCGCGCCACGATCGGCGAGGTCGGCAACGCCGAGCAGTCGAACATCAACTGGGGCAAGGCCGGCCGCATGCGCTGGAAGGGCGTCCGCCCGACCGTCCGTGGTGTCGCGATGAACCCGGTCGACCACCCGCACGGTGGTGGCGAGGGCAAGACCTCCGGTGGCCGTCACCCGGTCAGCCCGTGGGGTCAGGCCGAGGGTCGCACGCGCAAGCCGAACAAGCCGAGCGACAAGCTCATCGTCCGTCGCCGTAACGCCGGCAAGAAGCGCAAGTAGGAGTTCAGAAGATGCCACGCAGTCTGAAGAAGGGCCCCTTCGTCGACGAGCACCTGCTCCGCAAGGTCGTCACGCAGAACGAGGCCAACACCAAGAACGTGATCCGTACCTGGTCGCGTCGCTCGATGATCATCCCGAACATGCTCGGGCACACGATCGCCGTGCACGACGGCCGCAAGCACATCCCGGTGTTCGTCACCGAGTCGATGGTCGGTCACAAGCTCGGCGAGTTCGCGCCGACCCGCACCTTCCGTGGTCACGTGAAGGACGACAAGAAGGGCCGTCGCCGCTAAGGCGGCGACGCAGAGGAGGAACGAAATGGTGGAGTCGATCGCACGCGTGCGACACATCCGCGTCACGCCTCAGAAGGCCCGTCGCGTCATCGAGCTGATCCGCGGCAAGCAGGCCCACGAGGCCCTCGCCATCCTGAAGTTCGCCCCCCAGGGCGCTTCGGAGCCCGTGTACAAGCTGGTCGCCTCGGCGATCGCGAACGCCCGGGTGAAGGCGGACTCGACGAACAGCTTCCTCGACGAGCGCGACCTCTACGTGAGCCGCGTCTTCGTCGACGAAGGCACGACCCTGAAGCGGTTCCAGCCGCGCGCCCAGGGCCGCGCCTTCCGCATCAACAAGCGCACCAGCCACATCACGGTCGTCCTCGCGACGCCGGATGAGGTCGAGGCTGCCGCGACGAGCAAGAAGGCGAGCAAGTAATGGGCCAGAAGGTCAACCCGTACGGCTTCCGTCTCGGGATCACGACGGACCACGTCTCGCACTGGTTCACCGACAGCACGAAGCCGGGTCAGCGCTACGCCGACTACGTGGCCGAGGACATCAAGGTGCGCGAGTACCTGAAGAAGACCCTCGACCGTGCCGGCGTCGCCCGCATCGAGCTCGAGCGCACCCGTGACCGCGTCCGCGTGGACATCCACACCGCGCGTCCGGGCATCGTCATCGGTCGCCGTGGCGCCGAGGCGGAGCGCGTCCGTGGGGAGCTCGAGAAGCTCACCAAGAAGCAGATCCAGCTCAACATCCTCGAGGTCAAGAACCCCGAGACCGAGGCCCAGCTCGTCGCGCAGGGCATCGCCGAGCAGCTCTCCGCTCGTGTCGCGTTCCGTCGCGCCATGCGCAAGGGCCTGCAGGGTGCGCAGCGCGCCGGCGCCAAGGGTGTGCGCATCCAGGTGTCGGGTCGTCTCGGCGGCGCCGAGATGTCGCGCTCGGAGTTCTACCGCGAGGGCCGCGTGCCCCTGCACACGCTCCGCGCGAACATCGACTACGGCTTCTACGAGGCCCGGACCACGTTCGGCCGCATCGGCGTGAAGGTCTGGATCTACAAGGGCGACATCACGAACAAGGAGCTCGCTCGCGAGCAGGCGAACCAGCGTTCGTCGCGCCCCGAGCGTCGTGGCGGCCCCCGTGGCGAGCGCGGCGACCGCCGTGGCGGCGACCGCGGTGGACGCCAGCAGCAGGCTCCGCAGGACGCGCCGGCCGGCGCAGGAGTTGAGGCGTAACCATGCTTATTCCCCGTCGAGTCAAGCACCGCAAGCAGCACCACCCGAAGCGTTCGGGCCAGGCCACCGGTGGCACCAAGGTGTCGTTCGGTGACTACGGCATCCAGGCGCTCACGCCCGCTTACGTGACCAACCGTCAGATCGAGTCCGCTCGTATCGCCATGACGCGTCACATCAAGCGTGGCGGCAAGGTGTGGATCAACATCTACCCGGACCGTCCGCTCACGAAGAAGCCGGCCGAGACCCGCATGGGTTCCGGTAAGGGTTCCCCCGAGTGGTGGGTCGCCAACGTCAAGCCGGGCCGTGTGCTCTTCGAGCTCTCCGGCGTCAACGAGGACATCGCCCGCGAGGCGCTGACCCGTGCAATCCACAAGCTGCCCCTCAAGGCACGCATCATCAAGCGCGAGGAGGGCGACGCATAATGGCGATCGGTTCCAAGGAGCTCCGTCCGACGGAGCTCGACACGTTCGAGAACGAGCGTCTTGCTGACGAACTGAAGAAGGCCAAGGAGGAGCTCTTCAACCTCCGCTTCCAGTCGGCCACCGGCCAGCTGGAGAGCCACGGTCGTCTCCGTGCCGTCAAGCGCGACATCGCTCGCATCTACACCGTCCTCCGCGAGCGCGAGCTCGGCATCCGTGCCACCCCCGCGCCCGTCGAGACCGCCCCCAAGGCCAAGAAGACGACCAAGAAGGCTGAGAAGCCGGCTGAGTCGGCCGAGGCCGAGACCGCCGAGGAGAAGTAATGGCGAACGAAGAGAAGACCTCCGCCGCCTCCGCTCGCGGCTACCGCAAGACGCGTCGTGGCTACGTCACGAGCGACAAGATGGACAAGACCATCGTGGTCGAGGTCGAGGACCGCGTGAAGCACGCGCTCTACGGCAAGATCATCCGTCGCACGTCCAAGGTGAAGGCCCACGACGAGCTCGGCACCGCTGGTGTCGGCGACCTCGTCGTGATCAGCGAGACCCGTCCCCTCAGCGCTTCCAAGCGCTGGCGCCTGGTCGAGATCCTCGAGAAGGCCAAGTAGGCCCAGGCCTACTTCGGAATAGGAGACAGCAGTGATTCAGCAGGAATCCCGCCTCAAGGTCGCCGACAACACGGGTGCCAAGGAGATCTTGACCATCCGCGTGCTCGGTGGCTCGGGTCGTCGCTACGCCGGTCTCGGTGACGTCATCGTCGCCACGGTGAAGGACGCCATCCCCGGCGGCAACGTGAAGAAGGGTGACGTCGTCAAGGCGGTCATCGTTCGCACCAAGAAGGAGACCCGTCGTCAGGACGGCTCCTACATCAAGTTCGACGAGAACGCGGCAGTGATCCTCAAGGCCGACGGCGACCCGCGCGGTACGCGCATCTTCGGTCCGGTCGGTCGCGAGCTCCGTGACAAGAAGTTCATGAAGATCATCTCGCTCGCGCCGGAGGTGCTGTAAGCCATGGCGAACATCAAGAAGGGTGACCTGGTCCAGGTCATCACGGGTGCCAAGCAGGAGCGCGGCGGTGACCGTGGCAAGCAGGGCAAGGTCATCGAGGTCCTCAAGGACAAGAACCGCGTCGTCGTCGAGGGCGTGAACTTCGTCACGAAGCACGTCCGCGTCGGCCAGACGCAGCGCGGCTCGAAGACCGGTGGCATCGAGCAGCACGAGGCTCCGATCCACGTGTCGAACGTCGCCATCGTCGACCCGAAGACCAAGAAGCCGACCCGCGTCGGTTTCCGCAACGAAGAGGTGGAGAAGGACGGCGTCAAGAAGACCGTCCGAGTCCGCTACGCCAAGAAGTCGGGTGAGAAGCTCTGATGACCGACACGACTGCCGCGCCGGCGACCAAGGTCGAGCCGCGCCTCAAGCAGAAGTACAAGAACGAGATCAAGGCTGCCCTCACCGAGCAGTTCGGGTACGCGAACGTCAACCAGGTCCCCGGCCTGGTCAAGGTCGTCGTGAACACCGGTGTCGGTGAGGCCGCTCGCGACTCGAAGATCATCGAGGGGGCCATCAAGGACCTCACGGCGATCACGGGTCAGAAGCCCCAGGTCACGAAGGCCCGCAAGTCCATCGCGCAGTTCAAGCTGCGTGAGGGCCAGGCCATCGGCGCGCACGTCACCCTCCGTGGTGACCGCGCGTGGGAGTTCATCGACCGTCTCGTGACCCTCGCACTGCCCCGCATCCGCGACTTCCGCGGTCTCAGCGACAAGCAGTTCGACGGCAACGGCAACTACACGTTCGGTCTCACGGAGCAGTCCGTGTTCCACGAGATCGACCAGGACCGCATCGACCGCGTGCGTGGCTTCGACATCACCGTCGTGACCACCGCGAAGTCGGACGACGAGGGCCGCGCGCTGCTCCGCCAGCTCGGGTTCCCGTTCCGTTCTGCCGAGCAGACGGTCTAAGATACTTCGGGCGGTGCGGGCCGGAGGATTCACGTCCTCCGGCCCGCACGCACGAACACACCGATCCAGGGGAACCGCCCCAGGATCACCCGATCGCTCAGGTCGGCATTCGTGGAACGGGTGTCGAAACCAGGCGAAGAATGGACGACCATCATGACGATGACCGATCCGGTCGCAGACATGCTGACCAGATTGCGGAACGCGAACTCGGCGCACCACGATGCCGTCTCGCTTCCCAGCTCCAAGCTGAAGAAGAACATCGCTGAGATCCTCAAGCGCGAGGGCTACATCAGCGAGTGGAAGATCGAGGACGCCCGCGTGGGCGAGACCCTCACGATCGACCTGAAGTACGGCCCCGAGCGCGAGCGTTCGATCGCCGGCATCAAGCGCGTCTCGAAGCCCGGTCTCCGGGTGTACGCGAAGTCGACGGAGATCCCCCAGGTCCTCGGTGGCCTCGGCGTGGCGATCCTCTCGACCTCGTCGGGACTGCTCACCGACCGCGAAGCCGAGCAGAAGGGCGTGGGTGGGGAAGTCCTCGCCTACGTGTGGTGACCGACAATGTCTCGTATCGGACGTCTTCCCATTGACATCCCCGCTGGCGTGACCGTCTCCATCGACGGTCAGAACGTCGCGGTCAAGGGCCCGAAGGGCGAGCTCGCGCTCGTCGTCGCGGAGCCCATCCAGGCCAAGGTCGAGGAGAACCAGGTCCTCGTCACCCGACCGGACGACGAGCGCAGCTCGCGTGCGCTCCACGGCCTGACCCGCACCCTCATCGCGAACAACATCGTCGGCGTGACCCAGGGCTACTCCAAGGGCCTCGAGGTCGTCGGCACCGGTTACCGCGTGCAGGCGAAGGGCAACAACGTCGAGTTCGCGCTCGGCTACTCCCACCCGATCACGGTCGAGCCGCCCGCGGGCATCAGCTTCGCCGTCGAGGGCAACAACAAGCTGACCGTCAACGGCATCGACAAGCAGTCCGTCGGCGAGGTCGCTGCAAACATCCGCAAGCTGCGCAAGCCCGAGCCCTACAAGGGCAAGGGTGTCCGCTACGCCGGCGAGATCGTGCGCCGCAAGGCCGGAAAGTCAGGTAAGTGATCATGGGTCTCCTCAAGACACGAGGGAAGAGCAAGTCGGCCGCCAAGGCGCGCCGTCACAACCGCCTCCGCAAGAAGATCACCGGCACCGAGGCCCGTCCGCGTCTCGCTGTCACCCGTTCGGCGCGTCACGTGTTCGTCCAGGTCATCGACGACGCCAAGGGCCACACGCTGGCCAGCGCGTCGACGATGGAGGCCGACCTCCGTACGTTCGACGGCGACAAGACCGCCAAGGCCCGTCGTGTCGGCGAACTCCTCGCCGAGCGCGCGAAGGCCGCTGGCGTCGAGGCCGTGGTCTTCGACCGCGGTGGTAGCAAGTACGCCGGTCGCGTCGCCGCGATCGCCGACGGTGCCCGTGAAGGAGGGCTGAACCTGTGAGCGACATCGCGAACACGAACGAAGACGCCAACGTCGAGACGACCGAGGCCGTCGAGACGACCGAGGCCGAGGCCACGAGCACCACGGCCCCCGCGGCCAAGGAGCCCGAGGTCCCCGTCGTCGAGCGCCCCGTCGAGACCGCAGCCGGTTCGGCATCGAACAACCGCGACTCCGCCGACAACCGTGGCCGCCGTGGTGGCGGCCGCGACCGTCAGCAGGGTGGCGGCCGTGGCAACGACCGCAACGGTCGGGGTGGCGACAGCCAGTTCCTCGAGCGCGTCGTGACCATCAACCGCGTCTCCAAGGTCGTCAAGGGTGGTCGTCGCTTCAGCTTCACCGCGCTCGTCGTCGTCGGTGACGGCAACGGTCTCGTGGGTGTCGGCTACGGCAAGGCCCGCGAGGTCCCGACCGCCATCTCGAAGGGCGTCGAGGAAGCGAAGAAGAACTTCTTCCGCGTCCCGCGCGTCGGCAACACGATCCCGCACCCGGTGCAGGGCGAGGCCGCTGCCGGCGTCGTGCTCCTCCGTCCGGCCGCTGCCGGTACCGGTGTCATCGCCGGTGGTCCGGTCCGCGCCGTCCTCGAGTGCGCTGGCATCCACGACGTCCTGAGCAAGTCGCTCGGTTCGTCGAACACCATCAACATCGTGCACGCGACCGTCGAGGCGCTGCAGCAGCTCGAGGAGCCCCGTGCGGTCGCAAGCCGTCGCGGTCTCCCCGTCGACCGGGTCGTCCCGGACCGTCTGCTCCAGGCCGAGGCCGCTGCTCTGCGTGCCGCGTCCGAGAAGGCAGGTGCGTGATGGCGATGCTGAAGATCACGCAGACGAAGTCCGTTATCAGCGAGAAGCAGTACCAGCGCGACACGCTCCGCAGCCTGGGTCTCAAGCGCATCGGCCGTACGGTCCTGCGTGAGGACAACGCCCAGAACCGCGGGTACGTCGCAACGGTCGCGCACCTCGTGAAGGTCGAGGAGGTCGACGCATGAGCGACGAGAAGAACGAGCGCGTGCAGGTCCTGAAGCTGCACCACCTCCGTCCGGCAGAGGGCGCCAAGAAGGCGCGCACCCGCGTCGGTCGTGGTGAGGGCTCCAAGGGCAAGACCGCCGGCCGTGGTACCAAGGGCCAGAAGGCTCGTTACCAGGTCAAGGTCGGCTTCGAGGGTGGGCAGATGCCGCTGCACATGCGCACCCCGAAGCTCCGCGGGTTCAAGAACCCGTTCCGTGTCGAGTACCAGGTCGTGAACCTGGACAAGATCGCGGAGCTCTACCCCAACGGTGGCGACGTCACCGTCGCGGACCTGGTCGCCAAGGGCGCCGTCCGCAAGAACGAGAAGGTCAAGGTTCTCGGTCAGGGTGACATCAGCGTGAAGCTGACGGTCTCGGTCGACAAGGTCTCGGCGTCCGCCGCCGAGAAGATCGCGGCTGCTGGCGGCACCGTCTCCCAGTAACCCCCGTCGGCGGCCCGTGCGTTTGCGCACGGGCCGCCGTTACGGTTTCCTTGACAGTGGTCGGCGTCCGCCGGCCAGGTCGGTCCTGCCGACCGCACCGGTGACGGCCCCTCGACGGGCCGCCGGTCCCAGAAGTTCGGAGTCCTCGTGTTCAGAGCGGTCGCGCGCATCATGCGCACCCCAGATCTTCGCAAGAAGATCGGCTTCACCCTCGCGATCATCGCGCTGTTCCGCCTGGGGTCGTACATCCCCGCGCCGTTCGTCGACTACGCATCCGTGCAGACCTGTCTCGCCAGCGCATCGTCGCAGCAGGGTCTCTACGACCTGATCAACCTCTTCTCCGGCGGCGCGCTGCTGAAGCTGTCGGTCTTCGCGCTCGGCATCATGCCGTACATCACGTCGTCGATCATCGTGCAGCTGCTCCGCGTGGTCATCCCGCACTTCGACGCCCTCTACAAGGAGGGGCAGTCCGGTCAGGCGAAGCTGACGCAGTACACGCGCTACCTCACCATCGCGCTCGGCGTGCTGCAGTCCACCACCCTGATCACGGTCGCCCGTTCCGGCGCCCTGTTCGGCACCAACGCCTCGGCCTCCTGCTCGTCGATCATCTCGAACGACAGCTGGTACGCGATCATGCTCATGGTCGTCACGCTGACCGCCGGTACCGGCCTCATCATGTGGATGGGCGAGCTCGTCACCGAGCGCGGCATCGGCAACGGCATGTCGCTCCTGATCTTCACGTCCATCGCGGCGCAGTTCCCCTCGGCGCTCTGGGCGATCGAGCAGTCGAACGGCTTCGAGCTCTTCCTGTTCGTCATCCTCGTCGGCCTGGTCATCATGATGGCCGTCGTGTTCGTCGAGCAGTCGCAGCGACGGATCCCGGTGCAGTACGCCAAGCGGATGGTCGGTCGTCGCACCTACGGCGGCAACAACACGTACATCCCGATCAAGGTGAACATGGCCGGCGTCGTGCCCGTCATCTTCGCCTCGTCGCTGCTCTACCTGCCGGCCCTGGTCGCGCAGTTCAACCAACCCTCCGACGGCAGCGAGCCGGCGGCCTGGGTGACCTGGATCCAGAACAACCTGACCTCGGGTGACAACTGGTTCTACATGGTCCTGTACTTCCTGCTCATCGTCGGGTTCACGTACTTCTACGTCGCGATCACCTTCAACCCCGAAGAGGTCGCCGACAACATGAAGAAGTACGGCGGCTTCATCCCGGGCATCCGGGCCGGCCGTCCGACGGCCGAGTACCTCGACTACGTCCTGACCCGGGTGACGTTGCCCGGCTCCCTGTACCTCGGTCTCATCGCACTGATCCCGCTGGCGGCGCTGGCGTTCTTCGGTGCGAACCAGAACTTCCCGTTCGGTGGCGCGAGCATCCTCATCATCGTGGGTGTCGGCCTCGAGACCGTGAAGCAGATCGACTCGCAGCTGCAGCAGCGTCACTACGAAGGGCTTCTCCGTTGAGCGCACGTCTCATCATCGTCGGACCTCCCGGAGCCGGGAAGGGCACCCAGGCCGGTCGCATCGCCGACGCGTTCGGGATCCCCGCCGTCTCGACGGGTGACATCTTCCGCAAGAACGTCGCAGAGGGCACCCCGCTCGGCGTCCAGGCGAAGGCGATCATGGACGCGGGCGACTACGTCCCCGACTCGCTCACGAACGAACTCGTGAAGTCCCGCCTGCACGAGGCGGACGCCGAGCACGGCTTCCTGCTCGACGGGTACCCCCGCACGGTCGGACAGGTCGAGTACCTCGACGCGCTGCTCGCCGAGCAGGGCACCGGCATCGACGCGGTCATCCAGCTCGTCGCCGACCAGGACGAGCTCGTCGGCCGGCTGCTGAAGCGTGCCGAGGAGCAGGGCCGGAGCGACGACAACGAGGAGACCATCCGTCGTCGTCAGCAGGTGTACACGGAGCAGACCGCACCGATCGTCGGCGCGTACGGCGAGCGTGGGCTCGTCCTCGACGTGGACGGCCTCGGCGGCATCGACGAGGTCGGGGACCGGATCCAGGCCGCGCTGTCCGCACGTGGGCTGACCGCGGGCGTCTGACACGAGCGTGGTGCGCTTCCGCAAGCCGTCGATCTACAAGACGCCGGACGAGCTCCGCGCGATGGTGCGCCCGGGGCTGCTCACGCACGACGCGCTGACGGCCGTCCGTGCGGCGATCCGTCCCGGTGTCACGACGCTGGAGCTGGACACGATCGCCGAGCGGACCATCCGTGAGGGCGGCGGGATCCCGAACTTCCAGCTGGTACCGGGCTACCGGCACACGCTGTGCGTGTCCGTGAACGACGAGATCGTGCACGGCATCCCCGGGGAGCGCGTGCTCCAGCCGGGCGACGTCGTGTCGGTCGACGCCGGAGCCGAGGTCGACGGCTGGAACGGTGACAGTGCGTTCACGGTCGTCGTACCGGGCGGTGACGCCGGGGTCACCGCGGCTCGGCAGACGCTCTGCGACACCACCGAGCGTGCGCTCTGGCACGGCATCGCCGCGCTCGCGCACGCGAAGCACCTGCACGAGGTCGGCGCCGTCATCGAGGACGCCATCGACGAGACCGGTGCGTGGGGCATCGTCGAGGACTACACCGGCCACGGCATCGGACGCTCGATGCACGAGGACCCGCCGGTCTTCAACTACCGCGTGCGCGGTGCCGGCCCGGTGGTCAAGCCCGGGCTCGTCGTGGCGATCGAACCGATGGTCACGGCCGGCACGATCGACAGCTCGACGGACGACGACGACTGGACGGTCCGCACTCTCGACGGTTCCGACGCGGCGCACTGGGAGCACAGCATCGCGGTGCACGCGGACGGCATCTGGGTGCTGACCGCCGCGGACGGCGGCGCGGCGGGCCTGGCCCCGCTGGGTGTGACGCCCGTCCCGATCCCGTAGATCGCGCCCGTCGCGCGGTGCGCGTCCGCTGTCCGGGAGGCGCTGGTCGGCCCGGTCACGCGCCTCCCGGCCGCCGTGCGCGTGCGTCCACGGCATGCGTCCGTCGGCTCGGCACGTCACGCCCGCGACGCTCGCCGCCGCACGACGCGGTCGTCGCCGGCCGTGCCCGAGTTCGCCCGAGGCGCCCGCGCCCGCGGGACCGGGCCCGTGCCGCTGAGCCGCGCCGCGGACCCGAGCCGCCGCCGGGCGGGATCAGTCGTTGCCGACGGAGCAGGTCTCCTCGGAGGCGCTCTGCCCCGTGATCGAGGACGGCAGCGGCGTCGCCGAGGCCGAGGCCGAACTCGTGGCGGCACCCGACGCCGTGCCCGACCCGGTGCCGGCGGCGGACCCCGCGGACGACGAGGAGCCGGTCGAGGACGACGTGCCGGCGGACGGGGACGCCGTCGCGGTGCCCGCGTTGGCGGACTCCTCGGACGCCCGACCCGTGCTCGAGTCGCTCAGCGAGGTCTTCTGGTCGTTCTGCAGTGCCACGTTGAGGGTGTGGGCGGCCTCCTGGTCGACGATCACCCGGGCGCTGTTCGCCGGGTCGTCCGCGACCGGGTACTGCACGAACAGCATGTTGGCGGTGCTCATCCCGCGGAGCGCTCCCGCGAGGCCGACGAGCGTCCGTGCCTGCGCGAGGCCGTCGGACAGCGTCATGTTCGACAGCGCGGCGCCGGCGAGCTTGTAGAGCGTGATCGGGTTCGAGAGCGTCCCGTCCGAGGTGACCTTGCGCAGCAGCGCCGACAGGAACACCTGCTGCGAGCTGATGCGGGCGAGGTCGCTGCCGTCGCCGACGCCGTGCCGCGTGCGGAGGAAGGCGAGGGCGTCCGACCCCTCGAGGTTGTGCGAGCCCGCGGTCAGGTGGAGCCCGGTGTAGGTGTCGTTGATCGGGTCCGCGACGCACACGTCCACGCCGCCGAGGGCGTTCGACATCTCGATGACGCCGTCGAACGTGATGAGGCCCGCGTACGGGATGCTCAGGCCGGTGAGGTTCTCGACCGTGTCGACGACGCACGAGACGCCGCCGTTCCCGAGCGCCGTGTTGAACTGCGCGGACGTAGCCGCGGGGTAGGCCTTGCCGGTCTCGGGGTTCGTGCACGCCGGGATCGGCACCATGAGGTCGCGCGGGAAGCTCACCGCGGTCAGCTGGGTGTGGTCCTGCGAGATGTGGATGAGCATCGTGACGTCGTTGCGGGCGCCCTCGACGTCCTCGTTCGAGTCGAACTGCCCGACGCGGGTGTCGCTGCCGATCAGCAGGATGTTCGCGCCGCCCTTGATCGCGGTGATGTCGGCCGTCTGCGCGGTGCTCTGGTCGTCCGTGCTGAGCTTGACCGTCCTCGGCGCCGTGGCGAGCTGGGCGCCGGCGATGGCGGCGACGCTCGTCCCGCTCACCAGCACGACCGCGAGGGCGGAGGCCACGATCGACGCGAGCGTGCCCCAGCCGCGGCGACGGGGGAGCCGGCCGTGGCGGGCGAGCGGGCGTCGGGTGGCGTCGGGCACGTGGTCTCCGTTCGGTGGTCCGCGCGGCTCGGTCTGCACGGGCGCGGGGCGACGGCCACGCTAGGTGCCGCCGGCCAGCGGGAACCCGGAGCGCGCCGTCAAACCACTGTGGAACGCTCAGACTGCCCTGAGAAGCCCCAGACGTGGGCACTTCGACGTCTCCACTTGGCAATCCTCGGTTTACCACATAAGATCGATCTTTGGTGTGCCATGCCTACTGGGCGTGGCGCCCGACCCGCAGACCGGCTCGGGGATCACACCGGTAATCCAACCAAGCGACAGTGAGGCTATGGCCAAGAAAGACGGCGTCATCGAGATCGAGGGCTCGGTGCTCGAAGCTCTGCCCAACGCGATGTTCCGCGTTGAGCTGACCAACGGACACAAGGTCCTCGCGCACATCTCCGGGAAGATGCGCCAGCACTACATCCGCATCCTCCCCGAGGACCGCGTGATCGTGGAGCTGAGCCCGTACGACCTGACCCGCGGCCGGATCGTCTACCGCTACAAGTGATCCGCGAGCTGGAAAGGAACGGCCCGGCAACCCTGCCGAGCACGAAGCCAGCGAGCACGAGGAAAGAACAATGAAGGTCAACCCCAGCGTCAAGCCCATCTGCGAGCACTGCCGTGTGATCCGCCGCAAGGGCCGCGTCATGGTGATCTGCAAGAGCAACCCGCGCCACAAGCAGCGCCAGGGCTAGTCCCGGCTGCCTGACGCGGATCGCCCCCGGGCGGCTGTGAGCAGGATCCACAACTCAACATCGAACGCAGTACCAAGAACCACGCGAGTGGGGACACCTCGGGGCGGAGGCCCGAGCACCGGTACTGCTCCACACCTCCATCGACAACAGGAGCAGCCAGCACATGGCACGTCTAGCAGGCGTCGACATCCCGCGCGAGAAGCGCGTGGAGATCGCACTCACGTACATCTACGGCGTCGGCCGTACCCGCGCGGTCCAGGCACTCGCCGAGACCGGTATCTCCGGTGACATCCGCGTCAAGGACCTGACCGACGACCAGCTCGTCGCCCTCCGTGACTTCATCGAGGGCAACTTCAAGGTGGAGGGTGACCTCCGCCGCGAGGTCGCAGCCGACATCCGCCGCAAGGTCGAGATCGGTAGCTACGAGGGTCTCCGCCACCGTCGTGGTCTCCCGGTGCGCGGTCAGCGCACCAAGACCAACGCGCGTACCCGCAAGGGACCGAAGCGCACCGTGGCAGGCAAGAAGAAGGCCCGATAGGAGATCATCATGGCTACCCCCAAGACTGCCGCGCGCAAGCCGCGCCGCAAGGAGAAGAAGAACGTCGCCGTGGGCCAGGCCCACATCAAGAGCACGTTCAACAACACGATCGTCAGCATCACCGACCCGTCGGGTGCCGTCCTCAGCTGGGCGTCCTCGGGTGCCGTGGGCTTCAAGGGTTCGCGCAAGTCGACGCCGTTCGCGGCGCAGCTCGCCGCCGAGTCCGCTGCGCGTCAGGCGCAGGAGCACGGCGTCAAGAAGGTCGACGTCTTCGTGAAGGGTCCGGGTTCGGGCCGCGAGACCGCGATCCGCTCGCTCCAGGCCGCTGGCCTCGAGGTGGGCTCGATCAACGACGTCACGCCGCAGGCGCACAACGGGTGCCGCCCGCCCAAGCGCCGTCGCGTCTGACGCGAGGAGCAACCGGCCGCGCCCTGCTCGTCCCCTGACGGGGGCGGGCAGGGCCCGCGGCCATTCCTGGTCGTTCGATCGCGCACTCCGGTGCGCGTGATCACAACTCAACAGACCCGTCGGGGCCCGGTCGGCCCCGTCGTACCGCCGAGTGTCATATAGCGGACACTCCGCCGAAAGGAATCCCACAGTGCTCATTGCACAGCGCCCCACCCTGACCGAGGAGACGATCTCCGAGTTCCGCTCGCGCTTCGTCATCGAGCCGCTCGAGCCGGGCTTCGGTTACACCCTCGGCAACTCGCTGCGCCGCACGCTCCTCTCCTCGATCCCCGGCGCGGCTGTCACCAGCATCCGCATCGACGGCGTCCTCCACGAGTTCAGCACCGTTCCCGGTGTCAAGGAAGACGTCACCGAGATCATCCTCAACATCAAGAGCCTGGTCGTCTCCAGCGAGCACGACGAGCCGATCACGGCGTACCTGCGCAAGCAGGGTGCCGGTCAGGTCACCGCAGCGGACATCTCCGCTCCGGCCGGCGTCGAGATCCACAACCCGGACCTCGTCATCGCGACCCTGAACGACACCGCGCGCTTCGAGCTGGAGCTGACGATCGAGCGTGGCCGCGGCTACGTCTCGGCGACGCAGAACCGCTCGGAGTTCAGCGAGGCCGGACAGATCCCGATCGACTCGATCTACTCGCCGGTCCTCAAGGTCACCTACCGCGTCGAGGCGACGCGTGCCGGTGAGCGCACGGACTTCGACCGTCTGGTCGTCGACGTCGAGTCGAAGCCCGCGATCACGCCGCGCGACGCCATCGCGTCGGCCGGTCGCACGCTCGTCGAGCTGTTCGGGCTCGCCCGCGAGCTCAACACCGCGGCCGAGGGCATCGAGATCGGCCCCGCGCCGGTCGACGCCGTGCTCTCGAACGAGCTGCAGACCCCGATCGAGGACCTGGACCTGTCGGTCCGCAGCTACAACTGCCTCAAGCGGGAGGGCATCAACACGGTGTCCGAGCTCGTCGCCCTGTCGGAGACGCAGCTCATGAACATCCGCAACTTCGGTCAGAAGTCGGTGGACGAGGTCAAGGACAAGCTCACCGAGCTCGGCCTGTCCCTCAAGGACACCGTCCCCGGATTCGACGGCGCCCACTTCTACAGCGGGTACGACGAGGACGAGTCCAACAACTGACCTCGCGCTCACGCGCACGCGTGCCGCTGACGCAGCGCGCACCACCATCACCACTGGAGAACTGACATGCCGAAGCCCACCAAGGGCCCCCGCCTCGGTGGCGGCCCCGCCCACGAGCGCCTGCTCCTGAGCAACCTCGCCAACGCCCTCTTCACGCACGGTCGCATCACGACCACCGAGACGAAGGCCAAGCGCCTCCGTCCCGTCGCCGAGCGTCTCATCACGTTCGCGAAGCGTGGCGACCTGCACGCGCGTCGTCGCGTGATCAGCATCCTGCGCGACAAGTCCGTCGTGCACACGCTGTTCACCGAGATCGCCCCGCAGGTCGAGGACCGTCAGGGCGGCTACACCCGCATCACGAAGCTCGGTTT
Organism: Curtobacterium sp. NPDC098951; assembly: GCF_044759965.1. Classification (NCBI taxonomy): domain Bacteria; kingdom Bacillati; phylum Actinomycetota; class Actinomycetes; order Micrococcales; family Microbacteriaceae; genus Curtobacterium; species Curtobacterium sp. NPDC098951. The sequence continues at coordinate 450,473 of NZ_JBIWAG010000003.1, forward strand.
CCGCAAGGGCGACAACGCTCCCCTCGCGTCGATCGAGCTCGTCCTCGAGCCGGTGTCGAGCACGCCGGCCCCGGTGAAGCGCAACGCGGCCCCGGCCGCTGCCGCGCCGGTCGAGGAGCCCGCCGCCGAGGAGACCACCGAGGAGGCCCCGGTCGAGGAGACCGAGACCACCGAGGAGTCCGCTCCCGTCGCCGAGGAGACCGAGACCGAGGCTGCTGCCGAGGTCGAGGCCGACGCCGCCGAGAAGTCGGACGACAAGTAGTCACAGCCCCACCACGACGAAGCCCCCGCAACACGCGTTGCGGGGGCTTCGTCGCGTCCCGGGGGTGACCGGACGGCGGCCGGGAGGCGCGGTGCGGGCCCGCCACGTTCCTCCTGGCCCGCAGGCGGCCGAGCCGCAGAACGCGGGAGCGGTACCGCCGCACAGGCGCGGCACCGTATCGTGACCGGCCGACGCAACGAGAGGGACCGATGCAGTTCGAGCACATCGCGGGGGTGGGGACCCGGGTCTGGCGGTGGAGCCGGACCTCCGGGACGCAACCGCGCCTGCTCCACGCCGCGAAGGCCGCCGTCGCGGCGGTGCTCGCGTGGTTCATCGCGCGGCACGTGCCGGGAGTCGCCGCCGAGTACCCGTACTACGCACCGCTCGGCGCGGTCGTGGCGATGCAGACGACGGTGTTCGCCGGCATCCGGAGCGGGGTGCAGACACTCGTCGGCATCGGCCTCGGCATCGTCGTGGCCGGCTTCACGATGTGGGTCGGCGACCCGGGCTTCCTCGCGATCGCGCTGGCGGTGGGGATCGGGGTGCTCGTGGGCGGGTTCCGTGTCCTCGGCGAGGGCAGCTCCTGGGTGTCGACCGCCGCGTTGTTCGTCCTGCTCGTCGGTGGCGCGCACGCCGAGGGCTACTCGCTCGGGTACCTCGTGCAGATGGCCGTCGGGGTCGTGGTCGGCCTGCTCGTCAACTTCCTCGTGTTCCCGCCGCTGCACTTCTGGGACGCCGAGCACCGCATCGACGCCGTGAACCAGGTGCTCGCCGACCACCTCGACGGACTCGCGGTCGTCCTCGAGGACGGCACCCGGGACGAGCGGGCGTGGGACCGCCAGCAGGACCGGCTCGACCGGGCGATCGCCGACGTCCGATCGCGGGTCTCGATCGCGCACGAGAGCCGCCGGTTGAACCCCCGCGGGGCACTCCGTGGATCGCGGGCACGCCTCGAGCAGGACGGTGCCCGGTTCCGTGCCCTCGAGCGCGTCGCCTGGTACACGACCGACCTCACCGAGCTCGTCGCACGCTCCGGTCCGGTGTCGGACGGGCTCGGCCGGCCGGCGCCCGAGTTCGCCGCACCGCTCGCGTCGGCCCTCCGGGAGATCGCGTGTGTGATCCGCGGGGAGTGCGACCAAGCGGCGGGTGACGAGGCGATCGCGGTGGTCGAGCGCGCGCTCGACGCCTCGCGGGAGAACCCGTCGCACGTCGCCGTCACGTCGGCCGCACTCGTGTCCCTGCGGGGCATCGTCGAGTCGGAACGGCGGGCCACCGCGGACGTCGACACCCGCACCGGGCCGTTCGGCGCCGAGCGGTCCCGCGGCTGAGGCACCGCCCGACCGCCCGACCGTGTCAGCACGGGGGCCGGGAGGCGCGGTCCGGCCCCGGTACGGTGGCCTGGTGGACGAGACGGCAGGCCTGCAGGGCGGCGGTGACGTTGGTGGCGTGCGGCTGCGGTTGGACATCGCCTACGACGGTGCCGCGTTCTCCGGGTGGGCCCGGCAGCCCGGCCTCCGGACCGTGCAGGGCGCGCTCGAAGCGGCGCTCGCCACCGTCTTCACCCGGTGGGGCGAACCGCCGCTGCTCACCGTGGCCGGGCGCACCGACGCCGGCGTGCACGCCACCGGACAGGTCGCCCACCTCGACCTCACGCCGGCGCAGTGGGACGCGCTTGCTGCCAAGCGGGGGTCCGGGCGCTCGCCGCTGGACGGACTGGTCAAGCGCGTGAACGGCATCGCGGCACCGGAGGGGGACGTCGTCGTCACAGGGGCCACGGTCGCGCCGGACGGGTTCGACGCCCGGTTCTCCCCGCTCTGGCGGCGCTACTCGTACCGGATCGCGGACGCCGACGCCCCGCGCGATCCACGTCGGCGGGGGCACACGGTCTGGCACCCGACGCGGCTGGACCCGGCGGCGATGGAGCGCGGTGCGCTGCGGCTGCTCGGGCTGCACGACTTCGCGACGTTCTGCAAGCCGCGCGAGGGGGCGACGACGATCCGGACCCTGCAGGAGTTCCGCTGGGACCGCGAGCCGGACGGCGTGCTGGTGGCGCGCCTCCAGGCCGACGCCTTCTGCCACTCCATGGTGCGGGCGATGGTGGGGGCGACCATCGCCGTCGGCGAGGGCCGCTTCGGCGCGGACCGGCTCGAGGAGCTGCGCGTCGCCGAGACCCGGACGAGCGAGTTCAAGGTCGCGCCCGCGAAGGGCCTGACCCTCACCGAGGTCGGGTACCCGGCCGACGACGAGCTGGCGGCCCGCGCCGCGCAGACCCGGGCGCGACGCGGCACGTCCGACGACGGCGGTAGCGTCGGGGGATGAGCTCCCGCGAACCCCGTTCCGTCGTGTCCGTCGCACCCGGGGTGGTGTTCGTCGAGGGACCCGTGTCGAACTGGGTCGTCCTCGCCGAGGAGGACGGCGTCGCACTGATCGACGCCGGCTACCCGGCCGACACCGACCTCGTGCTCGACACCGTGCGGTACGCGGGCCACGAGCTCGACGACCTGCGCCGGGTGTACGTCACGCACGGGCACGTCGACCACGTCGGCGGGATCCCGGGCATCCTCGAGCGGTACCCGCACGTCGAGGTGCTCGCGCACGCCGACGAGCTCGACAACGTCCGCGGACCCGCCAGGCAGCAGGTCACCCCGGCCGAGATCGGCGGTCGACTCGCGGCGCCGCGAGTCCTCCGGTGGCTCGCCCGGGCGATCCGGTCCGACGCCCTGCGCCCGACCGTCGTGCCGACCGCGCGGGCGTTCACCGGCGCGGACTTCGCCGGACGGGCGATCGCGCCGACGCCCGCCGCCGGGCACACCGACGGCTCGACCGCCTACCTGCTGCCCGCGGCGAACGCCATCGTGACCGGCGACGCGGTCGTGAGCCGGCACGACACGCAGCCGGCGTCCTGGTCCCCGCGCCCGCGGATGATCACGCCGTTCTTCACCGCCGACCAGGCCCGCGCCGTCGAGTCGGCTCGGGCACTGCCGGTGCCGGAGATCCTGCTGCCGGGACACGGCCCCGCCGTGCACCGCGTCGGGTCGGCGTGGGTGCCGATCGGCGCCTGACGGGCTGCACCCCGATCAGGGGTGGAACGGATCGTTCACCCGCCGGAAACCTGTGGGGCCCCGCAGGTCGGTAGCGTGCCGGCATGCACAGATCCGTCGGGCGCACTCTGCTGTGCGCCACCGCTGCAGCCGCGCTCGTCGCCGCTCCGCTCGTCTCCGTCTCCACGGCCGCCGCGAACCCCGAGGGGACGGGCCTCGTCATCGAGGAGGCCTACCTCAAGGGCGGCAGCGCGAACCAGCCGTTCACGAACAAGTTCGTCGAGCTCGGCAACCCCACCGACAGCCCCGTCAGCGTCGACGGCTGGTCGGTGCAGTACCGCGCCGCGACCAGCACCGGCGCACCCGCGGTCGGCAAGCTCGCCGGTTCCGTGCCCGCACACGGCACCTACCTCGTGCAGATGGGCTCGAACGGCACGAACGGTGAGGCGCTCCCGGAGCCGGACGCCGTCACCGGGCTGAACCCGTCGGGGTCGACCGGCACCCTCGTCCTGGCCGACCAGGCCACGGCACTCAGCCTGCCCGCCGGCGCGGTGACGACGGGCACCCCCGGCGTCGTCGACCTGCTCGGCTACGGCACCTCGAACACGTTCGAGACCGCGGTCGCGAAGGCCGGCACGGCGAACTCCGTGCCGGACGCCCTGACCCGCACGGGGACGACCGACACCGACTCGAACGCGGCCGACTTCTCGGTGACGAGCACCGTCACGCCGGAGAACGCCGCGGGCGAGACCACGCAGCCGACCGACCCCACGGACCCGACCGATCCCGGCGACGGCGGGACGACCCCGGCCGAGCGGGTCACGATCGCCCAGCTGCAGGGGACCACGGACACCTCGCCGTACGCGGGCAAGGCCGTCACGACCGACGGCGTCGTCACCGCGGTGTACGCCACCGGCGGCTTCTCTGGCTACACGATCCAGACCGCCGGCACCGGTGGCGCGCTCGACCTCGGGACGCACACCGCGTCGGACGCCGTCTTCGTCTACTCGTCGGCGACCGTCGGCAGCGTGGCGATCGGTGACGCCGTCCGGCTCACCGGCACCGTGTCGGAGTTCAACGGGCTGACCGAGCTGACGGTCCCGACCGCCGCCGGACTGACGAAGCTCCCGGCCGCGGGGGTCGTCCAGCCGGTCCCGGCGACCCTCGCCTTCCCGCGCACCGACGCCCAGCGCGAGTCGCTCGAGAGCATGCTCGTCCAACCGCAGGGCGACTACACCGTCGCCGACAACTACACGACGAACCAGTACGGCGAGGTCGTCCTGGCGACGGGGAAGCAGCGTCTGCTCCAGCCGACCGAGGTCGCCCGTCCTGGTAGTGCCGAGGCCGCTGCCGTGACCGCGGACAACGCGGCGCGCAAGGTCGTCCTCGACGACGGTGCGAGCACGAACTTCCTCAGCGCGGCGAACCAGTCGATCCCGGTGTCGTGGCTCACGCAGGGCCCGGTCACGGTCGGCGCCGCCGCGACCTTCCGCGAGCCGGTCGTCCTCGACTACCGGAACGACTCGTGGAAGTTCCAGCCGACGACGCCGATCACCGGCGCCACCCCGGCCGCCGACCTGCCGGTGTCGTTCTCGAACGTCCGCACGGCGGCGCCGGAGGACGTCGGCGGGGACATCCGGCTCGCCGGGTTCAACGTCCTGAACTACTTCCCGACGACGGGCGACCAGCTCACCGGTTGCACGTACTACACCGACCGTGACGGCGACCCCGTGACCGTCCGGGGTGGCTGCGACGCCCGCGGTGCCGCGAACGCCGACGACCTCGCTCGCCAGCAGGTGAAGATCGTCAAGGCGATCAACGGGCTCGGCGCCGACGTCGTGTCGCTCGAGGAGATCGAGAACTCCGCGCGCTTCGGCCAGGACCGTGACGCGGCGGTGGCGACCCTCGTGGCCGCGCTCAACGCCGCGACCGGCAAGGACACCTGGGCGTACGCGAAGTCGCCGTCGAAGCTGCCGTCGAGCGAGGACGTCATCCGGCTCGCGCTCATCTACAAGAAGGACCGCGTGCAGCCGGTCGGCTCGTCGACGATCCTGACCGACTCGACGGCGTTCACGAACGCCCGGCAGCCGCTCGCACAGGCCTTCGCCCCGGTCGCGACGAAGCCCGGCAAGGGCAAGGGTGCGCAGAAGCCGAGCGCGAAGGACACCTTCCTCGTCATCGCGAACCACTTCAAGTCGAAGGGCTCCGGCGAGGGCGTCGACGCCGACCAGGGCGACGGGCAGGGTGCGTCGAACCACTCGCGCGTCGAGCAGGCGAAGGCGCTCGTGACGTTCTCGACCGCGATGCAGCGCCAGGCGCGGACCGACAAGGTGTTCATGCTCGGCGACTTCAACGCCTACAGCGAGGAGGACCCGGTCGTCGCCCTCGAGGACGCCGGCTACACCGACCTCGGCCCGACCGAGGACGCGGCGGAGTGGTCCTACGTCTTCGGTGGGCTGAGCGGGTCGCTCGACCACGTGTTCGCGTCTCCTGCTGCGGTGGGGACCGTCACGGGCGTGGACATCTGGAACATCAACTCGGTCGAGTCGGTCGGCCTCGAGTACAGCCGCTACGACTACAACGTCACCGACCTGTACCGCGACGACGTCTACCGGGCGAGCGACCACGACCCGGTCGTGGTGGGCATCGACCTGCCGGGCGTCGGCACCCCCGGCGGTGGGAACCCCGGGCACGGTGGCGACCCCGGTCACGGCGGTTCCGGACACGGCGGGCACACCGTCGCCGACGCGCTCGCGGCGCTCGCCGCGCTGATCGCGTGGTTGCGGAGCCTGTTCGGCTGACCGACCTGACCGACCTGACCGACCTGACCGGCTGACGGACGGGAGGCACGGTGCGGGCCCGCACCGTGCCTCCCGTCCGTCTCCGCGCGCGTTCGACAACGCGAGTCGCGTCGGGTAGGCTCTCACCTTGGTCTGCGCGCTCCGTGCGCCGGACAGTCAGATGAGCCCTCCACCGGGCAGTTCACACGGGTTCTCCCACGTGAACACCCACCGGAGCGGGATTCACGGACTCCTCACCTCGACACGAAAGCAGCACCACTGTGACTCGTACGTTCTCCCCGAAGCCGGCAGACGTCCAGCACGACTGGATCGTCATCGACGCGACCGACGTCGTCCTCGGCCGTCTCGCCACCCACGCCGCGGCGCTCCTGCGCGGCAAGCACAAGGCCACCTTCGCCCAGCACATGGACATGGGTGACTACGTCATCATCGTGAACGCCGACAAGGTCGCCCTGACCGGTTCGAAGCTCGCGAAGAAGGTCTACTACCGCCACTCGGGTTACCCGGGCGGCCTCACGGCGACCTCCTACCCGGAGATGCTCGAGAAGCACCCGACCCGCGCCGTCGAGAAGGCGATCCGCGGCATGCTCCCGAAGAACACCCTCGGTCGCGAGCAGCTCAAGAAGCTGAAGGTCTACGCCGGCGCGGAGCACCCGCACTCGGCGCAGCAGCCCAAGGCGTACACCTTCGACCAGGTCGCACAGTAGTTCCGGCCACGACGACTTCCAAGGACTAGGTAAAACTCATGGCTCAGATCGCTGACTCCCTCGACCAGACCCCGGAGAGCTTCACCACGGAGAGCGCACCCGCCGCTTCCGAGGCCGCTCCCCGTCAGATCCTCAACGTCTCGGGCGGTGCCGTCGGGCGCCGCAAGGAGGCCATCGCGCGCGTCCGTCTCGTCCCGGGCTCCGGCTCGTTCGTCGTGAACGGCCGCTCGCTCGAGGACTACTTCCCGAACAAGCTGCACCAGCAGCTCATCAACGACCCGTTCAAGGTGCTCGAGCTCCTCGGCGCCTACGACGTCGTCGCCCGCATCACCGGTGGCGGCCCCTCGGGTCAGGCCGGTGCGCTCCGCCTCGCCATCGCCCGTTCGCTGAACGAGATCGACCGCGAGAACAACCGCGCCACCCTCAAGAAGGCCGGCTTCCTCACCCGTGACGCCCGCGTCATCGAGCGCAAGAAGGCTGGTCTCAAGAAGGCCCGCAAGGCGTCGCAGTTCTCGAAGCGCTAGTCGTCACCGGCTGAAGATCGCCATGCCGCGTCTGTTCGGTACCGACGGGGTTCGTGGTCTCGCCAACGGCGAGCTGACGGCCGCGCTCGCACTGGGTCTTGCCCAGGCGAGCGCGGCCGTCCTCACACACGGACACCACGCGGACGCCCGTCGGGCGTCCGGTCGACCGCGCCCTCGTGCGGTCCTCGCGCGCGACCCGCGCGTCTCGGGCGAGTTCCTCGGTGCCGCGGTCGCGGCCGGGCTCGCCTCGGCCGGCGTCGACGTGCTCGACGCCGGGGTCATCCCCACCCCCGCTGCGGCGTTCCTCGTCGCGGACATCGACGCCGACTTCGGCGTGATGATCTCCGCGTCGCACAACCCCGCACCCGACAACGGGATCAAGTTCTTCGCCACGGGCGGCCGGAAGCTCCCGGACGAGGTCGAGGACCGCATCGAAGCGGCCATGCACGACCACTCCGCACCGACCCCCACCGGTCGTGACGTGGGCCGGATCACCCGGTTCGCCGACGCCGAGGACCGCTACGTCGTCCACCTGCTCGGCACGCTGCCGCACCGGCTCGACGGCATCCACGTCGTCCTCGACTGTGCGAACGGCGCCGCCGCGGGCGTCTCGCCCGAGGTCTTCGTGAACGCCGGGGCCCGGGTGACCCTCATCGGTGCCGACCCGGACGGCATGAACATCAACGACGGTGTCGGCTCCACCCACATCGACAACCTCGCCCGTGCGGTGCTCGAGCACGGCGCGGACGTCGGCATCGCGCACGACGGCGACGCGGACCGCTGCCTCGCGGTCGACGCCGCCGGCAACGCGATCGACGGCGACCAGATCATGGCCATCCTCGCGCTGTCGCTGCAGGAGCGCGGGCACCTGGTGTCCGACACCCTCGTCGCGACGGTCATGTCGAACCTCGGGCTCAAGCGGGCCATGGCGGACGCGGGCATCACGGTGCTCGAGACCGGCGTCGGTGACCGCTACGTCCTCGAGAAGATGACCGAGGGCGGGTTCTCGCTCGGCGGTGAGCAGTCCGGCCACATCATCTTCAACGAGTACGCCACCACCGGCGACGGCATCCTCACCGGGTTGCACCTCGTCGCCGAGATGGCCCGGACGGGCAGGACGCTCGAACAGCTCGCGTCGTGCATGACCGTGTTCCCGCAGGTGCTCGTGAACGTGCGCGGTGTCGACCGGCACGGACTGGCCGACCAGGGCGTGCAGGACGCCGTGGCCGCTGCGACGACCGAGCTCGGGGACACGGGCCGGGTGCTGCTCCGGCCGTCCGGTACCGAGCCCGTCGTGCGGGTCATGGTCGAGGCGGCCTCCCAGGCCGATGCCGAGCGCGTCGCCGAGGAGCTCGCCGACGTCGTGCGCGCGCGGTTGGCGCTCGACCGCGCGTAGCCGCGCGTAGCCGCGCGGCGGCGCGTATCGGCGCGGGCAGCCCCGGCCGTGCGGCGGCTGCTCGGCGGCTGCTGCCGCACGCGTGCTGCACGCACGGCGCCGCACAACCAAAGTCCGTCGGAACCGTGCCATCGCGCGGTTCCGACGGACTTTCGTTGTGCGGCGGCAGCTCGAGCCGCCCCGCGGCGGCGGCCCGGGCGGCCGCCGCCCCGGCCCCGCCCCGGCCGAGCCGAGTCGAACCGCGGATGCGACATCGCACCAGCCCCCGCGCCTGGTTCGACGTCGGATCCGTGGTTCGTCGCCGCGTCCTGCCGGCGGCGGCGCGACGCGCCGCGCCCGGCCGCGTGCGGCGCCCCCGCGCGTCAGATCTTGCGGAGGAGCACCGAACTCACCTTGTGGTCGGCCGCCTTCTTCAACACGAGGGTCGCCCGGGAGCGCGTCGGCAACACGTTCTCGATGAGGTTCGGCTCGTTGATCGCCCGCCACACCTCGGTCGCCGTCCGCACCGCGTCCTCGCGCGAGAGCGAGGCGAACCGGTGGAAGAACGAGTCCGGACTCGCGAAGGCCTCTTCCTGCAGGGCGAGGAACCGGTCGACGTACCAGGCCTCGATGTCCTTGGTCTTCGCGTCGACGTAGATCGTGAAGTCGAACAGGTCGGACAGCGCCAGCCGCCCGTGCACGGGCGGCGCGAGCACGTTGAGGCCCTCGACGATGAGGATGTCCGGCTGTCGCACGACGATTTCGGCGTCCGGCACGATGTCGTACACGAGGTGCGAGTAGTACGGGGCGCGGACCTCGGCGGCGCCGCTCTTCACCTGGCTGACGAAGCGCAGCAGGGCGCGGCGGTCGTAGGACTCCGGGAAGCCCTTGCGGTCCATGATGCCGCGCCGCTCGAGCTCGACGTTCGGGTACAGGAAGCCGTCGGTCGTGACGAGCTCGACGCGGGGGGTGTCCGGCCACCGCTTCGTCAGCTCGCGGAGCAGGCGGGCGACGGTGGACTTCCCCACGGCCACCGAGCCGGCGACGCCGATCACGAACGGGGTCCGCCCGGCGCGGTCGCCCAGGAACGCCGACGTCGACGCGTGCAGGTCCCGCGCTCCGGCCGCGTACAGGGTCAGCAGGCGGGAGAGCGGGAGGTAGACCTCCTGCACCTCCTGCATGTCGAGGCGGTCACCGAGGCCGCGCAGCTGCACGATCTCGGTCTCGGTGAGGGAGAGGTGCTCCCTCGGTGCGAGCTGCGACCACTCGCGCCGCGGGATCTCCACGAAGGGGGTCGGGTGCGCGACGGTGGCTTCCGTGATCGGCATGGGGACGAGCGTACAGACGGGAGGCGCGGATCACGTGTGCCGACCGGCTCACGTGATCCGCGCCTCCCGTCCGACGTCCGGTGCGCGTCCGTGGGACGCGACCCGTCAGGCGGGGAGCGCCGCCTCGATGGCGGCGACGACCTCGGGGGCGTCCGGCTTCGTGGTGGGACGGAAGCGCGTGACGGTGCCGTCCGGGGCGACCAGGAACTTCTCGAAGTTCCACGACACCCTGCCCGCCTTGCCGTCGGCGTCCGGGGTCTCCTTGAGGGCCTGGTAGAGCGGGTGGGCGTTCTTGCCGTTCACCTTGACCTTCTCGGACATCGGGAAGGTGACGCCCCACGTGGTGGAGCAGTACTCGTCGATGGCCTCGGACGTGCCGAGCTCCTGCAGGAACTGGTTGCTCGGGAAGCCGAGGACGGTGAAGCCGCGGGGGCCGTACTCCTTCTGGAGTGCCTCGAGCTGCTCGTACTGCGGCGCGAGACCGCACCGGGACGCGACGTTCACGACCAGCACCGCCTTGTCCGCGAAGGCACCGAACGTGGTGTCCTCGCCGTGGAGAGTCGTGATCGCGATGTCGTCGAAGCGTCCCATGTCCCAAACGTTATCCCCAGCCCTGCTCCTTCGCAGGGTCGTCGCTCAGGCAGACCGTAGGATCGTCCCCATGTGTGGAATCGTCGGCTACGTCGGCAGCAACAGCAGCCAGGACGTCCTCCTCGGTGGCCTCCGTCGGCTCGAGTACCGCGGCTACGACTCGGCGGGCATCGCCGTCGTGGACGGGTCGCACGAGCTCGCGTCCGCGAAGAAGGCGGGCAAGCTCCAGGCCCTCGTGGACGAGCTCGCGTCGCACCCGATCGCGGACGGCGGGACCGGCATCGGCCACACCCGCTGGGCGACGCACGGTGGCCCGACCGACGGCAACGCGCACCCGCACCTGGCCGACGGCGGCAAGCTCGCCCTCATCCACAACGGCATCATCGAGAACTTCTCCGAGCTCCGCGCCGAGCTCCAGGCCGAGGGCGTCACGTTCCTCAGCGAGACCGACTCCGAGGTCGCGGCGCACCTCGTCGCCCGCTCCTTCCGTGAGACCGGCGACCTGACCACCGCCATGCAGCAGGCCGTGCAGCGGCTCGAGGGCGCCTTCACGCTCCTCGTCGTGCACGCCGACCAGCCCGGTGTCGTCGTCGGCGCCCGGCGGAACTCCCCGCTCGTGGTCGGTCTCGGCGACGGCGAGAACTTCATGGGCTCCGACGTCGCGGCGTTCGTCGCCTACACGCAGCGCGCCCTCGCGATCGGGCAGGACGAGATCGCCACGATCCGTCCCGACGGCGTCGACGTCATCCACTTCGACGGCACCCCGGCGACGCCGAGCGAGTTCGAGGTGAACTGGGACGCCTCGGCGGCCGACAAGGGCGGCTGGACCTCGTTCATGGCGAAGGAGATCAGCGAGGAGCCCGAGGCCGTCGCGAAGACGATCCTCGGCCGGGTGCACGACGGTGCCGTGACGCTGACCGACCTCGACCCGATCGCCGACCGCCTCGCGCAGGTCGACCGGGTCATCGTCATCGCCTGCGGGACCGCGGCCTACGCCGGCATCCTCGGCAAGTACGCGATCGAGCAGTGGGCCCGCGTCCCGGTCGAGGTCGAGCTCGCGCACGAGTTCCGCTACCGCGACCCGGTGCTCGACGACCGCACCCTGGTCGTCTCGATCAGCCAGTCCGGCGAGACCATGGACACGCTCATGGCCGTCAAGTACGCGCGTGAGCAGGGCGCGCAGGTCCTGTCGATCTGCAACACCCAGGGCGCGACCATCCCGCGCGAGTCCGACGCCGTGATCTACACGCACGCCGGTCCCGAGGTCGCCGTCGCGTCGACGAAGGCGTTCATCGCCCAGGGCGTCGCGCTGTACCTGCTCGGGCTGCACCTCGCCACGCTGCGCGGCACCCTGACGGCCGAGCAGATCGCCGAGCAGGTCGCCGAGCTCGAGGGGCTCGCCCCGAAGCTGCAGCAGACCATCGACGACGCGTCCGGCATCAAGGACCTGGCGCGCTGGATGGCCGACACCCGCAGCGTCCTCTTCCTCGGGCGCCACGTCGGGTACCCGATCGCGCTCGAGGGTGCGCTGAAGCTCAAGGAGCTCGCGTACATCCACGCCGAGGGCTTCGCCGCCGGCGAGTTGAAGCACGGCCCGATCGCCCTCATCGAGCCGGGCCAGATCGTCTTCGTCATCGTGCCGTCGCCGCGCGACCCGCGGTCGCTGCACCCCAAGGTCGTCTCGAACATCCAGGAGATCCGCGCTCGCGGCGCCCGGGTGATCGCGATCGCCGAAGAGGGCGACGCCGCCGTGCTGCCCTTCGCCGACGAGGTCCTGCGGATCCCGCTCGCGACGCCGCTGTTCGAGCCGCTGCTCGCCGTCGCGCCGCTGCACATGTTCGGCATGGAGCTCGCCGCAGCCAAGGGACTCGACGTCGACCAGCCCCGCAACCTGGCGAAGTCGGTCACCGTCGAGTAGTCGCGCGATGATCATCGGCATCGGGGTCGACGTGGTCGACCTGGAACGGTTCGAGCGGGTGCTCGACCGCACGCCCGCGATGCGCACGCGGCTGTTCACCCCGTCGGAGCTCGTGCGCGACGGGGAACCGCGGCCGATCGCGTCGCTGGCGGCCCGGTTCGCGGCGAAGGAAGCCGTGATCAAGGCGTTCGGGTCGAGTGCGGGGCTGAGCTGGCAGGACCTCGAGGTCGTCTCCGACGACCAGCGGAACCCGTCGCTGACGCTGCACCAGGAAGCACAGCGGGTCGCGGACCGGCGCGGGGTCGGCTCGGTCCACCTCTCGCTCTCGCACGACGGTGGGATCGCGACGGCGTTCGTGGTCCTCGAAGGAACAGGGGAGTCCGCGTGAGCGCGTTCACCGGGATCACGGTCGACCGGGAGGCGCTGATCGCCAACTACGGTCGCGTCGCCGAACAGGTGGCACCGTCCGGCGTCATCGCCGTCGTCAAGGCCAACGGCTACGGCCACGGCGCAGCGGAGTCCGCGCGGGCGTTCGTGGACGCCGGCGCGGAGTGGCTCGGCGTCGCCGACATCGACGAGGGGATCGCCCTCCGGCACGCGGGCATCGACGAGGGCGTCCGGATCCTCGCCTGGCTGCACGCCCCCGACGAGGACTTCCGGCGCGCCGCCCGGTACGGCATCACGCCGGCCGTCTCCAGCGTCTCGCAGCTCGCTGCGGCCGCGGACTCCGAGGTCCCCGCGGTGCACGTGTGCGTCGACACCGGTCTGAGTCGCAACGGCGCGGTCGAGTCCGAGTGGCCCGAGCTCTTCGAGACGGCCGGGCGACTGGCCCGCAGCGGTTCGCGCACGCGGGTCGAGGGCCTGATGTCGCACCTGTCGAACGCCTCACGCGCGGACGACCTCGACCAGGACGCGGCGCTCCAGCGGGCGCTCGGCGGACTCGCCGCGAACGGCATCGTGCCCGACATGGTGCACCTCGCCGCCAGCGCCGCGAGCATCGCCGTCGCGGAGACCCGGCACGACGTCGCACGGGTGGGCCTCGCGCTGTACGGACTCAGCCCGTTCCCGGACCGCACCTCGGCCGACCTCGGGCTGCGTCCCGCGATGCGCGTGACCGCCGCGGTGCTCCGGACCGTGCCGGTGCGTGCGGGCGAGGGCGTCAGCTACGGGTACACCTGGCGTGCGACGACCGACACGCGGCTCGCGGTGATCGGCCTCGGGTACGCCGACGGTTTCGACCGCGCCTTCGGCAACCACGTCTCGGTGCGGATCGGCGACCGGACGTTCCCGGTGGTAGGTCGCGTGGCGATGAACGCCATGCACGTCGACATCGGCGACGCCGACGTCCGCGTCGGTGACGAGGCCGTGCTCTGGGGCGACCCGGCGAACGGCGACCCGGCGGTCGAGGACTGGGCCGAGGCAGCCGGCACGATCAACTACGAGGTGGTCGCCCGGGTCGGCCGCAGCGTCGAACGGAGGACGTCGTGAACGCGCCGCTGCGCCGGGCCGAGATCGACCTCGACGCCTACCGCGCCAACCTCGACCTCGTCCGCGAGTGGATGGACCCCGTCGAGCTCATGGCGATCATGAAGGCCGACGCCTACGGGCACGGCCTCGAGCCGATCGCGCTCGCCGCGGTGGACGCCGGCATCCGGTGGATCGGCGTGCTCACCGTCCCGGCGGCCCTGCGCCTGCGGTCGATCGGCGTCGGCGAGGACGTGCACCTCTTCACGTGGCAGCACGACCCCGCGCTGGACTTCCGCGACGCGATCGACTCGGCGGTGGACCTCGGCGTCTCGAACGTCCCCGAGCTGCAGCGCGTGATCGACGCCGTCGACCACCGACCGGCCCGGGTGCACCTCGGGTTCGACTCCGGCCTGCACCGCGACGGTTCGACGCCCGACGACTGGCCCGCACTCGTGGCCCTCGCCCGCGACGCCCAGCGGGACGGACGCATCGAGGTCGTCGCCGCGTACACGCACCTCGCCGAGTCCTCCGACGACGAGGACGCCGCGGCCGTCGCGCTCTTCGACACCGCGGTCGAGCAGGCCGAGGACCTCGGGCTCGACATCCCGACCGAGCACGTGGCCGCCTCGCTCGCCGGACTCGAGCGCAAGGAGTTCCGCAAGGACATGGTCCGGATGGGTGCGAACCTGTTCGGCATCCCGGGGGCCGACGGTGTCTCGGCGGCCGACCTCGGGCTCGAGCCCGTGATGACGCTGACCGCCTCGGTGGCGAAGACCAAGCGGGTCCCCGTCGACACCGGGGTCTCGTACGACTACACGTACCGGACCACCGCCGAGACGACCCTCGCCCTCGTGCCCGTCGGGTACGCCGACGGCGTCCCGCGGCTCGCGCAGGGGCGTGTCGAGGTCGCCATCGGCGGCACGCGCTACCCGATCGCCGGTCGCGTCGCGATGGACCAGTTCCTCGTCGACGTCGGCGACGACGACGTGCAGGTCGGCGACACCGTCGTCCTGTTCGGCACGGGCGAGCACGACGAGATGACGGTCCTCGAGTGGGGCGAGGCGCTCGGCACCATCGGCGAGGAGATCGTCTGCCGGATCGGCGCGCGCGTGCCCAGGGTGTACGAGGGGCACCGGGTCGAGGGGCACGTCGCCGAGTACCTGCGGGGCGAACGGTGACCGAGCCCCGCGTGCTGCTCGACACCACGGCCCGGACCACCGAGGAGATGGGTGCACTCGGCGCCCGACTCGCGGCCGTCCTCCGCGCCGGCGACCTCGTCGTGCTGACCGGTCCGCTCGGCGCCGGCAAGACCACCATGACCCGGGGGCTCGGCGCGGCGCTCGGCGCCCGCGGGCAGGTGTCGAGCCCGACGTTCGTCCTCGCCCGGACCCACCCGACCACCGCCGGCCCGGACCTGGTGCACGTCGACGCGTACCGGCTGTCCGACCCGGTCGAGCTCGACGACCTCGACCTCGACTGGGACGCCTCGATCGTGGTCGTGGAGTGGGGCCGCGGGTTCGTCGACGGCGTCTCCGACAGCATCCTCGGCGTCGAGATCGTCCGCGCGACCGGTGCCGGCGAGGCCCCCGGTCCGGACGACCTCGACCCGGACGACGTCCCCGACGAGCCCCGCCGGGTCGTCGTCACCGCGACCGGTCCCCGTTGGGACGGCGTCGCCCTCTGACCCCGGTGCCCCGCGACCGGCTCGCCGTCGCCACGGGGTCCCGGCGCCGACGTCGACCGGTGTGCCCCTGCTGCCGTCCAGCCGGCGTCGCGAGGATGCAGTGTGCCGACGCTCATCGTGACCGCCCACCCCGACCCCGACTCGTTGACCCACCACGTCGCGGAGGAACTCCGGGCCGCCCTGCCCGAGGGGTCCGTCGAGACCGTTGACCTCGCTGCGGAGGGCTTCGACCCACGGTTCACGCTCGCCGACCGGCAGACGTACCGCACGGGTGCGGGTGCCCCTCACGACGTCGTCGCCGAGCAGCAGCGCATCGACCGGGCCACCGACCTCGTCCTCGTGTTCCCGGTCTGGTGGTGGTCCGTCCCGGCGCTCCTCAAGGGCTGGATCGACCGCGTGTTCGTGAACGGCTGGGCGTTCGACGTCGATCCCGACGGCGGGCTCCGCCGCACCCTCGGGCGGCTCACGATCCACTTCGTCCCGGTCGCCGGTGACGACGCCGGAGTGTGGGACCGGCACGGCTACCGCGCAGCGCTCCGCACCCAGATCGAGCACGGGATCGTCGACTTCTGCGGCGCACGGCGCGGTGTCACCGTGTTCGTGCACGACTCGGAACACGAGGACGCGACGGTCCGCGCGCAGGCCGTCGCCGCGGCCGTCGGAGCGGTCAGCCGATCGATCGTCGACCGCTCCCGGGACTGAGCACCTGCTCCGCGACCAGGTCGGGTCGGGTGGTGAACGGGTGGTGCCCGGTGGGTACGTCCACCGATCGGGTCGCGCGGGCGGCGTGGTGCCGTTGGAGTCCGACCGTGGTGCTCCGGTCGTCCGTGCAGACGAGGTACGTCGAGTCGACGCCCTGCCACCCCGCGGCCGAGGTCGGCGTCACGAACGACGTCGCGTCCTGCGGGGTCACCCGGGTCCACGCGGCCCGTTGCACGCTGGTGTCCGCGTCCTGCAGGAACCGGGCGCCGAACGACGACGCGTCGTACCCGCTGACGGCGAGGCGGCCGTCGCCCGCGTCGCCGATCGACACCGGGTCCGGCTCGTCGGCCATGATCGTGCCCTGCGCCGTGCCGACGTCGGGCAGGTAGGAGGACACGAACACCAGCCGTGAGACCGCCGGGTGGGGTCCGGCCTCGGCGATCACCGTGCCGCCGTACGAGTGCCCGACGACGACCGCCCCCTCGGGGTCGTCCACGTCGTCGAGTGCTGCGCGGAGCGCTGCGGCGTCGGCGACGAGCCCCGAGGTGCCCGCCGGTGCTCGTCCCTCGCCGCAGCTGGGGAGTGCCACGGCCCGGCTGCGGATCCCGGCGCGCTGGAGCAGGAGGTCCCCGGTCGGACGCCACCACCAGTCGCCGTCGCGGACGAGGGCACCGTGCACGAAGAGCAGTTCCATGGCGGCGACGCTACGACCGCGCGGCTCGGCACGTGCAGCCGTTCGCCCACAGCGGCACTGCGGCAGCACGCCTACGATGGACGGGTGCTGCTCGCGATCGACACCTCCGCCGGAACGTCCGTCGCCCTGGTCGACCCGGCCACCGGTCGACCCCTCGCGACCCGGAGCACCGAGGACAGCCGTCGCCACGCCGAGGTCATCGGTCCGTTCCTCGCCGAGGTCCTCGCCGAGGCCGACGTCACCCCGGCGGGCGTCACGGGCGTGGTCGCCGGGATGGGGCCGGGGCCGTTCACCGGCCTCCGCGTCGGCATCGCGGCTGCGCGCACCTTCGCCGCGGCACGCGGCGTCCCCCTCCTCCCGCTGGTCAGCCACGACGCGGTCGCCGCCGACCAGGACCGCCCCGGGCCCTTCGTCGTCCTGACGGACGCGCGTCGGCGCGAGGTCTACTGGAGCGCCTACGACCAGACCGGCACGCGCGTCGCGGGGCCGGGACTCACCAAGCCGGCGGACCTCGACGAGGCGATCCGCGCCTCCCGGCCCGACGCGGTCGACTGGGACCGGGTCACCGCCCTGTCCATCCCGGCCTGGAGGCTCGGTGTGCTCGCCGCGGACCGGCTCGCCTCCGGCACGCCCTTCGCGGACGACGCACCCCGATACCTGCGCGATCCGGACGTGACGATGCCGGGTGCGCCCAAGCGGGTGAAGCAGTGACGCTGCCCGACGGGCTGCGCCTTCGGCGCGCGCACCCGCAGGACCTCGACGACGTGATGTGGTTGGAGCACGCGTCGTTCCCGACCGACGCGTGGTCGGCGTCACAGATGTCCGGCGAGCTGTACTCGCCGCACGGCCACTACGTCGTCGTCGAGACGACCGACGACGGGGCACCGACGATCGTCGGGTACGCCGGGCTCTCGTCCCTCGCCGGCAACCCCGTCGCGGACGTCCAGACGATCGCGGTCGCCGCGGACCAGCGGGGGAAGGGCATCGGCCGTGTGCTCTTCACCGAGCTCCTCGACGAGGCACGGCGGCGCGGTGTGCACGAGGTCTTCCTCGAGGTGCGGGCCGACAACCCCGTCGCCCAGGCGATGTACACCGCGTTCGGGTTCGAACGGATCGCGGTGCGTCCGCGCTACTACCAGCCGGACGGCGTCGACGCGTGGGTGATGCGGGCGGCACTCCGCCCGACCGCTCTGGACGACCCCGCCACGCCCGGAACGCCCGGCACCTCCGGCACGCCCGCGTCGGGCGTCGGCCCCATCGGACAGGAGGCCCTCGATGGCTGAACCCCTCGTGCTCGGCATCGAGACGAGCTGTGACGAGACCGGCGTCGGCATCGTGCGGGGCACCACCCTGCTCGCGAACGTCATCGCGTCGAGCATGGAGGAGCACGCGCGCTACGGCGGGGTCGTGC
Organism: Curtobacterium sp. NPDC098951; assembly: GCF_044759965.1. NCBI lineage: Bacteria > Bacillati > Actinomycetota > Actinomycetes > Micrococcales > Microbacteriaceae > Curtobacterium > Curtobacterium sp. NPDC098951. The sequence goes on from NZ_JBIWAG010000003.1 coordinate 468,978, forward strand.
CCGAGGTCGCCGCACGGGCGCACCTCGAGGCGATGACGCCGACGCTCTCGGCCGCGCTCGAGCAGGCCGGGGTCACCCTGGACGAGATCGACGCCGTCGCGGTCACCGCGGGCCCCGGGCTCGCCGGCGCACTCATGGTCGGGGTCGGCGCGGCCAAGGCCCTCGCGGTGGCGACGGGCAAGCCGCTGTACGGCGTCAACCACCTGGTCGGACACGTCGGCGCCGACGTGCTGCGGTCGGACGGCTCGGAGATCGACCTGCCGACGGTGGCGCTCCTGGTGTCGGGCGGGCACACGTCCCTGCTGCTCGTGAACGACCTCGTCGGGGACGTGGAGCTCCTCGGCGAGACGATCGACGACGCCGCCGGCGAGGCGTTCGACAAGGTCGCGCGGCTCCTGGGGCTGCCGTACCCGGGCGGGCCGCAGATCGACCGGGCGGCGGCGGGTGGCGACCCCACCGCGATCCGGTTCCCCCGCGGGCTCACGCTGCCGAAGGACATGGCCGCGCACCAGTACGACTTCTCGTTCTCCGGGCTCAAGACCGCCGTCGCGCGGTGGGTCGAGCGCTGCCGCGACGAGGGGCGCGAGGTCCCGGTCGCCGACGTCGCCGCCAGCTTCCGCGAGGCCGTCGTCGACGTGCTCCTCACGAAGGCGCTGCGCGCGTGCGAGGACACCGGGGTGCACCGGCTCCTGCTCGGCGGGGGCGTCGTGGCGAACGCCCGGCTGCGGGCCGTCGCCGAGGAGCGCTGCGCTCGGGCCGGGGTCGCCCTCCGGATCCCGCCGTTCGACCTCTGCACCGACAACGGCGCGATGATCGCCGCGGTCGGCGCCCGGCTCGTCGCCGAGGGGCACGCGCCGAGCGACCTCGGGATCGCGGCCGACTCCACGCTGCCGGTGACGACCGTCCAGGTCTGACACACACGTCGCCCCCACCGGTCCGGCGCTGACGTGCCGGGTCCCGCCCGGCCTCCGGACGGGTGTCTGTGGGAGGATTCACGAAGGGCGCCGACGAACAACGCGCCCGAGAGGGGTGGACGGTGTCCGATCAGAACCAGTGGCCGAAGCCGGGCGAGACGCCGGACGGCGGTGCGTCCTCGTCCCCGTCGAGTGCGGCCCACCCGGAGTCCGGGCCGGGCACGTCGGGCCAGGGTGCGTCCGAGGGGACGGCGGCACCGCAGAACCCGTACGGCGCGCCGGCACAGCCGCAGGGGCAGCCCGGGTCGGGTGCCCCGCAGAACCCGTACGCGGCCCCCGGCCAGCAGAACCCGTACGCGGCGCCGGGCCACCAGAACCCCTACGCGGCGCCCGGTCAGCAGAACCCGTACGCGGCCCCCGGCCAGCAGAACCCGTACGCGGCCCCGAGCCAGCAGAACCCGTACGCGGCGCCTGGGCAGCAGAACCCGTACGCAGCGCCCGGCCAGCACAACCCGTACGCGGCACCCGGCCAGCACAACCCGTACGCGGCCCCCGGTCAGCAGAACCCCTACGCCTCCGCGGGGCAGCAGAACCCGTACGCCTACGCCTCGACGGGCTACCAGCCCTACGCGCAGCGGCCGAAGGTGAACACGCTGTCCGTGCTCGCGATCGTCTTCGGCCTCGCCGGTGCGCTGCCGTTCTTCTGGTTCATCGGCATCCTGCTGGGCCCGACCGGTGCGATCCTCGGCCACATCGCCCTCGGCAAGCTCAAGACGAGCGGTGAACGCGGCCGCGGGCTGGCGTTGACCGGTGTCATCGCGGGCTGGGTCGTCACCGGGATCTGGATCCTCGTGGTGATCATCCTCGTCGCGACCGGCTTCGGATCCTCGCGGTACTCGGACTACTCCGGCTACGACTCGGGCGCCTTCATCGGCTGACGCGGGCCGCAGCTCGCACAACCGAAGTCACCCCGAACCACGGCGATCCGTGGTTCGGGGTGACTTTCGTTGTGCGGCCCGCGCGGCACGGCGAGCACCGCGCGCCGGGCCGAGCCCGCGCGCCGGGCCGAGCCCGCGCGCCGGGCCGAGCCCGCGCGCCGGGCCGAGCCCGCGCGCCGGGCCGAGCCCGCACGCGGGGCCGGCCCCGCCCCGCCCCGCGGCCTACCCGGCCGTCTCGCCGAGCCGCTCGCACAGGATCGCGGTGTGCCGTCCCTCCAGGCGGGTGAGCACCAGGGTCACGCGACCGCTGCCGCCCCGCAGCCGCAGCCGCTTCCGGAACTGCGCCGGGTCGACGTCGACGCCGCGCTTCTTGATCTCGACCGTGCCGACGCCGTCGGCGGCGAGCCGTGCGGCGAGCTGCTTCACGTCGAGCGGCAGGACGCCCTTCACCCGGAACCCCTGGGCGAACGGGGTCGAGACGGCCTGGTCGGAGCTGACGTACGCGATGCCCTCGGAGAGCATGCGACCGTCGATCGACCGGGCGAGGTCCCCGATCAGCCGTGCGCGGATGACCGCACCGTCGGGTTCGTAGAGGTACGCGCCGAGCGGTCCGACCGACGCGTCCGGAGCGTCCGCCTCGCCGGTCAGCTCCGCGATCCCGTGCGGACCGATGACGGTCGCGGCGCGGCGGATCCCCGGGCGGGCGAGGGGGCCGAACCAGAGGGCGAGTTCGACGACCTCGCGGTCCACCGAGGTCCACTGCGCCTCGGCGGTGTCCGGGATGAGGTCGCGGTCGACGCCGGGCCCGAGCTTCACGCCCGTCGGGGTGGTCGTCGCGGCGGCGAACACGGTGTCGAGCGACGGGGACCAGTCGTCCGGGTCCGCGAGCCGCTTCGTGTTCGTGTGGCCGGAGGTCCGCCTGGCCGGGTCCATCCAGACGCCGTCCACGCGGGTGAGGTCGAACCCGGCGGCGTCGCCGAGCTCCACCCGGGCGGAGTCCCAGAGCGAGAGGTTGTGGGTGGCGACGGCTGCGGTGACCTCGTCGCGGTCGACCGCGGTGACCTCGAGGTCGAGCGCCGCCATCGCCATCGCGTCGCCGCCGATGCCGCAGCCGAGGTCCGCGACGCGCCGCAGCCCGGCGGCGGCGAAGCGTCCGGCGTGCTGGGCGGCGACCTGCAGCCGGGTCGCCTGCTCGAGCCCGGCCTCGGTGAAGAGCATCCGGGCGGCGAAGTCGCCGAACTTCCCGCGGGCCTTCTGCCGGAGCTTCGCCTGCGTGAGGACCGCCGCGACGAGGCCCGGGTCGTGTCCCTCGGACCGCAGTCGGGAGACGACACGGACGATCTCACCACCGTCGGACACGGCCGGGGTACGGTCGAGCAGGGCCATCCCCTCGGGGGTCAGCAACTGGGCGAGATCGGCGGCTTCCACCCGACGATCCTCCCAGGTCGCCGAGAGCCCGGCAGGACGTTGGCACTCGGATTGACCGAGTGCCAACGACGCCCTAGAGTTGGGCCGTTGGCACTCTCCTGCGCGTAGTGCCAGCACGGTTCCCATCTGTACCGAGTCAGTACCGAGAAAGAAGAGGTCACCGTGGCCGTCAGCATCAAGCCGCTCGAGGATCGCATCGTCATCCGCCAGGTCGAGGCGGAGCAGACCACCGCTTCCGGTCTGGTCATCCCGGACACCGCGAAGGAGAAGCCCCAGGAGGGCGAGGTCGTCGCCGTGGGCCCGGGTCGTATCGACGACAACGGCAACCGCGTCCCGCTCGACGTCGCCGTGGGTGACAAGGTCATCTACTCGAAGTACGGCGGCACCGAGGTCAAGTACTCGGGCGAGGACCTCCTCGTCCTCTCTGCCCGCGACGTCCTCGCGGTCATCGTGCGCTGAGTCCAGCACGCATCGAGAACGCCCTGTTCGGCTCCGGCCGGCGGGGCGTTCTCGCGTTCCGGGCGTGGGCGTCCCGGGTGCGGTCCGTCGGGTGGCCGGGCAGACCGGTCCGGGAGGCGCGGCTCGGCCCCGCACCGTCGGTGCTGGTTCCTAGGATGGTTCCGTGAGTGAACCGTCCCCGGCACGCCCGGCCCGCAGCGAGGCATCCGTCGGCGTCGTGCAGGCGATCGTCGCGTACGGGCTGTGGGGACTCATGCCGCTGCTCTTCGCGGCGATGGCCCCCGCCGGCGCGTTCGAGATCGTCGCCTGGCGGATCGTCTTCGGGCTGGTGTTCTGCGCGATCGCGATCGCCGTCACCCGCTCGTGGCTCCGGACCCGCACGCTGATGGCCCAGCGTCGGGTGATGCTCGTGATGGGCCTCGCGGCCGTCCTCATCCTGGTGAACTGGACCGTGTACGTCGCGGCCACCACCACGGGACACACCGTCGAGGCGGCCCTCGGGTACTTCATCAACCCGCTCGTCACGATCGCCCTCGGGGTCGTGGTGCTCCGCGAACGCCTGCGTCCGCTGCAGTGGACCGCCGTCGGCATCAGCATCGTGGCCGTCGTCGTCATCGCGGTGGGCTACGGCCAGATGCCGTGGATCTCCCTGGTGCTCGCGTTCTCGTTCGGCCTGTACGGCCTCGTGAAGAAGCGCGTCGGCGGCACGGTGGACGCGCTGAGCGGTCTGACGATCGAGACCGTGTGGCTGCTCCCGATCGCGGTGGTCGCCCTCGTGGTGCTCGGCGTGACGGGGCTCGGCGGCGGCGTGACGTTCGCGAGTGCCGGTGGGCTCCACGTCCTGGTGACGGTGCTGACCGGGCCCGCGACGGCGGTGCCGCTCCTGCTGTTCGCGTCCTCGGCGCGGCGGGTGAGCCTGTCCACGCTCGGGTTGACGCAGTACCTCGCGCCGGTCATGCAGCTGCTCGTCGGCGTGGTCGTGCAGCACGAGCCGATGTCGGGTGCGCGGTGGTTCGGCTTCGGGATCGTGTGGCTGGCCCTCGTCCTGCTCACGGTCGACTCGTTCGCGGCCGGTCGCGCATCGCGGCGCCGGGCGCAGGCACCCACGGCGGCCGAGCCGGTCTGACGGAGGCGCGCCGCGCCTCCCGGCAACCTGCGACCGGGCGAGCCCGAGGTACCTGGTCGATTCGGGCGTACTGCCCCGAAAGTTCCGACCAGGTACGCCCGATTCCGTCAGGTACGCCGATCCGGCCCGCTCCGCACCGCCCCACGCCGAGCCACGAGGCCCGGCGACCGCCTCGCCTGCCGTCCCGCCCGCCTGCCCGCCGTGCGCCGAGTCTCGGCCCGGCGGACTGTTTCGCGCGGTGTCGGCCACGAAACCGTCCGCGCAGCCGAGTCTCGGCCCACTCCCGGGCGCACGCGACAGCGCCCCGCGGTCGGGCCGCGGGGCGCTGTCGATCTGGTGGTGTCGGCTACTTCTTGACCGAGCCCTGGATGGCGCTCTGGTAGACGGGCTTGTTGTCGCCGTCGAACTTGTAGATGCCGATGTAGGCGCTCGACGGGTCGTTGTTCTCGTCGAACGGACCGATGCCCGACGGACCCGTGTAGTGGATGTCCTCACCCTTGTCGAGCAGGGCGACGCAGTCCTTGAACGTCGAGCACTCGGTGCCGCCGTCGGCTCCGGACACCGCGGCCATGTTGGCCTGGATGGTCCCGGAGTCCGTGCCCTTGCCCTTCACCGCGGCGAGGGCCGCGAGGACGGTGGCGTCGTAGGACTCGGCCGCGTACGAGTAGTCGGCGAGGTCCTTGCCGGACGACTTCTTGTAGAAGGCGGACAGCTGGGCCTTGAACTCGTCCTTGGGCGAGGCGCCGGGGATGGTGCCCTGCGCGCCGGTCAGCGTGCCCTTGTCGAAGTCCTTCGAGTAGTCGGCGGTGTTGCCGTCGGACATGTAGATCTTCGACATGTTCGCGTCCTGCGACTTCAGCTCCGGGATGATCGACTTCGTCTCGTCGAACGCCAGGACGACGATGGCGTCCGGCTTCGTGGCGAGCGCCGCGGTCACCTCGGACGAGAAGGTCGTCTGGCCGGGCGGGAACTCCTGGCCCTTGCCCTTGCCGCCGTAGACGACGGATCCGCCGGAGTCCTCGATCGCCTTCTGCACGGTGTTCCGGAGACCGGTGCCGTAGGTGTCGTTGAAGACGAGGAAGGCGACCTTGGCGTTGCCGTCACCCGTGACGAGCTGACCGAGCGCCGAGCCCTGCACCGAGTCCGGCGGAGCGGTCCGGTAGTAGTACGACGAGTAGCCGGAGAGGTCCGACGCGGTGTTCGCGGGGGAGATCTCCACGATGCAGTTGCTCGTGAGCTGGTCGATGACGTTGAGCGTGACGCTGGAGGACTCGGCGCCGATCGCGACCGGGACCTTCGCGTTCACGAGCTTCGTCGCGGCCGAGCTCGACACCGTCATGTCGTTGCTGTCACCGGAGTCGGTGGCGGGGTCGATGGTGACGTCCTTGTCGAGCACACCGCCCGCGGCGTTGATGTCCTGCACCGCGAGCCCCACACCGGACTCCGCGGGCGGGTTCAGGTAGGCGAGCGAACCGGTCAGCGGCAGGATCGTCCCGATCTTCAGCGCGTCGGTGCCGGGGGTGTCCGGGGCCTTGCAGCTCGCGGCGGGGTCCTTCTTCGCGCCGCCCGACGCGGAAGAGGACGGCGAGGTGCCGCCGCTGGTGGTGGAACAGGCGGCGAGGAGGAGCGCCGCCGCTCCTGCCACTGCCAGTGCCGTGGTGGCACGGGTGGTTCTGATCATCCGTGGAGCCCTTTCTCTGCGCGGAACCTCAGGTCCCGCTGGGGATGTGAGAGAACGTAGGGTCACGGTGTTTCAGCGGTGTGACGGGGCGGTACGCAAAGTGTTTCGTTACCCAGCCGTGACGCGGGGGGGGCGCGGAAACCCGGGGGCCGCGCGGTGGCGCTGCGGTGGCCTTGCGGGGCCGAGCGCCTCGGCCCGCGCAGCGCGGACAGCGGACGACCCCGGTCGTGTGGGGCTCGCCGGCGTCGGGCATCGAGCGCGCGGACCGTGCCGCGACTCGCTTGCCCACCGACGACGAACGCCCCCGCTCCGTCGAGGAGCAGGGGCGTTCGGGGTGCGGATCGGCTCAGCGGCTGTAGTTCGGCGCCTCGACGACCATCTGCACGTCGTGCGGGTGGGACTCCTTGAGCCCGGCCGGGGTGATCCGGACGAACTTGCCGCGGGCCTTGAGCTCCGGGACGGTGCGGCCACCGACGTAGAACATCGACTGCCGCAGGCCACCGACGAGCTGGTAGACGACGTTCGCCACCGAGCCGCGGTAGGGCACCTGGCCCTCGATGCCCTCGGGCACGAGCTTGTCGTCCGAGGGGACGTCGGCCTGGAAGTAGCGGTCCTTCGAGTACGAGGTCTTCTTGCCACGGGTCTGCAGGGCACCGAGGGAGCCCATCCCGCGGTACGCCTTGAACTGCTTGCCGTTGACGAACACCAGGTCACCGGGGGACTCGTCGGTGCCGGCGAGGAGTGAGCCGAGCATCACGGTGTCCGCGCCGGCCACGAGGGCCTTGGCGATGTCGCCCGAGTACTGCAGCCCGCCGTCGGCGATGACCGGCACGCCGGCCTCACGCGCGGCGAGGGAGGCCTCGTACACGGCGGTGACCTGCGGGACGCCGACACCCGCGACGACGCGCGTGGTGCAGATCGAGCCCGGTCCGACGCCGACCTTGACGGCGTCGACGCCCGCGTCGATGAGCGCCTGGGCGCCCTCGCGCGTGGCGGCCTGCCCACCGATGACGTCGACCGCGGCGAACGCCGGGTCGGCCTTGAGGCGGCGGACCATGTCGAGCACGCCGGCGCTGTGGCCGTTGGCGGTGTCGACGACGAGGACGTCCACGCCGGCTTCGCGCAGGGCGGTCGCACGCTCCCAGGCGTCGCCGAAGAAGCCGATCGCGGCACCGACACGCAGTCGGCCGGCGTCGTCCTTGGTGGCGTCCGGGTACTTCTCGCTCTTGTCGAAGTCCTTGACCGTGATGAGACCGCGGAGCTTGCCGTCCTCGTCCACGAGGGGGAGCTTCTCGATCTTGTGCTCGGCGAAGATCGCGACGGCGTCGTCCGGGTCGATGCCGACCGGGGCCGTGATGAGCGGGGCCTTCGTCATGACGTCGCGGACGAGCGTGGACTGCTGCTCGAACGGCGCCACGAACCGCATGTCGCGGTTGGTGATGATGCCGACGAGGGTGCCGTCACCCTCGACCACCGGCAGGCCGGAGACGCGGAACTGTCCGCAGAGCGCGTCCACCTCGGCGACGGTGGCGTCCGGGCTGGTGGTCACCGGGTTGGTGATCATGCCGGACTCGCTGCGCTTGACCTTGTCGACGGCGGCCGCCTGGTCGGCGATCGACATGTTGCGGTGCAGGATGCCGATGCCGCCCTGCCGGGCCATGGCGATCGCCATGCGGGCCTCGGTCACGGTGTCCATCGCCGCGGAGAGCAGCGGGACGTTGACCGTGATGCGCTTGGTGAGCCGGGACGCGGTCGACGCCTCGCTCGGGATGACGTCGGTGTACCCCGGCAGGAGCATGACGTCGTCGTACGTGAGTCCGATGAATCCGAACGGATCCGGCTGGTCCATGGGTCCCCTTCGTGGGCGAGGTGAAGTGGTCGAGACACCGGGAACGCTGCGGCGGGTTCCGGATAGACCATGGTAACGCGCACGCGCTCTCCCGCATTCCGCCCCGTGGACACCCGTGGGCGGCCGGGAGGCGCGGTGCGGCCCCGCCTCGGAACCCCCGTCGAGACTTCCTCCACAACGTCACAGTTCCGGCACGAATCACACAGGGAACGTGATGGAAACACGGGTGACACACAATCCCCCTAGCGTCCTCGTCATCCGAACGAGAGGCTCTTCCGTGGGATCCATCACTCCGCCGGGGTCTGCGCCGCTGCGCAGGTTCCGCCTCCGCCCGGGACGAAAGCGACCGGTCATCATGGCCGTCCTCGTGCTCGCGTTCCTGGCGACCTTCCTGATCGACTGGGCGGTGACGCTGCCGGCGATCGGCGCCACCCCGGCCCCGAACGCGTCGGCTTCCGCGAGCACCGCACCAGCCAGCACCCAGCCGTGCACGGTCAGCCCGACGAACGGCTGCATCCAGGGCACGATCACCGACTCGGACCGCGAACCGGTCGAGGGCGTCGCCGTCGACGTCGCCGGGCCGGGCGGCTTCGCGCAGACCGCGACGACGTCCGACACCGGTCGGTGGTCGGTGAGCGTCACCGCGGCGGGCAGCTACACGGTGAGCGTCGACCAGGACACCCTGCCGAAGGGCCAGTACCTGACGAACGCGGCCGACGCGAAGCGCACCGTGTCCGCGAGCCTCAACGCGAACGTCGGCCAGATCTTCCAGCTGTCCGACCAGCAGGGGGTCGTCACGAACGACGACGCGACGAGCGTCACGCCCCAGCGGGCCTGGCAGCAGTTCGCGTCGGGCATCCGACTCGGGCTCCTCATCGCGCTGGCGTCCGTGGGCTTGTCGCTCATCTACGGCACGACGGGGCTGTCGAGCTTCTCGCACGGTGAGCAGGTCACCCTCGGCGGGTTGCTCGCGTACCTGTTCGCGAACCAGCTCGGGTGGAACATCTGGCTGACGGGGGTGGTGGTCACGCTGCTGTGCGCGGCGACCGGGTACCTGCAGGACGCCGGCATCTGGCGGCCGCTGCGGCGCAAGCGCATCAGCCTGACGCAGCTCATGATCGTGACGATCGGGTTGTCGATCGCCGCCCAGTACGCGTTCCAGTACTTCTTCGGGGCGTCGACGGTCCGCATCCAGCAGGGGAACCCGGAGACGATCCGGTTCGCCGGTGTCACGCTCACGGTGCAGTCCTACGTCGCGATGGGCATCGCCCTCGTGGTCCTGGTCGCCACCGGCCTGTTCCTCGCGAAGACGCGCTTCGGACGTGCGACCCGTGCGGTGTCGGACAACCCGGCACTCGCCAGCGCGTCCGGCATCGACGTCGACCGGGTGATCCGGTTCGTGTGGACGCTCGCAGCCGGCCTCGCGGGGCTGTCCGGCGTGATGCTCGGGCTCGTCCTCAACGGCGTGAACTGGCAGACCGGCCTGCAGCTGCTGCTGCTCATGTTCGCCTCGGTCACGCTCGGTGGCCTCGGCACCGCCTACGGCGCACTCGTCGGCTCGATGATCATCGGCGTCGTCGTGGAGCTCACGAACCTCGTGCTGCCGGGTGACTTCAAGTACGCCACCGCCCTCGTGATCCTCATCCTCATCCTGCTGTTCCGGCCGCAGGGCATCTTCGGTCGCGCCGAGCGGATCGGCTAAGGAGCGCCGCAATGGACTACATCCTCTCCCTGCTCTCCTCGCTCACGCAGGAGGCCCTCGCCCCGACCACGGCGGCGTTCGCGCTCGCCGCGATCGGCCTCAACGTCCACTTCGGACTCACCGGCCTGGTCAACATGGGCCAGGCGGCGTTCCTGCTGCTCGGCGCGTACGGCTTCGCGATCTCGATCACCAACGGGCTGCCGTTCGTGATGGCGGTCCTCGTCGCCCTGCTCGTCGCGATCGTCTTCGCGATCATCCTCGGCATCCCGACCCTGCGGCTGCGGGGCGACTACCTCGCGATCGTCACGATCTCCGGTGCCGAGATCATCCGCATGGTGGGACGCTCGAGCCTGCTCACGACGACGACCGGCGGCTCGAACGGCATCACCGGGTCGAGCTACCGCGACCCGTTCAACGCCCTCAGCCCGCTCCCGGACGGCACCACCTCCATCCTGTGGTTCACGTACTCGAACAACGGCGTCAACGGCTGGTGGATCCGCATCGCGGCGTGGGGCCTCGTCGCCCTCTTCACCCTCGTGCTGTTCCTGCTCATGCGCAGCCCCTGGGGCCGTGTCGTGAAGGCCATCCGCGAGGACGAGGACGCCGTCCGCTCCCTCGGCAAGAACGTCTACTCGTACAAGATGCAGGCGCTCGTCTTCGGCGGTGCGCTCGGAGCCCTGGCCGGCATCATCTACGTCCTGCCGAGCTCGGTGCAGCCCGACGCGATGGGCCGTTCGATGACGTTCTTCATCTGGACGGCACTCATCCTCGGCGGCGCGGCGACGGTGTTCGGACCGGTCCTCGGCGCGGTGCTGTTCTTCGTCGTCCGGCTCGCGATCCGCACCCTCGCCGGTGACTTCATCCCGAACTCGATCATGAACGCGCAGCAGGCCGAGCAGTTCTCCTACGTGCTCGTCGGCGTCGCGCTCATGCTCCTCATCGTGTTCCGTCCACAGGGCCTGCTGGGCAACAAGAAGGAGTTGACGTTCAGTGTCTGAGACCTACGCCCACCCCAAGGACGACCCGATCCTGGTCGTCGACGACGTCACCCGTCGCTTCGGCGGGATGACCGCGGTCGACGTCGACCACCTCGAGGTCCAGCGCGGCTCGATCACCGCCCTCATCGGTCCGAACGGCGCCGGCAAGACGACGTTCTTCAACCTGCTGACCGGGTTCGACAAGCCGAGCCCGGGTGCGACGACCCGCTTCAACGGCGACACGATGCAGAAGACCAGCGCGACCCACATCGCGAACAAGGGCATGGTCCGCACGTTCCAGCTCACGAAGGCGCTCAGCCGCCTCACCGTGATGCAGAACATGCTCCTCGGTGCCCGCGACCAGCCCGGCGAGAACTTCTTCGTCGGACTCGTCCCGGCGCTCTGGCGGAAGCGGGAGCGCGAGATCACGGCGAAGGCCGAGGACCTCCTCGTCCGGTTCAAGCTCGACACCAAGGCGGACGACTACGCCGGCTCGCTCTCCGGTGGGCAGCGGAAGCTCCTGGAGATGGCCCGGGCACTCATGTCCGACCCGACGATGATCATGCTCGACGAGCCGATGGCCGGCGTGAACCCGGCACTGACGCAGTCGCTGCTCGGGCACATCCAGTCCCTGCGCGACGACGGCATGACCGTGCTGTTCGTCGAGCACGACATGCACATGGTCCGGCACATCTCGGACTGGGTCGTCGTGATGGCCGAGGGCAAGGTCGTCGCCGAGGGTCCGGCCGACACGGTGATGGACGACCGTGCGGTCATCGACGCGTACCTCGGTGCGCACCACGACACCGACCTCGGTGACGACTCGCTCCTGAACGAGGAGACCTACGAGGAGCTCGCCGAGGAAGTAGCGGAAGAAGACGAGCAGGAGGCGACCCGATGACCGACGCAAGCGAGCCGACGAACGCGAGCAGCGCCTCCAGTCCGGACGCCGCCCCGGCGCCCGTGGCCGGCACGGCCACCCTTAACCGCGAGCCGGTGCTCAGCGCGAAGAACCTCGTCGCCGGGTACCTGCCCGGGGTGAACATCCTGAACGGCTGCGACCTCGACTGCTACCCGGGCGAGCTCATCGGCATCATCGGGCCGAACGGCGCGGGCAAGTCGACGCTCCTCAAGGCCCTGTTCGGCCTGGTGTCCATCCGCGAGGGCTCGGTGACCCTGCAGGGCGAGGACATCACCAACCTCAAGGCGAACAAGCTCGTGCAGGCCGGCGTCGGCTTCGTCCCGCAGACGAACAACGTCTTCCCCTCGCTCTCGATCGAGGAGAACCTGCAGATGGGCCTGTACCTCCGGCCCCGCAAGTTCGCCGAGCGGCTCGAGGTCATCTACGACCTGTTCCCCGTCCTCGGACAGCGGAAGGGCCAGCGCGCCGGATCCCTGTCCGGCGGCGAACGGCAGTCGGTCGCGATGGCCCGGGCGCTCATGATGGACCCGAAGGTCCTGCTCCTCGACGAGCCGTCCGCCGGACTGTCGCCGGTGCGCCAGGACGAGACGTTCATCCGCACACGCCGGATCAACAAGGCCGGTGTGTCGATCGTCATGGTGGAGCAGAACGCGCGACGCTGTCTGCAGATCTGCGATCGTGGGTACGTGCTCGACCAGGGGAGGAACGCGTACTCGGGCACCGGGAAGGAGCTCGCCGACGACCCGAAGGTCATCGAGCTGTACCTGGGGACGCTCGCCAAGGACGTCGACTCCGCGCGCTGAGCGAGCGGTGTCGACCGTGGGTGCCGCTGTGGGGGCGGTACCCGCACCGAGTGGGGTCGTGCGTGGACGCTCAGCGCCGCACGGCCCCGCTCCTCACCGGGATCGGCGCGCGGCGCGCGGCTCGCCTCTCGCGGCTCGTGTCACCGGTTCGGCACGCCATCGACCAGGAGGCGCGACCCACCCCAGTCGGGTCGCTACCCTCGGACGCGTGCGGACCCCCGGCCCCCTCGTGCTCGACGCCCTCGTGTGGCTGGTCTTCGCCGTGCTCTTCGTCGGGGCGGCGCTGCTCGTGAAGGCAGCGGCCGCGTTGCTCGGTGTGCTCGTGGTGTTGGCGCTCCTGCTCGGCCTCGTGCTGCGGGTGCTGCGGAAGCGCCGCGCCCGCCGGACACGCTGACCGGCGCCCGCGGGTGTCCGTGTCACCCGGGGGACACGACCGGTAGGCTTGCCGGGTGAGTGAAGTCGAGATCGGTGCTGGCAAGCGCGGACGTCGGGCGTACGCGTTCGACGACATCGCGGTGGTCCCCTCGCGGCGCACGCGTGACCCGCGTGACGTGAGCGTGCAGTGGTCGATCGACGCGTTCACGTTCGAGTCGCCGATCCTCTCGGCCCCGATGGACTCCGTCGCCTCGCCGGCGACCGTCATCCAGATGGGCCGGCTCGGCATGCTCGGCGTCCTCGACCTCGAAGGGCTCTGGACCCGCTACGAGGACCCGACGCCCTACTACGACGAGATCAAGGCGCTCACCGACGGCAACGTCACCAAGCGCATGCAGGAGATCTACTCCGAGCCGGTCAAGGCCGAGCTGATCACCGCGCGCCTGGCCGAGATCCGCGCCGCCGGGGTGCCCGTCGCCGGGTCGCTCAGCCCGCAGCGCACGCAGGAGTTCTCGCAGACCGTCGTGGACGCCGGTGTCGACCTGTTCGTCATCCGCGGCACGACCGTCTCGGCCGAGCACGTCTCGCAGAACACCGAGCCGCTCAACCTAAAGAAGTTCATCTACGAGCTCGACGTCCCGGTCATCGTGGGCGGTGCCTCGACCTACACGGCGGCGCTGCACCTCATGCGCACCGGTGCCGCGGGTGTGCTCGTCGGCTTCGGCGGCGGCGCTGCCTCGACCACCCGGGCCGCGCTCGGCATCCACGCCCCGATGGCCACCGCCGTCGCCGACATCGCCGGCGCTCGCCGCGACTACATGGACGAGTCCGGCGGCCGCTACGTGCACGTCATCGCCGACGGCGGGCTCGACACCGCGGGCGACGTCGTCAAGGCGATCGCGATGGGCGCCGACGCCGTCATGCTCGGCACCGCGCTCGCCCGCGCGACCGAGGCACCCGGTGGCGGCTTCCACTGGGGTGCCGAGGCGCACCACCCGGAGTTGCCGCGCGGCCGCCGGGTCGAGGTGGGCACGATCGCCCCGCTCGAGAACGTCCTGAACGGCCCGACCCCGACCTGGGACGGCCGTGCGAACATCGTCGGCGCGCTGCGTCGGTCGATGGCCACGACGGGATACTCCGACGTCAAGGAGTTCCAGCGAGTAGAAGTGGTCGTGGCGCCGTACCACCGGAACTGACGGTGGCACCCGCACTCCGGCGCGGGTGACGCCTCGGCGTCACCGTGACACGGAGGCGACGATGGCCAAGACCAGCACGAGTACGTCCAGCGCGACCCGGCCGGCCCGCGCCGAGAACGCGGCACCGGGGGTGGGGTTCGACCCGTCCACGAAGCTCGGTCCCGACGAACGCACCGCCGCGATCGAGGCGATGAAGACCCGGGAGCTCGACGTCCTGGTGGTCGGCGGCGGCATCGTCGGTGCGGGCAGCGCGCTCGACGCCGTGACGCGGGGCCTGAGCGTCGGCATCGTCGAGGCCCGCGACTGGGGATCGGGCACCTCGAGCCGCTCGTCGAAGCTCGTGCACGGCGGCATCCGGTACCTCGAGCAGCTCAACTTCGGGCTCGTCCGCGAGGCCCTCATCGAGCGCGGACTCCTGCTGCAACGCATCGCCCCGCACCTCGTGAAGCCCGTCCGCTTCCTCTACCCGCTGAACCACCGCGTGTGGGAGCGCTTCTACATCGGGATCGGCATGGCGATGTACGACGCCTTCAGCTGGTCCGGCGGCCGACCGCCCGGGGTCCCGCACCACCGGCACCTCAGCCGCACGCAGGTGCTCCGCTCGATGCCGTCGCTCAAGAAGGACGCCTTCGTGGGCGGCATGACCTACTACGACGCCCAGGTCGACGACGCCCGGTACGTGGCCTCGCTCGTGCGCACGGCGGCGTCGTACGGCGCCCACGCCGCGAGCCGCATCCGGATCGAGGGCTTCATCAAGGTCGGGGAGCGCGTGGTCGGTGCCGAGGCGCACGACATCCAGACCGGCGAGAAGTTCGAGATCCGCGCGAAGCAGGTCGTCAACGCGACGGGCGTCTGGACCGACGACACCCAGGCGATGATCGGCACGCGCGGTCAGTTCAAGGTGCGCGCCTCGAAGGGCGTCCACCTGGTCATCCCGCGCGATCGCTTCCAGTCGAACATGGGCATGATCCTCCGCACCGAGAAGAGCGTGCTGTTCGTGATCCCGTGGGGTCGGCACTGGCTGGTCGGGACGACCGACACCGACTGGTACCTCGACAAGGCCCACCCGGCGGCGACCGCGGCGGACATCGACTACATCCTCGAGCACGTGAACAAGGTCCTGGCGGTCCCGCTCACCCGCGAGGACGTCGAGGGCGTGTACGCCGGACTCCGGCCGCTGCTCGCCGGGGAGTCCGACCAGACGTCGAAGCTCAGCCGCGAGCACGTCGTCGCGCACACCGTGCCCGGGCTCGTGGTCGTCGCCGGCGGCAAGTGGACCACCTACCGCGTGATGGGCAAGGACGCCATCGACGAGGCCGTCGCCGCGATGGACGGCAAGATCCCCGGCTCGACGACCGAGGACATCCCGCTGCTCGGCGCCGAGGGCTACCCGGCCGCCTGGAACCGCCGCGGCCGCACCGCGCGGAGCTTCGGCGTGCACAAGGTCCGGATCGAGCACCTGCTGAACCGGTACGGCACGCTCGCGACCGAGGTGCTCCGGCTCGTGAAGCAGGACCCGTCGCTCGCCGAGCCGCTCCCGGGTGCGGACGACTACATCGGGGCCGAGGTCGTCTACGCGGCCTCGCACGAGGGCGCGCTGCACCTCGAGGACGTCCTCGCCCGTCGCACCCGCATCTCGATCGAGGCATGGGACCGCGGCGAGTCGGCGGCCCCGGTCGCGGCGAAGCTCATGGCAGACGTGCTCGGCTGGGACCAGGAGACCACCGAGCACGAGGTGTCGAACTACCTCAAGCGCGTCGCGGCGGAACGCGAGTCGCAGCTGCAGCCCGACGACGAGTCGGCGGACCGCGTGCGGCTCGAGGCGCCGGACATCGCCTTCGGGTTCGACGAGGACGACGTGGTGGTCGGCGGCGGCCGCTCGAGCGGTGCGGAGGGCGCGAAGGCGTCCGACGAGCAGGTGGTCGGCGAGAAGACGAGCGAGCCCGAGTAGGACGCGACCCGCGTCGACGACGCGCCCCGCGCCTCCTGGCTGTCGACGGCCTGGAGGCGCGGGTCGGCGCAGTCAGGCGGCGCGCGACCCGCGGGCGGTCCGGCGGACGCTGACCGCCTGCCCGATCACGAGGACGAACGGGATCGCGGCCAGCGCGATCGCACTGCTGACCAGGAGGACACCGGCCCAGACGGTGTGCGCGCCACCGTCGACGCCGTAGGCGTCCGCGACGTCCATGCCGAGCCAGAAGCCGCTCCACCAGGTCATCGGGCCGCCGAGCGCGACCACGCCGAGCAGGACCGCGGCGATGACGTGGGTGCGGGCGCGGGTCACCATGAGCGACGTGGCGAGCCCGACCGCCAGGCCGACACCGACGAGGGCGATCCCGACGACGGCCGCGACGTCGGTGCCGACCGAGAACCCCTGCCGGCCGAGTTCCGCGTGGATCGTGCCGAGCGAGGTGCCCGGCACCGCGGCCAGCGGGTCGAGCACGAGCGCCTCGACGGCGAGCAGTGCGGCGTAGAGTGCCACCACCGCGACACCCGTGCCCGCCACCGTGCGCCTGGTCCGTTCGTCGTCCACAGCAGTCCCCCCGGATCTCGTCGTCCACCGGACTGTAGCGGAACGGAATGGCCGGACCCCCTCGGTGGTTATCATCGGGGTACTCGAAAAGGGAGCCATCATGGTCGACGTCCATCGCGTCAAACTCCCCGGAGTCGGCGTGCTGCACAGCTTCTACACCGACGACGGTGGCAAGTGTGGTGTCATCACGCACCGGTCGGGTCACTCCGACCTCATCTCCTTCGCCGACGTCTCGGACGGCGCCGACAAGTCGGAGAAGGTGTCGCTGCGCCTCAGCGAGGACGAGGCGCACACGCTCGCCGAACTCCTCGGCGGCACGCGCATCACCGAGGGACTCGACAAGCTCGACGAGATCCCCGGCCTCAGCATCGACTGGTTCTCGGTCGACTACGACGACGCGATCGCCGGCAAGCCCCTCGGCGACCTGCACGACTCGGGCTTCATCGGCCTGACGGTCGTGGCGGTCGTCCGCGGTGACAGCGCGAACCCGGCCCCGTCGTCGGACTTCGTCGTGTTCCCCGGCGACACCATCGTCGTCGCCGGTGCGCCGGAGAAGGTCGCCAAGGCGTTCTCGTTCTACCGCAGCGGAGAGCTTGCGGCCGCTGCGGCCGAGGCCCCGCCGAGGAGCTAGCCCGTGCACCTGGGTGGTGAGCTGCTCACCATCGGCGTCCTGTTCATCATCGCCTACGTCCTCGGACGCCTCGGCAAGACGATCGGGTTGCCCGCGATCCCGATCTACATGGTCGTGGGGCTCATCGCGAGTCCGCACACCCCGTGGATCGGGCTGAACGTCGAGTCGCACACGATCGAGCTGATCGCGACCTTCGGGCTCATCCTGCTGCTGTTCAACCTCGGGTTGGAGTTCGACCAAGAAGAGTTCTACGGCAACGCCGGCAAGCTCCTGGTCTCCGGCGGGACGTACGTCGCCATCAACATGGGCGTGGGGTTCGCCTTCGGGTTCTCGCTCGGCTGGGGCACCCGCGAGGCGCTCATCATCGCCGGCATGACGGCGACGTCGTCGAGCGCGATCGTGACGAAGCTCCTCATCGAGCTGCGACGCCTGGCGAACGACGAGACGCCGATGATCCTCGGCGTCACCGTGATCGAGGACGTCTTCATCGCGATCTACCTCGCGATCGTCTCCGTGGTGCTGTCCGGCGACACGAACGTCTGGGGCGTCGTCGGGAAGCTCGCGCTCGCGTTCGGGTTCCTCATCGTGATGTTCACCCTCGCGCGGTTCGCGGGCAAGTGGGTGTCGCGGATCTTCGCGACCCGTGACGACGAGCTCTTCACCGTGCTGTTCTTCGGCCTCGCGGTCATGTTCGGCGGCATCGGCGACCTGCTCGGCGTGACGGACGCGATCGGCGCGTTCGTGATCGGCCTGCTGTGCGGTGCCACGCGCTACCGCGACCGCATCGAGCAGCTCGCCCTGCCGATGCGCGACGTGTTCGCGGCGTTCTTCTTCGTGAACTTCGGGCTCGGGCTCGACCTGTCGACCTTCGGCGAGGTGCTCTGGCCGGTGCTCGGCGCGATCGGCATGACCGTCGCGCTGAACGCGATCGCGGGGCAGCTCGTCGCGCGCATGAACGGCTTCAACGTCCAGCAGGGCATCAACACCGCGGTCATCCTGGTGAACCGTGGCGAGTTCGCGCTGATCCTCGCGACGCTCTCGGCAGCCGCCGGGCTCGAGGCCCGGATCACCGCCTTCGCCGGCCTGTACGTCCTCGTCATGGCGATCCTCGGGCCGCTGCTCGCGGTGAACTCGGACCGCATCGGACGGCTCGTCGTGCGTCCGGCTCGTCTGGCGCGCCTCCGGAACCGCCTCGGTGGTCGCCGCGCGGTCGCCGCAGCCGCCGCGGCCGAGGCAGCCGAAGCCGAGGCCGACGCCGCGGCGGCCGCCCGTCGTGCCGAGCGCGACCGCCAGTTCGCCGAGGAGTTCGCCCTGGTGGAGGCTGCTGGCAGCCAGGAGCGGGAGAATGAGTCCCCGGAGACGCCGTCCGAGCCCCGGACGTCGTCGATCGACACCCCCACCGAGCGCCCCGAGCGCCCGGTCCGCCAGCGCGATCCGGAGTACTGATACGAATGTGGGCCGTAGCCCGACGACCGAAGTGGATCGCGCTGCTCCTGCTGGCGCTCGTGCTCGCGGCGGTGTTCGCCGGGCTGGGCAAGTGGCAGCTGGAGCGGAGCATCGCGAACGGCACGCCGCTGCCCGAGACGACCGAGACCCGGAGGAGCCTCGACGCCGTGACGGGGCCGATGCAGCCCGCGACCGAGAAGATGGCCGGGCAGAAGGTGACGGTCACGGGGACGTTCGTCGCCGGTGACACCACGGTGCTGACCGGCCGGACCGGTGGCGGGACCTACCAGGCCGTCGGCCACCTGGTCGACGCGGACAGCGGCGCGAGCCTGCCGGTCGTCATCGGGTGGTCGGACCAGCGCGTCGCCGCCGTCGCCGGCGGGGACCGTCTGGCCGACGGCACGCGACTCACGGTCGAGGGGCGCTACTACCCGGCGGAGTCGCCCGACCAGGACACCTACGACAAGGGCGAGTACTCGGCCGTCGCGCCGGCCCGGTTCGTGAACACGTGGAAGGCGTTCGACGACCGGATGTACCTCGGGTACGTCGTCGCCGACGGAACCACCGCGAAGGCCGCCGACCTCGGCACCATCGCCGACCGGGCGCCGTCGCGCGAGGTCCAGTTCGACTGGCTCAACCTGTTCTACGCGATCGAGTGGGTGGTCTTCGCCGGCTTCGCGGTCTTCCTCTGGTACCGGTTCGTCAAGGACGCATGGGAGCGCGAGGAAGAGGACCGTCGTGAGGCGGCGCTCAGCGTCGACGGTGCCCTCGTCGACCGACGGTAGGATGGCCGATATGGCTCTGACCGTCCGAACCCGCGACATCCCGAAGATCCCGGGTGCGGTGAAGTGGTACCGCGTCTCGGCGTACATCACCGGTGTGCTGCTGCTGGCCCTCGTGATCGAGGTCATCATCAAGTACACGCCGCTCCAGCTCGAGATGCAGCTCGGCAACGGCCCGTTCTTCGTGCCGAACGGCACGGCCGGCGAAGAGCCCGGCACGTTCAACCTGTCGATCGCGATCCTCATCGCCCACGGCTGGCTGTACGTCCTCTACCTCTTCACGGACTTCCGTCTGTGGAGCATCATGCGCTGGAAGCCGTCCCGCTTCCTGCTCATCGCCCTCGGGGGCATCATCCCGTTCATGTCCTTCGTGGTCGAGCACCGCATGCAGCAGAAGGCCATGGACACCTACCACGAGCTGACCGCTGCCCAGCAGCGTGAGAAGGAGGCCGCTCGGTGAGCGAGACCGAACAGCGTCCCGTCCTCGTCGTCGACTTCGGAGCCCAGTACGCGCAGCTCATCGCGCGTCGCGTGCGCGAGGCGAACGTCTACAGCGAGATCGTCCCGCACTCCATCACCGCGGACGAGGTGAAGGCGAAGGACCCGGCGGCGATCGTGCTGTCCGGCGGTCCCTCGTCGGTGTACGAGCAGGGTGCGCCCGCGCTCGACGCCGACATCCTCGACCTCGGCGTCCCCGTGCTCGGCATCTGCTACGGCTTCCAGGCCATGGCGACCGCGCTGGGCGGCGAGGTCGCCCAGACCGGTCAGCGCGAGTACGGCGCGACCGACGTCACCGTGACCGGCACCGACAGCGTGCTGCTCGGCGCGCAGCCGGCGTCGCAGGTGACCTGGATGTCGCACGGCGACTCCGTGGCGAAGGCGCCGGAGGGCTTCGAGGTCCTCGCGTCGAGCGCCTCGACCCCGGTCGCCGCGTTCGCGTCCGACGAGCGCAGGCTCTACGGTGTGCAGTGGCACCCCGAGGTCAAGCACTCGGTGCACGGTCAGGCCGTGCTCGAGAACTTCCTGCACCGTGCCGCCGGCCTGCCCGGTGACTGGAACTCGGCGAACGTCATCGACGAGCAGGTCGCCCGTATCCGGTCGCAGGTGGGCAACGCCCGGGTCATCGCCGGTCTCTCCGGTGGGGTCGACTCCGCCGTGGCCGCCGCCCTCGTGCACGAGGCCGTCGGCGACCAGCTGACGTGCGTGTTCGTCGACCACGGGCTCCTCCGCGCCGACGAGCGCAAGCAGGTGGAGGAGGACTACGTCGCCTCGACCGGTGTCCGCCTCGTCACCGTCGACGCCGAGCAGCAGTTCCTCGACGCCCTCGCTGGCGTCAGCGACCCCGAGCAGAAGCGCAAGATCATCGGGCGCGAGTTCATCCGCACCTTCGAGGCGGCGGCCGAGGCCCTCGTGCTCGAGGCGCGTGCGGAGTCCGCGGCGGGTGACGACGCCGGCGAGGTGAAGTTCCTCGTCCAGGGCACCCTCTACCCCGACGTCGTCGAGTCCGGCGGTGGTTCCGGCACGGCGAACATCAAGTCGCACCACAACGTCGGTGGCCTGCCCGAGGACATGACGTTCGAGCTCGTCGAGCCGCTGCGCACCCTGTTCAAGGACGAGGTCCGTGCGGTCGGTCGCGAGCTCGGGCTGCCCGAGGTCATCGTCGGCCGCCAGCCGTTCCCCGGCCCGGGCCTCGGCATCCGCATCGTCGGCGAGGTCACGAAGGACCGGCTCGAGCTGCTCCGCGCGGCGGACAAGATCGCCCGCGAAGAGCTGACCGCGGCCGGTCTCGACGACGAGATCTGGCAGTGTCCGGTCGTCCTGCTCGCCGACGTGCGTTCGGTGGGCGTCCAGGGCGACGGCCGCACCTACGGCCACCCGATCGTGCTCCGTCCGGTCTCGTCCGAGGACGCCATGACCGCCGACTGGACCCGCCTGCCGTACGACACGCTCGCGAAGATCTCGAACCGCATCACGAACGAGGTGCCGGATGTGAACCGGGTCGTGCTCGACGTCACGTCGAAGCCGCCGGGGACCATCGAGTGGGAGTAACCCTCCCGCGCTGACGGCCCGGCACGCGTCCTGCGTGCCGGGCCGTCGTGCGTCCGGGGCCCGGTCGGCGAGGTCGCACGATTTGCCGCTCGCGGCGAGGTCGTGCGGCACGATGTGCGACCTCGGCGATGCACGTCCGGCATGTCGTGCGATCTCGGCGGGGGAGGCTCGTCGTCCGCCCCCACTCCGGGAACGACGACGGGCCCCGGCGCGTTCGCCGGGGCCCGTCGTGTCGTGGTGGGTGCTAGTTGCGCGAGCTGCTCGCGAGGATCGCGAGGATGCGCAGGATCTCGAGGTACAGCCACACGAGGGTGACGATGAGCCCGAAGGCCGCGGTCCACGCGTAGATCTTCGGAGCGCCGCGCTGGACGCCCGTCTTGATCTGGTCGAAGTCGAGGATCAGCGAGTACGCGGCCATGAGGACCACGAAGATGCCGATCGCGACACCGATCGGGATACCGAAGACCGTCGCGCTCATCAGGCCGAACGTGCCCTGCGTGACACCGGTCCACATGAGGACGAGGTTCACGAGCTGGAAGGCCATGTAACCGACGATCGCGATGAGGAAGAAGCGCGTCAGCTTCGGCGTCGCCCGGACCTTGCCCGACAGGAACAGCAGCAGCGTCACGGCGAAGACACCGAGGGTGCCGAACACCGCCTGCGCGACGATGCCACCGGTCTGCGTGAAGTTGTACTCGAAGAAGTTCGAGATGCCGCCGACGAAGAGTCCCTCGAAGAACGCGTAGAGCAGCACGAGGGCCGGCGACGGCTTCTTCTTGAAGGTGTTGACCATCGCGAGCACGAAGCCGACGATCGCACCGACGATCCAGACGATCGGGGGCAGGTTCCAGCCGGCGACGGCACCGACGAGGAGCACGCCGAACGCGAGGAGCGTCTTGACGATCGTGTCCTCGTACGACATGCGGTCGGTGTCGACCGTGCTCGCTGCCGGACGGTCGTACATGTACTGCAGCTGCTCAGGGGTCATCCCGCCCTGTGCCTGCTGCGGGGTCTGTCCCCAGCCAGCCTGCTGCTGACCAGCGCCGCGCCCGCCCCAGGTGTTGGGTCCCTGGTTGTTGAAGGCGGGGGACTGGTCGAAACCGGGCTTGAAGGCCATGGTGTCCTCTTCCTTGGAGATTCGAGTCCTTTCAGCCTAGGGGCGCAGTGCCGCGGAAGGCTGAGGATTCGCGGCGAGCGGAAGGGTCCCGGAGGACCACTCGACCGCAGCCTATGGGCGGGCGCTGCGTGCGCGCCCCGAAACAGCCCCGAGCCAGCCGACCGCGCCGACCGCGCTGACCGCGCCGAACGCGCCGTCCTGCGGCGGTGAGGGACGGGGCGGACGCCGGCCGCGCCTCCAGGCCGGCGACCGCGACGAGCAGCGACCGCGACCGACGGCGACCGCGACCCGCAGCGACCGCGACCCGCAGCGACCGCGACCAGCGACGACCGCGGTCAGCAGTGATCGCGGAGCGCCACGTGGAAGCCCGTCGTCTCGACGTGCCGTTCGGCTCCCTGGACGTACTCGACCCGGACCGGCCCCGCCGATCCGCCGTCGGACCCGGTGCGGACGACGTGCAGCACGAGGTCCACCGACTCTCCCGGCCGGATCGGGGTGCCGATCGCCGGCTCCGCGCGCCACGGGTCGTCCGGGAGCGGCCAGCTGGCGGTCCCCACCCTGACACCGTCCGGTCCGGGGTGGGCGAGGACGGCGTCGTCGACGGCGAGGCCCGAGCCGGAGCCGAGGGTCACGCGCGTCAGCGTGGTGGCCGGTCCGGAGGGGCCGCGGAGGACGCCGGTGGCGATCGCACCGTCCGTGCCCTGCATGCAGATCGACGCGCCCTGCTGCTCGAGGCCGAGGGGGCCGGGTGCGCGCACGTCGGCGAGCCAGGCCCACCCGCCGGCGACCGCCACCGCGACGGCCAGTCCGCCCCGCCACCACCTGTTCGTCCCCATGCCCGAACGGTAGTGGCCCGGAGTCCGTACAGGCCACCCCCTGTCCGCGGCTCCCGGCGTGCACCTGTGGTCGCTAGGGTGCGGCCATGACCCTGGTGATCGCCCACCGTGGCGCGTCCGGCTACCGTCCCGAGCACTCGCGGAGCGCGTACGAGCTCGCAATCGAGCTCGGCGCGGACGCGATCGAACCGGACCTCGTGCCGACGAAGGACGGCGTCCTGGTGCTCCGGCACGAGAACGAGGTCTCCGGCACGACCGACGTCGCGGACCACCCCGAGTTCCGGCACCTCCGCACCACGAAGACCGTCGACGGCCAGACCGTGACCGGCTGGTTCACCGAGGACTTCACGTGGGACGAGCTCCGCACGCTCCGGACCCGGGAACGGCTGCCGGCCCTGCGTCCGGGGTCGGCGGAGCACGACGGCGAGGAACCGGTCCTCCGGCTCGAGGACCTGCTCGGGATCCTCGACGCGGCTCCGCGGCCGGTCGGGCTCGTCGCCGAGGTCAAGCACGCCGCGTTCTTCGACCGGGCCGGCCTCGCGATGGCGCCGCTGCTCGACGGGGCGCTCGCGGACGCGGGGTGGCGACGGGACGAGCGGCTCACGATCGAGAGCTTCGAGAAGGGCGTGCTGCGCGACCTGCGGGCGCGGGGGACCGGTGGTCGCCTCGTCTACCTCCAGGAGGCGCGGGGCAGCGCCGCCGACGAGGTCGCGTCCCACGGGTCGCTGGCCCTCACGTACGCGGCCGAGCGTTCCGACGAGGCGCTCGCGTCGTTCGCGACGGAGTTCCACGGCATCAGCGTCGCGCTCGGGACCCTGATGGCCGGGGTGGACAGCGTGGCCCTGACGGACCCGACGCCGGTGCGGAGCGACATCGTCGACCGCGCGCACGGGGCCGGGCTGGCCGTGTACACCTGGACGCTCCGGCCGGAGAACCGCTTCCTGCCGGCGCCGCTCCGTCGCGGGGGCGAGGTCGCGGCGTTCGGCGACTGGGAGCGATGGTTCACCTCGGTCGTCCGGACCGGGGTCGACGGGGTGTTCGCCGACCACGCCGACCTGGCCGTGCTCGCCCGCTCGGCTGTCGGGGGCCCGGCCTAGACTGTCCCGGACATGACGATCGTGCTGGACCCATTCGAGTCGTCCCCGGAGCACGGGGGTGGCGCCGCTGCCTACGAGGACCCGTTCACCGCGGGTCTGAACCCCCAGCAGAAGGAAGCCGTCGAGTACCGCGGCGAGTCCCTGCTCATCGTGGCGGGTGCCGGTTCCGGCAAGACCAGCGTGCTGACCCGGCGGATCGCCCTGCTGCTCGCCAACCGCGAAGCCTGGCCGTCGCAGATCCTCGCGATCACGTTCACGAACAAGGCCGCCGCCGAGATGCGCGAGCGGGTGCAGGCGCTGGTCGGACAGGCAGCCGAGGGCATGTGGATCTCCACGTTCCACTCGGCGTGCGTGCGGATCCTCCGGCGCGAGGCCGAGCGGTTCGGGTTCGCGCAGTCGTTCACGATCTACGACTCCGCCGACTCGAAGGCCCTGCTCAAGCGGATCATCAAGGAGCTCGAGGCGGACTCGCTCGGGCTGACCGTCGGCGCCGCGGCCTCGAAGATCTCGAAGCTCAAGAACGAGCTGCAGGACATCGACTCCTACGCCCGGAACATCAACGCGAACGACCCGCAAGAGGTCATGTTCACCGAGGTCTTCCGTCGCTACACGAACGAGCTGCGCCGGGCGAACGCCTTCGACTTCGACGACCTCATCGGCCAGACGGTGTTCCTGTTCCGTGCCTTCCCCGAGGTCGCCGCGCTCTACCGGCGCCGGTTCCGGTTCATCCTCGTCGACGAGTACCAGGACACCAACCACGCGCAGTACGCCCTCATCCGCGAGCTCACGCGGCAGGTCCCGGTCGAGCAGGTGGACAAGCTCGAGGACGCCGGGCAGCACGTCGCCCGCATGCGCGAGGCCGACGGGTCGATCGCCCCGGCGTCACTGACGGTCGTCGGCGACTCCGACCAGTCCATCTACGCGTTCCGCGGGGCCGACATCCGCAACATCGTCGAGTTCGAGCGGGACTTCCCCAACTCGAAGGTGGTGCTGCTCGAGCAGAACTACCGGTCGACGCAGAACATCCTCGACGCGGCGAACGCCGTCATCGCGAACAACTTCGACCGGCAGGCGAAGAACCTGTTCACGGACGTCGGAGCGGGCGACAAGATCGTCGGGTTCACGGGCTACACCGGCCACGACGAGGCGCAGTTCGTCGCCGACGAGATCCAGCGCCTGCACGAGGACGGCATGTCCTACCGCGACATGGCGGTCTTCTACCGGACGAACTCGCAGACCCGTGCACTCGAGGAGATCTTCATCCGAGCGGCGATCCCGTACCGGGTCCTCGGCGGCACGAAGTTCTACGAGCGTGCCGAGATCAAGGACGCGATGGCGTACCTGATCACGGTCGCCAACCCGGCCGACCCGATGGCGCTCCGCCGCGTGCTCAACGTCCCGAAGCGCGGCATCGGAGCGGTCACCGAGACCACCCTGCAGCGCTACGCCGACGAGCACGAGACGACGATGCGGGACGCCCTCCGGCACGCCGACGAGCTCGGGTTCGGGCCGAAGGTCCGGAACGCGATCACGGCGTTCGCGGCCCTGCTCGACGACGTCTCCTCACGCGCCGAGACCCAGCCCGTCGTGGACACGCTCACCCAGCTGCTCGACGGCTCCGGGCTGCTCGAGAACCTGCGGAAGTCGCCGGACGCGCAGGACGCCGCCCGTGCGGACAACATCGACGAACTCGTCGCGGTGACCCGAGAGTTCCAGAAGAACAACCCCGAGGGCACCCTGTCCGACTTCCTGACCGAGGTCTCCCTCGTCGCCGCGGCGGACGAGCTCGACGACTCGTCCGGCACGGTGTCGCTCATGACGCTCCACACGGCGAAGGGCCTCGAGTACGACGCGGTGTTCCTGACCGGCGTCGAGGAAGACCTGCTGCCGCACCGGATGTCGGCGAACGAGCCGGGTGGCCCGTCCGAGGAACGCCGGCTCTTCTACGTCGGGATCACCCGCGCGAAGAAGTCGCTCTTCCTGTCGCTCGCGATGACCCGGGCACAGTTCGGCGACGTCAACGTGGCGATGCCGTCCCGCTTCCTGCAGGAGATCCCCGAGGGGCTCATCGAGTGGAAGCAGTCCCCGGGCATGGCGAACAGCCGCGGCGGCACCGAGCCCCGCGCGCTCAACGCCCGACGCGGCGGCGGCATCGGCGGAGCCGGCGGCGGTGGCGGGTACCGCGGCGGTGGCGGCTGGGGCGGTGGCTCGTACGACCGGGCCGCGGCGGCGCAGAAGACCCGCCCGAAGACCGAGTGGGCGAACCGGGTGTCCGGGCAGGTCCGCGACAACGGGGACATGGAGCTCGTCGCCGGCGACCGCATCAAGCACGTCGACTTCGGCGAGGGCACGGTGTCGGCGGTGACCGGCATCGGTGCGAAGCGAATCGCCGAGATCGCGTTCGACTCGGCGGGCCGCAAGAAGCTCCTCATCAAGATCGCGCCGATCGAGAAGCTCTGAGGCGCTGACCTCCTGACACCGACGCGCCCGGCCGGCCCGGGGGCGTGCTGCTGCACGTGACAATCGCCGCCAGGTGAGGTTAGCCTTACCTAACGTGACAGCCCTCATCGAATTGCTGACCTCTGCCAACGCCGAGCGCTACCGGACCGCCGTCACCGAGACGGTCGACCGGCTCGCGGACCGCATCGCCGCCGTCGACCGGCCGACGACCGACACCCCGGCGGACGTCCTGCGGGCTCGTGTGGCCGCCGTCGACCTCGACGCGGAGCCCCTCGGGACCGACCGGGCGCTCGCCGAGCTCGACGACCTGTTCGTCCGCGAGGCCGTGTGGTTCCACGACCCGGCGTCCCTCGCCCACCTGAACTGCCCGGTCGCGCTGCCCGCGGTCGCGGCGGAGTCGGTGCTCGCCGCCGTGAACACCTCGGTCGACACCTGGGACCAGTCGCGGATCGGGACCGACATCGAGCGGCACGTGGTGTCGTGGCTGGCCGGGCGCATCGGGTTCGCGGACGGTGACGGGGCGTTCACCTCGGGCGGGTCCCAGTCGAACCTGCAGGCGCTGCTGCTGGCACGAGAAGCAGCGAGAGCAGCGGTCGGGACGGCCCCGGTGCTCACCGTCTTCGCCACCGCCGAGTCCCACTTCAGCGTCCGCAAGTCCTGCCGGCTGCTGGGTCTGGCCGACGACGCCGTCGTCGACGTCCCCACCGACGACGCCGGCCGGATGCGTGCGGCGGCCCTCGCCGAGGCGATCGTCGCCGCGCGACACGACGGCCGCACGCCGATGGCCGTCGTCGCCACGGCCGGCACGACCGACCGCGGCGTGATCGACCCGCTCGAGGCGATCGCCGACGTGTGCGACCTCGAGGACGTCTGGCTGCACGTGGACGCCGCGTACGGCTGCGGGCTGCTGGTGTCCACGACCCGGCGGCACCTGCTCGCCGGCATCGAGCGCGCGCGGAGCGTGACGGCCGACATGCACAAGTCGTTCTTCCAGCCGGTGTCGTCGAGCGCGCTGGTCGTCCGTGACCCCGCCGACCTCCGGCGGACCGCCTGGTACGCGGACTACCTCAACCCCGAGGACGCCGCCGAGCCGAACCAGGTCGACAAGTCCCTGCAGACGACCCGGCGGTTCGACGCGCTGAAGCTCTGGGCGACGCTGCGGGCGACCGGGGCCGGGGCGATCGGCCGGGCGTTCGACCAGGTGATCGACCTCGCCGCCGCGACGCACGCGATCGTCGACGAGCACCCGGACCTCGTGCTCGTCGCGCCGACCGACCTCAGCACCGTGCTCTTCCGGTGGCAGCCCGCCGGCGTGACCGACACCGAGGCCGACGCCCTGGTCGCCCCGATCCGTGCCGCGCTCCTCGCCGAGGGACGGGTGCTCATCGCGAAGACCGTGATCGCCGGTCGGCCGTGCAACAAGCTCACGCTGCTCGACCCCGGGACGACGACGGACCAGCTGCGCGCGGCACTCGAGCACGTGGCGGCCACGGCGGCCCGTGTCCGAGCGACGACCGCCGCACCGGAAGGAGCCGCGCGATGACCGCCGCCGACACCCGCCGGACCGCCGACCGCCTCGTCCACGACGTCGTCGGCATCGGCATCGGACCCTTCAACCTCGGCCTCGCCTGCCTCGCCGACCCGCTCGACGACCTCGACGCGGTGTTCCTCGACGCCGCCGACGGGTTCGCCTGGCACCACGGCATGATGCTCGACGACGCCACGATCCAGGTGCCGTTCCTGGCCGACCTCGTGACGATGGCGGACCCGACCTCACCGTTCTCGTTCCTCGCTTGGCTCAAGGAGACGGGGCGGCTCTACCCGTTCTCCATCCGCGAGGACTTCCACCCCCTGCGCAGCGAGTACGACGCCTACTGCCGGTGGGCCGCCGACCGCCTGGACACGCTCCGCTGGGGACGCCGGGTGACGGCCGTCGAGCACGACCCTGCGACCGACTGCTTCACGGTGCACGCCGAGACCGATCAGGGTCCCGAGACGTACCGCGCACGACACGTCGTCGTCGGCATCGGCACCGAGCCCGCCGTACCCGCACCGCTGGCGGACCTCCCCGGCCCGGTCGTCCACTCCGCCGAGTTCCTGCCGAACCGCGAGGGCCTGCGGACAGCGGGGAGCATCGCCGTCGTCGGCAGCGGCCAGTCCGCCGCCGAGGTCTACCGCGAGCTGCTCGAGGACGCCCGGCACGACGGGTACCGGCTCGACTGGATCACCCGGTCGCCGCGGTTCTTCCCGATGGAGGACACGAAGCTCACGCTCGAGATGACGAGCCCCGAGTACACGGACCACTTCCACGCCCTGCCCGAGGCCGTTCGGGACCGCCTGGGCCGCGAGCAGCGCGGGCTCTACAAGGGCATCAGCGCGGACCTCGTCGACGCGCTGTACGACCAGCTGTACCGACTCAGCGCGCGGGGCCCGGTCCCGACGTCGCTCCGCACCGAGACGAGCGTCGTCGACGCCGAGTGGCTCGCCGACCGGGGCACGTACCGGCTGACGCTCCGCCACGAGCAGCTCGGCGAGACGTACGCGCACGAGGTCGAGCGCCTGGTCCTCGCGACCGGGTACCGCCCTCGGGCCACGGACTTCCTCGACCCGGTGGAGCACCTCGTCGCGCGGGACGCGCGGGGTCGCCTGGCGGTCGCACGCGACCACCACGTCGACACCCTGGGCGGCCGCATCTGGGTGCAGAACGCCGAGGAGCACACGCACGGGCTCACCGCGCCCGACCTCGGCATGGGCGCATGGCGGAACGCGTCGATCCTCCGGTCCGTCACCGGTCGCACCGTGTACGGCCTGGAGGCGCGGATCGCCTTCCAGGAGTTCGGCCTGCCCGCCTCGGCCCGGGGCGGTACCCCGGACGGCGCGCCGCCCCGGCGCGTGCGCGAGCACGCGGAGGCGTCCGCATGACCGTCGACGCGACCACGCTGCCCGACGTGACGCCCGATGCCGGGGCCGAGCCGCGCCTCCTGGCCGTCGAACCCGTGGACCCGGACCGTGACGCCGCGCTCGTCCGGTCGTGGCTCGCCCACCCCGCGTCCACGTGGTGGGGCATGGGGGACCTCGATGTCGACGCGGTGCGCACGTACCTCGCGGGGGTCCAGGCCGACCCCGCGCAGGCGGCGTGGCTCGGCCGCCGAGACGGCGTCCCGGTCTTCCTCGCCGAGACGTACGACCCGGCGCGGGTCCTGCTGACCGACGTGTTCGCCGCCCGACCGGGCGACGTGGGCATGCACCTGCTCGTCGCCCCACCGCCGACCGAGGGCCGCGTGCACGGCCTGACGAGCGCCGTCATGCGGACGGTCGTCGAACACTGCCGCGACGTCCTCGGAGCGCGCCGCGTCGTCGTCGAGCCCGACGTCCGGAACACCGCGGTGCACGCGAAGAACGCCGAGGTCGGGTTCCGGGTGCTCCGCGAGGTCGACGTCGACGGCAAGCGCGCCCTGCTGTCCGTGCTCGACACCGACCGGATCGGGGTGCCGGACGACGACGGTCCCGCGGCGCACCTCCGACCGGAGCACCTCGCGCCCGCCGAACGGCACCTCGTGGCGAAGGCGATCGCCGAGTTCACGCACGAGCGCCTGGTCGCCCCGCAGGCCGACGGCGCCGGGTGGCGGCTCGACGCGGGGGAGTCGACCTACCGGTTCCGGGCACGGCGGCACCTGCTCGAGCACTGGTCGATCGACGAGGCGTCGCTGACCCGCACCCGCTCCGGTGCCGCGGCACCGCTCAGCGCGCAGGACCTCGTGCTCGAACTCCGGGACGTCCTCGGGATCCCCGATGCGCTGCTCGGCACCTACCAGGACGAGATCGCCTCGACCCTCGCCAGCGCTGCCGCGAAGCACCGGCGTGGCGGTCCGTCCGCCGCCCAGCTGGCCCGCGGCCGCACGACCGGTCCGGACGCCGTCGTCGCGTCGTTCCAGGACGTCGAGTCGGCGATGACCGAGGGGCATCCTGCGTTCGTGGCGGCGAACGGGCGGATCGGGTTCGGGCTCGACGAGTACCGCGCCTACGCGCCCGAGGCCGGCGGTCGGTTCCGCTACCGCTGGCTCGCGGCACGCCGGGCCTGCACACACCTCGCGCTCGCCGCGGACCGCACCGAGCGCGACCACTGGGCGGCCGAGCTCGACCCAGCGACCACCGCGGGGTTCCGGGCCGTCCTGGTGTCCCGGGGACTCGATCCGGACGACTACGTCTGGATCCCCGTGCACCCCTGGCAGTGGCAGCACCGGATCGCGGTGACGTTCGCGCCGGACCTCGGGCGGCAGGACCTGGTCGACCTCGGCGAGGGGCCGGACGAGTACCAGCCGCAGCAGTCGATCCGGACGGCGTTCGACCGCTCCCACCCGGGGCGCTCGTACGTCAAGACGGCGCTCGCGGTGCAGAACATGGGGTTCCTGCGGGGGATGTCGCCCGCGTACATGCGGAACACCCCGGCGGTGAACGACTGGGTCGCGACGCTCGTGTCCGCGGACGAGACACTGGCCGGCGCCGGGTTCTCGGTCCTCCGGGAGTACGCGGCGATCGGCTACACCGGGGACGCCCACCACCGGGTCGACGTGCCCGCACCGCAGCGGAAGATGCTCGCGGCGCTGTGGCGGGAGAGCCCGCTGCCGCGGGTGGCCGAGGGCGAGCGGCTGATGACCATGGCCGCGCTGCTGCACCGGGACGCCTCGGGTGACGCCGTCGTGTCGGCGCTGATCGAGGCGTCGGGCCTGCCGGCCGACGAGTGGGTGCGGCGCTGGCTCGACGCGTACCTGCTGCCCGTCGTGCACTGCCTGACCGTGCACGACCTGGTGTTCATGCCGCACGGCGAGAACCTCGTGCTCGTCGTCCGCGACGGGGTCGTGGTGCGCGCGCTGATGAAGGACATCGGCGAGGAGGTCGCGGTGCTCGGGCAGCACGACGACCGCCCGGTGCCCGCCGACATCGAGCGCATCGTGCACCCGGTCGACGACGACGAGGCGGCGCTCGCCGTGTTCACCGACGTGTTCGACGGGGTGCTGCGCTTCGTCGCGGCGATCCTCGACGACGACGGGGTGCTGCCGGAGTCGCGGTTCTGGCAGGTGGTGGCGGAGTGCGTCGATGCGCACGCCGCCGCACACCCGGAGCGCCGTCGGCCGCTGGACCTGCGGGTGCCGGCCTTCGAGCACTCGTGCCTGAACCGGTTGCAGCTGCGGAACACGCTGTCCATGGTCGACCTGGCGGACCAGTCGTCGTCACTCATCCGGGCGGGGGCGATGCCGAACCCGATCGCCCGGTAGGCGCGGGCGCGCGCGGGCTCGGGCTCGGCGCGGACGCGGCGCGGCGCGGCTCGGCGCGGCGCGGACGCGGCTCGGCGCGGACGCGGCGCGGCGAACCAGGAATCCGACATCGAACCAGCGCGAGCGGCTGGTTCGATGTCGGTTCCGTGGTTCGACGTCGGGCGTAGCGGGCCGCTGCGCGCGCTACGGCTGCAGCCGCGTCGCCGACCAGGCGCCGTCGGCGAGCACGTACTGCAGCCGTCGGTGCATCCGGTCGCGGCTGCCGTGCCAGAACTCCACGACGTCCGGCTCGAGCCGCCACGCCACCCAGCCCTCGGGCCGCGGGACGTCGTCGTCGGTCTCGTCGAGCAGGACGTTCGCGTCGTCGATCAGGTCCGCGAGCGTCCGCGGCTCGAGGACGGCGGACTGGTCGGCGATCGCGGTGGCGGCACGGGACTTCGGCGATCGGTCGGCGAACAGCGCGTCCGACTCGGCGTCGGACAGCTGCACGGCACGCCCCTCGAAGCGGAGCTGCTGCATGGTCTCGCGCCAGTACACCTGGAGCGCCGCGTGCGGGTTCTCGGCGAGCTGGCGACCCTTGGGGCTGAGCGTCGAGGTCCCGAACACGAGCCCGCGGTCGTCGAGCCGCTTCACGTCGACCGTGCGCGCGGACACGCGGCCGTCCGCCCCGGCGGTGGCGAGGGTCATCGACTTCGGCTCGGAGACGTCGCGGTCGTCGGCGGCGTCCAGCCACTGCCGGGCGAGGTCGAGCGGCGAGGCCGGGGGCGCGTCGAACTCGGGCAGGTGCAGGGAGTCGTCACCGGACAGGGAGGAGGACATGCCTCCACCCAACCGTGCTCAGTCCAGCCACGCCCAGGCTGCCGGGGGACGTCCGCCGCGGGGCCCGGCGCTCGCGGGGGCGTCGACCCGTGTGAGCGCGGGGTTCGACCGGAGCATCCGGTTGAGGTTGCCGGGGTCCGGGGCCGTGCCGGTGACCGCTGTCCGGAGCCGACTCGCGTCCGCGGTGGTGAAGCGCTCGCCGAGCAGCGCGCGGGTGAGCGGCAGGTCCGACCAGAGCCGGAGCCGGAGGTGCTCGAGCGCGGAACCGACGATCCGGTCGTGGTCGAAGGGCAGGCCGAGCGGGAGCGCGTCCACGCCGTGCCAGGCCGCATCCGGACCCGCGACCGCGTCGACGACGGCGAGGAACGCGATGCTGATCGCGGCGTTCCGCGGGTCGCGGTCGGGTCCGTCGAACGCACCGACCTGCGCGAGGTGGCGCACCGCCGTCGGATCGGTCCCGGCCTTGGTGCGCAGGGCGCGCAGTGCACCGTCGGCGAGGATCTCGGGACCGTCCAGGAGCACGCCGGGCAGCGCCTCCTGGCCCGCGTACGGCGCGTACTGCCGACGCGCGGTGGCGACCCGCAACCCGTCGCCCGTCGTGAACGACACCGGGACGACGTCGATCGCGATGAGCGGCTGGTCGCGGGCCGCCGACGGGGCGTCGGTCACGCCGACGCCCGACGGGTCGCGCGCTCGGCGCGTGCGCGGCTGAGGGTCGCTCGCACGTCGGCGAAGGACTGGAGGCGCGTGAAGCGTCCGTCGACCCACACCGGCTGGAGCAGGCTGGTCGCCTCGTCGTCGGCGGTGGCCTGGTCGGTCTGCCGGATCTCGCCCGTCTCGTCGCGGTGCAGGGCGATCCGCCCCTTCGCACTCTTCTTGCCGCTGCCGGTCTTCGGGTCCTTCTGGATGTCGACGGGCTCGCCGTCCACCAGTGCCCATGTCGCCTTCACGGCGCTGCCGAGGTTGTCGCGGGTCATGTACT
Organism: Curtobacterium sp. NPDC098951; assembly: GCF_044759965.1. NCBI lineage: Bacteria > Bacillati > Actinomycetota > Actinomycetes > Micrococcales > Microbacteriaceae > Curtobacterium > Curtobacterium sp. NPDC098951. The sequence continues at coordinate 503,376 of NZ_JBIWAG010000003.1, forward strand.
GGTACGTGTACGACCCGATGCCGAGCACGATGTTGTCGCTCGCGTACCCCTTCGCGGCGAGGCGCTCGTAGATGCGGCGGGCACGGTCGAGGGTGATGCTGTCGCCGTAGATCACGCCGATGTGCTGGTCGAGGACCTTGAAGCCCTGCTCGTTCACGGTGTGGCCGAAGATCTCGTCGAGGAGCTCGACGACGCCCTTCTCCTCGTGGCTGCGGGCCGGGTCGCTCAGCGCCGCGGTGTCGACCCCGTGCACGGTGCCCGTGACGATGTCGACCGGGTCGCCGGAGTCCGGCCGGATGACGAGCTTGCCGTCGCGGCCGGTGATGCGGTCCTTGAGTGCCGGGAGCGTCTCGGTGACCACCTTGAAGAGGTCGAAGCCGTCGCTGACCGCCGACACGATGCCCGTCGGGTACACGTCGAGGATCTGCTCGAACGTCGCCAGCTCGCCGTCGGCGCCGCGGACGCACATCACGCTGTGCTCGGTGGCCGGGACGCTCGCCGCTACCCAGCCGTTGTCGCCCGGGTAGTAGCGGTCGATGAAGTCGAGCGACGGCATCGAGTCAGTGCCGAGGAACGAGAGCAGGTGTCCGGCCCCGCCGGCCGCAGCCGACTCGATGCTCGACTGGCCCCGGAAGGAGAAGTCGTGCGCGGCGAAGTCGATGCTGGCCTGGTCGGCACCGGTGCGGGCGGCCCAGTCCTCCATGAGGTCGCGGTACTCGAGGGCCTTCGTCGCGACGGTCGACGGGTGCCAGATCGAGGCCGAGAGCGCGGTCTCGATGTAGTTCGGCAGCCAGAAGAACTCGTCGACGGTGTTCTCGACGGTGAGGGTCGCGACACCGATCGGCGCGAGCGTGCCCTCGGGCAGCGCCCGGATCTCGAGCGGTAGGTACCCGAGGCGGTGCAGCGCCCGGACGTGGTCGGTGCCGATGTGGTTCGGCCCGAAGTACCCCTGGAGCGCCTGCTCGAACAGGTCGGCGACCTCGTCCTCGTCGGCCGCGAAGAACGGTGCCCACGCCTCGACGAGCGAGCGCTGGATGAACGCCTGCAGGCCGAACACGACCGCGTGGGTCGACTCGGGCATGTGCGCGTTCGAGCGGTTCGTCCAGTTGATGAGGATCCGCGTGGTGCCGGCGGGGTAGACCTGCCGGTGCGAGTGCTTGTAGCCGTCGACCGCCAGCAGTGGTGCGATCGGACTCGCCGTCGTGATGCGCGGTTCGAGGCCGGTCGTCGTCGTGTCGGTGGTGGTCGGTTCGGTCGCGGTCATCGGATCTGCTCCGTCAGGGTGGGGGTGAGTTCGATCGTGCGCAGGCCCTCGATGGGGTTCTGCGCGGGGTAGGAGTCCGTCGTGACGATGTCCCCGAAGTGCTCGGCGAGCTGCGGGGCCCGACCGGAGAAGACGCCGTGCGAGACCCAGAGGCCGAGGCGCTCCTTCGGCAGGCCGGTGGCGCCGGCGAGGCCCATGAACGTCCCGCCGCCGTCGCAGATGTCGTCGACCACGAGCAGTCGTCCGGTCTCGGGCAGCGGCTCGCAGGTGAACCCGTCGAGCTTGCCGGTGTCCGGGTTGCGGTGCTTCTCGGCACGGAACACCGGCAACCCGCAGGTCTCGGCGACGGCGGTCGCGCGTGCGACGGCGCCCTTGTCGGGGGCGATGATCCCGCTGTAGTCCGACCCGGCGACGACGTGGTCGCGGACGACCGTCTCGCTCGTGACCACGGTGAGCCGCTCCACCAGGTCCACGATCACCGGCGAGTGCGGGTCGAACGCGATGACCTGGTCGATCCCGAAGCCGTTGACCACGTCGGCGTAGACCTTCGCCCCGAACGGGAGCCCACGGTCCTGCCGGGCGCCGGGCAGGTAGGGGATGAGTGCGACGGACCGGGATCCGCGCTGCCGGACGGCGTCCGCCCACATGCCGAGCATGAGGAGGTCGTCACCGTTCGTGCCGCGCAGGGTCGCGATCTCGATGAGGTCCCCCACGTCGGCGTCGTGTGCGACCTTGACGTGTGCTTCACCGGCGGGGAACCGCATGGTGGAGAACGTCGCGGTCGTCTGGGTGCCCCGGGTGGTCCGGGTGCTGAGTTCGACTGCCATGACCCGACCGTACCACGGTATTTGTCAGTGTGACAAGAACTGCCGCGAGATCAGGGGACCGGCACCTGGACCGACACCAGCTCGCCGTCGCCGAGGTGCACGAGGGCAGAACCGACCTGCACGCGTTCGACGATGCTGCTGCGCGGCAGGCGCATGCCGAGCAGGTCGCCCTCGGTGATCGTCTGCGGGCTGAGGAGTGCCCCGGACCGACGCCGCTTCATGTCGACCTGCCAGCCCGTGAAGCCCACGCCGAACTCGGCCGTCAGCCCCGCCGCGACGATGGCCTGCCCGTTGTCCGCCGCGCTCTTCACGAAGCCCTGCAGCCAGCTCTTCGCGGGTGCGTCCTTGACGAGCTCGGCGTCGTCGATGACGAGGACCCGGCGGCCGGGTTGTCCGTCGAACAGCGGCGCGAGGTCGTCCTCGGTGACGTCGGCACCCTCGTGCGCGCCGAGGACGCCGGGCTCGGACGCGAGGGCGCGCAGGGGTGACTGCCGCGGGGTGACGAGCACGATCTCGCCCCCCTCGCGCAGCACCGACCGTGCGATCGAGAGCAGGACGGAGCTCCGACCGGACTTCGCGGGACCGCCCACGACGAACGAGCCCGCGGCCGCGAGGTCCGGCCCGATGGCGGTGAGGTCGTCGCCGCCGATGCCGACGAGCCCGAACAGGGCGGCGTCGTCGTCGCGCATCTCCCACGCCCGGTCGAACGGCACCGGTCCGGACAGCTGGTCGACGCGGAACGGCCGACGCGCACGCTCGACCGCGCGGTCGCGCTCGGTCGCGAAGGTCGCGAGGGCGGTGATCGCCGCAGCCTGCGACTGGCCCGTGCCGGCGGCGGCGAGCAGGGCGATCTGCGTCTCGGTGGCGGACTCCGACGCGAACGCCCGTCCGTCCGGGACCTGCTCCGGCAGCTTGCGCGGGTTGAGCGACGCGAGGCCGTAGTCGCCGCGGTCGGAGAGCCGGAGGACGAGCTTGTCCTCGACCAGGGTCGCCATCCGGCTCGACAGGAGCTGACGGTCCCCGGTGACCACCAGGTGGATGCCGACGCTCGCCCCTTCGCGCAGGAGGGTCATCACCTGGTCGGTCGGTGCACCGTGGTCGAGTTCGCCCAGCGAGCCGACGAACCCTTCCCACCGGTCGAGCATGAACACGATGTGGGGCAGCCGGTCGGAAGGGACGACCGCGGCGGCACGCTGCTCGACGATGCTCGCGAACCCGCCGTCGGCGAGGACCTGCTGCCGGCGGGCGAGCTCCTGGGTGAGCTTCGTGAGGAGCCGCTGCGCGCGCTCGGTCTGCACGCGCTGCACCACGGCGCCGGCGTGCGGGAGGGCCTGGATCGGCAGCAGCGCACCGTTGCCGCAGTCGAGCGCGTACACGTGGACGTCGGCAGCCGAGGTGTTCCGGGCGACCGCGGCGGCGATCGTGCGGAGTACCTGCGACCGACCGCTCCGCGGAGCACCGACCACGTAGAGGTGCCCGTCCGAGTCGAGGTCGAGGCTCCGGACCCGCTGCGCCTGCTCGGCCGGGAAGTCCTGCAGCGCGAAGGGCAGCGGGCCGACCCGGGCGTCGGTCGTGCTGCTGTCGTCGAGCTCCCACGCCCGGTCGTTCAGGTCGGTGAAGAGCAGCGTCTCCGGCAGGGCGTCGAGCCACGGACGGTAGGGAGCCGGTCCACCGAGCTCGGTCGCCGCCTCGGCCACCGCACCGACCAGCTCCTGCAGGTCGGTGCGTTCCTCGGCCTGCAGTTCCTTCGACTTCGGTGGTGCCGGCGGAGTGGTGCCGAGCGACGACCACGTCACGGTTCCGGCCCAGACCTGCTTGCGTCCGGTCGACAGCCCCGGACGCCGACCGCCGACCCGACCGGCCTGGAACGGCAGCAGCGCACCGGCGCCGAGCCGGATGTACCCGCGGCCGGGTGTGCTCTTCTGGATCTGCGCCGCGTCGCCGGCGTCGATGACGTCGGTGCTCTCGCTCGAGTCCGTCACCCGGAGCGCGATGCGGAGGTTGGTGTTCGCGCGGATGTCGTTCGACACCACACCCGTCGGACGCTGCGTGGCGAGGATCAGGTGGATGCCGAGCGACCGTCCCCGCTGCGCGATGTTCACCAGGCCGGTGACGAAGTCCGGGAGCTCGCGCACGAGGCTCGCGAACTCGTCGATCACGATGAGCAGGCGCGGCATCGGTGGCAGCGGCTCACCGCGGACGAGCCGGTCGACGTAGTCCTCGATGTCCTTCGCGGCGGCGTCGGCCAGCAGGTGCTCGCGGCGGCGGAGTTCGGCGCCGAGCGACTCGAGGGCGCGCTCGACCAGGTGCGTGTCGAGGTCCGTGACCATGCCGACCGTGTGCGGCAGCGGCGCGAAGTCGCGGAACGCCGCACCGCCCTTGTAGTCGATGAGGACGAAGTTCATGCCCTCCGGGGTGTTCGTCGCCGCCAGGGACGCGACGATCGTCTGCAGGAGCTCGGACTTGCCCGACCCGGTCGTGCCGGCGACCAGGCCGTGCGGGCCGTCCTTGCGGAGGTCGAACGCGAACGGGCCGTCGAGGCTCTCGCCCAGTACCACCTCGGTGGTGCGCGCACGCACGTTCCACCCGCCCGTGATCGCCCGCGCAGTCGGCGGCTCGAGCAGCATCACGTCGAGCAGTCGCGACGAGGACGGGAGCCCACCGGCATCGCTCTCGTCGTCGGCGTCGACCATGGGCGCCACCGCCCGGGCGACGGTCTCGAACCAGCCGTCCGGGATGCGGTCCGGTCGGACGTCGGTCACCGTCGCCTGACGCTGGGCGGCGACGCGGATGCGCTCCGGCCCCACCGTGACGACGACCGAGCACTCCTCGGGCAGCAGACGGGCCTCTTCCTCGATGCAGATCGCCCGGACACCGACCGCGGGGCCCTCCTTGAGGATGCGGATCAGGCCCGGCAGTGCGCGCAGCCGTCGAGCGCCGTCGAGCACCACGACCACGTCGGGACCGGGGATCCCCCGCACGTTCGACTCGCGCATCGCCCGCTGCCGTGCGTCGATGAGCTGCCCGATCTCGGCCACCCGAGCGCCGAGCGTCTCGGCGTCGTTGCCGATCGCGATGACGGCGTCCTGCCCGAACCCCGGTCGGGCCTGCGGCACCCAGCGCAGCCAGGCCCACTCGTCGGCGGACTGCGCGTCGGTGAGCACCACGAACTGGGTGTCCCGCGGGCTCTGCAGCACCGCGAGCTGCGCCACGAGCCACGACGTGAGGTGCCTCGTGTGCTCGTCGCGCCCGGCGACACCGACCACGCCGTGCTCGCCGAGGTCGACCACGACCGGCACGTCCTCGGCGAGCTTGTCGACCGCACGCCGGTGCTCCAGCGCTGCCGGGTCCTCGAGCACGACGCCGGACGGCACGTCCGCCGTGCCGACGCGCAGCGTCAGGTAGTCCGGGTCGGTCCGCCGACGCTCCCACAGCCGGGCGCGACGGCGCAGGGCGATGTCGAGCACCGTCGCAGGATCGGGCGCGCTGGTGCGTGACTCGCGCTGGTACCGGACCACCGCCTCCAGGGCGTCCGCCTCGACCGCCTTCTTCGTCTCCTCGTACTCGGCGACCCGCTGCCGGTGCGTCTTCTTGCCGTTGCGGCGGTCCCACCAGGCGTTGCCGAACATGATGATCGGGGACATCAGGCCGAAGGCCAGGTAGGCGACGTTGTGGAAGATCGAGATCATCACCGCCGCCATGCCGAGCGGTGCGAGCGCCGCGATGATCGGGATGGAGCGGCGCGACTGCTGCCCCGGCGTCGCCGGCAGCTTGAAGACCGTCGGGGTCTCCTCCGGCAGCAGGCGCGGCGGCCGGGTGTAGTCGAGCGATCCGCCACCCGGTGTCAGCGTGATCGCCGCGCGGTCCGCGTCGGGGACCGCGACCGACAGCAGCGTGTCGCCGATCGTGACGACGCTGCCCGGCTCGACCGGCGTCTCCTCGTCGAGCTCCGTGCCGTCGAGGAGGACGCGGGAATCGCGCGTCGGGATGATCGAGAAGCGCCGGTTGAGGTCGAGGCGCAGGATCGCCGCGTACTCGGGCGCGGTCCGGTCCGGCAGGTGCACCGTGGCGTCGGGAGCGGAACCGACGTGTGCGATGCCGGCGTCCAGCACCACGACCGTGCCGGCACCGGGTCCACCCACGATGCGGACGCTCGGCAGGTCGGCCGGCAGCGGCAGGACCGGTGCGGGGGCACCGAAGGTCAGGCGGGACCCCTCGAGCAGGACACCGTCACCGAGCCGGGCGTGCGGGGTCGTCGGGACGGCGTCGACCGCGACCTCGACGATGGACTCGGCGCTCAGGCCGAAGCGGCGGGCGACGATCTCGACGACCTCGCCGAGGACGGTGTCCTCGTCGCACTCGACCACGAAGTCCGCGGTGGCGTCGGTCGGCAGGTGGGTCGCGGTGAACGTCAGGCGCACGTGACACCCGCCACGTCGTGGGTCCTGGTCGTCGCGGAGCACCCCGTCGAGGCCCCCCGCAGCGTCGTGCTGCCGCTCATGGGTCGATTCTCGCAGGTTCCTGCGACGTGCAGGCCGGGTTGCGCCCGGCTTGTGGATGAGCGGTCGGACTGGAGGCGCGGTGCGGGGGAGCGGGGCAGCTCGCCCATGACGCCTCCCGCCCTGGCGCTCACCTCGCGTTGTGGATGCGTCGGACGAACGCCTCCAGGGACGCCTCAGCGGCAGCGAAGGCTGCGGCATGATCGCCGAGACCGGTGACCGTTATGGTCAGGGTGCCGGATCGGAAACGCCAGCAGCGCACGACCACGGCTCCCGTCGCATCGACGAACGGCCACGTCTCCGCTGTCTGCTCCCACACCGTCTGGGCGCCGGCGCGGAGGCCGTCGAACGGTGGGATGCCGGTACCGACCAGTCTGTCCTCGGTCGCGGTGACGGAGACGGTCGTCGTGTCCGTCGGGGATGTGATTTGTGGGCGGAAGAACGCGAACCGGAGGTCGGGCGCGCTCAGCCTGCAGTGCTGCTCGAGCGACCCAGCGGTCACGATGACCTCCACGGTCTTGAACGGTCGCACGTACCAGGGGAAGAGCCGGTAGGTAGTCGAGTTCGCCCAGCGCTTCGGCTTGCCCCGGACGTCCTCCGGCAGCGGGACGACCAACCAGTCCGCTCCGGCGATGTCCTCGAGGTTGGGGAGGCCGACGGGCGTCGGGTCCGCGGCGCCGCTCATGACGTCTCCCGGAGTTCGAGGCTGAGCGCGAGCCGGTCCACGTGCGGCAGCGCGAGATCGACGTTGCTCTCGTGCGCGATCACCGATGTGAGCACGGCCGTGCGGGAGAGCGATTCGTCGGAGAACGGCTGCACCCATCGGACCGAGGTCTTGACGGATCGTCTCCGAAGGAACCTGCTCGGTTCCGAAGTGTGTCTGAGCAGGATCCGTGTGGCGGTACCCAGCGCGGTGCGTGTCGTCGTGATCTCGGGGTCAGCAGTGAGCGATCCATCGCGGCGCTCCGCCCAGGAGTCGTCGATCACGAAGTCGGCCGCTCCGTCTCCGACGAGGTAGTGCACCGCGGTGTGCGCGATGACGTGCACTGACGGTCTGTTCGTGGTGAGGACGGCGAAGTCCGGCGCCTCGAACGTGTCGCGGTACCGAGCAAGGTCGCTGAACTCGCGCACGAGGCGGGCACGGTCCCTCGACGACACGGCTGTCTCCGCGAAGCTCACCGCGCGAGTGACAGCGGCCGTCCCGACTTCATCTGGCGCCCCGGGCTCGATGAACGTCCAGGCGTCGATCGGCCGGAAGTGCAGGTTCTTCATGATTCCTCTCCTCGTGATGCGCCGCTGAGCCACCACCGGTGGAGCGCCAGTGGGCCGCTCCCGTTGATCAGTGCTCGACGCCGGTACGCCACCCAAGCGAGAACGGGGAGGGCCATCGCGAGCAAGACGGCTGCGACGACGAGGTCCCAGCGCTGGGCCGGAACGGTCCAGAGCAGGGTCAGCAGCGAAGCCAGCACGACGATCGTCAGCGCTGCGGACCGTCCGCTCATCCGGTTGGGCTTGTCGACCGCGACTCTCGTCGGGTCGCCGACGCGCACAGACGTCTCCGTCCAGCCCAGCCAGCAGGTGAGGCCGACGTTCGTCGCAGCGAGCGCGAGGCACAGTGCACCGGCCCAGGGCAGTCCCGCGGCGAACGACGTCGCAGAACCCAGGACCGGCAACATGGTTGCGACGAGGACCGGCGTCACCCGTGCGACCCCGAGCTCGTTGCAGGACGACAGCGATCCCTTCGCGATGTCCAGGCTGGATCGGGTGTCGAGGCGCTGCGCCGGAGAAGACCGCACGTCCGGTTGATGCGCCGTCAGGATGCCGGATGCGTTGAAGAACGCCGTCAGCTGGTCGGGTCCGTCCGGGTACCAGGTCGCTGCATCCAGTTCTGCGCGAACGGTACCGGAGCCGTCGACCAGCAGAGCAGTGCGACGAGCGTCTTCGGTGAACACCACACGGCTGACCGCCATCGGGGACAGCGTCGAACTGGGAGTCTCCAGACGGCGCCACATGCCCTGGCCGTCCGTGAGCTCCAGCTGCTGACCACCGTTGACCGACAGCGACGCCGTACTCGTGAACCAAGCTGGTCCGTGTGGTCGGATCGCGTCAGTCGGTTCCCTCGTGATCCGTCGCCTGCCGATGATCACCGAGGAGGCAGCGACGACGACAGCGATCGATGCCGCGATCTGTGGGAGGCTCCACAACTCCCAGAGCAGGCGATGCGCCGTCGCTGCCACGACGAGCGCGGACGCGACGGAGAGCGGGATGAGCGCACCACCCCCGAGGACCGCCACGCGCACGAGGAGCTCGGCACGGGTGAAGAACGCCGGTGGCCGAGGAAGGATGACCGTCGGACGTGGGGTTCCGTTGAGCGTTGCCGATGCTCCGTACCGCTGGATCAGCAACGCGAGACCGCTCGAATCGAGTGCGGTGGACAAGAGCGTCGGGCTCGACGGCGTGATCCACCAGTCGTCGATCGGCACGATGAACTCGCGTCCGTGCTCGTCGCGGATCGCGACGGCTCCGTTGCCGGGACTCGCGACGATCGAGCGCGGGACGTCCGACCAGTCGAGGGCCCAAGCGGCCACGATCCGCCCGGTGAGCGCGAGGTGGCCCGTCGACCGCACGCCGTACAAGCGGTCGTCCACGACAGCGAGTGACTCCAGCTGACCCCGCGCGGCGCGTCGGTCGCTCAGCACGGCCGCGTGGGCGACCGTCTCCGCCCCGTCGATGACGCTCACCCCCAGTCGATGCGCAGGTCGCGGAGGAGCTCATCGAGCATGGGCCGAGCGAGGGCGCTGTCGTTCGCGTCCGGGACGAAGAAGGACACGACCACCGTGAGCTCGTTCAAGTCATCGACGATGGGGATGATCGCACGAACGACCTGCATCACCGGCCGCCCCCGGCCGCCGGTGCTGCGTTCCCGCATCTCCACGAGCGTTGCACGGCCGACGGGCAGGTCGAGTGTCCCGACACTGGCGTCGCCGATGCCGGACGCCCGCGGTGCACGAGCGTCGTCGATGAAGGTGTCCGCGCGGTCGACACCGGCGACGGTGTGCACGACCGTGTACGCGATCGCTCGGACCGTCGGCGCCGTGGTCGAGAGCACGAAGCAGGTCTCCGCCTTCGCCGCGGTCTGGAAGGCGGCGATGTCACGCACGACCGTTCGGAGCACCGTGCGTTCTCGACGCTTCGGCCGCTGCTTCGCCTGCGCGAGCGCATGCTCCACCGCTGCGTCGGTGACCTCGTCGACCTCACCCTCGTCGTCGAGCAGCGTCCACGCGCGGTTGTAGTTCCACAGCAGGCGAGTCATTCGTCTCCTCTCGGGGCTCCGATCACGATCCACCGTCCGAGCCCGACCGGTGCCTTTCCCCGCTCTGCGCGACGGCGACGGAACGTCAGCCACGAGACCAGTGGGACGGCGAGCACCAGGAGCAGGATGCTGGTCGCAGAGAAGATGTTGCCCTGCTCGAAGTACCAGACGGCGACGGCTGCTCCGATGAGCGGGATGCCCACAGCGACGAGGTGGCGTCGGGTGAGCGCTGGCTGGTCCGGACGTCCGTGCTGTTCCGGACGGATGCGAGCGACGGGGAGGCGCGAACTCGATTCGACGACGAAGACCGCGGCGGCCGTTGCGACCGCGATGGCGGCGAACAGCGCCGTGACGATCGTCGCGGTGTCCCCGGGGCCCGCCGAACGAGCCCCGGCGAGCACGACCGTCGTGAAGGCCGACGATGCGAGGAACGGGTACGCGGGTACGGCGCCCAGGACGTTCGGCAGCATCAGCGACGACGGGCCGACGCGGCTGCTGCGCATCTCGTCAAGCGCGAGCGCGGGCTGGTTGCGCAGATCGTCGGATGCGACGGTAAGGACACCGAGACGCTGCAGGAACTCTCGGAGGACGAGTGCCTCGTCCGGCGACGGCGCCCACAGACGCAGCGGCAACTGCGCGCGGACGGTGTCCGTTCCGTCGATGAGCAGCACTCGAGGGTCCTCGTCGTGGACGAACGCCGCGCGCACCACGGCATCCGGCCCGAGATGCCGATCCGGTGTTGCCAACCGTTGCGCGATGCCCTGCCCGTCGACGAGGACGAGACCCTGGTCGTCCGCGCTGATCGACGCCGCGTTGCGGAACCAGGAGGGGCCGGCCACAGGCCGGAGTGCCGGCGCGTCGGCGCTCCTGGGCCGACGCCTGCGCCCTGCGGCGACGACCAGCACCACCAATGCGTTGACGGCGGCTGCACCGGCCGAGATCCATCCGAAGGCCGGGGCGTCGGGGGTGCGGGTCATCGCCAGCACGATCGGGCCGAATGCATCCGTCAGGAATGCGCCGAGTCCGAGCAGGATGACGACGACCAGGATCTTCTGAATCCTGCGGCGTCGCCGCTCATCCGTGGGTGTCAGGACGTGGGCCGAGGCGAAGTGGCCGGGCGGAGGATCATCGGTGCCGAAACGATCGAGCAACGCGGCGAGACCGCTCGAGCGGAGTGCGAGTTCCTTCGGCACGATGGAGACGGGAGCCATCCACCAATCGTCGATCGGAACGAGGTAGAGGCTGCCGCTCACGTCCTCGATCAGCACGGCGCCGTTGCTGGCTGTGGGCGCGAGGTGCCTCGGGAGGACGTCGCCGTTCAGGAACCAGGCGCGGGCGACGGTGTCCGTCGTCGTTCGTTCACCGCCCTGGTCGAGGACGACGAGCCGATCTCGCTCGTCGATGACGAGCCGGATGGCACTGGTCGCAGCGGCCGCCCGGTCGCTCGACGCGGCAGGGCGGGCAAGGGTTTCAAGCATCGATGACGATCTTCGCAGCGAGGGCGTCGACGCGTGCGATCAACAGCTCGGCGAGTGCGGGTTCGGCGCTGCTCGATGAGAGGACGACGAGCTCGTCACCCACGACCCAGGACCACGATGCTTGGACCACGACGAAGGCTGCGCCGTCCGGCCGTTCCAGCGCGAGGCGTTGGACCAGTCGCAGCGCGTCGCCGCTGCTCGTGTGGAGCATCGATTCCTCGATCGGCCCGATCGGATCAGGCGCACGGAGGCCAGCCCGGGCGACCCCGGCGGGACGGCCGTCGAGCGGGGCCGTGCGGACGGCGACCCAGCCGACCTCGCGCGAGTCCTCGAGGACCGTCCAGGCTGCTGCTGCATCCGTTTCGTTGAGGAGTCTGATGATCGTCGGCGCACTCGAGGGATCACGACGATGCGCTTCGAGGTCGAGTGGACGGAGCGTGTCGGTCGGTGGCCATGTGAACTTCATCGCCCGCCGTCCCAGGCGAAGCCGGTCATCAGGATGTCGAAGTGTGCAACGCGCTCGTCCACGAACGGATCGCCCGCGCACTGGAACGAGATCAGCGCGAAGGAGCCGTGCTCCTGCGGCACTGGCAGGAGGTAGTCCACGCGAGTCGTCCTCGCTGGCCCGCCTGATCCCGATGCAGCGAGGAACGCCGCGGCGATGTCACCGGGGAGCGACGCCGGCAGCGATCCTCCTCCGTCGATCTCTCCTTCGGACCGCGCCCGGAGTGCTTCCCCCACGGGCAACTCCGTGAGCGTCGTCGATGCACCGAGCACCGGAGCGACCGCAGGGAGTTCGAGATCGGCGATCGTCGGTCCGAGGTAGACCACACCGACCGTGAACAACATGTTCATCGGCACTCCGCCGAACTGGCCGTCGAAGAAGTACAGGTCCGTCGTCCCCGCGTTCGCCATCGTGCTGAAGGCGGAGCGGATGTCGTCGCGCGCGCGGCGCCGTGCCTCCACAGCCGTCGGCTCGTCCCCACCGCGGAGGACCAGGTGACGATCGGCGAACGCTCGCGAAGCGCGCTTCGGATCGCCGTCGACCGGGTACCGGTACCACCCGTCGGGCAAGAGGACTCGGTACTGTGTCACAGGGAACCGACGTGGATCTCGCTCTTCGACTTCCAGTACCCGTTCCAGTCCGTGGCGGCGGAGACGACGTTCACCACGGGTTCCGGCAGATCCGGGAGACCGGGAAGTCCGGAGCCGGCGACGACACCGTTGGCCAGCGCTGCGCGCGTCGCTGCCTCGCGTGCGAGGGCGGAATCCGGCGCGAGCTTGAGGACCTGAGCGGTCTCCATCAGACCGCCGGTCACGTACGTGTCGAGCAACGCCGTGAGGGGCTTCCGTCCGACCGCTTCTGCCTCCCGGATGCCGGCATCGCCACCCCGGAGGAACGCACTCAGCTCGCCGCCCACTCCGGCGTTCGCGTTTCGCGCCGCAGCGGCAGCGGATGCTGCACGTGTCTCTCCCACTGCGCCCCGCAGCAGCCCCATCGCGGAGCCGGCGTACTTGGCGGCTCCGAACCCGACCCCGGCCAGTGCGAAGCCGAGGGCGTCCTTGCCGACGTCCCCCGCGCTCGCGTCACCCGCCACCGCCTGCGTTGCCGTGATCAGCAGCTTCGCGCCGGCCACAGCGAGCCCGATGGCGGCGATCACCGGGAGCGCCACGGGGAAGAAGATGGCCGCGACCACGGTGACGACCAGAAGGACGGCGCCGACCGCGTCGAGCGCATCCTTGATGACGTTGAGCACGCCGCGCGCCCCGTGGATGGCCTGCTTCACGTGGTCGAACCAGCCGTCCTTCAGCCCGTCGTCCGCGCCCTGTCGGATGCGATCGGCGACCCGACCGGCCAGCTCTCCGTACTCACCCTCTTCGCCGAAGGGACCGGCGAGCCGGTGGATGATCGCCTTCGCCGCGTCGATGTCGCCCTGCGCCGCACTCAGCGCCCGGTCCTGCGCGTCGACCTGGTCCTGGTGTTGCGGACTGTCGGCCTCGGCCGTGATGGTCTGGTTCGCGGCAGCGCGGTGCGCGTCCCGCGCGTCCTGCGCCTGCAGCAGGGCTGCGTCGGCCTCGCGCTGGAGCCCCTCGAGCCCGTCCGCCCACTGGTCGAGCGCGGCGGCGAGCTCGGTGTAGCGGCCCTTGGCCTTCTCGATGGCGCCGGCGAGGTCTCCGGCGGAGTCGCGGAACTTCGTTCCCGACTCGCTCTCCCAGCCGTCGCCGTCCTTGAGGCTGTTGAGCCGGTTGACCTGCTCGGTGATGGCCTGCTCGATCGAACGGGCGCCGGAGGCCGACTGCCGGATCTCGGCCGGGTCGCCGGGCACCGGGTCGAGCTGCATGTCGACCGCGCTCCAGTCGCTGGGCCGTGCCATCAGCTGTCCTTCCCGAGGATCTTGTTCGCGAGTTCGACCTCGGTCTGGGTGAAGCCGTCGTGCGCGCTCTCGGCCATCTCAGCCACGGCCTTGATGGACTCTTGGAGGCGCCCGCGTCGGATGTCCCAGTTGCCGGCGAAGTCGTCGATCGCACTGCCGACCGTCATCGAGCCGATGCCGGTCTTGTAGTCGGACGCGGCAGACGCGACGTGTTCGAAGTCGCCGTGCAGTCGCGAGAGGTCAGATGCGAGATTCCCGATCAGGTCGAGATCGAGCTTGATGGTGCCGGCCACGGTTCCCCCGGTGGATTCCTACTGCTGCTTGTCGTTCGACGCCGCCCCTGCGGCGAGAGCGGTGGCCGGCACCCCCGGGCGCCGGCCACCGTCGTGCTGGTCCTGACTAGCCGATGCTCGAAGCGAGCTGCTCGTCCGTCGACTCGAGCGTGTTCGCCGCGCTCTCGAGGAACCCGGCCATGCCGTCGATCGCCTGGATCGTCTGCGTCGCGCCGGAGTTGAACTCCGAGTACGTCGCGTCGAAGGCCTTCGACGACTTGTCGGTGACGTAGCCCGACGACACGAGGTTGTCGATCTGGCTCTTGAGCTGGGTCAGCTGGTCCTCGATGGACTTCTGGCCGTTGCGCAGCTGCGAAGCCTGGTTGCGGAGATCGTCGTAGGTGACGTTGACGTTTGCCATGTGCATACCCTCCCGATGCGGTATTTGATGTACCGGGAGCCCCCCGGCGGTTCGACGATACTTGATTCCGTTGCATCTCGCACCAGGTGGGGACAAGAACCAGAACGAGGGGTACACCGTGGCACGACGTCGCAGGGACGAGGGGGCGCCGGAGCGTCCGGTCGTGACGAGCGCCGAGGTCGAGCGCGATCGACAGGCCGGGCACCTGTCGCGAGCGTGGGTGCTGCCGAGCGCGCCGGTGTCCGACCGTGAGCCCGATGCCGTTGTGCACACCGACCAGCCGCTGCCGACGATCGGCGTGGTCCCTCGCCTCGTCCTCGAGGTCGCACCGGGCAACGTGGTGCCGCTCGACCAGCCGGTGGTCCTCGGGCGCAGGGTCGCGACGGCGCCGGGGCGGCGAGCGGTGCTGCTCGACGACCCGGGTCGTTCGGTGTCGCGCGAGCACGCGGCGATCCGGCCGACGGGCGACGGCGGGCTCGTGGTCGAGGACCTCGGCTCCGCGAACGGCACGGTCGTGGTCCGGGCGTCCGGCGCGCAGGAACCGAGCGTGGGCGGCGCGCAGGTCGTCGCCCGCCCCGGGGACGTGGTGATGGTCGGCGACTACGCGATCCGGGTCCTGGCCGGCTGAGCCCCGGCCGCGTGGCGCCGCATCGCCCGCAGGAGCAGCGGCCCCGGCAGCCGCAGCAGCCACCCCGGGACGACCGCCCGGACGACCCGGACCAGACGAACGGTCCGCCGGAAGCGCCGCTGTTCGCGCGGCCCCCACGCGAACCCGTACTGCGACCGGAGGGCATCCGGGAGCATCCCGACCGTCACGACCCGCACGAGCGGCATGGCGGCCCGCACCCACAGCGGCGCGAACCGCGGGTGCAGCAGGTCGCGCACGACACCACGGGCGTCGTCGGTGACGCGGAGCCCGGCGAGCGTGCGCGTCCAGTACCGCTCGAAGTCCGCCACCGTCGCGGGCCACCGGTCCGCTGGTACCCGCAGTGCCGTGCCGATCGGGGCGTAGGCGGCGAGCACGCGCTCGGCGACCTCCGGTCCGGCGGGTGTGCCGAACAGCTCGTGGGCGTGCATCGCGGAGTCGTACAGGGTCGCGGCCACCCACAGCTGCCGGTCCACGTCGTCGGCGCCGGCGACCGGTCGGTGCGCGCGCGTCACGAACGAGGCGGCGACGGCTGCGTCGGCCTCGGTGCCGACGACCACCGCGTACACGAACATGAGGGTGTGGGCGAGCCGCTGCTGCGGTCGTCGCGCGAAGTCCGAGTGCCGCCGCACCCCCGCTGCGACCACGGGGTCCGCGATCTGGAGCAGGATGGCGCGGCCGCCGGCGGCCACCGGCGTGCTGTCGGCGAGGAACCGACGCAGGTCGCGTTCCGGGACCCCGCCCACGGGCGGACTGGAGGGACGGTGCGGGCCCGGCCCCGCGCCTCCCGTCCGGTGCCCGCTCACGGTCGTGGTCCGCGCCGTCCGGCGCGGAGGCGGGGGAGTGCGTCGACCACGATCGCCGCGGCGAGCGCGAGTGTCCCGCCCACCAGGGCGGCGACGAGGAACGCGGGGCTCCCGACCTGCCCCGTCGCGGCGGCGATCAGGGCGGCGACCAGCCAGATCGACGGGAGCGGCCAGAGATGACTCGGCGACCCGGCGACCACCGCGAGCAGCACCCCGGCCACCACCAGCGGGACCCAGAGCACGTTCGTGCCGCACGGTGGTCCGTACGTGCCGGGGCCGCAGTCGGTCACACCGGACCGGACACCGGTGTGCGCTGCGGCCGCGACGAGCAGGAGCGAGGCGAGGGCCAGCAGCCGAGCCACGGCGGGCATGCGGCGGACACTGGCCTGGACGCGTCGGAGCACGGCCCGATCGTACTGGGCCGTGCTCCGCGGGTGGCGCTGGTCAGAGCGGCTTCGTGCCGAGGTCGTTCCCGAGGTCGGGACGGTCCTCGTTACCGTCGTGCTCCCACAGGTCCGGAGCACCCTCGCGCGGGGAACCGCCGGTCGGTCCGTCGTCGGTGCCGTCACCGGGCTGCGGCTCGACGGTCTCGCCGGCGACCGCGTCGTTCGTGACGGTCTCGAGGGACTCTTCGGACTCGTCCACCTCGTACGGGCCGACGTGCTCGCGGTCGACGTCGTCGTCGCGACGCTGCTGGGCGTCGAAGTCGTCGACGGGGCTGATGCCGGGGTCGCTCATGGTGGTTCCTCTCGTCGTTTCCGGTCCTGTCTACTCGCCCTGCTGGCCGCCGAGGCCCAGCTGCTGGGCGAGGCCCTGCTCGTCCGTCGCACCCCAGCGCTCGACGATCTTGCCGTCGCGGAAGCGGGACACCTGGATGCCGCGCACCTCGAACGACCGGCCGGTGGGCTCGTGCCCCTGGAACGGACCGGTGTGCGTGCCACGGATCGTGAACACCGCGGTGACGTGGTCGTCGGTGACGATCACCGGGTCCGGGACGAGCTCGAGATCGGGGAACGCGGTGGTGAACGCACGCCAGAAGTCGACGATGCCGGTCAGGCCGGGTGCCTGGTCGGGAGCCGGGTCGTGGTCGACCACGTCCTCGGCCCAGACCTCGCCGAACCGGTCGAAGGCCCGGTCGGAGATGATGCCGCCGAGGCGTTCCTGCGCGGCCTGGTTGACGTCCTTGCTCATGGTGTCCTCTCGTCGCCGGGCCGGTCTCCCCGGCCCGGCGTCCTGCGTACCCGGTGCCCGGTCCGAGGCGGCGCACAGGCCGGGGTACGGCTGTCCGACAGACGCACACGGGGTTCGTCGTTCACCTGCTGGTCACCCGGGGGCCACCCCGGCCGTGCACACTCACCGTGCTCGGGGGAGTGGAGCGCGGTCGCCGACGGGTGGTCGAGCGACCGCGCCTTCCCCCGCATCAGACGCGTTCGAGCAGCCCGCGCTCCGCGACGTCCACGAGGGCGAGCGTCCGGTACCCCACGGAGTCGAAGAACACGGTGAGCCGGTCGTCCTCGGTGCTCATCACGGTGCCGCGACCCCACTCGGGGTGCTCGACCTCGGCATCCGGCGGCCACTCGGCGTCGTGCGAGCCGTCCGCAGCGTGTGCTCGGCGGGCTGACCCCGACGAACAGGTGTCGCAGTTCCCGCACGGTTCCGGGAGCTCGTCGCCGAAGTAGCCGAGCAGGAACTGCCGACGACACTCGTCGGTCTCGGCGAACCGGCGCACCATCTGGATCCGGGACTCCTCGATCCGCTCCCGCTCGTGGGCGTGCTCCTTCGCACGGTCGGCCGCGGCCGCAGCGGTCCTCGGGCCGCCGTCGACCCGGTGGAGCCCGTCTCCGCCGTCGGCGAGGACCCCGGCCTCGACCAGGGTGTTGGCGGCTCGGCCCGCGGTCCGGGCCGCGAGACCCGATCGCTCGGTGAGCTCCGACCGCGCGACGGCCCCGCCGCCCGCCGGCACGGCGTCGTACACCGCGCGGAGCGAGGCCGGCCGCGGGCTCCCGGAGGCGAAGAACCGCCGGAGTCCGAGGTCCTCGGCGCGGTAGTGCATCGTCGCGAGTGCCGGCTCGCGGTCGCGCCCGGCCCGTCCGACCTCCTGGTAGTACGCGTCGACGGACTCCGGCACGTCGGCGTGCACCACGAACCGGACGTCGGGCTTGTCGATCCCCATGCCGAACGCGCTCGTGGCGACCACCACGTCGACCTCGCCGTCGAGGAAGGCGTGGTGCACCGCCTCGCGGTCCCGTGCCCGGAGTCCCGCGTGGTACGGCTTCGCGCGACGGCCGCTCTCGACCAGTTCGTCGGCGAGCACCAGGGTCTCGGCGCGGGTGGCGACGTACACGATGCCGGCGCCCTCGAGCCCGACGACCTGCCGCACGAGTGTGGTGCGCTTGCCCTCGTCGTCCTCGTGGCGGACCACCTCGAGCCGCAGCTCGGGCCGGTCGAACCCGGCGGCGACGACGAGCGGGTCGCGCATGCCGAGCCGCTCGACGACCTCGGTCCGGACCGGCGTGGACCCGGTGGCCGTCATCGCGAGCACCGGTGGACGGCCGAGCCGCTCGACCACCTCGCCGAGCACGAGGTAGTCGGGACGGAAGTCGTGCCCCCACGAGGACACGCAGTGCGCCTCGTCGACCGTGACGAGCGACACCCCGACGTGGCGCAGTCGCTCGACGACCTCGTCCTTCGCGAGCTGCTCCGGGGCGAGGAACACGTACCGCACCGATCCGTCGTCGACGGCTGCCCAGGCGGCGTCGAGGTCTCGGCGGGAGTGCGTGGCGTTGACGGTCACGGCGCGCGGGGCCTCCGGGTGGTCCTCGAGTCCGACGACCTGGTCCTCCTGCAGCGCCACGAGCGGGGACACCACGACGACGAGCCCGTCGAGTGCGAGTCCGGCGACCTGGTAGATCGCCGACTTCCCGGAGCCCGTCGGCATCACGGCGAGTGCGTCGCGGCCGTCGAGGACGGCGTCGACGAGGCGTTCCTGCTCGGGGCGGAGGGTCCAGCCGAAGACGTCGGCGGCACGGGTACGGAGTGCGGTGTCCATCGAGTCCACCGTGCCGAGCGCTCCCTGGGGGACCGGACGACGAGTGCGCGCACCGGACGTCCACGCAGCGGCGCTAGGCTGGCCGTTGGCCGTTGTCTCGACATCGAGCGACCCTCGATGTGGAGTGTGGCGACCGGGTAACCGATGCCGATCGCACGAACCGTGCGGGAAGAAGAACAGCGTGGATCTTTTCGAGTACCAGGCCAGGGACCTCTTCGAGTCCTACGGCGTCCCCGTGTTGCAGGGGATCATCGCCGACACCCCGGACGAGGCGAGGGCGGCGGCCGAGAAGATCGGTGGCGTCGTGGTCGTCAAGGCCCAGGTGAAGGTCGGCGGTCGCGGCAAGGCCGGTGGCGTCAAGGTCGCCAAGACCCCGGACGAGGCCTACGAGCACGCCCAGGCGATCCTCGGCCTCGACATCAAGGGCCACACGGTCGAGCGGGTCATGATCGCCCAGGGAGCGGACATCGCCGAGGAGTTCTACTTCTCCGTGCTGCTGGACCGGGCGAACCGCTCCTACCTCTCGCTCACGAGCGTCGAGGGCGGCATGGAGATCGAGCAGCTCGCAGTCGAGAAGCCCGAGGCCCTCGCCCGCGTCGAGGTGGACCCGCTCACCGGGATCGACAAGGCCGCCGCGCTCGAGATCGCCGCGCAGGCGAACTTCCCCGAGGCGCTCCGCGACCAGGTCGCCGACGTCTTCGTGAAGCTCTACGACGTGTACAAGGGCGAGGACGCCACCCTCGTCGAGGTGAACCCCCTCGTCCGCACGGGCGACGGCCAGATCCTCGCGCTCGACGGCAAGGTCTCGCTCGACGAGAACGCCGACTTCCGGCACGAGGGCCACAAGGCGCTCGAGGACACCGCGAGCGAGGACCCGCTCGAGGCCAAGGCGAAGGCGCACGGCCTCAACTACGTCAAGCTCGACGGCCAGGTCGGCGTGATCGGCAACGGTGCGGGGCTCGTCATGTCGACGCTCGACGTCGTCGCCTACGCCGGTGAGCGCCACGGCGGCGTGAAGCCCGCCAACTTCCTCGACATCGGCGGCGGCGCCTCGGCCGAGGTCATGGCCAACGGCCTCGACGTCATCCTCGGGGACCCGCAGGTGAAGAGCGTCTTCGTGAACGTCTTCGGCGGCATCACCGCCTGCGACGCCGTCGCGAACGGCATCGTCGCCGCGCTCGGCATCCTCGGCGACGCGGCCACCAAGCCGCTCGTCGTGCGCCTCGACGGCAACAACGTGGAAGAGGGTCGCCGGATCCTGGCGGAGGCAGCGCACCCGCTGGTCACCGTCGCCGCGACCATGGACGACGCGGCCGAGCAGGCCGCCGAACTCGCCGCCGCAGCGGCCTGAAGGGACTGACCATGTCGATCTTCCTCAACAAGGACTCCAAGGTCATCGTCCAGGGCATCACCGGCGGCGAGGGCACCAAGCACACCGCGCTCATGCTCAAGGCCGGCACGCGGGTCGTCGGCGGCGTGAACGCCCGCAAGGCCGGCACCACCGTCACGCACGGCGACGTCGAGCTCCCCGTCTTCGGCACCGTCCGCGAGGCCATCGACACCACCGGCGCCGACGTCTCGATCGTCTTCGTGCCGCCGGCGTTCGCGAAGGACGCCGTGCTCGAGGCCATCGACGCCGAGATCCCCCTCGTCGTCGTCATCACCGAGGGCATCCCGGTGCAGGACTCCGCCGAGTTCTGGGCGCACGCGAAGGCCAAGGGCGGCACGACCCGCATCATCGGCCCGAACTGCCCCGGCATCATCACGCCCGGTGAGTCGCTCGTCGGCATCACCCCGGCGACGATCACCGGCAAGGGCCCGATCGGCCTCGTCTCGAAGTCGGGCACGCTCACCTACCAGATGATGTACGAACTCCGTGACCTGGGCTTCTCGACCGCCATCGGCATCGGCGGCGACCCCGTCATCGGGACGACGCACATCGACGCGCTCGCCGCGTTCGAGGCCGACCCCGAAACCGAGGCGATCGTGATGATCGGTGAGATCGGCGGCGACGCCGAGGAGCGCGCGGCCGACTACATCAAGGCGCACGTCACGAAGCCCGTCGTCGGGTACGTCGCGGGCTTCACCGCTCCCGAGGGCAAGACCATGGGCCACGCCGGCGCGATCGTGTCCGGCTCCGCCGGTACCGCCGAGGCGAAGAAGCAGGCGCTCGAGGCCGCCGGCGTCAAGGTCGGCAAGACGCCGTCCGAGACGGCGGCGCTGCTCCGCGAGGTCGTCGCGAGCAAGTAGCGGTCACGACCCGTCACGGGTCGGACGGGAGGCGCGGTGCCGGCTGGCACCGCGCCTCCCGTCGTGACGCGGGGGACGTTCGCCCCGCCGCCGCGCGGCTCCCCGGCGAAGCGGACATCGGCACGTATCCTCGCTGCGATGAACCGCCTGGGAACCGCACTGCTCGCCGCGATCGAGGCGGTCGTGACGGTCGGCGTCGGCCTCGGGATCGCGCTCGTCCCGCTGACCCTCCTGTGGGGCTTCGAGTACGGGCTGCAGGTCGACTGGGACGTGTTCTGGAAGGCCACGGGGAGCGTCTGGCTCGTCGGGCACGGCGTCGACGTGTCGTTCCTCCTCGGTTCGGCCCTCGCGAAGTCGTCCGGGGTGACCGGCGCCGCCGACCCGATCCACGTGACCCTGGCCGCGCTCGGCTTCGCCCTCGTCACCGCGTGGCTCGCCGGACGAGCGGGGCGCCGCTTCGCCGAGACCGACCACCGCACGACGGGCCTGCTCGTCGGCACCGGTGTCGTCGCCCTCCTCGGGCTCCTCGTCGCCCTGTCGACGCGCTCGGCCGCGACCGTGCCGACGCTGTGGCAGGCGATCGTCCTGCCCGCCCTCTGGTTCGGGATCCCCGCGCTCGTGACGAGCGAGGTGTGCCGACGGCGACGGGGCCTGCCGGCCGATCCGCTCACGCAGCGGGTGCTCGACGGGCTCGAACGCGTGCCAGCCACCTGGCGTGCCGTCGGGGCGTTCGGCCTGCGCGCGGGCACCGCTGCGACCGCCGTGGTCGTCGCGGTCGCCGGGGTGGTCGTCGCCGTCCTGCTCTTCGCGTCCTTCGCCGAGGTCATCTCGCTCTACGAGCGGTCCCACGCCGGCATCGTCGGCGGCGTCGCCCTGACGGTCGGACAGCTCGCCTTCCTGCCGGACTTCGTGGGCTGGGCGACCGCGTGGCTCGTCGGGCCGGGGTTCGCGATCGGGACCGGTTCCAGCGTGTCGCCGATCGGCACGACGCTCGGCCCGATCCCCGGTCTGCCGGTGTTCGGGGCGCTGCCGGCGTCCGGGCACACCTTCGGGCTCGTCTGGGTGCTCGTGCCCGTCGTCGCCGGGTTCGCCGCCGGCGGGCTCCTGCGCCCACGGCTCGTCCGGACGCTCGGCAGCGCCGACTCGGCGCTCCACCGTGCACTCGGCGGAGTGGCGGCCGGCGTCGTCGCCGGGGTGCTGACCGGGTTCGTCGCCGGGCTGTCGTCGGGGTCGTTCGGCCCCGGTCGCCTGGCCGACGTCGGTCCGCACGCGCTCGTCGTCGGGGCCTTCGCCGCCCTCGAGGTCGGTGTCCCGGCGGTGGTCGCGCTCGCAGCGGGCAGCGACCTCGTCCGGGTGCCGGAACGGATCCGGGCGCGCGAGCAGTGGCACGAGGTCGAGGACGATCGTGCCGACGTGGACGCCGACACCGCCGCCGAGGGCTCGCTCCTCGCCGCACTCGACCGTGCCGGAGCCGGTCGGACCACCGACGTGCACCGCTTCGTCGTCGAGGAGGCGCACGGCGACGCCGCGACCGGCGCCGACCACACGAGTGCTCCGGTCCGGCGGGACCCGGGCGAGCGGGCGCGTGCCGCCGCCACGCGGACCGACCCCGACGAACGGGTCCCGGTCCGCGCTGCCGCCGCCGACGCTGCCCCCGACGAGCGGGACCGGACGACGGACCCGACCCCCGCTCGGACGACGGGCGCCGCGACGATCGCCCCCGGGACGACCCCCGGGACGACCGCTGGCGACGTGGCGGCGTCGAGCCGCGCCTCCCGGACCGCACCCGACCCCGCGCCGGACCGCGACCCGGACGCCGACGTCGAGCTGCCGGAGTGGGCCCGCACCGACGTGGTCGCCGCCGACCGGGTGCCCGCCGACCGCGCTGCCGACCGCTCCCGGGGCACCGGCCGCGGTGGCGTCGGCGCGATCCGCGACCGCCTGCGCGGAGCGGCCGACGGCGTCCGGGAACGCGTCGGCGACCTGCGCGACCGGGCGACCGGCGCCGACCGCGAGCCGGAGCAGCCCGCAGCACCCGTGCCGCACGCGCCCGGGACCGAGCCGCAGCCCGCGTTCCCGTGGAGCACCGAGGAGTTCGTCGCCGGCCGTGACGACGCCGACGACGGCCACGGCGGCATCACGACGAGCGCAGCACCGTCCGCACCGGCGGCCCCGCAGCAGCGGTGGGACGCCACGGACCAGATCCCCGAGGACGAGCTGCCGTGGTGGCGCCGCCCCAAGGACGACCGGTGACCGCGGCCCGGTAGGGTTGTCCCGTGCTCGAACTGGTCGTCCTGATCTCCGGTGCCGGCTCGAACCTGCGGGCCTTGCTCGAGGCGACCCTCGACGCGGAGTACCCCGCGCGGGTCGTCGCCATCGGTGCCGACCGCGACGCCGAGGGACTCGGCCTCGGCGAAGAGTTCCAGATCCCCACCTTCACGGTGCCGTTCTCGCGCTACGAGACGCGCGCCGCGTGGGGGGAAGCCCTCGCCGAGCAGATCCGCCCGTGGACGCCCGACCTGCTCGTGCTGTCCGGGCTCATGCGGCTGCTCCCGCCCGCGGTGGTGTCCGAGTTCGCGCCCGGCGTCATCAACACGCACCCGGCCTACCTGCCCGAGTTCCCCGGCGCCCACGGCGTGCGGGACGCCCTCGCCGCCGGTGTGGAGCAGACCGGTGCGAGCGTGATCCAGGTCGACGACGGCGTCGACAGCGGCCCGATCCTCGCCCAGGAGCGCGTCCCCGTGCTCCCCGGCGACTCCGAGTCGACGCTGCACGACCGCATCAAGCCGGTCGAGCGACGCCTGCTCATCCAGACCATCCTCGACATCGCCAACGGCACCACCGACCTGAAGGGCACCCCGAGCGCATGAGCGTGCACGCAGCCGACCCCAGCCTGTACCGCGACCGGGACCTCGTCCCCGTGCGGCGGGCGCTCATCTCGGTGAGCGACAAGTCCGGCCTGCTCGAGCTCGCCGGGGCCCTCGCCGACGCCGGCGTCGAGATCGTCTCGACCGGTTCCACGGCCGGAGCGATCCGCGACGCCGGGTACGCCGTCACGGACGTCTCGAGCGTCACGGGCTTCCCGGAGTCGCTCGACGGCCGCGTGAAGACCCTGCACCCGTCGGTGCACGCGGGCCTCCTCGCCGACCTCCGCCTCGAGTCGCACGAGCAGCAGCTCGCCGAGCTCGGCATCGAGCCGTTCCAGCTCGTGGTCGTCAACCTGTACCCGTTCGTCGCGACGGTGGCCTCCGGCGCCGACACCGCGACCGTCGTCGAGAACGTCGACATCGGCGGCCCCGCGATGGTCCGGGCCTCGGCGAAGAACCACCCGAACGTCGCGATCGTCGTGTCGCCGTCGTCCTACGCCGAGGTGGTCGAGGCCGTCCGTGCGGGCGGGACCACGCTCGAGCTCCGGAAGCGCCTCGCCGCCCAGGCCTTCGCGCACACCGCCGCGTACGACACCGCCGTCGCCGGGTACTTCGCGAGCGACGTCGTGGCAACGGCCGCGGCACCGACCACCAGCGGGGACACCGAGACGCCCGGCAGCTTCGACGAGCACCTCACGGTGGACGCCGACCTCGCCGCGACGCTCCGGTACGGCGAGAACGCGCACCAGGCCGCGGCGCTGTACACGAGCGCCGGCGGGACCGGGATCGCCCAGGCGGCGCAGCTGCACGGCAAGGAGATGTCGTACAACAACTACGTCGACGCCGATGCCGCCGTCCGCGCGGCCTACGACTTCGCCGAGCCCGCCGTCGCGATCATCAAGCACGCCAACCCGTGCGGCATCGCGATCGCACCGGCCGACGCCGCCGACCCGATCGCCGCCGCGCACGCCGCGGCCCACGCCTGCGACCCGCTCTCGGCGTTCGGTGGGGTCATCGCCGCGAACCGTCCGGTGACGAAGCAGATGGCCGAGACGGTCGCGGACATCTTCACCGAGGTCGTCGTCGCGCCAGCCTTCGACCCCGAGGCGATCGAGATCCTCTCGCGGAAGAAGAACATCCGGCTCCTCACGCTCCCGACCGACTTCGCCCTCGCCCCGCGCGAGGTCAAGCAGATCTCCGGCGGGTTCCTCGTGCAGGACGCCGACCGCTTCACCGCGTTCGACCAGTCCACGTGGACCCTCGTCGCCGGCGCACCGGCGGACGAGCAGACGCTCACCGACCTCGCGTTCGCGTGGAAGGCGAGCCGTGCCGTGAAGTCGAACGGGATCCTCCTGGCGAACCAGGGGGCGAGCGTCGGCGTCGGCATGGGCCAGGTGAACCGGGTCGACTCGTGCCACCTCGCGGTGAGCCGTGCGGGGGAGCGGGCCGCGGGCAGCGTCGCGGCATCGGACGCCTTCTTCCCGTTCGCGGACGGCCTGCAGGTCCTCCTCGACGCGGGTGTCCGCGCGGTGGCGCAGCCCGGCGGCAGCGTCCGCGACGACGAGGTCATCGCCGCGGCGACGGCGGCGGGCGTGACGATGTACTTCACGGGCGAGCGCCACTTCTTCCACTGAGTCGAACAACCGGCAACTCCGGAAAACGCTTGCGCACCACGTTCGACTGTGAATAGTCTGTAAGGCTCCGCGACAGGCACGCCGACGGCCCCAGTGTCCACGACAGACACCGGCCGGCGGCACCGCGGACACAACGGTGACGATGACGACGACTGGAGTGACGATGAACACGACGACCGGAACCGTGGCGACGGCTGCCCGTGCGGGTCTCGTGCTCCTCGTGGGGACCGCTCCCGACGCACGACCGTTCGGCGGGACCCGTGGCATGCGCCCGCGTCCCGCGTCCGCGGCCGTCGCGCCGTACCCCCACCGGGGTGCGCCCGCCGCCACGGCACCGCTGTCCGCGTAGGGCTGCCTCCCACAGCCAGCGACGAGTCGACGGGACCGCCCGACGACGACGAGCACGCGACGAGCCGCCGCGACACCAGCGACGACGACGAGCACGGGCCCGCGCGAGCCCACGCCTGAACCCGGGGGACGACACGCTCCCGGTGCACTCCGACCGAACCGACGCCGCGTCCGACGCGGCGGCGGGCGACCGCGACGCGGACCGAGCACGCCTCACCAGGGCGGGCACGGCCCGAGGACGCGACCGACCCGCTCGGCCGACGACCACCACGCAACGGACACCGAGCCTCCAGACCGGCGGCTGCGACAGCAGCGACCGATCCAGAGGGTCTCGGCACGACGCACGAGGACGCAATCCATGTCCAAGACGCCAGACCAGGCGCGCCCGTCCACCGACCGCCCCTCGACCTTCCGCGCCATCGCGCGGATCTACCCCTACGTGAAGCCGCACCAGCGGCGCCTCATCGGCGGCATGTTCGCCGCCATGGGCGCCTCCCTGGTCGCGCTCGCGATCCCCTACGTCCTGCAGTGGCTCGTCGACGGGCCGCTGTCCTCGAAGGACTCCGCACAGATCTGGCCGGCCGGCCTCGGCGTGCTCGCGCTCGGCGTGCTCGAGGCGTTCTTCATCGCCTCGCGCCGCCGACTCGTGATGCGCCCGTCGACGCGCATCGAGACGAGCATGCGGAACGCGCTCTACGCGAAGCTGCAGGACCTGCCGGTCGCGTTCCACGACCGCTGGGAGTCCGGACAGCTGCTGTCCCGCTCCGTCTCCGACCTGTCGTTGATCCGACGGTGGCTGGCGTTCGGCGTCGTGCTGCTCGTGGTCAACATCGTGACCATCGTGGTCGGCTTCGTCGTGCTGTTCACCTTCGGGTGGCTGCTCGGCCTGGTGTTCCTCGTCGCGTCCATCCCGCTGTGGATCAACGGGCTGCTGTTCGAACGTCGGTACTCCGTCGTCGCACGCCGCAGCCAGGACCAGGTCGGCGACCTCGCCACGAGCGTCGAGCAGTCGGTGCACGGCATCCGCGTGCTCAAGGCGTTCGGTCGCGGGCGCTACAAGCTCGACGAGTTCAGCGAGCAGGCCGAGGCCCTGCGCGGGACCGAGATCGAGAAGGCGAAGGCGATCGCGAGCATCTGGCTGTGGCTGCTGCTCGTGCCGGACGTCGCGTTCGCGCTCTGCCTGCTCGCCGGCATCTGGCTCGCCTCGCAGGGGGAACTGTCCGTCGGGCAGCTGTTCGCGTTCTTCGCGACCGCGACGGTGCTGCGGTTCCCGATCGAGTCGATCGGCTTCCTGCTCTCGATGACGTTCGACACCCGCACCGCGGTCGACCGCTTCTTCGAGGTCATGGACTCCGAGAACACGATCACCGACCCCGAGTCGCCGAAGACCATCGCCGAGCCGCACGGTGCGCTGTCCTTCAACGGGGTGCACTTCCGCTACCAGGACTCCGCACCGCAGTACCCGGACCTCATCAACGGCGTCGAGCTGCAGCTGCAGCCGGGCGAGACCATGGCGCTCGTCGGGCTGACCGGCTGCGGCAAGACCACGCTGCTGTCGCTCGTGCCGCGGCTCTACGACGTCACCGGAGGCTCGGTGACGATCGACGGGGTCGACATCCGCGACCTCACCCGCGAGGAGCTGCGGCGGCACGTCGGCGTCGCGTTCGAGGACGCCACGCTGTTCTCGACGACCGTGCGCGAGAACGTGCTGCTCGGTCGCCCCGACCTGTCCGGCGCCGAGGCCGAGGCGGTCATGCGCGAGGCCCTCGACATCGCGCAGGCGTCCTTCGTGGACGACCTGCCGGACGGGGTCGACACCCGTGTCGGCGAAGAGGGCCTGTCCCTCTCCGGTGGGCAGCGGCAGCGCCTGGCGCTCGCCCGTGCGATCGCGGCGCGGCCGTCGGTGCTCGTCCTGGACGACCCGCTGTCCGCGCTCGACGTCGACACCGAGGCTCGGGTCGAGGCCGGCCTCCGCCGCGTCCTCGCCGAGACCACGTCGCTCATCGTGGCGCACCGCCCGTCGACCGTGACGCTCGCCGACCGGGTGGCGCTCATGGAGAACGGCATCGTCACCGCCGTCGGCACCCACTCGGAGCTGATGGCCACCAACGACCACTACCGCTACGTCATCTCGTCGCTCGACGAGGACGACGCCACCGCACGAGAGGGGGCGATGGCATGAGCCAGCAGGAACAGCAACTGCCAGCCCAGACGTCGGCGCAGTCGACCGACGCACCCGATGTCGACGACGCGCAGCAGCCCGTCACCGCGTCGATCACCACGCTCGGTGTGCGTGGCGAGGAACGTGACGACTTCACCAAGGCGGAGAGCAAGCGCCTGCGGCGCCGCTCCCTCGCACTGCTCGGGTCCCTCGCCGCGCCCCTCAAAGCCAGGCTCGTCCTGCTCGGCGTCGTGGTCGTGGTCTCCACTGCGGGCACCGTCGCGGGTCCGGCGCTCATCGCGTGGGGCATCGACAACGCCCTGCCGGCCGTCCTCGACCGGAACGACTGGGTGCCGGCGTTCGGCGTCGTCGCGACGTACATCGTCGTGGCCGTCCTCGGCGCCGTCCTGACCGCGTGGTACACGGTGCTCGCGGCCCGGATCAGCCAGGCGATCCTGTTCGACCTGCGGAAGCGGGTGTTCCTGCACACGCAGCGGCTCTCGCTGGAGTTCCACGAGACCTACACGTCCGGCCGGATCATCTCGCGCCAGACGAGTGACCTCGACTCGATCCGCGAGCTGCTCGACTCCGGGCTGAACCAACTCATCCAGGGCGTGCTCTACATGGTGTTCACGGCGATCGCCCTCGTGGCGCTCGACCCGACGTCCGGGCTGGTGCTCGCGGTGTCGCTCGTGCCGCTGTGGTTCCTGATCCGCTGGTTCCAGTCGAACTCGCAGACGCTGTTCCGCGCCACCCGTGTCGCCTCGGCACGTGTGATCGTGCACTTCGTCGAGACGATGACGGGCATCCGCGCGGTGCAGGCCTTCCGCAAGGAGTCCCGCAACCGCGACGAGTACGGCGGCTTCGTCGAGGACTACCGGGTGGCGAACACGAAGGTGTTCAACCTGTTCGGGACGTTCGACCCGGTGCTCGTGCTCATCGGGAACGCCACGCTCGCGGCGGTCGTGATCGTGGGCGGCTTCCGGATCGTCGGCGGATCGCTCGAGGTCGGTGCGCTGCTCGCGGTCGCGCTGTACGCCAAGCGCTTCTTCGACCCGGCGCAGGAACTCGCGATGTTCTACAACGGGTACCAGTCGGCCTCGGCCGCGATGGAGAAGATCTCCGGCGTGCTCGAGGAACGGCCGAGCGTGCCGGACCCCGCGAAGCCGACGCGGCTGGCGGACGCCACCGGCAAGATGGACTTCGACGACGTCGTGTTCGCCTACAACAAGGGCAAGGTCGTCCTGCCGGAGTTCGACCTGCACATCCCGGCGGGGCAGACGATCGCGCTCGTCGGGTCGACCGGTGCCGGCAAGTCGACGCTCGCCAAGCTCATGGCGCGCTTCTACGACCCGTCCGAGGGCTCGGTGCGGCTCGACGGCGTCGACCTGCGGGACCTCGACACGAAGGACATGCGTCGCGCGATCGTCATGGTCACGCAGGAGGCGTACCTGTTCTCCGGCACGGTCGCGGACAACATCGCGCTCGGCAAGCCGGGGGCGTCACGGGACGAGATCGAGTCGGCGGCGAAAGCGGTCGGCGCGCACGAGTTCATCATGGCGCTGCCCGACGGGTACGACACCGACGTGAACAAGCGCGGCGGCCGGGTGTCGGCCGGGCAGCGGCAGCTCCTGTCGTTCGCCCGGGCGTTCATCGCGGACCCGAAGGTGCTCATCCTCGACGAGGCCACGGCGTCGCTCGACATCCC
This sequence comes from Curtobacterium sp. NPDC098951, assembly GCF_044759965.1. Taxonomy (NCBI): domain Bacteria; kingdom Bacillati; phylum Actinomycetota; class Actinomycetes; order Micrococcales; family Microbacteriaceae; genus Curtobacterium; species Curtobacterium sp. NPDC098951. The sequence continues at coordinate 533,294 of NZ_JBIWAG010000003.1, forward strand.
GTCGGAGCGGCTCGTGCAGGAGGGGCTCGAGACGCTGCTCGCCGACCGGACCGCGGTCATCATCGCGCACCGTCTGTCGACCGTCGCGATCGCGCACCGCGTGCTCGTGATGGAGTACGGCCGGATCGTCGAGGACGGCACCCCGGACGACCTCATCGCCGGGACCGGACGGTTCGCCCAGCTGCACGCGGCCTGGCGGGACTCGCTCGTGTAGCGGCACCGTCGATCGGCCCTGTCGGACGAACCACGGATCCGACGTGGAACCACGCACTCGCGCTGGTTCCATGTCGGATCCGTGGTTCCACGTGGTTGGGTGGACCCATGAGCGACGACAGCGTGCAGCCCGGCGGCGTGGCCCTGCGCGACCCCTTCTACGGGGCACCCTTCACCGAGGCCGTCCGGCGGTTCTGGCGGAAGTACACCGTGTTCACGGGCCGGGCGTCCCGAGCCGAGTTCTGGTGGTGGTGGATCACGTCGTTCGCGATCGGCCTCGTGCTGCAGCTCGTGCCGCAGGCCTTCACGCCGGACACCCCCGTGCTCGAGAACCCCGTCGGCTCCTACCTCTTCGTGGTGTGGGGGCTCGCGACGCTGATCGGCTCCCTCGCCCTCGGCGCCCGACGGCTGCACGACGCGAACCTGTCCGGCTTCTGGCAGTTCCTGCACGTGGTGGTCGGCATCGGCTCGCTCGTGCTGTTCGTGCTGTGCCTGCTGCCGTCGAACCCGAAGGGCGCCCGCTTCGACGCGTGAGCCGAGGCCCGCGCCGGTACTGCCCGTGCACTGCCCGTCAGAACGGGTCGTCCGCGTCCGTCGCCGGTGACCACCGTGCGCGACGCATGTCGACCCTCCAGGTCTTCGTGCCCTGCACCAGGGGCGTGCCCTCGGCGCGGTAGTGCTCGTGCGCGCGGGCCTCGTGGTGCACCGGCGGCAGTCCGCCCGACCGCACCACGCGCCACCACGGCAGGTCGGCACCCTCGTGCGCCATCACCTTGCCGACGGCTCGGGACGCCCGGGACCCGAGCGCCGCGGCGACGTCGCCGTAGGTCATGACGTGGCCAGGGGGGATGTGGCGCACGACCTCGGCCACGGCCGCACCGAAGTCGTCGGCAGCGGGCAGCCCGTCGCCGGACGAGCTGGCAGTGGGCGCCCCGTCGCCGGACGAGACGGCAGCGGGCGCCCCGTGGCCGGACGAGACGGCAGCGGGCGCCCCGTGGCCGACCGGTCCTCGGGCCACTAGAGCGTCAGCACCGCGAAGTGGTCGCCGTACTGGGTCTCGCGCACGAACTCGAAGCCGACGGCGCGGAAGAACGCCTCGGGGCTGTCGTCCCCGCCGGGCTCGTACACGACGGTCAGACGCTCGAGGCCGCGGCTCCGTGCCTCGTCCGCCAGACCGTGCACGGCGAACCGGCCGACACCGCGACCCTGCGCCGTCGCCGAGACGTTGACCCGCCAGATGGCGCTGCGCAGTTCTTCCTCGGCGTTGTCCTCGTCGAAGGTGCCGATGATCATGCCGACGACCTCGTCGCCGTCGAGGACCACGCGCGTCCACGCCGAACTCGGCTTCACGTCGGACTCCGCGACGCCGTAGGTGGTCGGCTGCACGAACTGCTCCTGCCCGGGCTTGAGGGTCAGGGAGTTCGCCGCCGCAGCGGTCGACGCGGAGAGTTCTTCGAGGCGGAGGTCCGTCATGCCGCTCAGGGTAGCCGTGCGACCCGTGTGGGGGCCAGCGAGCCGCGCGACCGATACCGCACCGTTGTGCCACCGGTGCAGGGCCGACCGGCGCGGTATGGTCGCGGCATGGCAGAGCATCGGCGTGGGGCGAACCTCCCGTCGATCGGTGGGTTCAACCGGACGGTCGTGCTCGACGCGGTGCGTCGCTCGCCGGACGGGCTGAGCCGGGTCGAGCTGGCGTCCCGCACCGGCCTGAGCGCGCAGACCGTGTCGAACGTCACGCGGTTCCTCATCGAGGCGGGGATGATCGCGGAGTCCGGCACGGTCGTGTCCGGTCGCGGCAAGCCCCGCACCATCCTGCGGCTCGAGGCCGGCAGTCGGTACGCCGTCGGGGTGCACGTCGACCCGGCGGTCGTCACCTACGTGCTGCTGGACCTCGCCGGGACCGTCGTCGCGTCGAGCACCACGTCGACCCCGACCGCCGACGACCCGTCCGAGGTGGTCCGGACCATCGCGACCGCGGTCGACGACCTCGTGGCGGGTGCCCGGGTCGACGTGGACGCCGTGCTCGGGGTGGGCATCGCGAGCCCCGGTCCGATCGACGTCGACGCCGGTGTCGTGCTCGACCCGCCGTTCCTGCCGCGGTGGCGGGACGTCCCGCTGCGCGATGCGCTCGCCGAGGCGACCGGGTACCCGGTGCTCCTCGAGAAGGACGTCACGGCGGCGGTGATCGGCGAGATGTTCCTCGCCGGGGAGTCCTCGGCGCGGAACTTCGCCTTCGTCTACTTCGGCACCGGCTTCGGTGTGGGGCTCGTCGTCGACCACGAGCCCGTCCGCGGCGTCGGGTCGAACGCCGGTGACGCCGGGCACATCATGGTCGACCAGGGGTCGCTCGCCGGGACGCCGGACGGCGAGGGCACCCGCGGCGAGGTCGGTGCGGCGGTCGCCCCGGACCGTCTGGTGCACGTCGCGCAGGCGCGCGGCCTGGCACTCGGCGGCGCCCCGGCGGGCGTCGCGGCCGTCGACCGGGCCTGGGACGCACTCGGAGCGGCGATCGACGCCGGGGACCCGGTGGCCCGTGGGCTCGCGACCGAGGCCGGGACGGTGATGGGGAACGCGGTCGTCCTCATCGTGAACCTGCTCGACATCGACCGGGTGGTCTTCGGCGGGCCCTTCTGGTCGCGGATCGCGAGCGCCGCCCTGCCGGCCGCGCGCGACGCGATCGTCGGGTCGCCGCTGCTCGTCCCGAAGCACCCGGTCGTCGTGACCGAGAGCGACCGCGGCGCCGACGTGGCCGCGGTCGGCGCGGCCTGCCTCGTCCTCGACGCGGCGCTGTCGCCGCGGGCGAGCACCCTGCTCATCCGTCGCTGACGGAGGTCCGTCGCGCGCACCACCGGCCTGGAGGCGCGGTGCGGGGCCGACCCGCGCCTCACGTCCGGCACACGGTGCCGTCCCGTGCGGTGCGGGCGACACCCGTCGTTCACCTCGGCGCCACCGGCCGGATGCCCGGATGCTGAACAGTCGTGCAGGTCCCCCCTTGAACACCCGAGAAGGACCCTGCATGCATCCCCGTGCTCTGCGCCTCGGCGCGTCCGTCGTCGCTGCCCTCGTCGTCGTCGGCGGCGCCCTGACGACGTCCCCCGCCTCCGCTGCCGTCGGTGACGACGACCCCACCGTGGGGGCGTCCGCCGCCAACGGACTGGTCGTCAACGAGGTCGAGTCGAACGGCGACGACACCGACTGGGTCGAGCTCGCGAACACCTCGTCGGCGGCGATCGACCTGTCCGGGTACGCGTTCCTCGACGATGACAGCTCCCACGAGGCGTACGTCCTGCCGACCGGCTCGACCATCGCCGCGGGCGGGTACTTCGTCATCGACCAGCTGTCCGCGACCGCTCCCGGCTTCGACTTCGGGCTCGGCGGCGCCGACACCGTCAGGGTCTACGACCCGGCGGGCGACCTGGTGCTCCGGTACGCGTGGACGGCGCACGCGGCGGTCACGTACGGGCGCTGCCCGGACGGCACCGGTGCCCTCGTGGACACGACCGCGTCGACGAAGGGCGCGGCGAACGACTGCTCCTCGCCGGTGCGCATCAACGAGGTGGAGTCCGACGGCGGCACCCCGGGCGACTGGGTGGAGCTGACGAACACCGGGACGACGACCGTCGACCTCGGCGGGTACGTGTTCTCGGACAGTGACGACGCGCACGCGTACGCGATCCCGTCCGGCACGTCCGTCGCTCCCGGTGGCTTCACGGTGCTCGACGAGCAGGACTTCGGGTTCGGGCTCGGCAAGGCGGACTCGGCACGGCTCCTCGACCCACGGGGGACCCTCGTCGACTCGTACTCGTGGACGGCGCACGCCGCGACGACGTACGGCCGGAACCCCGACGGCACCGGGGCGTTCGCCGAGACCGCCGCACCGACCAAGGGTGCCGCCAACCGGTTCGCCGGCGTTGTCACCGCCGAGGCGTGGCCCGGCGGTCCGGACGAGCGGGTGCTCGACGACGAGGACACCTTCACCGGTGACCTGAGCGGCATCGACTGGACGCCGTCGGCATCGGCGTCGACTCCGGCGTCGGCCGCGGGGCAGCTCTGGGCGGTGCAGAACGGCGACGGGCTGCTCTACCACCTCACGTCGGACGGGGCGGGCGGCTGGGCGCCGACGAACGCGGCCGGGACCGAGCTCCACTACGCCGACGGCTCCGGGACGCCGGACGCCGAGGGCGTGACCGTCACCTCCGACGACCCCGGTGCCGTGTACGTCTCGACCGAGCGGAACAACGACGTGTCCGGGACCAGCCGTCCCGCGGTGCTGCGCTTCGCGACCACCGACGGCTCCCAGACGACGCTGAACGCGACCGACGAGTGGAACCTCGCGGCGGACTTCCCCGGGCTCGGGGCGAACGCGGGCCTCGAGGGCGTCACCTGGATCCCGGACTCGTGGCTCACCGCACACGGCTTCGCGGACGAGCACACCGGCGCCGCGTACTCGCCGGCGACCTACGCCGGACACGGCGACGGGCTGTTCTTCGTCGGCGTCGAGGGCACCGCGAGCGTGTACGCGTACGCCCTGATGTCCGACGGCGGGTCCCAGCGGGTGGCGACGATCGCGACGCCGTTCTCCGTCGTCGCCGACGTGCAGTTCGACCCGACGCTCGACGCGCTCTGGGTGGTGTGCGACGACGCCTGCTCCGGCCGGACGGCACTGTACGAGGTGACCGACGGGGCCTTCGCCGCCACGACGGTGTACGGGGCGCCGACGAACGCGGACCGGGCGCTGGCGAACGAGGGCTTCGCGATCTCGGGCGTCTGCACCGAGGGTGCGCGGGCGACGTTCTACGCGGACGACAACGACACGGACGGGTTCTCGCTCCGGACCGGCACCTACCCGTGCGACTCGTCGACGCCGGGTGACGGTGGGACGACTCCGACTCCGACGCCCACGCCGGGCGACGGCGGGACTCCGGGTCACGGCGGGACGACGCCGACTCCCACGCCGGGCGGCGGGTCGACGCCCGCGCCGGGTGGCACCGCGCCGGGTGGCACCGCGCCGGGTGGCACCGCGCCGGGCGGCTCGGCCCCCGGGTCTGGCACGTCGCCCTCGGGATCGCCCGTCGCGCCGCCCGAGGCGTCCCTGACCCAGGCGAACCGCGGCTCGCTCACCGCCCCGGCCACCGCGCGCCCCGGCGACACCATCACGGTCGGCGTCGGCACCCGGTACGCCGGGCAGCAGGTGCTCGTCTGGATGTTCTCCACGCCGACGCTCCTCGGCACCGCCACGGTCGCAGCGGACGGCACGGTCACGGCGACCATCCCCGCCGACGCCCCCGCGGGGCAACACCGCATCGTGGTGACCGCCGAGGACGGCACGGTGCTCGGCTGGACGACGATCACGATCGACCCGGTCACCGGTGCGCTCGCGTTCACCGGTGCCGAGGGTCTCGGAGTCGCCGCGCTCGCCGCGTTCCTGCTGCTCGTCGCCGGTGCGGGCGTGCTCGTGCTCCGTCGACGCCGGGGGACCCCCGCCTCGGAGTGATCCGGTGAGCAGGAATGGTCGGGTTCGTGGCGCGGACCCGACCGTTCCTGCTCACGAACGCACGCCAGCGTCGCCTGACACCGGGGGCGACCTGCGCGGGCGACCTGCGTGGGGGCCTGTGGTGAGGCGTTGCGACATCGTGGTCGTCGTACGACAGCGAGGATGTCGCCCGGGGTCCGCACACGCCGCACCGGGGGACGCCCGACGCGAGTGCCGCTCAGGATTCCTCGGTAGGCAGGACGTGTGCAGACCGAACCACGAGCAACCCAACCCCCGGTCGGCGTGCCGTGGCACGGTGCGACCTTCGTGTCGGCGTTCCCACGGTTCTTCCGCGGCTACGCCGTGTTCCGGGGGCGCGCCGCACGACCGGAGTTCTGGTGGTGGGCGCTGTGGTCGTTCCTCATCGTCCAGGCCCTGCAGATCCCGTGGGCAATCGGCATCGTGACGTGGCGACCGGGCCCGGTGAGCGCAGCCGACTCGGCGATGCTCGACGACGCGATGCGCTCGTTCAACCCGTTCCCGGTATGGGGGTACCTGCTGGGTTCCCTCCCACCGATCGCGCAGATCGGCATCGGGCTCTACGGCGTCGTCCTGCTCGTCATCGCGCTGCCCTGGATCGCGATCGCGGTCCGGCGCCTGCACGACTCGGGCCGTTCGGGGTGGTGGGTGCTGCTCTACCTGGTGCCGATCGGCAACATCGTGCTGCTGGTGCTCCTGGCGCAGCCGTCCGACGAACGCGGGGCGCGGTTCGACCGACCGGCCTGACCGGGGTCCGCAGGCCGCACGACGCCGGGGGACCCCGCCTCGGAGTGATCTGGTGAGCAGGAATGGTCGGATTCGTGGCGCGGACCCGACCGTTCCTGCTCACGAACGCGCGCCAGCGGCCCGCGCACCCGCGGCCCGCACGCCCGCGGCCCGCGCACCCGCGGCCCACGCGCCGGCGAGGCCAAGCGCCCGGCGGTACCGTCGGAGGGTGCGCACCGAGATCCTCCGCTACACCGCCTTCGCCGCCGAGCCCGGGGGCGGCAACCCCGCCGGCATCGTCCTGGACGCCTCCGGCCTGTCCGACGACGACATGCTCGCGATCGCGCAGGAGGTCGGCTACCCCGAGACCGCCTTCGTCACCGGGCGCACCGAGGCGGGCGCCCGCGTGCGGTACTTCTCGCCGGCGGCCGAGGTCCCGTTCTGCGGTCACGCGACCATCGCCACCGCGGTCGTGCTCGCCGAGCGCGAGGGTCTCGGATGCCGGGTCTTCACGACCGCCGCGGGCGAGATCGCCCTCGACGCCACGGCCGCCCCGGACGGCAGCGTCCAGGTCGCCATGACGAGTGTCCCTCCCGAGTCCCGTCCGCTCGATCCCGACCTGCGCGATCGGCTGTTCGCCCTGCTCGGCCTGACGATCGACGACGTCGCGCCGGACTTCCCGGTGCTCGAGTCCTTCGCGGGGAACTGGCACCCGGTGATCGTCCTCGCCGACGTGGAGCTGTTCCACCAGTTCCGCTTCGCCCCGGAGCCCCTCGCTGCCCTGAAGCGCGAGGCGGGCTGGGCGGGGACGGTCACGGTGCTGCACCGGACGGGCGCGCTGGAGTACGAGGCGCGGAACCTCTTCCCGGCCGGTCGGATCACCGAGGACCCGGCGACGGGATCGGCGGCAGCGTCGACCGGCGCGTACCTCCGCGAGGTCGGCGCGGTCCAGCCCGACGACCGCGTGGTGATCCGACAGGGACGGCACGTCGGGCGGCCGAGCGTGCTGCTCGTCGACGTCCCGGCGACCGGCGGCATCACCGTGACCGGAGGCGCCACCCCGGTCTGAGCCGCGAGGGAGCGTGACCGAATCGACACGAACAGGCTCTTGACACGGATAAGTAAATACGGTGGAGTAATCCTGCGCGCGGGTGACGGAGCCCGCGAACATCCCGTGCAAAGGAGCACCGATGAAACGCCGCACCCGAATCATCGCCGGTCTCGCAGCCGTGGCAGTCGCCGCGGTCGGACTGGCGGGTTGTTCCAGCTCAGGGTCTGCCTCGAGCGACACCATCAAGATCGCCTACCAGAAGTTCGGCGCCTTCCAGCAGCTCGACGCCCAGATGAAGGTCGTCAAGAAGGAGTACGAGAAGGAGTACCCGGGCAAGAAGGTCACCCTCGTGCCGATCCAAGCGCAGGGCAACGACTACTACACGAAGCTCGCGCTCATGAACAAGGCGCCGGCCACCGCACCGGACGTCATGTACGAGGACACCTTCCTCATCAAGGCCGACGCCCAGGCCGGGTACCTCCTGCCGCTCGACGAGTACGTGGCCAAGTGGAAGGACTGGGACCAGTTCTACGACAACGCCAAGCAGGCCGGCGAGGGTGTCGACGGCAAGACCTACGGCGTCTCGATGGGCACTGACACCCGGGCCCTCTGGTACAACAAGGACATCTTCAAGAAGGTCGGCCTGCCGGTCCCGTGGCAGCCGAAGACCTGGGACGACGTCCTCGCCGCGGCGAAGACCATCAAGGAGAAGGACTCCGGCGTCATCCCGTTCAACATCTACTCGGGCAAGGCACAGGGCGAGGCCTCGACCATGCAGGGCTTCGAGATGCTCCTGTACGGGGCGGACGGTTCCGGCAACACGCTCTACAAGGACAAGAAGTGGGTCACGGGCTCGAAGCAGTTCCAGGACTCGCTGCAGTTCGTGAAGGACGTCTACCAGGGCGGCCTCGGCCCGACACCGCAGCAGGCGCTCGACACGAACGTCGGCACGACCATCGCGCAGACGTGGCTGCCCCAGGGCAAGCTCGCGATCGACCTCGACGGCTCGTGGCAGTCCGGCACGTGGCTGAAGACCGGCACCGCGCCGTGGGCTGAGTGGAACGACGTGATGGGCCAGGCAGCGTTCCCGACGCAGAACGGTCAGGAGCCCGGCTACAACTCCATGTCGGGTGGTTGGACGCTCGCGATCGGCAAGAACTCGAAGGCCCCGCAGGCCGCGTTCGACTTCATCACGAAGTTCCTCGACAAGGACGGCTCGCTGAAGTACGACACCGAGAACAGCCAGATCGCCGTGCGCAAGGACGTCGCCGAGGACAGCGCCTACACCGACGCGAACCCCACGTTCAAGTTCTTCTCCGGGCTGGTGGAACACACCAACTTCCGCCCGGCGACGAGCGACTACTCGCAGGTCTCGAACGCGATCCAGGTCGCGATGGAGTCGGTCATGACCGGGCAGCAGACACCGAAGCAGGCGGCTGCCGCGTACGACACGGCCGTCGAACAGGTCGTCGGCAAGGACAACACCGTCTCCGCCGGTTGACGCTCGTCACCACCTGACGGACTGGAGGCGCGGCTCGCGTCGTGCGCCGCGCCTCCCGTCCGTCACCACCCACCTTCGGAACCCTCTCCGCACCCGGAAGGCAACCAACCGTGTCCAGCACCCCCCTCGCGCCGACCCTGTCGGCGCCCGGTGCGCCGAAGCGCACCGATCCGCCGGTCCCGCGCAAGCGGAAGCCGCTGCGGAACGTCGGACGGGCCGTCCCCCTCCTGCCCGCCGTCGTCCTCCTCGTCATCTTCCTGCTCGGCCCCGTCATCTCGTCGTTCTACGGATCGTTCACCAACTCCGCCCTCACCGGCGTCGGTGCCTCCGACCAGCAGTTCGTCGGGCTGAAGAACTACGTCGAGCTCTTCCAGGACCCGGACTTCCCGAAGTCCGTCATCCTCACCATCGTCTTCCTGCTCGCCTCCGCCGTCGTCGGCCAGAACGTGCTCGGTCTCGGGCTGGCCCTCCTCATGCGGAGCGCCAACAAGGTCATCCGGTCCATCGTCGGTACGTTCGTCGTCGCCGCGTGGGTGCTCCCCGAGATCGTCGCGTCGTTCGCCGCGTACGCGTTCTTCAACGACCAGGGCACGCTCAACGAGTTCCTGAAGACCATCGGGATCACCGGGCCGAACTGGCTGTACACGTACCCGATGCTCGCGGTCATCCTCGCGAACATCTGGCGCGGGACGGCGTTCTCGATGCTCGTCTACTCCGCCGCCGTGCAGGAGGTCCCCGAGGAGATCACCGAGTCCGCCGAGGTCGACGGTGCCGCCGGCTGGCAGCGCCTCGTGTACATCACGCTCCCGGTCATCCGGCGGTCGATCTCGACGAACCTCATGCTGACGACGCTGCAGACGCTGTCGGTGTTCACGCTCATCTTCGTGATGACCGGCGGCGGCCCCGGCACGAACTCGTCGACGCTGCCGATCCTGGCGTACCAGGAGGCGTTCAAGTTCTCGCAGCTCGGCTTCGGGACGGCGATCGCCACGATCCTGCTCATCGTGGGCGCGGTCTTCTCGATCATCTACATCAAGGCACTGAAGCCGGAGGTGGACTGACCATGGCCCTCACCGCTGACCGTCCGGTCTCGAACGCCACCCGCGCGGTGACCGCCCCCGGTGCGCTGCACATGACCTCGCCGCGCGGCCGCACGATGCGCTGGGTGTCGAACGTCGTGCTGCTCGTCATCGCCGTGTGCTTCGCCGTGCCGCTGCTGTGGCTCGTGCTCGCCTCGCTCGACACCCAGGCGTCGCTGTCCGTGAAGATGCCGACGCAGTTCACGCTCGACAACTTCGCGAAGGTGCTCACCCCGGACCTGTCGTTCATCCCGCTCGGGAACAGCCTGCTGCTCTCCGGCGGCACGGCGGTCGTCACGGTCGTCGTCGCGATCCTCGCCGCCTACCCGCTGTCCCGGTACAAGATGCGGGTGAACAAGCCGTTCCTCTACAGCATCCTGTTCGGCACCGGCCTGCCGATCACCGCGATGATGGTCCCCGTCTACGCGCTGTTCGTGTCGCTGAACCTCATCGACAACGTGTGGGGCTGCATCTTCTTCCTCGCCGCGACCAGCCTGCCGATGGCCATCTGGATGGCGAAGAACTTCATGGACTCGGTGCCGATCTCGCTCGAGGAGGCGGCGTGGACCGACGGCGCCTCGATGCTCACCACGCTGTGGCGGATCGTCATCCCGCTCATGCGCCCGGGCATCGCCGTGGTGTTCATCTTCGTGTTCATCCAGGCCTGGGGGAACTTCTTCGTCCCCTTCGTGCTGCTCCTCTCGCCCGACAAGGTGCCCGCCGCGGTGAGCATCTTCAACTTCTTCGGGCAGAACGGCGCCGTCGCCTACGGGCAGCTCGCCGCGTTCTCGATCGTGTACTCCGTGCCGGTCATCGCCCTCTACGTCCTCGTGTCCCGGGGCCTCGGCGGCGGCAACGCCCTCGCCGGTGGCATCAAGGGCTGACACACCCGTCCGCGGGCCGCGCCGTCGGCCCCTCGCCGGGCCGCGCCGCCGGCCCACCTGCTGGGAAGGAATCCCCTCCATGCACTCCGACGAACCGCTCGTCCACGCCCGGATCGCCCGACTGGTCCGCGACCGCATCGACCCCGCCGTGCACCGCCGCTCGGCCCCCGTCACGATCGACGCCTGGCAGGTGCCGGACGAACCGGTGCCCTTCGCCACCGCCGTCGCCGCCGACTACACGCCGTTCGACGGCGGCGCCTGGGGCGGGAAGCCCTGGGGCACGACGTGGTTCCGGATCCGCGGCACCGTCCCGGCCGACTTCGGCACCGCGCCCGGCACCACCGCCGAGCTCCTCGTCGACCTCGGCTTCACCAAGCGCAACCCCGGCTTCCAGGCCGAGGGGCTCGCGTGGCGTCCGGACGGCACGACGATCAAGGGCATCGAGCCGCACAACGACACCGTGCCGCTCGAGGTCGGGCCCGGCGAGTCCTTCGAGCTCTACGTCGAGGCCGCCGCCAACCCCGACATCGGCGGCGACTCGTTCCAGGGCGCGACGCCGCTCGGTTCGAAGTCCACCGCCGGATCGGACCCGATCTACCGGGTCCGCCGCATCGAACTCGTCGAGCGCGACGACACCGTGTGGGAACTCCAGCAGGACTTCTGGGTCCTCCGTGGCCTGATGGGGGAGCTCCCCACGGACGGCACGCGTGGCGCGGACCTGCTGCGCGGCCTCGAGCGTGCCGCCGACGCCCTCGACCCCGACGACGTCGCCGGCACCGCGGCCGACGCCCGGGCCGTGCTCGCGCCGCTGTTGGCCGTCGGGGCGTCCGGGTCCGCCGGTCGCGCCGTCGCGGTCGGCCACGCGCACATCGACTCGGCCTGGCTGTGGCCGGTGCGCGAGACGATCCGCAAGTGCGCCCGCACCTTCTCGAACGTGCTCGACCTGATGGACCGCGACCCGGACTTCACGTTCGCGTGCTCGTCCGCCCAGCAGTACGCCTGGATCCGTGACGGCTACCCGTCGATCTGGGCCCGCATCAAGCAGCGCGTCGCCGAGGGCCGGTGGATCCCGGTCGGCGGCATGTGGGTCGAGTCGGACACGAACCTCCCCGGCGGCGAGGCCCTCGCCCGGCAGTTCGTCGCCGGCAAGCGGTTCTTCCTCGAGGAGTTCGGCATCGACACCCCCGAGGCCTGGCTCCCGGACTCGTTCGGCTACTCGGGCGCGCTGCCCCAGATCGTCCGCGCCGCGGGCTCCAAGTGGTTCGTCACGCAGAAGCCCTCGTGGAACGAGACGAACGTCATCCCGCACACCTCCTTCCACTGGGAGGGCATCGACGGGTCCCGCGTCCTCACCCACCTGCCCCCGGCGGACACCTACAACTCGGACGTCTCGCCCGCCGACCTGCACCGCGGCGAGCGGCAGAACAAGGAGCGCGGCGTCGCCAACACGTCGATGCTCCTGTACGGCTTCGGCGACGGCGGTGGCGGCCCCACCCGCGAGATGGTCGCAGCGGCACGGCGCCAGCACGACCTCGACGGATCGCCCCGGGTCGACCTCGGCACCCCGGCGCAGGTCTTCGAGGAGATCGAGGCCACCCTGCCGACGCCGTCGGTGTGGTCCGGCGAGATGTACCTCGAGTTCCACCGCGGCACGTACACGTCCCAGATCCGGACGAAGCAGGGCAACCGGCGCTCCGAGCACCTGCTCCGCGAGGCCGAGCTCTGGGCGTCCACCGCGGCCGTCCGCCTCGGGCTCGACTACCCGTACGAGGAGCTCGAGGAGGCCTGGCACACGGTGCTGCTGCAGCAGTTCCACGACATCCTGCCGGGGTCCTCGATCGCCTGGGTCTACGAGAACGCCGAGGCGAACTACGCCGAGGTCGCCCGCGTCCTCGAGGGGCTGATCGGCAACGCCACGACGGCGCTCGCGAACGGCGGGGCCGCGGCGCTCGCCGGGGTCGGGGCGTCGTCGTCGACGGTGGCCGGCGGCGGCAGAGCGCTGCTCGACGCTCCGTCCGGCGCCGACGCCGTCGGCGGGAGCGGCTCGTCCGGGAACGTCGTGCGCTTCAACGCCTCGCCCGTCACCGCGGGGGACGCAACCGCCCTGGGTGGTTCGCTCGCCCCGGCACCGCGAGCCGTGCCTCCCGTCCGGAACGGCGACCACTTCGTCTTCGACACCGGCGTCGTCACGGCGACCGTCGACGCCGCCGGTCACGTCGTGTCGCTCGTCGACCACGCGACCGGACGCGACGCCGTCGCACCCGGTGCGGCGGCCGCCGAGTACACCGTGTTCCGCGACACCCCGAACCAGTGGGAGGCGTGGGACATCGACCGCGCCTACCAGCGCAACGGCACGGTGCTCACGGCGTCCTCGGTCGAGATCGACGGTCCGTCGCTCGTCGTGCAGCGGACCTTCGGGTCGTCGTCGATCACCACCCGGTACTCGGCGGTCGACGGCGAGGCCGAGCTGACCATCGAGACCGAGGTGGACTGGCACGAGCGGCAGAAGCTGCTCAAGCTCGCGTTCCCCCTCGACGTCCGTGCGTCGTCGGCCTCGAGCGAGATCCAGTTCGGGCACATCGACCGCCCGACGCACCAGAACACCTCGTGGGACATGGCCCGCTTCGAGACGAGCGCCCACCGCTGGGTGCACGTCGCCGAGCCGGGGTTCGGTGTCGCCGTCGCGAACGACTCCACCTACGGGCACGACATCACCCGGACCACCCGGGCCGACGGCGGGACCACGACGCTCGTCCGCGAGTCGCTGCTGCGCGCCCCGACGTTCCCGGACCCGCACGCCGACCAGGGGCACCACGTGTTCCGCACCGTGCTGCGGGTGGGCGCGTCGGTCCTCGACGCCGCCGACAGCGGCTACCGGCTCAACCTGCCGGTGCGCACGGTCGAGGGGACGACCACGGTCGACCCGCTCGTCACGGTGTCGTCGCCGCAGGTGTTCGTGGAGGCGGTGAAGATCGCCGAGGACCGCTCCGGCGACGTCGTCGTGCGGCTCTACGAGGCGTCCGGTGGGCGGGCTGCCGACGTCGGCGTGGACTTCGGGTTCGACGTCGCCACGGTGACGGCGGTGGACCTGCTGGAACGTGGGCTGGGGGACTCGTGGGAGTCGGGGGAGCCGGTCGTGCTCACGCTCCGACCCTTCGAGATCGTCACCCTGCGGGTACGCCGGGCCTGAGGCAGCGGGGCCGGCGGGGGAGACCGCGGCGCCGGACGGGACTCGGGTGCGTTCCGTCCGGCGCCGTGCTGCGCTGGCGGGTGCTGGTGCTGGTGCTGGTGGGTGCTGGTACCCGGTCGTTCCGGGCGTCGGTGGTCGAATCGGGCGTACCTGGTCAAAGGTTCCGACCAGGTACGCCCGATTTCGTCAGGGATCGCGCCCGTCATGGGAAGGAACGTTCACTCCTCCACACCAGGGCGGGCCTGGAGGCGCGTCCACAGTTCACGACGCCGGCCTGCTGAGCGCATGGCTGGTCGGGCATCGTCGCGTGCATGGACGAACCCCTGCCCATCCTCCGGGCCTCCACCACCCGCGAAGCCGGCCTCGACGCCAGCACCCTGCGCCGACGGACACGGCTGCGCGGCGCCGGTCGGCTCGTCCGTGCGGGGCCGAACGCCTTCGTCGACGGCGCAGCCTGGGACGCCGCCGGGCCCCGGCAGCGGTACGTCACTCGTGTGTACGCGCGGCTCGGTCGGCTCGGCACGCGGGCGACCATCTCCCACGCGTCCGCCGCCGCGGTGTACGGGCTGCCCTCACTCGGCGGGTGGAGCATGCCCGTCCACGCGACCGTGCCGGAGTCGATGTACCGCGCCCGGACGTCGGAACTGGTCCTGCACACCCGTCCTGTGTCCGCCGCCGAGCGGATCCGAGCGGGCGACCTCGCGATCACCACGGTCCCGCGGACCGTCATCGACATCGCGATGACGGACGACCTGCGGACCGGTGTCGTCGTGGCCGACGCGGCGCTCCGCAGCGGCATCGGGCGAGACGACCTCTGGCGAGCCGTGCACCCGAGCGCCCGGGGACGGGCACGCGCCGCACAGGTCGTCGACCTCGCCGACGCACGATCGGGTTCGCCGGCGGAGTCCCTCGCGCGCGTGGTCTTCCGCGAGCTCGGGCTGTCCGTGCCCGTGCTGCAGCAGGAGTTCGTGGTCGGCGGGCATCGGTTCGCCGTCGACTTCTGGTTCCCGGACGAGGGGGTCGTCATCGAGATCGATGGACGCGCCAAGTACACGCAGGAGCGGTACCTCGGCGGACGCGACCAGACCGAGGTGTTCCTGGACGAGAAACGTCGTCATGCCCGCCTGCTCACCGTGCCGGGGGTCCGTACGGTCCTCCGCGTCGAGTGGCGCGAGCTGTTCGACCTCGACGCACTGGCGGTCCGGTTCCGTGCCGCGGGTCTCCCGTGTGCGATCCGACCGGTGCGGAGCGCTCGACACCCCGCGGCCACACCGAACCGGTGAGCCCGCTCGGTGTTCAACGCTGCTCGTTCTTTCCCAGAGCGTCCGCGATGCAAGGTGTTTCCGGGCGTACCTGCCCGAAACTTTCGACCAGGTACGCCCGAAACGAGCAAGTACGCCCGAAGCGACCAGGTACGCCCGGCGGCGCGCCCGAGGGTCAGGCGCGCAGGGCCTCGACGGCCTTCTCGATCCGGCGCTGCCGGGTCTCCGGGGCCTTCGCCTGCTCGACCGGGTCGACGAGGGCCCGCTGCCGAGAGTTCGAGAGCGTGTCGAACGCGCCCCGGACACCGGCCTCGTGCAGGGCCGTCGCCAGGTCCTCCGGCACGTCGATCACCCGCGGCTGCGTGTCGACCTCGATGGTGACCTCGACCGTGTCGCCGGCCGCGACCCCCGATGCGGCCCGGTGCTCCGCCGACAGCGGGACGAGGGACTGATCGGCCATCACGCCGATCGACGAACGGTACGTGTAGGCGCCGTTCACGGTGACCACCACCGGTGGTCGGCGCCCCGCGCCCAGCGCCTCGACGACGTCGGACGGGACCGGCAGACCGGTCGCCGTCTTCCGCGCCTGCAGGACGGTCGTCGTGAACTGCATGCGTGCCTCCTGGACTGTGCCGGACTGGGCCGGCACCCTTGCCGACAGTCGAGACCGTACAGCCGCACCCGCTGTTCCGCCACCGTTCACCACGGCAGCACTGGTCGGAAACCGGCCGCGTCCACGATCGTCCAGGACCCGGATCCCGGGTCCGTCCCGATCACCCGAAAGGCACACCCCGTGCAGCACAAGCGCACCCTCGCCGGCATCGCCCTGGCCGCCGCCGCCATCGTCACCCTCGCCGGCTGCTCGGCCACGAGCTCGGCCAGCACCACCAAGGACGACACCGACTGGAAGACCGCCACGAGCGCCGAGTCCGCCGGGGGCATGGACGCCCTCGTGAAGGCCGCCAAGGCCGAGGGGCAGCTCAACGTCATCGCGCTGCCGCCGTCGTGGGCCAACTACGGCAAGATCATCGACGGTTTCACCAAGAAGTACGGCATCAAGATCACCTCCGCGAACCCGAACGGCTCGAGCGCCGACGAGGTCGCCGCCGTGAAGTCGCAGAAGGGCCAGTCGACCGCGCCCGACGTGCTCGACCTCGGCAACGCCGTACTGCAGCAGAACCTCGACCTGCTCACCGACTACAAGGTCGCGAACTGGAGCGACATCCCCTCGAACCTCAAGGACGCGGACGGCGCCTGGACCCGCGACTACACCGGTCTGATGTCGATCGGCTACGACTCGTCGAAGATCACGGACGCCCCGAAGGACCTCGACGACCTGCTCGGCTCGGAGTACAAGGGCAAGGTCGCGATCTCGGGTGACCCGACGCAGGCGAACCAGGCCGCTTCGGCGGTGTACCTCGCGGCGCTCGAGAACGGCGGCTCGGCCGACGACATCACCAAGGGTGTGGAGTACTTCGGCAAGCTGAAGCAGGCCGGCAACTTCCAGAACGTGCTGCCGACGCAGGCGACGGTCGCCTCGGGTGAGACCCCCGTCGTCATCCAGTGGTCGTACAACAACCTCGCATGGGGCCCGGCCGCCGGTGCCTCCGGGAACAAGAACTGGAAGACCGTCGTCCCTGAGGGACAGGCCCTCGCCTCGTACTACTCGCAGGCGATCAACAAGGACGCCCCGCACCCGGCCGCCGCGCGCCTCTGGCAGGAGTACATCGCGAGCCCGGACGTGCAGAACCTGTACCTCCAGGCCGGAGCCTTCCCGTCCACCCTGGCCGCGCTCGAGAAGTCGGGCAAGGTCGACCAGGACGCCCTCGACGCCGCAGGTGGCGCGCCGAAGGACTCCGTCGAGCTGACCGACGAGCAGGCCACCGCCGCGGCCAAGGTGCTGTCGGCCAAGTGGGCCTCGACGATGGGCTCCTGAGCAGCATGACCACCGCATCGGCACCGGGCGCCGGCGGGAACCCGCTCGTCGGGGCACCCGGCCGTGGGACCGCTCCGGCACCCGTCCCTGCCGGACCCGCCGCGACGACCGCGGCCACCCCTCCGGCGACGACCGCCGATGCCACCGCCCGCCGCGCCGCCGGACCCCGTGTCCGGCGCCGCGGCGGCGTCGCGTGGCTCGGCCTCACCCCGTTCGCCGTCTACGTCCTGCTGTTCCTCGCCGTCCCCGCGGTGATCGCGGTCGGCAGTGGCTTCTTCACGAGCGGCGGCGCGTTCACCTTCGCGAACCTCGCCGCGTTCGCCGACCCGTCGGTGCTCCGCGCCTTCGGGGGCTCGTTCGGTCTGTCCGCCGTGTCCGCCGTGATCGGCGCCGTGATCGGCGCCGTCGTGTGCTGGGCGCTCGCCGCGCTCCGACCGGACGGTCTCGTCCGGTCGATGATCGACGCGGCCGCGAGCGTCCTCGCCCAGTTCGGCGGTGTCATGCTCGCGTTCGCGTTCATCGCCACGATCGGGGCGCAGGGACTCGTCACCACCTGGTTGGTGTCCGCCCTGCACATCGACCTCAACGCCGACGGCACCTTCCTGTACACGGTGCCCGGGCTCGTCATCCCCTACGTCTACTTCCAGGTGCCGCTGATGGTCCTCACGTTCATGCCGGCCCTCGAGGGCGTCAAGGCCCAGTGGGGTGAGGCAGCCGCCACCCTCGGGGCGTCGCGCGCGACCTACTGGCGACGGATCGCGCTGCCCGTGCTCGCGCCGGCGTTCTGGGGATCGCTGCTGCTCCTCTTCGCGAACGGGTTCTCGTCGTTCGCCACGGCTGCGGCGCTCATCTCCCAGGGCGGGATCGTGCCGTTGACGATCCGGACCCAGCTCACCAGCGAGACGATCATCGGGCTGCAGAACGTCGCCGGCGTGCTCGCCTTCGGCATGGTCGTCGTGATGGCCCTGGTGATGGGCGCCTACTCGCTGCTGCAGCGTCGGGCAGCGCGGTGGCAGCGATGAGCGCGGCCACCGGCGGGCGCACGGTCCGGCAGCGACGGACGGGAGGCGCGACCCGCGTCGGCCGCTTCGGCGCGGCCCCGTCGCGGGTCACCGCCGCGATCGTGCTCGTCGTGATCGGCCTCGTGTTCGCCGTCCCGCTCGTCGCCCTCGCGCAGTTCACCTTCCGCCAGGGGACCGACGGCAGCCTGACGCTCGCGCACTACACGGCACTCGTCGACCCGGTGAACGCGGCGACCTACCAGCCGGTGTTCGACGGGCTCGGCGCCTCGCTGCTCATCGCGCTCATCACCGTGGCGATCGTGCTGCTCGTGCTGCTGCCGGCCCAGATCATCACGGCCCTGCGGTACCCGAGGCTCCGCCGGGTCCTCGAGTTCGTGTGCATCGTGCCGATCACCGTGCCCGTGGTCGTCCTCGTCGTCGGGTTCATCCCCGTGTACCAGGTCGTCGCCGAGGTCTTCGGCTCGGACGCGTGGACGCTGTCCTTCGCGATCGGCATCATCGCGCTGCCCTTCGCGTTCCGACCGATCGCCGCGGCCATCACCGCGATGGACATGTCGGTGCTCTCCGAGGCCGCCCGGTCGCTCGGCGCCTCGTGGTGGACCGTGACGTGGCGGGTGCTTCTGCCGAACCTCCGTCGCGGCATCACGGCCGCCTGCTTCCTGACGATCACGGTCGTCCTCGGCGAGTACACCCTCGCCTCGTTCCTCTCCCGCACGACGTTCCAGACCGCGCTCCTGCTCGTGCAGTCGACCGACCCCTACGTCGCCGCGATCTTCTCGCTCGCCGCACTCGTCTTCGGATTCGTGCTGCTCGTCCTCATCGGCCGGGTCGGCTCCCGCCGCCGTGCCCCGAAGGAGTCCGCATGACCGTCACCGCCCCCGCCGCCCCGGCATCGCTCGCGACCGACGGCGCGATCGTCGAACTCGACGGCGTCGAGAAGCACTACGGCGCGCACCGTGCCCTCGCCGGGCTGTCGCTCCGTATCGAACCCGGTGAGTTCGTCTCGCTGCTCGGCCCGTCCGGGTGCGGCAAGACGACCGCGCTCCGGGCGCTCGCGGGCCTCGAGGGCATCGACGCCGGGTCGATCCGCATCGACGGCCAGGACGTCGCCGACACCCCCGTCAACAAGCGGGACATCGGCATGGTGTTCCAGCAGTACTCGCTGTTCCCGCACATGACGGTCCGGCAGAACGTGGCGTTCGGCCTCGAGATGCGCCGCGTGCCGGCCGCCGCCCGCCGCGAGCAGGTCATCGACGCGCTCGACATGGTGCACCTCGCCGAGTTCGCCGACCGGTACCCGCACCAGCTCTCCGGTGGGCAGCAGCAGCGCGTCGCCCTCGCCCGGGCACTCGTCACCCGGCCCCGCGTGCTCCTGCTCGACGAGCCGCTGTCGGCCCTCGACGCCAAGGTGCGGGTGTCCCTGCGCGACGAGATCCGGCGCATCCAGAGCGACCTCGGCATCACGACCGTGTTCGTCACCCACGACCAAGAGGAGGCGCTCGCCGTCTCGGACCGCATCGCGGTGATGAACGCCGGCGGCATCGAGCAGATCGGCACGCCGGAGGAGCTCTACCGCTCCCCGTCGTCGGCGTTCACGGCGGACTTCGTCGGGCAGTCGAACCGCCTCCGCGGCGACCTGCGCGGTGGGGACGTGTTCGTGTACGGGTTCCGTGTGCCGGCACTCGACGCCGCGGCACCGGACGGCCCGGTCCTCGCCTACGTCCGCCCGGAGGACGTCGCCTTCGCGTCGGAGGGCGTCACCGGCACGGTCGTCGCGTCCAGCTTCCTGGGGTCGATCCGACGGACGACGGTCCGGCTCGACGACGACACGGTCGTGACGGTGCAGCACGAGGTCGGGGACCGCCGCTTTGCCGGCGACGCGGTCGCCGTGCGGCTGCTCGGCGCCCCCGTCGCGGTCGCCCCGCTCGCGTAGCACCGACGAGCCACTCCGCTCGCGGAGCGGCGACGGCCGCCCCGGCGAGACCGAGTCTCGGCTGGGCGGACAGTTCCGCGACGCTCCGACCGCGAAACCGTCCGCCTGCGCGAGACTCGGCTGCGCACTTGCGGACGGGAGGCGCGGTGCGGGCTGGCACCGCGCCTCCTGTCCGAGCAGTCAGCGCTGGAAGCGGGTGGCCGGGTCGTCGGACAGGGCCGCGTCGATGCGTGCCCGCATGGTCGCGGGCATCTCGGGCAGGGCATCGAGCGGTGCCCAGAAGGCCTCGATGTTCTCGCCGTCGGCGGGGAACGGGTCGCCGGACACGTACCGGCAGGCGAACACGAGGTCGAGGTACTGCGCCCGGTCGCCGTTCGGGTACGTCATCTCCGGCAGCACCTGCACCCATGCGAGGCGCTCGGCGACGGCGACGACGTCGGCTTCCTCGAGGACCTCGCGTTCGGCGGCGACCGCGGGTTCCTCGCCGGGGTCGACGATGCCGGTCACCGGCGTGAACGCGAGGTTGTCGGCCCGACGCACGACGAGGAGCTCACGGTCCGGACCCTCGCCGCGCGTCACGACGGCGGTGACCCCGGTGAGCCAGAGCGGCTCGTTCCCGATCTTCGAGCGGAGGGACAGGACGAAGTCAGGTGTGGGCATGCCGCCACGCTACCGACACGGGACCCTGTCGCGGACTGGTCATGACCAGTAGGCTGTGACCGTGGAGATCATCATCCTGCCCACGCCGGCTGAGGTCGGTCGCGTCGCCGCGGCCAAGATCGCTTCCGTCGTCGCGAAGAAGCCGTCCGCCGTCATCGGAGTCGCCACCGGGTCCAGCCCGCAGGGCATCTACGCCGACCTGCGACGTCGCGTCGAGGCGGGGGAGATCTCGTTCGCCGAGGCCCGCGCCTTCGCGCTCGACGAGTACGTCGGCATCCCGCTCGAGCACCCCGAGTCCTACGCCTCGGTGATCCAGCGCGACGTCATCGCCCCGCTCGGGTTCGAGCCCTCCCGCGTCCGGGTCCCGGACGGTCGCGCGTCCGACCTCGAGTTCGCGGCGAAGGAGTACGACGCCGCGATCCGTGCCGCCGGCGGGGTGGACGTGCAGATCCTCGGCATCGGCGCGAACGGGCACATCGGGTTCAACGAACCGACGTCGTCGTTCGCGTCCCGCACGCGCATCAAGACCCTCGCCCCGTCCACGCGTGAGGCGAACGCCCGGTTCTTCGACAGCCTCGACCAGGTCCCGACGCACTGCATGACGCAGGGGCTCGGCACCATCCTCGATGCTCGCGAGCTCGTCCTCGTCGCCCAGGGGTCGTCGAAGGCCGATGCCGTGGCCGCCGCGGTCGAGGGGCCGCTGTCGTCGTTCGTCCCGGGCTCGGCACTGCAGCTGCACGAGCACGCGACCGTCGTCGTCGACGAGGAAGCCGCCGCGGGGCTCACGCTCGCCGACTACTACCGGTACACGTACGCGAACAAGCCGGCCTGGCAGCTGTTCGAGTGAGTCCCCGGCTCAGCCGCCCGTGCGCCGCGACCACGCGGTGTGCAGGCGGCTGAGTCCTTCGTCGAGGGTCTCGGCCGAGCACCCGAAGTTCAGCCGGGCGAAGCCGGCTCCCTGCCGACCGAAGTCCGGGCCGCTGCTGAGCGCCACCTTCGCCTCGTCGACGAGGTGTGCGGCGGGGTCGTCGCCCCACGGCAGCGCGCGCAGGTCGAGCCACGCCAGGTAGGACGCCTGCGGTTGCCGGTAGCCGGCACCGGGCAGCACCGCACCGATGCGCTCGGCCAGGGTGCGGCGGTTCGCGGCGAGCTCGGTCAGCAGCGACGCGAGCCAGGGTCCGCCCTCGCTGAACGCCGCCACGCTCGCGGTGTACCCGAGGATCCCGGTGCGCTCCACCACCTCGGTCGGCATGCCGTCGAACCACGCTCGCGCCCGGTCCGAGGCACCGACCATGAGCGCGCACTTCGTCCCCGCGAGGTTCCAGGCCTTGCTCGCGCTGGTCAGGGCGACGCCGAGGTCGGCGGCCTCGGGGCACGAGTCGAGGAACGGCGTGAAGGTCGCATCCGCGTGCACGAGCGGTGCGTGGATCTCGTCGGAGACGACCACCGCGTCCCACTCGGCGGCGAGCCGGGCGAGGGCGGCCAGGTCGTCCCGGGTGTGCACCAGCCCGAGGGGGTTGTGCGGGTTGCACAGCAGCACCGTCCGGGCGCCGTCCGCGAACGCTCGGCGGATGCCGTCGAGGTCCATCCGCCAGCCGGCCGTGGTGTCGAACGGGTCCGCGGTGCCCTCTGGCGCGAGCAGCGGGACCTCGGTCACGGAGCCGCCGGCCTCGGCGACGTACTCCCAGAACGGCGGGTAGACCGGCGGCATGATGACGACCTGGTCGCCGGGTTCGATCACCCGGCGGAGCGTCTCCACCGCGGCCACCGAGACGTCCGTGGTCGTCCGGACCATGTCGGGGTCGAGCCGCCACGACCAGCGGGCCTCGGCGAAGTCGGCGAACGCCTCGGGGAGCGCCCGGCCGTGCCCGACGTAGCCGGTGTCGCCGTTCGTGACCGCGGCCACGAGGGCGTCCCGCACCGGCTCGGCGAGCATGCTGTCCATCTCGGCGACGAACATCGGCAGCACCTCCGGCGGGTGTGCCGTGTACTTCTCGCTGGTGCGGGTGCGGTGCGCATCGAAGAGGGAGACCATGACGCTCATGGGGCCATCCTCGCAGCGGACGGTGTGATCTGGACCTCAGTCGAGGTCGGCGAGGGTGTACGGTCCACGCCGACGTGAACAGCGGGGGAGCGCTCGGTGACCGACCGCACGTCCCCCGTCCGAGGGGTCTAGCGTCGCCGACGTGAACCGTTCCCGCGTGCACCGTCGCCCGCTCCTCCGCCCGCTGCCGCTCGCCGCGGTGGCCACGATCGCCGCGTTGCTCGGGACGGGGATGGTCGCCGCACCGGCGGTCGCCTCGCCCTCGGGACAGGCAGGGCAGGGGACCCGGACCGTCTCCGACCCCGCCCGGTACGTCGACCCGTTCATCGGCACGAGCGGCGACGGCAACACCTGGCCCGGTGCCACCGCGCCGTTCGGCATGCTGCAGTGGAGCCCGACCGGCACCGCGGGTGACCAGACCTCGACCCCGGTCGCGAACGGCTACTCGTACGACGTCGACCGGCTGCGGGGGTTCAGCCTGACGCACCTGAACGGTGCCGGCTGCGCGCCGGGAGCCGCCGGTGACGTGCCGATCATGCCCGTCACGACCCCGGTCACGACCTCGCCGTCGTCCGACTCCACCGACGCGGTCTACGCCGCCGGCTACTCGCACGACGACGAGTCCGCGAGTCCCGGCCGCTACACGGTCCGACTCGACAACGGCGTCCGCACCGACCTCGCCGTCACGACGCGTGCCGGCGTCGGCGAGTTCGCGTTCCCGGCCGGCAAGGCCGCGAACCTGCTCTTCCGCACGTCGAACTCCATCAACGGCAGCGAGGCGGCCACCACCAGCGTCGACGCCCGCACCCGCACCGTCAGCGGCAGCGTCCTGACCGGCGGCTTCTGCAGCCGCCGTGCGAACGGCGGCGGGGCCACCAACCCCGACCGCCGCAGCTACTACCGCCTGTTCTTCACGGCCACCTTCGACCGGGCGTTCTCGAGCACGGGAACGTGGCAGGACGGCACGGTCCAGCCAGGAGGCACGGCCTCCTCCGGTGGGGAGGGGTACCTGACCGGCGCCGACCGCGCCGGACGCGGCTCCGGCGCGTGGGTCGGGTTCGACGCGCGTCGCGGTGCGACGGTGCACGCGCGGATCGGCATCTCGTACGTGAGCGCCGCAGGAGCGATAGCGAACCGCGACGGCGAGATCACCACGCGCGCGACCGTCGCCAGCGTGGCGGCCGGCACCCGCGCCTCCTGGAACCGTGAACTGTCGCGCCTGCGCGTCGGAGGCGGCACGACGGACCGGACCACCCAGCTGTACACGTCCGTCTACCACGCACTCATGCAGCCGAACACGCTGAACGACCGCGACGGGCGGTACCTCGGGCCGGACCAGCGGGTGCACCGGATGGACCGCGGACACCGGGCCGTCTACGGCACGTACTCCGGGTGGGACCAGTACCGGGCGCAGATCCAGCTGCTCGCGCTGCTGCGACCGGACGTCGCCGGGGACATGGCGCAGTCGATGCTGCGGTTCGCCGAGCAGAACGGCGGGGTGTGGGACCGATGGCTGCACCTCGGTGCCCCGACGCACGTGATGACGGGGGACCCGTCGGCGGCGACGCTCGCCACCTGGTACGCCATGGGGGTCCGGAACTTCGACGTGCGGGCCGCCTACCAGTCGCTGAAGCGTCAGGCGACCGTCGAGAACGCCGACGCCGAGAGCGACATCGGCTGCCCGGGCCAGTGCCTCGCGCAGCGGCCGGCGCTCGACGAGTACCTCGAGCGGCACTACGCCGCGAACGACGACTGCTCGTGCTGGGGTGGCGCTGCCGAGACGCTCGAGGACTCGATCTCCGACAGCGCGCTCGGGTACTGGGCGGGGTCCCTCGGGCTGGGCTCCGACGCCCGGATGTTCGCGGAGCGTGGGACCTACTGGAAGAACACGTTCGACCCGGCCGTCGGGTACCAGGCCGCTCGCCAGGCGGACGGCTCGTGGACGCCGGGCTGGTCGCCCTCGACCGGCACCGGGTTCGCGCAGGGCACGAGTGCGCAGTACACCTGGCTCGTGCCGCAGGACGTCCACGGGCTGTCGACGGCGCTCGGCGGCGACGACGCTGCCGTCGCCCGGCTCGACGCGTTCTTCCACGACAGCGCCGGTGCGTTCGCGGTGACCGGCGGCGACCCGACGAAGTTCGACCCGACCAACGAGCCGGACATCCACACACCGTGGATGTACAACGCGCTCGGCGAGCCGTGGAAGACGCAGGAGACCGTGCGACGGGTCGTCGACGATGCCTACACGACCGGTCCGAGCGGGCTGCCCGGGAACGACGACCTCGGCACGATGAGCGCCTGGTACGTGTTCGCGTCGATCGGCTTGTTCCCGCAGACGCCCGGGCGGGCGGAGATGCTCGTGGGGAGCCCGACGTTCACCACCGTCGACATCCGGCGGTCGAGCGGGGAGCGGATCGCGATCCGCTCGTCGAGCACGGACCCGTTCGTGCAGTCGGCCCGACTCGACGGCCGGACGCTCGCGCAGTCGTGGGTGCCGTCGTCACTCGTCACGCGCGGCGGGACCCTGTCCTTCCGGGTGGGCCCGACGGCGACGACGTGGGCGAGCGGCGCGCAGGACCGGCCGGTCGACCGGTAGGGGCCGGCCATCGGCCGCGCACGGCCGGCAGCGTCGCGCCCGGGCCCGGAGCCCACAGGGTGCCCCTCGCTCACACGTCGCGGCCACGTGCCCGAGCGCGGCGTGCCGCGACCAAGCCGATCGTCGATGCGGTGGCCGGCAGGGCGAAGGAGACGAAGACGCCTGTCGCGATCTGGTTCGCGCGGGCATCTCGGTCCGGATCCTCGCCCGGAAGCCGTCCGATGAGCACGAGCACGGTGGTCGCGAGTGCCACGGCCACGCACCACAACGTGATGGTGACCACCGCCAGCACGATCACGATCCGGCGCCGCCGGTGGTCCGATCGTGCTGAGTCCGTGTCCGTCACCTGATCGGCCGTCCGGCACCCCAGACCCGCTGCACCTCGAGCGACGGGGACAGCGCCACCAGGTCGGCCGCGAACCCCGGCGCGAGTCGGCCCAGGCGGTCGCCGAGCCCCAGCGCCGCCGCCGGGATGCTGGTCAGCGCCGCCACGGCGTCCGGCAGCGTCTGCCCCGCGAGGGTGACGGCGTTCCGGAGCGCCGCGTCCTGCGTCAGGGTCGAGCCCGCGATGGTGTCGGTCCCCGCGACGTGTGCGACGCCGTCGGTGACGGTCACGGCGAGGGAGCCCAGCGTGTACGAGCCGTCGGCCGAACCCGCCGCGCCCATGGCATCCGTGACGAAGGCCACCCGCCCGGGAGCGGCCCGCAGCAGCATCGACGCCACGGACGGGTGCACGTGCACGGCGTCGAGGATGAGCTCGAGCGTCACGCGGTCGTCCGCCACGGCGGCACCGATCGGCCCCGGCGCACGGTGGTGCAGCCCCGGCATCGCGTTGAACGCGTGGGTCAGCAGCGTCGCACCGGCGTCGAACGCGGCACGGGCCTGGTCGTAGGTGCCGACGGTGTGGCCGACGGCGACGGTGACCCCGGCGGCGACGAACCGGCGGACGGCGTCGAGCGCGCCGGGGAGTTCCGGGGCGACGGTGACCTGGCGGATGAAGCCCTCGCCGGCTTCGAGCAGCGCCTCGACCGCGGCCGGCGACGGGTCGATCAGGAACGACTCGTTGTGTGCGCCCTTGTTGTGCGGGGAGAGGAAGGGGCCCTCGAGGTGGACGCCGAGCACGAGCGGGTCGTCGGCCATCACCGCGCGGATGCGGTCGAGCGACGCCGTGAGCGCGGGGACCGGGTTCGCGACGAGGGACAGGACCGAGCGGGTCGTGCCGTGCGCGCGGTGCACGGCGAGGGCGGCACCGACGGCTTCGTCCTCGTAGGCGACCCCGCCACCCCCGTGGCCGTGCAGATCGATGAAGCCGGGCACGAGGACCGCGTCGCCGAGGTCGACGACCTCGTCGACCGACGTCGCCGCCGGTCCCTCGGGACCGGAGCCGACCGCGTGGATGCGGTCACCGACGACGAGGACCCAGCCGTCCGCGGTGGAGCCGCCGGCATCGACGACGTGGGCCGACCGGAACAGGGTGCGCCGCGCCTCCTGGCCGACGGACGCGCCGGACGCGACGGACGCGCCGGACGCGGCGGACGCGCCGGACGCGACGGACGCGCCGGATGCGGCGGACGCGACGCCGCTCACCGGGTCTCCTTGCGGAACTGCACCACGCCCGACAACGCTGCGACCACGATGAAGACGATCCCGACGACCGGGTGCCCGATCGAGATCCAGGCCGCACCGGCCGCGATCACGAGCGCGACCTCGACGATGGTCTTGCCGACGATGTCCGTCTCGATGGGGGAGCGCGGCGACCGGAACAGGTACCAGACCACCGCGGCGAACACCGGCGCGCCGATCATGAACAGGATGCCCGGCACCGGGAACGGCCACGCGATGTAGCCCCAGTACGCCAGCGAGACCAGGCCGAAGGCGCACACGAGGACGCGGAGCACCGTCCAGCCGTCGAGCCTCCGCGGGCGGATGGCGTGCGGGTCCGGGGTGTCGCCCCAATCGACGGGGGACTGCGGTGCTGACATGCGGTGCCTACTTGAAGATGATGGTGCGGGCGCCGTCGAGGAGGACCCGGTCCTCCGCGATCCAGCGCACCGCCTGGGTGAGCGTGCGGGACTCCTCGTCCTGGCCGATCGACACGAGCTCGGCGGGGTCCTTCGTGTGGTCCACCCGCACGACGTTCTGCTCGATGATCGGGCCCTCGTCGAGGTCGCTCGTGACGAAGTGCGCCGTCGCACCGATGAGTTTCACGCCGCGGGCGTGGGCCTGCCGGTAGGGGTTCGCCCCCTTGAAGCCGGGCAGGAACGAGTGGTGGATGTTCACCGCGCGGCCCTCGAGCGCGGCGCAGAGCTCGGGCGAGAGGATCTGCATGTACCGGGCGAGGACGACGAGCTCGATGTCGTGCTCCTCCACCGCCTGCAGCACGCGGCGCTCCATCTCCTGCTTGCTCGCCGCGTCGGTCACCGGCCGGTGCTCGAACGGCACGGAGTAGAACGACGCGAGCTCCGACAGGTCCCCGTGGTTCGAGAGCACGAGCGGCACCTCGATCGGGAGCTGTCCGCCGCGCTGCCGGTAGAGCAGGTCGTTCAGACAGTGCCCCGCCTTCGACACGAGCACGAGGGTGCGCATCGGCCGGCCGACGAGGTCGAGCTGGACGCGCGCGGTGTAGCGCTCGGCGACGGGGGCGAGGGCGGCCTCGAACGTGGCGCGGTCGACCGGGGCCATCACCTGGAGGCGCATGAAGAACGTGTTCGTGTCGGCGCTCGAGAACTGCTGCGACTCGGTGATGTTCCCGCTCGCGGCGACGACTGCCCCGGAGACGGCGTGCACGATCCCGGGCTGGTCGTCGCAGACCAGCGTGAGGGTCCAGTGCGTGGGGGTCGTGGCGCTCGGGGCGGTCGGGTCGGTCACCGGTTCAGGGTACCGGGATCGGGCTGTCGGGAGGCGCGGTGCGGCCCCGCCGGTCGGGCTGCGGGTGCCGTCGGACCGGATCGTGCGCCGTCGCGCCGGATCGTGCGCCGTCGGGCCGGATCGTGAGCAGGAATGGTCGGGTGCCGTGGCGCCAGTCGACCATTCCTGCTCACGAAGTGCGGCTCGCGGGCGCGGGCAGCGGCCGCGCCAGCGCCCGGTCGGCGATCGTCAGGACGCTGAGCAGCACCGCGACGCCCACGATCACCCGCGCCAGCACGTGCAGGTCCGGCGTCGTCGGAGCCTGGCCGAACACCCCGCCGATCAGCGAGGACGCCGCGATCGCCCCGATGTACACGCTCGTACGGGACAGCCCCGCGGCGGTGCCGATGGACGCCGCTGGGACGACCCGGTACAGCGCCGCCTGGTTCGACACCGACGCCAGCGCCTGCGGGACCCCGAAGAGCGCCGGTGCCAGCACGAGCAGGAACACGGGCGACCCGGTGTGCAGCAGCAGCAGGAGCAGCCCGCCGACGATCGGCACGACGGCCGCGACGACGAGCGGCCCCCGCACGGCGGTCTTCCGGGCGATGAGGAACGACGCGACCCCGGCGACGACGGCCGCGGGCAGCTGGATGTACCCGGCGACGTCGCTCGAGTAACCCGCGACGTCCTGCACCCACTGCGAGAAGCCGTAGGTCATCGTGTACGCGAGCATGTACACGAGGAACAGGCGCACGTACGTCCGCGAGAGCGCCCCGTTCCGCGCGAGCATCCGGACGTCGACGAACGGTCGCGCCGCTCGGAGCTCCCAGGCCACGAGCGCCACCAGGAGCACGACGGCCGTGCCGAGCAGCCACCAGAGCCCGGCGGACAGGTCGAGCAGGAACACGAGCAGCGCCGAGACGGTCCCCGTCATGAGCAGCATCCCGAACGGATCGAGTGCGGTGAGGACGGGCACGTCCTCGTCCTCCCGCGGCCGGAGCCGGTC
The DNA here is from genome assembly GCF_044759965.1 of Curtobacterium sp. NPDC098951. Lineage (NCBI taxonomy): Bacteria > Bacillati > Actinomycetota > Actinomycetes > Micrococcales > Microbacteriaceae > Curtobacterium > Curtobacterium sp. NPDC098951. Next base: position 562,759 of record NZ_JBIWAG010000003.1, read on the forward strand.
CGACGGCAGCCACATCGCGGACACGACGATCCCGAACACCGCGAGCGGGACGTTCACGAGGAAGATCGCGTGCCACCCGAACGCCGCGATGAGCGCCCCGCCGAGGGGTGGTCCGGCGGCGGCGGACACGAGCGAGGTGATCGAGAGCGCGCCGAGCACGAGCGGCGGGGTGGGCTTGCCGATGCGGGTCGAGTGCTGGCGCAGGGTCGTCAGCGCCGCCGGGTACGCCGACGAGGTCCCGATGCCGATCAGGACGCGGGCGAACACCGCGCCGCCGAAGCCGGTCAGGAACTCGGGCACGATCCCGGCGACCCCGACGATGACGAGCCCGGTCAGGAAGACCTTCTTCGGGCCGAACCGGTCGGCGAGCTTCCCCATCGTCGGCTGGGCGACGGCGCTCGCGAGGTAGAGCGCCGCGACGAGCCAGATCGCCTGCGCCGCCCCGATCCCGAGGTCACGGGAGATCGGCGCGAGGGCGACCGACACCATCGTCGTGTTGATCGGGTTGAGCAGCGGCCCGACGAGGACCGGCACGAGGAGCTTCGGGCCGAAGCCGCTGCCCTCCGGGTCGGCCGTGGGGGAGACGGGTGTGGAGGCGGTTGCGGTGGACGTGGCTGGCTGCCTTTGCGACTCGGGTCGCGTCGTGACGGCCAGGAGGCGCGGCTCGCGTCGGTCGACGCGGGTCGCCCCTCCTGGTGGTCACGGTTCGACGAGCGGTTCGAGGATCTGGAGGGAGCGGACGACCACGGCGCGGTCGTCGGGGTCGAGCGTCGCGAGGCGCTCGGCGAGGAGGCGGGTCCGGGCGCGGTGGGACTCGGCGCGGGCGGTCCGGCCGGCGTCCGTCGCGGCGACGATGGTCCGGCGCCCATCGGTCGGGTCCTGCGTGCGGGTCACGAGGCCGAGGTCCTCGAGCGCCTGCACGGTCGCGCCCATCGACTGCGGGCGGAGGCCTTCGGCGCGGGCGAGTTCGGCGGTCGTGGTCGCACCGTCACGGACGAGCCGCCCGAGCGCCGCGGACTGGGACGCCGTGACCTCGTCGACCTTGCCGACGAGGGTGGTCCGGCGGATCTTGCCGTACAGCGTCAGCAACTCACCCGCGAGCGCGTCCGAGCCGACCGAATCCATACCGTCACGGTACTACTTCGACAGGCGAACTTGCAAGGCTTCCTTCTGATCGCAGTGCGTGCCACCAGCGCCGTCGTCCGTCGAGAAGGCGAGCAGCGCCTCCAGGTCGTCGCCGACCGGACGGAAGCCGAGGCTCATCGCGTCGCGGTCAGGGTGTCGACCAGGTGCTCCTGCACGTACCCCAGCCAGTCGTAGACGTCCCGCAGTCCGACGCCCGCGTCGGCGGTGTACGACCGTTCCTCGGTCGCGGAGTCCACGATCCCGAGCCGGTCCGCGATGGTCAGCCGCAGGTCCGTCAGGCAGCGCAGCCAGGCCTGCTCGTCGTCGTGGTCGAAGGCGCCGTCACGGGCACCGGTGAGCCACGCGTGCACGGTCGCTGCGTTCGTGCTCTTCCGCGCCACCAGGTCCGACTCGGTCCAGCGTCGGAACTCGGCGCTGGCCTCGGCGTCGTCGCGGTAGGCGTCCGGGAACATCCGTGCCGCGACCGGGTCCGCGGCGAGGTCCCCGCCGAGCACCTGCTGCAGCTGCTCGGTCAGCGACGTGAGCACGCCGCGCTCGCCGGAGGACATGGCGAGGTGCACGCCGTCGGCGCGCCGGACGAACGGGATCACGGGGCGGGAGCCCGGTCGACCGAGGCCTGCAGTCCGTAGCCGTGCATCGCCTCGACGTGTGCCTCCATCGCCTCGCGGGGTCCGGTCGCCACGATCGCGCGGCCGTCGTCGTTCACCTGGCGCATGAGCCGCTCCGCCTTCGCCCGCCCGAACCCGAAGTGCGACTGGAAGACGTAGGTCACGTACGACATCAGGTTGACGGGGTCGTCCCAGACCACGGTCACCCAGGGGGTGTCGGAGCGGGTCGTCGTCCGCTCGTCGACGTCGGGGCTGAGCATGGTCATGCCTCCAGGGTGACACGAACCGGTGCGCTCGGTACGATCGTGGGGTCGCGACTGGCGTTGGATGGGTCACCATCGGGGAGCGACACCTGACACGGTGCGCGGCCGTACGCCTGGGCCGCGCCCAACCGTCCACCTCCGTCGTGCACGCGCGCGACGGGACAGACAACGAGGAGTCCCGTGTCCATCACCGATCTGCCCGCTGCGACCACGCAGTCCAGCTTCAACGCCCCGCTCAGCGAGGTCGACCCCGAGATCGCCCGCGTGCTCGAGCAGGAGCTCGGCCGGCAGCGCGACACCCTCGAGATGATCGCGTCCGAGAACTTCGTGCCGCGCGCCGTCCTCGAGTCCGTCGGCTCCGTCCTCACGAACAAGTACGCCGAGGGCTACCCGGGCAAGCGTTACTACGGCGGCTGCGAGTACGTCGACGTCGCCGAGCAGCTCGCCATCGACCGTGCGAAGGCCCTCTTCGGCGCCGAGTACGCCAACGTCCAGCCGCACTCCGGCGCGACCGCGAACGCCGCCGTCCTGCACGCCATCGCCTCCGCCGGCGACACCATCCTCGGGCTCGAGCTCGCCCACGGTGGGCACCTCACCCACGGCATGAAGCTCAACTTCTCCGGCCGCATCTACAACGCGGTGTCCTACGGCGTCGACCCGGAGACCTTCGAGGTCGACTACGACGACATCCGTGCGAAGGCCGTCGAGCACCAGCCGAAGGTCATCATCGCCGGCTGGTCCGCGTACCCCCGCCAGCTCGACTTCGCGAAGTTCCGCGAGATCGCGGACGAGGTCGGCGCGAAGCTCTGGGTCGACATGGCGCACTTCGCCGGTCTCGTCGCGGCGGGCCTGCACCCGTCCCCGGTCCCGCACGCGCACGTCGTGTCCTCGACCGTGCACAAGACGCTCGCCGGCCCCCGCTCCGGCATCATCCTGTCCAACGACGAGACGCTGTTCAAGAAGCTCAACTCGGCCGTGTTCCCGGGGCAGCAGGGCGGCCCGCTCATGCACGTGATCGCCGCGAAGGCGACCGCGTTCCTGCTCGCCGGCACCCCGGAGTTCAAGGACCGCCAGGAGCGCACGCTCCGCGGTGCTCGCCTGCTGGCGGACCGCCTCACGCAGGCCGACGCGAAGGCCGCCGGGATCGACGTCCTGACCGGTGGCACCGACGTGCACCTGGTGCTCGTCGACCTGCGCACCTCCGAGGTCGACGGCAAGCAGGCCGAGGACCTCCTGCACGAGGTCGGCATCACCGTGAACCGCAACTCCGTGCCGTTCGACCCGCGCCCGCCGATGGTCACCTCGGGTGTCCGCATCGGCACCTCGGCGCTCGCCACGCGCGGCTTCGGCGACGCCGAGTTCACCGAGGTCGCCGACATCATCGCGCTGACGCTCATGCCGAACCCGGACATCGAAGCGCTCTCGGCGCGGGTGAAGGCCCTGACCGACGCGTTCCCGCTCTACGCGTGAGCGCCGCGCTCCCTCGTGAGCGCTGGGCAGGCGAGGGCAGTGCCGTCCGCATCGACGGCACCGCCCTCGCCGCCCGCACGCTCGACGACCTGAAGGTCCGCATCGACCGGCTGCACGACCACGGGTTCCGCCCCGGTCTCGGCACGATCATGGTCGGGCAGAACGCCGGCTCGGTGTCGTACGTCGCCGGCAAGCACCGCGACTCCGCGCAGATCGGGCTCGACTCGGTCCGCATCGACCTGCCCGAGACCGCGTCGGCCGCCGACATCCGGGCTGCGATCCTGCAGATGAACGACGACCCCCGGGTCACCGCGTTCATCGTGCAGCTCCCGTTGCCGCAGGGCATCGACCCGATCCTGATGCTCGAGCTGATGAACCCGGCCAAGGACGCCGACGGCCTGCACCCGACCAACCTCGGCGAGCTCGTGCTCGCCGTGCCCGGTGGTGCCGGCACGATCGACGCGCCGCTGCCCTGCACCCCGCGCGGCATCGTCGCGATACTCGAGGCGTACGAGGTCCCGATCCGCGGGCAGCACGTCACGATCATCGGCCAGGGGCTGACGGTCGGTCGTCCGCTCGGCCTGCTGCTCACCCGGCTCGAGGCCACCGCGACGCTGACGCACTCGCTCACCGAGGACGTCGCCGCCGAGTGCCGCCGAGCCGACATCATCGTCGCGGCGGCCGGGGTCGCCGGACTCGTCAAGCCCGACTGGGTGCAGCCGGGTGCGGCGGTCATCGACGTCGGCATCAGCCGCGTGGTGTCGCCGGAGACGGGCAAGGCCAAGCTGCGCGGCGACGTCGACCCCGAGGTCGCCTCGGTCGCGGGCTTCCTGTCGCCGACGCCCGGTGGCGTCGGCCCGATGACCCGCGCGATGCTCATGAAGAACGTCGTCGAGGCGGCGGAGCGCCACCTGCACTAGCGGCGTGCGGGGGCGTGCGTGTGCGCGCCGCGATGTGCGCTTCGTGAGCAGAAATGGTCGGGTCCCGTCGTCGGACCCGACCACTTCTGCTCACGAACCACGTTCGGGAGGCGCGGGTCGGCGCCGCCACATCCGCGCGGGTCCGAGGTGGCCGGATTCGGGGCGACCCTCGGATGGGCGCTTCTGTGACGTCCGGCGCCGCGCTACCGTTCGAGCATGACCACGTCCGTCGCGGAACCCGGAGCGCGCGAGTCGCTCTTCACGAAGGACGCCCGCAAACTCATCTGGATCACACTGCTGTGCCTGTTCCTGCAGGTCCTCGGACAGAACTGGTCCGCCGACCCGCGGCTGCCGGGCAGCACGGACACGCACGAACTCGGCTTCGTGCAGTTCGAAGCCCGGCCGTGGATCGGGTGGGTGCTCCTCACTGTCGGCTTCGCGGTCGGCGGCTTCGTCGTCGGGGTCGCTCGACGGGGAGCCGCACGGTGGGACCAGGACCGCGTGCTCGCACTCGGTCTGACCGGGGTGGTCGGGGTGACCATGCTGGTGTGGGTGCTGTTCATCGTGCAATGGCAGTGGGTGTTCTGGGCCGTTGCGCACGGCGACGTGCACCCCGTCACGATCGGCGACGTCTCGTGGTCGATCCAGCGTCTCGAGGGCGCGCCGTGAGCGTCGACCGCGGTGCTCCGGTCTCGCACATGGGGGAGCACATGCAGACCGCACCGGTGATGGCGCACGCCGGACGGAAGCTGCGACCGCGGGCATGGGGCCTCGTGCTGATCGGAGTCGTCGCGCTCCTGTCGTACCCGACGCTCACGATGTGGTCCGCCGCGGCGGAGTACGGCGGGACGGACGGCGACGGGCACTGGATCGACGACGCGGGCAACCTGCTGTCGAGTGCCCCACGCACAGTACAGGTCGAGGGACATCCAGCGCCGGCCGCGATCGCCGTCCTGCTGCTCGTGGTCGTCGTCGGCACGTTCCTCCCGCCGACGCTCGAGCGGCTCGGCAAGCGATCGCTCGGCGACGTCATCCGGTTCGCGGCGTACCTGGCCGTCCCGGTGGTGGTCGTGCTGGGCGTGCTGGTCTACACCGTGTGGCAAGGACACGTCGTGATCGACCAGATCCACCACGAGGTCCCGCACCCGCACGGGTTCCCGTGGGGCGGCGTGACGGTCACCACAGGGCACGCGACCCGCTGACCGGCGGCTCGACCGGCGCGGCGGAGGCGCGTCAGTCGCGCCGGGCGCCCTGCGCGGCGTGCACCGTGAAGACCGTCGGCTCGCGGTACCCGGCAGCGGCGAAGGCGGCGGTGACCGCGTCTGCGATCGTCTGCCGCGCCTCCTGGTCGACCAACGCGATCGCCGCACCACCGAAGCCGCCGCCGGTCATCCGCGCGCCGACCGCACCGTGCGCCATCGCGGTCTCGACCGCGAGGTCGAGCTCCGGCACCGAGATCTCGAAGTCGTCGCGCATCGACGCGTGCGAGGCGACGAGCAGCGAGCCGATGGAGCGCGGTCCGTGCTCGCGCAGCGTGCGGACGGTGTCGAGGACACGCTGGTCCTCGGTCACGACGTGCCGGACGCGACGGAAGGTCTCGTCGTCGAGGAGTTCCTGCGCCCGCGGCAGGTCGTCGACCGACAGGTCGCGCAGCGCCTCGACGCCCATCACCGAGGCACCCCGCTCGCACGAGTCGCGTCGGGCCTTGTAGCCGCCGGTGGCGTGGGCGTGCTCGACGCGCGTGTCGACGACGAGGACCTCGAGCCCGTTCGCCTCGAGCGCGAGGTCGACGACGGCGGTGTCGAGCGTCCGGCAGTCGAGGAAGACCACCGCGTCCTGCTCGCCGAGCAGCGAGGCGGACTGGTCCATGATGCCGGTCGGCGCACCGACGGCGTGGTTCTCGGAGTACTGGCCGACGCGTGCGAGCTGCTTCCGGCTCAGGCCGAGCTCCCACAGGTCGTTGAACGCGAGTGCGACGCCGCACTCGATCGCCGCGCTCGAGGACAGGCCCGCGCCGACGGGGACGTCCGACTCGATGAAGACGTCGAAGCCGGTCTTGTCCGTGAGGTCCGCACCCGCCTGCTCACGCAGCGCCCACGCGATGCCGAGGACGTAGGCCGACCAGCCGCTCATCCGCGACGGCTCGAGCTCGTCGAGGCTCAGCTCGAACACCGAGGACGCGTCGAAGGCCGAGGCGACCCGCAGCACGCGGTCTGTCCGCGGGGCGATCGAGGCGGTCGTGCGACGGTCGATCGCGAAGGGCAGGACGTAGCCGTCGTTGTAGTCGGTGTGCTCGCCGATGAGGTTGACCCGACCGGGCGCGGAGTACCGCACCGTGGGTTCGTACCCGTAGACCTGCTGGAACGTCATGCGCGTTCGATCCCTCCTCGGATGAACTCGGCCGCCTTCTCGGGGACGAGGTCCCCGATCCACGCGCCCATGGCGGCTTCACTGCCGGCCAGGAACTTGAGCTTGTCCGCCGCGCGACGCGGGGACGTGATCTGGAGCATGAGCCGCACGGTGTCGCGGCCGGTGTGCACCGGCGCCTGGTGCCAGGCGGCGATGTACGGCGTCGGGTCGTCGTAGAGCTTGTCGATGCCGCGGGTGAGCCGCAGGTGCATGTGCGCCAGCTCGTCCTTCTCGGCGTCGGTGAGGCCGGCGAAGTCGGGGACGTGCCGGTGCGGGAGCATGTGGATCTCGATGGGCCAGCGCGCGGCGAACGGCACGAAGGCGGTGAAGTGCTCACCGGCGAGGACGACCCGGTCGGACGCGCGCTCGTTCGCGAGGTGCTGCTCGAACAGGTCCGGTCCGAACCGCTCGATCGACGAGAGGAGGCGCTGAGTGCGCGGCGTGACGTAGGGGTAGGCGTAGATCTGCCCGTGCGGGTGGTGGAGCGTGACGCCGATGGCCTCGCCGCGGTTCTCGAACGGGAACACCTGCTGGATGCCCGGGAGCTCGGAGAGCGCCGCGGTGCGGTCCGCCCACGCCTCGACCACGGTGCGGGCGCGCGACTCGGAGATCGACGCGAAGGAGCCCTCGGTCGCGGGCGAGAAGCACACGACCTCGCACCGGCCGACGCTCCGGAACTGCCGGTTCAGCCCGACGTCGGACAGGGAGTCGAGCGACGACGGTGCGTCGGCAGCCCCGTCCGGACCCGCGAGCTCCGGACCGAACGACGGCGAACGGTTCTCGAACACCGCGACGTCGTACCGGCTCGGGATCTCGGAGGGGTTCTCCGGCGTCTGCGGGGCGAGCGGGTCCTGGTCGGCCGGCGGCAGGAACACCCGGTTCTGCCGGCTCGCCGCGATGGAGACCCACTCGCCGGTCAGGACGTCCTGGCGCATGCGCGCCGTCTCCGGCCGCGGGTCGAGCACGCGCTGGTCGATGCTGCGTTCTGCGGGCAGCGTCGAGTCAGCGTCGTCGAAGTAGAAGAGGTCGCGTCCGTCCGCGAGCTTCGTCACGCGCTTGGTGATCACCGCACCACCCTAGCGGCTCGGCGAAGCATTGCGAAAGTGTTCGGAAGCACGCGAAACTGGTGTCATGACCGACGACGACCTCGCCTTCCTGGCCGGCGCCCTCCCCGCGCCGCTGCGGCAGGACCGCATCGTCTCCATCGTCGACGGTGCGCCCGGCCTCGTCCGGACGGCCGCGTTGGCAGCGGCGCTCGGCACCAGCGAGGTGACCGTCCGACAGGACCTCGCCTCGCTCGACCAGGAGGCGCGGATCCGGCGGGTGCACGGCGGTGCGGTCCGCCTCGGGGCCGGTTCCACCGAGCGCCCCTTCGAGGAGACCGCCGTCGAGCACCAGGTGGCGAAGGCCGCCATCGGCCGCGCTGCGGCCGCCCTCGTCCGCTCCGGCCAGTGCGTCGTGCTCGACGTCGGCACGACGCCGGCCGCGGTGGCGACGGCCCTGGTCGCCCGGGAAGACCTCGTCGACGTCACGGTGGTGACCAACTCGTTGACGACCGCACTCGTGCTCGAGGCCGCGGTGCCGCGCTTCACGGTCATCGTCACCGGCGGCACACTGCGCCCGCTGCAGCACTCGCTGGTCGCGCCCTTCAACGGGGCGGTGCTGCCGATGATCGCGGCGGACACCGTGTTCCTCGGCGGCACCGGGCTCGACGTCGCCCACGGCCTCACCAACGTGAACCTGCCCGAGACCGAGGCGAAGCGGATGCTCGCGGCCACGGCTCGGCGTACCGTCGTGGTCGCGGACGGGTCGAAGTTCGGCCGAGCCCACCTCGGGGTGGTCCGCGCGCTCGAGGACATCGACGTCGTCGTCACCGCCGAGACCACGGCGGAGCAGGTCGCCCCGATCCGGGCGGCAGGCGTCCAGGTGGTCGTGGCGGACGAGCCCGCCGGTGGCGATCCGGCACGCAACGGAAGGAACCAGACCGCATGACCGCAGCGCCCACCGGAGGCCAGTACCACCTCCGTCACGCCGGCCCCGACGGCGTCGTCGAGGCGATCGTCACCGAGGTGGCCGCCGGCATCCGCGAACTCCGTGTCGCGGGCTTCGACCTCACCGAGCCGTTCCCGGTCACGTCGCAGCCGCCCGGGGCGAACGGGATCGTGCTCGCACCCTGGCCGAACCGCGTCGCCGGCGGTGTGTGGGAACTCGACGGCACGCGGCAGCAGCTCGACGTCTCGGAGCCGAAGTACGGCAACGCCTCGCACGGGCTGCTCCGCTTCGCCCCGTACCGCGTGGTGACCCAGACCGAGTCCGGCATCGTGCAGGAAGCCACCATCCACCCCCAGCACGGCTGGGCCTTCACCCTCGAGACGCGGGTGCACCACGAACTCGTCGACGACGGCATCCGTGTGACGCACGAGGTCGTGAACCGCTCCGGCGTCAAGGCGCCGTTCGCGATCGGGGCGCACCCCTACCTGCGTGCCGGTGACACCCCGGCCGACGACCTCGTCGTCCGGCTCGACGCCGCGACCGCGTTCACCGTCGACGACAGGAAGATCCCGAACGGCACGGTCCCGGTCGAGGGCACGCCGTTCGACCTGCGGTCCGGCGTCCGCGCCGGTGACGCCGACCTCGACACCGCCTACACGGACGTCACCCCGGACGCCGACGGGATCCGCCGCACGACGATGCACGGACCGGAGGGCGACGGCGTCGAACTCTGGCAGGACGGGTCGTTCCCGTACGTGCAGGTCTTCACGTCCCGCGAGTTCCCCCGCGGCGACGGCACCGGGCTGGCCGTGGCGGTGGAGCCGATGACGGCGCCCGCGAACGCGCTCAACTCCGGCGAGGGGCTGCGCTGGCTCGAGCCGGACGAGTCCTGGACCGGCAGCTGGGGCATCCGCCGCGTCTGGTCCTGACCCGGCGGTCGGCGAGGGCGCGCCGCACCCGAGACTCGGCTCGGCGGACAGTTTCGTGCCTCGTGCGCCGCGGAAGTGTCCGCGTGGGCGAGACTCGGCTCGGCGGACGGTTTCGTGCCTCGTGCGCCGCGGAAGTGTCCGCGTGGGCGAGTCTCGGCTCGGCGGACGGTTTCGTGCCACGTGCGCCGCAGAACTGTCCGCGTGGGCGAGTCTCGGCTCGGTGGGTGACGGCCGGCCGCGCTGCTCCGGACACGAACAAGGCCGCCCCGTGTGGGGCGGCCTTCGTCGTTCGGTGGGCAGGATCAGGCGCGGCGCATGCGCAGCGCCTCGACCGCGAGCGACTCGCTCGCGTACCGGCCGACCTCGTGCGCCCAGGCCGGGTCGTCGCCGCGGAGGGCGATGAAGTCCTTGCGCTGCCGGCAGACGTAGCCGAGCACCGATGTGCCGGTCGCCACCTCGACGAAGTCCTTGCGGATGTGGCGGGTCGTGACCTGGGCGTTCCGGCGGAGCGTGTCGAGCAGGAGCTCGTTGCTCATCGTCGTGTTGGTCGCTGCTGCGAGCTCGACGATGCGGCGCGCGTCACCGGTGGTGCTGGTCTGCGTGGCTTCGATGGGCTCGATCACGGTGTACCCCGTTCGTTCTGCGATGGTGCGATGCTGCAGGATCCGTCGATCGGATCCGGGAACGACACTATCGGCGGCAGCCCAACAGTCGGCTGAACGCGAACTGAACTGTGCAGTGGAACCGCCATGAGACGACTGAAGGCGACTTGTACCCCATGCGGGAGCTCAGAGGCACTGCTCGCCGTCGGGCTTCGTCGCGAGGTCCTCGAGCTCGGCGTCGATCTTGCCCGCGAGGTACCGGTACCCGGCGTCGTTCAGGTGCTCGTCGTCGGTCGCGGCGTAGCTGCCGCTGTTCATCGCGGTGAACCACTGGCCGTCGAGGGCGTCGACGAACGGGACGTCGGCGGCTCGTGCGCCGGCGGCCACCGCGGCGTTGATGCCCGTCGTCGCCTGGGCCCGCGGCTGCGGCGCCGACGGTCCGATCGCGATGACGACGGCGTCGGGCCACTGTTCCTCGGCCTGCCGGAGCGTGCTCTCGACGGTCCGCTCGAGGGTGGCGGAACTCGTGAGCCAGTCGTTCTGGCTGCCCTGCACGAGGACGAGGTCCGGCGAGAGTGCTGCGCGCCGCTCGATCCTCGACTGGTAGACGGCCCGCGCCGACCTGGCCGCCCCACGGTTGACGTACCCGGTGCCGGGACCGCCGTCGATGGTCGCGTCCCAGTCACGCTCGGCGACGAGGTCCTGTGCCCAGCCGTGGAGGTTGTCCGACGATCCGCGACCGGTCGTGTACGAGTCCCCGACGATGAGGACGTCGGAGCCCGGCGCCGTGGCGGCCGACACCTGCGCCGACGAGAAGCGCGACGTCGCGGGGACGACCTGGCACGCGTTCGAGACGGCTGGCAGCAGGGCGAGGAGGCCGGCGATGCCGAGACCCATGGCGCCGATGGCGACCGCAGGGATCACCCGTCGGCGTCGGGTCTGCACGGTGGAACGACGGGAGCCGCCGGACCTGCCGCCGTCGGTTCGTCGGGCCACACCGGGATTGTAGAGGGTCACCCCGCAGAGCCTCGTGACCGGCCACGGCGAGGTGCTGAACCGTCAGACAGCCTGCGGCACCGGGGGCTTCGTCGACAGCGTCTTCGCGATCCGCTTCGCCAGACGGTGCGCGGGGAGCTCCACGAACCGCGAGAAGACGACGGCCACACCGAGCCCGATCGGGATCGCGACGACGATCAGCCACGACGGGAACGTGGCCGGCAGCAGGTTCGCGAGCGACACCGTCACCGGCTCGTGCACGAGGTAGAGGCTGAAGGAGAGGCGTCCGAGTTCCCGTGGGACGCCGCCGAGCAGGAAGCGCTCGGCGGGGAGCCACTTGCCGGCCAGGACGACGATGACCCCGGCCGACGCGAGCACGATCGCTCGGACGGCCGGCGACCACCATGCGTCGTCTGGCAGCCACCACTCGGCGGTGATCCCGGCCAGGGACGCGGGCAGGAGGACCCACCCGACGACGGTGCCGACGTCTGGGATCCGTTCCCAGCCTGCGGCGAGGGCTGACCCGATGAGGAACATCGGCAGGTAGGTCAACCAGAGCACGTGTTCGTACCAGCCGATCGAGGACAGCACGATCCCGATGATCCCGGTCGCCCACCACCAGCGTCTCGTCACGGCGGCGATCGACACGAAGAGCGGGAGGAGGAGGGAGAAGAAGACCTCCCACGTGAGGGACCAGAGCGGGCTGTTCACGAGCGACGGCGACAGGAGCGTGACGTCGTTGAACAGGCTGTGCAGGGACAGCGGTTCGGCGTGCCGGTTGATCCAGTACGACTGGTGCGGTTGGTCCTGTCGGGGGACGAGGAAGAACAGGGCGAGTGCCAGTCCGATGGACACGAGCACCGGCAAGTAGAGGCGCACGAGTCGGCTCGGGTAGTAGGCGATCCAGTCCTGTGAGCGGCGGAGTGCCGGCAGGGTGAGCACGAACCCGCTGAGGACGAAGAAGACGAAGACGGCCTCGCTGCCGGCCCACAGCACGTGCGCCGGGGAGTAGACGAGCCAGCTGGCCCACCCGGGGACGGCTGCGCGGTAGTTGCCGTCGGAGAACGCCGGGATGGTGAGCAGCGTGTGGTGGACCACGACGACGGCTGCGGCGACGCCGCGGAGTCCGTCCAGTGAGCCGATCCTGCCGGTGGGGCGATCGCGCATGGGGCCGATCCTAAGCGACGCGCCTTGACGCGAGCGGTCGCGGTGGGGGACGTGGGCCGGGAGGGTGTGGGCCCCGTGGGGCTCGAACCCACGACCCTCGGATTAAAAGTCCGGTGCTCTACCAACTGAGCTAGAGGCCCTCACCCGCAAGGCTAGCGGGTGAGGGCCTCTGGGAAGAACCGGGTGGGCGGGTCAGCCGCGGCGTCCGGTGAGCGTCCGCAGCAGCCACAGGACCACCGCGACGATGAGCAGCACGATGCCGACCCAGAGCAGGAACTTCAGGCTCGCGGTGAAGCCACCGACGAACAGCAGGACGACCGCGATCACGGCCAGGATGATGAGCAGGGGGTTCATGGGAGTCCTCTTCCTTCGCGTGCGGGAGGAGCGCCTCCCGGTCAGTCACGGTACGCGCGGCGGAGGCGTTGCGTTCTGGGCGAACGACGCCCGGGCACGTCGCCGACCGTGCCTACACTGACGCGGTGCCTCGCGATCACCACCGTCCCGTCCACTTCACCGACCAGGAGTTCGCCGCGATCCAGGGCGGCGAGGACCCCGCCGTGGTGAACCGCGTCGCGCACGAGACCGCGAACGCCCTGCTCCACCGTGTGCGGCAGGACCCGGACCCGGCGGTCGTCGAGCGCCTGGTGACCTACACGGACGTGCACGGCATCGACGCCATCGCCGAGCTGTGGGCGCGGGTTGGGGCGCACACGCTCCCCGGCGCGCTGTGGCGGATCTACCTCGTCCGGACGGTGATCCGGCAGAACCCCGAGGAGATCGCGTACCTCTTCGCACGGGGCACGGAACGGATCGGGACGATCGACCAGGCCGTCGCCGGGGCCGAGCAGCCGACCGGTCCGGCGGAGATCCTGACCCTGGCGGACCGCATCCTGCACGGCCTCTACACGGGGGACCTCGCGGTGGCGCTCGACCGGGGCGCCGCGTTCTGCCGACTCACCGCGGCCGGGGCGACGGCCGTCGCGGACGACGCGGACCTGACGGCGGGCGCCCGGGCGTCGGAGCTCACGACCCGCGCGCTCCGCCTGTCGGAACTGGCGGCCGACCTCACCGAGGCGGCGTCGCTCTGGCGCCGCGACAGCTTGGACTGAGCGGCCAGCGGGGCGGGCGCGCACCGCGCCTCCCGGCCAGCAACGCGACCAGCCAGCAACACGACCGGCCGGCCGAGCGACCGGCCAGCAACGCGACCGGCCGCGAGCCGCGAGAGCGCCCGGGCCGACGACGCCACCCGCGACGCCCGACTCCAGGCATGGAAGAACCGGGCCGCAGAAGCGCCTCTCGGCGCGAGGCCGCTCGAAGCGGCGAATTTTGGAGCCCGGGGCTTGCTGCGGCCCGGCGACACCGAGTCTACGAGACGCTCGCGGTGCTCGTGGCCCTGTTCACTCTCGGTGGACAGATCCGCGCTCGGGCGTGCCCCGGGAACGAGGGGTGAGAACCGCTCCAATCCGCTCGGGCGAGGGTGCCGAATCATCACCGTGGCAGGTGATGAGCCGGCCACGACAGCGAGGGTCCCGTGCGACCCGGTCCGCTCCCTGGCGGTCAATTCCCTGCGGGTCACGCGGGCCCTCGCGCTCGACCGACCGCTGACCCGACCACGCGACCCGAGCGCGTGGTCGGGTCGCGGCCCACAACTCACAGCCAGATCGCAACCGAGAGGAGGGAAACCTGCAATGCTTGCCATCGTGGATAGCGACACCGAGAGCTGGAGTTCGACCGAGCCGGCTCAGGCGTCCCCAGACGACCTCCTCGCCCGCGTGGCGACCGGCGACCAGGCAGCCTTCTCCGACCTGTACGACGTCCTCTCCGGACGCGTGCTCGGACTCGTGACGCGGCTCCTCCGGGACCGTGCACAGTCCGAAGAGGTCACGCAGGAGGTCTTCCTCGAGGTCTGGCAGCAGGCCACCCGCTACGACCGCAAGCGCGGTACGGCAGCGAGCTGGATCCTCACCATGGCGCACCGCCGAGCGGTCGACCGGGTGCGGGCCTCGCAGGCGTCGCACGACCGCGACACGAAGATCGGCATCCGCGACTTCGAGGCCGGCTTCGACCAGGTGTCCGAGTCGGTCGAGATCCGGATCGAACACGAACGCGTCAGCCGGGCGCTCGCGAAGCTCACCGAGTTCCAGCGCCAGGCCGTGCAACTCGCTTACTACGGCGGCTACTCGCACAGCGAGATGGCCGACCACCTCGGTGTCCCGATCGGCACCGTCAAGACCCGTCTCCGTGACGGGATGATCAGACTCCGCGACGAGATGGGGGTGACATCATGACCGAACGACACGACGACCCGGCACTGCTGACCGGTTCGCACGCCCTCGATGCACTGTCGGACGAGGAGCGAGCACTGTTCGACTCCGCGCTCTCGACCGCGCCGGAGCTGCAGGCCGAGACGGACTCGCTGCGCGAGACCGCGCTGCAGCTCGCCTACGCGGTGACCCCGATCGAGCCGCCCTCGTCGCTCAAGGCGTCCCTGATGGCCCAGATCGCGACGACCCCGCAGGCTGCTCCGGTGGCCCCGCAGTCCGTTGCGTCGGCCACGAGCGCCCCAGCCACGACGACCACGGTCGACGACGCCGGCCAGGAGGCGCGGTTCTCCCCCGCCTCGACCCGCACCTCCACCGGTGGTGCGGCTTCGGACAAGGCTCGCCGCCGCTGGTTCCAGCGTCCGGCAGCGGCACTGTCCGCCGCAGCGGCCGTCGCCGTGGTCTTCCTCGGCGTCGGACTCGGCGTCGGCACGACCTTCGCTCCCTCGAACCAGCCCGGTCCGGGGACGACGCAGGCGTCCGGCGGACTCGACCGCATCTACGCCGCGTCGGACTTCAAGCGCACCACGGCGAAGGTCTCGGGCGGCGGGACGGCCACGGTCGTCTGGTCGAACGAGGTCGGCAAGTCCGCGGTCATCCTCGACGGGGTCCCCGCGGCTCCGGAGGGCAAGACCTACGAGCTCTGGTACATCGGCTCCGAGGGCACCGGCGGCAAGATCAACGCGGCCGGCCTGATGGACCACGTGTCCACCGGTGTGCACTCGGCGGTCCTCACCGGGACGCTCTCGCACGGTGTGACGATCGGCATGACGGTGGAGCCCGCCGGCGGCTCGGAGCAGCCGACGACGACCCCGATCATGGCGGTCCCGACCACCTCGGCCTGACCCGGGCGTCCTGGGCGTGCCCGCCCGGGCGTACCTGGTCGAAACGGGCGTACCTGGTCAGAACTTATGACCAGGTACGCCCGTTTTCTCATTCCATCGCGGCCGTCCTGGGAAGGAACGTGCCAGCGTGCCCGGTCACGGGCGGACTCGGCGGGGCGGGAGCGGGCCGCGCCTCCCGTCCGCCGCCCCGCCCCCGCAGCGCACACTGCCCCGTCACCCGTGCCGAAGCGGGCGTACCTGACCCAAGCGGGCGTGCCTGACCGAAACGGGCGTACCTGACCGAAACGGGCGTACCTGACCGAAACGGGCGTACCTGACCGAAACGGGCGTACCTGGTCGAAACGGGCGTACCTGACCGAAACGGGCGTACCTGACCGAAACGGGCGTACCTGGTCGAAACGGGCGTACCTGCTCGGAACGCTCGACCAGGTACGCCCGTTTCCTCATCCCATCGCGCGCGTCCTGGGAAGGAACGACGTGGAACGGCGACGGCCCCGCCGGACCGGAGTCCGACGGGGCCGTCGTGAACGGGGGCGGTCGATCAACCGAAGCGGCCGGAGACGTAGTCCTCGGTGGCCTGGACGGACGGGTTCGAGAACATCGTGGCGGTGTCGTCGAACTCGATGAGCTTGCCCGGCGCACCGGTGCCCGCGATGTTGAAGAACGCCGTCTTGTCGCTGACGCGCGAGGCCTGCTGCATGTTGTGGGTCACGATCACGATCGTGTACTCCTTCTTCAGCTCCTCGATGAGGTCCTCGATCGCGAGGGTCGAGATCGGGTCGAGCGCCGAGCACGGCTCGTCCATGAGGAGCACGTCGGGCTGCACCGCGATCGCACGGGCGATGCAGAGACGCTGCTGCTGCCCGCCGGACAGGCCCATGCCGGGCTTGTCGAGGCGGTCCTTGACCTCGTTCCAGAGGTTCGCGCCCTGCAGGGAGCGCTCGACGATCTCGTCGGCCTCGGAGCGCGAGAGCCGCTTGTTGTTGAGCTTCACACCGGCGAGCACGTTGTCCTTGATGGACATCGTCGGGAACGGGTTCGGGCGCTGGAAGACCATGCCGACCTGCCGACGGACGAGCACCGGGTCGACGCCGGCGCCGTACAGGTCGTCGCCGTCGATCTTGACGGAGCCCTCGACGTAGGCGCCGGGGATGACCTCGTGCATGCGGTTGAGGGTGCGGAGGAAGGTGGACTTGCCGCAGCCGGACGGGCCGATGAACGCGGTCACGGTGCGGGGCTCGATCGTCATGTCGACGCCCTCGACCGCCTTGAACTTCGAGTAGTAGACGTTGAGGCCGTCGACCTCGATGCGCTTGGACACTGTGTTCCTTCGGGGTGGGTGGATCCGCGGGTCAGCGCGGGAGCTTGGGGGCGAACAGGCGCGTGATGAAGCGTGCGAGCAGGTTGAGCAGCATCACGATGAGGATGAGCACGAGCGCGGCGGTCCACGCCCGGTCGACGAACGGCACCGGGTTGGCGCCCTGCTGCGAGTACTGCGTGTACGCGAACACCGGCAGGGTCATCATCGGGTCCTTGAACAGGTCGTAGTTCAGGCTCGCCGTGAACCCCGCCGTGACGAGCAGGGGAGCGGTCTCGCCGATGACGCGGGCGATCGAGAGCATGACGCCCGTGGTGATGCCGGCGAGCGACGTGGGCAGCACGACCTTCAGGATCGTCAGGTACTTCGGGACGCCCAGTGCGTACGAGGCCTCGCGGAGCTCCATCGGGACGATCTTCAGGACCTCCTCGGTGGAGCGCACGACGATCGGGATCATCAGCACCGAGAGGGCGACGGAGCCGACCAGGCCGAAGCGGGCACCCGGACCGAGGAAGAGCGCGAACAGCGAGTACGCGAAGAGACCGGCGACGATCGAGGGGATGCCCGTCATCACGTCGACGAAGAAGGTGATGCCCTTCGCGAGGACGCCCTTGCCGTACTCGACCAGGTAGATGGAGGTGAGCAGACCGATCGGCACCGAGATGAGCGCGGCGAACAGCGTGATCTCGAGCGTGCCGACGAGCGCGTGGATGGCGCCGCCGCCCTCGGAGATGACCCCGCGCATCGAGTACGAGAAGAACTGCGCGTCGAACCGGGCGAGGCCGTCGCCGAGCACCGTCCACAGCAGCGACACCAGCGGCAGCACCGCGATGACGAACGCCGTGACGACGAGCGAGGTGACGAGCCGGTCGACCGCCTTGCGGCCACCCTCGACGATGCGCGAAACCACGACGATGAGGACGTCGAACAGGACCGTGCCGAGGAACACCGCGGCGACGACGTTGAAGTCCTTGACCGCGCCGCCGGCGTTGAGGAGGGCGAACACGAGGATCAGGGCGACCCAGGAGCCGACGAGGAGCAGCCACGGCACGGACTTGTGCAGCTTGCCGGTGGCGTAGACGTTGCCGGACACTCCGGACTGACGGATGGCGAGGGACATCGGGGCGGACCTCTCAGCTCACTCGCTTGCGGACGATGTACCGCGCGAGCATGTTGATGACCAGGGTGATGACGAAGAGGATCAGGCCCGTCGCGATGAGGGCGTTCAGGGCCGTGCCGGACGCCTCGGCGAACTGCAGGGCGATGTTCGCCGCGATCGTCGAGGGGTTCTGCGCGATGAGGACCTGGAAGGTCACGTTCGTCGACACCGACAGCACCAGCGCGACCGCCATCGTCTCGCCGAGCGCGCGGCCGAGACCGAGCATGATCGCGGACACGATGCCGGACTTGGCGAACGGCAGCACCGACAGACGGATCATCTCCCAGCGGGTGGCGCCGAGGGCCAGGGAGGCCTCCTCGTTGAGGGTCGGCGCCTGCAGGAAGATCTCACGCATCACGGCGGTCATGATCGGGATCGCCATCACGGCGAGCACGATCGACGCGGTGAGGATCGTGCGGCCCGTCCCGGTCACCTGACCGGAGAAGAGCGGGAACCAGCCGAAGTAGGTGTTGAGGAAGACGTAGAACGGCTTCACGAACGGCGCGAGGACCACGATGCCCCACAGGCCGTAGACGACCGACGGCACCGCGGCGAGCAGGTCGATGACGTAGCCGAGGACCGGCGCCAGACGACGGGGCGCGTAGTGCGAGATGAACAGGGCGATGCCGAGCGCGAGCGGCACGGCGATCACGAGCGCGATGAGCGCGGACCAGATCGTGCCGAACACGAGCGGACCGACGAAGTCCCAGAAGTTCGTCGCGCCGTTGGGGAGCTCGCCGACCTTGGCGCTGAAGGCCGGGAGGCTCTGCCACACGAGGAACGCGGCGACGAGGATCAGGACGAAGAGGATGAGACCGCCGGAGATGACCGAGGCGGCGGAGAAGACGCGGTCGCCGATGCGGACGACGGGCTTCGGCTTGGGGGTGACGGTGGCCCCTGGCTGGGCCGGTGCGGTCGTCATGGGGCTCCTGTCGGAGGTACGCCGGGGGAGGCGGGAGGTCGGGTGTCCGGTGCTGCGGTGTCGCGCTCGGTTCCCCGAGTGGACGGGCGAGTGCCCGGACGCCGGTCGAGTGGGTGGGACCGGCGTCCGGGCGCTCAGGGTGCCTTACTTGATGGAGGCGACGGCCTTGGCGGCCTTCTCCGACAGGTCGGTCGAGAGGGCGGCCGACTTGGCCTCCTTCGCGGCGGCGTCCTGCGCGTCCTTCGAGACGACGTAGTCGAGGTAGCCCTTCACGAGCTCACCCTTCGCCGAGTCCTTGTACTCCTGGCACGCGATGGCGTAGGAGACGAGCACGAGCGGCCACGCGTTGTCGGCGGTGTCGGTGCGGTTGATGTCGATCGCGAGGTCGTTGTCCGCGCGGCCCTCGACGGTCTTCGAGTCGGCGACGACGGTGGCAGCACCCTCGGCCGAGATCGTGGTGGCCTTGTCGCCGACCATGAGCTTGGCCTTGTCGAGGTCACCGGCGCCGGAGTCGTCGATGTAGGTGATGGCGTTCGAGGCGCTGGCCATCGAGGAGGCGACACCCGAGGTCTTCGCGGCGGCGTCACCGACCTGGTACGGGAAGGTCTGGCTCGGGTCCTTACCCCAGACGTCCTTCGCGTTCGCGTCGAGGTACTCCGAGAAGTTCTCGGTGGTGCCCGAGTCGTCCGAGCGGTGCACGACGGTGATGTTCGCGTCCGGGAGCGTCGCGTCCTTGTTGAGCGCGGTGATCTCGGAGTCGTTCCACTTCGTGATCTTGCCGGAGAAGATGCCCGCGATGGTCTTCGCGTCGAGCGTGAGGTCCTTGACGCCGTCGACCTTGTAGGCGATCGCGATCGGGGAGATGTAGACCGGGATGTCGATGGCCTTCGAGTCCGCGGCGCAGGCGGCGAACGAGCCCGAGAGCTCCTCGTCGCTCAGCGCGGCGTCGGAGCCGGCGAAGTCCGCGGCACCCGAGATGAAGTTCTTGCGGCCGGCGCCCGAACCGTCGGGCGAGTAGTTGACCGTGACGCCCGAGGCGACGTTCTGGAAGCCGGCGGTCCAGGTGGCCTGCGCGGTCTGCTGTGCGGACGAGCCCGAGCCCGTCAGCGTGCCCGAGAGCTTCGAGTAGTCGGTGCCGGAGCTGGAGCTGGAGGACGGGCTGGTGCTCGCGCCCTCGTTCGCCGCGCACGAGGAGAGCACGACCGCGCCGGCGATCGCGATTGCCGCGACCGTACCGATTCGCTTGATGTTCACAGGGGTCCCTTCGGGAATGTCAGTGCAGGTGGGACCGCTGCTGGTCCCGTGGGCCGGTGCTGACCCGGGAGCGACTGTAGGGACACGAGGTGACGGGGATCACCCGCCCTGGTGAACGGGAGGTGAACGAGGGGTTGTCCCGGACGGGGCGACGTGCGCCGAGCCCGTGGCGGGTGCAGGATCGGGAACGGCGCGCCGAGAACGGGCGCATGCATGCGCATGCATGCGCATGCACCCCAGGAGCCGGGAGGCGCGGCTCGGCCCCGGCGTCCGGCCTACGCGGGGACGGGGTTGCGGTGCGTCTCGACGGCCACGAGCGTGCCGTCGGCGATGTGCATCACCGAGAAGTCGCCCACCGAGAGCATGGCGGCCCGGCGGAGGTCGAAGCGGCCGCTGTCGTCGGCCGTCGCGGTCGCGATGCGGGCGATGATGTCGGGCAGCACGGGACCGTGCGAGCACAGGACGGTGGTCTTCGCCTTGTCGAGCCGCTTCTGCACGACGCCCTTGACGTTGGCCGCACCGTGGTCGTGTGCGTCCTGGCTGATGTCCGGCGTGCTCGACACCCCGAGGTGCGTGCGGTCGGAGAGCGGTTCGACCGTCGCAAGGCACCGGGCGGCGGTGCTGCTGACGATCTTCTTCGGACCGAACGCGGCCACCGGCGACGCGACCGACTTCGCCTGCGACCTGCCGACGGGCAGCAGCGGACGGGTGGCGTCCGGGCCGTTCCAGTCCGAGCCGGGCACCGTCTTGGCGTGCCGCAGGGCGATGAGTGCGAAGGTGCGGTGGTGCCCCGCGGCGACGCGGTCCGCGAACCGGTCGAGGATGGCGACGTCACGGTCGTAGGTCAGCCGGTGGCGGGCGTCGTCGAGGGTGACCCACTCGATCGCGGCGACCTCGTCGTTCGGGTGGAACCTGCCGGCGCGCTCGTACTCCTTGGAGGGCACCCGGGCGGACCAGTAGTGCACGATCTTGTCGCGGCCGCTCGGCAGCACGTACTCGGCCGTGCCCAGGGGTGCACCGAGGTGCACGCGGTACCCGGTCTCCTCGACGATCTCGCGCACGGCGGTCGTCGGGACGCTCTCACCCGGGTCGACCTTGCCCTTGGGGAACGAGACGTCCTTGTGGTGGTCACGGTGGATGAGCAGCACGAGCGGGATGCCGTCCTGCTCGCGCCAGACGACGGCACCCGCAGCGACGACCGGCCCTTGGGAGCCGCCGCTCACCGAGTGGAGCGCTTCCGCGCCGAGATCTTCCGCATGAGGACATTCTGCACGTCGTCGAGCGGTCGGCCGTCGTCGTCCGTCGAGTGGCGCGTCCACTCGCCGTCCGACTCGAGGTGCCACGAGCTCGTCGTGTCCGCCATCGCGAGGTCGAACATCTCGTGGACCTCGTTCACGTGCGCCGGGTCCGACAGCCGCACGAGGGCCTCGACGCGGCGGTCGAGGTTGCGGTGCATCATGTCCGCCGAGCCGATGAGCACGGCCGGGTCGCCGCCGTTGTGGAACGCGAACGCCCGCGAGTGCTCGAGGTACCGACCGACGACGCTGCGCACCCGGATGGTGTCGCTGACGCCTTCCATGCCGGGCTTGAGCGAGCAGATGCCGCGCACCCAGACGTCCACCGGCACGCCGGCCTGGCTGGCCAGGTACAGCGCGTCGATGATCTGCTCGTCGACCATCGAGTTGACCTTGATCCGGATCCCGGAGGGCTTGCCGGCCCGAGCGTTGTCCGCCTCGGTCTGGATGCGCTTGAGCAGCCCCTTCCGCAGGTGCAGCGGCGCGACGAGCAGGCGCTTGAACTTCTTCTCGATCGCGTAGCCCGACAGCTCGTTGAACAGGCGCGTCAGGTCCTTGCCCACGACGTCGTCCGACGTGAACAGCCCCATGTCCTCGTAGATGCGCGAGGTCTTCGGGTTGTAGTTGCCCGTCCCGATGTGGCTGTAGTGCTTGAGCGTGCCGCCCTCCTGCCGGATGACGAGCACGAGCTTCGAGTGCGTCTTCAGCCCGACCAGGCCGTACACGACGTGCACGCCGGCCTTCTCGAGCTTGCGGGCCCACGTGATGTTGTTCTGCTCGTCGAAGCGCGCCTTGATCTCGACGAGGGCGAGCACCTGCTTGCCCGCGGCGGCCGCGTCGATGAGCGCTTCCACGATGGGGCTGTCGCCGGAGGTGCGGTACAGCGTCTGCTTGATCGCGAGGACGTTCGGATCGGCCGCGGCCTGCTCGAGGAACGCCTGGACGCTCGTCGCGAAGGACTCGTACGGGTGGTGCACGAGCACGTCCTTCGCCGCGATGGCGCGGAAGAGGTCGGGCTTCGTGTTCGGTTCGCCCGGCTGGAACTGCACCGGGGTCGTCGGCACGTGCTTCGGGTAGTGCAGGTCCGGTCGGGCGATCTTCGCGATCTCGAACAGCCCGCCGAGGTCGAGCGGCGAGGGGAGGCGGAAGACCTCTTGTTCGGTGATGTCGAGCTCGCGCACGAGCAGGTCGAGCGTCACCGGGTCCATGTCCTCGGTGATCTCGAGGCGGATGGGCGGTCCGAACCGACGACGGAGCAGCTCGCGCTCGAGGGCCTGGATGAGGTTCTCGGCCTCGTCCTCCTCGATCTCGACGTCCTCGTTGCGGGTGACCCGGAACACGTGGTGCTCGAGCACCTCCATCCCGGGGAAGAGGTCGTCGAGGTGGTTGGCGATGAGGTCCTCGAGCGGGATGAACCGCAGCAGTCCCGAGTCGTCGTCCGGCAGCTTGATGAACCGCGAGAAGTTCTGCGGCACCTTGAGGCGGGCGAACTCCTGCCGCTGCGACTTCGGGTTCCGCACGCGGACCGCGAGGTTGAGCGACAGCCCGGAGATGTAGGGGAAGGGGTGCGCCGGGTCCACCGCGAGTGGCATGAGCACCGGGAAGATCTGCTCGTTGAAGTACTCGCGCATCCGGAGCCGGTCGGCCTCGTCGAGGTCGGACCAGTGCTCGACGTGGATGCCCGCGGCGTCGAGGTCCGGCTTGAGGGACCCGATGAACGCCTGCGCGTGACGGTCCTGCAGCTCGTGCGCCTTCGTCGCGATGTCCCGCAGGACGTCGCTCGGTGCCCGGCCGACGTTGGTCGGGACGGCGATGCCGGTGTCGATGCGGCGCTTCAGGCCGGCGACCCGGACCATGAAGAACTCGTCGAGGTTGGACGCGAAGATCGCCAGGAAGTTCGCGCGCTCGAGCAGCGGCTGCGTGCGGTCCTCACCGAGTTCGAGGACCCGCTGGTTGAACCGGAGCCAGCTGAGCTCGCGGTCGAAGTAGCGGTCGGTGGGCAGCGACTCGTGCTCGATCTCGACGACCTCGTCGAAGTCGTCGAGGTCCGGTGCGACGGAGTCGCCGTCGAGCTGCGGTTCGGTGTCCATGCCCACATCCTGCCACCCGACCCCTGCGCCGGGAGGGCCCCACGTGGACGCTGTGGAAACCCGCGGTGAACGACGTGGTGCGCCGTCGGGCTCAGCCCGCGGCGTACTGCACGTCGATCGCGTGCTGCACGAAGCCGGACCGCCGGTAGAGCGCGAGCGCCGGTTCGTTGTCGCCCTCGACGTAGAGCGCGGCGGCGGTGAGCCCACGACCGGTCAGACGAGCGGTTCCCGCGCGCATCAGGACGCCGCCGAGCCGCTGTCCCTGCATGTCGGGGCGGACGGCGACGGCGTAGAACTCACCGATGCCGTCCTCGACCTTGAGCCAGCACGACCCCGCCAGGGCGCCGGAGTCGTCGCGGAGCAGGAGCAGGTCCTCGCCCGAGAACCAGTCGTCCGCCTCGCGGGCGCGCAGGTCCTCGAGCGTCATCCGGCCCTGTTCCGGGTGGTGGGCGAACGCGGCGGCGTTGAGCGCGAGCCAGTCGGCCTCGTCGCCCGGGTCGCCCGCGCGGAACGCCGACAGGGTGTAGCCGTCGGGCACCGCCGGGTCCGGGGCGACCGACGCGATCGGTGCACGGAGCTGCAGGAGCGTCCGGACCGCCGTCCAGCCGAATCGCGACGCGAGCGCCCGCGCGGCGGGGTGGTCCCCGTGTGCCCACGCGAGCCGGGGCGCCGCGGCCCCGCCGCCCGGGGCGAGCGCCTGCCGGACGAGGGCGGTGCCGAGGCCGTGCCCCCGTGCCTCCTGGGCGACCACGAGCTCCAGCTCGCCGTCGCGCACCACGGCGACCCCGCGCTCGTCGCCGAGCACGCTCGCGCGACCGGCGCGCACGTCGACCAGGGTCTGGTCGGAGAACGGCGGTGCCTCACCCGGGACGGCGAAGCGCGAGAGGTCGACCACTACTGGCCCGCGAGCCGGTCGGCCTCGTCGTCGTAGACGTTGAAGCGGTAGCCGACGTTGCGCACCGTGCCGATCAGGGACTCGAGGTCCCCGAGCTTCGCGCGGAGCCGTCGCACGTGCACGTCGACCGTGCGGGTGCCGCCGAAGTAGTCGTACCCCCACACCTCGCTGAGGAGCTGCTCGCGGGTGAACACCCGCGACGGGTGCGTGGCGAAGAAGCGCAGGAGCTCGAACTCCTTGAACGTCAGGTCGAGCGGCCGGCCGCGCACCTTGGCCGAGTAGCTCGCCTCGTCGATGACGACACCGGACGCCTGGATCTTCGACCCGGTCTGGTTCTTCGAGGCGCGACCGGCGGTCAGGCGGATGCGGGCGTCGACCTCGGCGGGGCCCGCGGTCTCGAGCACGACGTCGTCGACGTTCCACTCGCTGTTGACCGCGGTCAGGCCGCCCTCGGTGACGACCAGGATGATCGGCGTGGTCGAGCCGCTCGTCGCGAGGATCTTGCAGAGGGCCTTGGCGCTCGCCAGGTCCGTCCGGGCGTCCACGAACATGAGGTCGCTCTGCGGGGCGTTGACGAGCTGGGCGGCCTCGGCGGGGACGTGGCGGATCCGGTGGCTCAGCAGACCGAGGCTCGGCAGGACGTCGCCGGGCGCGGCTGAGGTGAGTACCAGGAGCTGGGCCACATGACCTCCAGGGCGTGGGGGAGTCGTGCACACATCCTAGTGATGCTCGGGAAGCCCCCTTCCCGGCCGGACGGTCGGGACGGGCGTTCCCGCGGCGGTCCTGTCATGATGGGGCGCGTGACCGAGCCCGTGCAGCCCACCGACCAGCGCCGCCTCCGGCTGACGTCCGTCCTGCCGGTCTGGCTGCTCGCGATCGTCGGGGCCGTGCTCGTGCTCACGCTGACCGAGAAGGACTCGTTCGCCTGGCTGCTCCTCGTGTTCGTGCTGTGCGTGCTGGTCAGCTTCGTGCTGCAGCTCATCACCGCGACGAAGGACGGGCTGGTCGAGCGGATCAGCATCGCGTCGTCGGGGGCCTTCGTCGTCGTGCTCGTCACCGCGGTCCTGCTGCTGACCCGGTGACCCGCCGCCCGACGGCTGGCGTCGTCAGGCGTGCCGCGTAGACTCGGGGCATGGATTCGCTGCTTGCGCTCGAGCTCTTCTACGTGGGCCTGCTCGGCCTCGCGTCGCTCGCGATCGCGTTCGTCTCGGTGACCGTCGTCGTGAAGCTGTTCAAGGGTCAGCGTTGATCGAACTGCCCGAAGGTCTCGCGCCCGAACTCGTCCCGCTGTCGTGGCTCGTCGGCGTCTGGGAGGGCACCGGCGTGGTCGAGTACCCGGTCGGCGACGAAGCCGAGCCCCGGAAGTACGAGTTCGGCCAGCGGGTGAGCTTCAGCCACGACGGACTGCCGTACCTCAACTACTCGTCGACGACGTGGCTGCTCGACGACGAGCGCACCCCGCTCGCGGCCGAGATGGGCTACTGGCGGATCGACCGTCCGTCCGAGCCCGGTGACCGCGGTCCGGCGATGCTCCTCGGCGAGGGGCCGACGCCGTTCGGCACCGTCGAGAGCGTCGAGGCACTGCGGAACACCACCGACGGGTTCGACGTCGAGGCGGCGATCATCCACCCCACCGGCGTCAACGAGCTCTACGTGGGACGGGTCCGCAAGGGCCGGATCGACCTCGCCACCGACGCCGTGATGCGCTCGCCGAACGCCAAGGACTACTCCGCGGCGACCCGGCTCTACGGTCTGGTCGAGGGCAAGCTCTTCTGGGCGTGGGACATCGCCGCGCTCGGCAAGGAGCTGACCTCGCACGCCTCGGGGCAGCTCGCGAAGGTCGACTGATGTCCGCCTTCGCCGGTCGCGCCGGCTTCGTGGCGACGGACGCGGGCCCCGCCGCGCACTTCGGCAACCCGCTCGGCGAGCAGCGGTTGCTGGCCCGTGGTCGCGCCGTCGTCGAGCTCGGCCTCGGCGTGGTGACCGTGACCGGTCCGGACCGCCTGTCCTGGCTCAACTCGATCACGTCGCAGCTGCTGACCGGCCTGGCCGTCGGGGCGAGCACCGAGACGCTCGTCCTCGACCAGTCCGGTCGCGTCGAGCACGCGGCACGCGTCGTCGACGATGGCTCGGTGGCGTGGCTGCTGACCGAGCCCGCAGACGCTCGGCCGCTCGCCGCCTGGCTCGACTCGATGCGGTTCATGCTGCGCGTCGAGGTCGCCGACCGCTCCGCCGAGTTCGCGACGATCGGGTGGTTCGGCGACACCGCGCCGTTCGCGCCGACCGAGCTGCCCGAGACCCCGCTCGTCGAGTGGGTCGACCCGTGGGCGTCGGTCACGCCCGGCGGGTGGGGCTACGCCGTCCAGGAGGCGCACCCCGCCTCCGACTGGACCCTCCGCATCGCCGTGGTCACCCCCGGCACCGCCGACCGGATCGCCGCGTCCGACGGACCCGTCGCGGGGCTCCTCGCGTACGAGGCCCTGCGGATCGCCGCCTGGCGCCCCTCGCTCGCCGACGTCGACGAGCGCACGATCCCGCACGAGCTCGACTGGCTCCGCTCCGCCGTGCACCTGTCGAAGGGCTGCTACCGGGGGCAGGAGACCGTCGCCAAGGTCCACAACCTCGGCCACCCGCCGCGCCGGGTCGTGATGCTGCACCTCGACGGGTCCGACGGCGTGCTGCCGGCCCCGGGGACGCCGGTCGTCGCCGGCGAGAAGGAGGTCGGGCGCGTGAGCGCGTCGGGCATCCACCACGAGTTGGGGCCGATCGCGCTCGCGGTCGTGAAGCGCTCCCTCGACCCGGCGGCCACGCTGACGCTCACCGCCGACGACGTGGTCGTGGCCGCGACGCAGGAGGTCATCGTGCCCCCGGGCGCCGGCGCCACCGCGGACGTGCCGCGGCTGCCCCGGCTCGGCGCCGTCCGCCGCTCCTAGCGGCGGCTCGCAGACCGCGGCGGGCCGCGCCGAGTCTCGGCTCCGCGGACACGTTCGCGCGGCCTGGGCCGCGAAACTGTCCGCCCGGCCGAGTCTCGGCAGCGCGGGCATCGGCCGCGGCCGCGCGGCAGTGCGGCTGCGCCGGGCGGTCAGGCCGGGGCCACCGCGGCCCAGGGCACGCTGAGCTCCCCGAGTCGCCACCGCGTCACCCCGTGCAGCACCGGCCACCCCCGGTCCCGCATGCCCCGGACGGCCGCGATCCACCGCTGCCGGGGGCCGTACGTGCCGAGCGGCGCGGCGACCGCCCACGCCAGGTCGAGGTCGCCGAGGAACGCGTGCACCCGCTCACCCGGCACGTTCCGGTGGATGAGGGCCTTCGGCAGCCGCTCGGCCACGACCGAGGGCACGTCGAGTCCGGCGAGGCGGAGCGACACCGTGAAGGTCTGCGGCGCGACGTCGTCGAGCGTTACCCAGGACGCCACCCGTCCGACCTCGTTGCAGGTCCCCTCGACCAGTGCGCCGCCGGGCTGCAGCCGGTCCTGCATGAGCCGCCAGGACGCCTCGACCTGGGACTCGTCGTACTGCCGCAGCACGTTGAAGGCCCGGATCACGGCGGGGCGGCGGCCCCCGGGCGTCGGCGTCTCGAAGCCGCCGAGCCGGAACGTCACGCCGTCCCGGGTGCCGGCGTTCGCGAGCGCCACCCGGGCCGGTTCGATCTCGATGCCGGTGACCTCGACGTCGGGGCGGACGGCGGCCAGGCGGTCCCGGAGCTCGAGGGTCGTCGTCGGCGACGCCCCGTACCCGACGTCCGCGACGAGCGGGTCCGTGCTCCGGCGGAGGGCCGGCAGCGTGGCGATCCACCGGTCGACGCGGCGGAGCCGGTTGTACCCGGTCGTCCCGCGCGTCACGTTCCCGATGGGCATGCCCACCAGGGTACGGGGCCGCGGAACGGGCGCACGGCGCTCGGTAGACTCGGGGCATGACCTCCACGCTCGTCCTGCTCCGTCACGGCAACAGTGACTGGAACCAGAAGAACCTGTTCACCGGTTGGGTCGACGTCCGGCTCAGCGAGCTGGGCGAGAAGGAGGCGAAGCGCGCCGGCGACCTCATCGCCGAGTCCGGCATCGTCCCCGACGTCCTGTACACCTCGCTCCTCACCCGTGCGATCCAGACGGCGGACATCGCGCTGCTCCAGGCCGACCTGGCGTGGCTGCCCGTGAAGCGCGACTGGCGCCTCAACGAGCGCCACTACGGCGACCTGCAGGGCAAGGACAAGGCCCAGACGCTCGAGCAGTACGGCGAGCAGCAGTTCATGGAGTGGCGCCGCTCGTTCGACGTGCCGCCGCCCCCCATCGCCGACGACGCCGAGTGGTCGCAGTTCGGGGACCGCCGCTACGCCGACCTCGGCGACCAGCTGCCCCGCACCGAGTCGCTGAAGCTCGTGATCGAGCGCCTGCTGCCCTACTGGGAGTCGGACATCACGAAGGACCTCGCCGACGGCGGCACCGTCCTCGTCACGGCGCACGGCAACTCGCTCCGCGCGCTCGTGAAGCACCTCGACGGCATCTCCGACGAGGACATCGCGGGCCTCAACATCCCGACGGGCATCCCGCTCGTGTACGAGCTCGACGACGACTTCCGTCCGACGAAGCCGGCGTACTACCTCGACCCCGAGGCCGCCGCGGCAGGTGCTGCGGCGGTGGCCGCCCAGGGCGCCAAGAAGTAGCAGTGCGTCCGAGCGCCCCGCCTGGTCACCGGGCGGGGCGCTCGTCGTCTCGTCCGCTCACACGAAGTGCGACGCGATCTCCTGCACCAGTGCGCCGACGTCGTACGGCTTCGTCGTGTCCACGCGGACCACGGGGACGCCGGGCAGCCCGACCGGCCCGGCCGTGGCGCCGTGCTCGTCCCAGAACGCGAGCACGCCGGCGAGGTCACCGTGCACCTCGTGGCGCACCGGCACGGTGCCCGGGTCGTAGCGGTCCCGCAGCCGCTCCTCGGCGGTGGCGCGGTCGGTGTCGCACCACACCTCGACGGCGCGCGGTGACCCGGCGGAGGCGAGCCGCGCCTCCAGGAGGGCACGGTCACGCGAGGGCAGCCAGACGGCGTCGAGGACGACCCCGTTCTCGACCGCGTCCGCCATCGACCACATCGTGTCCATCGCGATGCCGCCGAGCGGACGCGAGGCGATCATCGGGCCGACGAGGTCGGCGAGGGGCTCCTTGATCCGGTCCTTCGACAGGAACGGGCAGCCGAGCACCTCGGCCAGCGCCGCCCCGATCGTGCTCTTGCCCGAACCGGGCATCCCGTTGACGACGATCGCGACCTGTGCCATGCCTCGATCCTCGCAGAACGCAGCGAGCGAGCGGAACGCAGCGAGCGAGCGGAACGCAT
Source organism: Curtobacterium sp. NPDC098951 (assembly GCF_044759965.1). Taxonomy (NCBI): domain Bacteria; kingdom Bacillati; phylum Actinomycetota; class Actinomycetes; order Micrococcales; family Microbacteriaceae; genus Curtobacterium; species Curtobacterium sp. NPDC098951. The sequence goes on from NZ_JBIWAG010000003.1 coordinate 592,684, forward strand.
CGGGCCGGCGGAACGCGGCGAGCCGGCGGAACGCAGCGAGCCGGGCGGACCGTGTGGTCCGTCCGGCTCGGTGACGCCGCAGCGTCGGGTCAGGCGGGCGACACCGTCACCGAGGACGCGCCGGCCCAGTCACCCGTCGCCAGGTACTCGACCTTCTTGGCGATCGACACCGCGTGGTCGGCGAACCGCTCGTGGTAGCGCGAGGCGAGGGTGGCGTCGACCGTGTCGATCGGCGCGCCCTTCCAGGTCTCGCCGAGCACGAAGTCGAACACGCTCGCGTGCAGCTCGTCGATGGCGTCGTCCTCGTCGCGGATCTCCCCGGCGAGGGCGATGTCCTCGGTGGCGAGCAGGCGCGTGAGCTTCTGCGCCATCGCGACGTCGAGCTGGCCCATCTTCTTGAAGGTGCCGCGGAGGCCCTTCGGGACGACCTTCTCGGGGAAGCGCTGGCGGGTGAGCTGGGCGATGTGCTCGGCCATGTCGCCCATGCGCTCGAGCGACGAGCTGACGCGCAGGGCGGTGACGACGACGCGCAGGTCACGGGCGACGGGGGCCTGACGGGCGAGGATGTCGATCGCGATCTCGTCGAGGCTGTTCGCCGCCTCGTCGATCTTGGCGTCGTCGGCGATCACCTCCTCGGCGAGGGCCACGTCGGACTCGCTGAACGACTGCGTGGCTCGGGTGATGGCGGACTCGACGAGCCCGGCGATCTCGGTCAGTCGCTCCTGGACGTCCTGGAGTTCCTGCTGGAAGACTTCGCGCATGGGGGAGTACCTCTCTCTGCGTACCGGTCGAGTGTCGTCAGGTCAGGTGAACGAACGGTGACGTCCGGCTGAACGCTTCGCGATCCGGACCGGGAACCACGCCGGACGCGGGTGAACGGGGTCGGAACCGCGTGTGACCATCCCTACACTGACGGCATGGACAACGCGTGGCTGGTGCCACTGTCGATGCTCCTCGGCGGGGTCTTCGGAGCGGGCGTCGTGGTGCTGATCATCACCGCCGAGCGCACGGCTCGTGCTGCCGACGTGGCGGAACGCACCCTGCCCGACGGCGTCGCCGCGGTCATCGCCACGATGCACAACCCGGCCGTGGTGGTCGACCCCTCGAACACGGTCGTCGCGGCGTCGCCGCAGGCGCTCACCGTCGGGCTGGTCGTGCGGCGCAAGCTCGTGCACCGGGAACTCGTCGACCTCGTCGACCGGGTGCGCCGGAGCGGTGAGATGAGCGCCGAGGACCTCGAGCTCCCGCGTCGGAACAGCGACCAGATCGGCTACCTCAGCTTCCGCGCGGCGCAGCTCGGCAACCGCTACGTGCTCGTCACCGCCGACGACCTCACCGAGACCCGCCGCATCGACGAGGTCCGACGGGACTTCGTCGCGAACATCTCGCACGAGCTGAAGACCCCGATCGGCGCGATCGGGCTGCTCTCCGAGACCCTCGTCGCCGCGGCCGACGAACCGCAGCACGTCCGGAAGTTCGCCGCGCAGCTCGTCACCGAGTCGGAACGGCTGGCCGCCCTGACGAAGGACATCATCGAGCTGTCCCGCCTGCAGTCCGTCGACACGCTCGAGAACAGCGAGGAGACGTCGATCGACCGCATCGTGCAGGCCGCGGTCGACGCCAACGAGATCGTCGCCCGCGCACGGGACATCGAACTCGTCCGGGCGAAGAAGTCGAAGCTGCGCGTGATGGGCGACCCCGCCCTGCTGCAGATCGCGGTGTCGAACCTCATCGCCAACGCGGTCAAGTACTCGCCGGACCACACCCGCGTCGGCGTCGGCGTCCGGTCGACCAAGGGGTTCGTCGAGATCGCGGTCACCGACCAGGGCGTCGGCATCCCCGAGGCGGACCTCGACCGGGTGTTCGAGCGGTTCTACCGGGTCGACCCCGCCCGCTCCCGTGCCACGGGCGGCACAGGGCTCGGCCTCGCCATCGTGAAGCACGTCGTCGGCAACCACGGCGGGGACGTGCGCGTCTGGTCGCAGCCCGGCAAGGGCTCGACCTTCACCATCCGCCTGCCCGAGGCGGACCCCGAACTGACCACAGCACTCGAAGAGCAACTGGAAGAGCAGCCATCGTGACCAAGATCCTCATCGTCGACGACGAGCCGGCCCTGAGCGAGCCCCTGGAGTTCCTGCTGCAGCGCGAGGGGTACGACACCTCCGTCGCTGCGGACGGCGTGACCGCGCTGTCGAAGTTCGACGCGGAGAACCCCGACCTGGTGCTGCTCGACCTGATGCTGCCGGGGCTGTCCGGCACCGAGGTCTGCCGCCAGATCCGGACCCGGTCGAACATCCCCATCATCATGCTCACCGCGAAGGACTCCGAGGTGGACATCGTCGTCGGGCTGGAGCTCGGCGCCGACGACTACGTGACGAAGCCGTACTCGACCCGCGAGCTCCTCGCCCGCATCCGTGCCGTGCTGCGGCGCCGCACCGAGGACGACCCGGCGGACAGTGGCATCCTGCAGGTCGGGGGCATCCGGATGGACGTCGAACGGCACACCGTGGCGGTGGACGGCTCGGAGACGCCGATGCCGCTCAAGGAGTTCGAGCTCCTCGAGCTGCTCCTCCGCAATGCCGGGCGCGTGCTCACCCGCGGGCAGCTCATCGACCGGGTGTGGGGGTCGGACTACTTCGGCGACACCAAGACCCTCGACGTGCACATCAAGCGCATCCGGTCGAAGATCGAGCGCGTCCCGAGCGCCCCGGAGATCCTGGTGACGGTCCGCGGACTCGGCTACCGCATCGAGGGCTGACGCGACGCGTCGCGTCGGCTGACGCACTGGAGGCGCGGGGGGGGGGCCCCCGGCCCGCCCCCCCCCCCCCCGGGGGGGGGGGGGGGCCCCCAAAACCCGGGGCGGCGGGCCACGGGGGGGGCGAGCGGGGGGCGACACGCCACGGTTTTACGCTCGTTGGGG